>NZ_FNHY01000010.1 GCF_900103605.1 Psychrobacillus sp. OK028 | reverse complement strand
CCAGGATCAAACTCTCCATAATAGAGAACTTAAAAAGCTCATTTTGTTTTGCTGGCATCATCATTAAATGATGTCCAAATTGTTTTGCTATCAGATTAATCAAGTTAATCTTTCAAGCTATATTTCTTAACGTTTTGCATGTTCAGTTTTCAATGTTCAATTTGCGTTGTCGTTTTTTGCGACTTCTCTAATTTACCATCGTACACAGTAAGTGTCAAGAAGTTTTTTCGAAAACTTTTTTCACTATTATTTACTTAAAAAGTTTGTAGTGCTTTTGACGACGCTTATTATAATAACACGTAAATAATTCATATGTCAACAATAAAAACGAACAAAATTAATTGTCCGTTTTTAAGTATCGTTCCTATTGAATTACTTTATAGTATCTATGCATGATTTCATTGCTTTTCGTCTGTTGTTTTTCGATTAAAATATATCCTTTATCTATTAGAAACTCGATGAAAACCTCAAGATCTACCGAATAGTTTTTAAGCTCTTCCTGCTCATGGATTTCTTGGATAGTCCAAAACTCTTTTGAAGCTAACACTTCTATAATATGCTGTGCTCCATCTTTTGTACGTGAATGGATTAAGAAATCACTTGCTAAAAATAGTAGCTCTAATCTTTTCTCTAACGATTCCTCACTAGAGATTAACTCATCGTACAATTTATATATAGAAGGATCTAATTGTTTTACTTGCTTCCAAACCATTACTTCTGGATGCATGCCATTCTCAAAAACAGCTAAACGTGCTAAATGATGTAGAGAATCTACCATATGATTATAAGCATCTAGGAAATTGTGTTGTTCAAAAAATAATTTACCTTCTAGATATCTTCTAGTTAGCTTAGCAAACTCAATACCCATACGAGCTTTCCTGCCACTTACCGGGAATACGTAAAGCTCCTGTTTCAAACTTTCTACATATTCATTTCGATCAAAAACCACACGACCATTGATTAACCAATCTACCATTTTAGGATTAGTCCCTAATAGCAACCATTTTCTGAGCTGCTTCTCTGTTATTATATGAAGTGCAGTTTTTTTATCCCCATATGTATAATGTTTTGTAAATACCGGGACAGAGGATTCTTTGGTAATGATAAATAATATGGAATCCAACATATCTGTAATAGGGCTAAATTCTGCCCGCTTCTCTACTAATATAATACCTAGTGTATTCGGTTCACTAGCTCTTTCTTGATAAATTGGTCTCAATAATGCTTCCAAAAATGAAGCCTCCTTTATTTCCTTCTTCTAATAAATTTTCGACAAATTTTCTATTTTTCCTTCTAGAGATTAATTCAAAACTTAATTTTATATTAAAATATGATATAGTGTATGTAGAAATTAGGAGGTTGAAAATGAAACCCTATAAAAATAAAATAAATCGAATACGCTCCTTTGCACTGGGACTTATATTCTTTGGCTTTATCATAATGTACGGTGCAATATTCTTTAAAGATAACGGTATCTTAGTTACTATTTTTGTGACTCTTGGGCTACTCTCTATTATAGCAAGTACTGCTGTCTATGGGTGGATAGGATTATTATCTACCAAAGCAGTTCCTGTAGTATGTCCAAACTGTGGAAAGCATACTAAAGTTTTAGGTAGAGTAGATATGTGTATGTATTGTAAGGAACCGTTAACACTTGACCCTAATCTTGAAGGGCAAGAATTTAGTGAAGCATTGAACAAGAAAAAATAAAAGAACTAATGTGCAAGCGCCTAGGTTAGCCTTGAAAAGCGCTGGAGTCTATACCAAGAATCACCTGTAAGTAGGTATCCAAAGGTCCAGAATTTTATAATTTTCTAGAAAAACAAAAAAACCGAGCGTATTTACTGCGCTCGGTTTTACTTATTGAACTTTGGTTGCGTGTTCTTTACATGTTGGACAAACACCGTAAATCTCCATTCGATGATAACTTACATCAAACCCAGTTAAATGAGAAGCTAAATGTTCTACTTCATCTAATCCTGGATAATGAAAATCAACTATTTTTCCACACGCATCACAAATCATATGATAATGATCATTTGTAACAAAATCGAAACGGCTAGAAGAATCGCCGTATGTTAACTCTTTCACAAGTCCTGCTTCTCTAAAAACACGTAAGTTATTGTAAACAGTTGCAACACTCATGCTAGGAAATTTACTTTCAAGTGCTTTATATATATCGTCCGCTGTGGGATGTGACATAGATTGGATAATAAATTCCAGTATCGCATGGCGTTGAGGCGTAATACGTACACCAGTTGATTTTAATGTATCTAAAGCATCTCTTAAATGTACTTCCGTCATCGCAATGCACCTCTTTTCATATTCATTCTTTGATTATAATTGTTACAATAAGTATAAATAAAAAAGATATGAACTGTCAAATTTATTACACCTTAGGATAGAAGGACATAGATTAGTAGCCTTTATTTAATTCGATTTCATTTTCCAATGGCCGCTGCTCTACCCAAGCACTTAAATTTCTTGAGAAAATTTCCAAGGCACGAACCACGTACTGAGAAGAGTGACTTGAAACATGCGGAGAAACGACAACATTTTTCATGTTCCAGAATGGATGCCCTTCTGCAAGTGGTTCTTTTTCAAAAACATCTAGTACAGCATATGCAATTTTCTCTTCTTCTAATGCACGTAGTAGGTGTTCTTCTTTCACTAAATCACCACGACCAAAATTCATAAAGATTGTTGTTTGTTTCATACACTGTAAATGCTCGTATGTGATTAATCCTTTTGTTTGTTCTGTGCTCGGTAAAATGGAAATGACAATATCAGCTTTCGGTAATACTTCAGTTAAATTATCAAAGATCACCATTTCGTCCATATACGGAGCTGTACGTCCACTGCTATTACATCCTATCGTATGCACACCAAAAGCTTGAAGTATTCTCCCAACTTCCCCTCCTATTGCACCGGGACCTAATATTATCGCAGTTGAACCTAGTAATTCAGCAGGAAAAACTCGCTTGGACCATTCCCCGTTACGTTGGTTCTCTAGGATCAATGGGAGTGACTTTTTAATAGAAAGTATATGTGCTAAAATCGTTTCTGCCATCGGAGTTTTGTGAATTCCTCGTACATTTGTAACGACAATTCCTCTTTTTGCAATTTCCTGGAGTGGCATTTTTTCTAGCCCAGCCGAAGCCACCATAATCCATTTAAGTTCCTTTGCCGTTTCGAGATGATTTGCATGTAAGTCTTCCCCGTACGTAACTAAAATCTGTGATGATTTTAATAGTTCTTCATTCAAACCTTTTTGAAAAACAAATTCTGCATCTGGAAACTTATCTTGTAATTCTATTTGTTGCTCCTGTTTTGGTAAAAAAGAAAACAATATTTTCATACTTGTTACCCTTCTGTCACTAATGTTTGTAATGTTTGTAATGCTTCTTCAACATGTCCATCGACTTTAACTTTGTTCCATTGTTTTACAACTGTTCCAGTTGGATCGATTAGAAATGTAGAACGTTCAATACCCATATATTCTTTTCCAAAATTCTTTTTCAGTTTCCATACTCCATATGCTTCGGAAACTTCATGAGTATCATCTACTAGTAGAGAAAATGGCAACCCATGCTTAGCTATAAATTTTGTATGAGCCTTTTCATCATCTGGACTAACCCCGAGAATAACAGCGTTTAATTCTGTAAAACTTGTAAAAGCGGTTTTGAAATCACATGCTTCTGTTGTACATCCTGGTGTAGCATCTTTCGGATAAAAGTACAAAACGACATATTTCTTACCTGCAAAATCCTTTAGTGAAACAATTTCTCCTTTTTCATTTTTCAATGAAAAGTCTGGTGCTATCATACCTTCTAGTTTTTCCATCATAATCCCTCCTATTTATATCGTATCGAAGTTAGTCATTATGTTCAATTTTCTTAGCAATTTCACTTATTATTGTCTACAATTAAGAAGAACTTAAACAATTAGTATACTAGACAATAATTGGATAGAAACGTTATACTTTCTATCTATAAATAAACTGAGCGGAGGCTAATACATTGAAACAAACACAATCAGAACTAATACAAGTAGAAGCATTAGAACATATAGTAGGTGGCGTGAACAGTCCATCGAGATCTTACAAAGCTGTAGGTGGCGGAGCACCAATCGTTATGGAAAGAGCGGAAGGTGCTTATTTTTATGACGTCGATGGCAACAAATATATCGACTATTTAGCTGCATATGGTCCAATTATTACTGGGCATGCACATCCTCATATCACAGAAGCAATCACAAAAGCTGCTCAAACTGGTCTTTTATATGGTACTCCTACAAAACATGAAGTAACCTTTGCTAAAATGCTAAAAGATGCTATTCCTTCTATGGATAAGGTTCGCTTTGTTAACTCAGGGACCGAGGCAGTAATGACAACAATTCGAGTTGCTCGCGCATACACGGGCAGAACAAAAGTGATGAAGTTTGCCGGATGCTATCATGGGCATTCCGATTTAGTTTTAGTTGCAGCCGGCTCTGGTCCAGCTACACTTGGTACACCAGATTCTGCAGGTGTTCCTAAATCTATCGCAAAAGAAGTAATTACTATTCCATTCAATGATCCAAAGGCTTATGAAGAAGCAATGGAGAAATGGGGAGACGAACTAGCATGTATTTTAGTGGAACCAATCGTAGGAAACTTCGGTATGGTAGAACCAAATGAAGGCTTCCTTCCACTAGTTCATAAAATAGCTAAACACAAAGGTGCATTAGTCATTTACGACGAAGTAATTACTGCATTCCGCTTCCATTATGGGGCTGCATCTACTTTGTTAGATCAAACACCAGACTTAACAGCATTAGGGAAAATCATCGGTGGAGGTCTACCGATTGGAGCTTATGGTGGCAAAAAGGAAATTATGGAACAGGTTGCTCCATTAGGACCAGCATACCAAGCTGGAACAATGGCAGGTAATCCAGCGTCAATGCAAGCAGGGATTGCTTGTTTAGAAGTTCTACAAACTCCAGGATTATATGACGAACTAGATAGACTAGGTGCACTACTTGAAGCTGGTATTCTAGAAGCTGCCCAAAAACATAATGTAACGATTACTATAAATCGTATTAAAGGTGCTCTATCCGTATACTTTACAGATATAAAGGTAGAAAACTATGAACAAGCTGAAGCAAGCGATGGTGAAATGTTTGCTAAATTCTTTAAGTTGATGCTTAACCAAGGTATTAACTTAGCACCATCTAAATATGAAGCTTGGTTTATAACTACTGCCCATACAGAGGAAGATATTCAAGAAACAATTAAAGCGGTTGATAATGCTTTTGCTGAACTCGGATAATGAGGTACACTGTTTCTTACGAAAGGATAGGGTTTAATGAAATTAGGAGCTCGAATATTTAAAACTGGGGTAGCTATTGTATTTTCTTTATTCATAGCGGACTTACTTCAGCTTCCTAATCCTGTATTTGCGGGAATAGCAGCAATTTTCGCTATTCAACCTTCTATTTATAGATCCTATAAAACAGCAACTGAACAAGTTCAAGGGAATATAATTGGAGCCATTATTGCAGTTTTGTTCTCTCTAGCTTTCGGAAAAGATTATGTAATCGTAGGATTTGCAGCAATTATCACAATTACAATAATGCTAAAATTAAAATTAGAGAGTGCCCTAACACTAGCACTTGTAACGGTAATCGCAATTATGGAAATACAAGGAGATGACTTTTTAGTATTTGCAGTAGTACGTTTTGCAACAATTCTAGTAGGAGTTATATCAGCGTTTATTGTAAATCTAGTATTTTTACCTCCTAAATTTGAAAAGAAGCTTTTTAACGCAATTCACTATACGCAGGATGAGATAATCCGGTGGCTACGTATAACAGTAAGACAGGCATCGGATCATCAATCGACTAAACAAACAATTAACCAATTAAAAGAAAGACTAGTAAGAGTTGATCAACTATATTCTTTCTTTAAAGAAGAACGTGGATATACGAAAAAAGCAATATTCACAAAGGGTAGAAAATTGGTCGTTTACCGTGAATTAATATCCACATCTTATAAAAGTTTAGATGTACTCAAAAAATTACATCTCCATGAACATGAATTGACTCACCTACCGGAACATTTTCGGATGATGATACAAGAAAGATTAGATGCTCTATTAACCTACCACGAACAGCTCCATTTGAAGTTCATCGGTAAGTTAAAACCTGAGCATGTTGAAGAGAACGATTCTGAGGCATTTATACAAAGACAAGAGGTAATGGATATTTTCGTCAAACAAATTACCATTACTCAAATGGAAGAAGAGTTTTCTTCTTACCACCTCCTGCATTTAATATCGTCAATGTTAAAGTACGAGGAACAATTGGAGCATGTGGATAAACTGATTACATCCTATCAAAACTTTCATAGTGAGGAACTGACTGTTCAAATGGAAGAATCGCCTTATTAAAAAATAGAAGTTTCTACCGATAATTACTAGTATTCAACCGATTCATAATGAAAGCCACCTAGCAACTAATTGCTAGGTGGCTTATTTGTTAGTTTTTCATCTTCGGATCGAGTGCATCTCGGAGTCCATCACCCATCAAGTTAAATCCTACTACTGTCAACATAATTGCAAGTCCTGGGAAAATCATCGTCCACGGAGCATTCCTTAAATACATACGCGCATCCGCTAGCATCTTCCCCCACTCAGGAGCAGGCGCTTGTGCACCAAGTCCTAAGAACCCAAGTGCTGCTGCTTCAATAATGGCTGACGCAATTGCTAGTGTACCTGCAACAATAACCGGTGCCATTGAATTAGGTAGTATATGAGAAAACAAAATACGGATATCTCTCATCCCAATAGCTTTTGCAGATGTTATGTATTCCTCTTCTTTAATACTAAGAACTTTCGATCTTATTAAGCGACCAAAGTTCGGTATATTAATAATCGCGATAGCAATTAATGCATTTTGTAAAGAAGGTCCTAGAACAGATACTACTGCTATTGCCAATAGAATACTTGGAAAAGCTAACATAATATCGAAAATTCTAGATATAATCATGTCTATCCATTTTCCATAGTAGCCTGCAATAATACCTAAAATGCTACCAACTACAACTGAACCAATTACAGAGAAAAATCCTACCATTAATGAAATTCGTGCACCATGGATTATGCGTGAAAAAATATCACGACCAAAATCATCAGTGCCGAACCAGTATTGACCAGAGGGCGGCTTTAACCGATCTGTTAAAAGTTGATCATTAATACCTTGGGGTGCAAATAAAGGACCAAAAAATGCTAAAAACACGAAGAATAAGACAATCATTGCTCCTACAAGCGCTCCTTTGTTTTTACGGAAGCTCCGCCATGCATCACGCCAAGGACCGGTCGACGTTTCTTTAACCGCTATTACTTGATCATTTGTCGAGTTCGGAACCATTTCGGACATATCTATTCCTCCTTTTAATCATATTTGATCCTTGGATCTACTAACCCATACAATATATCTACGAATAAATTGATCATAACAAATATAAATGCGACAACAAGTATACCTGACTGAATAACAGGATAGTCACGGAACTGAATAGCTTCATAAATGTATCTTCCGATTCCAGGCCAGCCAAAGATAGTCTCTGTTAAGATTGCCCCTCCTAATAAGAGTCCTGTTTGCAAACCAATTACAGTTAACACAGGAATAATAGCATTTTTTAAAGCATGTTTGTAAACAACCCAAAACATTTTCTGACCTTTCGCTCTCGCAGTACGAACATAATCTGCACGCATTACTTCAAGCATACTTGATCTCGTCATACGAGCGATAATCGCCATTGGAATTGTCGCTAAAGCAATTCCCGGTAATACTAAATGCTTTAATACCGTACCTAGCTGATCGAATCTGCCTTGTATAATGGTATCTATAATATATAAACTTGTAATGGAATTAACAGGATCTCGAACCTCTTCTCGCCCTGTAGTTGGAAGCCATTGCAATTCAATACCAAAAATCCATTGTTCCATCAGCCCTAGCCAAAAGATTGGCATCGACACACCGATTAATGCTAGAACCATTGCCATATAATCGAACCAGGAATTTTGGAACCAAGCAGAAATAATACCTGCATTCACGCCAATGATAACCGCAAGAATAATAGCGAAGAAAGCAAGCTCGATAGTGGCAGCTAAGTAAGGCCAAATCTCTTTCGCAACCGGTTGGACTGTTCGCATTGATTCACCGAGATCACCTTTTAAGAGACCTACTAAATAGTCGAAGTATTGGGTATACCAAGGCTCGTTTAAGCCTAGTTTAATCTCTAATGCTTCTATCGCTTCTTTAGATGCTAATTGTCCTAATATTACTTGAGCAGGATTACCAGGAATTGCCCGTATAATCATGAACACAACAAATGTCATACCAAGTAATACAGGTATCAGTTGTAATAATCGTTTACCGATATAGTGAAGCATTTTCTTCACCTCTCTAATTTTTAAATAAAGAAAGGGGAGAAATCACGAAGACCTCCCCCCTTAAGCATATTACTTAAAGTCGACCTTGTTTAATCTGTCAGAACCAGTCGGATGTGGTAAGAAATTAATGATTTTTGCATCACCTGCTAGTAATGGTGTTGAGTGTGCAAGTGGTACCCAAGGAGCATCCTCCGAGATAATTTCTTGTGCTTGTTTATAAAGTTCATTACGTTTGTCTTCATCAACTTCTGTTTGTGCTTCTATTAAAATCTTATGTGTTTCAGGGTTGCTATAATAGCTGTAGTTATTGCTTCCGATATTATCCTCATCAAGTAATACATAAAGGAAGTTATCCGCATCTCCATTGTCACCTGTCCAACCTAATAAGAAAGCATCCGCTTCTCCGTTACGAGCTTTTTCTAAATAAGTAGCCCATTCATAAGATACGATATTAGCAGTGATACCAACATCAGCTAAGTTTTTCTGAATAGCTTCCGCAACTTTAGCACCATCTGGCATGTATGGACGTGGGACAGGCATTGCCCATAGATCCATTTTAAAGCCATCCGCCAAACCAGCTTCTGCTAATAATTGCTTCGCTTTTTCTGGATCATATTCGTATCCAGCAACGTCCTCATTGTATCCACTAATTGATGGTGGCATAGGGTTTTTCGCTACTTCTGCGCGCCCTTCAAAGAAGGCATCAACAATCGCTTGTTTGTCAATTGCATAGTTTACAGCTTGACGAACTTTTTGGTTATCAAATGGTGGGCGTGTGCTTGTTAAACCAAGGTACCCAATATTCATAGATGGACGTTCAAATAATTGCAAAGCATCTTCGGATTCTACTGTAGCTCCATCGGAAGGATTTACTCCATCAGCTAAGTCAATTTCACCCGTTAAAAGAGAATTTAAACGTGCAGAGTTATCTGGAATAGCACGGAAAACAACTTTATCTAATTTAGGTTCTTCTGAATTCCAATAATCTTCATTTTTTTCGATAGTAATCGAATCATTACGCTTCCATTCTACAAATTTGAATGGTCCAGTACCTACTGGGCTATCACCAAATTTGTCGCCAGCTGCTTCAAATGCAGTCGGACTTGCTATAGCGAAAGGACTCATTGCAATATTTTTTAAGAAAGGTGCTTGTGCACGAGTAAGCTTAAATACTACCGTGTAATCTCCTTCAGCAGTAACTGATTCGATTACGTGACCTTCATCACCAGCATATCCACCGAACATAGACCCATAATATGGGAATAGATCTTCAGAACCGCCTGCCCAACGTTCAAAGTTTTTCACTACTGCTTCTGCGTTGAAGTCTGTTCCGTCATGGAATTTTACTCCTTCACGAAGTGTGAACGTATATGAAAGTCCATCTTCAGATGGCTCCCATTTTGTAGCTAATCCTTCGTTAATCGTAGTATCTTGTGGACCAAAGTTTAATAGCGTTTCTAACACGTTTTGTGTAACTTTAAATGATTCACCGTCCGTTACAGCAGCAGGATCAAGTGAAACTGAGTCTCCTCCACGACCAAAGATTAAAACTTTTTCTTCAGCAGAGTCTGAATTGCCTTTATCATTATCTTTCTTTGTATCGCCGTCTGATGAATCGTCAGATGAACACGCAGCAAGTACTACAGTAATTGCGACGAACATCAGCAGCAAAAATGACCATATTTTCAATTTCCCCATTTGGACCCCTCCATAATATTTATTATCAATGTTGCACTTGCGCATTATATAAATGGCAAGCAACAAAATGACCAGTTTTAGCCTCTTGTAATTGAGGAATTTCCTTCGCACATATATCCATTTTAAATGGACATCTTGTATGGAAAGTACACCCTGTAGGTGGATTAGAGGGACTTGGAATATCCCCTTCTAAAATGATTTGTTCGCGTTTAAATTCAGGATCTGGTACTGGTACTGCTGAAAGTAAAGCTTTCGTATATGGATGCAAAGGCACAGCATACAGTGATTCACTTGTCGCAAGCTCTGCCATTCTCCCTAAATACATAACCCCTACCCGATCACTAATATGACGAACTACCCCTAAATCATGCGCGATAAATATATAAGTAAGCTTAAGTTCTTTCTGTAAATCTTGCATCAAATTCAAAACCTGTGCTTGGATAGAAACATCAAGTGCAGAAACTGGTTCATCCGCTATTATCAATTTAGGGTTAGTCATCAACGCTCTTGCAATTCCAATACGCTGCCGTTGACCTCCACTAAATTGATGGGGATAGCGTTTTGCATGGTAACTACTTAAACCGACAATTTCTAAAAAGTCATGTACTTTCTTTTTACGACTTTTTGGATCTCCAATATTATGGACAATTAAGGGCTCCATTAGAATCTTTTCTATTGTATGTCGAGGATTTAGAGATGCATATGGATCTTGAAATACCATTTGAATTTCACGTCTTGCCTTTCGCATTTCGTCCTTGGAGATATTCGTTAGCTCTTTTCCGTTAAATGTCACTTTTCCTTCGGTCGGCTCTAGTAATCTCATAAGCATTCTGCCAGTAGTAGATTTTCCACAGCCCGATTCCCCTACTATACCTAAAGTTTCACCTTCATTTACGAAAAAAGAAATATCATCTACTGCCTTCACATTGCCCGTGTGCTTTCCTAACAATCCAGTGCGAACAGGAAAATACTTTTTTAATCCTTCAACTTTTAACAACGGCTCTATCATCAGCCAAAACCTCCTTCTCATCGTATAAGAAGCATCTTGTTTTATGACCTTCTGAAGTTTCGTAAAGTGGAGGATTTTCTTCGGTACATCTTCCAAATACAAATTCACAGCGAGCAGCAAATCTGCAGCCTTGATTGATCGATCCAGGTTTTGGAACACTTCCGGGAATAGAGTAAAGTCGTTGTTTTTTATAGCGCATATCTGGTACAGAAGCAATTAAGCCTTTCGTATATGGATGCTGTGGGTTATTAAAAATTGTATCCACAGTTCCCTCTTCTACTACTTTTCCCGCATACATTACTACTACTCTCTCACAAGTTTCAGCCACTACCCCTAAATCATGGGTTATTAATATTACCGCTGTGTTAAGTCGTTCATTTAGCTCACGCATAAGTTTTAATATTTGAGCTTGAATTGTTACATCTAATGCTGTAGTTGGTTCATCAGCTATTAAAAGTTTTGGGTCACATACTAAAGCCATAGCAATCATTACACGTTGTCTCATTCCACCGGACAGCTGATGTGGATAGTCATTCATAAGCTCTTCTGCCCTCGGTAATCCAACTAGTTTTAACATTTCTACTGCTCTTGCGTGTGCTTTCTTTTTACTCCAGTCTTTCTTATGTAAGGTAATTGCTTCAAGCAACTGATTTTCAATAGTAAATAAAGGATTTAATGATGTCATCGGCTCTTGAAAAATCATCGCAACATCGTTACCACGAACTTTACGCATTTCTTTCTCTGAAAACTTCGTTAAGTCTTTTCCTTCGAATATGATTTGACCACTAGTAATTCTTCCTGGTGGGCTAGGAACTAGTCCCATAATAGATAGAGATGTTACACTTTTTCCACAACCTGATTCCCCAACGATACCTAAAATTTCCCCTTCTCTTACATGAAAATCAATATGATCAACGGATGGAATAACACCATCATCTGTGAAAAAGGATGTTTGAAGATCTTTCACTTCCAAAATCGTTTGTCGTTCCCCCATGATGTCCCCTCTTTTCACAATAATCTAATATTTCTAACTTAATAGTTATTCTACACAAATATCGTTACTATGCAATACTTTTCTGAAAAGTCATACGACTATCCTTTTCCTACAGTAAAAAAACACCTTATAAGCTGACGTATCACTTATAAGATGTTTGATGTCTATTCTGTATCAAGTTGTTGGATTTGAAATAAATTATAATAAATATTTCTTTGTTTCATTAATTGTCCATGTGAACCGCTTTCCATCACTTTACCATTTTCAATAACAAAAATAGTGTCTGCATGAGTAATAGTAGATAACCTATGAGCAACAATAATTGTCGTACGATTAGAAGCAAGTTTCTCTAACGAATCCTGTATCAAAGATTCACTCTCTAAATCTAATGCGGAAGTTGCTTCATCTAGAACTAAAATAGGTGGATTTTTTAAAAATACTCGTGCTATTGCAACGCGTTGCTTCTGACCACCTGAGAGCTTCACTCCACGTTCTCCCACCTTTGTTTCGTATCCATAAGGCAGTTCCATAATAAAGTCATGTGCATTTGCAGCTTTGGCAGCTTCCACTACTTCTTCGTCGGTAGCACCTGGTTTTCCCATTAATATATTGGATTTCACCGAATCACTGAAGAGAATATTATCTTGCAACACTATACCAATTTGCTTTCTTAATGACTCTATCGTGACGTCCTTAACATCCTTACCATCAATTAGGACTTGTCCATTTGAAACATCGTAAAATCTAGGGATTAAGCTAATAATAGTAGACTTACCACCACCACTCATCCCAACAAAAGCGACCGTTTCTCCTGCGTTCACTCGGAAGTTAACATCCTCTAAAATCATTTGACCGTCTTTTTCATACTGAAACGAAACATTTGAAAAGGTAACTTCACCGCTTGCTACCCCTAGCGTAGAAGCTCCTTTTTTATCGACAATATCATATTCTTCATCCATTAACTCAAATACCCTATCCATGGAAGCAAATGACTGTGTTAAAGTGGTAGATGAATTGACTAAACGTCTTAACGGACTGTATAAACGCTCAATATATGCGATAAATGCAGCCATCGTTCCGACTGATAATCTTCCATTGATCGCTTCATAGCCTGCATATGCAATAACAAGTAAAGGCGCAATATCGGTAATAGTATTAACTACGGCAAATGCTTTTGCATTCCAAACGGTTTGTTTTACTGCCGCATCCAAAAACTCTCCATTTGTTTCATCAAATAATTTTTGTTCATGCTTTTCCAAAGTAAATGTTTTAATAATACTCATGCCCTGAACACGTTCATGTAGGTAGCTTTGAACACCTGCTAGCGCTTGCGAACGCTCCCTTGTTAGCTCCCGTAATCTGCCGAAAAAGTATTTAACACTAACCGCGTAAAATGGAAAAGCAAGTAACGTTACTAAAGTAAGCTTTACATTCATCGTTAACATAATTCCGATTGCGATTAGAATAGTTGCTAAATCGAGCCAAACATTCATCAAACCGATCATGACAAAATTTTTCGTTTGCTCCACGTCATTGATAACGCGAGAAATAACCTCTCCAGCACGAGTGTTGGAATAATATTTCAAGCTTAGTTTTTGCAGATGTGTATACATGTTTTTACGTATATCAAACAATATTTTGTTACTTACCAGCTGCGCTAAATATTGTCTATAGTACTCAATTGGTGGACGGACAACTAAAAACACTAATGCAGTCCCTCCTAGCCAATAGACTAACTGCGTTATTTTTTCATCATTTGTTAAAGCTTCTGCTCCAATAATATCATCAATGACAATTTTGATAAGAATCGGAATAAATAATGGAATTGCAAATTTAATAATACCAATCACAATCGTTAAGAAAATTTGAAAGTTATACGGCTTTACAAATTGCATATATCTTTTCATCGAACTCATGTTAAAACTCCTTTCTACCATGAGAAAAACCTGTTGCATGTTTTCAACAGGTTTCTCCAACTACTCATTCAACTGTTTTTGAAAATGATAACGACTTGTCCAAGCCTCGATAAAATCGGGAGCAAATGGACCTCTTCTTTGTTTAATCCAGGAAATAAGTTTTTCAACATTTCGATTTAGAATGCCATCAATTTCTTCTGGATACTTCATTTCCTTTTTATGTTGCTCGTATTCGTCCTCATCTAGAATGGTGTAGGTCATATCAGGAAATACCTTCACATCTAAATCATAATCAATGTACTTTAGCATTCCATTGTTATAGACAAATGGAGAACTCATGTTGATGTAATAGTATACACCATCTTCTCGTAGCATACAAATAATGTTAAACCAATATTCGGCGTGAAAGTAGCAAATTGAAGGTTCTCTAGTAATCCAAGTTCTACCATCTGATTCAATGACCAACGTTCGTTCATTTGCACCAATTATAATATTTTTGGTTCCTTTTAAAACCGTCGTTTCTTGCCAGACACGGTGGATTCGGCCATTATGCTTGTAGCTGTGAATTTGAATAGTTTCTCCTTCGTTTGGAATCGCCATGATTTAGCCACCTTTTCATAAAGTGAAACTTAATCCGTGGGTATTTTCTGTTTTCCCACCGATTGTGTTGGAGCAAATTTAGATTTTATATACTTATTTTCTTATTATAACAATTCACTGTAAAAAACTATAGTAAAAAAATCAGCGAGGGTATTTTTACCCTCGCTGATTTTTGGTGAATCCATGTTATTTAGTTCGGTTAGAAGAACGATTTGCTTGTGGACCGCTAGCTTGTTGCTTTTTCAACTCCGCTTGACGATTCTGTTCTTTAACTTTTTGAATATCAGTTTCAGAAGCAAATTCTTGGTTTTGGTTCTGCTGGTTTCTGTTATTCTTCATGGATATTTCACCTCCGTACACATGTATCATGTGCAGATGGCATTATTTTATTCATTTTTTAAATTTTTTATTGCTTAAATCAATTTAATAAAGGCAAATTATAAAGTGTAACTCTTATTAATTCTATTTTATGGATAAATTTAACTTAACGAGAGTAAATTCTCCTCTTCCGCTAGTATATGGAATCCAAGAGCGAGTAAAACCTCTGGAACGAGAGTAACTCCCCGGTCTCCGAGAGTAAAGCAATTCAGTAGCTATCGAACATACTACATTTTACATTTTGATTGATCTTCCGCCATCAACAATAATAGTTTGTCCACGAATCATGGAAGCATCGTCTGATAGTAAGAACATAGCAGTTTTTACCATGTCCTCGATTTCTACCATCCGTCCAGCTGGAGTGTTAATGCGGGCATCCTCTAGTAATTCTTCACGGTTTGGAAAATGCTTTAGTGCATCTGTATCGAGAGCACCACCAGAAACTGTGTTTACGACAATCCCCTTAGGAGCTAGTTCTACTGCCAAATATCTTGTGAGTGACTCGATTGCAGCCTTGGAAACTCCTACAGTTGTGTAGTTTTCCAAATAGCGAATGGAACCTAGAGAGCTAATTCCCAATATTTTGCCGCCTTCTGGCATTAGCTTTGCAGCTTCCTGGGCACCAAAGAGCATTCCTTTTGCATTAATATTCATTGTCCAGTCCCAGTGTGATTCTTCTAATTCCATAATAGGACGTAAAACACCAGACGCTGCGTTGCTAACAAATATATCTAATCGGCCAAATTCTTCTTTAATCGTTTCGAACATAACTCGTAGTTTTTCTACATCCCCTACATTCGCCCTTACTAGCAATGCTTTTCTTCCGAACGCTTCTATTTCCTTCACGGTTTCTAGGGCTGCAGTTTTACTTCTCGCATAATTTACTACAATATCATAGCCATTTTTGGCAAGCTCAATGGCAATAGCTTTCCCTAACCCTCTGCTACTTCCTGTTACTAGCGCAACTTTATTTGTTGTCATTTTCATTCTTCCTTTCTTTCCATGCATTCCATATTTTTAGCATTGGGACCGGCATCGGTTGCTCGTTTATTTCTTCTTTCGTTAGCCAAGCACATTGTGATCGGAGTTCTTTTTCTTTAACTAAAGCTGCTTCAAAGCTTTCTATTTCCCATACTAGATGAGAGAACACATGCTTAAATTCAATTATGGACGAACCTTTTGTTATTTCTACCCCATAATCATGTTCAATCACCTCTTCAACAGTGTGATTAGGGGTTGGCAGTTCGACCATTGGGAATTGCCACATATTCGCAAGCAAACCTTTTGAAGCTCTTTTTTCTAATAAAACCTGTCCACTCTTATTGCGTATTACTACCGTTTTTACCTTATGTAGCTTCGATTTCTTTTGGATTGTTTTTACTGGCAGCTCATCCTGTATACCTTCAAAAAATGCAGAACAGTTTTCACGTACTGGACATAAAAGACACTTTGGTTTAGTCGGAGTACAAATTACTGCTCCTAGCTCCATGAGCCCTTGGTTGAATGCTGAAGGATTTTCATGATCAATTAAATCCATTACCGCCTCTTCAAATATTTTCTTCGTTTTCGGTTTAGCGATATCTTCTTTTATTAATAATAATCGAGATAATACTCTCATGACATTTCCATCTACGGCATGCTCTGGAACTCCGTATGCAATACTAAGAACAGCACCAGCTGTATAAGGACCAACACCTTTTAGCTTAGAAATATCTTTGCGAGTGGAAGGAACAACACTTCCATATTGTTCGACTACCTCTTTAACACCAGCCTGCAGGTTTCGTGCACGGGAATAGTAACCTAATCCTTCCCATTCTTTTAATAGTTCTCCTTCATCCGCATTAGCAAGTGCTTCAAGCGAAGGATATTTTGCGATAAATCTTTCATAATAAGGGATAACCGTATCTACCTTCGTCTGCTGTAGCATCACTTCAGAAACCCAAATTTTATATGGATCCGTAGTTTTCCTCCAAGGTAAATCACGTTTCTCTTTTAAAAACCATGAAACTAGGGCATTTCTAACCTGCTTTTTATATAATTCGTTCACTGTAAAATCCTTTCTTGCGATTATTGACATGAAATATGGGTATATGAATAATAGTAGCTTTGTTTTTTTAGAAATTTATTTTAAGATGTAGTTAGCTGTAATCCTAAAAGGAGCTGGTTGTATGGACACAGGTACACATGTCGTTATGGGTATTGCACTAGGTGGTCTATCTCTTATTGACCCCGTAGTCGCAGGGAGTACACTTACAACGACTGCAGTCATAGCAGGTACAATCATTGGCTCACAAGCCCCTGATATAGATACTGTTTTAAAATTACGCAGCAATGCTGTTTATATCCGACATCATCGTGGGATTACCCATTCAATTCCTGCGGTTATTTTATGGCCTATTTTAATAGCAGGTGTGTTATGGCTTATTATGCCGGAAGCCAATTTACTACATTTATGGTTATGGACCTTTTTAGCCGTTTTTGTACATGTTTTTGTGGATATATTTAATGCTTACGGGACACAAGCATTAAGGCCATTTTCAAGGAAATGGGTTGCATTAGGAGTTATTAACACATTTGATCCGATTATTTTCGGTATACATGTTGTCGGTTTACTATTATGGATGTTAGGTTTAAATCCTGTTCCGACCTTCCTTACGATGTATGCCATCATTTTCCTTTATTATATTTTACGTTTTGCCGTCCAGCATGCGGTCAAAAATTCGGTCAAGCATACTATTCCCGATGCTCATGAAATTATCGTTGCACCGACGATGAAATTCCTCCAGTGGAGAGTAGCGGCAATTTCTAAAACACATCATTATGTAGGACGTGCTTATGGCAGATCCATCACTATTTATGATAAGTTTGAACGTAATCCGCTGCCGAAATCTGACTTAGTAAAAGCGGCCATGAAGGATCATAACTTAAGTGCCTTTACTTCGTTTTCTCCAATTTATCGTTGGGAAATCACTGAATTTGAGCATATTTATGAAGTAAGACTAATTGATCTACGTTATCGCAGTAATGATTATTATCCATTTGTAGCTGTAGCGCATTTGAATGAAGACCTTGAGATAGTCAATTCTTACACTGGTTGGATCTTCAGTGAGGACAAGCTTCGCAAAAAGTTAGATTTCATCCCTCATTAAGAACAAAAGCGCAAACGCCTAAGTCTTGAAATTAGACAGATTCTGTATCTTAAGAAAAACGCTAGGATGTATTTCCTAGCGTTTTTAATTGGTAAAATCGTCGGTTTCTAGTAAATGCTTGTACTTCTCGTTCGTGTTTGCAAAATCATGCAATTGCTCACCGTAGCCATCTATCCATTTTCGAATGACCATTTCTGTGACAGCTGCACCTTTGTAGTCATAACCTGCTTTTGCATAAGAGGATTCAAAGTCCGACCATAAAAGCTCTATCCATGCTCTTGCTTTTGCAGCTGATAATTTATCATTTTTTTCAAGTAGTGCGTAAGTTAGTTCATCTATTTTAGTTTGCATATTATTTACCTTCCTCCAGGGATTCTAACATCGAGATTGGCAAAGCTTCTTCATATTTATCTCCGCCTAATCTATAGCCCCATGCAAATCTTCCCTTTAAATATTCCACTTGAAAGAATACACCTGGATCGCCAATAATACGATACATCTCTCCTGGTTTTATAGTAGCAGGATCTATTAAAAATGCTTGTGCCATCAATGCTTTTCTTTCGTAAACAGCATACTCATTTACTATGCCAAGCTGCTCGGCCTTACGTGATTTTTCTTTTAGGTTTGCGATTTCTGTTCGTAATTCTGTTACGGTCATATCACTGTACTTTTTTTCACTCATCTTGCTCTTCCAGCTCCTTTTTTTCAATATAAAAATCAATTTGTTCTACAGGGAAGCCTTTTTGATACAATGCTGTCTTTATACGTCTGTGTAAATCATTCCCTTGATACTTGGATGAATATTTTCGCCAAATTTTATCTCCTTGTGTAGCAATAATTTCCGTCCACTCTTCCTCATTCTTTTCTAATTCGAATGCGGAAAGTGCTTGAGTGATTATAGAAAAATTATACCCTTTTCTTTGGAGTGTATCTTGAACTTTTTGTTTAATTTGTCTCGGTGTTTTATCTTGATGTTGATGAATAATTTTCTCCGCCAACGTTCTCGCAATATCGACCTGCTCTTCTTCCGAATAGTTTCCTAGCACTTCTTCCTGAAGATTCTTTTCAATTCCTCTTTTCTTTAATTCCTGACGAATCGCAGTAGGTCCTTTTTTGCTATTTTTCTTTTGTGTTTCTACTAATGCTTTTGTGAAGCTTTCATCGTTAAGAAAGCCATACTCATATAACTTACGAATTGCTTCCAAAATAACTGCTTCACCAAATTCATTTTGCAGAAGTTTTTGTTTTACCTCATGCTCACTTCTCATACGGTAGCTTAAAAAGTTAATCGCCTTATTAAATGCCTTTCTTACTTCATCATCAAAAACCATTTCATCTAATGTAAATGCTTCGAGGACTTTTCCCTTTGTTAGCTGATATTTTATAAGTACTGCTTCGTCTAAACTAAATGCATACTTTTCATCCAAATATAAATTATACCGTTCATTATTGTTTTTTTGTCGTGCAATTTTCGTAATAACCGGCATATATACCTCTCTCCATTCGTCTTTCTCCAATTATAACGTATATCTTGGTTGGTGATAAATGATTGAACTGTTATGATAATTGTTAGAAGGAGGTTGGTGAAAATGAAAATTGCAATTACTGGAGGAACAGGCTTCGTAGGAAGCGAACTAGCTGATTTACTTTTGCAAAAAGGACATGAAGTGTATATATTGTCTCGTTCAAGAAACGGAATGGAACGTGGTATAACGTATGTACAATGGTTATCGGAAACTGCAAATCCTGAAAAACAGTTAGAAGGCATCGATGCTTTTGTCAATTTAGCGGGTGAGTCGATTAATAATGGACGATGGACTGAAAAACAAAAACAAACAATTTATGATAGCCGGATGAAAGCAACCGATGAAGTATTGAGAATTTTAAAAGCCTTAACTGTAAAACCAAAAGTGCTTGTTAATGCAAGTGCAATTGGCATTTATCCCGCCTCAACTAGTAGGAGATATACAGAAAAATCGAAAGAAAAAGGAACAGACTTTTTGGCGAGAACAGTGAGAGATTGGGAGCTTAAAGCACAAAGCGCAGAAAAGCTACAGATTCGAGTTGCTTGTGGTAGATTCGGCATTATTTTAGGGAAGTCTGAAGGCGCACTACCATTGATGGCACTTCCATATAAACTTTTTGTCGGTGGACCAATTGGTGCAGGTCATAATTGGATGTCTTGGGTGCATGTTAAAGATGTAGCTCATGCATTATTATTTGCAATAGAGCATCCCATTAGTGGACCGTTCAATATCACTGCACCTCACGCCAAAAGGATGAATGATTTTGGAAAAACCTTGGCGAACGTCTTAAAAAGACCGTATTATTTTCCAGTTCCCTCTTTCGCTTTAAAATTTGCATTGGGTGAAAAAAGTCAGCTAGTAATAGAAGGTCAGCATGTTATTCCCCAAGTATTATTAGATGAAGGGTATTCGTTTCAATTTCCAAATTTAGAAAGTGCATTACGCAATATTTATAGATGAATAACTGAATCGTATTGGCGCAACCTACTAAAAAAGAAAGGTTGCGTTTTTATGTGGAAATCTCATTTAGTAGGAATGTTAATTGCTACAATCATTTTAAGTATTGGGTTAATGTATAAACCTTTTTCTGCACAAGCAGAAGAAATCCATTGGGGATTAAAAAAGGCGACAAATCAGCAGCAAGCAGAAGCTGGTGGAGAAATGGATGCTATGCTTAAAAAGCACGGAGCGATCTATAAAGGTCCTGCCGATAAAAAGATACTATATTTTACATTTGATAATGGTTATGAAAACGGCTATACCGAAAGTATTTTAGACACTTTAAAAGCCGAAAATATTCAGGCTACATTCTTTTTGACCGGCCATTATTTAGAAAGTGCAACCCCTCTAGTTAAACGAATGATTGCAGATGGACATCAAATCGGCAACCATTCTTATGGTCATCCAAACTTAGCTAAGCTTTCAAAGGAAGGGGTTCAAAAAGAATTACAAAAATTTGATAAACGCCTAAGTGAATTAACCTCATTAACAAGAACTACTGTCACTCGCCCACCTGAAGGAATTTTTAACGAACAAGTGCTGGAAGCAGCCAATGAAATAGGACATCAGCATATATTCTGGTCTGTAGCATTTATTGATTGGCATAGGGATCAGAAAAAAGGTGGCAAATACGCCTACGATCAACTGATGTCACAAATCCATCCTGGTGCCATTATCTTAATGCATACAGTTTCTCCTGATAATGCGGAAGGCTTACCGATGTTTATCAAAGATGCCAAAAAAATGGGCTATACGTTTGGAACTCTAGACGATTTAATCATGAATAATCTGGATATTCCGCTTACTTTGCTTCCTGAATAATCTCCTTTATAATAGATAGAAGATTATAAAGGACGTGAAGGTATGAGTGAAATAACAATTATAGAAGTGGGACAGGAATTCCCTCTTACGATTAAACGAATAGGTATTAACGGTGAAGGCGTTGGATTTTTTAAACGCAATGTTGTTTTTGTAAAAGGAGCGCTCCCAGGAGAGGTTATAACTGCAAAGGTTACAGCAGCAAACCCTAAATATGCGCAAGCAGAAATTAAAACATTGAGAGAACCCTCTCCAAATCGTGTTAATCCTCCATGCCCGGTATATGAAGCATGTGGTGGATGTCAATTACAGCATATGACCTATGAAAGTCAGCTACTAGTCAAAAGAGATTTAGTTTTACAGGCACTAGAGCGTTACGTGAAAGAATTGGCTCCATCAATTGACGTGCGTCCAACAATAGGCATGGACAATCCTTGGAACTACCGTAACAAAAGCCAATTCCAGGTGAGAGAATTAGGCGATAAAGTTATTTCTGGGTTATATGCAGAAGAATCTAATATGTTAATCGATATCAACGATTGTTCTGTTCAACATCCAGCCACAACACATATTACAAATGAAATAAAAAAATTCCTGGAAGAACTGAAAATTCCTATTTACGATGGCAGAAATTCTAAAGGAATCGTCCGTACTATTGTCGTTCGTACGGGCATGAAAACTGGTCAAATTCAAGTTACTCTCGTGACAACTCAAAAGAAAATGCCACGTAAAGAAGAGCTTGTACAAATGATTCGAGCAATTGACTCTAATATTGTGTCCATTAGTCAGAACATCAATGCAGAGGATACTTCTCTTATATTTGGTGACACGACATTTAACTTACACGGCAAAGAAACAATTCATGAAAAACTTGGAGAGCTAGCTTTCGATCTATCCGCTCGAGCATTTTTCCAGTTGAATCCAGAACAAACTGTGCATTTGTACAATGAAATTGAAAAAGCAGCTGCTCTAACTGGTGAAGAAACAATTGTAGATGCATACTGCGGAGTTGGTACCATTGGACTGTGGCTTGCAAAAAATGCAAAAGAGGTTCGCGGTATGGATATCGTCCAAGAATCTGTTCAGGATGCGAAAAGGAATGCGAAACGAAATGGTTTTAAAAACACGCAATATGTACATGGCACTGCACAGCATTGGTTACAAAAATGGAGAAGCGAAGGTTTTGTGCCAGACGTATTAACAGTAGATCCACCCCGTGCTGGATTAGATGATGAGTTGTTAAAAACGATATTAGATATTAAGCCAAAACGTTTTGTTTACACATCATGTAACCCATCCACACTCGCAAAAGATTTAGCAGCACTAAAAGAAATATACAATATCAAGTACATCCAACCTGTTGATATGTTTGCACAAACTGCACATGTAGAAGCAGTAACACTGTTGGAGTTAAAATAGCAAAAAGCTGTCGGATAGATATTTAACTATCCAACAGCTTTTTTGTTTTACAGCAAATTTACTATATGCAAATTTACTATAGGTGGCACATAGCTAACACATTTTACCTAAAACCATCCTATTACGTTTAATTGGAAAACTTAAGGGAATCAATAAAGTGAACATAAAATAGAGGAGGAGATCTTTTGAAAGCAGTCACGTATCAAGGTGCCAAAGATATTCAGGTGAAAGAAGTACCAGATGCAAAATTGGAAAAACAGGATGATATTATTGTGCGAATAACGACAACTGCTATTTGTGGGTCTGATCTCCATATTTATAGAGGTGCTATGCCCACTAGAAAAGACTATGTTATTGGCCACGAACCGATGGGTATCGTGGAAGAGGTTGGACCAGCTGTAACGAAGGTGAAAAAAGGAGATCGTGTCGTTATTCCATTCAATATATCTTGTGGCGAATGTTTTTATTGTAATAATGAGATGGAGAGTCAATGTGATAATTCAAATGACAATCCAGCATTAGACTCTGGTGCTTATTTTGGTTTTACAGAACGTTATGGTAATTATCCAGGCGGACAAGCAGAATATTTACGAGTGCCTTATGGAAATTACATGCCCTTTTTAATACCAGAATCATGTGAGCTTGAGGACGAGTCATTGTTATTTCTGTCAGACGTTCTTCCTACTGCCTATTGGAGTGTTGAAAACTCAGGCATGAAAGAAGGAGACACTGTTGCAGTTTTAGGTGCTGGGCCGATTGGTCTGATGGTACAGAAGTTTGCGTGGATGAAAGGAGTGAAAAGAGTAATCGCAGTCGATCATTTAGATTATCGCTTAAAGCACTCGGTGAAGATGAACAACACAGAAGTGTACAACTTCGAGCAATATGAGGATATGGGATCTCATATTAAAGAGATTACAAATGGTGGAGTAGACGTTGTCATTGACTGTGTTGGAATGGACGGTAAAATGTCGATGGTCGAAAAAGTCGAGCAAAAGCTAAAACTTCAGGGAGGAACACTCAGTGCAATTGATATTGGATTAAACGCAGTGAGAAAATTTGGCACAATTCAATTAACTGGCGTTTACGGCTCCTTATATAACATGTTCCCACTAGGTAATATTTTCGAACGAAATGTCACATTAAAAATGGGACAGGCTCCAGTCATTCATTATATGCCTACATTATTCGATAAAATTACAAACGGTGAATTCGACCCAAAAGAAATTATCACACACAGTATGCCTTTAGATAAAGCAAGCGATGCTTATAAAACTTTCCACGATCATGAAGAGGAAAGTATTAAGTTTGTATTGAAGCCTTAAGTTTGAGGGTAAATGATGGACAGACACCGACACAATGTCTGTCCACTTTTTTTATTCTATTTCAGCTATCAAAATTTTACTTTTCTCCAAAAGTTCTTTTGCTGGTATTTTTGTCCACTCTTCCACCGTTATATTTGGATTGTTTGTACGAAATTCCTCCATAATTTGAAAACCAATTTTATACCGTGACCACACGGGTATCCCCTTCCACTGGTTTCCATTAAGAAAGTCTCCCGTGAGATCTGTGTTAGTCGAGTCTAAATTAGCACTGAAAATCTCCATTACTTTTTTATTTTCCTGATCTGTAAAAGGTTTCGTCCAAGGTGTATTTACTTTAGGATATAGCATGGTTGCGAAAGTATCCGCCTTTCCTTCCAGTACACTTTGTTCTAACAATGTATACCAACTACTACCTGCAATGTCCATATTAACAACATGGTGATACTCATGAGCAACTGTATATTGTAAATCTCCTTTTTGAAAAGAAGGCCCCACTAAAAGAACGACCGAGTTTTTATTCCAAGCGTATCCTGCAGTATTTCCCATATCTTCTCCGTACTGAAATATTTCAGGCGTTACAGGCATTATATGAATCTTTTTATCACCTCCTGGGAGCTTGTCGACAGATGTAGCCAATGCTTCCTTAATAAAAGTATTCAGTTCAACTTGCTTATCGATCAGGGTTTCGATAGTCTTCCTAAGTTCTTTTAAATCATTTGGAGTATAGAAAATATCCACATTAAAATCACTATAACTAAAACCATTGTCTTTAAAAGAACTCAGCACAGTTTCCCGATATATTTCTTCTGTATTCTCCGGTTGAGCTTCTGTTTGCTCTAAAAAATCTAGGAAAGGTTGATAATAGGTATAAATTTTAAATTCTTGTTCCCCATATTGATATACCTCTGGACTATCAATAACAGATATAGGTGGGTTTTTAATCTTTTCCGTATCATTGGAACAGCTAACTAACACTAAAAGTGTAGTTATTAAAAATACCAATTTAAAAGTTTTGTTCATGCTATTACCCCCTCAATTACTGACTTCATAAAATTAAATCTCTCGATATATACATATATAGCCATAACAAAAATAACAAAATAAATAGATGATACTAAAATAGCTGGATTTTTTTCTTTTTTTTCAAGCTGGCTAAAGAGATAAATAAACCATATGGCGAATACACTAATACCTGTCAGCCAGAGTCCTTTTAGAAATCTAATTTCATTATCTATCAATAGAACTTTTAAGGTAGTTTCATCCGTTTTTTCAATTTTAAACTGTTCAGATTGTGTAATATCCTTCTTCGTTAATATGAAGGATTGTTCATCACTAAAAAGATCAAGTTGATACCCTCCTGGATATAAATCTAAGGAATAGGTTACTATTCCAAAAGCTAAGATTAGAATGTAAACGAGTAATTTTTGATACTTCTGGATTAGAGTAATTTTTAAAATCCCTCCTTTACTATTTATTCAAAAATGTTTCTCCATGTAATACGTTAAATTAACAGAAAAGTTCCATTATTCACTAAAAAACACTAAGGTTAATCCGAATAGGAATAGCCTTAGTGTTTTTTATATAGCTTATTAAGAAGAATTATTATTTCATTACCAATCGACTTTTTTTCGCTGGATTGGAGATGAATATAACTATGGCCAATGAACCCAACAACAGAGAAATAAGTATTAAGAAACTTAGACCTTCAAATAGTTGAATAAAAAGACCACCTAAAAATGGTCCAGATAAACTTCCCATACTAAAGAAAATTCCGCATAGTAGATTGCCAGTTGGGAGTAGTTCTTTTGGTGTTAAATCGGTCATATATGATATGCCAAGCGAAAATGTAGAACCTACAAATGTACCTGCTATAAAAAACAAACTGCCGATAATGATTGCAGATGTCTCGAACATGCTGCCGATTCCAAATGTCACAGAACCTAATGCTAACGCGAAAATCAGCACTTTTCGTCTGCCAATGCGGTCACTTAATACCCCTAAAGGAAGCTGTGAAGCAACACCTCCGATAGAAAAGGCGGCTAGTATATAAGAAAGGTCAGTAACATCTAGCGCATTGCGTAGTGCATATACAGGATATATTGCATTTAGTGAGGATTCCAAAAAACCATAGCTAAAAGGTGGAATAAATGCTATCCAAGCAACAGTAAATGCTGCTCCAAAACGTTTCCATGTCCCTACCAAAGAAGCAGGACCACTAATAACTTCTGGCTTTTCATTCTTGATGAAAAACACAAGAACCCAAGCACATAAACAAAGAATACTCGAAATGATGAACGGTAAACCTTCAAAGACTTCTACCAACTGAACGAATAATGGTCCTACTGCAAAACCTACTCCAAACGACAATCCATAAATTGCTATATTTCTACCCAATCGATGCTGTGGAGAAAAACTAGTAATCCAAGTCTGAGTTGAAAAATGAAGAGCGTGATCACCAATTCCGATCAACAAGCGCAAAACAAACCAAAATGCTACACTTTTCCATAAAGGAAATAGCATTAATGACACAATTACAAGTAGACCACCTACTATAATAATCGGCTTATATCCAAATTTTCGTAAAGGTGGTTCCATAAAAGGGGATATTAATAACGTACCTATGTATAATCCAGTTGCACTTAATCCATTTAATGTTGCACTAACCCCATCCTGTTCAAAGATAACTGATATTAAAGGAAGTAGCATCCCTTGTGAAAATCCTGATATAGAAACAATAATAACTAGAATTTTAAACCGTCTTTTTTCTTCCATTGTAAATTCTTGCATAACAATACCTCATTTTGTCTAAACTAAATAGCTAATAGCTTTAGTTTAGCAGACAACTTGGTTCGTTTATAGATTATTTTGCTCAACAAAAGGCTCAGCCGATATCTCTGTAAGATAATGACTGAGCCTTTACACATAATTACTATTCTTTTGTATATTCATAACTGCATTTTCGGCCTATCTGCCGGTGAAATGTCTTAACACCCTCTTTCTAAATATTAGAATGATCGACTATTCACTACGGCCTCCCTTCTATGTACCATTAAAGATACTTTATCATATACACAGAATATTGTAAAGATTGTAAATAAACAAATCATTAAATTAACTCTTTAGACCTATCTTTTCTTTACAATTTGTTTTATCCTATAAATATAAGTGAGGTGTTTTTCTGTGGGTAAACATATTTCAAATCCAGAACAACAAGTATCCTATTTGAAAGATCGACTACAGATGTTTTTAGAAGTTTTAGACACAATCGAGCCAGAAACAACAGAACTTGAAGATATAGACCGTCTGATTCAAATGATGGATGATCTAGAGTTAAAAATGGAGCAATTTAAAAACACAAATGAATAATCGAGCAGTTCGGAATGATTTCATTCCGAACTTTTTTTATTTGTGGACGGATTGTGGGCTCGGGTGTATAGGGGTCTCGCTCGGGCGTATAGCTCTTGCACTCGAGTGGATACGCCTGCTTCTTGAGCGTTCGATTATCTTGTTACGAAAACAATGAATTTCTAGGGCTTATGCTGTATCTTAAGTATTTATTCCCTCAGCGACTCTTTTTTTCAAGCTAATATAATAGTATACTTGTAATGTTTGTTACCTACGTATATAAAAGGAGCGTTTACATCATGCAATTGGAGCAATTAGAAAAAAGTATTTATGATTTGATTACTGAAACTTCTACAAATTTACCGAAGGACGTTCGTCGTGCGATCAAAAAAGCAAAAGCGGCAGAAAATGCTGGTACGCGTGCTGCGATGAGTCTAGATACAATCACAAATAACATTCAAATGGCAGATGATAATGTGTCTCCAATTTGCCAAGATACCGGTTTACCAACGTTTAAGATTAAAACACCAATTGGCGTAAACCAATTAGAAATTAAAGCTGCCATCAAACGGGCTATTGCTACAGCTACAAAGGATGCAAAGCTTCGTCCTAATGCAGTCGACTCTTTAACAGGCTCGAACAGTGGAGATAACTTAGGGGATGGACTTCCTGTTGTGAAGTTTGAGCAATGGGAAAATGACTATATTGAAATGAAGCTAATTTTAAAAGGTGGCGGCTGTGAAAACAAAAATATCCAATATAGCCTTCCAACCGAATTAGAGGGATTAGGTCGTGCAGGGCGTGACTTAGATGGTATTCGTAAATGTATTTTACATTCTGTTTATCAAGCACAGGGACAAGGCTGTTCAGCTGGATTCATCGGAGTAGGAATTGGTGGCGACCGTTCTTCTGGCTATGATTTAGCAAAAGAACAATTATTCCGTCATGTCGAAGATACAAATCCAAATCCTGATTTAGCAAAATTAGAGCAATATATAGTAGAAAAAGCTAACACACTTGGTATCGGAACTATGGGCTTCGGTGGTGAAGCTACTTTACTTGGTTGTAAAATTGGCGTAATGCACCGCATCCCTGCAAGTTTCTACGTTTCTGTTGCTTATAACTGTTGGGCTTACCGTCGAATGGCAATCAATATCAACCCAACTACTGGGGAAATTATTGAATGGCATTACCAAGATGGAGAGAAAATAGAGTTTAAGGATCAATCAACAGATGAAGCTCCCAAAAAAGTTGTTGAATTACAAGCTCCTATTACAGAAGAACAAATTCGCAATCTAAAAGTAGGGGATGTCGTATCGATCACAGGTCGTATGTATACTGGCCGCGACGCAATACATCATCACTTAATGAGCCATGATGCACCAGTTGATTTAAATGGACAAATTATTTATCACTGTGGTCCAGTAATGCAAAAAGATGAAGCAGGAAACTGGCATGTACGTGCTGCAGGTCCAACTACTTCTATACGCGAAGAGCCTTACCAAGGGGATATTATGAAAAAATTTGGTATCCGTGCAGTTATCGGTAAAGGTGGAATGGGTCCAAAAACGCTTGCTGCTCTTTCTGAACATGGCGGTGTTTACTTAAATGCTATCGGCGGTGCTGCTCAGTATTATGCAGATTGCATTAAAGGCGTTGAAGGTGTGGATTTGATGGAATTTGGTATTCCAGAGGCAATGTGGCATCTTCGTGTAGAGAATTTCACTGCCGTTGTAACAATGGATTCTCATGGAAATAGCCTACATGCAGACGTTGACAAATCTTCACTAGAAAAGCTGTCTGCTTATAAAGAAAAAGTTTTTAATTAATGGTATTAGTTGACTTATCATTATCCCTAAATTATAATAATTATAAAGTAGTAATGATTGTAAAATGGATTTCCAATTGGAGGTCCATTTTCTTCATTTATTCGGAATATTAATATTGAAATTCATTCTCAAGGAGGTTTTTATATGACAAAGATTACTGAAAAGAAATCCCCCCCTCCGTTTTTTACAGGCTTAATGAGCAATGGAGAATTAGTAGCTGCCCTCTTTTCCGGTATCCTAATCCTCATTGCCTGGTTTTTAGGCAATGCACAGATGGAAACTGCATCTATCATTTTCTATTTACTAGCTTTTGTTATTGGCGGATATGCCAAGGCTAAAGAAGGTCTAGTAGAAACGGTTAAAGAAAAAGAGTTAAATGTTGAATTGTTGATGATATTAGCTGCAATTGGCTCTTCCATCATCGGTTATTGGACAGAAGGTGCAATCCTTATATTTATATTCGCCGTCAGTGGTGCTCTAGAAACATACACGATGAATAAAAGTAAAAAGGAAATTTCTGCTCTTATGGAGCTTCAGCCAGACGAGGCTTTACGGTTGAACAGTGATGGCACTACGTCGCGTGTCTCAGTGAGTATCCTAATTGTAGGTAATCAGCTAGTCGTTAAACCGGGCGAACGGATTCCAGCGGACGGCAAAATAATAAATGGCACGACTGCAATAGATGAATCTGCTATTAGTGGTGAGTCAATTCCTGTAACGAAGCAGGTAAATGATGAACTCTTTGCAGGAACCGTTAATATGAGCGGTGCTATTACGATGGAAATGACAAAGGCAAACAAGGACTCGCTGTTTCAAAAGATTATTAATCTCGTTCAAACAGCTCAGGACGAAAAGTCACCTGCTCAGCAGTTTATTGAACGCTTTGAAAGTACGTATGTGAAAATTGTATTAATTACGGTAGCATTCATGCTGTTCCTTCCTCACTTTTTACTTGGTTGGGACTGGAACACTACATTCTATCGTGCGATGGTTTTGTTGGTAGTGGCATCACCATGTGCTCTTGTAGCATCCATTATGCCTGCCACTTTAGCAGCAATTTCAAACGGAGCTAAAGTTGGCATATTATTTAAAGGTGGAGTACATTTAGAAAACATCAGCGAGATGAAAGCAATCGCTTTAGACAAAACAGGAACATTAACAAACGGTAAACCGATCGTTACAGATTTTTTAGTTAGATCAGATTTAGATAGAACAGAAACTTTAAAGAAACTCGCTACTATCGAAGGGCAATCTAATCACCCTCTTGCACAGGCAATTACAGCTTTTGCAAAGAAAGAAGGTGTAGAAAATCTCCCTCTAATCCATATTGAAGATAAACCAGGATTTGGAATACAGGCAGCCATTGATGGAGAAACAGTATTAGTAGGAAAACCAGATTTTGTTGATAAAAATGATGCATTTAACTTCCATAACGGAATTGCTTCATCCCTTACCGAAGAAGGAAAAACAGTTATCTTTATGCGGGATGCTAAAGGAATTGCGGCTGTCGCTGCATTAAAGGATACAGTCCGTGAAGAGGCAAAAGCCGCAATCAAACAGCTCCAATCGTTGGGTATTAAAACAGTAATGCTAACTGGTGACAATGAAAAGACCGCAAGTGTTATTGCTAAAGAGGCTGGAATCGATCAATATATTGCGGAGTGCTTACCAGAAACGAAAGTTATGCATATGAAAGAATTACTAAAAGAACATCAATTCGTTGGAATGGTTGGTGATGGCATTAATGATGCTCCCGCACTAGCAACAGCAACAACAGGTTTTGCAATGGGAGAAGGAACAGATGTCGCTTTAGAGACAGCTGATATCGTTCTGATGAAAAATGATTTGTCGAAAATTGCGTATGCAGTAAAAATGTCGCGTAAAATGCGTCGTATCGTTAAACAGAATATCGTATTTTCCATATCGGTGATTGCATTTTTAATTGTCTCCAATTTCCTTCAAGTAGTCGACCTACCTTTAGGAGTAATCGGGCATGAAGGTAGTACTATATTAGTCATCCTAAATGGCTTGCGAATGCTGAATAGAAATATATAAAGAAACAGAAGGACTGCGATTAGGCATGTCCTTCTGTTTCTTTTTTCTCTAATGCTATTTTACGTTCCTGCATCACTGCATTTATTTGACCACCAACCAACAAGATGATACCGGAAATATACAACCATAACATTAATACGATAATTCCTCCGATACTTCCATATGTCGAAGAATAGTTAGCAAAATTACTAACATAGAAGGAGAATCCTAATGATACGATAATCCAACCAAATGCTGCAAAAGCAGCTCCTGGGAGTACACTTCTCAAGAAAAGCTTTTTATTGGGTACAATCCAGTATAAGGCGATTAATACAATAAACATGATTAACGGACTAATCGTCCATCTCAAACTATTCCAAAGTTTCACAAAGCCTTCTTCAAAACCAAAGTAAGAAAATAGTATTGTTCCAATTTGCTGACCGAACACAGGTAAAACTAACGCAACCATAAATAACAAAATCATTAGTAATGTAAACACGATGGACAAAAGACGGACGATAAAAAATGGTCTAGTTTCTTCGATCTCGTATGACCGGTTTAACGACTTTACAATTGCATTCATCCCATTTGAAGCAGACCAAATCGTACCAATAATCCCGATGGATAGTAACCCACCATTCTTATTTACTAATACCTCAGATAATGTGTCTTTAATAAGAATATATACCTCCAGTGGAGCATAATTTTCTAAGAGACGGAAGACTTGTGCCTCGTCTATGTTTAAGTACGGCAACAAAGTTATGATGAAGATTAATAATGGAAAAAGCGATAGTAGGAAGAAATAGGCTAATTGAGCTGCAAAACCTGCAATATCCGTTTGTTGAATATGTAGTATTAAATGCTTTATGTAACCTGACCATGTAGTAAGATCATGGTCTTCTTCCTTCTTCTCTTTCTTCCTTACATTAAGAAATTTTAGTTTTTCATACCAGCTGTTTTTTGAGGATGAAGTTTTTTTATTATCTTTTATGGCATGGAATTCTTTCACTCCATCCTCTCCTTTCTGAACAGTGATTACTTTTTTGGTTCAAAAATACTTTTTTCTTCCTTTTCAGGAACTACGATTGATTTGTACTCCTCTTTTGACTGAGAGAACGCATCTTTTGTATCTGTTAATAATGTTTTGACTTGAGGTGTGATTTCCTTTGCCTCATTCACTTTTTCAGTTAGATACATGGCATCAGATGAAAACTGATCATAAACAGATTTCCATTTTGTTATTTGATGCTCGATATTTGTTTTTAATTCTTCACGATTCTTACTGTAATATTGAATTTCATTTCTGATGTATCTTGATTTATTCATAACTGAATCTCTCGTCTTTCTATCGAGCATTGTTAACGCTCCACCAACCACTGCACCACATATAATACCTTTTACAAATTTATTTTCACTCATCCAAATTACCTCCAAGTTCAACTATATAGATGTTTTAATTATACCCTCACTAAAATAGAATCAAACAATATTTTAGTTATAAAAAATTTGTCTTGACTAACACTCAGAATTTTACGAATATTGTATTTAAGGAAAATAATTTGAAAGGATGATAGATTCTTATTCGACAATAGACAAAAAACTTGGGGGTAATGGTCGATGGAAAAATTGAATGAGTTTTTAGGTTCTGTTTCAACATTTTTATGGGGTATCCCACTTCTAGTATTAATAGTAGGTACAGGAATTTATTTGACAGTGCGTTTAGGAGTTTTACAATTACGCTTGTTACCTGCTGCGTTAAAGCAAGTTTTCTCAAAGAATCATGATAAGTCTGCGGAAGGAGATATCTCACAATTCCAGGCTTTGACGACAGCATTAGCTGCCACAGTTGGAACTGGTAACATTGTTGGTGTAGCTACTGCAGTAGTTTTGGGAGGTCCCGGGGCAGTATTTTGGATGTGGGTTTCTGCATTCTTCGGAATGGCAACAAAGTATGGAGAAGCTGTACTAGCTGTCAAGTATCGTGTGAAAGATGCAAACGGTGAAATGGCCGGCGGACCTATGTACTATTTAGAGCATGGTTTAAAACAAAAATGGTTAGCAGTATTATTTGCCATTTTCGGTGCAATTGCAGCATTCGGTATTGGTAACGGAACACAGTCTAATTCGGTTGCTGGGGTAGTTAATGCAACTTTCGGGATTGAAACATGGATAACAGGGATTGTACTTACTGTTTTTGCTGCATTAGTTATTTTAGGTGGTATTAAATCTATCGGTAAGGTGACAGCAGTTTTTGTGCCTGTCATGGCAATCTTCTATGTAGCTGCAGGATTAATAGTAATGATTATGAACGTTACAGCTATTCCTGAAGCATTTGTTACGATTTTCAAAATGGCATTTTCAGGTGAAGCAGCTGCAGGTGGTGCAATTGGGGCTGCAATTAGATATGGTATTGCTCGTGGAGTATTCTCCAATGAAGCTGGTTTAGGTTCTGCTCCTATTGCTGCAGCTGCAGCAAAAACGGATCTTGCAGGTCGCCAAGGACTTATCTCTATGACACAGGTATTCTTTGATACATTTATCATCTGTTCGATTACTGGTATTACAATCGTTATGTCTGGAATTTATACAGATAAAACTTTAGCAGCAAATGAACTGACAACAGGTGCATTTGGTCACTTCTTAGGTGACTTTGGACCAATTGTAGTAGCAATTGGATTGATATTCTTTGCTTCTTCAACGATTATCGGTTGGGCTTATTATGGGGAGAAATGTTTCCAGTATTTATTCAAAAATCCTTCCCTTCTAATTGTTTACCGTATTGCGTTTGTAATAATGGTATTTATCGGATCTGTAATTTCACTAGATTTAATCTGGACTTTCTCTGATATTACGAATGCATTAATGGCTATTCCTAACTTAATCGGTCTTCTCGGACTTTCTGGTGTGATTATTTATGAAACGAAGAAAATTCAAGAGAAGTTAAAAGAAGAAAAAGAGGCTGAAAAATCTATTTAGTGTTTGACAATATGAGCGTAGCGTGAAATGATTAATTCTAATGTAGGAAAGGCAGGTTACAACGGATGAATCTATCACAACCCTCAGCAGAAAATGTAACGTATATGATTGAAACTATTAAAGAGAAGCTTCGTATGGTTAATGTAGATGCGATGAGATCTGAGGATTTCAATGCAACTCAATATGAAGATCTTGTTTACTTATACGAAATGGTTAAAAAACGTGACTCTTTTAGTCCAAGTGAAATGCAAGCAATTGCATCGGAGCTAGGAAACTTAAGAAAATAATAATGAATAAAGGTTGACCATGAGCTTTTCATGGTCAACTTTTTTTGATGAAATACTTAAATGTTCCTTGTCCATTATGTTCATGTAACTTGAAAGAATGGATAATAATACTGATTTCCGTTTCAGGTGGTACAAAAGCTAAGAGCGCCACATCGTGCGGCAGCGCACATCCGTTTAGAAAAGTAAAACTAGTCTATAAATGACCTCTATATAAAAAAAGGCTATCTATTGTCATCATACTGACAATAGATAGCCTTTACTATTATAGATTATTTAATGCAACGGCAATTTTAGATCCAACTCGAGCATTATTATATACAAGTTCGATATTAGCTTCTAACGATTTACCTTCTGTCAGCTCTTTTACTTTTCCTAGTAAGAATGGTGTTACGTCTTTTCCTTTAATGCCATTTTGTTCAGCTTCCTGCAGTGCAGATTGGATAATGTTATTAATATAAGAATCCTCCAATGAGTGCTCTGTAGGTATAGGATTTGCAATTACTGCTCCACCATTTAAACCAAGCTCCCATTTAGCTTTTAGCATTTCTGCCACTTCATTTTCATTGTTTAAGCGGAAGTTTGCACTGAATTCACTTGTAGTTGTATAAAACGCTGGGAACGCATCTGTTTGATAGCCTACTACTGGAACGCCCTTCGTTTCTAAGTATTCTAATGTAAGTCCGATATCTAAGATAGATTTTGCACCTGCACAAACTACTGCAACATTTGTATTTGCTAGTTCTTCTAAATCAGCTGAAATGTCCATTGTCGTTTCTGCGCCTCTGTGCACACCGCCAATTCCACCAGTAACAAATAGTTTGATGCCTGCCATTTCAGCACAAATCATCGTAGTAGCTACCGTAGTTGCACCAATTTCTTTGGAAGATACAACATAAGCAAGATCTCTTCTAGATGTTTTTCTAGCATCCTTGCTTGTTCCCAAAGTTTCTAATTCTTCATCGGATAAACCAATTTTAATCTTCCCATCCATAATAGCAATTGTTGCTGGTATTGCACCATTGTCACGTACAATTTGTTCTACTTTTCTAGCTGTTTCCACATTTTGTGGGTATGGCATACCATGAGAGATAATCGTCGATTCTAACGCCACGATGGCCTTCCCTTCTTGCATTCCTTTTGCTACTTCTTCTGAATAAGTGATGTATTGTTTCATTTTGTATTTTCCTCCATCTCGGTAGTTAAATTATTTTTAGAAAGCTCAGTTCGTACAGTATCACTTGAACGAATAGTTTTACTTGCATTCATCATACCTGTTTGTATGGTTGTTGGAATATCCTCACCATTCAACCAAGAATATAAAGTAGCGGAAACAAATGCGTCCCCTGCACCAGTTACATCAATCACGTCTTCTACTTGTATTGCTGGGAAATAGGACGTTCCCATGTCACTGCCTGCATACATTATGCCCTCACTACCCCAGGTTATAACTACATGTGAAATACCTTTTTGCACAAATAGCCTTGTTGCTTCTTCCCAAGACTCTTTATCTTTGATACTCACACCTAAATACGTTTCTGCTTCATCTTTATTGGCGATTAACCATTCAATCCCCTCTAATGATTCAGGCATTCTATCCATTTTTGGAGAAGACACAGGTATTAAAGCCATTGGTATATTATGTCCTATCGAAACAGTTCGGATATATTCAATTACTTCTTTCGAGCAATTCATATCTATAATGATCAACTGAGCATTCGTCAGATGAGATTCTTGTTTTTTTAAATATTCTACAGTCAACTGTTCATAGATATCCATATTCGCTAAAGCTAGAAGCATCTCTCCGCTTGAATCTAGCACGGCTGAATATGTTCCTGTTGTGTAGTTTGGGAGCTTTTCAATAGAAAATAAATTCATCCAATTACTCGACGCCTTTTCAATAGCTTCATATTCCATATCGGTTCCAACAACAGATAACAAACGTACAGTATGTCCTAATCTACCTAAGTTTTCTGCAATATTCCTTGCTACACCGCCTACACTTTGTAAACTTGATGTAGGATTAGAGGTGCCCATTTGGAGCTTATTATTTAACGTATATTTTCTGTCCACATTCGCTCCGCCAATGCAGATGATTTCTTTGTTCTCGGGTAAAATATATGCCCTTCCAGTGATGTATCCACTTTTAATTAATTGGGAAATTATATTAGCAACGGCTGGTCTAGACATTTTTAGTTCATTTGCGATTTCCATTTGAGTTGCATATGGATTTTCTCTTAAGTACTTTAATATACTAGTTTCTTTAGCATTCAATTTGCTTACACCTCCTCATTACCTTGAACTTTTGTTTTAATTATAAACTTTTGTTTTAAAAAGTCAAATAAAAAACTGACAACCATTGAATTAGTTGTCAGTCTTTATTATTACTCGGGTTGATCGTTTAATGTACCATCTTCTAAAACAAGTGGTTGAATTAGTACCTCAACTCGTCTGTTTTTTGCTCGATCTGCTGGGGTATCATTCGAAGCTACAGGTCTAAATTCACCGTAACCTTTTGCACTAAAATATAACGGATCAATCGTATTATTTCCTGCTAATATTTTCAGGAAGTTCACTGAACGCATAACACTTAACTCCCAATTGGAAGAATACTCACTACTAGAGATTGGGATATTATCAGTATGACCAGTTATTACTACATTTCTTGGAGGATCAAACACAAGTAAATCGGCGATATCTTCAGCTATTTGACGATACTCTCCTTTTACTTCTGCCTCTCCAGTATCGAATAATATACTGTCTCTTATCGTTACTAGTAATCCTTCGTCTGTTAATTTAGTTAGGAATTGTTTTTCGAGCGCATTTACTGCTATATATTCGTCCACACTGTCTTGAATTTCTGCAAGCGCTTGTTGATCTTCCATATATGCAGTGCTCTCCCCCTCTTCGCCCTGACCTGAATCGTTAGGAGCATCTGGCATCTCAACAGGAGATGGCTGATCAAAAATACCAGTTCCTCCATTAAGGACTTCGTTGAATGCTTGAGACATTTTTTCCAATTTTTGTTGGTCTACGGAACTCGTTGCAAATAATACTATAAATAATGCTAACAATAAGGTCAAAACATCGGAATATGGAAGTAGCCATGCTTCACTTACTTCCTCTTCATGCTTATGTTTTTTATGCTTCTTTGCCAAGGTCTGCCTCCCCACTTTCATCTAATACTTTTTTACGTTCTGACATAGATAAGTAGGAAGCCAGTTTTTGTTCAATAACTCGTGGAGCATCTCCTTCTAATACTGAAAGTATACCTTCTAGCATCATTGTCTTTTGTCTAATTTCTTGCTTAGATTTACGTTTTAATTTATTTGCAAATGGATGCCATAATACATACCCAGTGAAGATACCTAAAAGAGTAGCTACAAAGGCTGCAGAAATAGCATGAGCTAGTTTATCAATATCATTCATATCACTTAAGGCAGCTATTAACCCTACTACAGCTCCAAGTACACCAAGTGTTGGAGCATATGTACCCGCTTGAGTAAAAATTTGAGCACCACCAGAATGTCTTTCCTCTAATGCCTCAATTTCCTCTGTTAATACATCTCGAATATAGTCTGCATTTTGCCCATCAATCGCTAACGTAAGACCATTTTTTAAAAAAGGGTCTTCTACATCAGTTGTTCTACTTTCAAGCGCCAATAATCCTTCTCTTCTTGCTAAATCTGCCAAGCTTGAGAACATTTTAATAACTTCCACGTCAGGAACAAGTTTTGCTTCTTTAAAAATAACCCCAAATAACTTAGGTACTCTTTTTAACTCGTTCATTGGGAACCCAATAACTATTGTAGCAATTGTACCGAAAATTATTATTAAGATTGCTGCAGGATTTAATAATGCACTCAATGTAACACCCTTTAACACCATCCCGACTACTAATGATACAAAACCTATTATTAAACCAAAAATTGTAGACTTATCCATTCAACTTCCCCCACATTCTATTTCTGTACTTTATTTCGGCTATAATAAGATTTTTTTAATAAATTTCTACCAAATGATTTAATAAAGTATCCGAATTATGAACAAAATTTAACTTTTATACTACTTTGAATATTGATAAGACTAGCTCATTACTGATAATATGGAACTAATAATAGAAAGGAAGTATCCCAATGACATCATTCCATACAAAATTAGAAAACTATGCTGCACTTGCTGTAGAGGTAGGAGTAAATATTCAACCTGGTCAAAATTTATTTATCGCTGCTTCCATTGATAGCGTTGAGTTAGTTCGTTTAATAACAAAGAAAGCTTACCTTGCTGGAGCTAAACAAGTATTTGTAGATTTTGCAGATGATGAAATCACGCGCTTACGCTATGAACTTGCACCTGCTGACTCATTCGAATTTTTCCCTTCCTGGAAGGCTCAGGAAAAAGAGTTATTAGCTGAAGGCGGCGCTGCTTTTATAAGCGTTGTTAGCCAAAGCCCAGACCTATTAAAAGGAATGGACCCTACTAGAATTTCTGCGTTCCAAAAAGCTGCCGGTCAAGCTTTAAACAAATATCGCCAGTATGTTCAATCGGATAAAATTAGTTGGTCTGTAATTGCATCTCCATCTAAAGATTGGGCTAAGAAAGTGTTCCCTGAATTATCCGAGGAAGAACAAGTGCCAGCACTTTGGGAGGCAATTTTCCAAGCAGTTCGTGCTGATGTGCCAAATCCAACAGAAGCTTGGATCGAACACGATAACCTATTACACACAAAGGTAGATTATCTGAACGAAAAAAATTATCATAAGCTTCATTACACTGCTCCTGGAACGGACTTAACGATTGAATTACCAAAAGGACATTTATGGTGTGGGGCTGGTAGCACAAACGAAAAAGGATTTTCTTTCATGGCTAACATGCCAACAGAAGAAGTATTCTCTGTGCCATTAAAAACTGGTGTAAACGGCTATGTAGCGAGCACTAAACCTTTAAGCTATGGCGGGAATATTATTGATAACTTCACAATCACATTTGAAAATGGACGTATCGTTAAAGTGGAAGCGGAGCAAGGACAAGAAGTTTTAGAAAACTTAGTTGCAACGGACGAAGGCTCTCATTATCTTGGCGAAGTAGCACTTGTACCACATGACTCACCAATTTCTAACTCGAATCTATTATTTTACAACACATTATTTGACGAAAATGCTTCTAATCACTTAGCAATTGGTAGTGCATATGCTTTTTGTTTAGAAGGCGGCAAGAAAATGACTCGAGAAGAACTAGCTGAAAACGGGTTAAACGAAAGTATAACGCATGTAGATTTCATGATCGGTTCTGATAAAATGAATATCGATGGTATTAAAGAAGACGGAACTTCAGAGCCAATATTCCGTAATGGAAATTGGGCATTTTAATAGTTAACGGAAATTCTATATATTACTAGTTACTATTATTTCAAATTTGCGTTATAATGAATACAAACAAGACTAGTGAGGTGTTTTATAATGGCTTTATTCACAGTTACAGTACTTGGATTTTCTGGTGCATTGGGTATCGTTGGATTTACAATTTTACACTATTTTGGAAAAGCGATGAATTCAAAAGATTCAACTACAGTTGATCCAAAACCTCTTTCATAATTCACAAAACAACCGTCGAGCATTTGGACGGTTGTTTTTTATATGTTATCTCTTCTCTTTTTCTTTTCAATTTTACTACAATACTATTACATCTAGATGACAAACTGTTACTATCCACTCATTTTCACCCTTCCATCCATACCAAATATCCTAAACTCTGTTGAAACATATGTAAATTTCCATTATGTTACAAATGGCAAGCTGCCATTTATCTATTATAATTACTAAGTACGATTGGAATAGGAGGAAGACAAATGTTTTCAAACTCACATATTGGAATAGATTTAGGTACCGCAAATACATTAGTTTATACAAAAGGCAAGGGATTACTTATAAATGAGCCTACAGTAGTAGCAGTAAATACAAAAACACGCGAAATTGTAGCTTTTGGAGAAGAAGCTAAAAAAATGATCGGCAAAACACCAACATCTATCGAGGTAATACGTCCATTAAAGGATGGAGTAATTGCCGATTTTGATATTACCACACAATTATTAAAACTTATTATGCAAAAAGCAGGAAAAAAACTCGGTACTTCATTGAGAAAACCAACTGTCATCGTATGTACACCATCTGGTGCAACGTCTGTTGAACGAAGAGCGATTCAGGATGCAGTGAGACATAGTGGAGCTAAAGATGTTCAGCTAATGGAAGAACCCGTTGCTGCTGCAATCGGTGCAGGTCTTCCTGTTGACGAGCCCGTAGCTAGTATGATTGTTGATATAGGTGGGGGCACTACTGAAGTGGGGATTATTTCTTTCGGTGGAGTAGTAGCTTCTAATACCGTTAAGGCTGCTGGTGATCGCATGGATGAGGCTATTATTCACTTTGTCCGAAAAGAGTATAATGTCATAATCGGCGAACCAACAGCTGAGATTATTAAAATGACAATAGGACATGCTTTAGTGCCTCATGCAGTTGAACAAATGCAAGTAACTGGACGAGATGTGGTGACTGGATTACCAAAGACAATTCATCTATCTTCTACTCAAATTCAAGGTGTACTTACTGAATCTCTCGAAACTATTTTAGAAGCTATTCGTGCAACATTGGAAACCTGTCCTCCTGAGCTTGCAGGTGATATAGTTGACCATGGAGTGATTTTAACTGGTGGCGGAGCGTTATTAAAAGACATTTCTGAGTGGTTGACTTCAGTCATCGAAGTACCAGTTCATATTGCCCCAGAACCTTTACAATCGGTAGCAATCGGAACAGGAAAAGCTTTTTTTATATCGGACCGAAAACAAAAACTAGCAAAATAATGTAAATTTAATATGTAAGTAATTGACAATGCTTTTTTTAACAGATTCAAGGGTTAAATAAAGCATTTCTCTTTCATTTCCTTTAAAATATAATTAGAACATAAAGGAGGAATACGATGCCAAGCTTACAAGAGATTTTAAAATACAATGAATACTTTGTAGAAAATAAACTTTATGAACCATTTTTGACGACTAAATTTCCAAACAAGCGTATAGTTATCTTAACATGCATGGATACACGTTTAACGGAGATGCTTCCAAAATCCATGAATTTTAAAAATGGTGATGTTAAAATTGTGAAAAGTGCCGGAGCAGTCATCAACCATCCATTTGGTGGAATTATGCGTAGTCTGATTGTAGCTGTTTATGAGCTACAGGCCGATGAAATATACGTAATTGGTCATCATGATTGTGGAATGAGTGGAATTGAAACGGACAAAATTGTGGATAAGATGATCTCTCGTGGCGTACACCCTCGCGTATTAGATGTATTAAGCAATGCAGGTGTAGACATAGAAAAATGGTTAGAAGGTTTTTCAAACGTAGAATCTAGTGTATTACATAGTGTAGATATGATTAGAAATCATCCTCTCATGCTTCCAGATATTCCAGTGCATGGACTAATTATTGATCCAGAAACTGGTCGTCTAGATTTAGTAACTGACGGTAATATCGACAAAAAATAATTTATTTCCCGGGAAATCGACAGGAAGAAAAAAAACGAGGCTATTCATTGTTACTGAATAGCCTCGTTGTTATTTTATCAAGCATACTCTTACTCTTTCATTGTTCCTCAGTTAAAGCTGCATAAATAAAATGATCCTGCCATATCCCATTAATATAGAGCAGTTTTCGTAATAATCCCTCTTGCATAAACCCATTTTTTTCTAACACTTTGATAGAACCATTATTTTGTGGTGATACATATGCTTCAATACGATTTAATTGGACATGCTCAAATCCAAACATTTTTACTAGGTGCACTGCTTCGGAAGCAATTCCTTTTCCGACATAAAATTCATCCATAGAATATCCAATTAGCCCACTTGAAAAAGGCATTCTTTTGATACTATATAGCGATACATTACCAATCATTCGATCTGTGAAATGCTCGAAAATACCGAAGCTAAACTCTCTTTTTTCCTTCGATAGCATAAGAGATTCTCGAATCTTCTCACGTTGCACAGAAGTCGTATAATAGTCATCACGATGTAACGGTTCATAGACGGACCAATACATCTTATTGCGATATGTTAGATCAGCTAGGGCTGGTGCATCCTTCGTATTTAATGTTCGTATATAGCATGTATCCCCTTCTAGATAAATCAAGCACCTTCACCCTTTTACATTAGTTAATTGGATAAATTCGTTCACATCCTGAATACAAAGGTCAATTCCTTTTATCCAAAATGCTTCTTGAGTAATGTCTTCATTTAAATGCTTCATCGCTAAATCTTCTACTGACATTACTGCTGTATCTTGTAATAGCGCAATATATTTTTCCTCAAAGTTAGCACCTTCGCTTATAGCTTTTGCATAAATGCTTAAAGAGAATAAGTAACCAAATGTATATGGGAAGTTGTAAAATGGAACTTCTGTTATATAGAAATGTAGTTTCGATGCCCAAAAGTGTGGGTGTGTCGTGTCTAAAGCATCTCCATATGCCTCCTGTTGAGCTGCTTCCATTAAATCATTTAATCTAGTAGCAGAAACGATTCCTTTTTTACGTTCCTCATAGAATCTAGTTTCAAATAAAAACCGAGCATGGATATTCATGAAAAATGCTACACTACGTTGGATTTTGTCCTCCAGTAAAGCAATTTTTTCGTCAGCCGTTTTTGCTTCTTTTACTGCTGCGTCTGCTACAATCATTTCAGCAAATGTAGAGGCAGTTTCAGCTACACCCATTGCATATTGGCGATTCATCCAGTGTACCGGTCTTAAAGCATATGAATGGAAGGCATGACCTAATTCATGCGCTAAGGTAGAAACATTCGACATCGATCCACTATATGTCATAAAAATACGCGATTCCTGTGATACAGGCATACCTGTACAAAAGCCTCCTGGACGTTTGTTTGGACGATCTTCTGCTTCAATCCAACCCTTTTCAAATGCATTTCTTGAAAATGATTCTAATTTTGAACCGAATTCTTTAAAGTGCTTTAAAATAAACTCGGCACCTTGCTGATAATCCATTTTCTGAGTAGAAGCGCTAACTGGTGCATCTAAGTCGTACCAATGCATTTGCTTTTCGCCTAGCATTGCCGATTTTTTATTTAAGTATTCGACGAAGGGAGCCTTATTCTTGGATATCGCCCCCCACATTGCATGAAGTGTTTCTTCTTTCATGCGATTAATATGTAGAGGCTCCTCTAAAACGGAATTCCACCCTCTTTTTTCATAAATTGCAAGACGGAAGCCTGCTATATGATTCAATGTTTTCGCAAAGAACTCTTCTTTTTCTGTCCAAGCAGCTTCTAATGCATCAAATGACTCTTTACGAATCAGTGCATCCTCATGGGAGCTAAGATTATTTGCTTGACCAACCGACAGTTCTTTTTCTTCCCCGTCTATTGTGAGTTTAATGCGAATATCGCCTACCAATAAATCATAAAGCTGTCCCCAGGAATGATAACCATCTACTCCAAGTGTCGTAATAATGTCTTCCTCTTTTTCAGAAAGCATTCTCTTTGCTTCATCTCTCCATTCATTCAACACAAAGGCAAATGGAGAAAGCTCAGCTGTTTGCAGTAGCTCCACCCACACTGATTCCTCTGTTTTGCTTAGCACTTGTTGAATCGTTAGCATTTGAGAAGAAAGCTTAGCATATAGCGATCCTACCTCTCCTTGTAATAACGCTGCCTGTTTATCCGTTGTATCCTGGGCTAAAAAACAACCTATTACTGCTCCTCCTTCTGATAAATTGGTAGCTATATCTTTTAGCTCATTAATTGTTTGCTCGATTTTAGCGACGTCTGCAATAGATGTCGGCGACTCAAGTTTTTTTAGTTTAGCTTCAAAGCTGCTCAGTTTTCCTTTTACTTCATCCAAATGGCTTCTTAGGGATGGTGAGCTACTTCCCCCATCAAAAAAGCGATCCAGATCCCAGACAACCGGATAAGTTTGTTCAATCATCTAAATATTCCTCCTATATTGAAAATTGTTTTAGAATTCTAGTATATCATGTTTTCTATTGCAGATTGTTCGATTTTCGTCACATAACATTCAAAATCTAATTGGTTGTAGCATTATTTCAAAGGTATACTTATTAATTAGAAGGAGGCAGCTGAATGTTTAAAATAATCCTCTTAATGGTATTTTTCATCTCTACTGTAATCGTAAAATTATTATCTACTTTTCTTCCTATAAATGATCAAACTAGTGGCGAGATTTTCAAAAGACTTCCCGTATTTTTCACTCCTGCAAATTATGTATTTTATATATGGATAGCTATTTTTGCATCATTAGCATGGTGGATTTGGAATATGGCGAAGGATTATAAATCCTTCCGTCCCATACCCTCAAAGCGCATTCTATTATTTGGAGTAGCCTCTATTTTATATATTTTGTGTGTATATAGTTGGCATTATGAGCATTTTTTATATACTTTTGTTACGCTTACACTTTTACTTGGGTGTTTGTTCACCTTGTATTTAACCTATTCTTTAGATGATATAAATAGAAAGAATCGTTTACCAATCTCATTCTTTTTAAGTTGGATATTTATCAGTTTCTTCATAAATCTATCTTATCTCCTAACGTTTTATGAATTTGATGGATTTGGAATGACAAAATCGCTTTGGGGAGTTATTTTCTTAACTATTGCAACAGCCATAGCTCTTCATTTTCGTTATCATTATTCTGACCGTCTTATGTCCGCAGTATTTATCTGGACTTTCATTGGAGTAGCAATTCTCCATAACTTCAACCAACTACTTCTAACCGCAGCATCTCTATTTTTGAGCTGTGTGCTGATTGTAGGTATATTATTTATAAAAAAAACGCCTTCGAAAAAGTAAAATTTCGAAGGCGTTTTATTTTAATCTAATTTAGTTAATAAAATAGGAGCACCTTTTGTCACAACAATTGTATGCTCAATTTGTGCTACTAACGATTTATCTGGAGTTACAAATGTCCAGCCATCTCCTGACTCCACAATATGATCTGCTTTTTCAGAAATAAACGGTTCGACTGCTAAAACCATTCCCTCTTTTAATATGGTCGGATCCCAAGCATCATAATAATTCAAAACATGCTGAGGAGCTTCATGTAGAGATTTCCCAATACCATGTCCAGTTAGGTTCATAATAACATGTAAGCCATTATCCTTAGCTTCTCTAGCTACTGCTTTTCCAATTTGGTTCAATCGAGAGCCGGCTTTAACCTTCAACATAGCACGGTTAAACGCACTCTCTGCCACTGCACATAACTTTTCTTTCTCTTCATAACCCTCGCCTACAACAAAAGAAATGCCAGTATCTGCAAAATAGCCGTCAAGTGATCCAGAAACATCTATATTGACTATATCGCCATCTTTAATAACACGAGAGCCTGGCATCCCATGAGCTACTTCTTCATTTACACTAATACATGTATATCCTGGAAAATCATATTCACCCATTGGACCTGAAATGGCACCATGCTCTTTAAAAAGCTTCCCACCGATTTCGTCCAGTTCTTTCGTTGTAATACCAGGTTTAGTAGAGGCCCTCATCACATCACGAATTTCTGCAACAATACGCCCTATTTTTTTTAATGCGACTAACTCTTCGTCAGTTTGTACAATCATCTTAACAAGATCCCTTCTTCACTAAATGTATTCTAATCATATCATATTTAGTGAGAATTCGGCAGTGCAAGGCGCGGAGCTTTAACAAATAAAACGGAACAAATAAAAGAGGCTAACAAAAATACAGGTATCATATAAGTAGAATTATAGACTAACGAATACAAGATTGGATTTTTATCACCAGCAAATTCTCCGAAAAATAGTATACCTGATGCCACATGGGCTAAGTAGCGAAGGAAAGCAGCGATAAGTGCACCAAGGACTACAGCTTTAATCATTTTCGTTTTGTCTTTTTGTTCATAAGCTTGTATAAATGCTGGTCTTAGAATGCCAGCGAATCCTGCAACCATAAATGCGATAAAATAATCTATTGCTACCTGTGCAATAACAATTTCAAATGATAATGGTGCAGCGTAAAAACGACCTGTTACCACTTGTAGCACGCCTATTAAAAATCCAGTAGCTATCCCAGCTGCAATACCACGACGAAAAGCCATTAAAATAACTGGTACAAGAACAAATGTTACTGATCCACCTTGCGGCATTCCAAAGCCAATCATATCTAGCACATATCCTAACGCTGCAAATATAGCAATTTCCATTAATATTAATACTCGTTGATTTTTCATGACAATCCCCTTTTTTGACCACAAAAAAACGACCCCGGGATAGACCCAGACATCGCGCGATTGTCAGTTTCCATCCACATCCCTACGCAAGTATTAACTTACAGGTTCGAAGGGTACTATCTCAGCCGCATAAGCGGCGCCCCTTGTGGTTTGAATTATTAAGTTCGAATTCATTGTAGCCCAATAAAATGACTAATGCAACCTTCTTTTATACCTTCTATTATTCTTTTGTTATACTTGTAAAAATACTATATTCACAAGGGGATGTTCACATGATTGCATTATTAAAAGATTTAGTAAGAATTAAAAGTGACACAATCGAAGGTGCCAATAACGCTTTGTTATTTTGTGAGAATTGGTTACAGGAAAGAGGAATTATCACCACTGTGTTAAAACATGAGGAAAAACTGATGCTAGTGGCTGAAATAGGAGCTGGTGATGAGTGCATGATTTGGAATGGTCATGTAGATATTGTTCCAGGGAATCCCGCGCAGTTCGAGCCAGTTATAGAAGGTGATTTTTTATATGGTCGAGGAACAGCTGATATGAAAGCTGGGGTCGCTGCGATGATGCAGGCCTTTTACGAGCTATCTAAGGAACCTGAAAATCTACTAAAAAAAATTCAATTACATATTGTTACGGATGAGGAAACGGACGGTGAGACTTCACAATTTTTAGTAGATCAAGGGTACACTGGCGACTTTGTTATATGTGGTGAGCCTACCCACTTAAAAATTGGCTTACAGGCAAAAGGAATTATCCAGTTTGATGTAATCTTGAAAGGAAAACCAAGTCATGGAAGCCGTCCATGGGAAGGGATAAATGCGATTGAGCAGGCAATTCTCTTTGACCAACAGCTCCGTTCTCTTTCTTTTTTAACTGCAAGCAATGAGTTCTATGATTATCCTTCTTTAAACTTGGCAAAAATACAAGCAGGTGAACGTTATAATGTAGTGCCTGATGAGTGCATAGTTAGCTATGATCTTCGTTATGTGCCTGGACAGGATATGCTGGGTATTATAGAAGATCTCACAAAGTTGGCAAATAAATTTCCGAAAAGTGAGCTAAAAATTCAGACGACCGCCCCTGCCGTTACAACTGAAGCGGTAAACCCGTATATAGTACGTATTGCGGAGGTTACCTCACAATTTATCGGAAAGCCTGCTGTATTATTTGGACAGCATGGAGCTGCAGATGCTCGCTTTTATGCAGAAAAGGGAGCAGGTGCCATTGAATTTGGGCCAAGCGGCGGAGATTGGCATGGCGAAAAAGAGTATGTGTCTATTACTTCAACTGAAACTTTTAAAAATATTTTAGTTTCTCTTGGTAGAAAATGAAATGTATAGTTTAGTTATCTATAAACAGAACAGGAGTTAAAAAAGATTGGACAACCCTAAAATTTTATCAGCTCTTTCTTATTTCAGTGTATTGTTTGCACCATTTTTATTGCCCATAATCGTTTATTTTATATCGCAGGATTCAGACGTTAAATATCATGCAAAAAAATCTCTTATATCCCATGTCATACCTGTCATTTTGCTTGTTCTTTTATTCATTAGCGTCTTCTCCAGTTTTACTCCTCTTACTTTAGGGTTTAATGATCAGCCTTCGTTATGGGTAGCGGTTGGACCTCTCCTACTGATGGCTATTTATATGCTAGTGTATGTAATTGTAATGATTTGGAATATTGTACAAGGCATTAAAGTATTGCGGTAACGTTTATATTCAGGTAATTTGGGGTATTTAATTATTAATATCGAAAGCCAAGGAGCGATTAGGATGAAAGTTAAAAACTTAGTTAAAACAGCTATAAAATGGGCACCAATAGTTTATCCAATAATACGCAAAGTAATTAAATCTAAAAAAACCGTACGCTAAAGAAGCTGTCCTCCTGAGTAGGGGGACAGCTTTATATTGTTGTGCTTATATTAAACACCTTATTCGTAACATCTAACATCGGTTATTCAACATTAATAATGCCCAAAGTATATGCTATATTAGTGCTTTCCATTCAGTTAACGAGCAAAAATTGTCCATCCCTTCTACTCTTGAAACAGGGGATTTCTGTTGTTCTTTGTTTGCATTTAATATCTGCTCAAAAGTAAGTGGATTAGGTGCTGGCAACTCACTTTGTGTTACAAATATTCCGTTGTTATATTGCGAAAAGAATGCATTTGCCATGACACGATAGCCTTCCAATGTAGGATGAACATCGGCAGGATTCGGTAACAGTGTAGTTGCATTTAACCCAAAAGATTCCTCCACTGATACATATACAGCTCCATTTATCTCAGACTGTGCTTTTAAAATAGCATGCAATCGATCTAACTCTCTTTTAATACCTTCCTTTTGAGATGCTCTCACATGAGGATAGGCAAAATAATAACCCATTACATAGATTTTCGCTTGTGGTGCTATTGCCTGTATCTCTTTAATAATTTCTTCTATATTTTTTCTAACGTTGTTTAACGCAAAATCAGCATTCATTTGACGATAAGCAATGGAGCCACTTGTTGCATTCACTTGAACCGTTTGCAGTAAATCATTTGCTCCTGCCGAAATAGTGACTAAACTAGCAGTTTTTAAAAGTTTTATCGCTTCCTCGGTCTGAACGCTAGCAAGAACATCCGCTGTTGTATATCCAGGAAAGGCTAATGCTTTCGAATAAAAAGAAAGCTGACCAGACTTAGTTAGCTTCTGCGCTATTAAGTCGCTGTAACCAGTATCTATCGCCCGATTCGGTGTTTGACCAGCTGCCAAGGAATCCCCAATTGCTATATAAATTTCTGATCCTTTAGCTTCTACTGTAATGGTCCCAAACGAAACAACTAGCATGATTAAAGTACATAGCCATTTTTTCAAGCTGATCACCCCTTAAAATGCCCAAGCACCTTTTGTAAATATTGGCTCCATTGTCCCATCTACTAGTTCTCCCATAATATCCATATCACCGCTACCAATCATGAAATCTTCATGTACGATTGATGTGTTAAGACCTAAGTTCTCTAATTCACTATCTGTTAAGCCACGTGCACCTTCCACGCATGTTGGATAAGCTTCTCCAATTGCAAAATGATTCGAGGCATTTTCATCGAATAACGTATTAAAGAATAATACATTCGAAGCTGAAATAGGCGATTTATGTGGCACTAATGCAATCTCGCCTAAATATTTTGCCCCCTCATCCGTTCCGATTAGCTCTTGTAATAGTTTCTCACCAGTTGAAGCTTTAATAGAAGTAATCCTTCCGTTTTCAAAGGTCAAAGTAAAATCATCTATGATATTTCCTTGATAAACGAATGGCTTTGTATTTTTCACATAACCATTTACACCTGTTTTAAGTGGTGCAGTGTAAACTTCCTCTGTTGGCATATTTGCTATAAACGGAACGTTTTGACCATTTTTGCTCGCTCCTGACAACCAAATATGTTCTTTCGGAAGTTCCACTTGAATATCTGTTCCTTCCGCTTTGTAATGCAGTTTTTTGAAGCGTTTATTATTTAATAATGTCGCTCTGCTATCTAAGCTTTCGATGTGCTCTTTCCACTTTTGAACAGCTGTTCCTTCACCAATACGTACAACCTGGAATATCAAATCCCATAGTGCCTGCATTTGATCTTCTGGCTTCAGCTCAGGAAATACTTTGGCTGCCCATTTTTCTGAAGGCATTGCAACGATTGACCATGTAATCACATCATTCATCACTGCTTTGCGATAGTTCTCTAATGCTTTGCCACTTGCTTTCTGAAAGCTTGAAATTCGATCAATCGAAACCCCCTCTAATAGGTCAGGGTTATCGGCATCAATCCATAATAGTGCACCGTTATTTTCAATAAGCTCATCACGTTGCATAGCAGCCCATTTGGGGAATTCATGGAATGCTTCATCAGGAGCCAAATCATAAAATGCACGTGCGTTTACTTCATCCGTATAGTTTACATCTACTCGTTTTGCTCCTGTTTCATAAGCCTTCTTCACTATTAATCGCGTAAATTCGATTGTGTCCGTCGTTGTATTTATAAGAAGAGGTTGGTTCGGCTGAATGTTCAGTCCAACTCTTACTACTAATTCTGCATACTCTTCAAGCTTTTGTTGAAAATCCATCATTATTTCCCCTTTTGATTAATAGTTTTAGATGACCCTTCGATTAATTCTCCGCGATACCATACTTTTTGAACTGGCTTTTTAGGAAGCTCTTTTGTCCATTTTTTATACGTCTTTTCATCAGAATAAGTTAACAAAGTCATTACCTCACCATCTGCTCCCGCACGTCCAGTACGCCCAGAGCGATGTAAATACTGTTCAATTGAATGCGGTACATCTACATGGATAACATGAGTAAGTCCAGTAATGTCTAGCCCTCTAGCTGCCACATCTGTTGCGATTAGTAAACTTACCTTACCGCTTTTAAAATCATCCAATGCTTTTTTTCGTTCATCTTTTTTCATTTCTGAATGTAGAGAAACGATTGGTGCATCTCTATATGCAAGCTTTGCATCCTTCATAAGCAGCTGATCTAAACTATTTACAAATGCAAGACCACGCATTCCTTTTAAATAAGAGATTTTACGTAGCAATTCGGTTTTATCACGGGGCTCTGTCTTCACGAAACTGTGTACAACTTCACCTTGGGAAGGAACATCCTCTGCAGATACTTGAATTCGAACAGGATCCTTCATCATCCGCTCCGCAACTAATTCTATTTCCTCTGTAATCGTAGCTGATGTAACCACTATTTGGCTTTCCACTGTTGCATCGACCAAGTTTTTCACAGTTGTGCGATGTTCTCTACTTAGAAGTTGATCTCCTTCATCTAGAACAACGATGTTTATCTCATGCATTTTAAGTTTTTTTGTTTTTACGAGCTCTTGTAATCTACCTGGAGTTCCAACGACAATTGTCGGCTTTTTTTTAAGCACATCAATTTGTCTGTTAATATTTGCCCCACCGATTAACTGTGCAACCGTAATGTTTGTATCCTTCACCCATTCGCGGAACACCTCTACAATTTGCATTCCAAGCTCTTGAGAAGGAATGATAACCATTGCTTGTATTTGTTTCTTAGTCGGATCAACCTTCTCCAAAATAGGCAGCACGTAAGCAAGTGTCTTTCCCGTACCCGTTGGAGATTCGGCAACAACGTCGGCACCATCCAGCATATGTGGAATTAGTTTTGTTTGTATTGGCATTGGAGTTGCAAAATTTGCATCCTGCCATTTTTTTTGTAAAGTTTCGTTTAAATTTATTATGAAAGTCAAGTTTGTTTCCACCTTATCCGTATTTAAGTCAAGTGTACCATATTTTTTATATCGGCTATTATTTATAGATAATAGAGGTTTATAGTACAAAATCGTGAGTGCCTATGTCAGCTCCGACAAGCACTGGCGTCTAGAAAGAAAATCACTTGTAGAAAGTTATTAACACGCAAAAGATTATATAACCTTCTAAACAATACAAAAATAAGTGCCTTTTAATAAGGCACCTATTTACTTTCTTCTTCAGTTGTATATTCCTTCATTAATTCATAAAAATTTAACTCATATAATTGTCTTCCATCAATTTTAAATACACCTTTGTTAACAAACTCTTCGATAATAACATCACGTTTTTGCTCTGTTTGTGATTCTTTAATAATCATCATTTCATGTCTCCTTGCAAAGTTTTCTCCATCCTATATTTACCCATTTTCATGTTTCATAAACTTGCTTTTTTATTCTTTTGAAGGCATTTGTAAACGACGGGAAAGCTTTGCGAACAAAGTAATAGCATATATAGCCAAGCCATGCCCCGAGCGTATTCAGCCATAAATCATCGACGTCACTGCTTCTGCTTTGCGGAATCTGCATAATTTCAATAAATAAAGATATACACAGACCCACAACTACAGGAAATATAAAAAACTCCATCCTTTTAAAAAGAAGCGGTAACAGAAAACCAATCGGCATGAAAAGAATAATATTACCAAGGAAATTAATATAAAATGGCTGCCAAAATCCCAGATATACAATTGCTTTATATGTTTCTTCGACAACACGGAATAACTCCAAATTAACACCTGTCGTATAGGCAGGCACATCACCTGTTTTAGGTATTATTGTTTGGGAAAATAAACCAACTAGCACGGAGAAAAACACTAAAATTCCAAGCTCATGTAAAATCTCTTTTAGCTGAAATCCTCTCTTCTTCCAACGTAACAGTCGCCAAATGACGATCAATGGAAATGCGATCCCTATAAAAAATATCATGTCATCTAAATAATTTATGATTACATACATTTAATCACCCTCAAATAGCTCTTCTAAAAATTTTTCCCGATGATCTAAAAAATATTTTGTGATTTGATAATGTCCAGTCATTTCATAATTGATTTCCTCAATCTCTCCATCATCAAAACTTAGGATTGTCGCTTCTGGATACCCTAATATAATGGGTGAATGCGTAGCAATGATAAATTGGCAATTCTGTTCTTGGACTAAATCATGCATCACCCGTAAAAATGCCAATTGTCTCTGTGGTGATAACGCTGCTTCTGGTTCGTCTAGAAGATAAATAGCTCTGCCATTAAATCGATTTAAAAACAATGACAGAAAAGACTCTCCATGGGATTGCTCATGAAGAGATTTTCCCCCATAACCATCTAGTACACCACGCCCAGGATTTTCTCTTTCCAATTCGTCAATATGGGAGGCAAACTGATAAAAGGATTCTGAACGTAAAAAGAATCCTTTTGTCACTTTTGGCATCCATGAAAGTCTAAGATGCTTCCCTAATGCACTTTCTGCAGCATCTACATCGTATAAATTATTTCGACTTCCACCTGCGGTATTAAACTCGCATTTTTCTGCAATTCCTTCTAATAGTGTGGATTTACCAGTACCGTTTTCCCCTACAAAAAAGGTGACGGGCGAGGTGAACTCAAGCTCTTTAAAGTTGCTAATAGCTGGAATCGAGAACGGATATTGACTATCCATTTGAGGTTCTTTTAGTAGATTCACTCTATTTAAAAACATATGCTCTATCTCCCACTCATACTCTTTAGTATTACCTATGAAAGGTTGTCTGCCATGGATCTGCCTGTCCGTATAGAAACGAAATATATCAGGAAAAGTTCACCAAAAATCGATATAACTTATCCTCTTGTAACTAACTTAACTCATCACGCGTTAGAAAAAAAGATAAATGCTGATATTCTTCATGAACTAAATAAGCTATTGATCGAACAAGGATTTTACAATGAACATTTAGTCGAAATGATTGGATACTATGAGATTAAAACAAATGAGCGTGGAGTTCTCAGCTTAAGCTTGATTGTCTATTCATTTACGGGAGGCGCACACGGTCTTACCGTTTCGAAATCACTCACCTTCGATGTCAAGACTGGCAAGCAGTATATACTAAGTGAACTGTTTAAGCCGCTTAGTAATTTTGTAAAAGTTCTATCTGACATGATTGAAAAGAAAATGTTGGAGTGGGATGTGCCTCTATTAGAGAACTTTACACAAATACGGAGCGACCAAGACTTTTACATCGCTGACCACTCACTTGTCGTTTATTTTCAAGTGTATGAATTGACACCATATGTATACGGTTTTCCTTATTTTCCGATTACGATCAAAGATTTAGAAGTAATTGTTCGGGAGGATGGAATTCTAGAAAAAATGATTCCATTCTAGTGACACAGGCTCTTTAGTACGGTAAAGTATTAATTAAATACGTGCTGGGGGTTTCGAGAAATGAAAAAAGCAATTTTCTTCGATTTAGATGATACTTTGTTGTGGGATAATAAAAGTGTGTCTGTCGCGTTTCACAAAACATGTGCATATGCTGCGACACGTGTGAATGTAGATCCACTTAAACTAGAACAAGCCGTACGTGCAGAAGCAAGTGCATTGTACGATACATACGAAACAAGACCATTCACTCAAATGATCGGCATTAATCCCTTTGAAGGACTTTGGGGAACATTTGACGACCCTTCTCCTAATTTTCAAAAGATGAAATCTATTGTGCCAGTGTATCAACAATCAGCCTGGATAAATGGATTAAAAAATCTAGGGATTGAAAATGAAGAATTAGGCAGAGAGCTAGCAGAATATTTTCCAAAAATGCGTAAAGAAAGCCCCTTTGTTTATGAAGAAACTTATGAAGTGCTAGATCAATTGAAAGAAAAGTATACATTACTGTTAATGACAAATGGTTCACCAAGCCTGCAGAATATCAAATTGGAAATTACACCCGAAATTGGACCATACTTCGACCATATACTTATCTCTGGAGCTTTCGGTAAAGGGAAGCCTGATCCTTCCATTTTTGAACATGCACTAGAATTGGTTGGATTGAAAGCAGATGAAGTACTGATGGTAGGCGATAATCTAATGACCGATATTTTAGGCTCTTCCAAAGTTGGTATACAATCTGTTTGGATCAATCGAGAGGATAAACCTGTTAGTAACGAAGTAAAACCTACTTATACGATTAAAAACTTAAGAGAGCTTTTGACGCTCCTTAATTAATAAAATAAAAGGTGGATCCTCGACATTTTATTGTCGCGGATCCACCTTTTTTTGATTTTGGTCAGATAATGCCTCGGAGTTCACCTAGTTCTCGGGCGTATGGACACTTGCCTTGGGCGCATAGAACTGGTGCGCGGGCGCATAACGATCTACCTCGGGCGTTCGCCTGCTTCCTGGGCGCATGGGCACTTGGCTCGGGCGTATAGAACCGCGCTTGAGCGCATAACGCCCTACCTCGGGCGTTCGCCTGCTTCACTTGCCGACTAGTGCACCCTCCCCACTAATTCAATTACTCCTAAAGATCAATCGGTGTAGCATCAAAGATGTCTTCTAATGCTTTCAGCTGTTCAATACCAGACTCTTCCACATGCTTATCAATAGAAAGCATCATAATCGCATCTCCGCCTATTTCCGAACGACCAACTTGCATCGCTGCAATATTGACACCTTCCGAAGCAAGTAATGTTCCTACACGTCCAATTGCTCCTGGTTGGTCTTTATGTCGGATAAATAATAAGTAACCTGCTGGCACAACGTCTACGATGAAGTCATCTACACGTACGATACGACCACCTAGTCCATTTAATAACGTCCCTGCTACTTTTCTTGCTCCAGCCGCCGTTTTTATCTCCATTGTAATTAAGCTTGTAAACCCTTTTGATTTTGAGGTTTTTAATTCGTTTACAGTAATGCCTAAACGGTCTGCATGGAATTTAGCATTTACATCATTCACTGATTCACCTAGTTTGCTTTTCAGAAGCCCTTTAACAGCATTTCGAGAAAGTGGACGAGTGTCTAAATTCGCTAATTCTCCTGAATAAGTAATATTCACTTCCTCTGGCACTCCTTCTGCAAGATCGCTTAGGAATGATCCCAATTGCTCAGCTAGATTAAAGAATGGTTCAATCTTAGCAAGTATATCCTTTGGTACAGAAGATAAATTAACTGGATTTTTCACTGTGCCATTTTGCAAGAAGCTCACCACGTCATAAGATACGTCAATTGCCACAATTTCTTGTGCTTCTACAGTACTTGCACCTAAATGAGGGGTGGCGATAACCTGTGGCAGTGTTAATAATTTATGCTCCACAAATGGCTCTTCCTCAAAAACATCTAATGCTGCTCCTGCAACCTTACCTGACACGATCGCATCGTATAATGCATCCTCATCAATAATTCCACCACGTGCACAGTTAATAATTTGAACGCCATCTTTCATTTTTTCAAATGCTTCTTTATTAATTAAATGACGTGTTTCTTTCAATAAAGGTGTATGAACAGTTATAAAATCTGCCGCTTTGATAACATCTTCTACTGACCCAAATTGAACTCCAAGTTTTTCAGCTTTTTCAGCTGTTAGAAAAGGATCATATGCGATGACATTCATACGTTGACCTTTCGCACGGAATGCAACCTCTTGGCCGATTCTTCCGAAACCAACGACACCTAACGTTTTGTTCTTCACTTCAACGCCGATAAATGTTTTGCGATCCCATTGTTTATTTTTCAATGAATGAAAGGCCTGTGGGATGTTGCGAGCAAGTGACATAAGCATTGCGATAGAATGCTCGGCTGCTGAGTTTGTATTACCATCTGGTGCATTAACAACAATAATCCCGCGTTCTGTTGCAGCAGTTAAATCGATGTTATCCACCCCTACTCCCGCACGACCAATAATTTTTAAATTCGACCCTTTTTCAATAATTTCTCTTGTAACCTGCGTTTGGCTCCGCACTAATAATGCATCAAACGCACCAATTTTTTCACCTAATTGTTCCGGAGTTAATGTAGTATCGACCACGATATTAAATCCTTCTGCCTCTCTTAATGGGAAAATACCTTCTTCACTTAGTGGATCACTGATTAGAATATTGAATGTCATATTATTTTTCTCCTCCTTATTTTAAAAACACAAAAAAGCCCTTCCCTCCCTACAATCCTGTAAGGGGCGAAGAGCTTATATTAACTCACGCGGTACCACCCAAATTTTACTGCAATCTCTCGCAGTTTCTCCATTAGTATGCTTAACGCGCATTCACGGATGAACCTAAATCCTCTGTTTCAGTCCACCAATTCTAGAGTGCTACTCTACAAACGAAATCACTGATTTGCACCGACCATCAGCTCTCTTAAGATCTCCACAAGTAAAGTCTATCTCCGTCAAAATTGTTCTCTCTTTATTGAATTAAACCAATCATACTCACCATCAAATTAATTGTCAATATAGTCAAAAAACTTGAAAACGCTATCATTGAAAATAAACGTTGATTTGATGCAGTTTTTTAACTCAAAAAAATATTTATAATTTTTATTATTCGTGTTTAGACTATATTATTTGTAACAATATCACTATATACTCTTGATATTTGTAAAACACGAACTTAAAATAATAATAATATTTAAATGTTCGCTATATAGAATAAATTAAAAGAAATAAATACAAAGTTATTGACCAAACACGTTATAATTTGTACACTGTATAAAACCATTTGTTTTTCTGATAAATACACACCCATTAAAAAGGTAAGGATTTGATAAGATGAAAGTAAGTAAATTCGGCGGAACATCTGTTGCAAGCGCAGAGCAGATTAAAAAGGTCGCTGCAATTATTCAAGCAGATCCCTCTCGCAAATTCGTTGTTGTGTCTGCACCCGGCAAACGCTTCGATGAGGATAAAAAAGTAACTGACTTGCTCATTGAATTGGCAGCTGCAGCAATACATAATGAAGATGTGGAAGAAAAACTCCACCAGGTAGTGAATCGTTATAAGGAAATTGCACAAGGTCTAGATCTAGACGAAACCATTTGTGAAGTGATAGAGGATGACCTGCGCATACGTATTAATGAAGACAAAAGCGTAGTTGAATTATTTGTCGATAATATAAAAGCAAGTGGAGAAGATAATAACGCAAAACTAATCTCTACTTATTTCACAAGTATTGGACTCACCTCTCAGTATGTAAATCCCAAGTCTGCTGGATTAGTTGTCAATGATTTTCCTAGACGAGCACAAGCCCTGCCAGAGGCTTATGACAATCTACACGCACTAAACGATGTTCCTGGCATTGTTGTGTTCCCAGGATTTTTTGGTTTTACACAAAATGGGGTTCTTCGCACATTCGATCGTGGGGGATCAGATATTACTGGTTCTATATTAGCAGCTGCGGTCCAAGCTGATTTATATGAAAACTTTACGGATGTCGATTCTGTTTTTTGCGCAAACCCTAAGGTAGTAAATCATCCTGTGGAAATCGAAGAAATAACATACCGCGAAATGCGTGAACTTTCCTATGCTGGTTTCTCTGTTTTTCACGATGAAGCATTAATGCCTGTATATAAAAGCGGGATTCCCGTATGTATTAAAAATACAAATAATCCATCCGCACCAGGCACGAAAATAGTAGCTAAACGGAAAGCAAACAAACGTCCTGTAACTGGAATTTCTGCTGATAACGGATTTTCTATTTTATATGTAAGTAAGTATTTGATGAACAGAGAAATAGGATTCGGTCGTAAACTGCTTCAAATATTAGAGGAAGAGCATATTTCTTATGAACATACACCTTCAGGGTTAGACGATATCTCCGTTATTGTACGAAGTCATCAACTAGATCAAGAGAAAGAAGCTCGTATTATGGATCGTGTATTAAATGAATTAAACGCCGATGATGTACATTTCCGTCATCATTTTTCAATGATTGTAATTGTAGGTGAAGGGATGAATAATAGCACTGGACTTGCGGCTCGTGCTGCATCTGCCATTGCAAATACCGGTGCCAATATTGAAATGATTAACCAAGGTTCTTCAGAGGTCAGTCTTTCATTTGGAGTACAAGAAAGTAATGAAAACAAAATACTGCGTGCACTTTACAATGAATTTTTCTCTTCAGTAACAGTAGGATAACAAGAGGCTGGTACAAAACTTTCCTCAAAAACAAAAAGAACCGAAAAATTTTACGAACAGTAAATTTTTCGGTGCTTTCTATGAGGCTTCTAAAAACAATATAATCAAAGATATACTGTTTTAGAGATTTATATAGAATTGAGGTTACTTCTGTCACAGCTTTTTTAATTACCGCACTTATAAGATTGGTTTCAAATGATTTAAATTATTCGTTTTCGTATAGTGAATGAGCGTCATCTGCTCATTTACCTTCCATTCATCCCCTGTTTTCTCATAGCCCATTTTCTCATATAAATAGCAATTTCTCTGTTCTTGCTTAATTGTATCGAGCTCCCACTTAATCGCCTGTGGATACATCCCTTCTATACGGGTCATCACTTCTTGTGCAATACCTTTTCCTTGAAACTCTTCGAGAATATTAATCATATGTAATCTCATCAAACCTGGAGACTTGGGATAGACATGAACACTTCCTACAAGCAACCCTAATTCATAGATTTTAAAGAAGTCCCCTGATTGTAGGCGTTCTGTAAACCTGTCAAACGATTGGAAAACCGGGCTCGTGTCATGGTCCTGGTATTTTTGATATAAAGGTTGAAAAACTTTCTTTTGTATCTCAAATAATTCTGCTGCATCAGATAAACTAGCCTTCTTCAGTGAAATGGATGACTTACTCATCTCCATAAGGGGTACTAAAATATGATAGGGAATGAAATCCCCACTTTCTACAAGCCCCAGTATTTCATCTGCTGTTGCCCATCTAGCATCTGCTACTTCTTCGTATTGCAAGTTTAATTGCTCCACGTCTATTTCTTGTTTTACTAGCCAATGGTCATCAAAACCACGAGAAAACTTTAAAGTGAATAACACCTCTGCATGTTCCATTTGTAACTCAATTCCTAATTCTTCTTTTACTTCTCGAATAGCACCACTTTCACTCGTTTCTCCTAGTAACACAGATCCTGCCGCAGCACAGTCCCACATATTCGGCCATCCTACTTTCCAGGGTTGACGCTGCTGAATTAGAAATTCCCCTTTTTTATTCATAATCCAAATATGAACTACTTGATGAAAGTCCCCTTCTATCATTTTCTCTCCTCTTATCCACGTCTTTCCTGTACACTCTCTGAACTCATTGAAGATATCCCACTGCTCCAATTTTACACCCTCTTCGCTTAGTATTCGATTAAGCTAGTATATCATTTTTTCTGTCTTATTATTGACTATGTTTGACTTTTATTTATTAATATGAGATACTAGCTTAGTTAACATTTGGTACGACATAGTTTTTAGATATTGGCATTCTGCTATATGTGTTTTTGATAATACTTATTCACACTGGAGCGGCTACAGGGTCGCAAGGACGTAAAAGAAGGTAGGGTTTACGTTGCTTAGGTTAGAAGGCAACCAGTGGAACAATTTACCGCGGCATTGAAAGTGTCTCTTTCATGGAAATTATTCCCCGAGCTTTTCGGGATGAAATTTAAAATTCAAAAGTTATGTTATACCTATACAAAATCAAGGGGTGTTCTCATTATGAGAGCGCCCCTTGTCCAATTTATACAGCAATTTCTTTTTTTCGTTTATTATACTCTTTAAAAGTCAGCAGATAGATAAATCCGCTCAGTAATGCTAAAGCTGCTAGTATAACAAATGTCCATGTAAAACCTATCCATGTGACAAGCGGAAATACTAAAGGTGCAATTGTACGACCAATTGTATAGCGCAAACTTGCCGCCGCAAAATACTGTCCTCTCATATCTTCAGGAGCAAGTTTTGAAACAAAGCTTTCCTGAAGCCCTACTGTTGCTAGTTCTCCTAAAGTAAAAACTCCCATTGCAATAAGAAATACCCAGAAGTTCGCTGTCATCGGGAAGATTAGCATTGCCACTGCGTATAAGAACGAGGAAAGAAAGAAAACCCATTTCTCTGGATACTTCGTCATCCATCTCGTGACAAATACAGTAAACAACACTACTAACAATCCATTTTCAGAAAGTAAAATACCGAACGAGCCTTCACCAGTCACTGTCCACTCTCTGTTAAACAAATTACCCAGCACCTGCTCATCAATAGCGTCTTTCATATAAACTGGTATGAGCATATCCAATTGCATATATGTTTGTGCTAACAAAATACCAGCAATAACAAATAAGAAGAAAACTTTATCCTTCACGATCAATCCATAAGCTTTAACCTGTTTGACGATTACTTGAACCCAATTATTCGAGCCACTTGCCATCTGTGCACGTACATCAATAGGTAATGTCTCCTCTGTTAAAAATCTTATAGCCAACCCAACTAAGCAGAAAATAATTCCAGAAACCAATAAAAGCACAAAACGATGATTAAAGAATAATACTGCACCAACTATTGGTCCAATAACTACCGAAATATTAATGGAAGTATAGAACACTGAAAATACGGTGCTTCGATCTTTTTCTGGTACAACATCCGCAACAATCGCTTGACTTGCAGGATGATATAACGATCCAGCCATACCTGCAATCGTAAAGGCTACAAAGCTTAACATCGGTGAGTCTAACCAGGGCGAATTCGCATAAGCAAATAAAATAAATGCTAACCCTTCTGCTGTTGCAGAGAAAAATAACATCGCCCTTCGACCAAATCTATCTGCACAATACCCTCCGATTAAATTGGCACCGACAGAAAATACTTGCGATGCTACCAGTAAAATTCCAGCCATGCTCGTCCCAAATTCATCAGCAAAATAGATCGCTAAAAAGGGAAATACCATCCAAAAACTCAAATTACTAAAAAATTCTCCAAACAAACGGACCTGCAAACTACGATCCCAATCTCTAATTCTCATTATCTTTTCCTCACAACTCATAGATTAGACTATCCTATCACATTACTTCGATTTTCGGAATAGATAATTTGCTAATGAATGAACCGCTGCTTGTGAGGTGATATTGATACCTTATTCAACCGATTCTCCCCAAATCTAGATTTTTTGAATCATCTCATCTAAAAGTTTAGTAGACTCTAATATTTGAACAGATGCTGCACCTATCGAATCTACTGCGATTGTTAAGTCTTTAATTTCGGTGCCGACTATCTCCGATTCGGAAGCTACCTCTTGAATCATGGTAGAAATACTCTCTAAAGTAGAGGCAGTACGGTCGCTTTCTTTCAAGCCAATATTCGCTAAGCGTTGTACAACCTCAATAGATTTTACTACTTCCTGTTGGGCATTATTCGAGTCACCCACTAGTGAGTCAATTTGTTCTACCGAATTTTTTGTTTGTTCCGCAAGTTTTCGTACTTCCTCAGCTACTACCGCAAAACCTTTACCATATTCTCCAGCCCTTGCTGCTTCTATTGCTGAATTTAATGCTAGTAAATTTGTTTTTATCGCTATATCTTTAACTATTTTTACAACATTCAATATTTCATTAGACGATTGGTTTAATTTTACGATCAAACCTGACATCGACTTCGATTTGTCGTATATTTCTTGCGAATGACCAGTTAATGTCTGAATAACATGCTTACCCGCTTCAGCCATATCAATCGTTTTATTAGAGGTTTCAATACCTTTTGCTACTTCTATTTCCAGATCTTTGGTCGTTCCAATCAGCTCTTCTACAGAGGTCGTTGTTTCAGCAGATTGAACTTCTAAGCTGGTAGCGATATTTCCTAGAGTTTCTTTAATTGTACCTTTTATAGCATCCTCTTTTTCCTTAGCTTGCTCTTCAGCATAATTATCGTAAGCCTCTACAACTATTTGTTGCTCTAGGTTTATGATTTTGCTCAAAGAAGTTACAAATTGGATTTGAGTCTCGATGGGTAGATGCGCTATTTGTATTTTATCGACTAAACTGTTTTGAAGCTGATAGCATGCACCTAAATAGTATTTTGTTTTTAGCTGTATATGTACATGCATTTTAGCAATTTTCTTTCGTTTTTCTATGTAATCATCGTTTAACAAGCCGGCAAACCATTCCGTAGTATGCGTGATTAATGTTTGTTCTAAACGACTACGCGAACTATGTTTATTGATAATATCAACTAATTCTTCATTTGCCATGAGGGAATCGTAGAAGTTCTTTACTGCTCCTGGGATATAAGGAAGCATGAATGACTCCATTTGTTTAAGGTTAGCAAGATCTTTTTCGGAGAAATTTATTAACTGCAGCTGAACGAGAATCTTTTTATCTCGAACCTCCAACTTCACATCTGGATTTTCTAACAGATAGATGGTTGGTGAATTACGTTTTTTCCTAAACATTTTTATACCTCCAAAATTATAAGTACTACCGTATATGCTAACAAATAGGCATATAGTCCACAGTGACTTTCCTCACAATTAACGATATTTAACAATAGCTTTACACTAATTTCTTTCCAATAAAAACAGAGCTATACTACACGAACTTTGTAGTAAGCTCTATATTAAATGCTGCTATTACTTAGCCCATATAAACACTTTCGCATGTTCCAGCAATAGGTTCATAAAAACAATGAAGTTTAAATTGACCAGTAAAAGGTTGATCGTACCATGTTGGTGGGCATGGCCCATATGGATTGAAATACCAAAGCGCAAATTTCGCTGGGTGGTCTCTCCAATTTTCCAAAACTCGCCTTGCTAACTTCCTTTCATTTTCTCTTGCAGGCGAATAAAATAAATTACCTTTTTGAACAGCTTCAAAAGAATAATTTCCTCCCTGCACCTGATAAATGACATCTTCAATTGTTCTTACATCTTTAAAATCTAAACAATCTGCTACAGCTCGATTGACAATTACATTGCCAATATATAACATCCCTTGGTTTCCTTCGCCTTCGCCTTCCGCTCTCATCATCCTTGCCACTAAGTCAACGTCCGCACTTCGATATTTTACTCTTGGCATTTTCTCACCTCAGAATATAGTATGAAAAAAACTACATTGGTGTCATTCTTTTTTATTCTTTTATTACCAAACTGAACTTCCCAACAATTTATATCCATTAAAAAATCAGCTCTAAGAAAAACAAGAGAGGTGATTAACCAATATTTCCTTAACAACTGAACCAAACCGTTTATAGTTGTTCCTCGGGTTGATCCACGCCCCGTACACTTTTTTCTTAGCAGAACATACCTTACGCTATTACATTAAGTAAAAGGTGGACCCATCTATCATTTCAACATCTTCTCTTTTTTCGAGTTCTTTGATTAAGGTAAAAAGAGCCTCATCCTTCTTTTGTGCCTCAATTATACAATCGATTTCGGAACTGTTCCTTTAATTTCTTTTAATATGAAAAACATCTCAACATTCACATTAAACATTTCGTAGTAAAAATGTGCACAAAAAAACACCCATTATCTAACGGGTGTGTGTAAATGTATTCAATACGCATAAAAAAAACATGTTCCGATACATTGAAAAAAATGAGAACCTGTGGTAAATTTATATAGATATACGTAAATTTAAAAAGATGTTCATAATATCCCTAATTTAAATTATACAACATAATTTTTCGTATGTCAATTCCAATTTATTTAAGGAGTGGTTGCTGTGGAGTCAGAATTTCAGCGGGAGCAAAGACGAGTGGTCAGTGTGATAGAGACAATAACGGATCGAATAAGCGGATTAGAAGAAGAAACATCTCGGCGTCGGCACGAATTAGTTAATATGCGCAAACACTTTTGGGATGAAGTCAAGGTGAATGTTGATACCTTCGACGATTATCTTGAGACCATCATCGGCTTGAGACAAGAAGCTCAGGCTCTATCAGTAAGCCAAAGCACCAATAGACATGTATCCAATAAATTATCCAAGCTTCGCCGTATGCAAGAGGTTCCCTACTTCGGTCGAATCGATTTCATTGAAGAAGGAGAATCTACTGAAGAAAAGATTTATATTGGAATTTCCACACTTACGGATGCAAGCGGCGAAGAGTTTCTTATCTACGATTGGAGGGCGCCTATCTCTAGTGTCTACTATGAGTACCAGACTGGACCGGCCAAGTATGCAACACCTGGGGGTGAAATCCAAGGCATATTAGCGAAAAAAGGACAATATCTTATCCGTGGCGGTGTTCTTCAATCCATGTTCGATACAAGTCTCACCATTGGAGACGAGATTTTACAACAGGTACTGGGCAAAGGTACAGACAAACATATGCACAATATAGTAGCTACCATTCAACAGGAACAAAACCGAATCATCCGTCATGATCGTGGGAGACTGCTCATTGTACACGGCGCTGCTGGCAGTGGCAAGACATCGGCCGCCCTGCAGCGGATTGCTTTTTTGCTCTACAAATATCGAGATAGTATAAGTGCTGATCAAATTGTTCTATTTTCCCCTAATTCGATGTTTAACAGTTATGTGTCCAATGTTCTGCCAGAACTAGGAGAAGAGAATATGCAGCAGGTCACATTTCAGGAATACTTAGACAATCGACTCAGTAAAGAGTTTCAAGTTGAAAATCCCTACGACCAATTGGAATATGTTTTAACTGCTGCGAATACCCCTTCCTACAGATCAAGGGTTGCGAGTATTCAATTCAAAGCATCACTCCTTTTTTTCGAAGCGATTGAATCATATAGAAAGTCTTTACATTTATCTGGAATGTTATTTAAGGATATAAACTTCAGAGGAAAGCCGATTGTTACTGCGGAGCAAATAGCTGCAAGATTTTATAATACTGACACCACACTTCGATTTCATAATAGACTTGAAAAGTTAAAGGATTGGCTAATTAAAAAAATAAATGAAGCTCAAAAGGCTGAATCAACAAATCCGTGGGTACAGGAAAAAATCGAGTTGCTAAGTAACGAGGAGTACCATAAAGTCCATACCTACTTAGCTAAAAAGCACGGCTTTAAAGGTGAATCGATTGCCGACTATGAGATCGAACCTGAAGCACTTGCACAACTGATTGTTCAACAGAAATTGAAGCCGTTACGTAAACGAGTACGAACATTTAAATTTATTGACATGAAGGGTATATATAAACAGCTTTTCGTTGATCCGCTTCAGATAAAACAGTGGATAAAAGGCGAAACACCCGCAGAGTGGGCAGAGATTTGTCAAGCGACGTTGCAAATACTCGACGAAGGTAAACTATCTTACGAAGATGCTACCCCATTCTTACTTTTGAAAGAGCTAATTCTAGGCTTCCAATCAAACCGCTCGATTAAGCATATACTTGTTGATGAAGCGCAGGATTATTCACCGTTTCAATTTGAGTTTCTAAAGCGTCTATTTCCTTCCGCACGAATGACCGTGCTAGGTGACTTTAATCAGGCAATATTCGCACACGCAAGTGAGACGGATGATTTTCACACACTGATGAGCTTATATGGACAGCTTGAAACGGAAGTCATTAATATGACACGAAGCTATAGATCAACGAAACCGATTATCGAATTTACAAGCAGACTAGTACCTAACGGAGAACAGATTATCCCCTTCGAACGCGACGGCGAGCAACCTGTATTGACACAATTGCTCGATCATACAGAACTGCACCGCTCCATCGAATCCAAAGTCACGGCTTTGCGAAATCTTGGTTGTAATAGTATTGCTATCATATGTAAATCAGTGGAGGAAAGTAAAAGAGCACACGAAGCCTTGTCCAGCATTGATAATATAAAGCTCGTAAAGAATGGCTCGATTGAGTATGAACAAGGAGTTGTTGTCATACCGGCGTATTTGTCCAAAGGCATCGAATTTGACGCTGTCATTATTTATGACGCATCTAAGCAAGTATACGGTGATGAGAGCCTTCGCAGAGTATTCTACACCGCCTGCACCAGAGCTATGCATTATTTGCAACTTTACAGTGTAGGTGAACCTACCCCATTATTGTAAAACGTCTTGCGAGAAATTTCAGCCGAGCTTGATAACACAATTGAGCAATTACCTTTTCAAGTATAATATTAATCAGCCAAAAATATGTAAGCTTTTTACTGCTTACAAATCTTTGGCTTTTTTCATGGAAATAAAAAAACTACGAAAGATAATCTCCCCTGTAGTCTCTTAAAAGTTATGAAGTTTAACTTCCATTAATCCAATGCAATATTAAAAAATTTTCAGCTGATTCATATAAAAAAATGCCTCCTCTTAATCTAAATGAATAGAAAAAGCAGTCGACATTCTCATATTATATCTTAGTCTATGTGGTTTATTTCAATGTGAAATTTAATTTTATTTGAAAAAATTTATGATTTTATTTTTCTTGGAATCATGTTAAAAATGATATTTAAAATAATTGCAGTCATACTTCCTGCTACAATCCCGTTACTAGTCAAGATTTTCATACTTGAAGGTAGGACATCAAATAATTCTGGAACTACAGTTACACCAAGTCCAATACCTATTGAACACGCAATAATCATCGAATTATCCTCAGAATCCGATACCACTTTACTTAACATTTTAATCCCCTGCGCTACTATCATTCCGAACATAGCAATCATTGCTCCGCCTAACACGGATTCAGGAATGATTGTTGTTAGAGCTGCAATTTTTGGTATAAAGCCAAGTACAATCAGCATTGCACCTGTTATGTAAATAACTGTTTTCGTTTTAACACCAGAAATTTGCATAAGGCCTACGTTTTGAGAAAACGTTGTATAAGGGAATGAATTGAAAATCCCTCCTAATAAGACTGCTATACCTTCTGCTCGGTAGCCTTTCGTTAAATCTTCTTTTTCAATTTTCTTTCCAAGCATATCTCCAAGTGCAAAGTAAACACCAGTTGATTCTACTAAAGATACGATAGCTACTAGAGTCATCGTAATAATAGGAGAAATTTCAAAGGTCGGAGTACCAAAGTAAAAAGGCTGAATCATATGGAAAAAGTCTGACTCTCTTACTGGAGTTAAATCAACCTTCCCCATAAACGCTGCTACAATGGTTCCTCCAACAATCCCGATTAAAATAGAAATGGCTTTTATGAAACCTGTAGAAAAACGATATAATAACACAATAAATAAAAGGGTACCAAAGGCTAATAAAATGTTTGATTTGGAACCAAAGTCTGCTGCTCCTTGTCCGCCTCCCATATTATTGATAGCAACGGGAATTAACGTAATTCCAATAATTGTAACAACAGAGCCAGTTACGACTGGAGGGAAAAACTTTACTAGCTTACCGAAAAATCCACTTATTATTATTACAACTAAACCAGAAACAATAATTGCTCCATAGATTGAGGTAATTCCATACTCTCCACCTATAGCAATCATTGGACCTACAGCTGTGAACGTACATCCTAGTACTACCGGAAGTCCGATACCGAAAAATCGATTGCTCACGACCTGTAAGATCGTAGCTACACCACACATCAATATATCAATTGCCACTAAATACGTAAGCTGTTCTGAAGTAAGTCCGAGTGCTCCCCCAACTATTAATGGTACAAGTATCGCTCCTGCGTACATTGCTAGTACATGTTGAATACCGAGGGCTGTATTTTTTAATGCACTGTTCATCTGACTACTTCCTCCTCAAAAAACTCTACTTTGCCGTTTGCTAATGATTTAATTTTCGCAAGCGAATCCACACGTATACCTTTTTCACGAATAAGTTGTCCGCCCGGTTGGAAGCCTTTTTCAATAACAATTCCAACTCCAGCAGTCTTCGCTTCAGCTTGACCCAGAATATCTAATAGACCTAGAACTGCTTGTCCATTTGCCAAGAAGTCATCGATGATCAATACTGTATCTTCTTGGTTAATAAAATCCTTTGATACTGAAATGTCATTCGTTTCTCCTTTTGTAAAAGAGTGTACCTTAGAAGTAAACAAATTATCAGAAAGCGTAAGAGATTTCCGCTTTCTTGCGAATACGACTGGCACTCCTAATGTAAGACCAGCAAACATAGAAGGTGCAATACCTGAAGATTCAATTGTTAGTATTTTAGTGATTCCAGCATCTTTATAACGTGCGGCAAACTCGTTGCCAATGGCCTGCATTAATGTCGGATCAATTTGATGATTTAAAAAGGTATCTACTTTTAATACGTTTTCCGATAACACTTTACCATCTTGCATAATTTTATCTTTAAGTAATTTCACGTTATTTATTTCCTCTCCGGTTTTTATTTGGACAACAAAAAGCTCGAATGCTATCGCAACCACTCATATATGGAGTGGAGCAATGTCATTCGAGCTAAAAAAGTCGAATCGAAATAAAATCGATTATGACAAAAATGCCATAACCAAAATATCTCATCGCCACCCATAGTCAGCTTATTTACGGTAAGCTGGTAGAAACTTGCAGGCCATATCCCTGCGATTATACGAGTTGTTGTTATTTGAATATTGTTTATTATAGCACGCAACAAAACATTTACAATCTCTCTTCAATATGTTCTACGATTCATAAAATTCAGTCGAAATAACGTAATTTAAACCTATCGGCCTTGGCAACTATTTATACAAACTCATGATCAGTTGGTATACGCTCAAGTGCTGAGCTTAACCGCTCGAGAACAACCGAATAAAAAAACTAGATGCACCGTTGATTTACTCTCCGGGCGGACGCTTTCCGCCGGCATGGCTTCAGCCGCTTCCCTCGCTCCGCTCAGTCCAGGGTCTTCAGCTCATGCTGTTCCGGCAGGAGTCACCGCCCTGCGCTTCAATCAACATTACCACTTGATATAAGGAAAGTTGATTACAATATCCCATAAATAAGTGGTCTTTCCCTAGCATTTAATTGCATTTATAATTCATAAAGCTATACAAGTAATTTGAGATAATCAGTAAAAATTTAGCCAATCTTTTTATATTAGCAACTATCTTTAATTTTATAGTTGAATACAATTCACTGTATTAATTGAAGTGGAAGATGACGACCTCTTCGGGAAAAGTGAGACAGATGAGATATCAAATTATACTTTCTTTTCATTATAAAAAACACCTACGCTATTCAATTCATAACGTAGATGCTCACGAGTGTTCAGTTTTTAATAACTTAAAGCCTTGTATAAAGTTCGATGGATTTTCCTGTATTTGAAAAGGAAAAACGCCTTGGTTTGTATGAAGATATAATAGGCCTCCTCCAAACGAGAAAGGTTTATGTGAAACATCATATACATGCTGCAGCTTAAATGAATGCCGCTCAGATATAATTCCTTCCATTGTTAATCGGAGTTCGAATTGCTTTTCAACCTGCTTCATTTGAAAATAGAAATCTATTTGTCGTTCAATTTCAATATATCCTATAAAATATGCACTCATCTTCTGCACCTCCTATACCTCATCTAGTTTAGCATGATTGGAGGAACGATATACATGTTGTGAACTTCTACTGCTTAAATAAGTTTCACAAATTCAACAGCTTGTCCTTCTAATTTGGTCGCTGCAGAGGAGATATCCTTGAATTCCTCTAAAGCTGTGCGTATTTCTTCCTGACTTTTTTCGATACTTGCCTGAGAGCTGCTATTACTACTCGTTACTTTTTCAACTTGTTTCGCGATACCTTCAATGTTTTCACGTACTTCTACGATTGAGTTCTCTACCCTTCCAGCTAATTTACGTACTTCCTGTGCAACAACATTAAACCCTCGTCCATGCTCTCCAGCACGAGCCGCTTCTATCGCTGCGTTTAATGCAAGTAAATTTGTTTGAGCAGCAATTTCTCGAATAGTTTGCACGATTCCACGGATTGAATCTGCTTGTACTTGAAGACTTTGCAAAGTTTCTGTATTTTCTTTGGAGCCTGTGGCAATTTCATCAATTCGCTGAAGTAATTCTTCGCTTCTTTTCGTACCAACCTCTGCACGGGTGCTCAAATCCATAGACATTTCTTTTAATTCCTCTGTCACACCCACCAAAATTTCATGACGTTTTGTTACATTCGTTGCAACTTTAGTGACTCCTAACACCTGACCAACAGAACCGAATATCGGCATATACGTTGCTTCTAGCATCACACTCTTGCCCTGTTTACTTTTACGTTCCACTTTATTACTAAAGCCATTTCCAGCCATTAAATCTTTCCAAAACTTTTCATAATCGGGATGGTTGATTAACGTAGGAAAACATAATTCTTTATGCTGTTTCCCCATTAATTCATTGACCGTATAGCCCATCTCTGTTGCAAAGTTTTCATTGACATATGCAACACGACGATCTAAATCAAATCGAATAATAGCTAGATTTTTCTCTAAAGCCTCCACTACACTCATATCGTTGACTTCTTCTACCTGTGAATAATTCATTCTCCCGTCCCCTTTAAGCTATTCATACTGATGTATATTTCGTTAAATCCAAAACCGTTTCTTCTCCTAAGATTAATCTTGCTAGCTCCGAACCAACAAATGGTCCTGCTGTTAAACCTGATGCCCCTAAACCATTAGAGAAGTATATGGAATCATAACCAGGTAATTTCTCAATTACAGGGAGAAAGTCTGGCGTATACGGTCTAAATCCTACTCGAACCTCAGAGATAGAAGCGTTACTTAGTGAACTTGCGATACTTACAGCGCTCTTTAGTAACTCCTGTTTACCGGCTTCAGTCACCTCTGTATCAAAACCTGTGTTTTCCTCGTACGTGGAGCCCGCAACAACCTTACCATCCTCAAACGCTAATAAATACTGATTTGTAGGTGGCAACACGACCGGCCATTCTCCTGTGTCCCAATCATTCATTTGAAAATGCATAATTTGAGCTTTTTGAAAACTCACTTTCATGTCCATACCGAGCTCCTGCGGTAATTCGTTGCCCCAAGCACCTGTTGTTAACACGATTGCATCTGCTTCCATTAGCTGACCATCTACTTTTAAAGCACCACTAGAAAATGTAGCGTTGCCATAAATAACTTCTGTTCCTAGCTTTTTAGCAGCACTTATTAATGCATCACGCATTGCCCCACCATCCACTCGAGCAGCGCCCTCCACATACAACGAAGTGAAGTCCTCTGATATTAGCGGAAAGCGCTCTTTCGTTTCAACTGGTGATAATAGTTTTAGTTCACCTATTTCAGGAGCATCTAATCGTTTTTCCATTGCTCGCTCCAGCATTTTCTGTAGTTTTTTAGGATCATTTTGAAGGGCAATAGCCCCCACTTGTTTATAACCTGTAGAAGTTTCTCCTAGATTCTCTAGCTCTTTTACTAGCTGTTTATAATAACTTGCACCATTTTTTACTAATGCGTACCAATTTTTATTTCTTCGTTGAGAGATCCACGGGCAAATTATCCCTGCTGCAGCTGCAGATGCCTGCCCTTTATCCTGACGATCGATTAGCGTAACTTTCACATTTCGTTTAGCGAGATGGTATGCAGTCGAAGCCCCTAGGATCCCCCCACCTATAACGATATAAGAAGACATCGATTATTCCACTCCACTTTCTAAAATAGAAAACGATACTTTTTCACAGTTTATTTCTGCCATTGCCCCATATGGCAACACAAATTTAGGCTCTGTATGTCCAAAGTTCAAGTTATATAAAATTGGTAGGTTTTCTAAGGAAAGCTCCTTCATGATTAAACGAATGGACTCCTTGTATTCCTCATAGTACTTCTCGTTTTGAGGCTTACCAATAATTATTCCTTGCGCCTGCTGAAGAATTCCTTGAGTGCCATAATTACGTAGCCAATATTCTAATTGACCAGGGGTAGGTAGCTCCTCAGACGTTTCAAAAAATAAAATACTGTCTTTCCAATATTCTTCTGCAGGCCAAAGTGAAGTACCTTTTGCAAATTCTAATACTTCTATACAGCCTCCGATTAATTTACCTTGCACTACCCCTGAACCTTGCAAGAGTTCATATCCTTTATTTGGATTCATCTTACGTTTTTTATCCTTATTTTCAACAATCCATTCAAGACGTTCACTTGTCCATTCGGGTGCAGGCTTAACTTCGCCTATTTCATCGCCTGTAAATAAAGCTTTTTTCACCGCCTCTAACGTATACTCATGCATCTCTACATTTTCTGCAAAATCCATTAATATAGCTGGGCCGTAAAACGAAGATACTCCTGCTTTGTGACAGAATAGATGCGTTACAGTAGAATCTGAATAACCGATAAATATTTTGGGATTATCAGAAATCACATCAAAATCAATATAAGGTAATAATCGAATGCTTTCGCTTCCTCCAATATTAGAAAATATTGCTTTAATAGAAGGATCCTTAAATGCATTCATTAAATCTTCTGCTCGAGCTGCAGGGTTTTCATATAAATATTTTCCACCCTTTAAACTGTTTGGCATTGCGATAACCTCGAGTCCAAAAACATTTCGCAATCTTTCTATACCTTGCTCATATCTCCACCGTAAATCAGGTTCGCCAGCGCCTCCCCATGACAAACTAATGGTCGCTACCTTATCTCCGGCCTTTAACATTTTTGGTTTTTTCAGCATGACAAATCCCCCTTTTTATTCATTATAAAGCAATACGCACCTCGTGCATGTCTAATTTTAAAATTATTGGGTATAAACAATATACATACAATTCAATGTAGAAAAGGACGTGTAAGGGATGAAATGGAGAGGTCGAACAGGCAGTTCCAATGTGGAAGATCGAAGGGGAATGGGTGGCGGAAAGGCCATTGCCGGAGTAGGCGGTGGTTTAGGACTAATCATTGTAATCATTGTTACGTTACTTGGCGGAAACCCCGAAGATTTAATGGGTAATCTCGGAACAACAGATCAATCCAATGGTGTTCCATACGAAGAAACAGAACAAGAAAAAGAGCTATCCGAGTTCGTTTCCGTTGTATTAGCCGATACAGAAAAGGTATGGACTAAAATATTCCAAGATAACGGAATGGAATACGTCGAGCCAACTTTAGTTTTATACACTGATAGTGTCAATTCTGCTTGTGGTACAGCTGGCGCAGCAGTTGGCCCTTTCTATTGTCCAGGCGACCAAAAGTTATATATCGATTTAAGCTTTTATCAGGAACTACAAACAAAGTTCAATGCTCCTGGAGATTTTGCTATGGCTTATGTTATTGCACATGAAGTCGGTCACCATGTTCAAACGTTACTGGGGACAACTGAGCAAGTTATGCCCCTTCGACAGAAGCTAAGTGAGGAAGAATTCAATAAATACCTAGTCCGCTTTGAACTACAGGCAGATTATTTCTCTGGAGTATGGGCTAAGCATGCGCAAGGAATGGGCTATTTGGAAGAAGGAGATTTGGATGAAGCATTAACTGCTGCAAGTGCTGTTGGAGACGATACACTTCAAAAGCAAGCAAGAGGCTATGTTGTTCCAGAAAGTTTTACGCATGGTACTTCTGAACAACGAAAAGGCTGGTTTTATAAGGGATATGAAAACGGTACGATTCAAGGTGGAGACACGTTCAATAGCAAAACTCCGTAACTTATTTTCTCATTGAACCCTGTGATATAATGGGATAAATAAGAAGTTTGCGATAAAAGGAGTTACGCTAAAGATGAAAATACCTTTTACGAAAATGCATGGCTGTGGAAATGATTATATCTATATTAATTGTTTTGAGCACGTTATTGACGATCCTTGTACGTTAAGCAAGCAAATATCTGACCGACATTTTGGTATTGGCGGTGATGGGATTGTACTTATATGTCCTTCCGAAAGCGCAGATGCAAAAATGAGAATGTTCAATATAGATGGTAGCGAAGGTAAAATGTGTGGGAATGCTATTCGTTGCGTCGCCAAATACGTTTACGATCATAATATCGTTGCAAAAGAAGTGTTAACAATCGATACACTAAGTGGTATAAAAACAATTGAACTGTTTATTGAAAACGGCAAAATGACTTCCGCAAAAGTAGATATGGGCAAAGCTATTTTAGAGCCAGCCCTAATACCAGTCCAATCTAATGAAACAAACCCGTTAATAAAATTTCCATTACAAGTGGAAGACAAAACTTATCACATTACATCTGTATCGATGGGCAATCCACATTGCGTAGTGTTGGTAGATGATCCAATGCAAGTAGATTTAGCCGTTATTGGTCCAAAATTTGAGCATCATTCGTTTTTCCCAGAGAGTGTCAATACAGAATTTATCTCCGTAGAAAGTCGCGACACTATTTCTATGCGTGTTTGGGAACGCGGGAGTGGTGAAACTCTTGCCTGCGGAACCGGAGCATGTGCTGCAGTAGTAGCCGCAGTTCTAAATAAGCTTTGCGACAAAGATTCCGATATAACCGTAAAATTATTAGGCGGGGACCTTATTATTCGGTACACCGATGAGGGTGTTTACATGACAGGTCCAGCAGTGAGTGTGTTTGATGGGGAGATTTTAGTGTAATACGTAGGAAGAGCCATTCTAGTTTTCACTAGAATGGCTCTTTTTGTTGTGTGTTATGGGCTTTCTTCAGGATTTTATGGGCTATAGTAGGAAGTTTATGGGCTTTAATAGGTTATTTATGGGCTATCGCTCGAATAATCGCGGAATTTGGCGATTTTGTGGGCTATCCTTAGGAGTTTATGGGCTATCTATCATATATTTTACAAATCTATGGTATAAACTTTCATTTAATTTAATAGACTATAATCTACTAATGTTAATTATCATCGACAATATTATTAAGTTTTGTAACGATATTGGTAAGGTGTCGTAATATTCTCGTAATAAACTATTGGTAAGATATGCTTAGACTAAATAGCAAGGGGTAGAGTAATTGAGAAAAATTCTTGGGACACTCATCATTACAATTGCACTATTGGTTAGCGGGGCAAGCACAAGCCTAGCCGCATCTTCAACTTATACGGTTCAAAAAGGAGATACTTTGTATAAAATTGCTAAAATACACAAAGTGTCGGTATCAACTTTAAAATCATGGAATCATTTAAAATCAAATAACATTAAACCAAAGCAAAAGTTAAAAGTATCATCAAAGGCGACAACAGCAAAAAAGAAAACTCCTTCTAGATCGACTGAAGATAATGTAGTGAAGGAAATTATAGTCAATGCAAGTGCATTCACAGCAAGCTGTAACGGATGTTCTGGTGTCACTAGTACAGGCATTAATCTCAAACGTAATCCCGGCGTGAAAGTTATCGCTGTAGATCCAAAAGTAATTCCACTTGGCACGAAAGTTTATGTCGAAGGTTATGGATATGCAGTGGCTGGAGATACTGGTAGTGCGATTAAAGGAAATAAAATTGATGTATTTTTCCCAACGAAAAGCGAAGCCTATAAATGGGGACGTAAAAGTGTGAAAATCAAAATCTTAGATTAAATTATATAACCAACTTTCTTAACAAGAAAGTTGGTTTTTTGATGGAAAGGATATTAGTTCTTTGCATATTTCCTCATAGTAAGATTGTTCATGTGGCACAAAGCTTGCTTTCTCCACTTTTTGATGAATCGGACTTCTAGTTCCATCTGCCTCTACCTTGAAACCGATAACCTCTATTTCTTCTAATTCACCTTGCCATAAACTCACAAATTGAGAAATCTCGACTCGTACTATTCCCGAAACTTCCTCAGCCTGTAGCGTAAATTGCTCCCATTCCAGTGCACAGTCATATAAAAATACATGTGCTAATTCATTATCTACAAAATCACCCGTCGTTACGGAATACTTCATAACTCCAAGTGAATATAGTTCTTCATAGAGCACGTCAATCCCTAGTTCCTCTTTCACCTCTCTTATCCCATCAATAACTGTTTCACTCTCCAGTAAATGCCCCGCTGCAGTAATGTCCAATAGTCCAGGATAATCCTTTTTCAAATCACTTCGTAATTGCAAATAAACATATTCTTTCCCCTTATTTTTACCTATAAACCAGCATTGAAATGTTTCATGCCATAAACCGAGTTTATGAATTTCCTCACGAGTCTCCACACCTATTTGCTTATGCTGCTCGTCAAATACTTTTAGTAGCTCCTGTTCCATATTGATACCTCGTAATTATTTATTTTCAATTAGCTCTACGAAATTATTTAATTTATCCAACGATACGATGTTCTCATTACATTTTTGACTATCCCGGCAAATATAATTCCCTCGGGTAATGAAGGCATCTTGCGTCAAACCCTTAACCGACGAAGTAAACATTCCAATTTCTTCAATTCGATTACATAATGCACAAATTCCTTTTTTGTTCGAGTCTTTATAGCCACCCGAGATTCCTACTAATTTGTTTTTATATTCGATAATCAGAAATTTTTTATTGGAGCCTTTATCTAACCAGCCTAAATAGGATATTTCCTTAAAGTCTATATTTTCTAATGAAGGAATTTTGAGTTTCTTCGCCTTTGGAAAGATCTTTTTGATAGCAGCCTCGCTAATTTCCTTAAAGGGGATAACATAAGGCTTTAGAATTTCTAAAAAATCTTCTGCTTCTAATTTTTCTTTTATATCAACCATTGGGTTCAATAGGTTTTTTTGATCTTCTGAAGCTTCTTCAAATAACCAAAGTACTTTCTCTAATGAAAGTGCTCTTAAGGCATTTAATACCTCCTGATCATTTACCGTCGCATGTCCGTTTACCAATACCTGTGTCTGTTTTTTTATAAAGTTATATTGATTACTTCTAATGAAAGGATTCATATTTATCTCTCCATTCACAATTATTTTCATTAGTCTTATTGTATCGAAAAGTAATTGCTTAATAAAAGGGTAAAATGATTAGGAATTGTTTTCACCATATAAAAAAGCTGGTAGCCTATGAGGAAGCTACCAGTAGCACTTTTACTTTGTATAGACAATTTTCTTAACAGTTTCGATGGATAAATAATACTCCTTGGCAAGCTGGCTCATGGAAATCCCACTTTTAAAGGCTTCCTTTAGTGAATTATTTCGCTCGTCGATGCGTCTTCTTTCACCTGAAACCGTTCCCCATTGTTTATAAGTTTTTCCCGGTTTTGGGATATAAATTGTTTCCCCTTGGATATACTTTTGAATTTCCTTCACTAGTTCCTCGGGTAAAACGGATGTTGCCTTAATATATGTCATTTTACGCTCGCTCCTTATTTTTACTTTTTAAATAAGGTGCAAAGCCAACATTATGAAATGGCGATATAAATTAAATTATAGCTTCTCATACAAAGTATCGCCTTTTCATCATTCGGCTTTGCATGAGTCGTTGCACTGTCTAGCAAAATTCTACTATTTGCCATTCCGCTCACCTCCAAGTTGCGCTATATCTTATTCTAAAACAAGTACAGAAATATTTAAAATTTTGATCACTTTCTATTTTTTAGTTGTTCAAGTAATTGGCTAATCCTTTGTTTCTGATTAGTCGTTTCTTCTATGAGAAGTTCGATTTCATATTTATCTTCTTTTGATGAAATATTCACTATATCTCCTTGATTTAGCTGAGCATTTAATTTAGAACAATGGATTTGGATGCTCTCCTTTTCATTTGGATATTTCAAGAAGACTGCGAAATCGCCTTCAAATCGGTCAAGTGTGTATTTATTCGAATTCACTCACAATCTCTCCTTCGTTATTCAATAAGGTGGCTGCATCCCCATCATTCCTCCACATTTGCCCTGTTGTCCATTTTAAATATCCAGAGCCTTCTTTTGCTTCTGGACCACTCGATACATAGATTGTCTTACCAGGCTGCAGGCTAATGTTTGGAAATTTGAATGTTTGATTGCCAACTACGGAAACTAACTTCCAATCCTTTAAACTAACAGCAGTGTCACCAGAGTTGGTAATTCCGACTAGCTCGCCTCGAAGATCTTTACTAGAAATAGAAATTCCTGAAACACTATCAGCGATTTCAGTTGGTTCCACACTTCCGCTTGTTATAACGTTGTAATCTACTCCATCTGTTGACACTACTATGTTGCCAACCTCTGCAGTGCCATACATTTGGGAGCTTATATGTTCTAACCTTGACTTAACCTCTGCATGTGGATGACCGTACGAATTATCCTTTCCATAGCTCAAAATGGTGATTTTTGGGTTTACTTGCTGAATAAAATCCTCCGAGCTACTCGTATCCGAACCATGATGCCCTGCTTTTAAAACGGTTGCTTTCACATTTGCCTCCTTTAGTAGGCGCTTTTCCACGTTTATATCTGCATCGCCCATCAATAGAAAAGAAACCTCTCCGTACGAAATTTTTAATACGATGGATGCTTCATTATTATCGTTAGATTCATCACCGACATGTAAAACAGTGATATCTAGATCATCATCCAGAGGGATAGTATCTCCAATACTCGGTACAATGAACGGAATATTTTTGTCTAAAATAAGCTGCAGCATTTTCTCATAGGTTTGAGAGGTATGTACTTTTCCGGAATCTACAAAGTTTTTAATAGATATAGAGTTCAATACAGAGATAAGCCCTCCGATATGGTCTGCATCCGGATGAGTCGCCACTACATAATCGAGTTTCTCAATACCTTTTGTTCTTAAATAAGCTACTACATCTTTTCCAGCGTCTTTCGTACCTCCATCAACTAGTAGATTTCTTCCACTTGGTGATTGTACTAAGATAGAATCTCCTTGCCCTACATTTATAAAATGGACATTCATTTCTTTACCCGACTCGACGGGTATCTGAGACGTTTCTATTTTTTTATCTGGTTGTTGAACTAAAGTACAGCCACCAAGTAAAACAGCTATACATATACAAACTAGCATTACTATCTTTCTCATTTAAAACCTTCCTTTTTGTTACTCTGTATCATTCTACCATAGGAAAACTGGACTTATATAAGACGGGTCCCCTTGACAGTTGATAACAATTCGCCTAAAATAACTCTTTGTGAAAACTTACGTGGTTCGAGAACCTCCCACGGAAAAAAACTAAGGAGAATTGAATAATGAAAACAAAAACTATTGCAGTAACCGGTGTTATTGCCGCTCTTTATGTCGCGGTATCTCTACTAGTCGCTCCTTTTGCATTTGGTGCAGTACAATTTCGAATTGCGGAGATGTTTAATCACTTAATCGTATTTAATAAAAAATACTTTTTTGGAATTGTATTAGGAGTATTCATCACAAATATGTTCTCTCCAATGGCCGCTTTCGACCTAACATTTGGAGTAGCGCATTCTATCATTACATTATCGCTAACGATTTTGGCAACTAAGTATGTAAAAGGTGACATTGCCCGCATGGCTATCAATACACTTCTTTTTACATTTACAATGTGTATCATCGCATTAGAGTTAATGATTGCATTTGATCTACCATTCTTCTATACATGGTTAACAGTTGCAGCTGGAGAATTCGGTGTATTAGCTGTCGGAATCCCAATCATTTATGCTTTAAATAAACGATTAAACTTCAAAACGTTAATCTAAATAATTTCACCCGATTCTAGATTTCTAGAAACGGGTGTTTTTTTATTTCTCAATTAAACCTTTCTCTACTAAAAAGTCATGAGCTACATCCTCCGGTTTATCGCCATCGATATCAACTCTCGCATTCATCTTCAGCATATCTTCTTCTGATATTTTCCCTGCCAATTCATTTAACGTATCTTCTAGCTCAGGAAACTTTTTAAGTGCATCCATCCGAACTACTGGAGCGGCATCATATTTTGGAAAAAATCCTAAATCATCCGTTGTCGTTTGCAAATCAAATCGTTCAATGCGACCATCTGTCGTAAATGCAGGTATGACATCGACATCTCCATTTTTCAATGCTTCATACATAACATTTGGATCTAAACTTTGCGTTTCTGAAAATACAAATGGATATGTATTTATTAAATCGTCAAAGCCGTCACCCTTTCTTTCATAAAAAGCGTGAGGTGCCCCAAATACCATGCCTCCTTTTTTAGAAGCCTCCACTAAATCTGAGTAAGTTTCTGCATTGTACTTATTATCTTTTGTATAAGCTAATGTGTACGTATTTTCAAATCCAAGTGGACTTAACCACGTAGCCTCAAACTTCTCCTCATAGCCTTTTCTTACTTTTCCGAGCACACTATCAGAGCTTTCTCCCACCTCAGATTCAACTTTCAACACATCCTTTAAGCCTGTGCCCGTATACTCTACGTACAGATCAATATCGCCTTTTTCTAGAGCTGGAGTCATAATGGCCACTTCTCCTAGGCCTTCTTTATATTCCACATCAATATCTGTTTTCTCCTCAATGTATTGTCCTAAAATCTGCGGGAGTATAAATTGCTCTGTCCACGGTTTTCCACTAATTACTAACGTTTCCTCAGAATTCGAGCAGGCACTTAAAAGCATTACTGCTGAAAGTCCCGCCATTCCCATTAACTTTTTCATATGCTTCATCCTCTCATTCTCATTCCTTTTGGTGTAGCTCTTTTTTCAATCCATTTTAATAGAAAATCAAATATAATTGCTAATAACGCAACAGGTAAAGCACCTGCTAAAACGAGTGAGTTATTATAGGATTGCAATCCACGGTAAATTACGTCTCCTAACCCACCTGCTCCTACAAATGTTGCCAGTGTAGCAATACCTACAGTCAGAACAGTAGCTGTTCGAATTCCCGCCATTATAAATGGTAACGCAAGCGGAAATTCAATTTGCCAAAGCAACTGACTTCTAGTCATCCCCATCCCTCTTCCAGCCTCAATCATAGATTCATCAATGTTTGAAATTCCGGTATATGTATTACGTAAAATGGGTAAAAGTGCGTATATGATTAAAGCAATTAAAGCAGTTTTTGTTCCAATTCCAATTAGCGGTACTAGAAATCCAAATAACGCCAAGCTAGGTATAGTTTGAAAGATGGCGGTGATTCCTATAACGGGCTCAGCAACTTTACGATATCTTGCAACTAATATCCCTAGAGGTAATGCAATTGCAATCCCGATTGCTAACGCAATAAAAGATAAGTAAATATGCTGAATAAAAGCCTCCTGAATTAAATCTGAACGACTTTGAAGTGTCTCCATAAAGCTACTCACTATACCACCTCTTCCTTAGCTAGCATTGCTCGAAGAAGGATAGATTGGTTGACGAAACCTAGCACCTCGTTACTGCGCTTTACTAGTAGTCCCTTTGTACTTTCGTTTTCCAGTAACGAAATAGCCTCTTCTACAAACATAGAGGCCTCTACCTCAAGATAATGGGAATCCCATTCTCTGTCGAAATAGCTAGCAAAGTCCTGTAACTCTCTTTTTCCAATAGACTTTTTCCGATTAATTCTTTCAATACCAATAAAGTTTTTCACGAAGTCATTAAAAGGGTTTTCTATCAACTCAGTAGGTGTTCCAACTTGCTCAATCCTGCCATCTTTCATGACGACAATCATATCGGCAATTTTCAATGCTTCATCAATATCATGCGTAACAAAAACGATTGTTTTCTTAATCTTTTCCTGTAAATACTTTATCTCATCTTGCAATTGTTCACGGCTTATCGGATCTAAAGCACTAAATGGTTCATCCATTAAAATAATATCTGGGTTTGCAGCAAGCGCCCGCACAACCCCTATTCGTTGTTGCTGACCACCACTAAGCTCAAGTGGATATTTAGGCAGAAACTGATCGGGTTGAAGGCCAACCATTATCATTAGTTCGTGAATGCGCGCAGTCGTCTTATCCTTTGTCCACCCTTTCAAATTCGGTACAAGTGCAGCATTTTTTTCTATTGTCATATGTGGAAACAAACCAATTCGTTGAATAACGTATCCAATCGTTTTTCTGAGCTCTACAGGATCTATAGTGGAAATTGCTTTGTCTCCCACGAAAACTTCACCTGTCGTAGGAATTTCTAATCGATTAATCATTTTTAAAAGAGTAGTTTTCCCGCATCCGCTAGGTCCAATGATGACCACTAATTGTTCCTTAGGAATCGTTAAAGAGACATCTCGCAGAGCTTCTGTTCCATCTGGAAAAACTTTCCTAATATTTTCGAAACGAATCAACTCACTTGGCCCCCTTTCTTCTACTATATTTACTTCCACTCATGTTTACCCTAATTAGTTTAAGATAATGCCATGATTCCTCTATTTTGTGAAATATTTTTTCACAATTTTCACCTGATTGTTTTCGATACTCGCTCTACCAAACTGTATACTTTGCGCAATTTTTTATTTTACTAGCTGTCTTGCTTGATATACTCGCTCTAAACGTTAGTTTACTCGCTAAAGGGATAAGCTGAATACAAAAACCGCCTCCAAGGAAGCGGCTCTCTCACATTATTTATTAAACTTCTATATGTGTACCAATGTTTTGTTCTTTCGCTTTTACGTATGTTCCTTTAGCTACTGCCAAATCAAAATAAGCTGCCCCAACGGATTTAAACAATGTAATTTCATCCTCGTTTTCTCGACCACTTACTTGATCCACAACTAGCTGTCCTAGTTCCCCATGTACTTCATCAAATGACCACACGCCAATTTTTTCCGCGTGCATCAGTTCACCAGCTTCATCCTTCACGCCAGCTAAGTCATCTACAACTATTTTAGAAGCTTGTTTGATTGTTGTCACGTCCATCTCCTGCATATGTGGTAAATAGGAACCGACGCCGTTGATGTGTGTACCAGGCTTAAGATCCTCTCCATTAAATACGGGCTCGTTCGAACGAGTCGCACAACAAATGATATCTGCCTGACGGACTGCAATCGATACATCAGCCACTACTTCAAATGGAATTTGAACACCAAAGTCTACTAGCTTCTCTCCAAATTTCTGTGCTTTTTCAGCATTACGATTAAACAATAATATGCGCTCTATATCCCGGACTGCAAGGACACCTAAAGCTTGTTCGAACGCCATTGCACCAGTTCCAATAATCGTCAGTACCTTTGCATTTTTTCGGGCTAAATAATCAGTTGCTATTCCGCTCAACGCACCTGTACGTAATCGAGTTAAATAAGAAGCATTCAACATTGCCACATGCTCTCCGTTTTGTGCATCCGATAATAATACGACCCCTTGTGTCGTCGGTTTGCCATTAGCAGGATTGTTCGGGTAGATCGTTACTACTTTAACTGCTGTAACTTCCTCTACTAAATCAGCGCTTGGCATATATAGAGCAGATGCTTCATGTTGTGGGAATTCGATAACGGTCCGATGTGGGTTTGCAATTTTCTCTGCTACCTTCGCTTTTAATAACTCTTCTACATCTTGTATTGCATCGTTTATCTTATATGTATGCATAATTTGTTTTTCATTCACTACTAACATGATGTATTCCTCCAATGATGAAAAAACTCGTCTTTAATTTTTGAACAAAGACGAGTTTTGTTATTTAGACTTCGCTTAATCCTTTATTAATCTTGACCTTTTTTTTAGCCATTTCTAATGGTTTGTTTTCTTCATCTAAATTTTCCTGACTACGATCCTTCACAGCCCAAATAGCTACTAAAGAAATTATGGCTGTGAACATAATATAAATAGCAACTGGTACATAAGATCCGTTAAACTTTAACATTAAGCTTGCAGCAACTAGTGGTGCTGTACCTCCCGCTAAAGCTGCTCCAATTTGATAGCCTAGTGTAACTCCTGTATAGCGAACCTTTGCATTAAAGATTTCAGAGAACATAGTACCAAGTACCGCTGTAATAGGAGCCCAAATAATTCCTAACCCAATTACTGTTGCGACAACCAGTAGAACGACCGATTGCTGTTGAAGCATCCAGAAGTATGGGAAAGCAAACAAAAGCATCCCCACTGTTCCAGCAACATACACTTTTTTCCGTCCAATTCTATCCGATAAGCTTCCCATAATTGGAATCAGGATAGTTGTAATAATTGTTGCTACCATTACTGTATTTAACGTTGTTGTACGAGAAAAACCTAATTCTGTCGTTGCGTAGGAAACAACAAACGTTCCAAAAATATAAAATGGTGCGGTCTCTACTACCTTTGCTCCAATTGCTATTAATACTTCTCTCCAGTGATACTTTAATGTATCTACTAGTGGTAATTTAGGAATATCTCCAGTCTCTTGCACTTTCTTAAATGAAGGTGTTTCATCAATACCTTTACGAATCCACAATCCAAAAATTACTAGTAAAGCACTTAATATAAATGGCACGCGCCAGCCCCATGTCATAAATGAGCCTTCAGGAAGCAAAGTCATAATCGACAATGCAACTGTTCCCATTACCATTCCGATTGTTACACCCATTTGAGGTATTGCCCCATATAATCCTCTTTTTTCTTTCGGTGCATACTCAACTGCCAGTAGTAAAGCTCCTCCCCACTCTCCTCCAATACCTAGTCCTTGTACTAAGCGTAAAGTGATTAATAGAATAGGTGCCCAAATACCGATTGCTTGATAGGTTGGGAGTAAACCCATCCCAAATGTAGCAACGCCCATTAGCGTTAAAGTTACAACTAGTGTTTTTTTACGACCAATCCTATCTCCAACATGACTGAAGATAATTCCCCCAAATGGACGGATAAAGAACGATAAAGCAAAAGAAGCATACGCCAATATTAATCCTACTGATGGGTCTTCTGTTACAAAAAATAATTGATTAAATACTAGTGCTGCAACTGTACCATATAGGAAATAATCGAACCATTCTATCGAGCTTCCTACTAAACTAGCAATCCATACTTTCCTCATACGTTTTTGATCCATCTTACATCTCCCCTATCTTGAAATTGAAGTGACACTTTAATTCTCCCGTCTTTTATTCTAAAGAGTTTCAAATTTTCTGTCAACATTGTTTTGTAAATAAAAATTGGAAGGATTTTAAAAGAGTAAGGTATGATGGTTATATACATTAAAGTTAAGGAGAATGATATATGTCTTCTCATTCAATAGGAAAGATCTTAAAAGAATTACGAAAGGAACGTAAGCTAACGTTAAAGGAGCTTGCAGAACAGACTGATGTCTCTATAAGCTTCTTATCTCAGGTGGAACGTGGAAAATCGAGCGTTACACTTGAATCCTTAAAAAAGATTGCAGATGCATTAAAAGTGAATCCAACTGTATTTTTCCCTGAAAACACGAAGGCAGATGAATTAGAAGAAATTAGACAGCAATTCTATTACAAGGATTTATCATGTGGGATGAAAGAAGCATCGTACGCACCTATTCTTGTAACGCTACAGCCAGGTGAAAACGAAGGTAATGCCTTCGCACACGGTGGTCATGAATTTTTATTTGTCCTCGAAGGATCTTTGACAGTTGTTGTGGACGAGGAAAAACAGGAATTACAGGAGCAGCAATCTATTATGTTTGATGCGAGTAAATCACATTATTGGTATAACTACTCAGATAAACCGATTCGTTTCCTAGTCGTGTCTTCTAAATGATCGACATAAAAAAAGAACCCAAAGGAAAGGGCTCTTTTTAAAATTTCGTATAAGATATGTTCTTTTTATTACATGGTTTAGCACAAACATTCACAATGTTATTTGTGCTCCGCCTATTAAATGGGAATTGTAGAAGGTTCACTAATTCCACAAACACAATCTATATTAGCTATGAAGTCTTCCGAAAATCACAATTCTGTTAATGTTGGTGCTTTTATCCCTCTGATCAGCTGGTTCAGGTGTTATGGGTATGTCGATGTAAGGTATTCCAGTTAAGTCTGCCCGAGTACAATACTCAGGACATACTATCGGTTAACTATCAGTACCGGTGAGTTCATTGGTTTATTCTTAAATCCAATGGTAAATGGTGCTGTAGCAGATATGTACGGTATTCAAATTGTAGCTGCTGCAAGGCTTCTCGCGTTTTGTTCATGTTATATTTAAGTAAAGAGCACCATCTAAAGATAACAAAACACAGGAACAAGTTGTTACCCCTACTGTTCCAATTTAATCTAGATGTTGTTCGTGATTAACGTCACTAACAGTATCTTTTTTTACTAAAGCACCAGGTAATTACTTCATTAAGCCAATTTCCTTTACTTATAAATGGACACCCTTATTTCACTACATCAGATGATTGATACTGTTCCGAAGCTATGAAATCATCTTCTAGTAAAACATAGGGATGTGTTTCTAGTAAAATTGTTTTGAGGTAATCTGGCATCCTCTCTCCTGAGTATGCACAAATCAATGGAAACTCAATCTGATTAACCGCTTCATCTACAATTTTCTCAAAATCTTTTATTAGATGAAGTGGTTCTTCCATAGAGCTCCACTCAACATGTGCCCAAGAGCGGAAAGTAATCTTTTTTTCTACATAAGGCTGAACCATATTAGTAAAGTAAGTAGCTATCGCTGGAGGGTGATAACTACCACTTGAATAATAGAATGATAAGCTATTTACAAAATGAAGAAATTTCATTTGATCTTTCGTTAACCTGTTGCTCAATTCTTTTTGAATGAGAAGGTATAGTCTGTCATTTTCAACAAGAATAGTGTATTCGCCTGCTTGAATGCCGTCTTCAATAAAACTCACTACTTGTTCCAAATAATTTTCCAATTCATAATAAGAATATAATACATGAACATTCTTTTGGCGCTCTAATAATTGAGTCAGTTTACTTTTCATTTCATCATTCCTTTCCTCTTCTGTTCTCTAATTATATTTCATTTCCAACCTAAAAAACATAAATTCCCAAATTAACGTAAATCATAATACTGGTCATGCAAAACTAGATAATTCAATTTTTAAAATGTATGTGAACATAACCCTAACTGTATGTGGTTTGTATTGTTCAATATAAGGGAAAAGCACTATAAACATTATTGGCAGGGGGAAGAAAAATGGCTAGAAAGAAAAGTAAGCCATGGAGTAAACGAAAAAGAATCGTTATGGGGTCTATCGGTGTATTTGGACTTATTTATATTGCAGTAATTTTGTGGCATACATACAAGCCTTTACCCGAAGGCGTTTCCTTTAAGGGAGACATACATAAAACAGATTCGGTTGAGATGATTACGGATTTAACTTTCGCTCAAGATCGTGAAGGAACTGGAATGGTGCATGAAAATTTTATCTTTGAAGAAGTTTATCAAATGATTGAAGAGGCTGAAGAATTTGTTGTAGTGGACTTTTTCTTATTTGATGGATTTTACGATGAAAAAGAAGATTTCCCTAAGATTGCGGATACTCTGTCTACAACGTTGGCCCAAAAAAAGATAGACCACCCCGATATGCCCATTGTATTTATCACCGATCCATTGAATAAAGGATATGGATCATATGAGAATGAATGGTTTAAGAAAATGAGAGATGCTGGCGTCGAAATTGTCTATACCGATTTAGATTCATTACGCGACTCTACACCAATCTACTCGGGTATTTACCGTATTTTTTTCCAGTGGTTTGACTTTGGTGGAAAGGGTTGGATTCCAAATGCGATGGCAAGTGAGGCTCCTAAAATGACGGTCGCTTCCTATTTGACATTACTCAATGTCAAAGCAAATCATCGGAAGGCAGTAGTAACCGAAAAGGAAGCAATAGTGACTTCCTCTAATCCTCATGATGCTAGTGGATTTCATGGCAATATTGCCTTGAAGGTAAGTGGTTCAGTATTAAATGATATTTTAGAATCCGAGGAAGCTGTATCATTATTTTCGGGGGGGCCAAAGCTACCTCGTGTTAATAAGAAAGAATCAGATGGACAATATCAAGTTCAGTATTTAACCGAGAAGAAAATCTTAGATGCGCTCCTCGCAGACTTAGCAGCAACAAAAAAAGGAGATAAAATTTGGCTTGGTATGTTCTTTGTATCTAAGCGAGATATCGTCAATGCTCTCATAGATGCAGCAAATAGAGGTGTAGAAGTTAATATGATTCTCGATCCAAACGAAAATTCTTTCGGACAAGAAAAATCCGGTCTCCCAAATCGTCCCGTAGTACAGGAAATGGTTGAGGATACAAAAGGTAAATTAAACATACGTTGGTACAATACCGTTATCGGTCAATATCATACCAAAGCAATTTGGATTCAATCGGATGAGCATACGATAATTTCGAATGGTTCTGCTAATTACACGGAAAGAACACTCGACAATTATAACCTAGAAAGCAATTTAAAGGTGATTGCACCGAATGATAGCCAGTTAGTAACAGAAATGGAGAGTTATTTTGAACGACTTTGGAACAATGAAGATGCTTTGTACACAGTAGAAGTGGAAGAGTTCCAAGATAGTTTTACTTGGTGGCAGCGCTGGATTTATACTTTGCAAAAGTTTACGAAAGTAACTACTTATTAATTGATTTCACATATATAGCCTAATATCAAAACATAATAAAAGCGCTGAGTATATTCAGCGTTTTTATTGTTTAATAATAGGTAGTTTCTTTCCGCCTATTCAGTACAGATTTGTTTATAATTAATTTATATTTAGGTAATCGTCCTATACATTTTTCCTTGAACCCAAATAAAATATAAAAAAGAATCCATAAATACGACCACTCGTATGGATTCTTTTTTCTGTTGTACTACGGTTAATCGCCACCTCCCCCGCCTCCACTACAATCACCACCACTATCAATGCTAAAACCTGCACTAACACTGCTATAACCTACGTTTCCACAATCCCCATCGCCACCACCATAGTAGCTCCATGCGTAATTGCTTTCTGATACACTCTTTGGTTTCTCTGTCCCGTAATGAGATTTTGGTTTCATCTTTGTGATTTCAAACAAGTAAGGTAGCAACACACCACCAATGAGTGACGCTATAACAAAACCAGCTATACTAAAATCTGAACCGATTAATACAAACGTGCCAAAGGCTGCCATGACTGCAAGGACGAATAGAAACTTTATAACTTCGGAGTTGAAGCCCAGCTTGAACAATAAGTATATGAGATGTGCAACTTTAAATACGACTGTTACAGCAATACCTGTAAAAATTATCATAAATATAATACTCATAATATTCCCCCATAACGAAAAGTACTTGTATTAATAATACGGTTTAACTTTAATAGAGTTACAAAATTCAGAACATTTACTTCCGATTTTTTTATCAATTACAAGCACAATCAATGATCTGGTACCAGAAATGTTAGAAGTACTAATGTATGTATTAGTAATTGTACTCGACGAGTTGCTTGATCTTCTAAATTTTTCAGCAGAGATGGAAGAAAAAAGACAAGAAAAGCTCTGAGCATTTCAAGTCTCTACAATATGCTTTATATGCAAAGGTAGCTCGGACATTTTCTCCTTCAAAAACTGTGGATAAAGATTTATATTATTAATTTCGTCCAACGATTTCCAATAATAAGTATGTATTTTTCCATTTTCGTCCACTACAAATTCACTGCCTTTTTTAAGGACTTCCTCATCTTTTAACTCTAACAAATAAAAGAAGCAAACTTCATGAAATTGTTCAAGAAAAGTTTCCTCTTTAAAAAAGTTTTCATTTACCCAGAGCATCCGGTTTACGTTCACTTCTATTCCCAGCTCTTCTTTTATTTCACGCTTTACGGCATCTTCGCTTTTTTCGTTCATCCTGATCCGACCGCCAGGCACATAATAATATGGTTGACCTTTATCTTGCATGATCAGCAGCTTCTCATCGTGAACCAACAATCCAGCTACTCGATAATTAAATCTACCTTCAGTCGTTTTAAAAGATATATCCATTTTGTACACCCCTATTCTGCAATATTAATTCGTCCAACCTTTGCAAACATCCACCCACTCAACCGCTTTTGCAACAGAAAAAAGTTCTTCGCATGTAAGTTCAATCGCACTATTACTACTCCCACATGCCGGAAAAATTGTTTCAAAACGTTTTAACGACTCGTCTAGATAAACATTGATATGTGCTGGAATTCCAAATGGACAAACTCCTCCAACAGCATGTCCCACCTGTTCTAATACTTCGTCTGGAGACAACATTTTTGCCTTCACTTTGAATATACTCTTAAATTTTGCATTATCAATCTTTGTATCGCCAGCAGCAACTATTAGTATACAACCTTCATCAACTTTGAAAGAAAGTGTTTTAGCTATCCTAGCGGGTTCGACATTCAGTGTTATAGCCGCTAATTCTACGGTGGCACTCGACGCCTCATATTCTTGTATTTTATTCTCCAATCCTAATTGTTTAAAATATTCTCTAACTAGTTCAATTGCCATTACTGAATCCCTCTTAACTCTTTCCATGTATTTTTCAGACTAATACATCTATTCTACTTGTTTACATGGAAACTTGCCTAGCCTAAATATTTCATAATACAACTTCTCAGCCAATAAAAAACAAGTAATAGCATCGTCCTCTATTACTTGCTTTATAGTTATACAATTGTTTGTTTAGCTTTCTTTCTCATGGACTGTGGAATATATACGCAGTATGGTTCGCTTTCCATATAATCTCCGGTAACATTGTATGCTCTCGATCTAGATCCTCCACACACTTTATTAAACTCGCACACTCCGCATTTCCCTTTATATTTATCGGGACTGCGTAGGTTTTGGAATACTTCTGAATCACGGTAAATTTCTGCTAAGGTGTTTGACGAACATTGCCAGCTTTTATCGGAAGGAGACCGCTTGGGAAAACATCGCCGGTATGCGAAATGAAGACAAAGCCATTCCCATCGTTTACTCCCTTAGGTGCTCGACCTAATCCATCAATTTTACCAGTATCCCCCATTGTCAATGCATCTTCATAAAAGATATGCTCTTTGTCGCTCATACCTTTTTGCTCACGTAGTTTTTGTTGAATAACTACTCGGCGATAATGCTGTGCTGCAGTTGTTTTAATATCAAATGGTACTCGTTTGGAAAGATCATATAACCATCTAAACACTTTTTCATGCTCTGCAGGTGAAATCATATCTGTTTCTTTTCCTCTACCCGTAGGAACAAGGAAGAACACACTCCATAGTACACAATTTAGCTTCTCGACCATTTCAGCCAACTCATCTAAATATGCATAGTTATATCTAAAAATTAAGTCCAAACTACTAAGCTCCGACGTAGCAGGCAATATTATTTTGAATATGGACAAATTAAAAGATGAATTGTTTTAAAGAGACAAAAAGGCAACCAAATTAATTGGATGCCTTTTTTGTTATAAATAATTTAGAATGTTATTTAGCATGCTCCTCATTTAATTCTTGAATCAGACTAATAGCTTGATTAATATGACTAACATCCAATATTTCTAATGTTAGATTGTGTGTTGTCTTCACATCACTTGCCTCCTTAGCATTCTCACTAGGAATAATCATATATGGGTATTCATGTTCCGCTGCTATTAATACTTTTTCTTTTATCATGCCGATTGCCTTCACATCACCTGTTGCATTTAAAGCACCAGTCACACCAAAAGTTAAATTATTTTCTAGTGTCCCTTCTCCAATCAAAGCTGACAGTGCTAATCCAAGTCCCACACTATCACCAGAAATATCATTTCTATTTAGAACACCCTCAATACTATTCGTTTCATCTACGAGATAACTAGTTACATTATCTTTCATAATAGTGAAATCATCTTTTTGAATTTTTAACCATCGAAGGATCTCACTGTTTTTACTCTGATAACGAATTTTATTCGTAACTTTATATAAATCTATAATGTCTAGATTATCTTGTTGTAGTCCTTCCATGATAAGTTCCTTATCTTCCAGGTATCCAATTTCAAAAGTAGTTACGAGCATTAAGTGGACTCCTGAATTGTCGAAGGCTTCTATCGGTTCAGCATGGCGACTAACTATGTACGTATTTGATTCGTACCATAATAGTGGAGCTTCAAAACATAGTAAAACCCCAAGGATTATGGAAATCCAACTTAAACTACGTATCCTTTTCTTATCATTTCGAAAAATAATTAAAGGAATTAACATTATTGCAAATGCAACTAACATTACTCCTATATAAACAAAACCATTTATATGATTCGTATAATAGGCTGCCAACAAACTAGAATAAATAACAATGACAGCGACAACCATCCAAATAAAAGGTAAATTTCTATTTTTCACATTCAAGCTATTATCCCCTTTTGTAATTTCAAGAATTGATTAGGCTAGTTATTACTTCTATCACATTGTACTATAGCTTCCTTACTTTATAAGATATTTTGTGTAAAGTGATGCGCGTCAATACAAATGTAATTGAAAATAATTATCATAGAGGTAATAACGTAAAGGTGGGATACTATGGATACGCAAACGATTATAGAGTTAGATGTGAGAGAGGATTTATTACTAAAAAAGGAACCTTTCGATAAAATCATGGGAGCGGTTAAGCAGCTAAAAAAGGGGCAAATTTTCGTGTTACTTGCACCCTTCAATCCAATTCCCTGACACAAAGTATTAGGTAAAAAAGGTTTCGATTACGAAGCTATTAAGGTAGAGAAACAACATTGGCAGATTACTTATATAGAGAAAGAAGTGGAAAACAGTGATTCTTGATAATCGCGGATTAGAGCCTCCACAGCCAATGATGCGAACATTAGCAAAATTGGAAAGCATGAATGCCGGTGAGACAATAGCCATTATAAACGACCGACGACCTATGTTTTTGTATGCAGAGTTAAATGAGCTTGGCTATACGCATAATACAGAACCTCTCGATGATGGAAGCTTTAAAATTACAATTACAAAGTCTGGTGAGTAACTTGAATCCTTCCAGCTTAAAGTCCGATACAAATATTAAACTTCCATTAGCGTTTATCTTGTATGCATTAATAGCATTTGTTTTAGATCAAGTTGTTATGCTATTTAATAATGATTTGTTAGTATCGTGTCAATTTCGACTTCCAAGTTTGTGGATGGGTGCACACTTTCTATTGCTTTGCGGTAATGGTAGCTATGGGAGCTATGTATCAATTAGTTCCCGTTGCATTTTTAACTCCAATTTGGAATCAAAAATTGTGGTATTTCCGCCTTCTTATTACAGTTGTCGGTATAACTAGCCTAACCCTCCTTCTTGGATTTCAGCCTAGCTATGCTGTTTATGGAGGAATACTAACAATCGTCGGTATTATTGCAATAGCCGAGTATCAACATAAACAACAATATCCCTGGTACTCCATTAGGATTCCACTTTTCGCTTACTAGGAAGTGTTCAAAATCACTTCTGTCTGTGATTTTGAACACGATAGGGTCTATCCGTAATTGGGATAGCCCATAAAAGTGTGGATATAGCCCATAACCTGCTGTTTTCCAACTATAAATCGTCTTATCGCCCATAAATCCACCGATATAGCCCATAAAACTAAGAGGATAGCCCTTAAGTATGCTGCGATAGCCCATAACCCCAACGGACGACTCACCGCCCGCTCTTTCTTATTATCCGCCCGAGACTTCACCCTGTCTGCCCGAGGTCTGGCGAAAGCCTGTGAACTCATTCCTTCCGCCCAAAGTCCACTGAATGTCCGCACCAAAAAAGCACGTGGGACAGTTCCCACGTGCTTCTTTTCTATTTTGTATATTATATTTTCTTGAATTTATGCCAATGATTTATGGTGAAATGGACATTTTCCTTCAATAGGTTCGATATCATCACCAATAAAGAACTGCTTCCATTCATTATGCGTTGGGTCTCCGAAGTGACCGATGTCTGGATGCTTTGGCAGCTGATCCCAAGCCTCTACACGTTTCCGGACTTTCTCACGTGACATAATACCACCTTTTTCTGTTCCCTCTAATCCTTCAAATATTTTGCGAGGTTGGAATCCAAGCACCATTGAATTTCCTAGGTGACGTGTCTTTCGCTTTTTGTATGCCGGAGTATTGCCGAACACAAAGATAGGCTCTCCATTAAATCGGAAATCCCATAAATAGTGGTCTGGGTCACGAGGACTGTCTTCTGGCCATTCCACTTCATCGACTTCATGTAAGTATTGAAGGATTTCCCAAAATTGCTTGCGGTAATCATCAATAGAACCTTCCTTTTCAAAAGGCTCTACAAATACAAAGAGGCCATGTCTCTTATAACTTGGTAATTTAAATAATTCTAGAAAACCTGCTACTGCCGCGGGTAGATTGCTCCAGTCGGATTGATTGATGTAAGCATAGCGAAGCTCGCCCTTCAGTTCTCCACTCATTCCGAAAAAACATGGAAAAGTTTTATCCGTCACCGTATTATGAAAGGTTTCATATTCCTTATAGAGCCAACTCGGTAAGTCTTTCCTAGTATGAAAATCCTCTTTAGTCAATAACGCCTGGTCCTTCGTAATCATACAATCCCCTCCACTATCTTTTTTCCCGTCTCTTATGTTTAGTCTTTACCCCAACGTAAAATTCCTGAAACAACGGATTCTATTAAACTAAATTGCATAAACAGGTTATGAAATGAAAAATCTAGGGAATAAGAAGGAATGAATAAAGAAATTGGAGGATGACTAATGGTGAAAACTATGCAAGACCACTCTCAAATACATTGTCAAAGTGAATATGGAATACTTCAAAAAGTAATTTTATGCGAGCCAAAATATATGGAAATAAAAGAAGTAATCAATGACGTTCAAAAAAAATATATACAAGATAATATTGACCGTTCTCTTGCCGTATTGCAGCATCAGAAATTTGAGTATGCTTTACGTAATGCGGGTGTGGAAGTAATAAAATTACGACCAAGTAAAGATCATCCAGAACAAGTCTTCACTAGAGACATTGGTTTTACATTGGGCAACCAATTATTCATTTCGGAAATGGCAAATCAAATTCGTCAAGGCGAAGAAAAAGTGTTAGCTCATTGGATGAATGAACAGGATGTTTCTTATAAAAAGCTTTCTACTCACCCAATTGAAGGTGGAGATGTAATCGTGGATGGCAATCGGGTGTTTGTTGGAATAAGCGATCGAACATGTATGAATGCTGTTCGAACTTTGCAAGCTGAATTACCAGATTTTGAAATCATCCCAATTCCTTTTGACCCAAAATATTTACATTTGGACTGTGTATTCAATATCCTTTCCTTAAAAGACGCACTTATTTATCCGGCTGCGCTGGACCGGAAAATCGTGGACCAGTTGGCGAGCATGTATCATTTAATAGAAGTAAGCGAAAGTGAGCAGTTCTCTATGGGTACAAATGTGTTGTCGATTGGTGAAAACCGGGTGTTTAGTTTACCAACTAATCATGGCGTTAATGAGCAATTGTGCCAGCATGGATATCAAGTGTTGGAGGTCGATTTCTCAGAAATCATTAAGTCAGGTGGATCTTTCCGATGCTGCTCCATGCCGATGCTTCGCAACTAAAAAGATGATAGCCCATACTATTGAATAGATAGCCCATAAACCGAGGTTTTTCATTCATAAATGGCGATATCGCCCATAAAGTCTTCGATATAGCCCATTAATATATCTCTATAGCCCTTAAATCTGCTACGATAGCCCATAAACCGATTCTCAGAAAACATTGGGGTACTTTTACCCCAGTGTTTTTCATCACTTACGATTTCGCTCTAGTGAAATAGTCAATTTTAAAAATACAATATGCCACAACCTCGGAATCTTCACCACTCTAGTATTTTGAAAGGTCTTCGATCTGTAATGGTTTATCGGCATCTATCTCCTTTTCACACCTAATACTTTCAATCCGTTTTACCTTAACATGAGCTTGCGATCTTATGATCAGAACTAATTTAAAATCTGTTCAATTTTAGGAAAGTCTGGATTTTCCAAGAGGTCCTTTCCACCACGCATTAGATATAAGTAGAGATTTCCGTCAGGAACGATTGTTGCCTTTAATAGCTGACCAGTTTCTTTCGAGTAGAAATAACGGTCATCTCCAGTCGTCGGAGTAAGAAATTTAAACCCGTTGTAATCATTAAATAATTTGTCAAAGTAAGTTTTATCTACTTTCATAAATATTATTGAATCTAATTTGTCTTGATAAAAATAGAATCTGGCGATACCTCCATAATCTAATATGAAATCTGCACCACTGCCATCCTCATAATCATCTACTTTATAATTTACCCCTAATCGTTCTATTACTTTTGATTGTGAGTCACCTAAAGTTACACCATGAAGATATAATAAACCTTGTTCTTCAGATAATGTAGGCTTGGTAAAATCCAGTTGCATTTCGCTTAGAGCCTGTTGTTCATTTTCTATTAATATTTCGTTATAGACAAATAGCATTGCGGTTATTGCTAAAACTGCAGTAATAACTAAATATCTCCATTTATATTTGGATCTTCTTGAGGTATTTTCTACTTCATCCACTACATTTTCCATTACACGTTGTTTACTAGTACTTAAATCTTTCACCTGATTAGGAATATAGTTATTCATTTGTAAGTACCTCCCATTCTATTCCTTTCAGTTGATTTCTTAATAGTTCTTTACCTCGTCTCAATCGAGTTTTTACTGTACTTTCTGGTATAGATAAAAATTGAGCAACCTCCGCAATAGTCATTTCATTAAAATAAAAGTAAATAAGAACTTCTCGATGTTTTAAAGGCAACTCAAGAATTGCTTCACCAATTATTGCTTGTTCGTCCTTTCTAACCAATTCATCTGCATTACTTTTACCAGTCGGTGGAAATAATTTATTCTGTAATTGTACTTTTCTATAGGTCCAGCTTTTTAAATAATCCTTGCTTTTATTAACCGTCATTTTTGATAAATAAGCTTTTAACTCTCCACGGTCTTCATAATAATTCTTATTATGATAAAACTTAATGAATACTTCTTGGACAATGTCCTCTGCCGCTTGGAGATCCTTCACGTAGTAATAAGCCAAGCGTAATAATGGTTCTGTATATTGAAGCATTAGTTCTTTTAAGTTATTAATATTGAGCAAGACCACAACTCCTTTCGTTATATATTAAACGATTACCAAATTACAAAAGTTTGGATTCTTCTAATTTTTTCTAATTGATGTTAGTTCAGAATGGATTTCAACTAATAATTCCTATAAAGTCAGAACTTTCTGTAAACTATAACGTCATTATATTTAGTTACGTGAAGGGCATATATTGGGCTTTTGGTATTTCTTATTATTATTCCTTGGATTATCTTTAGGGGTTAAGTTGGGTGAGGAATATATTCAATGTGTAATGTTATTACGTTTATTCGATAATATTGAAAAGGGGTTTTTTAATGAAAAAGTTATTTTTATTCTTTTCTTTGTCATTGATGTTAATTGCCTTAATTGCTTGTACTTCTGATACAAATGAAGTAGTTTATGAGCTCCCAGATAATCGTTGGGATTTATCCCCATCATTCGAACATTCCATTGTTAATAAAGATGGGGAAGAGACTACTTATACTATTGTTGGTAAACAAGATACGTTGGGTTTTACAGGTGACATTATAATGGATGTAGAAAAAATTCATAAAATATTTTGGTTTTATTTTGGAAAAGAAAACATATTAGATAAACCTGTTGAAGTTAAAGCAGTTAAAAAAGATACAGAAGATATTATTGATTTACATTCAGGTACATTTTATAAAGGTGCTGAAGTAAGCCCTGATAGCGTAAATATGCCTTCTAATATTAAATTTCCAACAGCAGGAGTATGGAAATTCCTTGTATATATTGATGGGGAATTTTATGAAAGCATTGTAGTAGAGGTTAATTAAGAAATACTAATTTAGAACTAAAACAGTACAATCCAGTTTATAAGAATTACAAGTAGACAGCTTGAAAGTAAAATCGTGTGGTTCTCATCCTATCATTTAAAATGCACATAAAAAATGAGCTGGGAAAGAAACGTTTTTTAAAAATCAGAGGTATTTTTATACAATTGTCGAAAAAGTTATTACAAAGGGACAATTCAATCCGCATTTGAGGAGGAGTTATGTTGAGAAAAATACTTTTTTTACTATTTACAATGATTTTACTTACAGCTTGTTCCAATCAAGAAACTATAAAAGCCACTGGTGAGGGGAACTTATGGAATGCACATCTAATATACGAAATGACCGATAACCATCTCTCCGATAGAGGAGGTATTGAATATACAGGAGATGAGGAACTCCTATATGTCACTTATTCGGTAGTTACTGACGAAGGAGGACGTGGTGGGGAAGTTGAACCTCTAGAAGAACAAACTGCAATATCCTTTGGGACGAGTGGAGGAAATAATCCTCCAGCTACTAAAGAGGAAGCAATTATATCGTTAAACCACGCTACTGTTGAAATCAAATGGCGGACTAATACTGGTGAATATGAAGAACTAATTAATTTTAAAGTAAATTAGTTTTACGATATATTGATTACATTTCCGTTCTTCTTCAACAGGTGTTTTAGTAAAACATACGGGCATGAAGATACATTCCCAACTATATACTGATTGACGAAATAGAACTGATCCAAATAACTTCGCCATAGATTCAAATTCATGCGCCCGCTATCCTCGTCTACCCAAAACCAAAAAGCACTTAGTTACTATTTTCAAACAGTAACTATTAAAAAAACACTTCTTTCGTTTAGTTGGTTAAACGAACAATATAGCGAGAAAAGGTTATAGCTAATCCTTGCTCGGTTCTATTTTTATCAAATATTCTTGTAATTTCCACTAAATCTTCTTTCTTAAGTCGCTCAAAAACTTGGGCTGTTTGACCAAAGCAGCGTAATTTTAATACATCTAAAGGAGAATGCAGATATTCTGTACTTGTCACATGCTCGAGCTCAGTAGAGGTGAAACTACTTATTCCCAATTGGCCATTTATTTTATCTAAAATTGGTGTACCTGAAGATTCCTGAAACAAATCAGGAAAAAGTTGAGGCAGTTCCTTCCCAGATTCATCCCCTGGATGAAGGCCAAGAATTGTTCCGCCCTTTCGAACTATTTCTGTTAGATAAGAATAAGCAGAGGTGGGTCCTTTTCGAATATATGCACTATCGAATTCACCTTTTTCAAAAGGTAATCCTTGCTTAATATTTCCAACCACAAATGAGAGATTTGCTTTTTTATGGGCTTTTGCAATTTCTAAAAAATTCTCTGTTACATCGAATCCTATGATCTCTTTTGCAATTGAACTACAATGAAATGTAAATTCTCCGTGTCCACAACCTACGTCTAAAACTTTTCTATTTTTAACCATCTTTCTCACTTCTTCATCAAAAATAGATTCTCCATTAGGCTTACTAAGTGTATTATTCCAAGGATATGTATAGATACGCTGTAACTCAGAAAGCTGATGATACCATTCGATTGAATGGGGGGATAGCCAACCTGAGAGTTTAGTAGGATCAAGTAACGTCATATGTAGTAGTCTCCTTATTCTTCTTCGTCTTAAATAAAAGCCATAAACAGCAAAATACTATGAACGCAACAAACTCTAGGGACAGAATATACCATGGATAAGGACCTAAATAATCCAACAAGCTTCCACCTTTAGGCTTTTCCTGTAAAAACATATAATTGCCTTCTACTAAAAAGTTTATAGCGAATAAGAAAGGTAACAACACATTTAATGTAATCACCGTCTGAACAACCCCTTTGAAGGTAGGTCTATAACCTTTCACCCATGTGAAATAAAGGGCAGTTAAAATGATGCCGAAATGTGTGAAGAAAAAATGGAAGAACCTGAAGTGAGGAAAGTTTATATCCAAAACCGGTGTAGCAACTGCCTGAACAGCTCCTCCAATACCAGCAAAAAATACAAAGGGATAAAACTTCTTATTGCCAGTCCAAAGCAAAATAATCGTTGCAATTAAACTAATGCTACATAGTTCAAGTGGCAATGAGTCACCAAAGTCCCACCTTCCTGTTTGAACAAGCCATATATAATAATACCCGTCCATTATGAATAACGTAAGAGCGAAAAAACGTTCCATGGATTGGACTATCTTTTGTTGAATTGGCCACCTATTTCTACAGATATATAACAGAAGGATAAGTAAGCATAAAGTAATCATTGAACTTATATGTACCGCCGAAAACATTTCAAATGCAGATTTCAATATTTTCCCTCCCTCTTTGACTATATTCTATTAATATTCGTCTATGACTTATGAATTTCCTCTACCAAAAGTAGAGACAAAAAAGCTACTTGATTCATCTAGTAGCTTTCATCATTTGAATTTAATTTTCACATTATTACGGCCAGTCGACATTGCTCGATGTAGCTCCTCATCTGCTAATGCAATCAATTCTGCCATATCTTTAAATTGACTCACTAGACCATGAACGCCACCCACACTTATAGTCACCTGAAAGGAATGCTGCTGCCAACAAAACTTTAAATTCTGATTTTCCACAGACTCTCTCAAATTCTCAGCAAATTGTACAAAGTCCTCTGCCTCAATATCTGTTAAAAAGCATATAAATTTATCTCCAGATAAATAACTTAAAATTCCTTTATGAGTACCCATAGCTGTTCCCAAGCAATTGGCCACTTGTTCGAAACAGCTATTGCCTTCCAGCTGTCCATGAAAATCAATATAGCGTTTGAAATAGTCGATATCGATTATACAAAGTGCCAAAACTTGAGAATCTTCCCCACTCACGTACTTTAAAAGGCCTTCCATCTTAAATGTTTTCACTGGCATATCTCTCTTCAACGTCTCTTTGCGTAAAACTGATGGTGAAGTTGACGAACTTGCTCCGCTAGTTCAGGAACAGGACCATCGATTGTGGTATCTCGAATAACTTCATGAATGGGAAGATTACGTACGCGTGATGGAGTAACCTCCATTTCATTCAACCATTGTCCTAATTGTTCAGACGAACTGGCATAAACGATTCTACCTAAACCAACCCAACCATGGGCAGCAGCGCACATTGGGCAATGTTCACCAGAGGTATATACTGTCGCCTTACCTCTGTCTTCCGGTGTCATATTATTGGCTGCCCAACGCGCCAAAGCAAATTCTGGGTGTTGAGTATGGTCACCACCTGCAACTCTGTTATGATCTTCTGCAAGCACTTCTCCATTAGATGAGACAAGTACTGAACCAAATGGCTCATCGCCTTTCTCCAATGCCGTTTTTGCTAATTCAACACAATGTTGTAGGTGCTTCAAATCTAAATCACTTATCATAATTTTGTCCTCCCTCATATTCAATCCTTTCCCTCATTTTATGTTTGAACTATTTAAATAGCAATAATAATATAGACTCTGCTATAATCATTCCTAAACTAGAAAACTAAAATTTCAGATTTATTTTAAAGGAGGAATTTAAATGGGTGACAATGAACTACTCGTTACCTTCAAAAGCAATCTTTACAATTATTCATTGGAACAGCTCAGATATAATTCGGATGAGGGGGTTTGGTCTATTGGACAAATGTATGATCATTTAATTGTTGTTGCTCATGAGTATCTTGATAATTTGGAAATATGTGCTGCATTAAACGAAGAAAAACCCTTTGGTAAAACTCAGTTCGGAGAGCAATTATATAAAAACGGAGGTTTCCCACCTATAAAAATAAGATTGCCAGATGAATTGAATTCTCCACCAAATAATTCGGATAGCAAGGAATTTCTAATTAGTAGGATGGAACAGTTAATTCATAGAATGAGTCATTGGAAATCGCAAGTAGATTATATTAACCCTAATAATAAAGTTGAACATGGTGGGTTCGGTTGGCTGAATGGAAGGGAATGGTACGAGTTGGTTGAAATGCATTTTCGTCATCACTTGCTCCAGAAAAAGGAGTTAGATAGTTACTTAGTTTAAACTTTGTTATGAAAAGCATAGTTAAACAGACAGAAAAAAATCACCTTGCACTTTGACATAGTCCTTCATAAAAATAACCTAGCTCTAAAACAGGATAGCCTGTTTAAAACTAGGTTACTTTTTAATTAGAACTTGATACGAAATGCTTTTACGATAATGCCATCATTTGCTGGTTCAAAATCAAATTGTGGAAGGCGTTCAAAACCGAGATGCGTATATAATTTAATGGCATTTTCCATAAAATCAGCAGTATGGAGGCCCATCTCTTTGAACCCTTTTTCTTTCGAGCGCTTTATGCATTCATTGATAAGTGCTGTAGCTACACCTTTTCCTCTTGCTTTTGAGGATATTGCGAGCATACGCAGTTCTGGGTAATCCAGTTCTTCGTCTAACATGCCGGCATATACTTGCTTATCTGGAGCAAACAAGGCAACACTTCCGACAATTTCTCCATCAATTTCTGCTACCATTCGTTCGATACCAGGTTTTGAATCGGCATCCGATAATATGGATTGCTTGAGTGTATTCCAATGTGCCTCCGGTATTTTGGGAGCATGCTCCTCGTATGCCTGTAATCTCATTTCACGTATAAATGCTAATTCTTCTTGTCTCGAATCGCGTATGATCAAAATTTACATCCCCTTAAATAAGAAATTTCTCTTTCTTGCCACTCAAAGCTTCACGATCATGTTTTGAATGGAAGATGGACGTATCTGGACCTTTTGGTAGAATATTATTTGGGCCTTTTTGATCGTCACTCGCAATGTGGTTTGATAAATGATAGTGTATTTTAATCGCATTAAAGTCTGTCGTATCACCGAAGCCAGGTGTTTGATATAAGTCGCGTAAGTAGCCCCATAAATTAGGAAAATCTACAATACGATTGCGATTTGTTTTGAAAGCTGCGTAGTATGCAACATCGAAGCGTACAAGTGTTGCGTACAGACGAACATCTGAATCAGTAATATAGTTCCCAAACAAGAAACGTTGTGTAGATAGACGTTTTTCTAATTCATCCAAACGTGCAAATAAAACATCATACGCCTCTTCGTATGCCTCCTGAGAACGGGCGAACCCACATTTGTATACGCCATTATTTACTTCATGGAAAATAACTTCACTTAAAGCATCAATCTCTTCTCGTAAATGCTCAGGATATAAATCTGGTGCATTTTCTTTATGAAATGGCTTCCAAGCAGTTTCTAGATGATTCGTTAATCGGAAATAATCATTGTTAACTGCCTTTTTCTCATTCACATCAACAATGACAGGGACTGTTGGTCTGCCCTCATATGATGCATCCGCGTGAAGATATACTTCACTTATATATTTAATACCTAATACTGGGTCTACTCCATTTTCATCCAAAGAAAATTCCCAATCTACTCGATCAATATTTGGACGCATCGGACTAGCAGTTCCTAAGCTAATAACTTCCTCTAGCCCAAGCACACTTCGCACAATGACAGAGCGATGTGCCCATGGACAAACAGCAGCCCATAGCAAACGATATTTTCCAGCTTCAACCGGAAGTTCACCAGGGTCACTTCCAAAAGGTGTTGCAAAACGATTTTTTTGACGAATAAATTTACCTTTTTCATCTACTTCCGTTGGCACTTTTTTCTTGACCTCTTCCATTTTTCATCATCCTTTTCTACTCAACATACTTTGTTTAGTTAAGTGTATGGAATTATTATCTCGAAGTCAAGATTATCAGTTATAATGTAATTCACCATAATAACGGACAAACTATAGGATGGTTTGCTGTTCATAATCTTCTATTATTAGGGAACCGAATGGTAAACTTAGTTCCTACCCCACATTCACTATCAATTTCCACTTTTCCTTTCATTGCATGAATTAGCTGATATGATATGGTTAATCCAACCCCAGTTCCTTTTTCCTTGGTGGAGTAAAATGGTGTACCCATCTTTTGGACTTGCTCTTTTGTCATCCCACTTCCTGTATCAGTTATTTCTATGAAAATTTCTTCAAGCTTCGAATATAAGCGGATAGTAAGTAGTCCGTTTTCTTCCATTGCCTCAATTCCATTTTTCATAATGTTTACCAAAATTTGTTTTAGTTCAACCTTATTTCCGTTCATATATAACGAATCCTGAATGGAAGATTCAATGCGTATATTCTTAATATTCGTGTATGAATTAATAAGACTAACGACATTCTTTACTTCAGTTGAAAGGTTAATGTTGGAGAATCCTTCTGTATGCGGCTTGGCTAACGATAAGTAATCATTAATGATAGATTGAGCATCGTTTAATTCTTTGAGTGATATGTCGATATAATCCTTATAATTTTGTTGTAATTGAGGATCACTAATCATTAACTGCAAAAATCCTTGGACAGTAGTCATAGGGTTTCTTATCTCATGTGCTACGGAAGCTGACAATTGACTTATTACATTCAATTTATCAGCCTGCTGGAGTTCCAACTGAATCTGTAAATGTTGGTCCACATAATCTATTATATAAACCACCAACAACAAACTGATCCAAGCACCTGTAAAATAGAAAATCATTAAAGGTAATTGTTCCAAATGTAGGTTTATATACAAATATACTATTTTATTTATGGATGATACCCAAAAAACAAAGCTAACAACAAAGGCTTTACTCCTTAACGTATATAATTTATATCTTTTCGTGAGAAAAACCAAAAGTATGGCAATAAGTGAAATTACAATGATATCAAATAAATTACTATAGATTGCCGCCCCACCGAGGTATACTCTGTAAAAAACTAAAACAGCCGAAATAAGCAAACCTGGCAGCACTCCTATATAAATAAAAGAAATAATGATAGGTATAAGTCTAAAATCATAGTGAATATCCCCTTTTATTTCGATAGGAAAAGTCAACGTTAGGAAAAGCATAAGTAGTAGTAAAATGTACAACTTGGAAGACAATTTTCTTCGTTGCAACTCACTCTCATTAAAAAAAAGTTGGTAAATTAGAGTGAGGAAAAGTACCATGATTACTTGATTAAATAGATCTGGAAAATTAATCATGACACGGCACCGGCACAAACGGGTAATTTTCGTATTTGGCTGAAATGACTAACATTACTTGTATATGTATAGATTTATATAAAGCCTTATGGATGCGGTCCTCTAATAGAATTCTTGAGTCATATAAGATCATAATTGTCTACACCTCTATTTAAATTTCTGACTTTTCACTATTATACAAAAGTCATATAGGAATGGATATATTATTTTTCATACATATATATAATGAAAACAAAAACCGTTAGATATAACGATACAATTGCAATTGTTTTTTCCCTTTTTGAGAGAAAGGGGACCAGAAGAAAATGAGTATTACTGCCGCAAGTTATATATAGAATGATGTGAAAAAGAACAAACCACAAAAAGATAACGCTTTATAGGTCATTACAAATAAGAGTTCCATAAATAATGAGTTGTTTCTTTTGGTTTATATTTGGACAGCTTAGACTAAATATCCATTTTGCTCTATCACTTTTTCATACAATGAATAAAGGTATAAAAATGAAGGGGTTATAAAATTGGACAGACCAAATATTCTATTTATCATTGTAGATGAAGAAAGATTTCCAACTGTTTATGAAACCGATGCTTTAAAAGAGTGGCGAATAAAAAGTTTAAAAACACAAGGGCTGCTAAGAAATAAAGGAATGACATTTTTAAATCATTATATTGGAAGTACAGCTTGTGCACCGAGTAGAGCAACGCTATTTACAGGTCAGTATCCATCACTTCATGGGGTGACGCAAACGACTGGAGTTGCCAAAGGCGCATCTGATCCGGATGTATTTTGGTTAGATCCTAGCACGGTACCTACTTTAGGCGAATACTTTCGCACAGCCGGATATCAAACTTACTGGAAAGGGAAATGGCATCTATCCAATGAGGATATTCTAATACCTGGTACTCATAATGCTCTTCCAAGCTATCATCCGAAAACTGGTGTTCCAAATCATTCGCAAAAGCAACTTTACGAACATGCCAATCGATTGAATAATTTTGGTTTCGATGGTTGGATTGGTCCCGAACCGCATGGGTCTAATCCACGAAATTCGGGGTCTTCTGCAGGTGTAGGGGTAAGTGGGAGAGATGAATTTTATGCGAAGGAGGTCGTGGATTTAATTCATTCGCTTGAAAAAAAGGCACAATCAGCTGATGAATCGCCATGGCTCATTGTTTCCTCTTTTGTAAATCCACATGATATTACGCTTCTTGGCCTATTTACTCGTTTCAATCCTATGTTTAATTTTGAGATTGATCCTACCCTTCCTTTCGTTCCACCTGCTCCAACAGCAAATGAAAACTTACTCACTAAACCTTCCGCCCAACTCAGTTATCGCGATGTCTACCAACAAGCACTTCAGCCTACATTCGATTCTCTCCTTTATCGACAGCTCTATTATTCGCTTCAGAAGAAAGTAGACGATGAAATTTATAAAGTTTTTCAGGCTCTAAAATCATCTATCTTTTATCAGGATACGATTATCGTTTTTACCGCAGATCATGGAAGCCTTGTAGGCGCGCATGGTGGGTTATTTCAAAAATGGCATAATGCTTACGAAGAATCCTTGCATGTCCCGTTAATTATTCATAGCCCAAAGTTTTCTACTGCAATGGAAACGGACATGATTACAAGTCATTTAGATATAATTCCTACTCTTTTAGCTCTAGCCAATATCAATACAGCCGATGCTCAAAATGAACTCAAAAAAAGTCACAGTGAGGTTCATCCATTGGTAGGACGAGATCTCTCCACCTTGCTGAAAGGCAATAACAAATTCCCACGAGCCAACGAACCTATTTATTTCATGACGGATGATGAAGTGACGAAAGGCATGAACCAGTTTTCGGTAACGGGAAAACCTTATGAATCAGTTATTCAGCCAAATCACTTAGAAACAGTGATTTTGAGGCTGCCTACTGGGAACGAAAAAGCGGAGGAAATTTGGAAGCTTACTCGATATTTTGATAACACTCAATTTTGGAGTAATCCAGGAGTAGATGATGAAGTGACTGAGCGGAAAGAATCCACTTCAGTTTCAGACACAAAGGAAGTTGCCATTAGTATAACTACAACCAAGCAATCTCCAGTCGATGATCAGTATGAATTATATAATGTTACAAGGGACCCAATGGAGGAATGCAATCTTGCATTTCATCTGAATGAAACACCAGAATCAAGTGTAATTCAGAAAATATTACTTACGATTCTCCAAGAACAATCCAAGCAAAAGAGATTATTACCTACTAGCAGTGTTGTTCCAGGTTTGCCTATTTCTGAATAATTAATGACTCTCGTCACCCTCTTATTTCCCATTTGTCATGACTAAAATAAATTTAATGAAAAATGTCACAAACTTCTCTTCTCCCCCGTCTTGATTTATAAAGGACCTTAGGGAGGAATTCACATTATGGATAATAAGTGGGATGTTGTAATAGTCGGCGGTGGTTTGGCGGGTTATGTTGCAGCTAATTATTTGGCTAAAGCAGGAATGTCTATTTTGATCATTGAAAAAGATAAAAAAGTTGGTGGCAGGGCAAGGACGGATAAGATTAATCAGCAGTTTTTTAATCTTGGTCCTCACGCTTTTTATACAAAAGGAAATGCAGCACCTATACTTCAGGAATTAGGAATAGAATTACATGGTAAGTCACCTAAGCTAAACGGATTATTAATAGATAATAGGGTGGAATACACTGCTCCTTTTACCCCCTTAGGAGTACTTACAACTGGCCTTTTTAGCTGGAAAGAGCGTATGGATTGGCTGAATATTTTATGGAAAATTAAAAGTATGAAAATAGAAAACCTTTCAGAGCAAACGTTTCAGCAATGGGTTCAAGAAATAGCCCAATCAAAAAATGTCCAAAAGTTACTCCTTATTCTAGGTCGCCTATCAACCTACTGTCATGCCCCAGAGAAAGTAAGCGCCCGTGTCATTGTCGCCCATTTAAAGATGGTTCTGGGAGGGGTACTTTATATTGATAAAGGCTGGCAGACAATTATTGACCAGCTCCATAACAAATCCGTAACTTCAGGGGTTCAAATACAAACTGGTGTGAGGGTGAATGAATTTAAAATGACAGAAAAGAATTTTAGACTATCGCTTTCTACCGAAGAGGAACTAACATGTAATTATGTGCTTAGCACAACCGGTCCCCGAGAGCTTATGAAAATGTTAGGTGACAACATCACACAAGCGCAGTTGGATTTTTTTACGCAAGTAATACCTGTAAAGGGAGCCTCTTTAGACGTCGCACTAACACAGCTTCCTAAACCAAATCGATTATTTGCTATGGAAGTAACGGAACCCTTTTATTATTCCGTCCATTCAAATGCTGCTATCCTTTCCGAGAACGAAAATACTGTTGTGCTACACGTGTTCAAATACCTTCATCCAGATGATAATATTAATGGAAAGCTACTTAAAAACGAGCTTGAACAATTTTTAGAAAAAATACAGCCTGGATGGCAAAACTACAAAGTTTCAAGTCGTTTCATGCCTACTATTACTGTAAACCAGCGCCTACCTCAAATAGGAGAAGATCATAAGTTACAGTGTTCTAAATTGGCGATGTCAGGATTATATTTAGCAGGGGACTGGACATCACCTCACTCCATTTTGTCTGAAGGAGCTATCATTAGTGCAAAGCAAGCTGCCGAAGAGATAATAGAAAAAGAACAGAGGTTATATTGTGCAAATTAGTAATGAAGATTACCAACTGTATAAACCGTTATTGTTTTCTATAGGTTATCGTATGCTCGGATCTGTAGTTGAAACCGAAGACATTGTGCAAGAAACTTTTTTAAAAGTCTATCAAATTGAAGAAGACAAAATTGAAAACGTAAAAGCATATCTATGTAAGGTGATGACAAACCGCTGTATAGATAGCTTAAGGTCTTCTCGACATAAACGAGAGGAATACGTGGGGCCATGGAATCCTGAACCCTTATTGCTTGAGGAATTACATTACCTCGATCCATCTGAGCTTGTTCTCCAAAAAGAAGGCTTAAGTATTGCTTACTTAAGGATGATGGAAAATTTGGCACCAGATGAAAGAGCGGTTTTACTATTAAGAGAAGCTTTTAATTTTTCTTATTCGGAAATTGCAAATCTCTTAGAGAAGAAAGAACAAAACTGTCGTAAAATATTCAGCAGAGCAAAGAAAAAAGTCGCTGGTATAGAAACTGAAAGTCTAAACTATACAGCAAACAAGTCTATTGTTGAACAATTTATCCGAGCTTTTGAACAACAGCATATGAATACATTGCTAGAGCTCTTATCCGAAAATGTTATTCTCTACTCAGATGGAGGAGGAAAAGTAAGAGCAGCTATACGACCCATCTATTCTTCAACAACTGTATTGGCATTTTTATACGGTATCTCAAAAAAAACTTCTGCAGATTATTATTTTAAGATTAAAAATGTTAATGGTCAGCCTGCAATCTTAAATTATATGAATAGTAAGCTACACAGTGTCATTAGCTTTTCCATTAAAGATGACAAAATTGAAGAATTCTATATTACGATGAATCCTGATAAATTACCCATCTCCTAAAACTCTATAGAGACTGCCCCTAATGAACTATCTAGGGACAGTCTCTTTATTTGTAAGTGCTTATATGCAAGCTTATTGCCAAAGTCGCACAGCTACGTTGGAATGCTCATAGCGTTTAATAATAATACAGATTTTTTGATACCATTCGTTACAAATTGAAATTGCTTCTGAATATTCTTCAGAATCTAGGAAAAGGATCTGTTCATTCTGTATAAATGGATATTCTAAAATAGGATTAGCTATATCGTCTACTACTATTTTTAAACTCAATGCTTCAATAGATTCATCCTCTTCCTCTTCTTCGTCATCAGATTCTTCATAATCCTCTATTTCTTCATCATTTTCTAGCGTACTTTCCAATATACCGTCTTTGGGATATAAGTTTAGAACCCGCTCGTCTTCCACAATCGCAACCTCGAGCACTTGAGAAAAAGGAATAGCTGCTATATTAAAATCTTCTGCAATGGAATCTCTTTGGAGAAGATAAAAAATACTATTCACATCATCTATAAGCATAACATTTAACAAATTGTCCGAACTAAGACTTTCTGTATGAGGAATTTCAGCGAGCAGTTCCTCTAATCTCCTTCTATTTTCCAAGTTTCTTCCATTAATAATACGTTGCCATTCCAAAACTCCCCAAAAAAATAATACTAATGAAATGATTAAATAGAGACCTATTGCTTTGGTGCTTTCCAGTGAAAGTGATAATGCGAAATAGACTATGAATAATAGAAATATAAATAATATCTTCAATCTCTCATTCCACCTTTAGAATTCTGTTATAAGAGATTCTATTCATGAAACTATGTTCTTATTCTACCTGATGAAGCATTTTTAAAAAGTAGCATATAATGTACTAGAACGGAGGTGTTTACACTGATTCATACAGTTCAACAAGGAGAAACACTGAGTCAAATAGCTAGAGACTACCGTACTCCCCTTTCCAAAATCATAAGCGCAAACCCATCTATAAATCCGCATGTACTTTTTATTGGTCAATCCATTGTGATCCCAGGCTTTCCAGATCCAAATACGCTTCCTTATCAAATAGAGATATCCATAAACAATCGGAGGTTACGATTACGAAAAAACGGTCTTTTACAAAAGCAGTACCCAATAGCTATTGGAAGAATATTATTCAATACGCCAGTAGGGGATTTTATCATTATCAATAAAGTCCCTGATCCTGGTGGACCTTTCGGCACAATGTGGATGAGTCTATCCAAAGAACATTACGGTATTCACGGCACGAACGATCCTAGCTCCATTGGTAAAGCTGTATCACATGGCTGTATTAGGATGCACAATAAAGATGTGGAGGAGTTATCCAACTTGATCCCAATAGGAACTCCGGTTTCCATACGGCCGTAACCCATAAATGCAGCAGAATTTTAAAAAGAGACTACTCCTAAAAGTCATTCAATCATGACGTTTAGGGGTAGTCTATTCCATTACATTTTATTTATCGCGATTGATAATATAATCTAAAAAGTGTTTCAAGAAATTGATATTCCGTGGTACATCCTGTAAAGATTCCATCGCAACACAGTAATTCTCCCACATTTCTTTTTTAGCTTCCTCCACCCCTAAAATAGAAACAAAAGTAGAGCTGTTATTTTCTATATCCTTACCAATCGTTTTTCCTAGTAAGGCTGTATCACCTTCCACATCTAGAAGGTCATCCTTAATCTGAAATGCAATACCGGCATGGCGGGCAAATTTTTTCAATGCTTCTATTTCTAATTTACTAGTATTTGCGAGAATCGCTGGCATTAAAATAGATGCTTCAAAACCAAGTCCAGTTTTGTAAAAGGACATAGTATTTAGTTGTTCTAAAGTCAATTGCTGCCCTTTTGAATCTAAATCCATTGCTTGACCTCTGCACATATCCGCAGTCACTTGAGCCGAATATTGGATAAGCTTAAGCACCCTTTTTGAATCGAACTGCTCCAAAGTAGTTTGCTCCCAAATAGCCTTCTGTGTAAGGAAAAGGCCAGTTAACTCTGCAATGGAGACATTATAAACCTCATGGAGTGTTGCACGACCTCTGCGTAGTTTTGCATTGTCTTGAGATGGAAGATCATCAAAAATGAGAGAAGCAGTATGCATATATTCTAATGATTTTAAAAGGGCCTCAAGTGTGGAAGGGGTTAAGCCATATGCGTTTACTCCCATAAACCAAGTTACGATCGGTCGTAATCGCTTTCCTTCTCCTGCAAGACTGTAATTTGCAGCATCTATTATGGAATTGTTCATCTCATTCGTTTTAGGGATATTCAGTATCTTATTAATCTCACTACGTATTGTCTTGGCCTTATCGATAAAATCTTCCTGACCTTGTCTATCATTTTTCAAACTTGCAATCATATGATCTCGCAGTAGCTTGTCGAAAAAATCTACATCATCCGCTTTTCGTACCATTTGTTGAATTAGTTTGTTGAATTTTGAATTTCCTGAAGCAAAAAGTTCCATTACTTCTTTGTACTTCTCCTTACCCGCTCGCTCCCTATATCGTTTTAATCCGTTTATAGCCCGGTCTAAAATTACTTCACGTGTCATTTTATCGGAATGATAAACTTGATGAATTAAATTAGAGATTACCGTCCAGTACAATTCAAATGGATTGATAAGATCTGATCGTTTATCATGATACTTCAAGTAGTATGTATAGGGAGTTACTGCACCATCCTTCAAGTCATCAAACATATCTGCAAAATCATCTGCAAGTTGATTGTATATGCCATAAAAAAATGTTCGGCTGTCGAATCCCTCATCCTCTGGAGCTCCAATTACAGAACGGACAATCAATCGTGAAGATGCGGATTTTAAAATAACTGGAATATAAAGCTCTTCATTCGTATAGTTTTCATTAGCTAAATCTTTTTTACGATCTATTTCTTGCGAATTAAAAAATACATAGGATTGTTCGAAAAAACCTTCTCTTTTCTCTGGTCGTTGATGGGCTTTAATAAATTCAAAGGCTTCTCTAAGTTCTGAATGAATATAACCGATTAGCTCTGAATTTTTTCCTGTCCAATCATCTAATGCAGGCACAACTCCTGTAGTAAGGGTGGTACGTATTAACTGTGCGTATTGTTTTTCTTCTTTTTCGGATAAAATTTTTGCATCTAGTAAATCATCGATAAAAGGATAGGTCAATCCATAGGAATACCCGAGTCTAATCGCCTTTTTGAGCCGTTTCTGACGCTCTTCTAGAGAAATTGCATCAGTCATTTCTTCAATCTCTTGCATAATTACGCCTGCAATAATTTTAATAAGCTTTCGCTTGGCATGTTCTGCATCCATCTCCTTCGGAATATTTGCGGAGACAATCTTAAGCTTATTTATCAGCCATATGAAAGTTGACTCTAACCCCTCCTTCTGAGCAAGTCGGTACAAGCCTGTCATGCTGAACATCTCTGTATCATTCTTTTGGTTCACAGAATTAGATAAAAGATTTGTTTTCAAGCTATTTACTATATCGCGAATCCTTCTCTCTGTGTCTGGAGAGTTCAATGCTTTACCTAAATCTCGCATAAAAATATAGGAAATGCTTCGATTCAAATAATTATCTAGTTTCCCTGTATAATTGAGCCACTTTATATAATTGTGGTAACTACCAGCATTAGCTTTTTCTTTTCTTTTTGGAAACAAAGAATAATGACGGATATGGTTATGTTTCCATAAGTGTATATCCTCCGTTAAAGTTGGCACATATGTTTTTTGCTTAACTTGTGCATAAAGTGATTGGAAATAATGATTAGCCTTCTCCTCTGCTTTTTGGTAGCATTCATCGGCATGGATGATGAATTTCTCGTTCATATCATTACTCACCTTCACTTCTCTTTTATTGCTTAAGATGAAAAAAGAGAACGAAATCCGTTCCCTTCTTATTTCTTCTTATATGTTTATTACAAACGAAATAAATTAATTACTTTCACCCGATGCTTCCCATCTATCTATTTCTGCACGAACGATTGGTGCTACTTCTTTACCTAGCAGTTCGATCGCTTTCATCACATCTTCATGGGGCATGGATCCAACTGGCACATGAAGCATGAAGCGTGTGATGCCAACGTTTTTACGTAGGAATATAATTTTTTCTGCAACAGTTTCTACATCTCCAACATATAAAGCGCCTTCTAAGCTACGTGCAGCATCGAATGTAGAACGCGTATACGGACCCCAACCACGTTCTCTTCCTAAAACATTCATCGCTTGCTGTGTCGGTGCGAAAAATTTATCTACAGCAATGTCTGTAGTTTCTGCAATAAAGCCGTGAGAGTGTGATGCAACAGTTAACTTCGATACATCATGTCCTGCTTGAGTAGCCGCTTTTTTATAAAGCTTCACGAGTGGCTCAAACTGTAGTGGACTTCCACCAATAATAGCCAACACAAGTGGTAATCCTAAAAAACCAGCGCGAGCAACAGATTGCGGAGTTCCCCCACTAGCGATCCAAACTGGTAACGGGTTATGTACCGGACGTGGATAAACTCCGCGGTTATCAATAGTAGCACGATGCTTACCACTCCATGTAACCATTTCAGACTCACGTATTTTCAATAGCAAATCTAGCTTCTCTTCATATAATTCATCGTAGTCTTTTAAATCATAGCCAAAAAGTGGGAAGGATTCGATAAAGGAACCACGTCCTAACATTATTTCTGCACGACCATTGGAAATAGCATCTAATGTAGAAAATTCCTCAAATACTCGCACTGGATCATCCGAAGAAAGTACAGTAACGGCGCTTGTGAGTCTAATTTGCTTCGTCCGAGAAGCAGCTGCAGCTAAAAGAACTGCTGGTGCAGATGCAGCATAATCCTTTCGATGATGCTCTCCCACCCCAAATACATCCAAGCCTACCTGGTCCGCTAATACAATCTCTTCTATAACCTCGCGAATACGCTCTGCATGGCTAATTACTTTACCCGTTTTTACATCCGGAGTTGTTTCGACAAACGTTGTTATTCCAATTTCCATATGATTTGCCTCCTTCATTTCTTCAGCCTCATTATTTTCTAAATAAGTCTCTCGGCTTAATGATACCTTATCATTCAATTTATATTCAATTTTCCAGTTTCATTAGAAGGAGTGTCATTTGGAGAAATATTCCGTTTCGCAAGTAAATCGAGATGAAGTGCGAGTAAAGTTACGCCGAAAGCGAGTATGCAATGACGAAGCGAGAGTAAAGGAACCATTCGGTAATTAATATCAACCAAGAATTTAAAATGGCTACTAGTATATCAGGAGTTCTCTCTTTTTTTCACTTCACTCATTAAGTAATCGACGAAAAGATCGTCTCTAACTAAAGCAGCCTCGTAGTTCCGCTTTAAGAAACGCTCCCCTTCATCAAAGCTAGTAAAGGTTTGTTCGATTGCAACTTTATCTTTTTCCAGAATCCAATCGTCCCCATTTTTAGAATACAAGATGAACGTTTCATTATTTCTATTTTTATAAAACGAACCAAAGGATGATTGTTTCAAATTATATTGATTTCTTTTTGCGTCTTCTAAAATTGGTGATAGGTGGAATGTGTCCAAAACAAATAACTTATAGGCTTCCTCTGTTAAATTACAGCCAGATGCTTTTTGATGTCCCCCACCGCCGAACTGTCCAGCAATTTTCGATACATCGATATGGTCATAAATTGTACGAAGAGAGATTCTTTTCCCTCCCATAATTACGATTGCTATATAGTCGAGATGCGGATACTCTTTACCTAGTTCATTGCCAAGCTCAGAATGATACGTTTCTGCATATACAACACCAGCTAAATGTTCTCCTACTTTTGCCTGGACAATCTCTTTTTTCTTTCGACGAATATAGCGGTCAATCTTGTCTTCTTCCATAAGTAATATTTTCTTTTCAAATTCATCAAAATTGAATGTCTCGCTAGTACGGAGACGCTCCAACATCTTTTCTTCAAATTCTTCTATAGCTATTAAATAGAAAAGCGAGTTTAGCGAATGAGCACGTTGGTTTCCGTTCTTCTCCCACTCCCATGTATCATATTGCCTAACTAACTCTACAAATTCCGATAGCGTAGTGGTAGGTTTCAACAGCTCTTTATTTACAAGATATTCATATAATAACGATGTAGCGGAAGTTAATTTACCTTCAGAGTCTTCTACTGAAATATAACCCCACTCATAATCATTAAAATGTAGAGCAGATTTGTGATGGTCAATTAGTTGGAGCTTTCCCTGTTCATGGTAAAAGTCCTCTAGTTTTTTTTCATTCTCTTCATTTGGAGTTAAATCCGTTATGAATAAAAACGTATCCTGGTTTTCATTTTCTAAAAAGTATTCAATCTCTCGATTAAGTGCTGAAATCGAATTATAACGCACCTTCACTTGCTCACCAAAAGCGAGCTTTGCTAAGATGCCACATCCGACTCCATCTAAATCATTATGAGACAATAATTTATACATCCTTTTCACCTCTAGTATAGTATGGTTATTTCGTGAGAAACTTATTATTAGAACTTACCTCTAATAGCTTTATATTTATTTTACATGTAATCTGTTGCAATAGTAGGAAAAACCATGTATTATTTTAGTAATTAAATATTCTCTTATTTCAAATACATTTGAAGTAAGGATAGAGGCGCAAAGACCATCAGTACACTTTTGGAGGAGAATGAGATCCTGTGACATTTGTGGAAAGGGGAATTTGCCGAAGTTGAAAGAATCTCATTTTTCTTGAAGCTGGTTCTGTTGTTGAACAAACACTGGATTGTCATATAGGAGACTATATGGAGGGCTATCTTACGCACAGAAATATTACTTTATTTCTATTGCAGCAACGAGCCCTCGTTGTTGCTTTTTTGCGTCTACTGAAAAATGCCCTTCTCCCTGAATTTTTAATAATAAATTATAGGATGTGGAGAAGTTATGAATTTTGGACAAATATTAACGGCTATGGTTACTCCTTTTGATCACAACGAGGAGATCGACTTTCCAGCTACACGAAATTTAATAAATTACTTAATCAATAATGGAACAGAAGGATTAGTCGTATCTGGTACAACTGGAGAGTCTCCGACATTAACGGAGGAAGAAAAAGTTCAACTGTTTAAATTTACTGTGGAGGTTGTGAATGGTAGGGTTCCTGTAATTGCTGGAACTGGCTCGTATAACACAAAAGCGTCCCTCGAGCTAACAAAACGTGCAACTGATGCAGGTGTGGATGGTATTATGCTAGTTGTCCCTTATTACAGCAAACCATCACAAGAAGGCATGTACCAGCATTTCAAAGCAATTGCAGAAGCTACATCCTTACCAATTATGCTTTACAATATTCCAGGTCGTAGTGCCGTCAATATGACCGTTGATACAGTAATCCGACTGTCTCAAATATCTAATATCGTATCGATAAAGGAAGCTAGCGGCAACTTAGATACAATGGCTGAAATCATCAGCAATACACCCGAAGACTTTTCGCTCTATAGTGGCGACGATGGGTTAACAATTCCAGTACTATCCATTGGAGGAGCTGGTGTCGTTTCCGTAGCATCACATGTTATCGGAAACGAAATGCAAGTAATGATTGCAAAGTTCAACAGTGGTAATGTAAAAGAGGCTGCAAATGATCACCGCACGCTATTGCCTATTATGAAAGCATTGTTTGCTGCACCAAATCCAACACCTGTAAAAACAGCTTTAAATTTAAAAGGTATTCCCGTAGGTGGCGTACGCCTACCAATGATTCCATTAACCACTGAGGAACTTAACACATTACAAAATGTATTATCCTCACAGTTAGAAACAGTATCATTATAAGAAAAAAGAGCGGACTCCATCTACATAGGAATTCGCTCTTTTTTACTTGGCTCTTTTAAAAGAAAAGGCTTATATGCAAGCTATTTTTGAGTGGGACCTATTAAGTATATATTTTATGAAGTCGGGAATTTTAAAAGTGAAAGGAGGATTATCTATGAATCATAATCTAACTGAACTAGAAGTAGAGCATTTACGGAGTTTAATCGGTGGACATGGAACAGTTGCTAAGAAGTTGGAAGCGTATGCGCAAAGTTGTACAGACCCTGAACTGAAGACAATCTTTGAAAGAGATGCCCAAGCCGCAAAACAAGCACAACAAGATTTAATGTCTTATTTAAATTAGGAGGATTTATATGTTTCAAGATAAAGAGATGGTAAATGATTATCTTGCAGGATTAAATGCAGGTCTAACAGGTTATGCACATATTATCGCCCAAACTAATAACTCAGAACTAAGACAAACTTTGATTCAACTGAGAAACCAGGATGAATCCCGCCAAAGAACTTTATATAGCTATGCGCTTCAAAAGGGATATTACAAACCTGCAGCTCCTGCTTCACAAGAAGTAATTAATCAATTGAAAACTCAACTAATATCTGAACATCAATAAATTATACTTGTATATAACTGAAGCCGAACCCCATTTGTTAAGGAGTCGGCTTTAAGTTTTTAGTACTCCATTATTCCCTCATTTGTTTACTTTGTTGAAGAAGTACTGATTGACCTGTTCGTTCCCAGTCTTCAACCGTCTTATATGCAAATTCAGGTGAATATCCTTTTCCCACAAGTACACCCATCAAGATAAATTCCTGAAGGATATGTTTGGTATTAATACCTCTCTTGAAATCCTCTAATCCTTCTTCTACCAAGTAACTTGTATGGTTAATCCATTCATCAGGTGTTTTGTTCTGATTGTCAGATAAACTACTTTTTTTATCAACATAATTTTCCGTATACATAAAATTATATAAAGTTGCATGTTTAAGTTCATCTGTTAATATTTCGAATACGATGTCTCTATAGTACCGATTTGGCAGTCCAGCTCGAATGACACGATATTTTTCCATTGCTTTTAATTCGCCAAATAGGGCTTTTTTTAATCCTTCTAGATATGTTGCAGGGGGAACAAATTTTTCTTCTTTTTCTAAAGCTACTTCCTGTCCTGTTAATTGTTTGTACATTTGTTTATACAATTTATTATGTCGTATTTCATCATTTCTGATGGATGTAATGATTTCTTTTTGTTCATTATTAGGGGCTACTGATATTAAATAATCATAAAATAATTGATCTTCCTTTTCACCTTGTACAGCTTCTGCCATCAATTGTAATGATTTTTGAAAGGCTTGTGGGTCATACATTTGATTGTGTTGATAATTCATTTGATACACGAAAATCCTCCTTTTAACTTCAGACTTTCTTATGATATGTGGAATTTCAAAAAACTGTTACCTAAACTTAATTTTATAAACCAACGGTGGTGTTGTTCCAGAAAGGGATTGACGTCTATCTTGTTGAATTTATTATTAGGGGCTAAGCAACTACACTTCGACGTTAATTTAATAAGAAAACTGAGCGACCAAGCATAAAAATTATATGCAGAAAGGAGTTAGTGAAATGATAAAAGGTTTTGGAGGAATATTTTGGAGAACTAAAAATATGGAAGTTATAAAAAAATGGTACAGTGAAGTTTTAATGATTGAAGAAATAGAAAGCTGGAATGGGACAGTGATTAAACCTCAATTAGGAAATGAGACTATCTTTTCTTTCTTTAAAGAGGACGACAGTTATTTTCCAAAAGAACAGCAAGTAATGTTAAATTTCCAAGTACATGATCTGAATGAGACTATTAAGCATCTTGAAAAAATTGGTGTACCTCTTGCAAAGGAAAAAGAAGTTAGTGAATATGGAAAATTTATTTGGATTAAAGATCCTGAAGATCGACTTGTAGAGCTTTGGGAGAAATAGAGCATTTTATGATTTGAAATTAAATTAAAAAAACAAGAAAAAATGAGTTCGGATCTTTCTCCAAACTCATTTTTCTTTAACCTCTATATTTAACCGCTAGACCTTTTAAGAATTTGCGAGCGAAATTATCTCCGCATTCTTTATAATTACGATGACCAGGCTTTCGTAAAATAGCACCAAGTTCGCCTTTTGAAACAGCGATACCACCATCATCTAAAATATCTAACATATCCTCTGTTGTTAATTGTAGTGCTACCTTGAGCTTCTTTAATAGCATATTATTCACATGGTCCTTCTGCTGCTCAGTTGGCTCTGGACTAGCTGGCAGTCCTGGTTTAGGGTCCTGTTTTCCTCTTTTATAAGTGATGAAACCATTTAAAAATGACTCCAGCATTTTATTATTACACTTCATATGGGTGTCATCATCCACTACTTCTTCATCGCCATCATCTTCTTTTGATTTCGTTAGAATTTTGAGAACCTCTTCCTTTGTCACTTCCACGCCACCAAGTTTAAAAATCTCTACCATTTCCTTATTTTTAATATCTAAGGCATATCTCAATCTGATTAATATATCGTTATTCTCCATTTAAAAGCCTCCTATAATTATTAATAGAATAGCACTTCTTCTATAATTTGAGCTAGTAATAAAAAACTGGAGAAGAAAATTTCACATTTCCCCTCCAGTAACTATCTTTTATTTATTATGAATTGAAGTCATATATTTGACCCTTTATCAAATATGCAGTACTTTCAGCAATATTTGTTATATGGTCTGCTGTTCTCTCCAGAAAACGATTGACAAATAATAATTGCACGAGTTGGTTAGTTTCTTCTGGATGCTCACTAAGGTATGCAGTAAGCTTTTGATATGTTTCCCTGCTATGCTGATCGACTTGATCCTCAAGGTCGCCAACTTCTTTCGCAAGTAAAATTTTTTCCTCTAAAAATGATTGCAGCGCTTTTTTGAGCATTTCAATCGATAAATCCTTCATCTGCTCTAGATGCGTAATATCCAGTAGAGATTTAGGTTTTCCGATTTTAATCGTTGCTTTTGCAATATTAACCGCGAAATCCGCCACTCGCTCGATTTCAGAGGAGATTTTAAGTATACCAATAATCTCCCGTAAATCTCTAGAAACAGGTGCTTCTTTTGCCATAATCCAAATGGTGAACTGATTAATCTCTGTTTCCAGTTTATCGATTGCTGTATCACCCTCAATAACTTTTAAAGCAATTTCTACATCTTGTGTTTTTAAAGCTTTAAAAGATTTTTCAAGAGCAACGATGGAAAGTCCACCCATTTCAGTAATTTTACTTTTTAGTTCGTCTAAATTATTTTCAAAGTTTACACGGATGCTCATTTGTATCCTCCTATTATCCCGCATTAACAGGCAGTCGCTTAAAGTCGCCACGTCCTGTGGCAACATCGGCACTAGTACGTCCTGTACGTCGAAGACTCCCACTAGTGGGAGATCTACTGCCATTAAAGTTCGAATGGTTCGGACCATCAGGATGTTGGCCACTCTTATTTGTCTGAGTTCCATATGGGAAGATTATCCCCACTAATTGAAGTTTCACTTTAACCGAATCGACCTGTTACATAATCTTCTGTTCTTTGATCCTGTGGTGTAGAGAAAATGTTATCTGTATCATCATACTCAACTACTTCTCCATTTAAGAAGAACGCGGTTTTATCAGAGATACGAGCGGCTTGTTGCATGTTATGAGTAACAATGACAATCGTATAATCTTGCTTCATATTATTGATTAGCTCTTCTATTTTTAACGTAGAAATTGGGTCTAACGCAGAAGTAGGCTCGTCCATCAAGATAATATCTGGTTTCATCGCTATAGCACGCGCAATACATACGCGCTGTTGCTGTCCGCCTGATAAACCAAGTGCGGATGTTTTAAGACGGTCTTTTACTTCATCCCAAATAGCTGCACTGCGCAAACTTTCTTCTACAATTATATTTAATTCTTTTTTATTTTTTATTCCCTGCATTCTTGGACCATAGGCAACATTGTCATAAATACTCATTGGGAATAAATTTGGCTTTTGAAATACCATTCCTACTTTTGTACGTAGCTTGATCACATCATTGGATTTGTAAATGTTCTCATGATCAATAACGACATCTCCTGTAATTTTCACACCGTCAATTAAATCATTCATACGATTTAATGTACGTAAAAAAGTAGATTTACCGCAGCCTGAAGGACCGATTAAAGCAGTAACCTCTTTTTCAGAAATAACAAGATCGACTCCGAATAATGCCTGTTTTTCCCCATAGAATAAATTCAAATCTCTTACATTAATAATTGCTGTATCTTGTTTACGTTGCTCCATATGCTAAAATACCTTCCCCACTCGATTTTTTTGGTCGTTAGCTCATCATGTTCTTTTGCTGTGGTTTCGTTAACATACTATTACTTATTGGTTGCTTTGTTAAATTTTTTCGATATATATGTTGCGGAAAGATTGATTGCTAAAATAATTACGATTAACACAATACCCACTGCAGCTGCTAGTTCAATATCTCCAGACTCTTGTGTAACTAAATACGCATGAACAGTTAATGTTCTAGCTGAAGATAGAATGCTATCAGGCATAGCTGCTACTGTACCTGCAGTTAAGAATATGGCAGCTGATTCTCCAACGATTCGTCCAACGGAAAGGATAATACCAGATAAAATCCCCGGCATTGAACTTGGTAATATCACTTTATATAGTGTTTGTAGTTTGGTTGTCCCTAAGGCTAAGGATCCTTCACGATACGAACGTGGCACTGTTTTTAAAGCTTCTTCTGTTGTACGAATGATTACAGGTAGTACTATAATCGTTAAGGTCAAGGAAGCTGCTAAAATCGACATACCCAATTTTAAGGTTGTGACAAAGAATACGGCTCCAAACAATCCATAAATGATGGATGGAATCCCTGTTAAACTTTCTGTTGCAAAGCGTATTAGTCTCACTAATCGCCCTTGTTTAGCGTATTCCTGCAAATAAACCGCTGCTAAAATTCCAATTGGCGTTGCAATGACTAACGAAATAAGAACTGTGTAAATAGTTGTTATAATCATTGGCCAAATACCACCACCACCAGCTGGTGAATAATCACCAAAGATGAAATCGAAGCTGATTAAGCCAATCCCTTTATAAAAGATAAATCCAACAATCATCACTAGGACGGCAACCGATAAGATAGCGGATAACCATAAAAGCCCACGGAAAAAGTTATCTTTGAATTGTCTCATCTTAGTTACCTCCCTTTGCACTTATTTTCGCTAATACGAAGTTTAGTATTAAGATAAATGAGAATAAAACAATCCCAGTTGCAAATAACATTTCTTGATGGGTACCGAATGCATAACCCATTTCTAATGCAATATTAGTCGTTAGTGGACGAACACTATCTGTTAAGCTCGTTGGCACGATTAAACTATTACCAGCTACTAAGATAACTGCCATCGTTTCTCCAATTGCACGTCCTAAACCTAATACGATAGCCGTCATAATACCTGATTTGGCTGCTGGGACAATAACTTTAAATATTGTTCCTATTTGAGATACACCAAGGGCTAATGAACCTTCACGATAGGTTTGTGGGACAGCACGAATTGCCGTTTCTGCTACAGTTACAATAGTTGGTAGCATCATGATCGCTAGCACAAGAATAACAGCTATTAAACTTTGACCTTTCACTAAACCAAAAGTGTTTTGTAAAAAAGGTACAATAATAGCGAGTCCAAATACCCCATATAATACAGATGGGATTCCCGCTAGCAGTTGGATTGCTGGTGAAATAATTTTAGCTACCTTTTTTGTAGCAATTTCTGCTAAGAAAATAGCCGTAAATAAGCCAATAGGAACACCAATGATCAACGCTCCAATTGTTGCGAAAATAGATGCAACAATCATCGGGAATATGCCGAATTTATCCTCACTTGGTACCCAATCCTGACCAAATATAAAATCTTTAAAGCTATAGCCCTCCGCTACAAAGGGATGAGCTCCTTTATAAAATACAAATCCAATGATTAACAATAAAGTTATTACGGAGAGAAGTGCACAGATTAAGAATACTCTTTGCGACATTCTCTCTAGCATATATTTCCTTTTGTTTGCTTTGCCGATTTCTACGGTTTGCTTGTTAGTTGTTGGGATAGACACTCTTATTCCTCCAAAATTAAGTCAAAAATTATGTTGTTGTCTTCCTTATAAAATCAATCTATTTTACTGGTATTGCTCCTGCCTCAGCTGCAATTTTCTGTCCATCTTCACTTAATATAAAATCAATAAAACGTTGTCCTGCTTCTGTTAATTTTCCTTCTTTATGAACAAACAAAAACGGCCTAGACAGGCTGTATTTTTGTTGTAGAACATTTTCTGCAGTAGCCTCTACTCCATCAATATCAATTGTTGAAATAGATTCATCGATATATTCAAATGAGATAAAACCAACAGCATGCTTATTGTTCGCGACGGTTGTTTTAATATTTCCATTACCACTTGCGATAATCGAGTTTCTTATTAACTCGCCGGAACTATAGTCTACGATTTCTTGGAAAGCATCTCGAGAACCAGAACCATCCTCGCGGGAAACAACTACGATTTCCATATCATCTCCGCCAAGTTCTTTCCAGTTTGTCACTTTTCCAGTGAAAATCTGTTTAATCTGCTCCATCGTAAGATCTTTGACTTTGTTACTTGGATGAGTTACTACAACAATTCCATCATAAGCTATAACGATTTCCTGTAAGCCACTCGCTACTTCCTCGTCCTTTAAATCTCGCGAGGACATCCCTATTTCGGACACTCCACTGATTGCGTTCGTAATTCCTGCGGATGAACCAATTTGATTTATCTCTATGTTTGTGTTGTTTTCTTCTGTATATTTTGCTGCTAGTTTTTCAGCAAGGGGTCCAACAGATGTAGATCCTGAAATAGATACTGTAGCATGATTGCCAGCTGTCTCTTGTGTATCATTTTTGTCGTTCGTACATGCTGATAGTATTGTGAAAATAGCCAGCATTAATAATCCAATTTTTACTTTTTTCAAACTGATCATTTCTTACCTCCAAGAAATATTGTTAGGTATTTTTCGATGACGAATTTTGTCTAATTGTAGAATATATGCCTAGTGTAAATTTTAGCTACTTCCTTTGTAAAGGTTTTGTAAATTTTATTAATTACAAGATGTTTCATGTAAAATATTGTGAAAATTATGAGTATGGGAATTAATTTAGGATGCGTATATTTTCCCGAATATATTACTACTGAGCAAAAATCATTTTGATAATAAATAAAAGCAAGAAAATTCACTGCTGAACTTTCTTGCTTTAGATTTAGATTACATTAATAAATTTCCGGTGCGGTAGGAGGTAAGTTTTTAATATGCTCTAGATAAGTAGTAACTTTTTCATACTCTGTACTTGGGTAGTAAAATTCTAATCTATTAGCAACATATTCAGCTGTAGATCGGAATAGATTTACCATGGAAAATAACCCGCTCCAAACATCTTCATAACTTCCATTGGCAAATGTAGAGAGGAGCTCTTGCCATTCTTTTATTGAAAGATATTTCTCCAAGTATTTACCGCTTTTACCTATACTAACGGAATAATCGTGTTCTATGCCAACCTTCCATTCAAGCATTTGGATGAGCATAGGTCTAAGAATAGTATTTAAATACTCTTGAGCATAAAGAATTTCGATTCTCCATAATCCCTTTGCCACATATGTAGAAACCCACCAAAATTCGTTGCAGCAATCTGCAAAATATTGTGCAGTAGGACGCTGTACCCAATAATCCTGGTCGGTTGGTGGCGCAACTTCTGGTAACCTGTTATCCTTGTCCAGAAGAATAATCGTTAACTTATCCTCTTTACAATACTTATCTGCTTCCTCTGTCGGAATAAGTGTTAGGTCAAGTCGATTTCCATCCGTAAACAGTAGGAGATAGGAAAATCTCTCACCTAAAGTTTTGGGGAACATGGACATATCCTCGGGAGTTTGCATAATAATTCGTTCCCCGAATACATCTATCCATTCACGGTCTTCTATAAATGACTTTATATCAGTCACAAGGTAAACTATATCAAAATCCTGAAATATATCCTTTGGTACATTGGGATTAGTCCGCGAACCATTTAGTCCTACTGCACGAATTCTTTCGTCATTCTTTGCAAAAGTCAAAACTAACTCCAGCATTTCATCTGGGGATCTCAAGCCCATTCGCCTCCTGTCGTAAAAGGTGCCTCGTTCTAATACAATGTTGTATGTATTAGAAACGAGGCACCTTATTAAAACTATTGCTGCTCCACGTACTTTTTAAAATTATCTAAAATTGCCTGCCAGCCTTCTTGCTGCATTTCAATTGGATTTGTTGTTTCAGGATCGAAAACCTCTACCACCTTAGTTGCGTTGTCTTGTGGGATAAAAGTGATTTCTACTTTTCTTCCATCCTCCATTTTATAAGAAATGAATTCATGAATAAGCACTTCATCGTAAATCCCTCCAAAGTCAAAACCAAAACTGCCATCCTTCGCTTCCATTCTCGTAACAAATTTCCCACCTGCTCTTAGATCATTTTCAGCATGTGGAGTATGCCAATCCTCAGAGGCATTATTCCACTTTGTTATATGCTCTGGCTCTGTCCAATATTCCCATACTTTTTCAACTGGTGCTTGTACTTTTGCCTCAACTGTAATTGTCGAATGATTAGTGTCCATTTGATCGGCTCCTTTTTCTTTGCTAGCTTTATCTACATTCGCTGTTTCTATCCATTTTCCTTCTTCGTTTCTAAAAAATCGATTGAATTTAACTAATATTTATTTTAAATATTCCAGATTGCATTTAAAAGTTTCTGAAATCCAACATATATATATTCCCAAGTCCTTTAACATCCACTTTACTAATTCCTTGCCTATACCTTAATTTTTGTTTTCTGGTAAAACCTCTATAAATGGAATTTATAAAGTAGAAAGACGTAGCCACACCCTTCCAGGTGAAGCAACGTCTTTTTATACTACTTAGTTATCTCCGTTCAATAAGCGATTTCTATGATTCTCTTCTTCATTTGCTCTCGTCTTCCTGGCAATCAGATCCTTCAGCATTTGTCCATTGATGCGAGGGTCTTGTAATCGCATTTTATTCCATTCCGACGGTCCCACTTTTTTAATCACTTTCTGTATTTCATTATCAAAAAACAGCATGTCCATTCCTCCCCCCTATAAATTAATCAAAGAGGACAATAAATATAAATTTTCCCCTCTCTTTAAAATATGCCAACAAATAAGGTACACGGAGGATAAAGGCACAATGAATATAATTAGTTAGATTTGTATTACAGTTGAAAATCGAATAAGTGATAAAACATATTATCTTTAGTTAATAATAGACTGTTTTATCAAATTCAGGATTTAACACAAAAACAGCCACACTCATTTAGAAATGTGACCGCTTTTAAAGTAGCATCGAATGACTGTGCCTTGCTAGATACTCTTCCTTCTCTTTATAATCTGGCATAACACTGCCAACCCGTCTCCAAAATGATCGATCATGATTCATATGGGTTATATGACATAATTCATGAATTATCACATAATCGATTACTTCTATTGGAGCCATAGCCAGACGAAAATTAAACGTAATCTTTCTATCCGAACTACAACTCCCCCACTTGACTTTAGATTCTACTATTTCAATGATTTTAGGCTTTACTTTTAGCTGTTTTTGATAAATTTTTATACGTTTCTCTACAATTTCCTTACACCTAGCCATATAAAATTTCTTGAGTCTTTTTTTGAGTACCTCTTCATTTACATCACTACAATTTATTAATTCATGAAGAGGCCTTTCTTTTCCCATGTACAAGAACTTGCCATGAGCATGATACTCTCTTGCCTGGGGTAATTCTCGAGCTTTTCTAATTTCCTCGAGTTTTTCTAGTATCCATTTGCCATTGCTTTCTATTGCACTAATAATCATTTCTTTACTGTTGTCTTTTGGCGCTTTTACAGTAATGAAACCCACCGAATCTATTTGGATAGACAGCTTCTTCCCATTTCCATACTGAATATTAAAATCAATCATAGTATTTTCAACTTCGAATTTCATAAATACCCTCTTTTAACTGTTGTACATAGTTTTATTACCTATAATATCTAAACCCTTAGAGAGCCCCGGAATCCCCTTGCAGCATAATAGGAATCTGCTCCATTATGATACACAAAGACAGTATCATAGCGTCTATCACAAAAAAGAGCACCGCCAAGTTTTCTGATATTGTCAGGTGTTTGCACCCAGCTCGACGTTTTCATATCAAATTTCCCTAGTTTCTGTAACGCACGATATTGTTCTTCCGTTAGAAGTTCAATACCCATAGAAGCAGCCATATTAGCAGCACTATTTTCAGGTTTATGTTTTTTTCTAGCCTCCAGCGCTTCCTGATCGAAACAAACACTTCTGCGACCCTTTGGACTTTCTGCTGAACAGTCAAAGAATATATATTCGTCCGTCTCCTCATCATATCCGACCACATCTGGCTCACCCTCGGTTTTTTCCATCTCATGAAGTGACCAAAGCTTTTCACTATTCGTTTCTAGCTTTGCTTGAACATTAGCCCATTCGACTTCAGGATGCCGCTCCATATTTTTCTCAAAACGGTCCTTTAATATTCCTAATAATTCTTCTCGATCTTCCACAAGCAGATTCATATTATTCATCGGCAATGTAATTCCTCCTAATTGTTTAGCAAGTGCATTTTTATTTATCTTTACACAGTTTAATGTTCAATACAAGCCTCCACAAAATGAACAATTCCATTTGAAGGTCCATTAATAGCCACTTTATTTTCCTACAAAATAAACAGTAAAAATTAATCCATTTATTACTAATGCTGATAAAGGAATTATGGCAAAAAGTGCGGAGACCACCACTTCTCTTTTGTTTCTATTTGAGTTAGCTTTAACAATACTGAGTAACGAAGATAGAATTAAAATGAATATAGTTATAGTGCTAACTAGCAATACGCTATGATACATTTCACCAGTTACTCTAGCAATATCTTCCACGAAAAAAACTGCTATTAGCGCTATAATCCCTAATATAAACGAAGCTATAAACCATCTCGTGAATTTATCTATTTTGCACACCTCCTAATAAATTACCTTTTCAGTAGCTAACTTAACTCTTTCATTGAAACCGATTTCCTGGGAAGTGTAAAACTATATTTCTTCCAAATGCCAAACGACTTCAAATAATAAAGTTCATTCGTTAATTCAAAATAATTCTTCCTACAACCAGACATCTATTTCACGATTGTAAATACGTTTATCATAACATCATTCAAATGTTGGAATTGAACCTCAGTTAACACCTGTGATGTTATCACACTGTTATTTATTCATTTTTGTGAAGTTATGCTTACTGTACCAGCGTGCAGGTTAGTTCATAAGAAAAGCGATTAAAATATTTTTTACCTTTTTATAAAATTTTTGCGTTTTGCTAATACATTTACTAAACATAAAACATGATAGAATATATTAGTAGCGAGTACACCTAGTCCCAAAAAATAGAGCATGTCGCGAATGTAAAATATCCCTGGAGGGAATAAAACAACTCCTACTATTAAACCTAATAATGAGTACATCAATAGACCAAAGATGTATGATTTTTTGGGACTCACCTTGTTTGTAATCCAAATGTTCAAATAAGAAAACAAGATGCCCACCGTGAAATAGAATGGAAAACTAAAAAGGCTTCCCATAGTAAATCCTCCTACAAAGTTATCAAAAGCATTAATTTCATAATAATTTTCAATTACGATAAATATTCCGAAACAGACACCAAATAAAAGAGCTGATAGGAATGCCGTAGTAAATAATTTCAAAAATAATTTCAAATTGATCCTCCTAATTTATTTATTGATATCTCAGTAAGTTCATAGTTTGCAACTTCAATTTATCTGTTATTGAACGAGCAACTAATTGTTAATACTTTTATAATATTGAATTCTCGAACTTTAGTTTTATCGAGTCCAAAATTTAGATTTTGAGCTAGCTCATCTAAACGAATGAACTGACATTCATCTTTAAAGAACTATACCACCGATAATACTTTCCATTGAGAATCCGATAATATTGGCTAATTAGACTTTCCTGCAAGCGATAATGCCTTTTGTCTCAATTTCTATCCACCACACCCTTCACCCCATTGATTTATCTTAAGGTCGTTACCGTTATGTGCAATGGTTTCGATTATTTCCAAGGGCTCGCCCCCTAAAAAAGACATTAGTATTTCACAATCCCTATCCCTGAACAATGCACAGACTGCAATTACATTCGTCCAACCAGATAAAGTCCTGCCTTTTTCAATTTGAACAAGTGTTTTTTTGGAAGTCTCCATAATTTCAGCCATCTTATCTTGTCAATAAATTTTCTCTATTGTCTATTTATCATCACACCTTTTAAAAAGTTACAATTTATATCATTTAGTGTAATTTTACACCTTTAGAATAAAACTTTCAATACTGAAACCTTCAGAATTATAATATAAAGTCTAAAAAAACTATACGAAGTTTCACTTCGTATGGCTTCTCTTTCTTTGTGCTAACCTGCTGTTTTAGCTCAAAAAGGAAAAAAGCTTTACTCCTTCTTGAAGTAAAGCACCCGTTAGTTTAAGTACAAATATTTACATGATTGTCAGTGGACTGCTATTGGGTAAGTGCCTTACAATCGATAAGAATAATAAAATCCACGAGTTTACAAATTCGTCGATTTTATTTTTTTATATGAAAAATAATTGTATATAAAATCGAATATTGATACGAAATAGGCTGAAGCAGCAATTAAGAATATAGGGGAATCATAAGGGTCGCTAATAAATCCTTGTAAATCAATAAAGTCTTGTAAATCTAGATAAAGTAACCAAAATGTTGTGATGACAAAAAGAGAAATATCGTAAACGATACTTAGTGGGCGTTTAATCTTTTTTAGTGCGAAATTAAAAACGACAATTCTAAAAAAAACAAATAGGAAGAAACAAATTTGATAAGCGAATGTAACATAGACGATTGATGGCTGTATTGATTCTGGTAAAGTCGGCATCAGCATAAACCCCTTTAAATAATATAGTTTATCGATTGGAGTTGTTATAAGGTAGGACACGATATTATGATTCTATAATTGTTATATAATACAAAGAGTTATAATTTTTATATTGCTTACCGTTAGACAAGCAATATAAAAATCATTATTGAACTAACCTGCCACTTTAAAAAGGCTTTACCCCTTCTTGAAGTAAAGCACCCGTTAGTTGAAGAACAATTCCCTTTTAATTTCAGTAATGATTGGTTCATCAAAAGAAATAACATCAATGATATGGTCTAAACAGGATATCTCGTAATGAACTGGTTGTTCTTCTGGAAATACATCGTTAACGATAGTACCTTTGTTAATGAAGTCTAAATATCTTGATTTCTTAAATATTCGAAATGAATTTCCTTCAAAGATTTCATAGTCGTCTAAAACAGTAAATGACTCATTAATAATTGAATAAGATATATATGAATCAATGTCTAACTGTACTATTGGCAATTCTTCATCGACTTCTATTGGGTGTATGTCTCTTATAATATGTTTACCTATTTCAATATCTTCACCTTGCTGGCTTACTTTACATCTATCAATAAAAATTCTTAACGAATTGGTTTCAGGTTCTATTAAGCTGTGAAGATAGATGTAACCTTTCTGATTCATTAAATCCCTATATTCCATAAAAAAATTCCTCTTCTTTTCAAGATTTTCATTATTAAATTCGCTAAATATATTTGATTTCCTTCTGAAACTAACCTGCTGCTTTAGTTCAATAAGAAAAAAGGCTTTACTCTTTCTTAAAGTAAAGCACCCGTTAATTGAAGAAGGATTAGGATTTTATATCTTTCAATTTAACCTTTTTCATAAAAATTGCTACAAAACATACAATTATATTGAGTAATTTAATTATTTTTATTAGGAGGAAACCCAATATTGTCAAACGGTGAAGGTGTGGATCAAAATAATCAAAATTCCGATACAGAAATTCATGCGGTACGTCGTGCTGTGATGGACGCATTACTAACTACAATTGGCGATGCAATCTCAGTCACTTCTATAGTACTTGCACCAGAAGAAAATCATAAAGAACAACAAGTTAAAATAGACGACCTAAAAAATATGGTTCAACATGTCAGCGATCTAACTGAACAAGTAACTAATCTTACTCAACGAATTTACAAGAGCAAGGACATTGTGTAATTATTTATTCGTATTGGAGGCTACTTTCTAAATGAACAATAGTGAAAGTAACAATAAAAATAAACAAAATTCCAATTCATCTATTCGTGCAGCAGAACTTGCTGTCCTTGGCGAGCTATTCTCTGCAGTCGGTGGTGTGATATCCACTATATCCGCTGTTCTAGCATTAGAAGAAGAACGACAAGAACAAAGTGAAAATAAAAATGTACAGGAACAACTTGACTATTTAAATTCTGAAATAGAAAAACTAAAAAAATAGTCAATTAACCTTAATTAAGGTTATTTACAAATTTATAACAGTCAATTGGTAACATAACAAAATCAAGGGTGTGTAAAAATGAAAAATGAAAATGATTTTCAAATGGAGGATAATTCTGAATCACCAGAAATTTATGCAGCTAAACTCACATTAGTTGGAACGGCACTTTCTACATTGGGAGATGCTCTTCAGACAATCGCTGCTGGGATTACATTACAAGAATTAGAAAAAACAAATAATCAAAACTCTCAAAGCCAATCCGACCAATCCAAAAAATTAGAAAATATGCAAAAGCAAATTGATCAATTAACTAGAAAAATAGAAAGAATGGATCGTAGAAATAAGTAAACATACTTCGGGATCAGGTTATTTATCTTCAAAATAACCTTCCAATTCAATTGAGAAACTGCTTCTGAATATTTGTAAAATTGAACCCTCAATCTCCATTTTTTTATTAAACTAACATGCCGCTTTAGCTGAATAGCAATATAGGCTGTCAACTGACAATCCTGTTCTGCTAAAGCACCCGTTAGTTATAAGTTCCTACTTTAGCATTAATTCTACCTTTTCTGTTTTATCATCCCAATTTAACTCAGTTATAATTATTTCATCATTCTGCACTCTGGAGCCTGTTATGAGTTGAGTTCTTTCAATGAAGCCTTTTTCGTTTAGTTTAGCTCCACCCATGCTACTTTCATTTCCAGAAAGCATAGCCGAAACCTTATAATCAAATGATTCTGGAGCTTCTTCTTCACCGATATAAACAATAGTAAATGTTGCATTTTGACTATTATCAGAATTTACAGCCACGTATTTAACTTTCCAATTATCTCCTTCACCTTGAAAATTGAGCGTTTCGCCTTCGTTGTTTGAACAAGCAACTAAAAATAATAATAAAAGAATTAGAATTATTTTATTCATAAATTATCCCCTTTGTAATTTTTCCCCTATTAAATACGCAATAACTTACTCTTTTCCTTAATGGATTTGTGGCATTATCCTACTGTTTTACTCTAATACGTTATAAATTAACAAAAGTTCCAGTTTAAATAAATTGCCTTTTAAATTCATTATTACGATTGAAAACCCTTTAAGTTTCGATTTCTCTTGTTCAACTAAACTGCTTCGTTAGTTCAATAGTAAAAAGGCTTTACCCCTACTTGAAGTAAAGCACCCGTTAGTTGAACAAGGATAAAGATTGAAAACGGTCGAAAACTGCCCAGAATGTTTATGTACATCAAAGTTAATTTTCAACAACTTCAAAAGGGGTAGCAAGCTGGAATGAACTTTCCTTGTGAGAAAAACCAACAACAATTCGATATTGACCAGGGTCTAGCTCTTCATCCAAATGTTCAAGTGGAAAAGTTACATTACTTTCTCTATTTGCATTAAGAGCTCTGCCAGCGGCATCTATGCTTTGACCTGCTTTTATCGGAACAGGATACCAGTCACCCGACTTTTTCTTTTCTATAGTAGCAAATTGGTTAAAGTCGGTGTCCATGTTTGTTGCGTTATTAATTACTAGAACAACTTTTTTCACTGGAACTTTGTACCGTTCTTTATTTGATTCAATAGTGAGACTCTCTTCTGAATTAGGAATATCCTGAATTCTCGTCTTTTTTGTTAGCTTTTCATCTAATGATTGACAAGAAGCTAAGTATAAAACCAAGAGAACCAACAGTGAACATATATATATTCGATTTCTCAAGCTACTTACTCCCTTCACAAAAAGCCATATAGATCACTAGCTAATTGATTTTCTTGTTGTATTAGTTCGCTAAAGCACCCGTTAGTTGAAGAAGAAGAGAGAGGCATTATTCCGGAATTACTTCAGAAGTTGAAGATATAACCGGACATTAGTAGATAATTTCTTGAATTAATTTTTCAACGATATCCATTTCCTCATAGACGGTGGTTAGCAAATCTTCTAAAGACTTAGCTGTGTGTGTTTCCACCATAGACTGGAAATAACTTTCACCAAATGAAGGGTTAACTTCCTCCGAGAGCTTATAATGAAACAGATTGTTTCTCAAAGTATTTTGTTTAAATATTTTTTTATGAGTCTGTATGACTGTGGTAATTGTTTCTTGATGTTCTTCCAACTTTGCTAAATAGCCCGAATTAAATGCGAAATCTATTGCTTGGACGGAGTAATAGTAAATCAATAATTGAATTCTGTATTTCAGTGGATGTTCCTCTATTAGTAAATCTAAGATCATGAGGGCAAAGTTTAATTGGCATTGCATATTCAGTAAATATAATGCCACTCCTCTATCGATAGCATTGTTAAAAATATTTCTGTGTTTTTTTTGGCTGTAAACATAATCTCGGTGAGTGAAATCATTACAATCTAGAGTAGTAATATAAGCCTCTTTCTTCAGCTGTGGTACGCCATCCGCTAATTCAGAACAAAACCTGCTTATGTATCTTGCGGACTGGCAACCAAATTTGTATAAACCCTCCCCAACTCCCATTACACTTGAATTAAATGGTTTAATATATAAGTTTATTTGACTGCTGTTAGCAAAAGGTTTATTTTTGTAATAGAAAACGCCTAAGTCTTCTTGCCCCAATATCTTCACATAAGCTAATTGCCACATATTATAATCTTTTATTAACTCATCATGAAATTTTGTCATTTCACTATCTAACATCTTGATTGAAGTTTGTATGTTTTTTTTGTCAGTAAGTAATTTTGAACTAGCTCTTATTTTTTTGATAAGCGTAGTAAAACTCATTCCATTTATATCTTCAAATTCACTAGAAAGTGCAACCGTATCTTCATATGGAAAGAGACTCTCAATACCATCGCAAATCATTGACAAATAAGGTAATAATGAACTTGAAAAATATGAACGACTATCTAACGGTACATTATTTAAACGTTTTAGCATTTTTTCACTTTCGCATACTTCACTAATTAACTGACTTCTGGAGATTTGCAATAAATCCATATAACACCTCGGTATCTATTCTCTTACGTTATCTTTCTCAAAGATTCGGTACATAATATATAACCAAATTCTTCTTATTGAACAAACTTGCCCCTTTAGTTGAAGACGCAAATAGAGCTGCTGAATGCAGCACTGCGATCCTTGCTAAAGCACCCAGTAGGTAATATCTACCCCATCCTTTTTCTGTCTCATCCGATAATTTTCTAGTTTCTTTGCCCATATATTTTCGTGAAGTATTCAATACCTTTCTATCGTCACCAAGTCTTTCTAAAATAGTTACTCACAAGATATTTACAACATCATGATTTCCTTGAGTTGCCATTATTTCAAATACTCTAAAGAGCCTTTGCAATACTTGGGAGTTATCCTCAATTATATAATTTATAAAAATTCCAGTGCACTCGCCAAAGTATACATGGGGTAATAGCTCTTCATTAAATTCGATATGTTCTTGTAATACAGGCTTCAAATCTTTAAATTCATCAATAATTAAATCTATTGAACCAATCACGTCCATAATTTTTCACCCCTTTAAAACAATATTTCTCATTATACTTGAACAGATCCTTCTTCAACTAAACTGCCGCGTTAGTTCAATAAGAAAAAGGCTTTACCCCTATTTGAAGTAAAGCACCCGTTAGTAAAAATGATTCAAGATGATATTTATACGAAAGTAAAACCAATTATTAGAATTATTGTCATCAAACTAAAGAATGACCAATTAACGATTCGTCTTTCTTTTTCACTAAGAAATTTGGATTCCATATAATATAAACTATTCTGGAAAAAAATAAGTCCAAAGAATATGAGTCCATTTCCTATGACATCATCTGTGATTAAAATGTGCCTTATACCTGCAATCAAAATTAATAAAGTACCTATATATCCAATAATAATATTAAAGTAGTGGTTCTTTTTTATATCCACCAACTTACTCTCCCTCATTGCAAAGCCTTCATTAAGTACGTCTTCTTGCTTAACTAAGCACCCGCTACTTGAACAAGCAATTTACAAATCGCAACTGTCATCCGTATTATTCCTCTTCTTTTTATCACCAAAATACTTCCAAAGATGGTATGTCGACCAGAATAAAACTATAAATATTAGCATTGAAAATGGTACAACGTAAGTTTTTTCAAGAATATAATCAGGGGTAAAAACAGCGAACAAGACCAAGGTAATTATAGCTGGAATCAAAAGAATCCAGTAACGTTTGTCTTTAAAAGTGTTAAAACTCCACATACAATCCTCCCTGTAACAACATGTGATTTTCAAACTAAAGATATCCATTTATTATACAACACTGTTCAACTAACCTGCGGCGTTAATTTAATAAGAAAAGTGCTTTACCCTTTCTTGAAGTAAAGCACCCGTTAGTTGAATTAGAAGTTAACGATTAGCGTATTAATATTTTGGATTTGTTATTCTATTTTCAATTAAAAATTTAGCTTCTGACTCAATTATTTCAATGTAGTTACCTTTTTTAAAAGGTTTTGTTAATTTCGCAATTCTTCTTAGACTTCCTTTTGTCTTTATTTTATTATTTTGAACATCCACAATTACAGTTAAATATTCTTCACCATTATGTTTCACTACTCCTGTGACTTGTTTTTTCTCTAAATCTATATTTGTATATTCGGGTACGATTCTTAATTGTGCAAAGGTTGTCCACCCCGCCGAATTTTGTTTTGGTTTAAGTCCAATCCTATATATAAAATAACTAACAACTTTACTCATTTTAGATATCATTTTTCCCCTCCTAATTTACATAGATTTTATCACACCTTATTGAACTAAACTGCCTCGTTAGTTCAATAGGAAAAAGCTACCCTTACGGCAGCCACTTGTTTAACTAAAGCACCCGTTAGTTGAATAACAACTCCATACAAATTGATTAGGGTATATAAATTTCGGAAATGAATACAACTTTTCCGTTTTTTTCGTAGATTTGTAGTAATCCTCTATGGGTAACAACCT
>NZ_FNHY01000004.1 GCF_900103605.1 Psychrobacillus sp. OK028 | reverse complement strand
ATTCACAGACTTCGAAAACGGTACAGACTTCAAACCAGCTGCAGTTCAAGCAGATTCAGTGAACCAAATGCTAGACCAAGTTATTCCTTGGACAAATGCATTAAATACAGTACGTAAATAAGAATTTGACACTTAACTCTTAAATTACAAAATGTGCATGAGTGCATGTGCATTTTGTGATTTATAAGATTAAATTTTGAACAAAACGCTATCAAGTATATTGAACGTTTCGCTCAGAATTTAAAACGACTATGGGAGGAAATAATATGAATAAGATAGCTGGCCATCATCATATTTCCATGATTACGAAAAAAGGCCAACAAAATAATCAGTTTTATCAAAACATACTTGGGCTACGTAGAGTAAAAAAAACCGTCAATCAAGATGATCCAAGTATGTATCATCTATTCTATGGAGATTTAACAGGAAGTGCTGGAACAGAGCTATCATTTTTTGAAATACCTATGGTAGGAACTACAAAAAGAGGGACGAATGCTATTACTCGCATAGGACTACTTGTTCCGTCCTATGATAGTTTACTATATTGGAAGAATAGATTTGAATTACTAGATGTAAAGCACGGGGAAATCACTACCTATGCAGGACGTGATGCGCTTTACTTCGAAGATTGCGAAGGATTAAGAATGGTCCTTCTTAATAATAATGGGGATGAAGTACCAGATTACTGGCAGCCCTGGGCTGATTCAATCGTTTTAGAAGAACATCGTATTCTTGGTATGGGAGCCGTGGAAATAACGGTTCAATCACTTGAAAGCATAGCAAATACATTAGAAAACTTGTTTGGTTATGAACTTATTTTACGTAATGAAGACGAAGCTATCTTCCAATCAGTAAAGGGGCAGGCGTTTGGTGAAATTGTCATTGTAGAGAAGGACGGTCCAAATGAAAAACCGGGCAAAGGCAGTATACATCACTTAGCTATCCGTGTTAAAAATGGGGAAGAACTCCGTGAGTGGCAGCAACGTATCAAAGACTTCGGTTTTAATGTAATGAAAATTACAGATCGCTATTATTTTGAGAGCCTCTATTTTAGAGAAGAAAATGGAATATTATTTGAGTTAGCGACAGACGGACCAGGTTTTACAGTGGATTCTACTATTGAATCTCTGGGTAAGAAGTTAGATTTGCCACCTTTTTTAGAGGGTAAACGAGCAGAAATTGAAGCGAAATTAGAACCAATCGATTAAAAACAGAGTTTGAGAAATTTTGCTTGTTGAGGAGAAAGTAATAATGAAAAAACAAACAGCAGGTATTCATCATATTACAGCAATCGTAGGTCATCCACAGGAAAATATTGATTTTTATGCAGGAGTATTAGGTTTACGTTTAGTTAAACAAACAGTGAACTTCGATGATCCAGGCACATACCATCTATACTTCGGAAACGGAGGAGGGAAACCAGGTACAATAATTACCTTCTTCCCTTGGGCAAATGCTTATCCTGGAAAAATCGGAGACGGTCAAGTCGGTGTTACAACTTATGTAGTACCAACAGGGGCATTGAGTTTTTGGGTAAATCGTTTTGCCACATTAGCGATTCCATTTAAAAAAGCAGAGCGTTTTGGAGAGCAAGTGATTCAATTGGATGATCCACATGGCTTACATTTGGAACTAGTTGAACGTGCGGAGGGTGAACAAAACGACTGGACATTTGGTGGAGTGACACCAGAAGTTGCGATTAAAGGATTTGGTGGTGCAGTACTATATTCAAGCCGACCAGAAGAAACTGCTAATACTTTAACAGAAGTAATGGGACTTGAATTAGTTGGTACCGAAGGCGATTATACACGCTATAAAACTCCAGCGGATATAGGAAACACAATCGATTTGAAAATGGTAACAGGAGAACGTGGCGGGATGGGTGTTGGCACGGTTCACCATATTGCATGGCGTGCGCAGGATGATACAGATCATCGTGAATGGCAACAGCATACTCAAAATCTTGGGCAACATGTAACAGAAATTAAAGATCGTAATTACTTTAATGCATTGTACTTCCGTGAATCAGGAGAAATATTATTTGAAATTGCAACAGACCCTCCAGGATTTGCGCATGATGAGTCACAGGAAACAATGGGTCAACAGCTAATGTTACCTATACAATATGAAAATCACCGTGACCAATTAGTGAATTCACTTATTCCAATCCAAGTGCTTCCAATCGACTAACAGAGGGGCTGAACATATTGATATCGATTGATCCTAAACAAAATAGTGAGCGAGATAATTATAAACTTTTAATTGGGTCGATAATTCCAAGACCTATTGCTTTTGTGACAACACAATCTTCCGAGGGAGTTGTTAATGGCGCTCCATTTAGCTATTTCAATATTGTTTCATCTAATCCGCCGATGGTTTCTGTTTCTATTCAGAGACCAAATAAGCTAAAAGATACAGCACGTAATATTTATGATAACGAACAATTTGTTGTGCATATTGTAGATGATGAGAATGTAGCGAAAATCAATGAAACAGCTGCTTCATTACCTCCAGAACAAAGTGAAATCGAATTAGCAAATCTGACACTTGTACCTAGTACAAACATTTCTGTTCCTGGTATAAAGGAATCGAAATTTCGAATGGAGTGCAAACTTGTGCAAGCCATTCCTTTAGGTGGGGATGGACCTGGAAGTGATTTGTTCATCGGAGAAATTGTAACATTTCATGTCGATGATGCAATTTATGAAAAGGGACGTATTGATCCAAGGGGCTTAAATGCTGTCAGCCGTTTAGCTGGCACAAGCTACGCAAAAATCGGTGAAATTTTTTCAATAGATAGACCTAAATAAGGAGCACGTGCCCTTTGGAAAGGAGAGAATAATTACAATGCAACATATTTTTAAGCAAGGAACAAATAATGACAAACCAGTTCTATTACTTTTACATGGTACAGGTGGTAACGAGCATGATTTACTATCTTTGGCCGATATAGTAGATCCAGAAGCATCTGTTCTCAGTGTACGAGGTAATGTATTAGAAAATGGGATGCCCCGTTTTTTTAAACGTTTAGCGGAAGGTATATTCGATGAAGAGGATTTAATATTCCGTACAAACGAGCTTAATGCTTTTTTAGATGAAGCTTCATCAAAGTATGAATTTGATCGACAAAACATTTTAGCTATTGGTTATTCCAATGGAGCAAATATTGCAGCGAGCCTACTATTCCATTTTAAAGATGCACTCAAGGGTGCGATTTTACATCATCCGATGGTACCTAGACGAGGCATGATTCTTCCAGATTTAACAGGAACCGAAGTGTTTATCGCTGCAGGAACAAATGATCCGATTTGTCCTCAACGAGAATCAGTAGATCTTCAACAACTATTAGAAGATGCTAATGCTAAGGTTGCTGTTCAATGGGTAAATACTGGACACCAGCTTACAATGGCAGAAGTGGAAGCTGCAAAACAATGGTACCAGCAAACTTTCAAATAAAACTATGAGGTAGTATTAGGGCGATATTTGATGCCCTTTATAGAGCACTCTTGCCAGAAAAGGTGAGGGTGTTTTTTTGAGTTTGTCGCAAGGTCTAAAAAAGTGAACAGTTCCAGTAAAAGTAATTGTGATTAAAGTTCCTTTACAAAACAAGTCAAATGCTTTTTAATTAATTAGGTTAACTAACTAATTTGAAACTTGGAGGGTACTAATATGTATTCGATGTTTGCTAAATTTAAAATTTTTCATCGACCTTATGCGAATAATTTACAGCAAGTGTTAAGCCCTTATCATATGTCAGAAGCCCAGTGGGGATTAATCAGATATATATATGAAGTTGGTCCTGCAACAAATTCAGAAATTGCTTTATATTGGAGTGTTGAGAAGCCTTCTGTCACAGTACTTGCACAGAAACTAATAGATCAACGTTTGATATACGTACTTCACGGAACAGATAAGCGCAAAAAAGTAATGCATTTAACAGAGGAAGGCATAGTCAAATATAAGCAATTGAAAAAGGCAGTTCATTCTTTCCAATCTTCTCTTTTAGAAGGTGTTACAGAAGAAGAATGTGAGATAGTGGAAAAGGTTCTAGACAAATTACAACAAAATATTAGAAAGTAGTGGTAGGTGATGAACAAGGAAAAACTTTGGACAAAGGAATTTATAATCGTTTCAACTATAAACTTCTTTGCAACATTAATATTCTTTTTGTTAATGGTAACAATCGCATCTTATGCAAAATTAGAATTTGGGGCCACTACTAGTACGGCGGGCTTAGTATCAAGTATTTTTATAATTGGTTCATTGTTAGGGCGACTTGGTGCTGGACGTTTCATCGGTCAAAAAGGACCTATTAAAATTTTATGGATTGGTTTAGCTTTCTTTGCTACTACATCGGCACTGTACTTCTTGGCGAATAGTATTCCTCTACTATTGGCTAATCGATTAGCACAAGGGATTGCCGTTGGTATTATTGGTACTGCAACGGGCACGATTGTTGCTCATATATTACCAAGTGCTCGTAAAGGAGAGGGGATTGGCTACTTTAGCTTAAGTGCTATATTAGCAACTGCTGTTGGTCCATTTATCGGGATTCTATTATTAAAAATGGATGATGGATTTAATATCATGTTCACGATAAACCTAGTTTTGTCCGTCGTTTGTATATTATTCTTTGCAGCTGTAAAACTAAAATTACCTCCTTTTAAACAGCCAGAGAATAAAGAAGAAAAAAGCTCGATTTTTTCTCAATTTATCGAACCGAAGGCAGTACCTATTTCTTTTATTGCATTGATTATCGGCTTTAGTTATTCTGGCGTTATGACATTTTTGTCCTTTTATGCGGAGTCCATTAATCTAGTTGGTGCAGCTAGTTATTTCTTCTTAGTTTATGCAATTGTAATTATTTTCTCCCGTCCATTTACAGGCAAATTAATGGATACTCGAGGGGCGAATATTATTGTTTACCCTTGCATAGTTATATTTGCAATCGGCATGTTGTTCTTTAGCCAAGCTACGGTAGGATGGATGTTACTTCTTGCAGCAGCATTTATAGGATTTGGTTACGGTAACTTTAATTCAATCGCACAAACGATTGCAGTTAAAGTGACAGAGCCCCATCGTTTTGGTTTAGCTACTGCAACCTATTTTATTTTATTTGATATCGGTTTAGGTATAGGACCTTACGTTCTAGGCTTTATCGTACCAGAGACTGGGTACCGTGCAATCTTTGTTGCTATGGTTTTAGTAATTATTCTTTGTATTCCACTTTACTATTTACTACATGGTAGAAAAGATAAAGAATTAATTAAATCTGAGCTTTAAAAACACAACGCCTAACGGAATATCATTTTCGTTAGGCGTATTTTCTATTTTACTTGAATTTATATCTTTATAGATGTTTTGTTTCCATTTCTAACTGTCCATTCCCACAAATTTCTTTCCTTATTAAACTTTCAATCGGAAAGATAAATGTCCAAGGTGTACTTGATATTGGTTTAATAATTAGTTTTGGAACAGTAAATATATGCTCTGCAATAATTGATTCCTTTTCTATATAGGTAAGTTTTTGATTTTGAAAAGTCAGTTCCGTATCGGTAAAGTTATGGATCAAGACAGTAATCAAAATCTCTCCTTTATAATTCATCGCTTCCCAAATGGGCTCCAATCGAATACTTTGCCCATCTCCCACTTTACTATTTTGAAAAATATCGGTTATTAGCTCTCTATCCTTGATAGCAATAGCCTGTTCCCATGAAGCTTCAAATTGTAACTTTTGCATACACAAAACTCCTTCGTTAATTATTCATTTTAACCATAACAGTTATCTTCGAACAGTTAAATCTTTCAACTTTTTAGCTAACGTACATGTCGAAATGAGTTCTGTATTATTCGACAGTTTGAAAGGAGTGGTTCTAAAGGTGGGGATATTATTAGAGCTTATAGTATAAAAATACTTTCTATTATTTTTGATGCAAAATAATTCTATTTTTAATTAAAATGATAGAAAACATGGCGTTACTGTCTATTTACAAATGACTTTTAATAGTTAAGAAGAACTATTTAGAAAAGTTGAAAATTTTTTAAGTATAGACCAGCTTTATGAAATTGGGTAGAATTAATTATTTATTTAAAAAATATTAAAAATACGTCGAAATAACAAAAAGTTATTATTTGCCCTATTCATATCCGTACCAACGATTCTACGGATTTTTTTCTTATAGTATAATTTTGAAAGCAGTTACTATTAACCTATGAAAAAAATATTAAAAATAGTTGATTGTTATTAATTTGGAAAATTCGGATAATTGACGACATCGTTCGACAGTAATTAGAACTTGTTTCCTTTATTGTTGTAGATACACCAAGAGAAATTTAGATTGTCACCATTGATTCTATTTACCAAGATTTATTGGGAAGGAGGAGAAGGTGTTTTTTTATGGTCTTTTGTAAGTTCAATTGGTAAAAAAATCTTAGTAAAATTCAGGGAGGAATGAAGTTGAGGAAGAAAAAAAGTCAAACTAAAGTTCTTAGTGTCGTAGCTAGTGTACTGATGACGTTTTCACTTGTTGCACCAAACGTTGTTAGTGCGGAAACAGCAAACAAACTTCACCAATCATTCAGGGATTCAAACTCTAATTCTATTTCTGCTAAGGACAAGCTAAATAATCGATTAATGGAAAGTTTCAAAAGTGATAATCAAGTCACATTTCTAATAAAATTCAAAGAGAAAGCAGATTCTTTACAAGTAGCTGAGTTAGCTAGGGAAAATGCTGAAAAGGCAAATTTGTCTTCTCATAATGCTAAGCTTATCCAACGTTCTGCAGTTGTATCAGAACTGAAATCTACTTCCTTAGAATCTCAGCAAACCGTCAAAGAGTTTCTAGAGCAAGAAGTGGCGAAAGGGAATGCGAAGGATGTTGAATCGTACTATATAGTAAATGGAATGTCTGTTACAGCAACGCAGGAAATTGCAGAAAAGTTGGCTACATTCCCCGAGGTAGAAAAGATTTTACCAAATGAAACTCGTCAATTATTCACTACAAAAACAGAAAATGCAGTCGTGCCAAAAGCAGAAACTGCAAATGTTGAATGGAATGTGGAACGTGTCAAAGCTCCGGATGTATGGGATATGGGGATTGATGGTGCGGGCACAGTTGTAGCAAGTATCGATACAGGTGTTCAATGGGATCATCCGGCTCTAAAGGAAAAATACCGTGGCTATAATAAGGCTAGTGGAACAGTTTCTCATGACTATAACTGGTTTGATGCAACAGCGGGACGGGCTACACCATATGACGACCAAGGGCATGGAACACATGTAACAGGAACAATGGTTGGAAGTGAACCTAATGGTGCGAACCAAGTCGGGGTAGCTCCAGGTGCAAAATATATTGCTGTTAAAGCTTTTACTGCAAGCGGAGGATCAGATATTGACTTGTTAGAAGCAGCTGAATGGATTTTAGCTCCCACAGATGCAGCAGGCAATGCACGAGTGGATATGGCGCCAGATGTAGTGAATAACTCATGGGGCGGCGGTCCAGGACTTGATGAATGGTACCGTGATGTAGTAATTAACTGGCGTGCAGCAGAAATTTTCCCAGAATTCTCTGCGGGTAATACTACTCTTTCCAATCCTGGTGGAGCAGGCTCTGTAGCAGCACCAGCAAACTATCCTGAGGCATTTGCAACAGGTGCAACGGATATCAATAACGCTGTAGCGAGTTTCTCATTAAGAGGACCTTCTCCATATGCGGAAATTAAACCTGATATTTCAGCACCCGGAGTTAATATTCGTTCATCAGTACCTGGAGGCACCTATGAAGGTGGATGGAATGGTACATCGATGTCTGGTCCAGCTGTATCAGGTGTTGCAGCATTGCTTAGACAAGTGAATGCTGACCTAACAGTAGAAGAGATGGAAGAGATTCTTCTCAATACCGCAAATCCATTAACAGATTCGGTGTATACAACAGTTCCGAATCATGGGTATGGCTATGGATTAATAGATGCTTATGAAGCAGTGTCATCGATTATCACAGGTCTTGGAACATTAAAAGGGCAAGTTTCAAAACAAGGCGATGACAATATGGCCCCTGTATTTGAACATACTGCTCCAAGGGAAACGTATGCAGGAATGGAATTACCTTTGACGATCTCAGTTACTGATAATATCAGTGTTTCTTCAGTTAACCTGAACTATAAAGATGCAGATGGTGCATGGCAAATGATTGAAGCTGGACGCACGTCTGGAGATTACAAAGATGGTGAATTTACTGTAGTTATTCCAGGAGGACTTATCACTGGAGAAACCTTTACGTACAAATGGACGATTAATGATTTTGGTAACAATGAAGTAGTAAGTGAAGAGTATGTAATTCAAGTGAATCCAGGTATATCCGTGGGTTATTCAGAAGACTTTGAAAACACACCAGTTGGTTGGACTTCTTTTGGAGCGAAAAATAGTTGGGAATGGGGCATTCCAACATCGGGTCCCGGAGGTGCAGCATCAGGTGAAAAAGTTTATGCAACTAATTTAGATGGAACTTATGAAAGTTCTATGAATGCGACACTCGTTATGCCTCCAGTAGATTTAACAGAAGGAAACTCATTCTTGCAATTCAAACAATGGCATGAATTTGAACAGTCTTCTTCAGGAAGAGCGTGGGATTATGGTCATGTGTTTATCTCTACAGATCAAGTCGAGTGGACACAACTTTTAAAGGTTCAAGGAACATCTAACGGATGGATCGACGCAGAAGTTGATTTGTCAGCATATGCAGGTCAACGTGTTTACATCGGATTTAACGCTTTTTCAGATGGAAGTGTTGTGAAAAATGGCTGGTATCTAGATGATGTTGGTTTAGCCGAGATTTCCCAAACTGAAAAAGTGTCAAAAGGTAATAACGGAAATAAGGAAAACAAAGATAAAAACAAAGAGACAGACAAAAAGTCATTAAAAGAAGCAATTGATCCTAAAACAATTAGACCTGTAATGCCAATAAAAGAAGCACCTCCAGTAGTAGACACAATCGTTAACCCAACACTTTTACCATTAGGTGCTCAAGTAAGTGTCTTAGAATCTGGTCGCTCGGTCTATTCAAACCCAGCAGATGGTACGTATTCACTTACGCATGGTGCAGGAACATTTACAGCTAAAGCAGAAGCTTACGGATTTGAGTCTGTAGAAAAATCTGTAACAATTGAAGCGGATGGGACCACAACTGCTAACTTCACATTAATTGAAATTGAGGAAAATACGGTCAGTGGTGTAATCTCAGACCAATCGACTGGAGAAGGAATTGAAGGAGCAACCGTTATCCTTGTTGAAGATGCAAATGTAATGCCTGTAGTAACAGACGCAACTGGCAACTACTCTCTCACTGCATACGAGGGAGACTACACACTGAAAGTAATCGCTCGTGGCTATCATAGCCAAGAAGTTTCCATCACGATCGGTGCAGATGCGACTACACAAAATATTGCGCTAGAGCCTTTCTACACATATCCAGGTGGAGAAATTGGGTATGATGATGGAACTGCAGAAAATGCACGTGCTTTCAATGCAGCAGGAAACGCTTGGGCTGTGAAAATGTCACTTCCGGAAGGCAAAGAGAATGGAATTGTTACGGATGGAGTTTTCCGTTTCTGGGATACTGAATGGCCAAACCCAGGTGGTACAGCGTTTGCAGTAGAAGTTTGGGATGCGACTGGTGCAGATGGAGCGCCTGGTAAAAAACTTGCCGGTCCTATTGATGCAACAGCCCTTCGTAATGGTCAATGGACTGTAGTCGACCTTACGGAACACAATATTAGTGTGAATGGTGACTTCTTTATGGTGTATCGCCAAACTTTTGCGAATCCAAATACCCCTGGGCTTGCAACGGATGAAAACGGAGTAAACGCAAAAAGAAGTTATCAAGGAGTATCCGGAGCATGGTCGCCTTCTCCAGCAGCAGAAGGGAATTACATGATTCGTGCTCGTGTTAGTTATGAAGTAGTTGGTCCAATTATTACTTCGCCAGAGGCTGGTTTAGTAACAAATGAACCACAGTTTACTGTAGAAGGAACAGCTTCGCCTACAACTACAATTAAACTAAAACAAAATGGCGAAGATGCTGGCTCTGTGGTCGTTGACGAAAGCGGTAAATTCTCTATTGAAACTGAATTGACAGAAGGGTCCAATAAATTTGTAGCAGTTTCTGTATTGAATGACCGAGTAACAGGTCAATCCGAGCCTGTCACAGTTATCTTGGATACAGTAAAACCAGCACTAACTATCGATAGCCCAGTTAATGGAGAAAAAACAAATCGTGAAACTGTAACGGTTCAAGGGACTATTGCAGATGAAAATCTAAACTTTGTTCGTGTGAATGGAGAAGTTGCTACCGTTTCAAATGGTAAATATTCTAAACGAATTCTTTTAGATGAAGGAATCAACGAAATTGTAGTGAAGGCTAGTGATAAAGCTGGTAATAGTATATCCAAAAAAGTCACAGTTATAGCAGATTACAATGCACCTGAAATTACAAACTTGAAACCTGCAAGCGATCTTTATCTATCGACAGGTAGAAGCGTCAAAATTGAATTTGATAGTGACCCAGGATTAAAACCTTCATTTGTTATCCATATGCCATTAACAAATGTAGGGAATGTGAACAATGCAACAGAACTACCGATGATGGAACAAGGTGCAGGACATTATGTTGGGTATTGGACGGTACCTGCTGATACTGTTGCAAATGGAGCAGTTATCGAAGTAAAAGTAGTTGATGAATTTGCAAATGAAACACGTCAAAAAGCTACAGGTAAACTATTTATTAATGTACCTGCACCCGCGGGAGGAGCTACAGAAGTAAAAGAAGAAACGACACTCAAAGATTTAGCAGAATAAGTTCAATATAAAGATGCTAGAGAGGAAAATTTCCTCTTTGGCATCTTTTTGCTTGGAAAACGATACATGATCAAGGAAATAATCCGATAACAAGTATTTTTTGACTCAAGAAGAGAGATAGAATGTTTTTCCCTGTTTAAAAGAATGTAATACCCCGACATAGAACAAAACGAAAAACGCCACAACATGTGGCTTCATCTATATGGCTCACATCCTTAGGGCCGCGGCTAAAATGAGTGTTGGCCACTCGGGCATGCAGCACGACGCGGCGATATTTGACTGAGTTCAACTTTTTCATTAGTGGGGGACGAAGAAGAAAGCCCCTTGATGGAAGTTTCATTTTATTGGAGCATATGATGGTTTAAAAGGGGTGTAAACGTGAATGATTATGTGAATGTGCTATTGAATTTTCTACCTCCAACCGCATCCATCCTTGAATTAACAGGACTTCCTAATAACCCAGCGGTGTTGTTGGCTGATATCGATGATGATCAAATCAGTGAATTAATCGGAGCATACAAATATAAAGACCAAAATTACCTTGTAATTCTAAAAAAAGTTCATGACCAGTGGCTTCCTTTAATACATATAAAAGGAAGTGGATATGGCATTTCAAGCCTAATGGCGGCACCGATTACAACTAATTGGGTGAATACACTCATTGTCGGCTGGCAAATAGGTAGTGAATGGTCCGTGTTAGATTTATTACAATGGGTGGAGGGTGGAATTATACGTTTGCCTACATCCAATATAGCTTATAGTAAACTGGATGTAGAAGACATGCCTGGTCTCTACGGCCCTGATGGTCAATATGAACTCGCTTTATGGGTTCATGATACAGGAGAAGCGTATAAAGTAGATGTTTACCGTTTCGAAGAAAATAAGCTAGTTTTAGCTAAGGATGTATATCCGTATTACTTTAAGAGAGTAGAGGATTATTATGAAAGACTACTACAATCCAATGATTTCTCTTATTATTGGTACTATTTAGCAGAGGCTCAGAAGAAGGCGGGTGATTTGGAACAGTTTATGATCTCTATTGATAAGGCTTTGTCATTCAGTGAACCATACCCTTCACTTGAGTATTTACTAAATATGAGGCGGCGAGTGTTAGAGCATATGCAAAATAATGGTCCGAACAATGATGAGATTATTGTTTATTCCAGAGGTGATTTGACCGGGAATGGATTTTTGGACACTGTTTATCTTACTGGAGAAAAGATGGAAGGAAGTCCACTTTGGCAGAACATCACTTTAAATGTTTTGTATCAACATGAAAATACATTAGAGAGAATTCATCTGAACCAAAATGTTGGATATAATCCGACCATTTTTCTTGGTGATTTTACAGGTGACCAAGTAGATGACATTCTAGTTGTTATTGATACTGGAGGAAGTGGAGGTACAATTTATGCATTTGTCTTTTCCTATGCTGAGGGGAACATGCAACAAGTACTTAACATAGAAGATTTTAATGAAGCCTCCAAATATCAAGTCCATTATGAAAACTACTATAAAGTTAAAGTACGTAGCTCCAATCCAAGCAAGCAATACGTAATAGATATAACTTATAAAGGAAAAGAGTATTTATCGGAAATTTATGATGAAGACGGAATCTTAAAGGAACCGATAGAGGGCTGGGTTGACCCTGTTAGTGGGTTGTATCCTATTGATTTTGCTAGGGATGGTACCTATGAACTGATGGCATTTCAAGAGATTGCAGGAAGGTATCATGCTGATGGATTAGGGTATGTTCAAACTGTACTTAAATGGGATGGATTAAAATTTATATCTGATAGACAGAATGTTTCCATTTACGGAGAGGATATCTCTTCGGATTAGTCAAAAGAATTGCTACCAAGTTCTCAATTTGGGGCAATTCTTTTTTGTAATTAAATTATTAAACATATATTTAACCTTTTGAAAGAAATATTGCGCATATATGTCGCGACGTGATATAGTCATATCGTGACATAGTGGAGGTGGAAAGTTGGATAAAATACTCAAGAAATATATACCGATGACGGAAACTGCCTTTTATATACTGCTTTCTTTAACTGAACCTTCCCACGGCTACGGGATTATTAAACGTGTGGAAGAATTAACAAACGGAAGATTAAAACTCGGTTCAGGAACAATTTATGGGACTTTAACAAAAATGCAAAACGATGGAATGATTATCGTATTTTCTGATGAAAAGCGTAAGACCATTTATGAAATAACTAAGCTTGGCAAAAATGTAATGCAAGCAGAAATTGAACGTTTAAAAGAATTGCACAAAAATGCATTAAGTTTAGAGGAGGAATTCAGATGAAGAAGATGAGGTGGTTGTGGAGTTATCGAATCGATTCGACTGAAAAATGGCTCGAGAATCTGATGGAAAAAGGTTTTCATTTAAAAAGTTTTAACCGTTTTTCAAGAGTTTTTACTTTTGAGAAAAGGGATATTATTGAAAGAAAAGTACGAATTCATTATGGTGAAAAATCTATTGCTCCTAAGCTTGTTTCTGTTGATTGGAAAACTGCAGCGGTGTCCGGTAAGTGGCAAGTGCTTACAAATGAGAACAAGGATATTTCTGTTTTTCCTAGTAAGGATCAATTATTCAACCGTACTCGAATGCATGCTTACTTATATTTGTTACTCTCGGCCTTTTACTTATCTTCCTATTTATCGTTTATATTTTTGTTTGGCATGATTATTAATATTACTAATGAAACTTTTCAAATTGGACCACTATTAGTACCTATTATTATATATGCAGGACTAGTGGCGTTAACCATTATTGTGTTTAAAGCTTATCGTCGGTTTGAAAAGCAATTACTTGGTACTGACGTCATCAAAAAGTCTGGAACGAATAAAATTCGTAGATTTCGTCCTGGTTGGATGTATGAACCACTACGAACCAAAATTTGGCTCGATGAAATGGTAAAACAAGGTTATGAACTGGAATCCGTTTTTGCGACGATTTTTACATTCCGCCCTAAGAATAAAAATAACATTGCCTATGAGGTTACGTTTGAACCTAAAGTTAATGCCAATTACTTTCAGCTTCACAAGGATTTTGGGTGGGAGTTAAAATATACATCCAATATTACATGGTTGAATTATACAATCTGGGGTATGCCTTATGAGGAAGAGAACGAGAAGCCTGCATTTTCCTATGATGAACTAGAGAGAAAAAAAGCGGCTAAAAAGGCTTTTATGATGAACATTGGAATGACTGTCTTTCTACTATTAGTAATGGCACAGTCTATATATGTTAATATTATTGCCTTCGCGCATTCATTTTTTGAATGGTCTTTCATGGGGGGCATTCGTTTATTGCTAGTGGTAATGAGTGTATTTTGGCTTTTAATGTTTGTTCGGATTGTTATGGGATATCGAAAAGAATTGAAGTTAATAAATTTGAATTAATCTTGATAGGAGATGTAATCCTTTTTGTATTGCTTATACTGCCAGTAGTTCACAAATTAGACAAAAACAATTGACAACTTTGTGAACGTGATGGATAATATAAGCATAAAGGGGTGTTACAATATGGAGAACTACACTAAAATGTTGCACGCTACTAAATATGTCGGTGCTACTTTACTTACAATAGGAATTGCTATCTTTTTATACGGAGCATTAATCAGTGAATTTAGTACAGCTATAGGTGTTGGAATAGGCGTTGTTATGGGAGCGGTATTTATATTCCTAATCGGAATGATTCTAGTCGCTTCTGAAGAAATGCTTTTAAACTCTAGTAAATTAAAAAAAGAGAGCGTTTAAAATACGCTCTTTTTTGTATTAAAAAAGGAGGATCATGACAACAGTCGTGATCCTCCTTTATTTCCTTCCGTTTTTATTACATATCCCAAACGAGCACAAGTAGTGTACCGAAAATAGTAACTAAAGCAATGAGTAGAGCATAGTAGATATTAAGATAGATTGAACCTTTATCCTTCGTCTCTCCAGCATGCATAAATACAACTACCTGTAGTCCTGCTTGAACGAAAGCAGTTACTAGAAGCACTGTCATACCCACAGTGTAGGACATGTCAGTAAAGTAAACTAATAGTGCCACTACAGTTAGAACTAAGGAAAATGCAAAGCCCATTACTTGTTTAATAGGGAATAATTCTTTCATATTACATCATTCCTTTCAAGTAGATGAAGCTAAAGATGAAAATCCAAATAATATCTAGGAAATGCCAATAAAGTGAGAAAATAAATGACTTATTAGCTGTTTCTGGAGTTAAACCACGTTTTTTAATTTGTAGTAGGATAAAGAATCCCCAGAATAGTCCCAATGTAACGTGCAAACCATGCGTTCCTAAAGTTGTTAAGAGAGCTGCAGTAAATGCACTAACTTGAAGCCCTGCACCAACATGTACATAATGAGTAAACTCATAAATCTCTACTCCTAGGAAAGCTAATCCTAATATCAATGTGACGATAAAGAATCCCATTGTTGCTTTTTTCTTATTTAAACGCATAGCATGTATACCAAGACCAATGGTAAAGCTACTTGTCAAAAGCAAAATAGTTTCTATTAGAACTGGTGTAATTTCAAAAATCTCAGCACCAGTTGGTCCATTGCCGGTACGATTTACTAATGTAAAGTATGCGGTGAAAAGTGTTGCGAAAAGCATAATTTCAGCACCAATGAAGATCCAAAAACCTAGGATTTTCAGGTTGTTTTCTTCCGTACTGTATTCAAGTGGAAGCGAGTTATCTACCTTCATTTTTAGCACCTCGCAATCTTTTTTCTGTTTCTTTAATTTCTTCTACAGAAATATATCTTCCATGGTCTTTTTCAAATGAACGGTATGTCATACAAGCTAGTATACCGATTAAGGTGATGATTGCTAACGGCCATATACTAAAGATCATAGCAAAGCCAAATACGAAGAATATACAACTCATGATAAATGGCAAACCACTATTATTAGGCATATGAATTTTTTCTATATCGCCTTTAAATAACTCATGTCCATTTTTCTTTGAGTCCCAGAATGCTTGTGTAGAAGCAACCTGTGGTGTAATCGCAAAGTTATATTCTGGAACTGGAGTATGCGTAGCCCATTCAAGTGAACGCGCATCCCAAGGGTCACTACCGATATTTCTTGGAGAATATCGAATACTATAGTAAATGTTATAGACAAGTAGAACAAAGGCAATTGCCATAATTGCAGCACCGACAAATGAAACCATGTTCAATAAACTAAAACCAGTAGATTCAGAGTACGTATACATACGACGTGCCTGACCGTCTAAACCAGTGATATACATTGGTATAAAGGCTAATACAAAGCCGATTGAAAGTGTCCATGCAGTCCATTTACCAAGTCTTTCATTCAACATGAAACCAAAGATTTTTGGCCAATAGAAAGTTAGACCGGCAAGCATTGCATAAACAACACCTGGAATAATTACGTTATGGAAGTGAGCAACTAGGAACATCGTATTATGATACTGATAGTCAGCTGCTGACATCGCTAGCATTACACCAGTTACACCACCTAATGTAAACAGTGGTATGAAGAGCACTGAATAAAGCATAGGTGTAGTGAATTCAATTTTCCCTTTCCATAAGGTGAATAGCCAGTTAAATATTTTCACACCTGTTGGAACAGCAATCGCCATAGTTGAAATAGAGAATATACTATTTGCTAATGGACCTTGCCCCATTGTAAAGAAATGGTGAGCCCATACGAAGAATGAAAGTAAAGAAATAATGACCATTGATGCTACCATTGACGTATAACCGTACAGATTACGTCGTGCAAACGTTGGAATGATTTCACTGTAAAGACCAAAGGCAGGTAATATCAAAATATATACCTCCGGATGTCCCCATACCCAGAACAGATTAGCCCAAAGCATATCCATACCACCATTATCGGTAGTAAAGAAGTTTGTTCCAAATAGTCTATCCATTGTTCCCATTGCTAATAATACGGTTAATACAGGGAATGCAAAAACAATGATAACGTTAGCGATGAAAGCAGACCAAGTGAACATTGGCATTTTCATAAGCGTCATGCCAGGTGCTCTCATTTTTAAAATAGTTGTAATAAAGTTAATACCAGTCATTAAAGTACCGATACCAGCTATTTGAATAGCAATCATGTAATAGTTCGTCCCAACAGACGTACTAAATTCATTACCTGCTAGTGGGAAGTATGAGGTCCAGCCTGCATCAGGTGATCCACCTACTATAAACGAGATATTAAATAATCCCATACCCATAAAGAATAACCAAAAACTTAACGCATTCAAACGCGGAAATGCTACATCTCGTGCCCCAATTTGTAGTGGAACAAGATAGTTAAAGAAAAATATAATGAACGGCATAGCCATAAATAGAATCATTACTACCCCGTGAGTAGTGAAGACCTCATTATAATGTTGTGAATCTAAAAATGTATTTTCAGGCATAGAAAGTTGATAACGCATCATAATTCCATCTACACCACCGCGGAACAGCATTAGTAATGCGGATAGTAAATACATGATACCAATTCGTTTATGGTCAACAGTAGTAATCCATTCACGCCATAGATATCCCCATTTCTTAAAGTAGGTGATTCCTACAACAATCGCAAGCATAGTTAGTCCAATACCAACCATGGATGCATATATTAAAAAGCTTGGATGTGGTACTGCAAAGCGATCAAAGAAATCCATACTTCTTGTAACTCCTTTCAAAACAATAGTGTGTAGCTATCGTGCATTAGTGATTTGAGTGCTCATTTGTATCCTGTGAATCGTGTTTTTCATGATCTTCTGAATGTGAATCTTCTTCCACTTCAGTATCTGATGAACCATGATCATGTTCAGGCGGAGGAGCAAATTCTAAGTGTGTACCTGTATAAGTGGAGCGACCAAGATGTCCTGGCTCTATCAATTCTTCAAACTTTTCTTCTGTTAGACGAGGAGCAGTTTCATGTACTTCCTCCACCCACTCCTGATACTCAGCAGGTGTCATTGCAGTAACCTCAAATGTATTTTCAGCAAATCCAGCTCCACTGAAGTTAGCATTTCTACCCATGAATTCGCCAGGCTGATCTGCCGCTAAATGCAAAGTTGTGATCATATCAGACATTGCATACTTTTGCCCGCCAAGCTGTGGAATCCAGAAGCTTGTGATTGGACCATAGGAATAGAGTTTAAATTCTATCGGGCGATCCTCAGGGATATATAAATAGTTTACTGTTTCGATATTTTCCTCCGGATAACTAAAATGCCATTTCCAGTTAGATGAAGAAGCATAGATGATTAAAGGCTCTTGGTCTTCATAGCCTGCGGGAGTTGCTTCTACTTCATAGTTACTTTTCACAGAAACGATAGATAGGAAGATAACGATAAGAATAGGAATACCTACGCAAATTGCTTCAACTAGATGGTTTCCTTCAATATGTGGTGGCTCGTAATCTTTTGGTTGATTAGAAGCACGGTATTTTAATAGAACAAACACTAATATAGCTAAAACGACAACAACTATGCCCAACATCAGCCAAATAGATAACATTATATCGTCAGCTTGTGTTTTTGCTTGAGGGCCTTTCGGATCTAAAACTAATAATGGTTCACAACCGGTTAACACGGTGGAAATAGTGATAACCATCGTTAAAAGAATCCATTTCATTTTTAACTTCATCGTTTTACCCCTTCCTAAAATATTTAAGTATTAACGTCATAGACAGAAGTCATCTCTGTATGCCTCTATCTTATTACCATGGATTGAAAATACAAAATGATAAAACGCGACTTCACAAAACGTTCATGAAGATATGAACAAATTAAATAAAATTGGTAACGTAATTGTGAATTTTACTGGAAACGATGGGGATCTAGGAATAATTAGGCATGCCAAAAGGCTACAGAACAACGGTATGTTGTTCTGTAGCCTTTGGAATTAAAATATATTTTTATATCATTTTTAATAGAGCTTCTCTTCCTATCATTCCTTTGGTGATACCGAGTTCCTCTGCTTCATAGGTAATAGATTCGAGTGGAGCATCTAGAAGCTGGTGAATTGTTTTTACTCCGACAGCTCTTCCAGCAATGACCTTTCGATCTTTCAATTTCTCATTAAGTAATGCAACATCTAGAGCGCCGCACATTATATACCCTTTGTCATTAGTAACAACGAGTAAATTTGTTTTAGGCAGCTCCACAGAAATCGATAAAAAAGTATATCCCTCAATATTAATTGGTTCTAGGTTAATCATGACTAAACAGTCCTCCTTTTCCTATCTCTACAATTTATGTAATCGATTGAAAAAGCGTGTTTATTTTCGTTTTAAAGGGTTTACTTATTTAAATTGAAAGAATTCATGGAAGGGCTCTTTAGGAAGGTTCTCTAATTCCAATTCGAACTCATACCATTTCCGTTCGTCTTCTGTCATATTAGTAATTAGGAATGGGATATTATTATCCTGCGCAATTTCTTTAACTTGATTGCCTACGTGAAGGTCATGTTCGTACAAATTTTGAAACCTATAGAGTACGTCCTCATTTGAATCAGATTCTATTACCATTGTCCAGGCAATATGTGTTTCGTCATTTTTATTACTTAAACGAGCATAGTGAACATAAGGGTCTATATAAATTCGAGTGACATTCTCCCAAGGAATAGATTCTTCTACAGCGTTCCATTTATTAGTGATTAAACCTCTGTCTGCATCAATTCCTCTATAATCTTCCCATAACACATACAAAGAGGTGCAAAATGCAATTAGTGAAACTAATATTAATAAATTTGGTATCCATTTCCGACGTATATCCGTACTAAATATACGTATCCACACAAATAATATTAGAGCCAACATAAAACCAAGAGAAATACCTTCTCCATTTACTGAGGAACTAGACTCAAATAGGATGAAGTGATCATTAAAAGTCGCTGATTTTATTTCTTCATAATTTGTATAAGCGATAAATAGAAGTGGAATGAACATTGCTACGAACACATAAGCGATAGACCACTTTAGAACCCTCTCTTTGAAGATTATTAAAGTTTTACGTAATCGATGTCCCAAAAGATAGAGTGGATAGCTGACTAACAAGATGATTAGTATGTACGTTAGGATATTCTCTGGAAAATTTTCTAAATTAAAATAAGCAATAACAATACTTAATCCTATAAAAATTATTCCAATTATTTCAATTATTTTTTTCATTCAATCACCTCAACTTCTCTACGAAAAGAAGTTAAAAATAGTTTCAATTTATGTAATTAAAAAAGCCAGCCCCGATATATCCCATATCTGGCTAGCTAAAAGTGTTATAGGTATCCTTTTAATCCTAAATTATCTGCTGCCTTTATTTCTTTCTCCAGTTCTTCTATGCTTTTTGCACGTTGTTCATTTTTCTTTTCAATTCCCGCAAGGTCTTTTGCTGGGGCATATTCTCTCGCTATTTCAGCAGCTTCCATATGTCTAATTGTTTTCTTAAGTCTTTCTTCACTATTCGAACGATCATTAGGGCCGCGTCTGGTTTTGGGCATAACTTTTCCTCCTCATTATTTTCAAGCTCTTTCTATAGATAGTGTTTCCTGATACAACAAGAATATGAGTCATTATTTAACTGCCATGTTAATCCACCAGTGAATAAATATAGGCTTAAGTTGCCATAGTAATCCTAACAATAGATAAGGGGGACTTTAATATGGATCATACTCAAGTGAGTTGGAAAGAAGATAATGTTATTGCTCGATTACACAATTCTGTGGATAATGTTACACTCGCTGTTGGTCAAGCTTTAACCAATCCTACTGAAAGGTCTATCCAAAATGCTGAGGATATGATTGAACGAGCTAATCGATCCGTAGCGATGGCATTAGAAAGCAGAGGGGACTTGGAGCCTATAAGTACACTTCAGGAGCAGCTGCAACAAAATATACAGAAACTAAATACGTTACACTAGTTAGTAATGATATGGACAAACCTACTGCCAATTTAAGCAGTAGGTTTTTTTATTATTGCAGTTGCTTAGTTATTCAGAAGAACAATGGTAAAATAAATAAATGGAGTAATTTACGCAATATTCAAATATAACTATGGAGGGAAAGGAAAATGGGAAACAGTTATCCGAAAAAACTTAATGAACGAATTTATTTAATCGATGGATTTGATATGGGAGAGACGGAACGTACTGGCACGTATGTCATTGATGAGGAGTATCTTACAATAGTAGAAACAGGTCCAAGCCCGTCTGTAAAGTATGTGAAAAGTGGTCTAGAAGCTTTAGGATTCTCCCTAGACCAATTAAAATACATAATCGTTACACATATTCATTTGGATCATGCAGGAGGTGCAGGTCTCCTATTAGAGGAGTGTCCAAATGCCCAAGTGGTTGTTCATCCGAAAGGAGCAAGGCATTTGGCAGAGCCAGAAAGACTGAGAGCTGGTGCAAAAGCTGTTTATGGGACTAAGTTTGAAGAATTTTTCGATCCTATTATTCCAATTCCAACAGAGCGAATGATTATAAAAAATGATGGAGATTTATTAAAGATTGGGGAGACTTGTATCCTAAAGTTTTTTGATACTCCTGGTCATGCTAATCATCATTTTAGTATATATGATCCAATTAGTAATGGTGTGTTTACAGGTGATACGGTAGGTGTTCGCTACGAACAATTAGCAGCCGATGGCGTAAATTTCTTCTTACCATCCACATCACCAAATCAATTTAATCCAGCTGCTATGCAAAAAGCAATAGTGCTTTTTGCTTCAATGGATCTCCAATATATTTATTATGGACATTTTGGAATGACGGATACTCCCGAAGAAGCACTTTCTCAAGTATCGATGTGGTTAAATATTTTTATCTCAGAAGCAGAGGCTGTGTTCTCGGAGGAAAAGGGACACGAAGAGTTAGCAACTAGACTAGGCAAGCTAGTGAAAGAGCATTTGAGAAATCAAGGTATTCCAGAAAATCATCATGTCTTTAGATTAATCCAATTAGATTTAGCAGTAAGTGCGATGGGATTAATGGATTATTTAATAAAAAGGGAACAGGAATGAAGACAAAACGTGCCGATTTATTGTAGTCGGTGCGTTTTTTATGGAATGTCAGTGTGTATTACTTAATTTTACAAAATTTAATCATTCTTTTTTCGGTGTAATCCTTTAATCGAAGGTGATACTACAAATAACTAGACGAAGGAGGAAGATGGAATGACGATAAATAAAGAAATTGAAGCGTTGAAAGCATACACCACTATTGATCGAAGTGTTTTGAGTATTTATTTGAATACCAATCCGGCTGATCCTGAGCAACTAAATGGTGCTTGGGCGATTCATCTGAAAAGTGGTTTGAAGCGTATCGGAGAATATATAGAAGCTTCAGGTGATGAGAAGGAATTAAAAGCATTTAATCATGTGAAGGAAAAAGTAAAAAACGAAATGGAAAAAAACTCATTGGAGTTACGTAAAGGTGCCGTCATTTTTGCTAGTGGTGCAAATGATGAATTATGGTCTGTACATTATGTGCAGGTGCCAGTTAAAACTAATTTCTATTGGGAAAACCATCCTGTCACTGAGCAACTCGAGTATATGTATAAAGCATATCCAGAAGCAGGTATAATCATGCCGAGCTTTGGAGAAGTTCGTATTTTAGATACGGCATTAGGATTTGTTCGTGACGATGTAACATTCAAATATGACCCGGTTTCAGAAACGTGGAATGAAAAGGTCAAATTAGATAGTCGTGGAAAACGAGCAGCTGCTGACAGCAAAACAGCTGTGCTGGAACCACAATACAGAGTGAATGCGAGTACTTTTTACAAAGGGATGAGAACCACCATTGAGCAGCTAAAGAAAAAACGAGGCTGGCGTGAGTTTCATGTAGCAGGAGAAGCAGAAATGGCGAATGCCTTTACTGAGACACTCAGAGATTCACCAGCAAGCTGCATTTATAAAAATTTAAACAATAGTAAAGCCAATGAAGTGATTAATCAAATCCTTGAAAAGTAAATTTAAGCATACTTGAAAAATATTAACAAAATCTCCTGTTTTATATGGTGGTATAAATGATGAAAAAAAACACAATATAACGTTACAAGGAGGTGAACAACATGCCAAACAACAATCAACTTCTAGTACCAGGCGTAAAACAAGCTATTGACCAAATGAAATATGAAATCGCACAAGAATTCGGTGTTCAACTTGGAGGAGAAGCTTCAGCGCGTGCTAACGGTTCCGTTGGCGGAGAAATTACTAAGCGTTTAGTAGCTCAAGCCCAATCACAAATGAACGGAAATCAATATAGCTAATAAAAACCAGGTCGGTGGAAAATTCCACCGGCTTTTTTATGCTTTAAAAAAGCTGAGGATATTCCTCAGCTTAAGAATTGTTAGCTAGCGCTTTGGATGGATAGGCTGCGGCGAGCTATTTCGGATTTTAACAGTTCTAGAAATTCTGGATTAAGCTGTAGTTTTTTGGCCAACAAGTAAGACTCGATTAGAAGATCATCAGACATTCTATTCATAACCCTAGCACCTCCGTTCTCAATTTTATAAAGCAATATAGTCAATTAACTTTTGTAAGATTAATTTAACAAATATCACCCGTAAGAACAACTGTTCCATTATCCACAGATAAAAGTGGATAATATGTTAACAACTTGTTGATAGGAGTGAAGAAATGATATATACCAACGTGGATTTTGTGTATAAAGTTATCCACATTTTTAAAAAACTCGAATTTTGTCGAAACATTTCTCTAAAAAACTAACTATATGATGTTCTAAAAGCGTTATTCTAAGAATAAAATAGAATTTTTTTATGTTTTGTCTAAAATAATCCTAATTTAACTTCTGATTTGGCTATATCAGTTAAAGAAATGTTAATATCTTATTTCTTATCCACAATTACAGTGGATAATATGTGGATTAATATTATTTTAATGTCATTAGTATAGAAATATTCTCATTTTAGTTGTGTATAACCTTATCCACAGCGATTAATTAATTGGTGTGTCGAATAATAGGAGTAATAGGACAATCCGATACCAACATATTTTAGGTTAAATCATTAAAAGGAAGTGAATAGGATATCCAAAAAGAAATGTAAAAAATGCAATAAACTAAATGGGAAAGGAACCTGTCCATGTAAATAAAAAGCCATGACCCTTACGAAGAAAGTAAGGGTCATGCCTTTTTCTCTAAAAATTTTGGTGAACTTCTATTCAGTTGAACTTTTATTCTCCGTCTTGATCTTCTTCTTCAAGCTCTTGTTCTAATTCTTGTTCTGAATTGTCGTCTACATCCGACTCGTTTTCCCCATCACCACAAGCTGCTAATAAACCTACAGATAAGAATGCAGCTGCTCCGATTTTCCACCATTTTTGTCCTGCAACAGAATTTTTCATCATTTTGTATTCCTCCATTTATTATAATTTTATTGTTTAGTAGTGTTCTAATGAATAGGTACCCCAGAAGTATTGAGCACTAAACATTATTTAGGATAAAAAATATGCCTGTTACATTATTTACATATTTGTAACAGAAAGATAAAAAATAAAGCTACCTTTTCCGATTAGGAATTGGTAGCTACATTTTGAATATGAAATGTATCTTTTTTTAAATACATAGACATTTTTTCTACATCAATACTAAAAATACGGTCTTCTATAATGGAGGGGACAATGTCTCGTATTTCCTGCCATTTGTTTCGTAGAGCAGGGGATATGAGGTTATTCCCTCTATATTCTACTCCCTGTACTGCGCAAATGGCCTCAATTGCGATGACTCTTCGGCTATTTTGAATGATTTGATAGGCATGTCTTGCTCCGATTGTTCCCATACTTACATGATCCTCCTGATTTGCGGAGGAGGGTATAGAGTCCACAGAAGCAGGATGGGCCAAGGTTTTGTTTTCCGATACGAGACTTGCAGCTGCATATTGCAAAATCATAGCTCCAGATTGTAATCCAGGCTGTGGACTTAAAAAAGGAGGGAGTCCCTCATTTAACTGTGGATTAACTAATCGTTCTATTCTACGCTCCGATACATTTGCAAGTTCAGCCATCGCAACCTTGAGGAAATCCATGGCAAATGCAATTGGTTGACCATGGAAGTTTCCTCCTGAAATAATCACTTTTCCATCTTCAACAATTAACGGGTTATCCGTAGCTGCGTTTATCTCAATTTCTATTTTTTCTTTTACATAAGAAAGTACCTGCCAGCTTGCTCCATGAATTTGCGGTATACATCTTATAGAGTAAGCATCTTGCACACGTTTTTCCCCTTGTTTAGTAACTAATTGACTGCCTTTAAGCCAACTAAGCATTCTTTTTGCAACGTCTACTTGCTCGGGATAGCCTCGTGCTTCATGAATAGCTGGATGAAAAGCATCTGTAATGCCGTACAGGGCTTCCATTGTCAGGGCAGCAATCCATTCACTTTGATAGGCAAGTGCTTCGGATTCTAACCAATTGACAACTCCTTGAGCAGTCATCGCTTGCGTTCCATTTATCAATGCCAATCCTTCTTTAGCCTCTAATACAATGGGGGTTATATTATGTTTCTCCCAAACCAAATGAGCTGGAATTTGTTGATTACCGTCCCAAACGAATCCTTCTCCTATCAAAACTAGTGCAAGATGTGAGAGAGGAGCAAGGTCACCGGATGCTCCAAGTGACCCTTGCTGAGGGATTACTGGGTGAATATGATGGTTGACCATATATGTCAACCGCTCTAATACTTCTAAACGAATACCGGAGAAACCTTTGAGTAATGCATTTAATCGAAGTACAACCATTGCACGTGACACAATTTCATCGAATGGCTCGCCAATACCGCATGCATGGGATCTAATTAGATGTTGTTGCAGTGCATGAACATCGGATTCGTTTATACTCACATCACTAAATTTTCCAAAGCCAGTATTTATACCGTAGACGGTATGACCTTCTTCTACAACCCGTTCCACGACTTTCCGACTTTTCACCACATTTTCTTTCGCACAATCATCTATAATAATCTGTTCATCCTGATATAAAATTGCACGCATATGTTCCAGAGTCAGACCATTACCTTTTAAGCTAATCAAGATTTATCACTTTCTTTCCCAGTTGAATTAATTTCAATGTTACCCGACCACCTTAACTCCTTTTTTCCACACGCTCTTTACATGATTTACTCCAAATAAATACTGCAGTTGCTGGTAATTTGGAACATCCCAGAGCACAATGTCTGCTTGTTTTCCAATCTCTAAAGAGCCGACTTTGTCCTCCATTTTTATAGCGCAAGCTGCATTGTATGTTGCTGCACATAAGCTTTCAGCAGGAGTAAGTCTCATCAAAATACAAGCTAAATTCATCACAAGTGGCATGGACGTTGTAGGGGAGGAACCAGGGTTGCAATCGGTTGAAATCGCCACTGGTACACCAGCGTCAATCATTGCCCTGCCTCTCGCAGCAGTTTCTCGTAAATACAAAGCTGTTGCGGGTAACAAACATGCGATGACCCCTTGCTTTGCCATTGCGGCAATACCGATATCCGATGCTTTCAATAAATGCTCTGCGGAAATAGCACCCACTTCAGCTGCAAGCTCCGCTCCGCCATAAGATTCTATCTCATCTGCGTGAATTTTAGGGAGTAGACCAAAAGCTTGACCAGCCTCTAAAATTCGCTTTGATTGCTCTGGGGTAAAAACGCCTATTTCACAGAAGACGTCATTAAACTGGGCTAACTTTTCTTCAGCCACTCTAGGGAGCATTTCATTCACGATCAAATCAACGTATTGATCTTCCTTTCCTTTAAATTCCGCAGGAACAGCATGTGCACCCATAAAGGTCGGAATAATATCTATTGGATGTTCTTTCTGCAATCGCTGCATTATGTGAAGCTGTTTTAGCTCCGTTTCAACATTTAAACCGTATCCACTCTTTCCTTCAATAGTAGTTACGCCATGAGCTAAAAATGAGTCTAGTCGTTTCTCTGTCTGGAAAAAAATCTCCTCTTCGGTAGCTTCCCGAGTCATTCGGCTAGTCGCATGGATACCTCCGCCGGCATTCATAATGTCCATATACGTAGCTCCTTCTAAACGCAATTCAAATTCGCGCTCACGACTTCCTCCGTATGCGACATGAGTATGCGGATCAACAAGTCCAGGAGTAACGAGTTTACCGGATGCATCAATGATTTCGGCTTCATCTAGACGATTTGCATACTTTCTTTGTAGCTCCGCTGTTGTGCCAATAGCTTGAATTACTTCATTTTCTAACCATATACTTCCATCTTCTATAATAGAAAGCTCACTCATGGCTACTTTCGTTCGTGGACCCTTATGTTCACTAGCCATGGTAACTAATTGAGATGCATGTTTGATCCAAATAGCGTTACTCATATATTTTAGTCCTCCTTTTCCATCATTGGGATGTGAACGCCTTTCGTGCGTGCAGTTTTTTCTGCAAGCTCATAACCAGCATCGAAATGACGGACAATCCCCATACCTGGATCTGTAGTGAGCACTCGTTCTAATCTTGCTTCAGCTTCTTTTGTTCCATCAGCAACTATGACCATACCAGCATGAATAGAGTATCCCATTCCTACTCCGCCTCCATGGTGCACAGAAACCCATGTTGCTCCGCCGACAGCATTAATCATGGCGTTAAGTATTGGCCAGTCTGCCACTGCATCAGAACCGTCTTTCATCGCTTCTGTTTCACGATTAGGCGAGGCAACCGACCCTGAATCTAGATGATCTCTCCCAATTACTATAGGTGCACTCAGTTCACCAGAAGCGACCATATCATTAATAATTTTCCCGAAGCGCGCACGTTCCCCATAACCTAACCAACATATACGGGAAGGCAATCCTTGGAATTGGATTTTTTCACGAGCCATTTTAATCCAATTGCATAAATGAGTGTTATAACTAAACTCACGTAAAATTACTTCATCTGTTTTATATATGTCTTCAGGATCACCCGACAATGCAACCCATCTAAAGGGACCTTTGCCTTCACAAAATTGTGGCCGGATATAAGCAGGGACAAATCCAGGGAAGTCAAACGCTCTCTTAAAACCTTGATCTTTGGCTACTTGGCGAATATTATTCCCGTAATCGAATGTTATCGCTCCTTTATCCATTAACTCGACCATAGCACGTACGTGAGTGGACATAGAGGTCTTTGATAGCTTGACATATTCATCAGGATTTTCTTTACGCAAAGCTGCTGCATCCTCCAAAGAGGTTTGGGAAGGGATGTAGCCATTTAATGGATCGTGCGCTGAAGTTTGATCGGTCAATACATCTGGTACAAACCCACGAGCAATCATTTCAGGCAGAATATCTGCCGCATTTCCAACAAGCCCTATAGATAGAGGTTTACCCTCCGATTTTGCTTGTTCTGCAAGTTGAATTGCTTCGTCTAATGTATGCGCTTTCAAATCTGTATACCGTGTTTCAATGCGTCTATCTATTCTCGTTTCATCTACTTCAATAGCAATACATACTCCACCATTCATCGTAACTGCTAATGTCTGTGCTGCTCCCATACCACCTAAACCTGCCGTTAGCGTAATGGTGTTTTTTAATGTTCCATTGAAATGCTGTTTTGCAAGTTCAGCAAAAGTTTCGTAGGTGCCCTGAACAATTCCTTGCGAGCCAATATAAATCCAACTGCCAGCAGTCATTTGACCATACATCATTAACCCTTTTTTATCGAGTTCATGAAAAAGCTCCCATGTTGCGTAGGCTGGTACTAAATTTGAGTTTGCTATCAATACACGTGGCGCGTCGATATGAGACTTAAATACTGCTACCGGCTTTCCAGATTGAACAAGCAATGTTTCATCATTTTCTAGTTCCTTTAAAGAGCGAACTATTGCGTCAAATGCATCCCAGTTACGAGCAGCCTTTCCAATCCCTCCGTAGACAACTAACTCGTCCGGATTCTCAGCCACTTCCGCATCTAAATTGTTCATAAGCATGCGAAGTGCCGCTTCTTGTAACCAACCTTTTGTATTCAACTTGGTTCCCCTATAACGAATAACCCGATCGATTGCTTTTCCCATTTAAATACCTCCTCGGTTTCTTCTTCTATTCTATCGAAATATTAAAACTATTTAAGTGTTTTTGTGAAAAAAGTAAAAATTTCTCATCTGCTAACTGAGTACTTCATTAGCATAGTAGTGTACTGTGAAAGTGAAATGAAACTCTTTCCAATGTTTTTCGTCTGATTATTCAGATATATATATAAGGGGGAAACTATATTTTGAAGAAAGTGTGGTTATTGTTAGTCACTATAAGCCTTTTCGGGTTATTAGCAGCCTGTAGTAGTAATGAAGACTCAGCTAAAATGAGTACTGAAGAAAGTGAAAGTGCATCTGATTCAGCTGAATTTGCAACTGAAGAAGCAAAAAGTGTAGAAGCAGACGTAGAACAAGAAAGTGCAAAAGAGGATACCGCAGCACCTAACAATCGAATGATTATTCATCAGGCTAGAATAAGCACGAGTGTAAAGGACTTAGAAAAGGCTCAGCATAATATGGAGCTAAAGGTGAAGAAGTATGATGGTTATATTGTAGAATCCAATGTGTATATGGAATCTGACGAAACAAGTACTGGGAATATGGTGGTGCGAATTCCAGAGAAGCATTTTGAAACATTTTTGTCCGAAGCAGAGGAAGAAGTTGCCAAAGTCTTGGAGAAAAATGTAACAGGACAGGATGTAACTGAGCAATACGTAGATTTAAGCTCCCGAGTAAAATCTAAACGTGCAGTGGAGGAGCGCTTACTAGCGTTTATGAAGGATGCAGAAAAAACAGAGGACTTACTTAAAATTTCCACTGACTTAGCAAAGGTCCAAGAAGAAATAGAAGTATTAGTAGGTAAAATAAATTATTTAAAAAACCAAACATCCTTTTCCACAATCGAATTAACTATGAATGAAAGCCGTGTCATCATTCCTGAAATAGATAACAAAGATTTAAATACATGGGAAAAAACAAAAAAGCAATTTATAACTAGTACAAATTCACTTTTGTCGATAGGCTCAGGAATAATAGTATTTCTAGTAGGAAATTTACCCGTTTTAGTGCTTTTAGCAGTTATTGCTGCTTTAGTAGTTTGGGGAATTAAGAGAAGGAAAATAAAAGAATAAAATTCTACAATCGGTTATTCTAATGTGAACAACCCCATAAACAATGAGTAAAGCATCTCTTCTTTTGCTAAGAGATGCTTTATTCGTGTAGAGAAATTGGTATCATAATTTCTAAAACTTCATACTATGGTATAAATAACTCCCATGAATGGAGGGAAACATGGACATTTTAAACAAAGTAAGAAATTACCGAGAAGAAGAGAACCAGCTCAAGTGGGAAGGTACGTTTAGAGAATTTTTAGCGATTGTGAAGGAACGTCCAGAGGTTGCCCAAACGGCACATGCACGGGTTTATAGCATGATAAAAAATGCAGGACTAACAGAACTAGAAAACAAAAAACAATTTAATTTTTTTGAAAAAGAGATTTTTGGATTAGAGGAAGCATTAGAGCGATTAGTAGAAGAATATTTTCATCCTGCTGCTAGAAGGTTGGATGTACGAAAACGAATATTATTATTAATGGGACCAGTAAGTGGAGGAAAGTCAACAATTGTAACACTTTTAAAACGGGGATTTGAACAGTACTCTCGTACAGACGAGGGAGCGGTATATGCTATTAAAGGCTGTCCGATGCATGAAGATCCTCTGCATTTAATCCCACAGCATTTACGTCAAGACTTTTTTGATGAATATGGTATACGTATCGAGGGTAGTTTGTCTCCTTTAAACTCGATGAGGCTAGAAAAAGAATATGGTGGGCGAGTAGAAGATGTCATGGTGGAGCGTATTTTCTTTTCTGAAGACAAACGAGTTGGGATTGGTACGTTCACCCCCTCTGATCCCAAATCTCAGGATATCGCTGACTTAACAGGATCTATAGACTTTTCTACAATTGCAGAATACGGTTCGGAGTCAGATCCTCGCGCGTATCGCTTTGACGGAGAATTGAATAAGGCAAACCGAGGAATGATGGAATTTCAAGAGATGCTAAAATTGGATGAAAAATTTCTCTGGCATTTATTATCGTTGACGCAAGAAGGGAATTTTAAGGCAGGACGCTTTGCATTAATCAGTGCGGATGAGTTGATCGTAGCTCATACGAACGAAACAGAGTACCGAACATTTATAGCCAATAAAAAGAACGAAGCCTTACATTCTCGTATTATTGTCATGCCTATTCCTTATAACCTGAAGGTAAGCCAGGAAGAGCGAATATATGAAAAAATGATTAGAGAAAGTGATATGACACATGTTCATATTGCTCCACATGCATTAAGAGCTGCTGCAATTTTTTCCATACTGACAAGACTCGCGATTCCGAAAAAAACAGGGATAGATCTCGTAAAAAAAATGCGGCTATATGACGGCGAAAATGTGGAAGGTTTTAATGACATCGATGTAGAGGAATTGAAGAAGGAATCTCAAAACGAAGGGATGAACGGTATTGATCCGCGGTATGTGATCAACCGTATTTCCTCTGCTATTATTCGTAAAGAAGTGCCCTCGATTAATGCGTTAGATGTGTTGCGTGCCTTAAAGGAAGGGCTTGATCAGCACGCATCGATCTCAGATGAAGATAAAGAGAAATACATGAATTATATCGCAATTGCGCGCAAGGAATACGATGAAATAGCAAAGAAAGAAGTACAAAAAGCATTTGTTTACTCGTACGAAGAGTCAGCTATTACACTTATGAATAATTATTTGGATAACGTCGAGGCTTTCTGTAACAAGAACAAAATGAGAGATCCATTAACTGGGGAAGAGATGAACCCCGATGAAAAACTAATGCGCTCGATTGAAGAACAAATTGGTATTTCCGAAAATGCAAAAAAAGCATTCCGTGAAGAAATTCTCATTAGATTATCGGCATACGCTAGAAAAGGAAAACGTTTTGAATATAATTCGCATGAGCGATTACGTGAAGCTATCCAAAAGAAATTGTTTGCTGATTTGAAGGATGTCGTAAAAATTACAACTTCCTCCAAAACCCCTGATGAAGCACATCTAAAGAAAGTAAATGAAGTAGTGGCAAGATTAATAGATGAACATGGCTATAATTCGACATCAGCTAATGAGCTATTAAAATATGTTGGCAGTTTACTTAATCGATAGTCGTAAATGAAGGACGGATAATATAGCGAAAAGATTGGTAAAACCTGTTTCTATCGTTTTCGAAGGGCTTTGAATAGGCGTTTTGCTATAGATTACCGAGTTAATTTTTAAGGATGCTGGTTGGTTGTGACGTCTGTCACAACCAACCAGCATCCCTTTTTTCGATAATCTTATGGCGTTTGCCTATCCGTCGCCATCCTACAACTTTTTGAAACAGGTAAGTGCGTTTTTGGATAACTAGAGAAAAGATACTTTCTTATTCATATAAGAAGCTCTCGAAGATGCAATTTCGTTCGCTTTCTCGCTTCTTTATTTAGTAGACACTTACTATTTCTCTTTATTTCCACTAGATAAAAAAAATCTACTTTCTTCATCCTTCATAACAGAATAATATCCATAATTCAACAGACGGTTTTATCTCTATATTAACTTTGAATACTCTTATCATCAAAGCGATAGGCTTTGCTATATCTTATTGATCAGTACTACTTACTTAATTGATTGGAGTGAAATGTGGCGACTCCAGCGGGATAAGCGAGAAAGTCGAGACCCCGCAGGAAGCGTAGCGAACGAGGAGGCTCGGCCACGCCCGCGGAAAGCGTCTACATGAAACGGAAATCAGCAGTATTATTGAATAGATTCTATACTTCCATCACCGGTTATTCTGTATTTGGATGCTTTTTTTTATTACTTCATAATCACCCTCAACAATTTTCATTTTCATCTGCAATAACAATGACAAACGGGCATATGATAAAAAATAGGTAGGTGTTGAGAAAAATGGAGAATAAAGAAGCAAAACAATTTGTCGTTTCTCAGGAAAACTGGTCCTTGCATCGAAAAGGACATCAAGACCAACAACGCCATATGGAGAAAGTGAAAGAAGCGATTCAAAACAACTTGCCCGATTTAATCAGTGAAGAAAATATCATTATGTCTAATGGACGAGAAGTCATTAAAATTCCGATTCGTTCATTAGATGAATATAAAATTCGCTATAACTATGATTCATCTAAGCATGTTGGGCAAGGTAATGGAGATAGCCAAGTAGGGGACGTTATTGCAAAAGGCTCTGGAGATGAACAGGGTAATGCAGGTCAAGGGAAACAGGCAGGCGACCAGGCTGGTCAAGATTATTATGAAGCGGAGATATCCATTGCAGAAATAGAGTATGAGCTTTTTAACCAAATGGAGTTGCCTAACTTAGAAGAGAAAGAACAAGCGGAAATTACGACAGAACATATCACTTTCAACGATATACGGAAAAAAGGTCTTATGGGTAATATTGATAAAAAGCGAACGATTATGACAGCTATTAAGAGAAATGCAATGAAAGGGAAGGCTGAAATAATGCCTATTCATCAAGATGACTTGCGTTTTAAAACATGGGATGAAGTCGTAAAGCCAGAATCGAAGGCAGTTGTGTTAGCAATGATGGATACAAGTGGTTCAATGGGGAAATTTGAAAAGTATTGTGCCAGAAGCTTTTTTTTCTGGATGACAAGATTTTTACGCTCCCAATATGAAACGGTGGAAATTGAATTTATTGCCCATCATACGGAAGCGAAAGTTGTAACGGAGGAAGCATTTTTTTCAAAAGGAGAAAGTGGGGGGACGATTTGCTCCTCGGCATATTCAAAAGCCCTAGAGCTCATTAAGGAGAAGTATAGTCCCTCTCGATACAACATTTATCCTGTACATTTTTCTGATGGAGAGAATATGACGAGTGATAATATGAGATGTATTCAACTAGTGAACGAATTAATGGATGTTTCTAGTATTTTTGGCTACGGCGAAGTAAATGCACATAGCAGATATTCCACCTTAATGAATACCTATAAAAAAATCGAAAATCCCAAGTTTAGGTATTATGTATTGAAGGAAAACCAAGATGTTTACGAAGCGCTGAAGCGTATTTTTCAAAAGGGAGCCAAGTAATGGAAAGAAAACTACAACATGCCATTGCGGAAATTACTGAAATCGCTACTTCGTTCGGTCTTGATACGTATCCCATGAGGTATGAGATTTGCCCCGCAGATATCATTTATACTTTTGGTGCGTACGGCATGCCTACACGGTTTGCCCATTGGAGTTTTGGTAAACAATTTCATAAGATGAAAATGCAATATGATTTCGGGCTCAGTCAAATTTATGAATTAGTAATTAATTCGGATCCATGCTACGCGTTTTTATTGGATACAAATAGCCTTATACAAAATAAGCTTATTATTGCACATGTACTCGCTCATTGTGACTTTTTCAAGCATAATGTCCGTTTCTCTAATACACGAAGAGATATGGTGGAAAGTATGACCGCAACGGCGGAACGAATTGCAGCCTATGAGAGACTATATGGAAAAGACGAGGTTGAGAGTTTTTTAGACGCCGTATTAGCAATACAAGAACACATCGATCCGTCTATTATGAGACCAAAATTGCCGGTTTACGATGACGAGGAAGAAATAGAGATCGTAAGAAAAACAGATTATGATGATTTATGGAAATTGGATCATCGAGAAGATAAAACAAGATTGGTGCTTCCGTATCGAAAAAAGTTCCCTCCGAAACCCGAAAAAGACCTCCTTCTTTTTATAGAGGAATACAGCAGTGAGTTAGAGGAGTGGCAACGGGATATTTTAACTATGATGCGAGAGGAAATGCTTTACTTCTGGCCGCAATTAGAAACAAAGATAATGAATGAAGGTTGGGCTTCCTATTGGCATCAACGTATATTAAGGGAAATGGACTTAACGAGTGATGAAACAATTGAATTTGCCAAGTTAAATGCCAATGTAGTGCAGCCTTCCAAAACAGGCATCAATCCATATTATTTAGGTGTGAAAATATTCGAAGATATAGAAAAGAGATATAATAATCCAACAAAGGAAATGAAAGATTTAGGAATTGAAATTAATTCTGGTAGGGAGAAAATGTTTGAAGTACGTGAAATAGAATCAGACATATCATTTATTAGAAATTACTTAACTAAGGACTTAGTCAAACAGGAAGATTTATATCTATTTGAGAAGAAGAATGGCAACTATGAAATAACGGATAAGGATTATGAAAACGTCCGTGACCAACTTGTGTCTATGAGAGTGAATGGAAGCTTTCCTTATATTGTAGTAGAAAACGGGGATTATATGAGGCTTGGTGAGTTATATTTGCATCACGGATATGAAGGAACGGAACTAGATCCTCATTATTTGGAAAATGTTCTACCGTATATTCGTCAATTATGGGGGCGGACCGTCCATTTGGAAACGGTCGTTGACGGGAAACAGGTGTTATATTCGTTTGATGGTAAAAAAGTTTCAAAAATGAATATATAAAACAAAAACGAGATTCTACAAAAAGAGAATCTCGTTTTTCTTTATAGAAAATAATTCATCATCTCATTTGAGATTTGCAACATTCAACTTGCGGTTTTCCAGGTTGGATTTGCGATTCGCACCAGTCAACTTGCTATTCACATTTTAATAACCGTAGTCACCATAGCCACTCATAAAAGAGGCACCTACAATAATAAGCAAAATGAATAAAACAACAATCAGCGTAAAGCTTGAACCATACCCACCAGTACCTTCGTAACCTTTATTACCTGACATACTAATCATCCCTACTTTCCTTGTGATAATAATAGAGTATTAACAAAACCAAAAATCATCAGGGCTACGAGGTAAAAAGATATTAAAAACATAAAAAAAATGCGCAGAGGAAAATTCACTCACTCTGGGCATTTTTTCAAATTAAGAACCAACAAAATCTCCACCATTAACATGAATCGTTTGACCAGTCATATAACTGGAATCAGTAGATGCTAAAAATACATAGGCTGGTGCATTCTCAGCAGGCTGCCCACGACGTCCAATTGGCGTACTGGAACCATGCTGTTTTACTTTCTCTTTATCGAAGGTAGCGGGGATGAGTGGCGTCCAAATCGGACCCGGTGCTACTGCGTTTACCCTAATTCCTTTCTCGATTAGGTTTAGTGCCAACGAACGAGTAAAGGTGGTTATAGCTCCCTTAGTGGCAGAGTAATCGATAAGTTCTGGTGAACCATTATAGGCAGTGATGGAGGAAGTGTTGATGATTGTATCACCTTTTTTCAAATGAGAAAGTGCGGCTTGCGATAAATAAAACATTGAATAAATATTCGTAGAGAAAGTTTCCTGCAATTGATCTGGCGTTATTGCTAGAAAGTCCTCGGTAGGGAATTGCTTACCAGCATTATTAACTAAGATGTTAAGCTGTCCGAATTCCTCTATTACTTGCTCTATTGCTTGCTGACAGTTTTCATCATCACTTAAATCAGTTTTAATCGCTAAGGCTTTTCCACCATATTGTTCTATAAGCTTTGCAGTCTTATCCGCATCTTGTTGCTCGTTCTCATCTAAATAGACAATTGCGACATTCGCACCTTCCTTAGCAAAGGCGATAGACACTGCTCGTCCTATTCCACTATCTCCACCTGTAACTAAGGCGACCTTTCCTGTTAGTTTTCCAGATCCTTTGTAGTTTGGGTCATCAAAAATTGGCTCAGGATTCATTTCCTCTTCAATACCTGGTTGCTGCTGCTGAGTTTGACCAGCAATTTTATTATCTATTTTCTCGTATTTATCAGCCATTATGAATTCCTCCTTTAACTTAGTTGTTTCAATTATTCCCTTCAAAAATAAAAACAAACGTAAAAGAAAGGATTTGTTCGAATAGTCCGTTACGTTTTTTATCGTGAACAAGCGGGTATATATAGACAGAATATACTTATGAGAGAGAAGAGAGAATATATATGAAACCAATAATAGGAATTACAACAGAAGTTCTACCAGATGGCTGCTATTTTATGCCTCCAGTTTACGCAAATGCTATTGTTCAAGCAGGGGGAATACCTATCTTAATACCTTTAGTCCCTGAGGAAGACCTAGATGAGCTAAGTAAACGGCTAGATGGTCTTTTTGTAACAGGAGGAGAAGATATTGATCCGAGTTATTATGATGAAGTTCCACATGTACATTTAAAGCAGATTACTCCCCAATTAGATGAAATGGAATACAAACTTATTCAAAAAATGCTGGAATTAGATAAACCTTATATCGGTGTATGTCGTGGATTACATATGTTAAATATTGTTCAAGGTGGATCTCTGTATCAATCCATTCATTCGCAACGGGAAGAACCAGTAATGCAACATCTTCAAAAGGCTATTAGGACGCATAGATCGCATCCGGTAAAACTAGAAAAGGGTAATCGAATTTATGATTTTCTGCAAGAGGAAGAATTTAAAGTGAATTCATTTCATCATCAAGCGGTCAACAAAATTGGTGAAGGATTGAAAATAATTGCAAAAGCTACGGATGGCATTGTAGAGTGTTTGGAAAGTAAGGAACATAGCTTTGTTTATGGCTTCCAGTGGCATCCAGAGGAATTTGCAGTAGATGGAGATGAACCATCCAAACGTATATTTAAAGCTTATATAGACGCAGCTATTGAACGTAAAAGTAAATAATAATTCACACCTGAGTAATGGGCGAATAAAACCGAATAACTTACACACATTATTCTTCATGGAGGTGAATTTACATGCCGAAGAAAAACAATAAAAACAAAAGTAATTCATTAGACCGTGAAGAATATGGTTTCGGATATGATGTCAGTCCGGATGACTTAGATGTATACGTGCAAAACAATGATAATCAAAAAAAGAAAAATGATGCAGTTAAAGAAAAGGCTAATTCCAATAAACAAAAACATTAATAACAAAGACAATAATTAAAATCCCATTCACAAGACAGTATTAGTTTTGGAATGGGCTTTTTTTAATGTGCCCAAACTTTAAGGTTCTATTTCTTCCTATTTTTTCTTACAGTGTATCAACAGCTAGAAAAAAGGGGATGTTCAATTGTTAATAGATGGTGTTTTTTCAGGAGGTGGATTAAAAGGCTTTGCGTTAGTAGGAGCCTATCAGGTGCTAGAAGAAAAAGGATATCGTTTTAAAAGAGTAGCAGGAACTAGTGCAGGAGCTATACTTGCCTGCTTTATTGCTGCTGGATTTACGAGTAAAGAAATAGAGGAATTATTAAACGAACTTGATACTTTAACCCTTTTAGATCCACGCAAAACAATCCTCCCATTGCCTTTGATGAAATGGATTAATCTTTATTGGCGCTTAGGGTTATATCAGGGAAAGACGCTCGAAAATTGGTTTTTAGAAAAGCTGGCTTTAAAAGGGGTATATACTTTTTCAGATATTGAACCAGGTTCGCTGAAATTAGTTGCTTCTGATCTTACAAACGGTAAAATGATGGTTCTTCCAGATGACCTAGAGCGATACGGTATATCAGCAGCAAGTTTCCCAATTGCACGTGCTCTTCGTATGAGCTGTGGTATTCCTTTTTTCTTTGAACCAGTCAAATTGAAGGTTACGTCAGCTGATACGATTATTGTGGATGGCGGTGTGTTAAGTAATTTTCCAATGTGGATTTTTGACAATGGAAATAAAGAGAGACCGATATTAGGCTTAAAGCTAAGTAGTAAATCAGAAGAGATGGAACCTCGGAAAATAAGAAATGGCTTACATTTATTTGAAGCATTATTTTCCACTATGAAAAATGCACATGATGAAAGATACATTTCAAGGAAAATTGAAAAGAACATTATATTTATACCTGTGGAGGATTACGGAGCTACGCAGTTTGATTTGAGCGAAGAAACGAAACAGGAATTACTCGAAAAGGGTAGAAGCCGTGCCATTCAATTTTTAAAATTTTGGTAAGTAAGATGTTTAATACGAGCAGACAAAGGAATAATACAAAAGAGGATATATGAAAAGGAGAGTGTTATACATGGCAAAGACCGCAAAAGAAGAAGCGCTAAAAATCCTAGATAAGAATATGATTGGTACAATGGCGACAGTTCAGGGAAATAAACCACATTCTCGTTATATGACGTTCTTTAACGATAACTTTACACTCTATACAGCGACAAGTAAAAAGACACATAAAGCGGAAGAGCTGAAGCAAAATCCAAATACACATATTCTTTTAGGCTATGATGGGCATGGATTTGGGGACAGTTTTTTAGAAATTGAAGGGACAGTTATTGAATCCGATGACGAAGCTATGAAAGAAAAAGTGTGGAATAAGGCTTTGAAAGGCTGGTTCGACGGTCCAGAAGATCCTGATCTTTTAATCTTAAAAGTAACTCCGACACAAATGCGATTAATGAATACAAAAGGAGAAGAACCCCAAGTAATTGAACTTTAAGATTCCTCTCTCTATATTAATGCGAGACCTATTTGATTTTCAAATAGGTCTTTTTTAAAAAGAAAGTATATAAAAATGTTCCATGAACACGGGGTTAAAATGACTTGTAAGAATGAATAATCCTATGATTTTCGTTCCAGGTGGACGCTTTCCGCGGGCGAGGCCGAGCCTCCTCGTTCGCTTCGCTCCCTGCGGGGTCTCGACTTTCTCGCTTATCCCGCCGGAGTCGCCACCTTACACTCCAATCAATTGATGTGTAATACTACACAAAGAGATTTGGCATAGCTTATTGCTAAAATAAAAAAATTGGGCAAATTTTATGGATCAAATCATATTCTATCTTTTTTGAATTAAAATTTCTGTATAATGATAGAGGTAGAAAGTAGACTTAATATTCTAGGATGAAGATAGAGCTAGACTGCTTATTTATGTGATATAGTATTTTTACTTCCTAAATATAAAGTGGTTTTGTTGATTGTAGCGCAGGTCGGCGACTCCTGTGGGACAGCACGAGGGAGAGACTACAGGCTCGAGCCGTGCCCACGGAAAGCGTCCGACCGGAGCGGAAATCAATTTTTTTTAGGACCGGGTGTCATTAGACCCGTTTTTTCTTATTGAGAGGTTTTGCGTGCTATCTTCGCTCAATCTTTCCACAATTCTTCTCTTTCGATAAAGCATCATACCAGCTTCTGCAATATCATTAATAGCGGAACGATTAATAAATGCACCAAATACAAGCCCTGCAATTGGAACCATTTGAAATAGCTTTTTCCAACCAAATTGATCTCGGTAAGAAAATACCACTTCACGCCAGCCTTGAATTTCCGATAAAACCTCACGTTTTGTCTCTTCGTCTTGTTTATCAAACTTAGATAACTGAGACAAAATAGCTTGTTTACCGACAATATCAGAAGAAACAAATTGAAGCGATTTTATAATGAACAAGCGCTCTTTCTTATCATTGGGATCATAACCATAGCAAATGGCAATATCCTGTAACGTTTTCAGTTGTAAACCTAACAAGAATGGAATATCAATCGATAACGTAAAGATTCCCCCAATACCTGTTCCGGCGCCTTGGACAGTAGCGATATTTTTTCTGTTTTTAGTAATTCCTTCAACAGCCTTGTCCATTGTTGAAATAGACAATCCTTTTACATCGTCTATATTTTCCATTCCCATGTTTGGATAATAGGATTTAATCTTAGTTGTTGAACTTAAATAGCTGCCACCCGTTTGTATATATTGACCAAGTTCATCAATTAACGAACCCATTTTTGTTTGAACAAATTTTGGAGTCCATTTATCCATAATTTTAAACGGCAATCGCCCTAGCTTTTCCCAAAACCATAGGTCCCCTTGATTCTTCTCCCAAGCCTCTATTTTTACCAACTCAGTCTGTAACCAATCCTGTGAATCTGTCATAATTTCAATCACCTCTACACCAAATACGTTTTATCAAAGAAATAGTTTCATTTCAAAATAGTTAGGAAACACAGGCAACTAAAAAGATCGATTTCTTTACCTAGTTATCATATTAGTAGAAATTTCTAGCTAGATTCCTTTATACTTAGTAATATAAGGAATGACATTAAGAAAGAATAAAAAAAAATCTAAAGGAGTAGTTTAATATGACTAATCACACATATACAGTAGTAGCAGAATCAGGAATTCACGCAAGACCAGCAACGGGGCTAGTCCAAATAGCTTCCAAGTATGTTTCAGATATTTTCATGGAGTATAAAGGGAAAAAAGTTAATCTAAAATCGATTCTAGGTGTTATGTCATTAGGAGTTGGTCAAGGAGGGGATATTTCTATATCCGCTGAGGGAACAGACCAACAGGAAGCATTAGAGGCTATTGAAAGCTTCCTTAAATCTGAAGGGATTATTTAGTCATGACCGTAAATGTAAAAGGAATTGCTGCATCCAGTGGAATAGCCATTGGTAAAGCATTTTTAATGACAGAACCCGATTTAACAATCTCAAGAAACACTGTATCTAATAAAGAAGAGGAAGTCGCTCGATTTCATGAAGCAGTTGATGCTGCAAAACAGGAGCTTCAAAAAATACGCGAGCGTGCGGAAATTGACTTAGGAGCAGAAAATGCTGCAATTTTTGATGCACATTTGCTCGTTCTTAGTGACCCTGAGTTATTAGGTACCGTTGAAAGTAAAATAAATGACGAAGCATTAAATGCAGAGGCCGCTTTACAAGAAACTGCCGATACATTAATTGTTATGTTTGAACAGCTTGATAACGAGTATATGCGTGAGCGTGCAGCTGATATAAGAGATGTAACAAAACGAGTAATTGCAAGACTGTTAGCTGTAGAAATTCCGAATATCGGTCTAATAGATGAAGAGGTAATTATTATCTCCAACGATTTAGCCCCTTCAGATACAGCTCAATTAAATAGAGCTTTTGCTAAAGGCTTTACAACGGATATGGGTGGCCGCACTTCTCATTCTGCTATTATGGCTCGCTCTTTAGAGATACCAGCAGTTGTTGGTACCAAAAGTGCTACCACTGCTATTAAACAGGGCGATTTAATCATTGTGGACGGAGATAATGGGGAAGTAATTATTAATCCTCCCAATGATGTTATCGAAAGCTATGTTGAAAAAAGAAATGAACAGGATGCGGAGAAAAAAGAACTTGCATTATTGAAAAATAAGCAAACGATTACTTTAGATGGTATCCATGTAGAAGTTGCTGCAAACATTGGAACTCCAAAGGATGTATCAAGTGTTCTTGAAAACGGTGGAGAAGGAATAGGACTTTACCGCACTGAGTTTCTGTATATGGAAAGAGATTCATTACCTACAGAGGAAGAGCAGTTTCAAGCTTATAAAGAGGTACTTGAGCAAATGGGCGATAAGCCTGTAGTAGTTCGAACATTGGATATTGGTGGAGACAAACAGCTTCCGTATTTAAATCTTCCAGAAGAGATGAATCCATTTCTTGGTTTCCGTGCAATTAGACTTTGCTTAGAGGAACAAACTATTTTCAGAACTCAGCTTCGTGCTTTACTACGTGCAAGTAATTTCGGTAATCTTAAAATAATGTTCCCTATGATTGCGACACTAGAAGAATTTAGAGAAGCAAAAAAACTACTCCTTGAGGAGAAAGAACTGCTTCAACAGGAAGGTACATTAGTATCGGATAATATAGAAATTGGTATTATGGTAGAAATTCCATCCACCGCAATACTGGCTGACCAATTTGCCAAAGAAGTAGATTTCTTCAGTATTGGGACAAATGATTTAATCCAATATACGATGGCTGCAGATCGAATGAACGAATCAGTAGCTTATTTATATCAGCCTTATCATCCGTCTATTTTACGCTTAGTTAAAATGGTCATCGATGCCTCTCATGCTGAAGGAAAGTGGACAGGTATGTGTGGAGAAATGGCAGGGGATTCAATCGCCATCCCATTATTACTTGGTTTAGGATTAGACGAGTTCTCCATGAGTGCCCCTTCTATGCTAAAAGCAAGAAATCAGATAAACCAACTGACTCAACTAGAAATGAAACAGCTTGCTGAAAAGGCTCTGGCTATGCAAACGTCCGAGCAAGTGAAGCAATATGTGAAAGAGGCATTAAAAGCTTAATAGATTAAGATTAAAGCTTCATGAAAACCCACTCAATATAAGTGGGTTACTCATGAAGCTTATTTTCTTTTTGCTTTTGGTTTACTTTTTTCTAATTCTTCAAATTCCTTAGCGAATTCTTCTCGGATATCGCTTGGTTTGATTTTTAGATTTTTTGGTGTTTGAGGTAGTGTATCCTTGTTATTACTTTGTCCTTGCTTATTATCTCTCCCCATACAAATCTCCTTCCCATCATTCGTTCCATTTTAATATGGCTAATTTCAATCCATTTAAACAGGATGAGATAATAAAAAAAACCCAAGTACATGGCTTAAACTTTCCAAGTACTTGAGTATGTTTAATTTTTATTGAAAAAAGAGATAAGTTGTTTCTTAGTAGGGGCTTGTATTTTGTAGGTTAACTCTCGGTCACCACTATTTTCTATACGTGGAATGATGGACTCAATTACATTAAATTTCCAAAAAGACGGTTTACTTTTTGTACTCTTTTCTGTGTCCTTTGTCATCATTTTACGTTGAAATGGGTGTAGCTTAGCCATTAAAAACTTTTCTTTTATCCGAATAAGTAAATAACCTTCGTCTGTTTCGGGATTGTATTTTTTCATTAGGGATTCACCTAACTCGAACGTATTCGATTTGTTTTGAACAGATGGTGATAGAACTAAAATATTTCCTTTACGGAACAAAGCTGTATTCGACACTTGCTTGAGACCTAAATCATTTATAAGAAAATCTAAGTTCACTTGAGACGCTTCACTAGCGACTGACATATTCCATACCTCCTCAACATTTACAGACTCCTATGTTTAGTATACCCTATTTTCGTGAGGAAATCTTAGTTACAGTAAGATTTGATTGTTATTTTTTGAAATTTTATAAAATGGTTGTGTATATTTTTATCTATTTTTGACTAAATCTTAAATTTTTCTTACTTTCATGTTAAAATAAGCACTTACCAAAAGAGAAGGAAGTGTTATAAATGGTAGGTCGAAATGATCCTTGTCCATGTGGTAGTGGGAAAAAATACAAAAAGTGCTGCGAGTCAAAGCAGAATGATTCTATAGAAGAGGTAAAAACAGAAGAACTGGAACGTATATTGCAATCTTTTTATGAATGTTATCCCGAGCGTAAGGACATGGAAGAATACGCCGATTTGGTGCGTAATTGGAGCAAAGCAACAGGTGACTATTTAGACTTGGAAATGCTTGAAGCGATTGTTATGGATGAATTCTTTTTCCATTATAAGCAGGAAATCTGGTTAAACTATCTGGAAAAGCAAAAGAAACTTATGGTAAGGCCTTCTACGCAAAATGTATTGAGTCAGTGGAACGAGCCACAGGTTTTTGTTGGAAAAGTAGAAAAAGTAGACGAGCATTATATGACTGTTACGCATATTCTAACGAAAGAAAGCATTTTACTTAGAAGAGAAAGCGATAAGCCCGTACCTATCGGAGTTCACGTATACTGCTTCATCTTGCCAGACGGCACAAACAAAGAAAATCATTATTTAGCAATTTCTAGCTTGGTCTTTTTCCCAGTCGATCATCAGGAAGTATTTGATAAATTGGAAAAAGAATTTGAAAAACAAGAGACATTATCCGCTTCAGCCTTTCTAAAGGAAACAGGAGCGAATTTATGGAAATTACTTGGAGAAAATGGCTATGAGGGTGGAGAATATACACGCTTTGAAGTCGGAGTATTACAGGTAGCGATAGATTTCTTAGAGAAAAACAATCGTGAATATGGCAAGTTTATAGAAATAATAGAGGATTATTTAGTAGAGCAACAGCCAAATGCCCGGAAGGAAGTTGCAATTGCTGCTGGTGCCATCCGATTTGGTCAAGAAAATGGGTTATTTGAACCGTTTGATATGACGATAAAAGAAATCGCAGAGACTTTTGAAGTTTCTACATCTTCTTTAAATAAGTACTACAATGAGTTAACTGAGTACTACAAAGCAAAATAATTTAAATATAAAAGGGCTCTGCTTATTAAAATTTAATAAGCAGAGCCCTTTTTATAAAGAAAGTATATAAAAACTTTTTAGACTAAAATATACTACTGATTTCCGTTTCAGGTGGACACTTTCCGATGGCGTTGCCTTAGCCTCCTCGCACTCCAATCAAATGAGCGAGTGGTACTCCTTAATAAGAGTGGGCAGAGTATATGCTCAGATGATAATAGTGGTCATAGATATGAAGGATGAAAAAGTAGCTTTCCCTTACAAGTGGAAATAAAGAAAAATAGTAAGCTTTGAACAGATAAAGAAGGAGAGAAGCGAACGAAATTGCATCTTCAAGAGCTCCCCTTATCTAAAGGAAAGTTATCTATTCTTTAGTTAAACAAAAACGCACTAACCTGTTTCTAAGAGTTGTAGTAAGGCGACGGAGAGGCTGACTCCAAAAGATTACTGGGAAAAGAGGCTAGTCGTTACGGTAGTCACGACTAGCCTCTCAAAAAACAATCGGTAATTATTATATAGTACCTGTCCAAAGCACTTCGAAAACGATAGTAACAGGTTTTTCTTATGCACACTTAATTAAACAGTCCTCCTAAAATTCCCTTGTTATTAGATGAGTTAGTGGATGTATTTCCCGTTTTCGTTCCGCGAATAGGAGTATTAGTAAAACTATCAAATTGCTTTGCTATTTTATCACGTGACTCTTTATTTCTCATTAAATATGCAGCTCCAAGTCCTAATGCAGTCAGTGCCATTTTGTTTCTTTTCATAATAGTTTCCTCCTCCAATTATTTGGTTATCAGTTGTTTTCCCACTTTTATAGATATTAAACAATCGATATGTCGATGTTTAGTAATCGGAAAAAAGGATAAACAATTTAGAATATAATAAAAAGAGGAGTGAATGTAATGACGAAAAACCATCCAGAAGATAAAGAAAAACAAGATATCTCAGGACGCATTATGGATAATCCTGATCTATTAAAAACTGAAAAAGAAAGTATTTTTGATACGGACGAAGATATGAAGACGGTGGATCCTATACCTGTGGAAGAGTTAAACGAAAAGGTGAAGGATGAGAAAGACAAACGAAATACAAAGTCTACTTCCTCGAGTGAAGAACGTTATCCAGGATAATTTGTTCCGTAGTTGTTTATTATCGCTAAATAATGGTGATAATTAAAATGAAAATACGACACGAGGGAGTTCTTTAAAATGAAAATTAAAAAGTACCCGTTATTTGCAAGTGCCATTATGTCTTCCTTCTTATTGTTAGCAGCATGTGGAGATAAGGAGGAAGTAAGTGATGCACCAGACAAAGATACAGCTCAAAGCGAGTTTGGATTTCAGTCATTTGAATTGGATGTAGATACGGCAGATCAAAAGGATGTAATTGAGGCTTCATTTGATATTGATGTTTCAGACACGGAAGCTGAATACGTTAATAAGTTAGAGTCCAAAAATCTTGCGGGTAACGAGGCTTATAAAGAGCTTGAACCAATTTTTAAAGAAATGAGTTTAACAAAAGATATGAGCAAAGACGAAGTAATTGAAAAGGTTACTAAAGCTTTTGGAGTAGATGAGTATACCGAGTTCGAGTTAGAGATTGAGTTTGCTGATGGAGATACACAGGAATTTAATGATAAAAAATAGGCAAAAAACCTCGAGAGCCGATGAAAATCGGTCCTCGAGGTTTTTTAATAGGCATTATTAAAGTTAGCAGCAGTCAGTTGAAGTGCAATCTATCGTACATTTTATACAATATGAAAAACCTTCTTTTTATTTTGTAAAGGTTTTTCGATTGTCTCTATTAAAAGACACATCTGTCATCAGTAATAATATACAACCAACTAAAATTAAGCTAGCAATGATTGTTCCTCGCGTATCTTCGCCCCATTTAGTCAAAATTGTAAAGATTTGAAAGAAACCCAAGAGAATTAGTCCGGCCTTTAAGGGTAATGTTTTCATTTTTACCACCATTCTTCGTATTTATCTCTAATTCAGGATTTTGCTAAATCATCCGTTTTACTTACACAAATCGAATTTCGATTTTTTGCTTTCACAATCTTATGTTTATTTTAACATAAAAATCCAGTAGTAATCTTCCCATTTATAGTACTTATTAACGCTTAATCACCTTTTACTTTTAAAAGAACCTTCTTTTATTACAAAGATATTAATAATAGTCAAATTGTGTTTAGGAGTTATCTTAAGGAGGGTACGTATGAATTAAGACTAAATTTTGAGGAGGCAATACCATGAACATGGAATCAAACAGACGAATTGAAATCGCTCGTACGGAAGAAGAAATGTATGAAAGATTGGAAGGCCTACAAAATCAAGGTTATGCAGAAAGCGATATACATGTAATTTCAACAGAAAATGCACATTTAAATGCGCTTAGTCGCCATTCAGACGTTTCAACACATGAGGCCGGAACTTTCATGGACAAGTTTAAATCTTGGTTTACTGGAGAGGATGCAATAGCAGAAGGCTTGCGTAAATTAGATTTAACGGAAGAAGAAAGAGCGAGATACGCGGAGGAAGTTGCAAGAGGAAGTATTGTCCTCTACACAGATGTCCTTACGCATAAGGATGAACCATTGCATGGTACTCATGAAAATGAATTGGATCAAGAGTATACAGATACAATTGGAACTGATATGGTTCAAAATCGTTTTATGGAAAACGAAGAACCAATAAGTGATTATTCTAAAGAGCAAGGATTCACACCATCAAATAATGAGTTTGTAAATGAAACGGATGGACGTTTCGATGAACCTCAGGATCGCTTTGAACGTGGGGAGACTTTTGCAACCGACCCGTATCTAGCAAGAGAAGAGAATCATATTGGGCACTCAATGCAGGAAGATAGAGAGGTTAGAGATTCTCGTCCTACGATAGGTGAAAGTGTAACGATGGAAGAAAAGTCATATGGTATGCAATCTCCTGGTGCTGATCCAAATTTAGGTCCAGCAGCATATGGTAGCGAAAGCGAAGTGGTTGAAGAGGAAGAAGAGGAAAAACTTTCTCACGAACAATATGAGGAAAAATTGGAATTTCAAAAGAAACTAGACGATATCCCTCCAACTAATCGTCTATATTAAAATTCATTACAATAGAACCTCTCTAAGTAGAGAGGTTCTTCTTTGTATTCTATTATGAGATAATGAGAGTCAATCTAACATAATGAGGTGACTTAATAGTGGACTTTGTAGCAATCGATTTTGAAACAGCTAATAGCCTTCGTTCAAGTGTTTGTTCCGTTGGAATGGTACAAGTGAAGAATGGGAAAATATATAGAGAAGTCCAATCCTTGATAAATCCTTTAAGTGAATTTCATTATTATAATACTAAAATCCACGGAATTTCTGAATACATGGTGCATGATGCGCCAACCTTTGAAGAATTTTGGCCAGACTTAAAAAATATGATTGAAGGTCAAATAATTATAGCTCATAATGCTAGTTTCGACATGGGAGTTTTACAGGAATCCCTACGTCAATTTCATGAGCCCTCCCCAATTTTTGAATATGGATGTTCTTATCGAATCGCCAAAAAGGTTTGGCCACAGCTATACAATCATAAACTGTCCACTGTAGCCAACTACTTAGGTATTAGCTTAAGACATCATGATGCTCTAGAGGATGCTCGTGCCGCTGCGATCATTACAATAGAAGCGATGCAGAACACCCAAACAAATTCAGTTAAACAACTGGCCAAACTACATAATGTAAAAATAAATTCATCCATTCAAACGAAGAAACAAATACCATCCGCTCGTAAAAGTAAAGCTGACATTGCGATTGAATTTTTAGAACCAGTTAATACCGAGCTAAATTCCAAGCATCCATTTTATGGAGCTCAAATTGTTTTCACAGGAAGAATGCAATCTATGACTAGGCCAAAAGCTGCGCAACTTGCAGTAAATTGCGGAGCAGTTTGCAAGGGGACTGTAGACTATCAAACAAATTACCTCGTAGTAGGAGATAATGACTTAGCCAAATATATACAGGGCATTAAAAGTACTAAAATGCAAAAGGTAGAAGGTATGATTAAACAAGGACTTCCAATTGAAATAGTTGGAGAGCAAGACTTTTTAAGGTTAGTTCGGTACTATCCTTAAACAATATGGTGCTACGTTTAAAAATATAATATTTAAAAGACATCCTATGAGTAGTAATACTGGTAGGATGTCTTTTTTAAACACAACTTTTATTTCAACTTTATGAAACTAATAATAGGGTCGGATTTTTTTCAAAAAAAGAAGCAATCCAGGTTTAAATTCCACCTATTATTGACTCTCATTCACATTTCCTTCTGCCGGAATCGGATACTCTTTCAGCAACCGGGCAAAATGCAGTAGATTGTAAGCAGTTATTTTAGCATGTTGCATCGTAAAATCGTTCTCTCTACCATTTGCCTCAATAAAGGATGGACCAGGGCCCGCTTCCCCCACCCAGTAGGTATCCACATTTGGAGGAATCGTAAACCCAATATGCGATAATGCGTAAATTAGGTAGCTTGAGACGTTTTTTGCACCGTCTTCATTTCCAGTAACAACCACTCCACCCACTTTGTTATAGTAAATGTACTGGCCTTTTTCGTTCGTAAGGCTGCTTCCACCATACAATCTTTCTACAACCAAAGTGGCCAGGCTGCTCTGTTCGCCAAGCCAAATCGGCGAACCAATTAAAAGGATATCGGCCTGCTTCACTTTTTCAAAAATCTCTGGCCATTGATCCTTATCATTCACTGCCTCATGGGTAATTCCATAGCCGATATTATAATCTGACATCCTGAGTACTTCCGTCTCTGCTTTGTTTTCATCAAAAATCTTTACAATCTCGTTAATCAGCGCACGAGTATTGGATTGCTGTGTGCTATCTTTCAAACTGCAATTTAAAACTAGCGCTTTAATGCTCATTACTACATCTCCTTAATTCATGGTAATAGTATTTCTTTACCCTAAGAAATTTTTATAAAACTAGAAATTCGATTCGTGGTATTTTATCAACATTAATCAAAATAGAAGGTTTAGTGAATTAGTGAATAATTACCCTTAAACAGACGAAGTGCTTTAGAAAAAAGACATCAAAGTACAATGAGCTTGGAGTTACATTTTTATAAGTTTTAACAAATTTATATTAGTTGTATAAAAATATTATTAGGGTGAAATGCTAATGGCAGTTTGAAGAAGGAGTGAATCATCTTGGACCATTCAATCTCTTACGGCGATGATTATAAGTATATACCAGCTACTTCAGTAGGAAGTGGTATTGGAACAGAGATTCTGCCTGATATTTATTGCCACACAATTCAAATCGTCAATATCTGTTTAATAGGCAATCCTAATTCGGATGATTTTGTATTAGTAGATGCAGGTATGCCATACTCTGCAGATGAAATTATTTCTGTAGTAGAAAATCGATATGGTGTGAACAAGCAGCCCAAAGCCATTATCTTAACCCATGGACATTTTGATCATGTTGGGGCAATAATCGAATTAATAAAAAAGTGGGAAATTCCTGTCTATGCTCACGAGTTGGAATTACCATTTTTAACAGGTAAAGAAAACTACCCAAAGCCAGATCCTACTGTTGAAGGAGGATCTGTGGCAAAAATGTCCTTCATATTCCCGATTGATGCTATAAATCTAGGTGACCATGTAAAAGCACTTCCTTCCGATGGAACAGTTCCTTTTATGTCTGGTTTTCAATGGATTCATACTCCAGGTCACACTCCTGGGCATATTTCATTGTATAGAGAAGAAGACGGGGTATTAATAGTCGGAGATGCATTTGTTACAGTAAAACAAGAATACTTATATAAGGTGTTCACGCAGAAACAGGAAATAAGTGGTCCCCCAAGATATCTTACTCCTGATTGGGAAACAGCAAGGGAATCTATCGGTAAACTTGCCCGTTTAAAACCAAAAGTAGCTATAACAGGACATGGCTTACCTATGACAGGTGATTTACTAACAAGTAATCTACATTTATTAGTCACTGACTTTAACTCAATCGCAATGCCGCACTATGGAAAATATGTAAATAATAAATTGCAGTAAATTTCAAGATCTCATTCATAAAAATGATGAGATCTTCTTTTAATTGTCTGAATAAAAAGTTAAAATAAATATAGAAGAGTAAAGGGGGATGCAGATGACATTTTCTATCGTCGGTTTCGATCCGCAAACAAAAGAATTAGGTATAGCTGTTGCATCCAAGTTTTTAAGTGTTGGAGCAGTTGTTCCGTTCGCCAAAGCTGGAGTTGGAGCAATCGCGACTCAGTCCTGGGCAAATCTAGATTATGGGATTAATGGATTGGAAATGCTACAAAAAGGTCTGTCTCCGGAAGAGGTTCTAAAGGAATTAGTTGCAAGTGATGACAAATCTGGTGCCAGGCAAGTTGGTATTGTAGATGCAAGTGGTCGTAGTGCTGTATTTACTGGGGAAGATTGCTTCGAATGGGCGGGAGGATTCTCGGAAGAAAATTTTGCGGTTCAAGGAAATTTATTGGTCAGTGAGGATACAGTCAATGCCATGAAGGAGGTATTTTTACAAAACGAAGGATCCTTGGCAGAACGGCTTTTATCAGCATTGCAAGCTGGTGATATTGCAGGTGGAGACAAACGGGGCAAACAATCTGCAGCAATATTAGTAGTTAAAGAAAATGGTAGTTATGGTGGTTATACCGATCGTTACATCGATCTTCGAGTGGATGATCACGCTGACCCGGTAAAAGAGTTAGCTAGACTGTTAAAACTCCATCAGCTCTATTTTACAGAAACTACTCTAGAGGACATTGTGGCAATAGAAGGAGATCTAGCGGATGAGATTCAGACTATGCTCTATGAAAATGGTTTTTTAGATCGAGATCTCACAGAAATGGATGACCTCCTTGATGCTATTAAGTCTTATCATCTAATTGAAAATTTTGATGAACGTGTGCAGGAAAGAGGTTTCATCGATCAAAAAGTGGTAGAGTTTATGCGTATTAATAAGTAGTAATAAAGAGAAAACGAGAGTATGACGTTAGTCACGACTCTCGTTTTTTTACGTTCAATTAATCTTCTTGAACTTCCACTTTTTCGATTTTTGATCGTAATAAGCGGCTTCCTGTGATACTTTTTTACCTTCAGTAGTAATGACGAAGTACTCGGAAAAGCCTTCTTTAATTGATTTGTTATTGCTATCCAGGAAAGCTATGTCCTTTAATTTCAACTCGTCTTTAATCTTATGCTTGTTCTTTTCTTTCAGTAACCCTGGAGGAATATGATAATCCAAGTGCAATGTGAACTGTCCGCTAGCTGCAAGTACATCAAAGTTTTTAGCTGGGATCAGGAATGTTCCATTGAGAAGCTCGATCATCACATCTTTGTTAGCCGCATCGATTTTACTTGTAGCCGCTTTAGTAAAATGGATTTTAACGTCTCCTGCATTATGCATTATAGAGCCGTCGACTGTGATTACCTCGCTAGAAGTATCCACTTCATCTTCTGTAATGATAGTCTCCCCATCCTTTACAGAATGGACATTGACAGTGATAGATACAGAGTTATCACCATATGCAGCGTTAATAGTTGTAGTACCAACTGCCTTGGCAGTGATTATACCTTTATCTACAGTAATAATTTCACTATCAAAGCCACTATAAGTTGCTTCCGAAGTAACATCTTTTGTTGTAGCAGCGCCATCTTGTTTCGTAGTTGTTTCGATAAGCTTAATGTTAGACTTTTGATCTTTTTCTAGCTCAACTGCTGTTTTATCAGCTACTAGTGTTTTTGTATCTGGTTCATTTAAATCTAATTGAATCAGAATTGGGTCATGGTCTGATGCACGACCGTGAATATCCATATAGTTAGCATTAATGTGAATCATATCCACAGCAGTTTTACTAGCTAAGTTATTTGTTACAAGAATATGGTCTAGTACTTGGTTGTTCCCTTGATAATAATAAGAGAAACGTTCGCCAGCAGGTACTTTTTCTACCATGTTAGTTAAGATGCCACCTTTAAGTGCAGCAAGTGTTGGAGTGAATTCGAAATCATTCATATCCCCAGCAACGACTACATTTAAATTAGGATCTTTTTCTAGTCCTTTTTGAATGAAGTTGTTAATCATCGTAGCTAGTTCAATTCTTTCAGCTTCTGAGCCAAGCAATGGAGGCTGATTTTTACCGAATAGTGGCTGATCTCCACCTTTAGAATTTAAATGAGCACCAATTACGACTACTTTTTCTCCTTGGAACTCAAATTGTGCAGCTAATGGTTTACGAGTGTTTTCTTGTGGCAGATCAAGTATTCTACCCGGATTCAACGTAAGATTTCCATCCTCGTCCCAAGCGACTTTTTCCGTTGAGCTTCCTTTTGTTCCTTCAGAAAGTGTTACACGTTCAGGGTTATAAAGGTAACCAACACGAATGTTACCACCTGGCTGTCCGCCGTCCTGGTTATACTCTGGTGCAATGTCTGTCCAAGCATATATTGGTCCACCGGCTTTCACAATCGCTGCGATTAACCGTTCATAGCTAGCGGAAGCATCTGTAGTTCCAGAAGCAGTAGGTCCATCATTATCTTGTACTTCTACTAGTGTAATAATATCTGGGGATTTCATATTTTCCACGAAAGATTTTGCGATTTTTTCTACTTTCTCATCTGGCGTGTTAGTTGTATTTGTTGAGAAATTTTCCACATTATAAGCTGCTACAGTGAATTTATCTTCAGTAGGTTCAATATCTGTAACTACAGTCGGCTTTTCAATACGAGTGATTGGAGGAAGAGTAGACTCCTTTGTCCAAAGCTTGAAGTTACCAAAGCCAAAGCCTAAAACTCCAACGATATCACCTGTATAATAATCGCCTGATTTAGCATCATAGGATTCGTTACCTGTTAATACTAATATCTTTTCAGGGTTATAGTCATTCGCAGATATATTAATTCCACCTAGAACATTGAACTCAGTGTTCGTTGAGTTACCTGCAACTACTGGTATTTCTCCATATTCCTGTGGTCCAATTACTTTTGCGTTCGGTATAGCTATACGCATTAATTCAACAGATTCCCAAAAGTCAATTCCATCTTCTAATGGATCGAATGTTGTTAAACTATCATTATCAATGATTTCAGTTGGAGGGAAAATATCTTCTCCAATTACTAAAGGTTCAGGTAATTCAGCTGTTCCAGATTTAGTAGCGGTCGTTGCACGAATTCTAGTAATTGGAAGATCATTAGCTTTCATATCAGAGTAGCCTTCGTAATACCATTCTTCTACTGTTCCAGCTACTGTAACTAAGTCACCTATAGCTAAACCATTGGAAGCTTTGTTGACAATTATTGCTTCAGAAGTAGTATTGTCGTCGTCCGGATTAATATCTTGGATAACAAAGTTTGCTGAATTGTATAAATGAGTTACGACTCCAGTAATCTCTTGAACTGTTGCTCCTTCATAGTCAGAGAAGTGGGATTGTCCTTGGATATCTCGTATTGCTAGATTAGTCGTTTTTAACACATTATACGTAAAAGTGAATACGTCTGATGTAGTATCGCTAACTGCGATTGCTTTAATCGTTGTATCTGCTGTTAGTGTAATTGGTGAAGTATATACTGTGCTATCCATAGAAGGTGTTGAACCGTCTAATGTGTAATAGATTTCTGCATTTTCAATAGGAGAGATTAAGGAAATTTTTGTTCCCTCCGACACTGTCCCAGGGAAAATATCCGTATAAACTGCAGGTTTATTTACTAAGTCAAAGCTCTCTAAACCAATTGTTTTTAATTGAAAAGTCGTGTTGAAGATTGAAGCGATACCGGATACATGTATTAAGTCGCCTTCTTTATAGCGCTGGGCAAATGTATTATAATCTAGGCCATTTCGATTGTCGTTTCTAACGATAACGGCCTCACCGTTTTCATTTGTTGCAGTAAATTCAAATGTACCAAAATCGTTTGTTTTCTTTAAATCCGTAATAGTTACATTGTTTAAAGATACACGTTCACCTTGGGTTTCCTCATTTACTCCAGAAGGTGTAATGATTTGCTCAAGTGGCAGTTCATTGCCCGACGAGATTTTCGTTATCTTGGTAGGTTGAATTTGTAATTCACCGCTGTAGGGACTAACTTTTCCCTCTAGTTCAACGACATCGCCAGGGCTCACATCTGAAGTAGTTGTATATGCATAAATCCCTGCTGTAGTATCTTGAATATAGAACGCTTTACCGCCCCAGAATCCTGTGCCAGTTGTCACAGTTCCTGTTATTTTGATTAATTTTTCTGGATCTGTTATTACACGAGCAGCTGCAATATTTTCCAATGCCTCTGCTTTAGGAGCTTCAGGAGGAGTTTCCCCATCAGCAATTATCGTAAAAGCTGTAGGGCTTTTTAAACCAGGAACAGAAAAGTATGCCTCTAGTGAACCTGTCACGGTAACTTTTGCTTTAAAGTTTTCTGGATGATCTTTTAGATTTAGTGCCGTACGGATTGCACCAGTTGGCAATTGTACAGGTAAAATATTTGCTGGATTTGTTTCATCTGGTGAATCTGCTAAACCAATATTAGTAGCTCCAGTAAATGGTGCTTCCTGATCGTAGGAAGTCCCAGAGCTAGCTACACCAACAATATAACCTTGAACAGTTGCTGTTCCTGAGTTATTAGTAATTGCGTCTGACACGCTGATTGGTTCAGCTGCCTGAACATTAGGGGCAATAATAAATGGTACAAACATGGAAACTACTAATATAAAGGAAATGATAACTTTATTATAAGCATGATTCCAAATACCCTTTTTCGTCATTTTATTCACTCCTTGTACAATTTTGTATTTCGCATAGATTATAGCAAAACAAAATGACAAGATTGCGTGAAATTTGTAAAAATTTAAATTTTCCAATAAAAACAGGTGAGAAGTAGTTATGTAGAAAAAAATATTGTTAGTAAATAACTATTCGCTGCTGATTCTAAAGCCCTGAAAGTTTTACAGTTTGCAAATTTTCAGAGTTCATCATTTTGGAGGAAGGTTTTGTTCTTCTTACTATATAGTTACTTATTCAACTTCCAAACTGCATAATTCAGACCCAATGCAAATGCAACCCAACCTACGTATGGAATCATTAGAGCTCCTGCTGTTTTATCCACTTGTTGAAACTCGTATGCCGTTAACGCAATGCATGCTAGCATAAGGCTAATTTCTACAAGTGCAGTTCCACGTAATCCCCAACGGAAAAATAGAAAAGACCATAAAAAATTCAAACCTAATTGTAAGTCATATAAGGGAATAGCAGGTGAAGAGTCTTTCTCTGTACTTTTCGTCTTTTGGTCTACACGGTATTTAGCAACTCCCATCGTTGTATAAAGAGCGGTCCAAACAATTGGAAAAACAATACCAGGTGGTGAGAATGGCGGCTGCTGTAGTTTTTTGTATTTCTCTTGTGCATTTTTATTGGCAATCCATCCAGAAATAGAGCCACCTATTACTGGTATAAGAATACTAAGTGCTAAATTTCGTTTGTTTAAATGACCATTTACTTTTAGCAATTCCATTTTAAAACCTCCAAGTGATATTTATTAATTCATTCCCTAACTCTTTAGAAGTAATCTATTTTGTTTAAAAAAATAGAAAAATTAGAATATGATATAATTGTCAAGTTAAAATATAGAATAGCGGCGTATAAAAGAATCTCTAAAAAAGGAGTAGAAAGCATGGTTCCTAAAAAGATTAGACAACGGGGTATTGTGGTGGGGGAATTACCTGTTGGTAAAAAGAACTGTATAACAGATGTAGAAGGTGTGAAAGTGGGGCATATTACAATAGATAGTTCCCTTGGTGGAGAAGAATATGCATGTACTGGAGTAACCGCCATCCTCCCACATGGGGGTAATTTGTTTCGAGATAAAGTAGTAGGAGCAAGCTACGTTCTAAACGGTTTCGGAAAAACGACGGGGCTTGTTCAAGTAAATGAACTAGGGCTAATTGAATCACCAATCATGCTGACGAATACATTTGGTATTCCAGCAGTAATGCAAGGGACTCTCGAGTATATGTTAGAAAGAAATCCAGAAATAGGGGAATCTACGGGTACTATTAATATAGTGGTAGGGGAATGCAATGATAGTCGGTTAAATTCGATTCGAAAGCTACCAGTTCAAACGAAAGATGCGATTGCCTGTATTCAAGGTGCTTCGTCTGAAACCTCACCGGAGGGAGCAGTTGGTGCAGGGAAAGGTATGATTTGCTTTGGATATAAAGGAGGCATAGGTTCCTCTTCACGTATTATTCATAATAAGGATAAGATCTATAAGATTGGATGTATGGTGCTTAGTAACTTTGGAAGAAAAGAGGAATTCCAAGCTTCCCGGTATAAGGTGAATGAAAATGAAAATGTTCCTAACTTTCCAAAGCCCGCAGATGGATCAATTATGATTGTATTAGCGACAGATGCACCTTTAAGTAATAGACAGCTTATGCGACTTGCTAAACGATGCGGGATAGGATTAGGAAGGACCGGTAGTCATTTTAGTAATGGAAGTGGGGACGTTGTCATTGCATTCTCAACTGCTCATAAAATTCAGCATAATTCTGAAGAAATTGCGGAAACAAGACTGCAATTAAGAGATGATCATCCAATTATGAATGAGTTTTTCCAAGGAGTGGCAGAGGTTACGGAAGAAGCCATATTAAATTCTTTATCGCAGGCAGTAGTTACAACAGGACGAAATGGAACAATTGTTTATCCCTATCCTTTTGAATGAAATAAAGGCTGATCTTCGCTAAAGAGATCAGCCTATTAGATGTATAATGCTTTAATAAATGGCTTGAGCTGAACAGTTTTTGATAAAATCGATCGATGATGACCTATTATCGATTGACCACCATCAAATATCGATCGGCGAGCGTCGATAATCGATCAATCATCACCAAAAATGGATCGACTCTCTCCGATAATCGCTCGATCACAAAAAATTATTCTTTTTTAAACTCTAGTTTTATTTTACCTTCAACAAATGCTAAGCTCGCATCAAACTTCTGACCGTTTTCTGCTTCAAATCCTTTGATGACATTTGTTTTCCCCTTTGTACAAAGCAGCTTTATTTGGCTAGGTGTTATTTTTTTCTTTAAAAAGTATCCGTTAAACGTCTGTGTACAACCATTTTTATACTCAGTGCAACCATAAAAGTTTTTATGGGCAATGATCGATCCTTTTTGACATTTAGGACAGGCTACAATAGGATCTCTTTTGAACTTATCAAACTTTGAGGCACGAGGTGCTAGCTTAATATTAATTTGTTTAGTATTTAATTGATTGGGAACCTCATCCATCAAGCTTTGGATAAACTTAGCGATACTACCTAGAAAACGATCCATCGAGCCTTCCCCATTACCGATTTTTCGTAAATAGGTTTCCCATTTAGCTGTCATAGATGGACTAGCAAGAAGATTACCCTCTATTGCCTGACAGAGTACACGGCCTTTATCTGTTATGGAAACAATGTTCTTCGATACGCTTATATAGCCGTGTCGTTTAATCGTTTCAATAATTCCACTACGTGTTGCTTCTGTACCGAGACCTTCTACTTCTTTTAAAATTTCAGTTTCTAGTTTATCCTCCACAAGCTTTCCGCAAGTTTTCATCATAGCGATAAGCTGTCCTTCCGTATATGGTTTCGGAGGCAATGTTTTTCCTTCTTTAATATTAATATCACTTTCTACTTTTTCATGCATATGTAGGGGAGGAAGAGGTTGTTCTTCCTTATCCTTAGATGAGCGGACAAATAGTGCTTTCCAGCCCTGATCTCGCTCTGTTTTTCCAGTTGTGAAAAAGGGGAGACCATTCACATCTGTTGTAACCTTGGTCTCGGTGTATAGATAATCCGTATGAAACATTGCCAAAGTAGTGCGCACAATTTCTTCATAAAGATTTCGCTCAAGATTTGAAAGTCCCGCCAATTTTGCAGGTGTTGGGAGCTTCTTCGTTGGAATGATGGCATAATGCTCCTGTACTTTCGAGCCATCGACATATCGTTTTTTCGGAACGAGTGAAGCAACTTCAAAAGGATGACCAATAATTTGCTGATAAGCCGAAACCTGAGCCGATATATAGGAAAACTCGTTTGGTGTAATATGTCTTGCATCCGTTCTCGGGTAAGAAACTAATTTTTTTTCATAAAGTCCCTGCATCGTTTTTAGCACATCCGCTGGACTTGTTTTCCATAATCGATTGGCAGTGGCCTGTAATGTCGACAAAGAATGGAGCTGCGGGGGAGGAGTTCGCTTATCCACTTTTTCTACAGAAGTAATAACACCCGGTGAATTAGGTTGAATATAATGGTTAGAAAGAAGCTCTTGAATTTTTTCTCTTTTGTTTTCCTTCGCTTTCGCTTTTCCCTTGTATGCTCCTTTTTCTGCATGGAAGGTAGCTTCTATCTCAAAAAAAGGCTCAGATACAAATTGTTCAATTTCAAGTTGACGTTGATATATCAAGAATATGGTCGGTGATTGAACTCTACCAATCGGAAATACTTCTTTAATGCCTTGTTTCTGTAACAACAGAGAATATAATCTAGAACCATTCATGCCAACTAACCAGTCACTAATTTGACGAGCTTTGGCTTCGTCGTATAATAAAAGATCCTTGCGATTATCCTGTAAATTACTAAAGCCCTTTAGCACTTCATCAACCTCTAAGGAATTAATCCATAAGCGTTTAATCGTTTGACTGCGTGCACCACTTTGGTTGTATATACTATAGAAGATATTCGATCCTTCTCGGTCTACGTCACACGCATTAATAACCGTATCCGTAGCTTTAAGCAGATTTTTCACGACAGAAAATTGCTTGAATTTCCCTTTGGCAATTTGGAATTCATATTTCTCTGGTAAGATGGGTAAACTTGCGAGTGACCATTTGCCCCACTTCGGATCATATGCTTTTGGTTCTTTTAGTTCTACAAGATGCCCGATTCCCCAAGTAATATAGGCTCCCTCTGGAAAAATAGGGCATGGTTGGATTTCTAAATAACCCTCATGACGTTTCACTTTAAAAGCATCTGCGTATGCCTTTGCCTGACTTGGTTTTTCGGCTAGGATAACCGGCTTCATGATAGCACCTCTTTCGTTCAAAGAAACATTATTTCTTTTAATTATGTATGAACTAGTAAACAAAATCTAGATTACAGTTGAGTTTGAGGGCCTCTGAATCTAAAACTTCAATGCAACTTCGAGATGTTTGAATGATTCCTTGGTCGCGAAGTTTTTTAAGGGAACGGGCTACCTCCAACCTTGTTTCTCCAATAATCTCTCCTATTTCTGCTTGGGTAAGGTTAATACCCATCTTGTTCAGATAGTGGTTGTACATGTAAACGATGTTGCAGGTTTTAACAAATGCGGAATCATAGCTGAGCGTTACCGATTCATGCATGAATAGATTGGAGTGCATTATGACATAATCCAACATTGTAATGCTTAAATCAGGATTCTTCTTCAATGCCTGATAGAAATCTTTCGGTCGGATGCGGATTGTCTGAATATCGGTAATAGCAGTTATTCGGAAGAAATCGACATCAATATGGAATTTACCTTTGATTGGTCTGCTTAAGGAGTAAGGACAAATAGAACCTTCCCCATGGAAGCAAATCGTCTTGATTTCACCTTCAACATGGTTTACCGATAATTTAAAGATACCACTTTCTACATAGTACAAGTATAAGGTGTCGTGGTTATTAGTTATGACACTGCCTTTTTTAAGCAGGTATCTCTCCCCGATTTCTAATAAAAAAGGTTTAAATTCTGTAAACTGATTTTCAAAAAAAAGATTGTTTTTCCCCACGTTGTTCAATCCTCTCTCTATAAAGGTACCTATATAAAGTACTCTTAGTTCAATTCATGACAATGACTTTGAATAAAAATTAAAATAATCCCAAAAGAATTTATATAACTAATTTGTTCCTTGGGAGTAAGCAATTGTATTGTATTTTGAATTGTTGCTTCATAGTAGTTAAAAAACTCTCTTATTCTATTAATTATACTAATGTTTCTCATCAATATCTCTTTTTAATCTAAATTTATAGAATTGATAAATAATGGATGTATCAAATGATATAGAAACCGCTTACATTGTTTTGTTAATCTATTATTACATAAACAGCTAGATTTAATAACTGAGTTTACTTCAATTGCTTTGCATGCTGGCTAAAAAAGTATAGGAAGAAGGGGTTAAATGGCAGTAATTTCTTTATTATCCCTAATCTTTGTAATCGCAGTGGGTGTCTACACGAAAAAAAATATAGGAATTATATCACTTGCGGTAGCAATAGTACTAGGAATGATTGGCGGATTATCCAGTAACGATGTGATAAGTGGTTTTCCAACGAGCCTATTTCTGAATTTGTTTGGAATGTTTTTCTTCTTTGCAATTGCACAAAATAATGGATCCTTGGAACTTTTATCCAAGAAACTGTTTGTATCATTTGACCGTTTGGCTATATTGTATCCCCTAATAGTTTTTGTAGTAAGCGCTCTTATAACAATTGTTGATCCAGGTGGATTGACGGGTTACGTGGTCTTACCAGCAATTACTATGAGTGTTGGTTACCAGATGGGCTACAATCCAATTATGATAGGCGTTCTTACTATCTTTGGAGCGAACGCTACACTGATGACACCGGTAGGCGTGTTTGGAAATACAGCTAACTTGATTGTCACTGATGCTGGCTTTCCAAATTATGCAACACAAATCCTACTAAATGGTGTAATCCTGTTCTCTATCGCAGGAATTTTAGTTTATATTGCTTTTCGCGGATGGAAGAGAAAACAACAGGCTGAAGGTGCATTGTCTATAGAAGGTAGTGCAGGGGTAATCAGCCTTCCAGCTTTTAGTAGTCAACAGAAGCTGACACTGTTGATGCTAGTATTGATGATTTTTGCGATTATGTTTTTAAAAACACATGCAGGACTCACTGCCCTAGTTTTCAGTATAATCCTGCTGTTGGCTAAGGCTGCCGATGAAAAGGATGCCTTTCTCGGAGTGCCATGGGAAACAATATTCCTATGTATAGGGATTGGGAATCTTCTTAGTGTTATTGATACGATGGGCGGATTAACTCTTTTAGATAGTATGTTATCTTCCATTACTACAAAGGCGACGTTGGCTCCTTTACTTGGTATCACTTCGTCTATTATGTCCTTCTTCTCACTAGCAATTGCGGGACCTATCCCTACTTTGATTCCATCAATTGAGGTGTTGAATGTTTCCAACGGTAATCCGTTTATGAATATTGAATTGATCAGCACAGTTATAAATGGAGGATTCACGGCTGCTATTAGTCCATTGTCTTTAGGTGGTGCGATGGTTCTAGCTGCTTACGGAACACTATTTAAACCTAGCGTTGAGGAAAGAACGAAAGTCTTTAATAAGTTGTTTCTAGTAGCAATTGTAGTTTCCATCATCGCAGGCTTATTAGCGAATACTGGTATATACAGTATTACTGCAGGTTTTTAATTCTGCTTATTCTATTTCTAAAAACTATCAATCTTAAAGACATGCTAATTTTAGTTGCTTAACAAAAAAAGGTTTTGTTCTTAACTATTAAATACTAGGAGGAATTAGAATGAATAGAAGTATTTTAAAAGGAATGTACGATGTGCATGTGCACTGTGGACCCTCTACCGCAAACAGAGCAGTGGATGCTGCCGAAATGCTGAAGCTGGCAGAAGAAGTCGGGTATGCAGGATTCGTTGTAAAGGACCACTATATTCCAGCTCTCTTGGGAACGAAAATGGTGGAGAAGCATTTAGGAAACGGTACCTGTAAGGTTTATGGATGCCTTGTTCTGAATAATGCAGTTGGTGGTCTTAATGTCGATGCAGTGGACAAAGCTAGACAACTGGGCACAGCGATGGTTTACCTTCCGACTGTCTCTTCAAAAACTCATATCGACGGTCACAAAGAATCTGGTTTTGTTGGTGGAGCAGGCACCTCTGACGTAGAGGAAGAGCCAATCGTAATCGCCGATGAAAATGGAAATCTTAATCCTAAAGCTGTGGAAGTAATTGAGTACTTAGCCAAGCATGATATGGTATTGGCAACCGGACATGGCAATGAAATTGAAGTAGATGCTACAGTTAAGAAGGCCTTTGAAATAGGGATGAAACGTGTCTTAGTAACACACCCACATTATCAGGTAGGAGCAACTATTGAAGATATGAAGAGATGGGCAGAAATGGGTGCCTATATTGAGATTAACGCTTGTGTATTTAAAGACAGCGGTTCAAAAGTAGAGGCAGTGATAGATCTGTCAGTAGCGAAAGAGATGATAGATGCTTGTGGTGTGGACCGCATCATTATCGATACAGACTATGGTCAGGCAGCTAATGGCTCGCCTGTAGAAGGAATGTATAATTTTGTGAATGCACTAGAAAAACATTTTGGAATTACTGAAGAAGAAATTAACATCATGACTAAGAAGAATCCAAAAGAGTTGTTCAATTTCCAATAATATCAAGTAATAAGCGAATAAAATAATGATATAAAATAGGAGGAAATTAAAATGACAAACATCGATTATGGCAACTTGGAGAACCTACCTTGGCAATTTGTAAGAGAAGGAATTACGCGTAAAGTATTCGGTATGGGTGCAGAAAATATCAACGTCACAATCAATAAAATTGAAAATGGCAATGAGAAGAATCCGCATAGCCATGAAGAGAATGAGCAAATTGCACTGATCTTGGAAGGCGAATGTGACTATTATGTAGACGGCGTTCCATATCGTATGACGAAAGGATCTTGGATTACTGTACCAGCTGGTGTGGAGCATTATATTGAAGTTTACGACAGTCCTTTACCAGTACTTAATATGGATATCTTCTATCCTCTTAGAGAAGAATACAATGAATCCTATGGTAAATTTATTGAAAATTATCGTAAATAGAACGAACTGTTTAGCCAGTTGGGCTGTATAGTTCAGAAATTCAAACATGTTTTTACAGTAGGTCGAAGGAGAGGGTATTTAATGAAGATGCGTAATTTGGTCAAAGAGAAGCTAGAGGAAAACGGGCATGTTTTAGGTGCGTTCGTTGCTTCTGGATCACCGACTAATGTTGAGATATTAGGTCTTAATGATTTCGATTTTGTCCTTATTGACATGGAGCATGCCCAAACCGATATGGAAACAATGGTGAATATGATACGTGCCGCGGAACTATATGATATGGCACCACTTGCACGCGTTTATCATCCAAAAGATGGTCCAATGATGTCCAGAATGCTGGATGTTGGAATTCATGGTTTAATGATCCCCATGGTGGAAACTAAAGAGCATGCCCAATATATTATTGAAAATATGAAGCTTGCACCTCTGGGGAAAAGAGGCATAGGAGCAGGGCGAGGACCAAGATGGGGCTGGTATGAAAATTACAATAAAGGCGAAGCAAACGATAACACATATGTAATCATGCAGTGTGAAACTAGTATGGGTGTGGAAAATATAGAAGAGATTTGCCAGACTCAAGGTCTCGACTGTATCTTTATTGGAACAGCTGATTTATCACAGGATATGGGCTGTCTTGGCGACAATAACAACAATGAGTTACAAGCTGCGATTAGTAAAGTACTGGACGCCTGTAAAAAGTATAATATCGTACCAGGTATCGTTACCGCAACAGCGGAAGAAGCAACAAAAAGAATTCAACAAGGCTTCCAATTTGTTACTATCATGAATGACCTCGGATTCTTCAGAAGCCAGACAAAGCACCAAATTAATGCTGTTAGAAATAACCTGTCTGAATAAAAAAATAGTTAGAAGTAGTACCAAGGTCAATCACTTTTGTACCGAAAGAGATCGTTAGGGTCGATTAAGTAGTGGACTGACTGAGTGAAATATTTCCTGAATCAGGACAAGTTGCATTGGAAATCGGTATCACGGACTACTACAACAACATATACAGTTTGTGGGAAAGGGAGGAGAGACACAAGAAGTTAAGGTGTTTTTCTTCCTTTATTTATCCCAAAGATAAAAAGGGGACGAATAATAAATTAATGAAAAAAGAAGGAACTTGATTTCTTTTGTCTTATTTATCATATCCCTTGTAAAAGTCTAACGAACATATTTATCTATCCTGATTGGAAAAAAAGCTACTGGATTTTTAAATTCAACGAATGCCTTATAACGCATATAATATAATTGAACCTTTGAAAAATAATTCATGATGATTAACTAACTATAAACAAACTGCATATTCTAGTGGCTTTTCAGCTAGAATTGCGTAACTCAATTAATTATTCAAATAAACGGGTATGAGGTAGTGAAAAAATCCCATTCCTAAAAAGGAATGGGAAGTGCTTCTATTATTTAGTTGTGTGCAATAATAACTAATTTACCTTGGTCTAGTTCTTTTTCTGCACTTTCTGCCTCTTGTTTAGAAATACCAGCTGCTTCCATTTTAGCACGAAGTTCATCTCCGCGAGAGGTAAACATATTTTTAAATGATTGTAAAAAGCCTTGCTCTTTCATACCGACATCGGATGTGTCGAGCGCATCGTTGATATCGTCTGCTCTTTCTTTAAAATGGGCGAAAATATGAATATTGTCTCGAACGTATCCTTGTGTTTCAAGTTTTTCAATTTCTTGTTTAGCTTGAACTGCATTTTCAACTGTTAGTTTGACTGTCATGTAAATTCCTCCATTTTGTTAGTAATGTGTTCTAGTATATATTTACCCGGTAGTAGCAACTTTAAACAAATAGGAACGGATGAATCCAAATGTGTGAAAGAACGGGTTGGTTTTGATATGCTTAAAAGAAAAAAGAATGGATGTTATTTAGATGGAAAATAAATTAGATCAAGTTGCCAGCTTTAAAGCTGCTATGGGAAATTATCCTACAGGGGTCACTGTAGTAACTGCTTATAATAGTGCAGGTAAACCAATGGGATTGACTGTAAATTCCTTTGCCTCTGTTTCGTTGGATCCATTATTAATATTATGGTCTATTGATAAAAGAGTATATTCCTATGAGGAATTTTTGAAAGTAGATAAATTTACGGTAAATATTCTAGCAGCAGATCAAGGAGATATTTGTAATTTATTTGCTAGTAGAGTGGAGGATAGATTTGCTCAGTGTGAATGGAACAAATCAGAGTTGGATTTGCCGGTGCTTTCAAACGCTTTAGCAACGTTAGAATGTAAAGTATTTAACAAAGTGGAAGCTGGCGATCACACAATTATGATTGGGGAAGTACTGCACATTCAAAATGCGGCAAAAGAGCCTTTACTCTATCACCGTAGAAATATCGGTGCTATACCAACAGAATTTTATAAATGATTACTAAGTGAAAGGATATCCTGATGGATATCCTTTTTTATATGAGAACAAAGTAAATATTTTTACTCATCGTTTATTATTTGAATCTATATAGAATATTATTTCATTTCTTCCTCAAAGCAAAATAAGCATCCTTTGTATTAAAAATAAACGGCAAATGAATTTAAGGGAATATCTTAAATTAAAAAGGGTATGTATACTGTACATATAAATGACATTGAAAAAGGGAGGAAGAATATGGTCTATTCTAATGCTCTAGATACCACAGAAGCTAAAGGTCTTTTAGCTACTGAAGATAAAATGCACGCTATTTTCCAATTATTAAAGGCAAATGTTTTCCGTTCAAGATCAACTTTGTCAGTTATTCTTCTTCAATTAGATAACTATCCAACTACATTTAAAAAGACTGTAGAGAAGGATATTACTCAATTTCTACAATCCAGAATTAGAGAATCAGATATTCTAATTAAGCTATCAACTCCATCTGAATGGTGTATTTTCTTGTCCCCAAGTGGAGAGGAAGAAGCTACAGCATTTATTCAAAGACTATTTAATAGTAGAGAAGATAAAGAAACCATATTATTCCAGTGTAATGAAATTTCGTTTTCAGCAGGAATAGCGGAGATTGGTAACAGTCAAGCAGCTTTAGATGAGATTTTCCACAGTGCTAGAAAATTATTTTCCAAACAAAAAGAATCTTGGACTATAGAGTTTGTGAATACATATAAAGTAAAAGAAGTAGAGAAGATTCGTGTAAGTATTATAGAGGACGATAATATATTTCAAAAAGTACTTCTGTTAGCATTAACCAAACTACCACTTAAACAGTTTAAGTTAGACATCCAAACATTCTCAGATGGTTATGAATTTTTACAATCTGACTGGTATCGATCCAGTCATGCACATTTAATCATTATGAACGATATACTACCAAAGAAAAATGGATTTGAAGTACTATATGCATTAAGGAAATTGCCGAATAGTAAGCGTTTTATAACATTTATGATGACGAAAAAAAAGGTAGAGGAAGACATGCTATATGCATATGAAAATGGTGTAGATCAATATCTCTTTAAGCCATTTAATTTAAGGTTATTCGAGGCGCAGGTAAAAAGAGTGTTATCAAGGTTATGGTCATGATGTATTTATCCATAGAACTTCTAATTCGAATTATCGTTGTCTTGGTTGTATTGCTCATATGCTTTGGAATTTATGTAGCTATTAATGGATTAAGAGAAAATTATAGGAATAAAGGAAAAACTACTTATTTAGATGCAGAACAGGAAAATTGGTATACATACTTTAGTAGTGCTGGGGAGATTAGTGAATCACTAATACCTAAAACGACAAGGGAAATCCAGGGAGTCGAAGAGATTTTTATCAGTTATTTAAAAAATGTATCTGACCCAACTATTAAAGAAAAGATTAATCAATTTTCAAATAAATATTTAAGAGAACATTATTTAACGCTTCTTCGAAGTAAAAAATGGAGTATTCGAATAAATGGGTTGAAACGTATAGCTAATTTTGAAATTGAGTGCTTGGAAGAATGTCAAAAGTTTAAAGGAAAAAATACCTCGAAGGAAGAAAATTTCCAGTTGCTTAAAATTTTCTCGTTCTTGAATAGAGAGAATTTTGAAGATGAGCTTTTAAACCGCTCAACAGGTTTCTCTGAGTATGAATTCAAAAAACTATTTGTATCAATTGACGAAGAATTATTAGGTAGGATTATTACGAATATAGAGGATCTACCGAAAGCTGGTCAATATGCATTTATTGATATTTTAGGCAGCAAGCGTGATATGAAATACCTTGATTTTCTAGAATCTCAATTATTAAACGAACATCAGGAAATACGAATTCGTACATTAAAAGCAATTCATTCTATAGGTGTTGTTAGAGAATTAGAAAAGTATATCGATTTTGTTAAATCTCCATTTTGGGAAGAGAGGTTAATGATGGCAAAGTTACTAGGAAATTTACCATTAAACGAAACGGCTTCACACTTTCGAGTTTTACTGGAGGATGAATCCTGGTGGGTACGATCTCAAGCAGCAAAGACAATCGGAAAAGATAAAGATGGCTTGGATTACTTAAAGAACTTTAGCAAAACGACAGGTGATAAATATGCGATGGAAATGGCTAATGAAATTTTGCTAAATGGTGGGAACTAGTATGTTGTTATCTATATTAAATTTTCTTATGCTTTTTTTTGGTAATATCATACTTATCTATATGATTGTAGTTATTTTTTCTTATTCCATCATGCTAATATTTGCATCTATTGAGTTAAGAAAGAAATATAAGTTAAACAGGACGGAGATCGAAGAGGATTATATCGACGTTATTTATACAAAACCAGTTTCTATTATCGTTCCTGCTTTTAATGAAGAAGTTGGTGTCGTGGAAAGCATTCATTCGTTATTGAGTTTACGATACCCTTTAACAGAAATTATTGTAGTAAATGATGGTTCTACAGATTTAACACAGGAAAAAGTGATAGAACAATTTAAAATGAAAAAAATAGAAAAAATTTTAAGAGCACAGCTACCAACGAAAAAAGTTCTATCCGTTTACCGTTCTGAAATCCATCCTAACCTACTACTAGTAGAAAAAGAAAATGGAGGAAAAGCGGATGCCTTAAATGTGGGAATCAATATAGCACAGTACCCTTACTTTTGCTCGATAGATGGAGATTCTTTACTACAAGAGCAAGCACTCCTACACGTGATGAAGCCAATTATTTTATCCGATGAAGAAGTAATAGCTACAGGTGGCAATATTCGAATTGCAAATGGATTAAATGTCCATTTTGGCTCTGTATTTGAATCAAGTAATTCTAGTAACTTACTAGTAGTTATGCAAATAGTTGAGTATTTGCGAGCATTTTTACTTGGAAGAATTGCTCTAAGTAAACTTAACCTAGTTTTGATAATTTCAGGAGCTTTTAGTGTGTTTTCTAAGAAATGGGTAGTAGAAGTAGGTGGATATTCTACTCACACTATTGGAGAAGATATGGAGCTTGTAGTAAAGCTACAACGATTCATTAAGGAAAAGAAGTTAAAGAAGAGAATTGAGTTTGTTCCTGATCCAGTATGCTTTACAGAAGCACCACAAAGCTTAGGAGTATTAAGGAAGCAAAGAAGAAGATGGCATCAAGGTCTAATAGAAAGTTTGTGGAAACATAAAAATATTACGTTTAATCCAAAATTCGGGTCTATTGGGACTGTAGCTTTTCCTTACTTTTGGCTAGTGGAATGCTTGGGACCCTTAATAGAATTAGGTGGATACATATATGTAATTGTTTGCTTTTTCCTAGGAGATATTTATTTAGAGTTTGCTATTATTCTGTCTCTACTCTTCGTATTGTATGGATCATTATTATCTGTAGCATCCATCATTTTAGAGGCATGGAGTACAAATACCTATCCTAAAAGGATAGTCGTAATTCGATTGATTTTTATGGCATTAACCGAGATTTTCTGGTATAAGCCTTTAACCTTATTATGGAGATTAGAAGGAATTATGTATTTCCTGCGAGGACGAAGCGAATGGGGAAATATGAGTCGAGTAGGAATGTCGAAGGGACCATCTAGATGAAACGATTCTATTTAATAGTTATATTTTTATTAATCATCCTATTTATCCCTATTGCTATGTGGTTGCTAGAGCCAAGTAACAGGCTAAATATAGCAATTATCGATAAAACAGTGCCAGATGAAACATATCGTGAGCATAAAGGGTTTACATGGTTTTTAAATTATTTGAAATATGTAGATAAAGAAGGAAATTCGTATAATTCAACGACAAGCTATTTTGGTGTTTTACCAAATGATGAGGAAAAAAGTTATGCTACCCGGGAACTTCCTGATGATTATACAGAGTACGAAGTCATTTACCTTGCTGATTTGTATGGAGTAGATGAACAAATTATCAAACCACTAGAGGGTGGAATGCAAGAGGAAGAGTGGAAGGCAATTGTTAGACGATTAGATAAACAAGATAAGAGTTTACTAATTGCTGAATTTAACACATTTGCATCTCCAACGAGTGAACGGCTAAGAGAAACTATAACAAGCTATCTAGGTATTGAGTGGGCGGGCTGGACTGGCAAATATTTTTCTGAACTCGATTATAAGATAAATAAAGATATTCCACAGTCCATAATTAATGCATATGAAAATACTTGGAGATATAGTGGAGCAGGATTTTTATTAGTAAATGATTTTACTGGTGAAGTGATTGTCTTAGAAAACGAGAAACATATGCTAGAAGACGGGATAAGCTTAACGTTTACTGCGGAAGGTGAAGCGAAGTTTGGACTTGCATCTAGTGCGAGCTACCACAATTGGTTTGATATCATTTTACCGACAAATGGCAGTACGGTTCTTGCTGAATACGAGTGGAGTCTAACAGAGGATGGAAAGAAAATTTTGGAAGAAAAAGGTATTCCTCGTGAATTTGCAGCTGTCATTGAAAATTCACATTCAAACTCTTCTAGTATATATTTAGCTGGTGACTATAATGATGTAGTAAATGTACCAATCTTGTTTCAGTTTAAAGGACTCTCACAAATTTATAAAGCAGTCCAGAAGTTTTCAGATGAATCTTTTTATTGGTCTACTTATGTCCCGATGATGCAATCTATTCTAGAGAATTTTCAGAAGGAACAAAAAGTTAACCAAATCTCAAAAAGCAATAAGGCTATGAAGTACAATGCAAGAATTGAAAATAACTCCTTTGAACTGTTAATAGACGGCAAGTGGAAAGCAGTGACGATTAAAGGGGTTAATGTTGGAATGGCAAAACCTGGAGTATTCCCTGGAGAAGCTGCAATTACAGAGGATGAATATTATAGGTGGTTTGAACAGATAGGTGAGATGAATGCCAATACTATTCGAGTATATACGCTTCATCCACCAGGATTTTATAACGCATTAAAGAAATATAATGAAAGTCATGAAAACAAGCTGTATGTTTTCCATGGAGTTTGGATTAATGAAGAAATGCTGGCAGAATCATTAGATGCCTTTGAAGAAGAGAATCTAAAGCAATTTCAAAATGAAATGAAGAAAATAGTTGATGCCATTCATGGAAATAGAGTTGTTGAGCCAGAAACTGGCCATGCTTCCGGTGTATATAAATCAGATATATCCGAGTATGTGATTGGATGGGTGCTCGGGATAGAGTGGCTTCCAGAGATGGTATTGAACACAAATGAAGTCTACTCAGAGTTGGGTGATTATAATGGAGAGTATTTTGAAACAAAAGATGCGGCACCATTTGAATACTGGCTTGCAGAGCAGATGGATATTATTACAATGTATGAAAGTGAAACTTATAATTGGTTTAGACCGATGAGTTTTACAAACTGGGTCACTACGGATATTTTGGACCATCCAGCTGAACCAAGTGATAATGAAGATTTAGTTAGTGTAGATCCTAATGTGATTTATACGAAGAAGGAAATGAACGAAACAAACCAATTTGCTTCATATCATGTGTATCCTTATTACCCTGATTTCCTGAATTTTGAAGAATCCTATCAAAGTTATGAAGACCATCGTGGGGAAATTAATGGATATGCAGCTTATTTAAACGAACTCAATGAAGTACATCGTCTCCCAATTTTGATTGCTGAGTTTGGATTACCTTCATCTAGAGGATTAACGCATGAAAATACATTTGGATTGAACCAAGGATATTTAACAGAGGACGAACAAGGAGCTTACCTAGCTAGGATATTCGAAGATATTATGGCAGAGAAGCTTCTCGGAGGACTTATTTTTACTTGGCAGGATGAATGGTTTAAACGAACATGGAATACAATGGACTATGATAATCCAGATAGGCGTCCCTATTGGTCTAACGCTCAAACAGGAGAGCAACAGTTTGGTTTATTAAGCTTTGATCGCCATAAAGTAAGGATCGATGGTAACACTGATGATTGGGAAACACAGCCGTTGTATAACAAAGAATTAGGTGCTATGCATTCTCTATCTATAGATTATGATGAACGATACTTATATGTTAAATTAGATTATAACTCTAAAGTGACAGGACATCCAATCTTCCTTTTAGACGTAGTTCCGGACCAAGGAAACTACTTTGTAGAAGGAGAAAAATACGGTGAGTTCTCTAACGGAGTGGACATTTTAATAAATCTGGATAAAAATGTATCAAGACTACTAGTGGACGATTATTATGATTTTTATACGTATCATTATATGCACACATTAAAATTGCTAAAACCTTCTACTGAGGTGCCTAAAAAAAATAGCGGAAAATTCTCTCGTGAGATGTATGCCCTGAACAAGGAACTATACTTACCACAACAAAAAACAACGGTCCCCTTCAGTTCTTATGAGGCTGGAAAATTGCTCGAAGGGAATGGTAATCCGGATTCACCTGATTATAATTCTCTTGCAGATTATTCAGTTAGTGAGAAAGGTGTTGTTGAATTAAGACTACCTTGGTTATTAATACGTTCAAAAGATCCGAGTCAAAAGGAATTCGTGGGGGATATATATAGCGACGGAGCAGCTGCTAGTAAATTTGTTGAAGAAATTTATATCGGTGCTTTGTTTGTAGGTGAAGAAGGGGAGGTTACTGATTCATTCCCAGCTGTTGATCGAGACAAACTAGGACCATTAGAAGCCTTCGCCTGGGAAAAATGGGATCAGGTAGAGGCAGTAGAAAGGTTGAAAAATTCTTATTATATTGTCAAAGAGCTGTTTAATAACTATTAAATAGAACACTTAAATGTCCTCCAAGTAATTTCTTGGGGGACATTTTTTAGTCAAGAATCTGATGGAAAACTATTATTCTTTATAAAAAAGCTTAAACAATATTTCTCTCTGTGGTACTTGGAGTTTCTCGAATTTTTCTAGGAAAGTTTCTTTGTCATACTTAACGTGGTGTATAGTAACTTCGGGTTTATCTAAACTAAAGTCTATTATTGCATAAGGTGCAGTATTTCCTTTAGACACACCAAGGGCTCCTGGATTCAATAGTATCTTGTTGTCTGTTTGAAAAAGATGCTCTGGATGATTATGCCCAAAGCAAATAATATCAGCAGGATAATCACCAAACATGTTAATCGAATTTTCTAGTGTTGGCTCTAAAATAGTATAAAAGGGTTCTTCTCTAATATGAGCATCACGCATATGGGCTTCTATATGATAGTGGATGCCAAATAGACGCGTGCCGTTAATATCTTTTGTTACTATTCTTGGTAGTTGCTGAAGGCGTTGCACATTTTCCTTAGATAATTGGTTAGCAATCCATTCGTGGTGTTCACGTGTATGCTTGTAACTATCAGGATGACCTTCTCCTGAAATAAGAGATAGTATTGCCTCGTCGTGGTTACCAGTAATCATTCGAACATCAGAACGCGCAAATAGTATATTTAGAACCTCATTAGTATCTGGTCCCATAGCAATCATGTCCCCAAGACACCAAATTTCCTGCACATCTCGGGTATCTATTTCTTTCAATACTGCTTGTAAAGCAAGTTCGTTTCCGTGAATGTCTGTTATGATAGCGATCTTCAAAAATAATCACCTCAATAGCTTAGTCTAACGTTTCCACTTTTTTCGTAGCTTTCTTTTTGTGCTTCACATATTTCATTAAATAATAAATCATAATCGTCACAAAGATTATTCCAAAAATGACGAACTCATCAACCTCAGAGGACAGTATCCCCGCTGGAATAAGGGCAAGAACAAAAAAATACAGGAAATTTCCAATTGCAGTAGCTACGGTAAAGGGAACGATTCGTATTGTGCTTAGCCCTGACAAGATATTTATCAGACTTGTTGGGATAAAAGGGAAAAGTCTTCCCTGAAGCACATAAGCAAAACCATTTGCATCAACCTTTTCGATCAAACCTTTATTGAACTTATCTATAATAATTTCTTGGAAAACATAGCGAACACCGTAAAACACAATGATGGAAGCAATGACACCTGTAAACCAGCTCCATAAGAATCCGTTAATAAATCCAAATAACGTAATATTGATTGTAATTACTAAAATAAGTGGGAATATAGTAAATGAATTTTGTATGAGCATGACTAGCGCCATAAAAAAAAGAGAATAGCCGATATTTCTTTCTAAAAACAGTTGGACTTCATCTATATCTCCACGCAATAATGACGTCACAATATCTTTGTTTAATAAGACAAAAACTAAAACTAGCAGCAAACCGCCCCATATAATCCATTGCCTTTTCGTAAGATGTTGAATTTTATTTTTCATTTGTTAACGTCACCTAGTCCTTCTCACGTTTATCCTGTATTTACGGGCAGTTTTCCCACTATATAGCGTATCCCAATTTACCCAAGCATATGTGATACAACTGCCCCTAAAAGTCCGCCATAGAATATAGACGAAAAGCGTTACGTTGTGCGGTTTCATTTGCCAGTGTTCCATTTTCCATCAGTGGCATGGAAGTTTCACTTTATTATCCAATCGTACCATGGTTTGAGGTCACTAAAAAACTTTTAAGGTCAATTCTTATAAAGATATTCAATTGAATCTTGTTAAGACCGAAAAAAACAATTCTTTTAGACCATTTTCCTTTTAACTTTACTTGCTGAAAGAAAAGTTAAGTGGAGAGCCACACAAAGCATTAGAATAGCACCTCCAATGACTACCTCTCTAACAGATAGCCAATGAGAAGCAAATCCTAGGAAGAGAATAACGATAATTTGTATAAAACTCGATAGCATCCCATAAAGGCTTGATATTCTACCCATCATGTCAGTAGGAATATTGGATTGAATGTATGTCATAAATCCCGTATTTGAAATAGATAGAAAAAATGAAAGAACAAAAAATCCGATACTTGCTAACAAATAGCTTGTGGAAAAACTGTAAATAACATAACCAATTGAAACAAATAGTGTCCCAATACTCATCAACAGTTTTGCTGGAGTGAATCTTACTAATACATTGGTACAAATAGCACCCACTAAAAATCCAATCCCAGCAAGCGTGACGAGAGAACCATAGGCAGTATTGGATAGATTGAGGACCTTCTTTGCAAAGGTCACTTCCATGGAATCTAAAGCGGCAGTAAGTAACATAACCATTTGAAACATCATATAAAAGAGGAAAAAAGGAATAGCCTTCTTACTAAAATGTACAACTAAACTCCAATCATTTCGGATGTTCGACCAGGTTAATCTTGAATTATTAAAGAGATCTGTAGAAATTTGATTGGGAAGTAGGAGTGTAAGAGCAGCACATAATAAAAAAATAACTACGTTTACAAATAGAGCTTCCTTAAGGGAACCAATCATAAACAAAACACCTGCAATTAGTGGACCAGTTACAAAAGCACCCGAATGGACAAAGCTAAGAATTGCGTTAAATCGATGTCTTATATTTTCAGGTAGCAAAAGTGTCATGTAAGTGAAGGATGCTGTCCCAAATATCGCCCCGGCCATTTGGATGAAAAAGACTAATGTATAAATGAATAGGATGGAATCAGAAAAAGGGATAATAAAGATTAATATTGCTCTAATAACATCTAAGCACACCATAATATGTTTAGTTGAAACTCGATCAATGACACTGCCAGCCCAAGGTCCGACTAATAATTGGGTGATAGGCTTGATAATATACAATACTGCAACGGCTAAAGCAGATCCTGTTATCTCTAATACCATTAAGTTAATCGCTAATAAGTATATCCATCCTCCGATATTGGCAATTCCAACAGAACACAAATATAAAATAGGGTATTTCCATTTGAATGAATTCATTTTAAAACCTCCGACATATTTAATTTGACCAATAAAAAATCCCACCCCCAAGACTGCTGTCTTAGGGACGAGAAAATATGTCGTGGTGCCACCCTAGTTTGCCCTAATGTCACCATTAGTGGCCTTTTCAAGTACGGCATGTAAGCATGCTTATACTCTAGCTCGGTAACAGGAGCGTCTGTCACATAATACCTTGTTCTGTACAAGTCCTATGTGAAGCTCAGAGGCTTGTTTCGATAACTTCATTCTTACCCATTCGCAGCTAAAAGGGCTCTCTGTCAAGAAATTCGATTACCTACTCTTCTCTTCATTGCTTTTTAATTTTTCCTATCATACCACATCTACCATTAAATAAGAGTTGTTTTTTTATCTTTGGCAGTATACTTTATCAGTATAAAGAGTGCTAGTGTAACGCAAACTTCTAGAGAAAAGGAGTGTTTACGATAAAATCTGTTACAGAAGCTATAAAAAGTTTTGCGCAGCCATTTAATACTTCCGAGGATTTGAATCCACTTTTAAAAGCGATTGGAGATGCAAAGATTGTTCTATTAGGAGAAGCAAGTCATGGGACATCCGAATTTTATAAGGTACGAGCAGAGTTGACAATGCGCCTCATAGAAGAAAAGGGGTTTACTTTAATAGCGGTAGAAGGGGACTGGCCATCCACTCAGCGAGTAAATAGATTTATAAAAGGATACGATACAGCGGTTAACAATCAAAGTGTACTAAATGCATTCGAGCGTTGGCCTACATGGATGTGGGCAAATAAAGAGATTGCTGATTTAGCTAAATGGTTAGAAAAATATAATAAGCAAGTAGAAGATAATAGGAAGATAGGCTTTTATGGAGTTGATGTCTATAGTTTATGGGAATCTCTAGATGAGGTGGTTAGCTATTTGGGCAAAACGAATCCAGAAGGAACAGACATGGCTTTTGCAAAAAAAGCAATTTCCTGTTTCGAGCCTTTTAACCGTCATCCCGAAACATATGCTTTTTCTGCCGTTCATATTTCAGATGCTTGTGTGGATGAGGTGACCAAGCTAGTTTCTTCCCTTCGCATAAATGAAAAGCAGTATGAGGATGATCAGGAAGCGGATTTAAATTTAAAGATAAATGCTTTAGTTGCCCAAAACGCGGAAGAATACTACCGAGCTATGGTACGGAGTGATGAACTTTCATGGAATGTTCGTGATGAGCATATGGTCGAAGCGATTAATGAAATAATGGATTATCATGGAAAAGAATCGAAAATAATAATTTGGGCACATAACACCCATATTGGAGATGCATCCGCAACGGATATGAAAGAAGAAGGTATGACAAACGTTGGGGAAATTCTACGTCAACAGAACAAAACCGAAAATGTGTTTTCAATCGGGTTTGGTACCCATAGTGGAGAGGTTATTGCTGCAAACAAATGGGGGACTATTCCTAAGAAAATGATTGTTCCGCCTGCAAGAAAAGGTTCATGGGAAGATATGCTACATAGTACGGGAGCTTCTGATAAGATTTTACTTTTTGATGAGGAGAATCGAGTATTCTTTAATGATTGGGTGGGGCACCGGGCTATTGGTGTCGTGTATAATCCAGAGTTCGAAGCTTATGGAAATTATGTACCATCTAAAATTGGGAGCAGATATGATGCATTTATCTATATAGACAAAACTAATGCATTAACACCAATTTAAGTTAATGATTGAAATTCATTTACAGATGGAGAGGGAACGAATTTCTCCATCTGTCTCTAATATCTAGGTTCTATACTTTTTAATAAGCCATGATATCAGTAATAATAGGGAGCCTATACCAAGAGATACTTGCCATGGTAACGTAAAGGTTGGACCGATTTCCTGTACAAAAAAACTAAAGATCGCAATAATCGAAAATCCACCAGCTCCATATAAACCAGCCTTAATCATCGCCTTCTTATCAGTAGCATTTTCATCAAAGGAAGTTTGACTTATTAAGCCGAAAATCATTTTTACGCCAAAAGCTGTCAAAACCATTATCAATAGGATGAGAAGAAGGGAAGAAATGATATAAACTTCTTCGGACGCTTTACTACCTATTATTGGAATAATTATGCTTCTCATTATTAAAAACCATCCAACTAAGTTTATAACTATTTCACTTACAAATATGAAGTTCTTGCGTTTGTTTTCACGCGGTAAATGACTAATAATCTCATCTGCATACCCCTTAGGATCATTACCAAAGATTTCTTGCGCAGTTTTACCGTCGTGTTGACCTTCAATAAGATGACCTAACATTTCCATCAAAACTTCCTCTGATTGCTGCTCTGATAAGGTTAGCTTGGTTCGAATATAAAGTAATAAATTCGTGTAATATTTCTCGTTTTGCTCTGTCAGTAACATTCTTTTTTGATTGTTTTGTTCTATTAACTCACTCGCTTTCAAACGTTTCATCCCCCTTCGATAATAATGCATTAATAGGTACTGATAACTGATTCCACTCTGTGGAGATTGTCTCAAGAGCATCTTTACCAACAGAAGTTAGTGAATAATATTTACGATTTGGTCCAGATTCAGAAGGTCTCATTTCACCGATAATAAGTTTATTTTTTTGTAGTCTTAATAAAACAGGGTAAATAGTTCCTTCACTAACGTCCTCTAAACCCACTTTTTGCAGCTTCTTGGATAATTCATAACCATATACGGCCTCTTTTTCGATAACGGCGAGAACACAGCCATCCAGAATTCCTTTAAGTAGTTGACTTCTTATTGACATGCTAATTCTCCCTTTCACTATCTTGTAAAACAAAGTAGCATTATAAAATTTAACTACCTTGCTTTACAGAGTAGTTAATCTTAGTGTAAAGAAAACTTCGTTTAATGTCTACTAGGTCAATGGTCCAGTTTCTTGTGAATATCTCAAATGGACCTTATTATCTGACAATTTAATGTTAAACTATCAGTAACTTAAACGACAAATAAGGAGGGATAAAGTGAGAAGTTGGAGGAAATTATTAGTTTCTGTCTTATCAATCGTGATGATCAGTAGTTCTGTATTTATTTCTACCAGTGAGTATAATTCTGTAGAAGCAGCTACCTCATACAGTAGTCTAAAAAGTAAAATCAATAGCATAATGGCGGATAGCCGTATGAAAAATGCGTCTACAAGTGTCACAGTAAGGAAGGCTTCTACTGGAGAAGTCGTGTATGAATATTATGCCGACAAGGCGGTAACACCTGCATCTACGATGAAATTGTTAACTGGAGCGGCTGCACTGGAAACGCTTGGTGAGAATTATCGTTTCACTACCACCGTTTTATCGGAAGGTAAAGTTGAAAAAGGTATATTAAAAGGGAATCTATATTTACGAGGTCAAGGAGATCCCACATTACTTAAAAATCATTTGGATAGTTTTGCTGCGAGCCTTGCAAAAAATGGTATCAAAAAGGTAAACGGAAACTTAGTCGGAGATGATACTTGGTATGATAAAGTTCGACTTTCTGCTGGTATTTTAGCTGAGGACGAGCCATATTACTATGCAGCACCTATTTCGGCGTTAACACTTTCACCTAATGAAGATTATGACGCAGGATCGGTTATTGTAACAGCAAGACCAAGTAAAAATGGAAGTTCAACAAGTGTTACATTGACACCAGCTACAAGTGTTCTACAAGTAGTGAATAACTCCAAAACTGTCCCTAAAGGATATAAAAATACTTTGAAAATAACCCGCAAGGTAGGGACTAAGAAAGTAATTATCAGTGGAAATGCTCCTTTAGGAACTTCCGGAGTAAAAGAATGGATTTCTGTTACGGATCCAACAGCCTATGCGCTAGACGTATTTAAAAAATCATTAGCAGAAAAAGGTATTACATTTTCTCCAGGTTCTAAGGTAGTGCGAGGTAAAACACCGGAAAATGCAAAAGCTCTTACTTCTAGAAAGTCAATGTACTTAAAGAATTTAATGATCCCTTTTATGAAATTAAGCAATAACACACATGCAGAAGTATTAGCGAAGGAAATGGGAAAAGTAGTGCATAATGAAGGAAGCTGGAAAGCTGGGCTGCTTGTCATGCAAGACTATGCATTATCGATTGGGTTGGACGTTACTAAATGGAAATTTGAGGATGCTTCTGGAATGTCCTATTCTAACAAAGTTACTTCAAGAGAGCTATCAGAGCTATTATATTTAGTAGGTTCAGAGCCCTGGTATAAATATTATATTAAGAGTCTCCCTATTGCAGGGTCTCCAGACAGATTAGTTGGGGGTACTTTAAAAAACAGATTGAAAGCAGCTCCTGCTAAAGGAAATGTAACGGCGAAAACCGGCAGTCTAAACAACATAAAGTCACTTGCTGGCTATGCGAAAACTAAAAGTGGAGAGACTCTAATATTTACTGTCTTAACAGAAAAAAATAGATCGAGTACCATTCCCGTCATCGATAGAATAGCTACTACAATTGCTAACAATTAATAAATGTGGTTGACACATAACCCAAAATTTAAAAACGTGAAATCGGTCAATTGATTTCACGTTTTTATCTTTATTTTAGGAACGTATAGTCAAGATTTGATTAAATAACATTATTTATGACCTTTGTATTTTAGTTGTTTGAAGTGAAGAAATTAACTGTATAAAAAAACACCCCCGAAGGGATGCTTTTTATTGATTCAACTGACCGCCGTCAACTGTGTAGATAGATTGGTTGACATATGATGCATCCTCAGATAATAAGAATGATACGACATTTGCAACTTCTTCCGGTTCTCCGTAGCGTCCCATTGGAACGGCTTGAGCGAATGCTTTGATAGCTGCCTCACCTTGACCAGGAAGTGTATTTTCCTCAATTTGACGCATCATGCGAGTATTGATGATTCCAGGAGCAACGGCATTTACACGTACACCTGCTGGTGCTGCTTCAAGAGCAGCTACACGGGTAATACCAATTAACGCGTGTTTCGACATAATATATCCAACCATACCTGGAGAAGCCATTAGCCCTGCACCGCTTGCGGTATTAACTACTGCACCAAATCCTTGTTTTTTCAACACTGGTAACACATATTTCAACCCTAGGAATGCTCCTTTGATGTTGACATTGTACACCAAATCAAATGTTTCTACTGGATACTCTTCGATTGGTTTTGTTATTCCTTCAATCCCTGCATTGTTAAAGAATCCATAAATTTGGCCAAATTTTGAAATTGTTGCATCTACATATGCCTTAACTTCTTCTTCCTTTGCCACATTAGCTTGAAGTGCAATAGCGCGAGTTTCGTCTAAGCCTAAATCCACGATCACTTGTTGAACAGCTTCTAAATTTAAATCTACAAGAGCTAATTTAGCCCCTTCATCAGCTAGTTTCTTAGCCGTTACTTTTCCAATTCCACCTGCTGCACCAGTCACGATTATTACTTTATTTTCGAATTTACCCATTATTAACACTCCTTGTTTTATAAAATATCTTGAATACGAGATAAATATCCCTTGAATTCAAGATACTATTGTTATTGAAATTTGTCAATTGCCTTGACTTCAGTATATTTATAGTGTGGTTTAAGTATTTCAATTTATGTACTATACTATTTGTGTAGTGAGGTGAGAAGAGTGGCACGTGAGCGTAAATTTACTAACCCGGAGTTATTTAAAGCAACGAAGTTATTGCTAATAGGAGATGGCTATGATTCCTTTACATTTAGTAAGTTAGCATCAATGATGGAAGTTTCGCGTGGAAGTATATATAAATATTATGAGAACAAAGATGAACTAATTTCAGCATTTCTAGTATATGAAATGAATCGATTTCTTCAAGATTTTAATGAGCTCGACAAAAGTGGTGATTTTAAAACACAGCTATTTTTAGTTATTGATTTTATTTTTAGTCATAGTGAGATCCATCAAATATTGGAGATTATCAATCAAATCCCTAAAAAGTCTAACAACCCATACCTATCTAATCAAACACGATTAAAAACATATTATGTTGAAATGTACAAACAATTTCAGATTATAATCGAGCAAGGAAAGAAAGAAAAAGTGATTAAAAATCATCTATCTAATGCTATAATTCTCGGGATGATTTTTCAAACCATTGCAATTCCTAATCATTTTGGGATTCCTCAGGATCAATGGATAGCTTCAATAAAGGAAATTTTAAGTGAAGGAATGTTCACAAAAGATTAATTGACATACCTGTCACTTTTGCACATAATGTAAAAAGCAGGTATGTTTTTTTATTCAAAGTGACACAAGTGTCATTATCTTAATGGAGTAGGAAGTGATCTTAGTGAAAAAGTTGCTAGGGAAAATAACAGATTTTGTTACGTCTCGAAAAGGTATGTGGATTACTTTAGGCGTTTGGATTGCCCTCACTGTAATACTTACAGGTGTTGCACCAGGTTCAAGTGATTATAAAGTTTCCAGTGTAGCCTCCTTACCTGAAGATGCCAAGTCTATTATAGCGCAAGAAAATATTGACGAGCATTTTAAGGATGCAGAAAGCCTGCCTGGAATACTAGTTCTTCAGTCAAAAGAAGAAATTGATGTTACAACACTTGGAGCAGCATTAGACAAAGTAGCAGCGGCGGATATTAATGGTATGAAGGAAATGATTCCATTTAATAGTTTGCCACCTCAAGCATTGGAAGGTTTTTTCTCAGAAGATAAGAAAACATCTGTAATTCCCCTTAGTTTTGTCACTAATCTAGAAACGTCTGACTTAGAAGAGAGCCTCGATCAGGTGAGAGAAATTGTAGCTGAGGAAACTGGTTCAACGGTTTATATGACAGGACCAGCTGGAATTGCTGTAGATACAACGAATTTATTTGAACGTGCTGACCTTGTATTAATATTGTCGACAGTAGGGATTATATTAATACTTTTAATTATCATTTATCGTTCTCCATTATTAGCGCTAATTCCGCTTTTAGCAGCAGGTGTTGTGTATCAAGTAGTCAATCAAATACTTGGAATTTTAGGTGCTACCGGATTAGATTTAGCTAGTCAGTCTTTATCCATCATGTCTATATTATTGTTTGCAGCAACGATTGACTATTCATTATTCGTGTTCTCTCGTTACCGTGAAGAACTGAAGAATTATGAATCTAAATTCGATGCTATGAAATATGCAATGCGTGAGACTGGAATTCCTGTATTCTTTGCAGGGGGTACAGTTTTAGCAGCAATGCTCGTACTGTTCTTTGCATCATTTGGCGATTATCGTAATTTTGCTCCAATTTTTGGGACCACGATGCTTGTTATTATGTTTGCTTCTGTCACGCTAATTCCAGCATTATTTACGCTTTTCGGTCGCAAGTCATTCTGGCCACGAATTCCAAAGTATGGGGAGAAGGAAGTAAAAGCAAACTCATTATGGAACAAAATTGGGACATTTGTTGTTAATAAACCAGTAATTGCAGCAGTATCGATATTAGTTATTTTAGTAGCTTCTGCGTTAAACTTATTTAATCTTAAATATGAGTTCGATACGATTAAATCTTTCCCTGCTGACATGCCATCCCGTGAAGGGTATGAAGTAATTGAAAAAGAATTTGAAAAAGGGGATTTAGCTCCAACAACTGTCCTGTTTGAATCCAAAAGTGGAGTTACAGAAGAAATGCAAGCAAGTCTAGTTGATCAGTTATCCCAACAAGACTTAGTGAGCAGTGTTCGTGCTTCAGGAATTTCAGAGGATGGATTTGCAGCACAATTCCAACTTACATTCGAGGAAAGTCCATACTCTACAGAGTCAATGGATGCCTTGGAATCTCTGATTGATGATGCAGATAATATTGTCAAAGCCAGTGATGTAGATGGAGAATTGTACTTTGCTGGTGAAACTGCATCACAAGTAGATGATCGTTCTGCCAATAACCGAGATCTGATCATTATTGTATTACTTGAAACGCTGTTAATCTTTGTCTTATTGATCACGTTAACAAAATCTATTAAAATGCCAATTTATATGATGGGTACTATTTTATTGTCCTTCTTGGCAGCACTTGGCTTAGGGATGTTCTTAACGAATATATTCTTCGATATTGATACGATTAGTAATCGAGTTCCGCTGTATTCATTCGTATTCTTAGTAGCACTTGGAATAGATTATAATATTATTCTCATTTCAAGATATTTAGAGGAACGTGAAAAGCGTTCCGTTAAAGAAGCGGTTCAAATTGCGGTTTCACACACAGGTGGAGTTATTTCGTCGGCAGGAATCCTGCTTGCCGCAACATTCGCCGTTTTAATGACTCAGCCAATCCAACTGCTATTCGTTTTCGGATTTATCGTAGCAGTCGGCATTATTTTGGACACATTCTTAATACGAGGAATCCTTTTACCAGCGTTAATTGTCCTATTTGAAAAAGATAAAAAGTAATTTAAAACGCATGGTCTTTTGGAATTTATCCAAGATGACCATGCGTTTTATTTTAAAATATCTTCTTTCTATCTCTTTCATCCTTGAGCATTTCAACTGCCTCACGGAAACGAAGCGAATGAATATTTTCTCGTTCTCTTAAGAAACGTAAAGCATCGTTAATACCGGGATCATCTGATATATCGATTAACCACTGATAGGTTGCGCGTGCTTTTTCTTCAGCAGCAATATCCTCATAGAGGTCGGCGATAGGATCACCTTTAGATTGAATATAGGTTGCTGTAAAAGGGACTCCTCCTGCATTCTCATAAAATAATGAATGACCATGATTAACAAAATGGGCACCTAAACCTGCTTTTTCTAATTGTTCAGGAGTAGCATCCTTCGTTAATTTATAAATCATAGTTGCGAGCATTTCTAGATGGGAGAATTCCTCAGTGGAAATATCCGTAAGCAGTCCAATTACTTTATCCGGTACAGTGTACCGCTGGTTCATATATCTAAGTGCAGCTGCCAGTTCACCATCAGCACCTCCGTATTGCTCCATAATATATCTTGCGAGCATCGGATTACAGGTGGTTACCTCAACAGGATAAAGCAACTTTTTTTCATATACCCACATCTAATTTCTCCTTTCTATAATTGCCATGGCCAAGGTGCTTGATTCCAACGCCAACCAACTTCTAGCGCCTGTCTAGAGGGTGCGGATTTTAGGGATATTGGTCCAAATTTATTTTCATATTGTTTGCGTGCAGCTGCAGCGTCTTTAATCGCAACTCTCCATTGCTCTAAGGCGTCTTCATCATCGGGGTGTGTGTCCGTGTATAATGTCCATTCCACAACAACAAAATCCGTTTGTTGTACTTTTTTTAACAGAGCCATTCTTTCATCAAAAACACTCATGAAATTCCTTCCTCTCTGAAGAATCCATCCACAAATTGGGGCCAGAGCGAACCATGAATTAACGCCTCCTCTGGAGAAAACTGAGGTAGACCAGGCTGCTGGAAATTGGTGAAAATCTGTGGAGGCAACACAAAATACTTCACTGTAATCGGGGGGCAGGGATCCCGTGGGGAAACAAAAGGCTTAAAACTTCCTCGATAACTAGGATGTTGCAAATGTCATCACTCCTTCTACCTAACCTATGAAGCTAGAACTTGTCTAATTCTCAACAAAATTGTTTTTTTATATAACGTAATGGCGAATACAAAAAACTCTTATTAGCAAAGAAAACTAATAAGAGTTCGGCATTTTACTCTCTACTACTCTAAGATATTCCTAAGAAAAATAGAACTAGCGGAATAGAAATAATGCTGACGAGAGTTGTAACTAAAGTTGTAAACGAAACAAGATCCGGTTCGGTATTAAACTGCAATGCTAACATTGTTGTATTAGCTGCTGTTGGCATAGCGGCTAGTATAATTGCAACCTGTTTGACCGTATCATTAACCGGCAAAAAGTATAAAATCCCAACAGCCAGAAGGGGGGATACAATTATCCGAATAACAGAAACTACAGCGACGTATCGGTAAGCAACCTTTTTTCGAGAAATGACAGCTAATTGCATTCCAAGAACGAGCATCACGGTTGGTATTGAAGCGTCTGCTACAAGTCCTACTCCATCCATTACCGCTTGAGGAACAGTCACTCCGGTTTCTTGTAAAAAAATACCGAGTGCAGCTGCATACACTAACGGCATCCTTATTACGCGATGCAAGGACTGTTGCCATGTCGCCTTTTCATCACCACCAAGAGATGCAAAAAATATACCAAATGTATTGATGAACAAACCATGTAGAACCATAATTATCACAGCATAGTCAAAGCCGGTAGCCCCTAAAGCAAATAACACTACCGGAGCACCGTAATTTCCACTATTCATAAACATGCCACCTAAAATCATTGCGGAAAGTTCTGAGCGTGAAGATTTCATAAGAGTTCCCGTTATCCAAGTCAATATAAGTAAAATAATGGCCAAAATAAGACAGAATAATACGATATAAAAATATTCTATCGTTAGGGCATTAGTATAAAATGTTCGGAAAGCTAAAAATGGAGACATTAAATATAGCGCAGCTGTAGAAATAGATTTAATATCGAAACCAATAAATTTTTGTCCGATAAACCCGATAAAGAAAATAATAAAAACCGGCAAAATAATTAATATAAGTTCCACTTCAACACCTTCAATCTCCATCTATTAAAATTACTATATCATTATTAAAATATATAATGGCAATAAATGTGTAGAAATCATTCACAAGGAAATGATAAAGAAGAGTGTATAATGTCTTTAAAGAAACAGACGGAGGCAGAGATAATGTCAGTAGAAAAATTAAAAATTGGTATTGTGGTTGGAAGCGTAAGAAAAGGGCGTAATGCAGAGGCTGTGTCAAAATGGATGTTTAATTTTGCTTCAAAAAGAAATGATGCAGACTATGAATTAGTAGATTTGATAAATTATAGATTGCCTCTTCTTGGGCAAGAGATTCCTTCAGAACAGGAGGAAGAAGCCAATTCTGCGATAAAAAATTGGTCTGAAAAAATGGATACGTATGATGGTTATATTTTCGTTACTCCAGAGTATAATCACGCAGTTGGTGGAGCATTAAAAAATGCATTAGATTACTTAAACCCCGAATTAAACAATAAGGCAGCTGGTTTTGTTGGATATGGTAGTTTAGGTGGAGCACGTGCACATGAAAATATGCGTTTAATTTTAGGAGAATTACAGGTTGCAGATGTTAGTACTGCGGTTACATTCTCACTAATGGCTGACTTTGAGAATATGAGTTTATTTAGACCTGCTGCATATCACGAAGGAAACGCTCATAAAATGCTTGACCAATTACTCGCATGGGGCGGGGCTTTAAAAACGCTCCGTTAATCTAAAATCAATTTAAGTCCAAGGGAATAATATTTTTCCCTTGGACTTTTTGAGTTATAATTAAAATGTATTATTTAAAATTTTCAGACAACATAAAGGGGTGAGACAGTGGATATTCAAAACAAAGTGGCAATTGTAACAGGTGGGGCATCTGGGTTGGGGCTGGAAACTGTTAGGCATTTATTACAAAAAGGAGCTCGTGTAGTAATTTTTGATTTAAATGAAGAATTAGCTAAAAAGGTCACTCAGGAACTCGGAGAAAACGTAACCTACGAGATAGTAAATGTGGCAGATGAAGAATCTGTTCATGCAGCTATTCAGCAAACAGTAGAAAAGTTTGGGGCAATACATATTTGTGTGAATTGTGCTGGTATAGCTCCTCCGCAAAAAACAGTTGGAAAAAATGGAGCGATGCCTCTAGAAAATTTCAAAAAAGTGATAGATATAAATTTAATAGGTTCGTTTAACACATTGAGATTAGCTGCTGTAGAAATGATAAAAAATGAAACGCTCACAGATTCGGGCGAACGTGGCGTTATTATTAATACAGCCTCAGTTGCAGCATTTGAGGGACAAATGGGGCAGGCGGCTTATAGTGCAAGTAAGGCAGGAATAGTGGGGATGACCTTGCCTATTGCAAGGGATCTGTCCGCAAATGGAATACGTATCAATGCAATTGCTCCAGGATTATTCCGTACACCTATGGCAGCAGGTTTAGACGATAGAGTAATAGAAAAGCTAGAGTCGTTGGTGGAATTTCCAAAGCGACTTGGACGACCTGAAGAATTTGCTTCGCTAGTAGCTTTTATGATTGAAAACGAATATATCAATGGGGAAGTAATTCGATTGGATGGAGCAATTAGAATGCAACCAAGGTAACAAGAAAAGCGAAAGCGCCTATGTAAGCCCCGACTAGCACTGGAAGGATTTCGGAAAAGGCGTCCTTTGCCTTTAACGAAATTCTGAAGTGACTCGAGGGGCTAGGCGCTGTAGCTGGACAACAAGAAAAGCGAAAGCGCCTATGTAAGCCCCGACTAGCACTGGAAGGATTTCGGAAAAGGCGTCTTTTGCCTTTAACGAAATTCTGAAGTGACTCGAGGGGCTGATGACCGGATCAAGACAAAAAAAGCGGAGGGTGGAAATGATATGACAGAGGTTGTAATAGTAGAAGGGGTACGTACTGCAATAGGAAGAAGAAAAGGGGCACTTTCAGAATACAGAGCAGATGAACTTGCAGCTGTAGTGTTAGAGGAATTAGTAAATCGTGCAGGAGTGGATAAAGCAGAAATTGATGATGTCATTTTAGGCTGTGTCACTCAGGTTGGAGAGCAAGCTGGGAATGTCGCACGTACAGCAGCTTTGATCGCCGATTTTCCGATTCATGTACCGGGAGTGACGATTGATCGACAATGTGGTTCTAGTCAGCAGGCAGTCCATTTTGCTGCACAAGCAATTGCTTCTGGGGATATGGATATAGTCATTGCTGGTGGTGTAGAAAGTATGACGCGTACACCGATGTTTTCCAATATGGGAGACACAAAACCGAGTGCAAAGCTAACGGAGAAATATGAAATTATCAATCAAGGGCTATCGTCCGAACGAATGGTAAAGAAGTGGAATTTAATGCGTGAAGAATTGGATAAGTATGCTTCTGAAAGTCATACAAAAGCGATTGAAGCAATTGAGAAAGGTCATTTTGAAAAAGAAATTGTTGCGGTAGGGGTTCCACAAACAGATGGCACCATAAAAAGCTTTGCAACGGATGAAGGCCCTCGTCCAGGTTCTACTGTTGATGTATTAAGTGGATTAAAGCCTGTATTTGATGAAAATGGAATGATTACTGCTGGGAATGCTAGTCAAATGAGTGACGGAGCGTCTGCAGTTCTTTTAATGTCCCGTAAAAAGGCAGATGAGCTTGGACTAAAACCTAAAGCTCGTATAATAGCTCGAAGCGTTACAGGGTCAGACCCAACGCTTATGCTGACAGGTCCAATTGAAGCGACGAAAAAAGTGTTATTAAAAGCGGGACTTTCGATTGATGATATAGATACCTATGAAGTCAATGAAGCTTTTGCACAGGTTCCATTAGTTTGGCTAAAAGAGATAGGTGCCAATCCAGAAAAGTTAAATCCAGATGGCGGAGCAATAGCGTTGGGTCATCCATTAGGAGCGACAGGTACAAAATTATTAGTTACCATGCTACACAGACTTGAACGAACTGGTGGGCGCTATGGTCTTTTGGCTATCTGTGAAGGAATGGGTATGGCAAATGCCACAATTATTGAAAGAATTGAAGAGGGGGTAGAATAATGGGGAGGTATAGATTTGAGAACGAAGAGCATGAATTATTTCGAAAATCGTTGCGAAACTTTCTTCAAAAGGAGGCTGTTCCCAATTATGAAACATGGGAAAAGGACCGTCTTATTCCAAAGGACTTTTGGAGAAAACTTGGTGAGATGGGATATTTGTGTTCACAAGTAGAGGAAGATTATGGTGGTCTTGGCTTGGATTTTAGTTTCGGTGTAATTATTTCAGAGGAATTAGAGAGAGTTGGTTCAAGTTTAGTTGGAGTCGGATTGCACAACGATATTGTAGTTCCTTATATAGAGTCATTTGGTTCACAGGAGCAAAAGCAAAGGTGGCTACCGGGATGTATAACTTCCGATTTCATTACTGGCGTTGCGATGACAGAGCCAGGAACAGGTTCAGACTTAGCTAATATACAAACAACAGCAATTCGCGATGGAAATCATTACGTTTTAAATGGACAAAAGACATTCATTACAAATGGTGTTAATGGAAATCTGTTTTTAGTAGTAGTGAAAACTAATCCAAAAGCAGAACCAAGGCATCAAGGTATTAGTTTAGTTATTGTGGAAGAAGGGACTCCTGGATTTTCGAAAGGGCGTAAGTTAGATAAGGTCGGATTGCATGCACAGGATACAGCAGAGCTATACTTCGAGGATTGCCGAATTCCCATTTCAAATTTGATCGGCGAAGAAGGAAAAGGCTTTGGCTATTTAATGGAAAAACTACAACAGGAAAGATTAGTAGTCGCAATCTCTGCTCAAATTGCTTCAGAGGATATGTTAGAAATGACAATGGAGTATGTAAAGTCTCGTAAAGCTTTTGGAAAATCAATATCGTCCTTTCAAAATACACAGTTTAAAATAGCAGAGATGGCAACAAAGATAGAGCTTGGAAAATCATTTTTAGAATCCCTTATAGAGGATCATATTGCAGGGAAGGATATAGTTACTAAAGTGTCGATGGCCAAATATTGGCTAACCGAAACGGCAAGAGAAATTTCGATTGAATGTATGCAATTGCATGGTGGCTATGGTTATATGGAAGAATATAAAATTGCAAGAAGATATCGAGATATACCAGTAGCTTCGATATACGCCGGGACAAATGAAATAATGAAGGTGATAATTTCAAAGAACTTAGGTTTATAAATTAGATAATTTAGCAAATGAATGATTAAAAGCTCGACCCAGCAATTCATCACTAGGTCGAGCCTTTTGTTAATAGAATTCTGAATTCTGTTCAGATTTAGCTGCCAGCATGTCTCCATTGTGTAGGAGTTCCTGCTTTTGGACAATTAGGGAAGGTAGATCCCTCAACTAAATCCATCTCGTCGCCATCCTCATCAATATATCTTCCAGATTCCGTTACTGGTTCTCCTGAATTATGATGGTGACCTTCCGCGTGTTTCCAATAAGTAGCTATTTGTGATTCCGGACAAGAAGGGAATTTATCGCCCTTATTTAAAGTTTTGGTAATTCCAGCCTCACATGTATATGCGCCAGTTTCTTCCACAATCTCATCTGTTGCGTGTTCATACTGTTGGTTTCCCATCTTAAATTCCTCCTTCATGTTTTAACCTCTGCTATCTATTTACCCTTCGCAACATGTCTAAAACATTAGGGGGAATATTGAATTCCTTATTTCCAAACATCATTAGCGATTTGAATTACATGCTGAACCTTCGACCATTGTTCTTCCTCCGTCAAAAGATTTCCTTCTTCAGTAGATGAAAAACCGCATTGTGGACTTAAACAAAGCTGCTGTAATGGCACATATTTAGTTGCTTCTTTAATTCTATTTTTAATAAGAGCTGCATCTTCTAAATCTCCGTGTTTAGATGTGATTAACCCTAATACAATAGATAAATCTGAACGGTTAACATGACGAAGTGGTTCGAAACCTCCCGAACGTTCATCATCAAACTCAAGGAATAGACCATCTACATTTAACCCAGCAAAAATAGTTTCCGAGACTAGCTCATAACTTCCGCTAGTAATGTACGTAGACTTAAAGTTTCCACGGCAAATGTGCATCGTGACTAGCAGATCCTCGGGACGTTTTGCGATTGACTCGTTAATAGCGCGTGCTGATAATGCCAGTGCTTCATCCAATTCGAGACCTTTTTCTTTTAAGGATGCAATTCCTTCCTCTGAAAAAGTGGTTGCCCATGAAGTATCGTCAAGTTGAAGGTATCGACAACCTTCATCATAAAGTGCTTGAATTACTCCTTGATATGCCACGATTAAATCGGTTAACAAAGCTTCTTGGTTTGAATAAATGCCTTCTTCAATAGTAGCTCGGTACAGTAACATATTTGGACTAGGTATTGTGAATTTTGCTACTGCATCACCTGCGATACTTTGAAGGAACTTAAAGTGTTCAATCATATAATGCGTGCTAAAACCAATTTTCCCGTTTACTTTAATACCGTGGGCTCTAGTTTGCACACCTTTAAACGTTAATCCTTTATCTGTATCATAAAATTCTACTCCGTCAAATCCACCGAGGAAATCAAAATGCCACCATTTTCTTCTAAACTCTCCGTCTGTAACAGCTTGAAGTCCAATTTCCTTTTGTTTTGCTACTAGTTTCGTAATCTCTTCATCTTCTATTTGTTTTAATTGATCTGCTGTTAATTCATTGTTTTCAAATTGTAGTCGAGCTTCTTTTAAGCGAGCTGGTCGCAAAAAGCTTCCTACGTGATCTGCTTTGAATGGTGTATTTACAACTAATGGTTTTGACATTTTATATTCCTACTTTCTCATTTTGTTTCGATGCAATTGCTAAAGCTTGTTCAAAGTCCGCGATTAAATCATCTACATTTTCTAATCCAACCGAAAAACGTAAGAGACCATCTGTTATTCCACGTTTTTCTCTTTCCGCTTTAGGCATCGCAGCATGTGACATTTGAGCTGGATGTGACAGAATTGATTCTACTCCGCCAAGACTTACCGCAAATACTGGAATTTTAACGTTTTCTACAAAAGCCTTTGCAATGGATCTAGTCGGTAAACGGAATGAAAGAACTGCTCCGGCACTACTAGATTGCTTATTATGCGTTTCGTATCCTGGATGAGTGGAAAGACCAGGAAAATAGACTTTCTCCACTAGATCATGATCATTTAAATAGTTGGCAATTTTTCGTGCAGACTGAGCGGATTTTTCAAAACGTACACTTAAAGTTTTGATTCCTTGTATTAGTGAAAATGAATCCTGTGCTCCTAAAATAGCACCGAATGAGTTTTGGATAAACGCTAACCGCTTTCCTAATTCCTCGTCTTTTGTAACCGCAAGTCCTGCAATAATATCGCTATGTCCAGATAAAAATTTTGTAGCACTATGTAAGACAACATCTACTCCTAAATCTAGCGGACGCTGATAAATAGGTGTCATAAATGTATTATCTAAAAAAGTTAAACAACTATTGGATTTTGCAAGTTCTACGACAGCAGATATATCTGTAATACCTAAGCATGGGTTCGATGGTGTCTCAATGTAAATCAGTTTTGTATTAGATTGTATCGCACTAGCAATTGCTTCAATATCCGTAAAATCTGCAAAAGTATGCTCGATACCAAAACGAGGCAAGACTTCTGTAACAAAACGGAAAGTACCACCATATACATCTTCGGTGATAACGATATGATCACCAGCGGACAAAAGCATAAATGCCGAAGAAATAGCCGCAATTCCTGATGCAAAAGCCAGTCCTCTAGGCCCACCCTCTAATTCTGCAATCGTTTTTTCCAGTGCATCTCTCGTAGGATTTCCCGATCTGCTATAGTCATAAGGTCCAAAATCATCAAAGCCTTCTTGATGGAAAGTGGAGGATAAATAGATAGGGACATTGACTGCTCCAGTTTTTATCTCTGAATCTCCTCGTGTAGATGCAACAATAAGACTAGTTTCCAACGATTCTTTGTAGTTACTCATTTTGTAGCCTCGCTTTCTAATGTATCCAATACCTGTTTTAAATCTGCGATTAAATCTTCTACATCTTCAATTCCGACCGAAAAACGAAGTAGGCTATTATCAACGCCTCGTGCGTTCCGTTCTTGTTCAGGTATATCCGCGTGTGTTTGCGTAGTAGGATACGTGATAAAACTTTCCACACCACCAAGGCTTTCTGCGAAAACAATTAGTTGAAGTCTTTCTAAGAAAGGAGCAACCCAGTCGCTTTTCTGTAAACGGAAGGATAACATTCCACCAATACCGGGATACAATACATCTTTAACGGTAGCTTCCTGTTTTAAAAACTCGGCAATCTTTTTAGCATTTGCATCATGCTGTTTCATACGTAGGTGAAGCGTTTTTAATCCTCTTATTAATAACCAAGAATCGAAAGGGGAAAGAACAGCACCTGCAGCATTGTGATTAGTTTGCAATTGTTCGCTTAGTTCGATTCCTTTTGTAACAACAAGTCCTGCCAGAACGTCGTTATGCCCCCCGATATATTTGGTCCCACTATGGATGATAATATGCGCACCTAATTCAATTGGTCGCTGTAAATATGGGGTTAAGAAGGTATTGTCTACGATTAATAATAAATTATGTTTTTTTGCTATATCCGCAAATAGTTGAATATCTATTTCTTGCATCAAAGGGTTAGTTGGCGTTTCGATAAATAAAGCTTTTGTATTTTTTGTGATCAAAGCATTTACTTCTTCAGCGGATTCAAACTTTGCGTATGTAGTGCGAATATTATAGGAGTCAGCGTACTGGTTAAATAGACGATACGTTCCTCCATACAAATCTTCAGGAGCAATAATTTCATCACCTGAACGGAAAAGGGATAGCACCAATTGAATAGCAGCCATACCCGAACTACAGGCAAAACCAGCGTCTCCGCCTTCTAGCTTAGCGATTCCTTCTTCTAAAATAGCTCTTGTTGGATTTTTTGTGCGTGTGTAGTCATACCCTGTAGATTGCCCGATTCCATTATGCTTGTAAGCAGTGGATAGGTAAATCGGTGGGTTTACAGCCCCGGTTTTTTCATCACTATGATTTCCCAATTGTACTAGCTGTGTGTCAATACTGTTTTTTGTCATAAATATTCATCCTTTACAATTAAAATAAAAAAGAGGATTCTCTAATAAGAAGAGAACCCTCAAGGAAATATCGAAGTTTGTCTTCTTATCTTCAAGACGGTAAACGTCTACTGGAATTAGCACCATACCTCGACTTGGCTGGTTGCTGAGACATCTTCGGGCCAATCCCTCCGTCTCTCTGGATAAGAAATATATGAAATTATCAAAGTTTTAAATTTAAATAAGCTTAACACGTAGTGGATATTAATACAATACGCTTTTTAATTATTATTATGTCAAAAATGTCAATATTAAAACAATTACCCCGAGTATTAAAGATATCCAGCCTACTACTAACTTGTAAGAATAAGCTAATGCTGCAAGCCCTAATAGAACTGCTCCAGCACCTAACCAAAGTGGAGCATAGAAGAAACCAAGCACCCCTAAGACAATCCCCAACAAACCAACCCATAAACTTGTAGAAGAATTCAACATGCACACCTCCTATCCTTTATTGTAGGAACCCCAAGGTATAGCATTCCTCCATGTATTATATGAAGGGAATAGAGGAGGGGCATGAACAATCGGCTAAAAAAACGCACAGACAGGAAAAATGTTTGTGCGTTCTTTTATGATTACTCAGGAGTGCGAATAACTAAAACATCACATGTAGAAGATCGTACAATAGCCTCTGAAACAGAACCTATTAGAAAACGTTCAACCGCATTTAGCCCAGTTGCACCACAGATGACTAAATCGGCATCTGCTATTTTTGAAAGTTCTTTCGTAAGAAGAGTTTTTGGATGTCCATATTCAATTACAGTGTTTACATTTTCAATACCTTCTGAATGAGCTTGCATGTTATAGCCATTCAATAGTTCCTCTGACTGCTTATGTGCAGTATCAAAAATGGAACGTTCATAAGCTTCGAATGAGCGAGTATCGATAATATTAACGATGTTTAATGTTGCTCCAACATTTCGTCTTGCCACATCGATTGATTTACGAAATGCGTATTCCGCTTCCTTAGAACCATCTACTGCTACAACAATATTCTTATAATGATTTGCCATTGTTTTAATCTCCTTTAATTAAATAGAATGAAAATCAATTTATATTATTTTAACGTTACATTTTGAGGTTTTTTCATAAAGAAAGATAGGATTAAGTTAATCACTGCAAAGACTAGGCCAATAGTAAATACGAATGAAGAACCTGATGCTGCTGCCTCTGAAAAATTGTTGCTAACTGTTGTTAAATAACTATTTTGTTTAGCAGAAAAAAGAGAAACCATAACTGCAATACCAACCGCACCTGCAACTTGTTGGATAGTTTGCGTAATTGCAATTCCATCTGGGTAGTATTCCTTTGGTAAAGAATTTAGCGTGTTTGTTTGTGTAGATGCAAGAACCGCACCAATACCCAACATCATAATAATATGGATTACGACGATTACCCAAAGAGCAGAATCTGTTCCTAATTGTGCGTATAGCGCATAAGCAATAACCACTAGTGCTGTACCAGGTGTAATAATCGCTCTTGGACCATATTTGTCAAACAATCCACCGATTACCGGTGCTAAAATACAGTTTAGTAAGCTACCAGGTAATAGTATTAAACCAGTTGTAAATGCCGCGATCACTAAAGCCATTTGCATATACATCGGTAAAATTACAAGCATAGAAAGCATGTTGAAGAAGGTGATAAAGCTCATAAATACACCAAGAACGAAAAGAGGATATTTAAATGCTCGTAAATTCATCATTGGCTGTTCCATTTTCATTTGACGCATCGAGAACAGAATTACTCCGATTACGCCAATAATGATAGACCCTAGAACAATTTGACTTGTCCAACCGTTGTCACCAGATACACTGAATCCGTACACAATCCCACCGAAACCAACTGTAGAAAGGATAACTGACAATATATCAATGGACACTTTTCGTATTTCATTAACATTTGGTACATAAAAAATTCCAATAACTAATGATAATAATAGGAATGGTACTTGAGCCCAGAAAATCCAATCCCAAGATAATGTATCTAAAATCAGTCCCGCAATGGTTGGACCTAATGCCGGACCTGCTAACATAACTAATCCCATAACTCCCATTGCAGCTCCGCGTTTGTTTGGAGGGAAGATAGTGAAGATAACATTTTGCGTTAAAGGTAAGTTAATAGCTAACCCTGCTGCTTGAATAATACGTCCAGTTAACAGAAAACCGAATGATGGTGATAGTGCCGCTAAAATTGTACCTAGAAGGGTTAAAGATATAGAAGTTAAGAACATTTGTCTTGTTGTAAATTTTTGCATTAGGATACCTGTTACTGGTATTAAAATACCGAGTGTTAAGAAATATCCTGTCGCTAACCATTGAACGGTTGTCGGGTCTACTTTAAAAATAGTACCTAAATCTCCTAAAGCAATATTTAATGCTGTTTCACTAAAAAGTCCTACAAATCCAGCTACTAATAGAGCCGTCATTATAGGGCCAGTCTTATATGTTTTATTCACTTTTTAAGATCTCCTTGTTTCTAAAATTTGCGGTAGTAATTGGGAAACAACTTGGAGTGGTTCCATCGTTTTTTGCATTAAGCAAAGTAACATGGCTCCCTCAATAGAAGCTGTAATCATCAAAGCAATAGAAGAAGCTTCTTCATTAGTAAAGCCATCTGCTACTAATTTGTGGAAATAAATAGTCTGAATTTCCGAATATAGTTTAGTACATGCTTTTCTAACAGAATCACTTAAAGAAGCCATTTCGCTAACAATGCTGCTAAAGGTATATCCCGAAAGTGTTCCTTCAGCTTCAAAATTGACAATCAGCTTTTCAATCATTGCATTAGTCGCTTCTTTAGTAGTTGAATGCCCCTCAAAAATTTCTTTAATATCCCCCGTAATAGCTTCATTCAATGAGTGAAGGCAAGCCATTAGAAGTTCTTCTTTTCCATTTGGAAAGTGGTGATAAAGCGAACCCTTTGAAATTCCACACTCTTTCAAAATTTCGTTTAATCCAACACCTATATATCCTTTTTGCTGGAAAAGTTTTGTTGCGATATTGATTATCAGCAATTTTGTATCCATTTCCGCAGTACACCTCCTACATACCAACCGGTCTGTTTTTTAGTATAGCAAAACAATATTCTAAATTTCTAATGTTTTTTGTCGTATAGCAATATGGATGTTCATTATTTAGACACAAATAACCCGAACGAGAGTAAATTGGTTCTAAGCAAGAGTAAATCAATTACGTCCGAGAGTAAACGCAACCGAACGAGAGTAAATTCGTTCTAAGCGAGAGTAAAACAAGTTTGTCCGAGAGTAAATGGGTTCCGTCCCAACCGAACGAGAGTAAAACAAGCGCCTCCGAGAGTGTTTCGATGTCATCCGAGAGTAACCCCTTTGCGCAACTTTCATTTGGTTATACGCAACATAGGAATTCGAATGCGCAACTTCTAGGGTAATATGCACAACTTCTAGGCCAATCTCCGCAACATCCGCTCTCATATCCGCAACAACAAAGTTTATCTAAACCAACAAAAAAAGAATGACTTAAAAAATCAAGTCATTCTCTAAATTCTATATTTATTTACCACCAAGTAGGTCAAACAATCCACCTGCGATACTTCCTTCACCCTTAGAACTGCCACCTGGAATTTGTGGAGCAGCAGCAAACACCTTACTAGCTAATCTGCTAAACGGAAGTGATTGGATCCATACCGTACCTGGACCACGCAGAGTAGCAAAGAATAAACCTTCGCCACCGAACAAGGCAGTTTTGACTCCTTTGACCATTTCAATATTGTAATCTACATCCGCAGTCATTGCTACAAGACATCCAGTATCTACGCGTAAAACCTCACCTTGCTGAAGTGATTTTCTATGAATCGTTCCTCCTGCATGAACAAAAGCAAGTCCATCGCCCTCAAGCTTTTGCATGATGAAACCTTCGCCACCAAAGAACCCTGCACCTAATTTACGCTGAAATTCTACGCCAATCGTCACGCCTTTAGCAGCCGCAAGAAACGCATCCTTTTGACAAATAATTTTGCCGCGGTATTGGCTCAAGTCCATTGGAATAATTTTGCCAGGATAAGGCGATGCGAAGTAAACATGTCTTTTTCCGCTACCGGTATTAGTAAATGTTGTCATGAATAAACTTTCTCCCGTAAGCATACGTTTACCTGCACCCATTAATTTGCCCATAAGTCCACTATTACCAGAACCAGATGAGCCATCACCGAAAATAGTTTCCATGGAAATGCCGTCTTCCATCATCATTAAGCTACCAGCTTCTGCAACAACCGTTTCTTTTGGGTCTAATTCGATTTCTACAAATTGCATGTCGTCTCCGTATAACTTGTAGTCAATTTCATGATTATTCATGAACACATTCCTCCTGAAATTTATTAGCTACTAAGTATACGAAAGTAAGATTAAAAGGTTTCATCCTAAAATTTCAAAAATTTTAAAAGGGTTTTAAGAATTGATATCGAATAATACAAGTAGTGAAAGCGTTTACATTTTTAAATAGAAAGAGGGAATAAAATGAAATTAACAAATTTTATTAATGGGAAATGGCAAGACGACGAGCGTGCGGAGTATACGGCAGTATTAAATCCTGCGAATGGAGAACAGCTGGCTGAGGTCAAGCTATCTACAGAGGAAGATGTAAATCTTGCCGTAGAAGCAGCAGTAAAGGCTCAAAAGAAGTGGGCACTCGTTCCAGCACCTAAACGTGCGGATTATTTATATGAGATTGGAAGATTGATGAAAGAAAAGAAAGAGCATCTTGCCCAAGTGTTAACAAAAGAAATGGGTAAAGTGATTGAAGAGGGCCGTGGAGAAGTACAGGAAGGCATCGATATGGCATTTTACATGGCTGGGGAAGGTCGTCGATTATTCGGTGAGACAACTCCATCCGAACTAGCAGACAAGTTTGCGATGAGTGTTCGCGCACCTATAGGAGTCGTTGGACTTATTACCCCTTGGAATTTCCCGGTTGCGATTGCTACGTGGAAATCATTTCCGGCTATCGTTGCAGGAAATGCATTCATTTGGAAACCAGCAACGGAAACTCCTATGATGGCATATGAAATGGCGAAAATCTTTGATGAAGCTGGATTACCCCCAGGAGTTGCTAATATTGTATTTGGTTCAGGTTCTCAAGTAGGTACGGCTATGATTGAGCATCCAGAAGTAAAAGTTATATCATTTACGGGCTCTACTGACACTGGAAGTAAAGTAGCTGAACTTGGTGGTCGTCATTTAAAGAAAGTTTCTCTTGAAATGGGTGGTAAAAATGCAGTAATTGTAATGGACGATGCGGATTTATCATTGGCAGTCGAGGGGATTTTATGGAGTGCCTTTGGAACTGCAGGACAAAGATGCACGGCATGTAGTAGGGTAATTGTGCATAAAGATGTAAGAGAAGATTTAGAAAAAATGCTTCTTGAACAAATGGAAAAACTAACGATTGGTGACGGCTTAGATGAAACAGTCAAAATTGGTCCAGTTATTAATAAAAATGCTCTAGAAAAAATCCATTCTTATATAAAAATAGGACAAGATGAAGGGGCAACTCTCCTAACAGGGGGCACAATTTTAAATGAGGCAGAGCTAGCAAAAGGGAATTACTATGCTCCTACTCTATTTACGGATGTGACACCGAACATGCGAATAGCTCAAGAGGAGATCTTTGGACCAGTTGTTTCCTTGATCGAAGTGAATTCACTAGAAGAAGCGATTGAAGTAAATAATGGCGTCAAATTTGGATTATCCAGCTCAATCTTTTCAAGAGATGTCAATAAAATCTTCCGTGCTCAGCGTGACTTGGATACTGGAATTGTCTATGTGAACGCTGGTACAACTGGTGCAGAAATTCACCTACCCTTTGGTGGAACAAAAGGTACTGGAAATGGACATCGTGATTCAGGCGTTGCAGCTTTAGATGTGTATACAGAATGGAAAAGCATCTATATAGATTACAGTGGGAAATTACAACGTGCACAAATAGACACAGAATAATAGGGGGATGATTACATGAAAGTTGCTGTATTAGGCGCAGGATTAATGGGGAAAGAAGCAGCCCGCGATTTAGTGTTAAGCCCAAACGTAGAAACGGTCTTCTTATGTGATTTAGATGTGGGACAGGCAAAAATGTTTAAGGAAAGATTGCAAAACTCCAAAATCGAAGTATTGAGACTAGATGCAAACGATGACGATAGTATACGGAAAATAATGAAAGAAGCAGATGTAGTAATTAATGCATTATTTTATACGTTCAATGAAAAAATAGCGAGACTTGCTGTAGAAGTAGGGGTTCATTCTATCGATTTGGGAGGGCATATTGGCGGGGCAACAGATAGCGTATTAATACTTCATGAAAAGGCTAAAGCTAAAGGAATTACTTTAATCCCTGATTTAGGTGTGGCTCCAGGAATGATTAATATATTAGCTGGATACGGAGCCTCTAAACTAGATGAGGTGAATGCACTTCGATTATATGTTGGAGGAATACCAGTAGAGCCTGAGGGGATTTTTGGTTACAATATCGTCTTTTCGTTAGAAGGAGTCTTCGATCATTATACGGATACTTCTCATGTTATAAGGGAAGGAAGACTTCAGGAAGTGCCATCTCTTTCAGAAGTAGAACCGATTAACTTTGAAGAGTACGGTGAACTAGAGGCCTTCCACACAGCTGGGGGCACTTCAACTTTACCTAAATCTTTTCCAAATGTAGATACACTGGAATATAAAACAATTCGTTATAAAGGACATGCAGATAAGTTTAAACTGCTCGTAGACTTAGGGTTAACGGACAAAAAAACAGTCGTAAATGTAAATGGCAACATGGTAAAGGCGCGAGATGTATTGAAGGAAGTTCTAACACCTCAGTTATTACTAGGAGATAAAGAGGATGCAGTATTGCTTCGTGTAATTGTAGAAGGCTATCAAGACGGAGTGCTAACAAATTACACATATGAGATGGCGACCAAAAAAGACCCTCTTTCAGGTGAAACTGCAATGGCTCGAGCAACAGCTAATACTGTTTCCGTCGTTGCACAAATGATTGGAAACGAGGTCATTAATAATCGTGGAGTGTATCCTCCCGAGCTAATCGTCCCTGGAGACCTTTATATCCGAGAAATGGCAGCAAGAGGCGTAGAAATAAGAGAATCCATTACTAGAGGTGAGTAAAGATGAACTTTGATTTCTCAGAAGAACAAGTACTACTTCGCAAAACGGTTCGCCAGTTTGTGGATAATGAAATAATTCCGCATATTGCAAAATGGGAATCAGACGGCGCATTTGATCCTTCCATTTGGAAAAGACTTGCAGACCTTGGCTTGATGGGAGTTTGTATACCTGAAAAGTATGGTGGAAGTGGAATGGATTATAACTCACTAGCTATTGTTTGTGAAGAATTAGAGCGTGGGGATACAGCATTCCGTACAGCAGTTTCCGTTCACACTGGTTTAAATTCTATGACTTTAATGCAGTGGGGGTCAGAGCAACAGAAACAAAAATATTTAGTTCCGCAGGCAAGTGGTGAGAAAATTGGAGCATTTGGTTTAACCGAACCAGGCGCCGGTTCAGATGTAGCGTCAATGTCTACGGTTGCAGAGCTTGACGGAGATGACTATGTCTTAAATGGACAGAAAACATGGATCTCGCTGTGTGATGTGGCTGATCATTTCATCGTTTTTGCTTATACGAATAAATCCAAGAAGCATCATGGGATAAGTGCGTTTATCGTCGAGCGAACATTCGAAGGTTTTTCATCAAAAGCCATAAAAGGTAAATATGGCATTAAATCAGGTAATACTGGAGAACTGTTTTTTGATAATATGCGAGTACCGAAAGAAAACCTTCTCGGAAAAGAAGGAGAAGGATTTAAAATTGCGATGTCGGCTCTAGATAATGGTCGATTCACAGTAGCTGCCGGAGCAGTAGGGTTATCGCTAGCATGCCTAGAAGCAAGCGTTAAGTATAGTAAAGAGCGTCAAACATTTGGAAAAGAGATTGGCAGGCATCAGCTTGTTCAACAAATGATTGCTAAAATGGAAGCTGGTCTTCAAATGAGTCGGCTCCTCGTGTACCGAGTAGGCGAACTAAAAAACAAAGGTGTACGTAATACAAGGGAAACATCACTAGCCAAATGGCAGGCATGTGATTTTGCCAATAAAGCTGCTGATGATGCGGTGCAGGTGTATGGAGCCTATGGATATTCAGACGAATATCCGGTAGCGCGATATTTGAGAAACTCAAAAGCACCAGTTATTTATGAAGGAACGCGAGAAATCCATACAATCATGCAAGCGGAATACGTCCTCGGTTACCGGGAAGACAAAACGCTAAGCAATATGCTTCCGAAATGGCCATTTGAAGAATAAAATATATAAAAAAGCAAGAATGTCGTTCACCTCCGTGAATAACATTCTTGCTTTTTAATTTTTTAAAACAATATTTCTTTACGCAAGTAAATATCTAGCGAAAGAGAGTGAAATCCTAATTACCGCAAGTAATCGCCATCCCTAACAGACTAACCTATTTTCAAGAGTAAGAAAAGGGTAACAAAAAAAGCTCTCGATTAATTTATTCGAGAGCTTAACCTATTAGTCTAATACGATTCTTTAAGCGATTTCTGAGGAGGATTGAAATACTACTAAAATCTTACTGCTTTTAGAAGAAAAATAGACCGATACTTATCACTAGCCCACTTAATAGCAGGATAAATACACAATAGCCCATAATATCCTTTGCTTTTAAACCAGCAATAGCTAATGCTGGTAAAGCCCAGAAAGGTTGGATCATGTTTGTCCACGCATCACCCCAAGCAATAGCCATTGCAGTCTTAGCATAACTGAGATCTAAAGCAGATGCAGCATCTAACATAATTGGTGCTTGAACTGCCCATTGCCCACCTCCCGATGGGATAAAGAAGTTTACAATTCCTGCCGCATAAAAAGTAAAGAGATAAAAAGTATGCTCATTAGAAATACTGATAAATGCCTCAGATACGACACCTGCAAGTCCAGAAGCAACCATCATCCCCATGATTCCCGCATAAAAAGGAAACTGAATAACAATATCACCAACGGTTTTAGCTGCATTTTTTACTGCAACTAAGAATCGCTGTGGAGTACCATGACAAATTATACCGAGAACTATAAATATCAAGTTAACGATATTAAGATTTAAATCAAACCCTTTATTCATAAAATGTTGAACTAGATATACTAAACCAAGCAGTCCGATTAAACCAGTTAGAATATAACTCTTCTCTAAACGAAGAGCGGGTGTAAGATTTTTAGTATTCTCTTCAACAGTATCCTCTTCTTCAAGTAGAGTAGGATCAATAGAGAAAGTTTCTTCTTTACTTGGCATCATCCATCTGTTTAATAGTGGAACAGAAACAAAAAGTGCAATTACAATAAATAAGTTGTATGTAGTAAATAAAGTTTCTGTAGTAGGAACAATGCCCATTATGTCTGCGAAGGGATGTCCTTCCGTTGCGATAGATAGTGGAATAGATCCAGCTAAACCGCCGTGCCAAATGATGAAACCAGAATACGCACTAGCAATTAGTAAGCGATAATCTACATTCTTCACTTGTCGAGCAATTTCCTTGGCAAATAAAGCCCCAATTACCAAACCAAATCCCCAGTTAATCCAGCAACCGATAAGCGAAACTACAGATACTAGTAGTATAGCAGCTCCTGGAGATTTCGCAGTACCAGCAAGAGAACTTAGTATTTTTTTGAAAACTGGACTACTTGCTAATACATGTCCTGCTAATAGGACTACAACCATTTGCATAGTGAAAGATAGTAATCCCCAAAATCCATCTCCCCAATAAGTAGCCATTTCAAGAGGAGTAGAGTCCGTTAGAGTCACTCCAAGTAAAAAAACAAGTAATGTTAATATTGCTACAAAAATATACGGATCCGGTAAGTACCTTTCCATTAAGGAATTTGTAAATCGTGTTAAAACCTTCAAATTAATTTCCCCCTTTGTTTTTGTTGTCCATCCCCCTCTTAATATATGATAATTGAACCCTAGTTAATTCGCTATACAATTCATAATATTTAATCTAGAGAAAGGAATTAATAATAATTCTGAATTTTCTTTCCGTGGGTGTAACTAATTCAATTTTTTAAAGTCTAATGGGTTACAAAGAAAAAAGGAAGGGTGATCCGTATTGAAAAGGTGGATTATTTCAATAGCGGCATTAGTTTTAGTGGTTGGATTAGGTAGTGTATTCTATTTCGCTAAATTATCTGTGACAGCTCAATCAGTTGTGCTATCTGGTGAGGTTTTTCGAGCTTCTTTTTCTTCCGCGATCGGAAAAAATGCATTAGAAAACGGAGATGTATACATCGAGGATCAACTAGGTAAGAAAGTCAATGCGAGTTATTCGATTACTTCAAATGGCAAATCCCTCGAGGTTACAGGATTGAATGAAGGCAAATACACTTTGCATGTGAAAGACAAACTCAGAAGGACAAAAACTGATTTTCCTTTTCACGTATATAAAGAGCTGCCAACAGTCCAATCACAAGCGGAGCTAAAAGCCCATTTTGAAATGGTAATGAAATTGCAAAACATTCATAACAAGAATTTTGCGTTTCCGGAATCGACGGAAGAATCTGCGGAGGTATCTTCTGACGCTAAAGGTGGCGGTGATTATTCTACAACTAACAATCAAGTTGAAGGTGTAGACGAGGCAGATATCGTAAAAACAAATGGCACCCATATATATTCGATAACAGAAAATAACGTCTCTATCGTAAATATTGAGGATCCAACGAAAATGAAAGAGGAAACAAAGATTAGGTTTGGTCAGGATTATTATCCAATGCAGCTGTTCTTAACCGATAAAACATTAATAGTTTTGGCGCAAAAGAATTCTTATCAAACATTACAGTATGAGGAAGATAGTAATAACGAAGCACGAATGTATATGCCGATGAATTCTATGACTACTGCGTTATTTTATGATATTTCCAATCCATCAGCCCCGAAATTACAAAGAGAGGTCGGGACGGAAGGGAATATGTCTGGGGCTAGGCTAACAGATGATACGCTCTACTATGTAACAAATGTATACCCAAATTTTTGGATAATGGAAGAACAAGAAAATATAGAGTTGCGCCCGTTTACGTATGATTCAAAATCAGGAGAAACAGTGAAACCTTTGCCATACAAGGATCTTTCCATCCTTCCGAATTCCAAGGAGGCGACGTATAGTATAATCACTGCTTTAGACGTTACGAATCCCAAGAAAAATGAAGTAATGACAAAAGGCTATCTCGGTGGAAGTGAACAATTATATATGTCGAAGGATAATTTGTTTTTAACTTCGAGTATTTTTGAGGGAAGTACTTCTAGCAACAAGATGATTTGGAATCCAGGCTCTATGGATACGGAAGTGTTCAAGTTTGCGTTAAACAAAACGGCTATCCAATTTGTTGCTTCCAACCGCTTAAAGGGCCATATTTTAAACCAATTCTCCATGGATGAATATAATGGATATTTACGAGCAGTGACAACTAAGGGTAATAGTTGGGATGAAAATGAAGTGTCTGAAAACAACTTATTTATATTAGATGATGGGATGAAATTGGTAGGCTCTCTAACAGGTCTTGCAAAGGATGAGCGAATTTATTCAGCAAGGTTTATGGGGGATAAAGCTTATATGGTGACGTTTAAAGAAACAGATCCGCTATTCGTAATAGACACCGCTACTCCTACTTCTCCTAAAGTATTAGGAGAGTTAAAGATACCTGGATTTAGTAATTATTTACATCCGTTAGATGAAAATCATCTTATCGGGTTCGGCTACGAGACAAAAATTGATACCCAAAATGGTGGGAAAGAGCCACTGATTATAACTGAAGGAATGAAAATCTCCTTGTTCGATGTAAGTGACTTTGCAAATCCAAAAGAAAAAGATACAGAAATAATAGGTGATCAAGGTACGTATTCACCATTACAATATGACCATCATGCACTTTTTGAACACCAGCAGAATAATTTATACGGGTTCCCTGTATCTATATACGAAAAACTACCAGGCAAGGAATATTCAGATTTCAAGCAGGATGGAGCATTAATCTACGAGATAACACCAGAAAATGGAATCCAGCGCAAAGGGGACTTACTTCGTCCTGAGGTTGCTGGTCAAATGTATGAAGAATGGGAAAGTTCGATTCAAAGAATTGTCTACGCAGGTGACACTATTTATACAATTGCGATAAAAGAAATTAAAAGCTATAATATTCATACTTATAAACAAACTGGTCTAGTGAAGTATTAGAACGAAAGTGGCTTTTATAGTCACTTTCTTTATTTTGGATAAAATTCCAACAGCAATTGTTTTTTTTCAGTTGGTTCTATAAGATTAGCTTAAATGGATGAAAGAAGGTGTTCCTCATTGACTGCAGATTATGAATTGGTAGTGGAATGCTGTTTACTTGCTGGACGTTTAATGATGGAAAGTGGAGCTGAGACATATCGAGCGGAAGATACGATGGATCGTATGGCTGTTTCACAGGAACTGACGGAATCTCAAAGCTTTGTCACTCCAACTGGAATCATTTTTAGTGGAAACAAAAACCTTCCAACAAGATTAGTAAGAATAAAAGCAAGAACGACCGATTTAGGAAAGATAGCCTTAGTAAATAATGTATCAAGAAAATTAACTTTTGGTGATATTACAATTGAAGAAGCATATAGCGAGCTAAAACAAATTGATAAGGGTCATGAAACATTTCCTCTTTGGATAAAAGTAGCTGCAGCTGCTATTGCATCAGGTGCTTTTCTATTATTATACGGAGGAAGGCTAATGGATGTATCAACAGCTTTGCTCGCTGGTGGTATAGGTTATGCAATAGCAGACCGGTTAGAAGTAAGGACTAGAGTTAAATTCTTTGCGGAGTTTTTAGCAGCTATGTTCGTTACAATCATAGCAATTTTATCTGTTTCTAGTGGCCTAGGGATAGAAATTGACAAAATTATTATTGGCTCTGTAATGCCACTTGTACCTGGTTTATTAATCACTAATGCTGTTCGTGATTTAATGGCAGGTCATTTTGTATCAGGTCTGTCAAAGGGAGCAGAAGCTTTTCTTACCGCTTTTGCAATTGGAGCCGGAGTAGCACTAATAATTTCACTGTAAGGAGGATTAGGATTGATATATATTACTCAAGGTATTTTAAGTTTTATCGCAGCTATGGCTTTCGGAGTAGTATTTAACGCACCGAAAAAATCACTCTTTTACTGTGGAATTGGTGGGATGACAGGTTGGATTGTTTATATGTGCGTAAATCAACTAAACCAGGATCAGGTAGGTGCTTCATTTGCGGGTGCCTTTACCGTTGCATTCGTATCCCATATAATGTCGAAAAAATTTAAAATGCCGATGATTATTTTTAGTGTTGCCGGAATCATTCCACTAGTTCCTGGGGGCACTGCTTATAATGCTATGAGGCATGTTGTGGAAAAAGATTACGCCACAGCGCTTGAATTTGGCTCCCAAGCCTTACTAATTTCAGGCGCTATAGCAATGGGCTTAGTATTCGCAGAAATTATTACCCAACTTTGGGTGAAGGCATTTTTGAGATTAAAAACAAAACCGTGAGCAAAGAGATTAACTCTGCCCACGGTTTTATTTTATATAAATTTTTTTATAACATTTCCTCTACTTCATCAGCAGAAATTGGTAAGCTTACATAATAGCCTTGTACCGCATCACAGCCCACTCGCTTGAGAATCTCAAACTGTTCGGCTGTTTCGACACCTTCTGCAACCACTTGTAAATTTAACGATTGGCCAAATTGTACTAAACCTTGAACCAGCTTTTCAAGTTTTTCTTGCTTAGTAATAGAGCTTATAAAAGATTTATCTATTTTTAATTTACCTATTGGTAGCATTTGTAAATAGCGTAAAGAGGCATATCCAGTTCCGAAATCATCCAACACAAAGACGATACCATCCTGCTGCAACTTTTGTATTTGCTGAACAATTGCTTTTTCGGCTTCAGCCTCGAGAGCAAATTTCTCAGTGAATTCTATTTGAATCAGCTGTGGGGAACATTTATATTTCTCTAGCACTTTTCGAATCGTTCGCACCATATTTTTATCTCTAAATTCACGAATGGATGAATTGAAGCTCACTTTGATAGGTATTCCTTTTCGTTCCCAAATTGCAGCTTGCTCACAAGATTTTTCGAGCATAAACTGACCGATTTCGTTGATTAGTCCTGTTTCCTCAGCGATGGGGATTAGTTCTTCTGGTGATACAGTGCCTAGTATGCTGTCTTCCCATCTCACTAATGCCTCTACGGACGTTATTGCACCGGTCTTTACATCTTTTTGAGGTAAGAACATAACGTGTAGATCATTATGGTTCAATGCTTCTAATAATCGCTTCTCAATTTGAATTTTGCGAGAAAGTTTCGAGTGGTCAGACTTAGAAAGAGTAGTGATCATACTGCCACCTTCTAGCTTAACCTTTTGAATTGTATTAGTAGTAGCTTTTAATAGATGAAGATAAGATTGCTGATCTTCCGGGTAGCGAGTTATAGCTCCGCTTACAGTAATTGGAATAATCTTGCTGTCTAAGTAAATAGGATTTTGCTTCAAATAATGTGTAAACCCTTGGATATACCAATCACTTAAAGGAGTTACGATTGCAAAATCATCTCTGCCAGATCTTGCTATAATAGAATCTTCGAAATAGATTTTCAATCTTATGGCAAATTCATTTAACATTATCGATTCGGTTTGATCATTGAAAATTTCTTTTAATGTATAAAATTGGTCGATGCTAATGAAAACAAAAGAAAATGATTTTTTTTCCTTGATATATTCATTTACTATTTCTTCTAATCGATGTCTAGTTAACAAACCTGTTTCTGTGTCTACATAAGCAATCTGTTCTAGTTTGTTCTGCATTAATTTCTTTTCGGTAATTTCTTCTTCCAATAATAAAAAGTAAGGCGTATTATTTTGAGTATTAGATACAGGGATACCTAACAAATTCACCCAATATACAGTGCCGTCTTTTGTGACTTTCTCGACAGCATTTTGAAATACCTTGCCGTCTCGAAGCTTCGTAATAATCTGTTTCCCAATTGCTATATATTCAGGAGTATCCGGTAGTAGCTGCCAAAAAGATTTTCCGATGATTCGTTTAGGAGTCCAACCACTTTTTTTCAAAAACTTATCGTTAGCATGCATGATTAGCCCTTCAGGATCAATATAAACGACCATGAAAGAATTGGACAATCCTTTTTTTATAAGTTGAACTTCTTGAAAAGAAGATGCTTCCAATAAATTACTTGTATCTGTTTTAATCTGAAATAATACATAGCGCATATCCTGATAGGCAAAGGACTTTGCAACAATGGATGTTTTTATAGCTTTTTTATCTTTCGAATAAAGGACTACGGGGCTTACTTCAAAAGGATCTTCTGTATGTAAAATAGTTTCCCAATTTGCATTAAAGTGTCCTTGTGTATAGTCAGTAAAAAGTGGTACATCTGTGTTTTGTAAGTCAATAATAGAGTAACCAAATTGTTTTTCGGCTTCTTGGCTCCACCAGACAATCTTGCCCTCGTTATCTGTCATAAAACAAGGTGTTGGCAAGTTGCTAAAGACAGTGTTGCTTAAGTTTAAAGATTCTTCTTCTTTGAGAAACATATTCAAGCCTCCTTAAATATTCTGGGATTATTTTTTATGGTTTCAATAAATTAGTCATGAGTATAATACCATATATTCATAAGAAAATATATAGGTGGGTAAAAAGTACTTCGGAAAGTAGTTGGAAAATATGACTGAAAATAAGTTTGTAAGGTCCAAAGGTATATTACTCATAGTTTTAGGTTCTATTTTATGGGGTGCATCAGGACCTATGATGGAATGGATATTAAATAATACTAGCTTATCCGTTTCTTTTTTCTTAACGGTTCGCTTAATAACAGCTGGTTTATGTATATTGCTTTATTTATTTATCACAGGGAAGCGAATTTTTCTTATATGGAAAGATGTCAGTTGGCTCAAACAACTAATTGTTTTCGGCGTATTAGGAATGTTGGGGGTACAGTATACATTTGTTGCAGCAATTGAGGCGAGTAATGCATCGATCGCTACATTGCTTCAATTTTTAGGACCGGTTTATATTATTTTATATTTGTCCTGGAGGAACAAAGTATTTCCACCTAAATATCAGGTTATAGGTATTATCGGTACATTAATTGGTTTGTTTCTATTATTAACGAATGCAAATGTGAGCATATTGTTAATAAGTAGGGAAGCTTTACTTTGGGGAATGGCAGTAGGGGTAGCATTTTCTATTTATACTGTATATCCAGCTAGGTTGATGAAAGAATGGGGAGTTCTCGTTGTTGTCGGCTGGGGAATGCTAATCGGTGGGGTAGTGCTTGCGCTGGTTACACAAATATGGAATACAGATGAATGGATCTATCTTGCAGCATACCCTTTAAACTTGATTGTCGTCATTGTTATATTGATCGGAACCGTTGCATTTATATTATTTTTATCAAGCATGAAATACATAACTGCTGTGGAAACAAGTATATTATCCAGTATTGAGCCACTAACCGCGATGATTATTTCCGTCTTCTGGTTTAGTCAAATACTTGGGGTTTGGCAATATATTGGTGTTATTGTCATGCTTGTATTTGTTACATGGCTGTCTATTGCAGGGGAAATTAAATGGATGCGTAAAAGAAAAGGATGACTTTGGTAATATTAAGTCATCTTTTTCTATATCTTCAGATAATTTTATGGCATAATAGATTTTACAGTAATTAATTCGAGTGTCGAAGAATCTAGGGGTGTTTCCATTTTGAAGACTATTTTTTCTTATTTATCTCCATATAGAATGTTGGTAATTTTCGCTTTAGTGTTAATGTTAGTGGAGCTTTCTGTAGAGCTTATTCAACCATTGCTAATCGCTATCATTATTGATGATGGGATTTTAGCTGGAGATCAGCAAGCTATTATTTTTTGGGGCAGTATTATGCTAGGAATATCGTTTTTGGCATTTTTAGCAGGAGTAACTAATACATTTATCGCTTCGCATGTTGTTCAAAGCTATGGATATGATATACGTCAGGCGCTATTTAAAAAAGTGCAGGCTTTTACGATGGCTACTTTTTTAAAATTTCCTACAGCAAGTTTAATCACACGTTTAACTACGGATGTAACAATCACACAAAATCTAATCTTTATGGGATTACGTATTATGCTCCGTGCACCCTTGCTAGTTGTTGGGAGTATCATTATGTCCTTTATCGTGAATCCATATTTAGCTATGTTTTTAGTAATTGGTGCTCCTTTTTTAGTAGTATTCCTATACATAATGAGTCGGAATGGTTTAAAACTATTTGGGAAAGTTCAAAAAAGGGTAGACCAAGTCACAAGGAAGATACAAGAAAATTTACAGGCAGTGCGGCTAATAAAAGCGTATTTGCGTGGCAATTTTGAATCGAGTCGCTTTGCAACAGTTGCGGATAACCTGAAAATGGATAATGTAAAGGCGTTCCGAATCATGGAGTTAATATTGCCTGTCCTACTGTTTGTCATGAATGTGAGTTTGTTGGCAGTTCTCTGGTTTGGTGCTAAAGAAATTCAAACAGGAGCTGTGGAACTAGGAGAGCTTGTAGCTATCATTAACTATGCGATGCGTATGACTGGTGCCTTCTCTATGTTTGCTTTCATCATTATTTTCTTCTCAAGAGCAAAAGCATCCTCTGAGCGTATGGAGGAAGTGCTCCTTGTAGAAGATGGAATTGAAATTATCAATACAGATTCAGAAGAGACAGCTCCAGGAATAGGAGAAATTGAATTTAGGCATGTGTCATTTCATTATCCTACGACAGATGTGCCTGTATTAAGTGATGTATCTTTTAAGGTTAAACCAGGATCGAAGCTAGCGATTATGGGAGCAACTGGTTCTGGTAAATCGACGCTACTCAACCTAATCCCAAGGTTTTTTGATACAACTAAAGGTGCTATTTTAATAGATGGAATCGATGTTAAAGAATGGCCGCTAGAAGAACTGAGAAAGATTATTGGTCTTGTTCCTCAGCAATCTATTCTTTTTACAGGAAGTATTCAGGAAAATCTAGGGTGGGGAGATCAGGCTGCAACAGAAGAGCTGTTGAGGGAAGCCGCAAAACAAGCGCAAATCCATGACTCTATTGAACAATTCCCAGACCAATATAATACGAGAGTTGGTCAAAAGGGAGTCAACCTTTCTGGTGGACAAAAACAGAGACTTTCCATCGCACGTGCACTCGTTAGAAAGCCGGAAATTTTATTATTAGATGATAGTACAAGCGCATTAGATGTGTCGACAGAAAACGCATTATGGGAAGCACTAGAGGAAGAAAATGCAACAATGTTAGTTATTACACAAAAAATTAGAACTGCAAAAGGTGCGGATCACATTTTACTATTAGAAGAAGGTCAAGTATCTGCTTATGGTACACATGAGGAGTTAATGGAAAGCTCTTCTCTCTATAAAGCAATAGCTGAATCACAACAAGAGGGGGGCGAGCCTGATGAACTTCATTCGTAAACCTTTTGGCTATGAGCCTATTATTACTAAAGAAGATTTAAAGAAAGATCATAAAAAGAAAGTCGATAAAGCATCTGATTGGAAAGGCGTTTTAAAAAGAATATGGCAGTTGGTCGATGAACAGCGATTTCTTTTAATTATTGTTATGTTGATGGTCATCGCCAGTTCCGCTCTAGCGTTAATTGGCCCATATTTAATAGGGGTTATTGTGGATGAACATATTTCCAAAAGTATTTTTGAGGGTTTAGCTAAAATTATAGGTGTAATACTCATTGTGTACCTACTCTTCTCTTTAACGACATACTTACAAAGCTATTGGATGATTGGTATATCACAGCAAACCATCTATAGACTTAGAACTGGATTATTTGAACATTTACAGAAGCTTCCAGTGTCCTTTTTTGATAAACGTCAGCACGGAGAGTTAATGAGTAGGATGACGAATGATATTGAAAACGTAAGTCAAACATTGAACTCATCTCTCATACAAGTATTCTCAAGTATTCTTACTTTAGTTGGGACAACTGTGGTCATGTTATTACTTAGTCCACTAATGACTTTAATCACGCTTATAATTGTGCCATTTATGTATTTTGCGATGCGCTGGATTACAAAAAGAACGTCTAAATTGTTCAAGGAGCAGCAAAAAGCAGTAGGTGAGCTAAATGGAATGATTGAAGAGACCATTTCTGGACAACGAATTGTAAAAGCTTTCTCTCAAGAAAGTAGGATGCAAGAAGAGTTTGCACTTAAAAGTGAGCGTTTAAAACTAACCGGGTTCTGGGCTTTAACTTATTCAGGTTTCATACCAAAAGTGATGAACTTGTTGAACAATACAAGTTTTACCTTAGTTGCTGCGGCAGGCGGATTATTAGCCTATTATGGGCACGTGACAATAGGGGAAATTGTTATTTTCACGGAGTATTCGAGGCAGTTTACTCGTCCATTGAATGACTTAGCGAACCAATTTAATACGGTGCTTTCTGCAATCGCAGGAGCAGAGCGTGTTTTTGCTATTATGGATGAGCCTATGGAAGAAGATGCTGCTATCGATCATACAGAGTATAAGCTGAAAGGTAATGTTACTTTTGAAGATGTAACGTTTTATTACAATAAAGAAGATGAGTCTCCGACGATTTCCGACGTTTCCTTTCATGTGGAGTCAGGGAAAACTGCTGCATTAGTTGGAGCTACAGGAGCAGGGAAAACTACTATAATGCAATTGCTTGCACGTTTTTATGAAGTAAATGGTGGTCGCATACTAGTGGATGGTATTCCTATTGATCAGTTGCCTAGACATACGCTACGTAGCCAAACGGCATTTGTTTTACAGGATCCGTTTTTATTCGAAATGACGGTCAGAGAAAATATTCGTTATGGCAAACTTAATGCGACAGATGAAGAGGTACTAAACGCAGCGAAAGAAGCAAATGCACATGATTTCATCATGAAATTACCGGATGGCTACGATACTATTTTATCGGCGGATGGAGGAGAAATTAGTCAGGGGCAAAAGCAGTTATTATCCATTGCCAGAGCTTTAGTTGCAGATCCAGCAATTCTATTGTTAGATGAAGCAACGTCTAGTATAGATACGGTTACAGAAATGAAAATTCAAGAAGCCTTGGAACGATTGATGGAAGGCAGAACAAGCTTTGTCATAGCCCATCGATTAAATACGATTCGCCAGGCAGATTTAATATTTGTGATGGAAGCTGGGAAACTAGTAGAGTCTGGACCACAGGAAGAGCTGTTGCAAAAGCGAGGCAGATATTATAGTATGTTAACGAATTCAAAGATTTAAGGAGAAATACATGAATATATCTATAATGACTGTGTCGTTTCCGTTAGACCAGGAGACAATGGAAGAAATAGAACAATTGATAGCTGAAGCAGAAACAGTGGATAAAATGGATTATACCTCTCTATTGAGCGTGGAAGAGATATCCGATTATTTCACAAAAGGATTTTGCATAGTAGCCTATGATGAAAGCGACCAATTAGTTGGCGTTTTGACCTCTATTGATCGAATAGCTACACTGGATTTTGAGTGGAGTTGTGTTGTGCTACCTACTGTGAGGAGATTAGGTATAGCGCAACAATTAGTAACCGAACTAGGCAGGAATTTAGAAATTAGAGGAGCAGCTGCGGATCTTGCATTAATTCCTGAAAGCTCGGAAGCGGGTCATCAGCTTCTTCGGAAGTTTGGTTATGCTTTGGATTTTTCTGAGAGAACGATGGTAGCTGTGGCAGGAACAGTGGAGTTAGATAGTGAAGTGGAAATTTCACATTATTCGAACGAGGAGTCAGCAATTCTTGGCGTATTAGTAAACGCATTTGGTGACACAGAACAAGAAGCCAGAGAGTTAATCGCATTTAATACACAAACGCCAAATCGCCATTTGATGATTGCCAAATTCCGTGATGAATTAGTAGGAACGTTTACTTTAGTCGATGACGCTGAAAAGCTATGGGTTACAGGACTTGCTGTGCATGAAAAAGCACGTGGCAAAGGAGTGGCGTCCAATTTATTAAACTGGAGTAAAAACGAAGCGAATCGAATGGGAAAAGCGTCCGTCTATTTGGATGTAGAAACAGACAATGATCAGGCATTATCTATTTATGAAAAAGCAGGATTTACAACAGTGAGTAACACGCATTTTTATAAAAAAGAGTAATCTAGCAGCGAGCAAATTTTGTTGATTTGTTCGCTGCTTTTTTTAAATCAGGCTATGTTAAAGGCTAGAGTTAAATTTCGTGAGGTGGTATTGTTTGTGAAATATTACACTTAAACTAACGCGGCAGGTTTGTTGAAGAAGGATATTAGTTCTTAATTGGAGAATTTACAAGATACATATTAGTTATTTCTAATAATGTTATAGAAAATGACGCCAATTCTGATGCGATGTATAGCTGATATTAGCTGTAAATTTGTAATAGGGTTCCATAATAGCTCCATAAATTCCTCATCTGGACCAGTGAACTGAAGCTCAAGAACTTTTTTAATTACTTCTATGTTTGTGTCTTCTACATCAGACTCTGAACAAGCAGATATTAAAAACAATGACCGTTTTCTTGGATGAAGGTGCACATTACTTGATTGAACATAGTCTTGTATGTTCCAAAGAAAGTGAGCACATCATCGATATGGAGTGGATGAATCCTTGTTTTCCAAGGTTTTCGAAAATGATATCTTTCGGGGTATGTCCTACTTAGTAGAATGGTCCCAGCGTAGGAACAAACCGCTACCGGCCTGCCTACTAAATGAAGGGGTGCAACGATTAAATAGCCATATCGAAGTAGCAGGCTTGCGAATAGGCAGGCAAGTATGGGGTTACTATATTTTCATTATTTTGCAACCTATTTACTTCCTCATTCGACCTTATTGCATAAATGAAAGGAGAGCCGAAATGGATATGGCTACATTAGTAAGAAAAGCAAAAAAAGGTGAAGATGAGACATTTGAACAACTGGTTGACTCTGTCGACATAAGATGTATCGGACAGCCTATGAATATGTTAGAAATGAACAGATGCTCTTGACCTCTACCAAGAAACTATTTACACAGCATACATTTCAATAAAAAAATTAAAAAAATCTGAAAGTTTTTTGAGTTGGATTACAAAAATTTTAGTTTTTAAATCGATCGATTTTATTCGAAAAGAGTCTCGCCATTTTGCTACAGACAATGATGAAATCATTACTGAATTATTAGCTAACGAAAGGCGATTTGATACCCCATTCAGTAGATTTGTCAGAAGGCTTTTGAAGGAAATATGAATGTGGAATTGTCAGTAACGGTTTAACTAAGGCAACATTAACAAATTTTCCGAGTGTATTCCCCTTCAGGGAAAGAAGAAGCGCAGTCCTATTAGGATTGCGCTTTTTTCTTTCCTTTTTTTGTCCTTGTGTACTTATTGGGTATCAGGTTCCAAATCAATTCAGAATTCAATACGATCCTTGTACCTTTCACTCTTTTCAGTCCAATCTTGAAAATACCTATTTCGTTCTTCATACCTAGTTATAATAATTTTTAAAATTCTCAATTATGTTAAACTATTATCTTGCATACATAAAAAATTAAGAAAAAGCATTTTAATACCTCTTTATAAGACAACTATAGAATTTATTTATAACTACCTTAACATTTTTGAATTTCCCTTTAATTCTCGATTTCATTAATATTAGGCTAATGAATCTGAAAATTTAATATTTTCTTTTTTATCGTTTTATGTTTTAAAAGAAAACTAGGTAGAGCAGAGGTGTGGATTTTGCTGGATGAGAAAAGTGTATTGTTTAACGAAGTAGAAAGTTTAAGTGATGTTTTATTTAGTATTAGTGATTACATCCATGATAATCCTGAACTTGGTAATGAGGAATTTAAGGCAGTTCAGAAAATTACGGACACATTAGAGAATTATGGCTTTACTATTGAAAAAGGAATAGCTGGATTAGATACGGCCTTTATCGCCACCTATATAAATGGATCAGGTGGTCCGGTAATTGGTTTACTTTGTGAATATGACGCGTTAAAAGATCTTGGACATGGATGTGGACATAACCTTCAATCTGCATCTGTTTTAGGGGCAGCTATTGCTCTTTCAAGACAACTTGGTCAGCATAATGTGACGATTCAAGTCATCGGCACACCTGCAGAAGAGACAACAAGTGGGAAGATTCCGATGGCGAGAGGAGGATATTTTGACCATCTAGATGTGGCCTTAATGATGCACGGTGGTGACCGAACAACAGTTGATGGGAGATCACTAGCTGTAGATAACTTTGAATTTGAATTCATTGGAAAGGAATCACATGCTGCTGTAGCTCCTGAACAGGGAATTAGTGCATTAGATGGTGTTCTTATGACCTTTAATGGCATGGAGTATTTACGAGAGCATGTTCGTACCGATGTTCGAATTCATGGCATCATCACGGATGGGGGGAAGGCCCCAAACATTGTACCAAAAAGAGCAGCAGCCAAATTTTCCGTTCGTGCGAAGGATCGAAACTATTTAAATGAAGTTGTGGAAAGGGTGTTTAATGTAGCAAGAGGTGCAGCATTAGCTACTGGAACTGAGGTAATCATCCATCCATTAAAATCACTGGAGAATAAGCTGAACGTTCAAAGTTTAAATGATTTACTTTTAGAAAATGCACGTTTTTCAGGTGCGAAGAATATTACGCCACCGCGTGAAAGAACTGGTTCAACTGATTTCAGTATTGTCACTCACCGCGTGCCTGGTGCATGTATTCGTGTTTCCTTTGTCCCTTATGGAACATCAAACCATACGGAAGAATGGGTGGAAGCCTCTAAAAGTAAAGATGGAAATGAAGCAATTATAGCTGCTGCTAAGACTTTAAGTGGGACTTGTCTAGATTTAGTTTGTTCACCGGATTTGTTAGATAAGATTAAAACTGAATTCATAGTTGCAAAACAAACATTAGAAAGCGATTCTGAAGAACTTGTGTCAACTAATTAATAAATTTACTAATCAAAAACAAGGGGGATTTATATGAGGTTCAAATTTTCAACTTTTACGATTTGTGCACTAGTTTCTATCTTACTATTAGCTGGCTGTACTACTACGACTACATCGAAAAGTACTGCTCCAGAAGCTTCCAAGGAAGAGGATAAGACATTAACCATTTCCCTAGGTCCAGATCTTATGACATGGGATATTCATAACCATACAACTACAACTACAGAGGCTATACACGTTAATGTATTTGATTATTTATTGATGAGAGACAAGGCAGGAGAAATTCAACCCCATTTAGCAAAAGAGTGGAATCGAATTGACGATACAACTGTGGAGTTTAAACTCAACGAAGGAGTAAAGTTTCATAATGGGGAAGATTTAACGGCTGACGACGTTAAATTTACACTTGAAAGAGTTGCAAAAGATGATACTCTTCGAAACCATGGGGATTATGACACGATAAAAGAAGTTAAAGTATTGGATGATCTAACGTTTCAAATCATTACAACTGAACCAGATCCGATGATTTTGAGCAGAATCTCAAGGCAAGCGTCTGGTATTTTACCAAAGGATTATATTGAAGAAAATGGTTGGGAGCACTTTGAAAATAGTCCAGTTGGATCTGGGCCATTAAAATTTGTTGAATGGAAAAGGGATAACCAGGTTGTATTAGAGCCAAATCCTGATTATTTTGGAAAGAAAGTAACAAATGTTGACAAGGTTATTTTCAGAGCAATTCCTGAGGATTCAACTAGGGTTGCTGAACTTTTGTCAGGAAACATTGATATCGTTGCAAATGTTCCTCCAAGTGATTGGGAAAGGGTAAAAAGTTCTGACAACAGCCAAATTGTAAATGGACCTTCTAATCGGAATTATATGATGTTTCTTCGAACACAGGAAGGCTGGGCAACTTCGGATGTGAAAGTGCGTGAAGCGATGGATTATGCCATTAATGACCAAGCAATCGTGGATAGTTTGTTAAATGGTGGTGGAACTCCGTCTCTTTCACGTGTGAACCCAGGAGACTTAGGCGCACAAGAGGATTTATATGGAAAGTATAACTACGATGTTACAAAAGCAAAGCAGCTATTGGCAGAAGCAGGATATGCAGATGGGCTGACTATTGAATTATCTGGTCCAACTGGAAGGTATATTCAAGACCGTGAAGTAATGCAGCTGATTGCTGGGATGCTTCAAGAAGCAGGTATCAAAACAGAAATGAATCTAATGAAGTGGGAGGCATTCGTAGAGCTAAGAGAACAGCAAAAATTTAAAGATGGCTATTTAATAGCATTAGGTTCGTCGTTTTTTGATGCTGGTCAGTCACTAGATTACTATGGAACGGATCGTGCTAGTTCGATTAATGGTTATAGCAACCCAGAAGTTGACCAGTTATTAAGCGATGCTGCAACGTCAATGGATGAAAGTGCTCGCATTAAAATGTATCAACGTGTTCAGGATATTGTTAATGAGGATAAGCCAATTTTACCTTTATTTCAAATTGACCAATATTTTGGGGTTTCTAAATCTTTAGAGTATGAAACAAGAATGGATGAGCTTATTTACATTCCAGATATAACAAATAAGTAAAACATTTTAAGAAGCACTAAGCTTATGACCCCTCTCTTTTTTAATAAGAAAGAGAGGGGAAATTTCCATAAAAACGTTAAGAGCTTTGTTGTGTAGAAGCTTAGTAGCAATGTACGTGAAAGGGAAAATTGTTATCGAAAATATATTACACCGTTCAACAAAAGGGAGAGGATAGCCGTGTGGAAATATTTAGCTAAGAGATTACTTCAAATTCCTCCAGTTCTATTTATCGTTACAATCATGATTTTTGTTCTTGTTTATATAGCTGGAGATCCTGTTGCCACAATGTTGCCAGCAGATGCATCACCAGAGGAGATAGCTCAGTTTCGCCATGCGCTGGGATTTGATGAGCCGTTTTATGTCCAATTTGGCAATTATATCTTAGATTTGCTACGTGGGGACTTTGGTGAATCCTATCAATACGGGACTTCAGCTTTAGGTCTTGTGTTAGAAAGACTTCCTGCAACGCTAGAGTTAGCTACTGCATCGATGATTATTGCAATTCTAATTGCTATTCCATTGGGCATTTTATCTGCAGTAAAACCAAATACGTTCATTGACTTTTTTGCAACAAGCTTTTCTGTATTAGGAAAAGCTATACCAAACTTTTGGCTAGGAATAATGCTGATTTTAGTTTTTTCGGTGACATTAAAAGTATTGCCGGTTTCAGGAACAGGTAGCTATGCCCATATTGTTTTGCCTGCTATTACTTTAGGGACGGCAATGTCGGCAGAAATCACACGTCTTGTGCGTTCTAGTATGTTAGAAATACTTCATCAAGATTATATTCGAACAGCACGAAGCAAAGGCTTAAAATATTCAGCCGTTGTGATAAAACACGCCTTTAAAAATTCTTTGGTACCTGTAATAACGATTACCTTCCTTCAAGCAGCTGCTTTAGTTGGTGGATCGTTAATTACGGAAATGATATTTGCTTGGCCAGGACTTGGACAATTGATAATACAAGCGGTATATGCAAAGGATCTTCCAATTATTCAAGCTGCAGTTTTTGTCACAGCAAGCATGATTATATTTATCAATATACTGACTGATATCATGTACCGTGTACTAGATCCAAGGATAAAGTTTAATTAAGGAGGAGGTAAATCGATGGAATTGAATAATCAGGCTGAGCTATCTCCTTATCCAGTTGAGAGCAGTAGACAAAAAGAAAACATGAGTAAAAAGCTTCGGGTTCTTTTAAAGAAGTTATTAACTAGCAAAACGGGAGTTGTAGGTCTCTTTATCGTGTTGACTGTATGTTTAATGGCATTGTTAGCGCCGGTCATCGCGCCATACGACCCAAATAAAATAGATACGGCTAATATGTTAAAGCCACCATTTTGGCTTGTTAACGGGGATTTAAGTCATATTCTAGGTACAGATAATCTCGGACGTGATATTTTAAGTAGACTTATTTATGGTTCGAGAATATCTATTATTGTAGGTCTACTTTCTGTTGTCGTCGGAGGATTAATAGGTGTTATATTTGGCCTTATTGCAGGTTATTATGGTGGAATTCTAGATAGTCTTATTATGAGATTCGTAGATTCATTTTTAGCTATTCCTACCACCTTATTTTGTATCGTATTTTTGACTGTATTAAATCCTGGATTGTTTACACTGATCTTCGTCATTGGTGTAACAAATTGGGTTATGTATGCAAGCTTAGTTAGAAGTGAAACACTCAGTATCAAAGAAAGAGAATATGTAAAAGCGGCGAAGACAATTGGAGTTTCAAATTATCATATTATCTTCCGTCATATTTTACCTAATGTTTTTTCATCCATTATCGTCATCTCAACATTAAGTATTGCTGGAACTATTATTACAGAATCTTCCTTAAGTTTTTTAGGATTAGGTATTCAACCTCCTGCCATTTCATGGGGTATTATGCTGAGTGAAGGAAGGGAACATCTTGCAACTAGTTGGTGGTTATCGACTTTTCCTGGTGTAGCTATTTCCATTACAGTCCTTGGAATTATTTTTCTTGGGGAATGGTTACGGGATGTACTAGATCCTAGATCACGAGGAATGAAATCTTAGTGAATGGAGGAATGGAAATGACCAAGATGCTTGAAGTAGTAAATTTAAAAACTCATTTTTATACAGAAAACGGAATTATTCCTTCAGTAGATGGGGTATCATTCACCATCGATAAAGGACAAACAACTGCAATTGTTGGTGAATCAGGCTGCGGTAAAAGTGTCACTTCTTACTCAATCATGAGATTAGTAGATTCACCAGGAAAGATTGTAGATGGAGAAGTTATTTTTGAAGGGAAAGATTTAACTAAGATATCAGAAAAAGAGATGCGATCCATCAGAGGTAATGATATTTCGATGATCTTTCAAGAGCCTCTAAGTTCTCTTAATCCGGTAGTTAAAATTGGGAAGCAACTTATTGAAACACTTATTCTTCATCAAAAACTAACAAAAAAAATGGCTAAACAAAGAAGCATAGAGATGTTGAATAAAGTAGGATTACCGCGTGCTGAAAAGATATATGAATCATATCCCCATGAGTTAAGTGGTGGGATGAGGCAGCGTGTGATGATTGCTATGGCATTAGCGTGTAGCCCAAAGTTACTAATCGCTGACGAACCGACGACTGCTCTAGATGTAACTATTCAAGCTCAAATTTTAAAATTAATGAAAGGATTAAGAGATGATTTCCATACATCCATTTTATTAATTACACATGATTTGGGTGTAGTGGCAGAAATAGCGGATAAAGTGATTGTTATGTACTCAGGTCAAGTAGTAGAGGAAGCAGATGTATTTAGTCTTTTTGCAAATCCAAGGCATCCATACACACAGGGATTATTAAATAGTACTCCCCATCTGGATGATGAAAAGGATGATTTAGAACCAATTAAAGGAAACGTACCTTCTCCAGCAAATCGCCCTACTGGTTGTTCCTTTCATACAAGATGTCCACACGTGAAGGCAATCTGCCGTCAAAAGAGTCCAAATCTAATAAGCTTGGGTGATTCTAATAAGGTCAGATGCTGGCTTTATGAAGAAAACCAGGAGGAGTTGCTTTATGCTGAAAACATTGGAAGATAGCAGTCGTTTAAATGGTGAAACCGGACAGCAACTGTTGATCTTAGAAGGCCTCAAAAAGCATTTTGAGGTGGGAGGAAATTTTCTTAAAAAGAATAAGGAATATTTGAAAGCGGTCGATGGTATCAATTTAACCGTAAATAGTGGAGAAACTTTGGGAATTGTCGGAGAATCTGGATGTGGAAAATCAACCTTAGGCAATCTGATTATGGGTTTATTAAAACCTACAGAAGGAAAGATTATTTTTGATGGTTTAGAAATATCTTCATTAAAGGAAAAAGAATTGAAGAAGAAACGAACAGATTTTCAAATGATTTTTCAAGATCCTTTTTCATCATTGAACCCAAGGATGAGATTATTTGATATCATAGCCGAACCGTTAATAACTCATTTGAAACTCGATAAAAAAGAATTGGAAAGGAGAGTATTTGAATTAATGGATGATGTAGGTTTGGATCCTACTTACTCCAACCGATTCCCACATGAGTTTAGTGGAGGGCAAAGACAAAGAATTGGGATTGCAAGAGCCCTTGCTCTAAAGCCGAAACTAATTGTATGTGATGAACCAGTTTCTGCATTGGATGTATCCATTCAAGCTCAAATATTAAATTTACTGTCCTCTATTCAAAAAAAATATCAGTTAACTTATATTTTTATCGCTCATGGGTTGCCGGCTGTTAAACATTTTAGTGATCGTATTGGAGTTATGTACTTAGGAGATCTTGTGGAGTTAACAACGAAGGAGCAGTTATTTAAAAGGCCGATGCATCCTTATACTGCTGGACTATTAGCTTCTGTCCCTATTTCTAGCCCTACATTAAGAAATAGCCGTAAGAATGTTGGCATCGAGGGAGATATCCCAAGTCCAGTTAATCCGCCATCGGGCTGTAAGTTTCATACGAGATGTCCAATTGCAACTCAAAAATGTAAAGATGTGCTACCAGAATTTACCAAAAAAGAAAGTGGCCATTTTGTTGCCTGTCACTTTCCATACTAGATTTATAGAAAAAAGCCTATAATAAGGCTTTTTTCATATGTTCAACAAAGCTATTAACCGGTGATAGCTCAAGGGAGGACTCTCGGTACATTAGCCATGTCTTCCGGGTTATTAACTCATCATTTTCGGCTCTTAAATCATATGTATAGAATGAGTCATGTGAAGTAAGAGCTGATTTAGGGATGATGGCATATCCTAAATTATTTGCAACCATCTCTTTGCATGTTTCGACCTTATCAATCTCCATGCTAATCATCGGAGCTGATGTAAAGTTCTCCTGCCACCAATTTTCAATTAGTTTGGATAATGGGTTTGAAGGCTTTTGTGTTTTTCTAATAAGGTTATTCGGCTGATAGGAAATCATTGGTGTAGAGGGCAACTCTTTCAGCTGGATAGGTCTATTAGAAATAATGGAAATTGGATCTTCATATAAAAGTATCTTATCTTCATACCAATCATAATTTCCTGTTACAATACCAATTTGAATAACATTTTCTTTTAATAACTGTACAATCTCTGAACTCCAACCAGAATTTATCTTAACTTGCACTTTAGGAGTCAACTCCAGGAATTTTTTGATGATAGGGGGTAGACTGTACAACGCAAAATTACTAGAAACACCTATTCTAAGTCGTCCCTGGGTATTGTTTTTGATTAAACTCATATAATCCTTCATTTTACTTATCTCAAGTAGCATATTTTTTGAGAATTCAACTAAGTAATCCCCCTCGGGTGTAAACCTCATTTTGTTACCTTCTCGTTTCAGAACTTTAATATCATACTCCTGCTCAATTTGCTGCAGCCGATAGGTAAGAGCAGGTTGAGACATAAATAACCGATTCGCTGCCTTCGTAATATTTTGTTCCTCATGTATTATCACTAACAATAAGCAATCTTGTTCTTTCATAATTGGAATCTCCTCTTTGTGAGACGTTTGACTAGGTTAAGTATAACTTTACTTTAATTATACACGCTTAAAAAGAGTCCCTGTGTTAGAATTAAATATACAATATTCTGTCTACTCTGTATTATATTATTTTGATAAAATGAAACTATAAGGAATTACGGGATGGTTCTAAATCAATTCAGAATTTAAAGAGAACCTTGTGGTACCTTTTACTAATACTTTCCTGCAAGAGCTAGTAACTTTATTTTTGTGGTTTTCCACTCTTTTCTTATTTCATCCCAGTTAATAATTTCAAATCACTTGCAATCTTCTATTATTTTAGAAACAATAAAATCTCCGATTAAGGTGCTTTTAGAGCATTTAATTTATTTTTGTGCCGGCATTTTTATTTACTAGTATGAGATTGTGTAGTATTACACTTAAACTAACGGGTGCTTTAGCAGAACAGTGCTGGCTGTCAGTCGGCAGCCTTTTTATTATTCAACTAAAGCGGCAGTTTAGCTGAATAAGCAGGTATATAAAATATTCAATGGTTAAATCATTTGGATAAGGGGGTTACTAAATGGAAATTTTTATACCCATTGGCTTGGGATTTGTTATAAATTTATTAGTTTTTATTATTTCTAAGAGTCTAAAACAAACTAATAATAGGTCATTACTAATATGCTTGTTTTCCTTTCTAGCGGTTCTACTAGCATCCTTTATTATCGGTTCTTGGTTGGGGATGGGTATAGGTATAATCAGTTTAGGTATGCTAATTTTCGTGTTTTTGGTTGGGTTTGTAATCACAATTATTCCTCGTAAAAAATAATATAAGATATTCAACAAACAGGTGCTTTACTTCAATAAAGGTAAAGCATTTTTTTCTCATTAAACTAAAGAAGCAGTTTAGTTGAACAAGAACAAGATGTTAATATAGGTTTGTAAGAGTCGCTGTTTAAGCATTAAATGAGGAATGAGGAGGAAATTGATTATGAATTGGGGAGTTATGTTAATCGAATCTAAAGCCTTAAGAATTATTATAAAAGGAGCCTTCTGGGGATGTATTGCTTTAGCTTTATTTATTCTCTTTATGATAGGTAATTTTCTCTTCAAAATATATATTTTAGATTATAGGTTTGATGATGGAGAACTACATCCACCATTTGAAACTTCGATAAACAATGAACAACCTTAATCAACTAACGGGTGCTTTACTTCAAGAAGGAGTAAAGCTTTTTGCTTATGGAACTAAAGGGGCAGTTTATTTGAACACCATCTTATGAGTGCAATAATTTAAAAATGGGACAGTCTCAAATTGGGTTAATGGGTCAGGGGAATTGAATTATTATTCCGCATGTATGGTTTATTATCACCTAAAGCAGTTATAACAGAACTGCGAGAACTACACTTAAATCAGTTCCACGGGACAGAAAACCTTCCTGTTTTATGAGACAATGAGATAGGCTTAATTTTGCACAGCTTGGGATTTGGATATGCAAAATTAATGAGTAGTACTTTTTAGAGGAGACATTGAAATGACTGTGGGGAAAAATGAAAAATTTATCATACTAGCTGTGTCATTAGGCGTAATCCTTAATCCATTAAATACGACCATGATTACAGTAGCATTGCCAGCAATTCAAAAGGATTTCCAACTGACCACAACAAATGTTTCATGGTTAGTTGCTTCTTATTTTATTATTAGTGCGATCTTTACACCGTTAATTGGGAAATTGAGTGATATTTACGGAAGGAAATTGATCTTTCTAATTGGTCTTGGGCTAGTGGTGGTGTCATCCATTTTCGCACCGTTATCTCCGAATTTGCCTGTGTTACTTGTGATGCGTGGGATTCAAGCAATTGGTACCTCGGCACTCTTTCCAGCTGGAGTTGGGATTATACGTAATACAATTCAGCACAATCAAAACCGCGTGATTGGGACATTAGCTGTTTTTGCAACAACGTCTGCTGCATTCGGACCCACTATAGGTGGAATGCTCATTCAGTTCGGTGGATGGCCGGTTATTTTTTATGTAAACTTGCCGATACTTGCAATTGGAATTGGATTAACGTTGATGTTTATCCCGAAAGATAAGAAAAACACGGCTAAATCATATAAGTTGGATGTAATTGGAATTTTGTTGTTTAGTTTATTTATTACTTGTTGGATGATCTTTTTACTTGGACTCGAGCAAAGTATTCAAATCGGAACATTGATTCTTGCGATTGTACTAACGATTGTTTTCTACATGTATGAGAAAAGAAGAGATGAACCATTTATCAATGTTAATTTCTTTCGAAAAAACTTGAATATGGCAGTTATCTTTGCTCAGTACATTTTATCAACCGTAATATTCTTTGCGGTGCTGTTAAGCTTCCCGACATTTATTCAAACTGTGTTAGGTAAAAGCTCTCAGATGGCGGGAATCGTGATGCTATCGCTTTCTATCTTTGCAATGATTATGACACCTATCGCCACTAGATGGATGGAGCGGTCAGGATTTCGAATTCCATTATTGATCAGTGTTCTAGTCGGATTAGTGGGCGTGATCTTGTTATTTACCGTTAAGGAAAATTCTCCTTTAGTTTGGATTGGTGTCGTGCTAGCGGTTACTGGAATTAGTAACGGGATACAGAATATTGGACTGCAAAACTTGTTGTATACCTCTATTAGTGTTGAGGAAAGTGGAATTGCGTCTGGACTACTTATGACATCGAGGTTTATTGGAAATATTTTGGCTTCGAGTATTTTTGGTGTAGCGTTTGCTACAGGAATGAGCGTAGGAAATCTGAGTACAATGGCGATTGTATTATTGGTTGTTGCTGTTGTGTTGGTTCCTGGTATGCTTTATGTTACGGTGTATGAGAAGAAGAATTATAGTAAAAAAACATAGTCATTTTTTTACTCCCATGAAAATTAAAATCTTCGATTTAGAGAAAAAGGCAATACGAAATCGGACGCAGCTCAATAATTTTTTTAAAAAGTGCAGCGCCTAAATGAGAATTAAATTGTGGGTTGGACTAGGAGGCATTTGGTTCAGTGATTGTAACGTTGTAACCTAAGTTTTGAAGTCTTCGAACAGAATATCGTACAATCGATTGTTCTTTTTGTTTGTCAAAGTAATCTTCACCTAAGTCTACGTACATTTCTTTGCGTGTTAGGAGATAATAGCTGATTCTTAAAATGGCATGAGCGACTGATATCCCTGCACGCTTTTTACCCTTTCTTGATGCAGTACGCCTATACAGGGCTCCCAAGTAGGTTTTGGATGCTCTAACAGAATGAGCTGCTTCAATTAATGCCGATTTCAAGTACTTGTTTCCTTTTTTCATGTTGGTTGATTTCCTCTTGCCCGCACTTTCATTATGTCCAGGTACTAATCCTGCCCAGGAACATAAGTGCGCCGAACTGGGAAATTGCTTCTCCACATCTGGACCGACTTCAGCTAAGATTTGTTCGGCCATTCGAGTGGCGATACCAGGAATGGAATCCAATCGTTCTATATCTTCATGATGGGAGGATAACCTAGTAGCCACCTCTTCGTTTAATAGTTCAATCTGTTCAGTTAGAAATTCTATATGGACCAGAATGGTTTTTAACATGAGACGTTGATGTGGATTGATATACCCTCGAAGAGCTAGCTCCAGTTCACTCTTTTTCTTCTTCATTGATCGACGGGCAAAGCTAGCTAATTTCTCAGGATCATTTTCGCCATCGGCGATAGCACGGAGCATATCAAGAGACGAAACACCCATGATGTCGGAGACAACGGAACCGAGTTTGATATTAGCTCCTTCTAAAACCTTTTGAATCCGATTGTGTTGTCTCGCACGCTCTTCAATAATACTTCGACGGTACCGAACTAACTCTCGTAATTCGCGCTGATTTCGGTCTGGAATAAAACTTGCTTTAAGTAGACCATGACGAAGAAGTTTGGCAATCCATTCTGCATCCTTCACATCGGTCTTGCGACCTGGTACTGCTTTCATATGTTGAGCGTTCACTACTAAAAACTCAATACTCTCGGCTTCTAGCAAGTTAACAATAGGCTTCCAAAATACACCTGTACTTTCCATTGCTACGTGAGTACAACCATGCTCCTTAATCCAGTCAATTAACTGTAATAGAAATACAGTTTTAGTGGAAAACGTTTGAATCTCCTTTCCTTTTGGCGTAATAATACAAGCAGTAATGGAATCCTTATGGACATCCATCCCACAGGCACGTTCAATGATTACTTCCATTGTAATCATCCTTTCTACGGCAAATAGTATTGGAGGCTGGTGCAATAACCAGAGTAGGATTAATCTCCCATGAGTGCTTCCCGTAAGGGAGCGACAGTCTGTGATGCACCGTGGTCGTTGGAGTCAGACTAACGGATGGGCTCTATGGCACCATAGTTCATCGACCTTCCTCTCCCAGCCGTAGTATCCTATACCCAGGTTTTCACATTTTCATTCTCTGTGGTGTAGCGCTGATTTTGCGCTACATGGATGGCTAACGGGTGCTTTACTTCAAGAAGGAGTAAAGCCTTTTTATTATTGAATTAAAGTAGTAGTTTGTGCAACAAGGACTATCGTAGATTTATAACGCTAAGTAAAGAAATATTATCAAACGACTACTGGGGCACATTTTTGTTTTACATATCATTAATAGATTATTATTTTAGAAAATTAAGATACAATGAGAGTGACTTTATTTAGGAACGAAAGAATGATTCATGTTGGTAACAAACAAGTATGATTTAGGAAGTAGGTAAATAAATGATTCCACTAGTGTATGACCAAGTTAATGGCTGGGGCAAAGACGATGAATTTTTTTTAGCACTATTGAAGAAGATTAATGTAAAAACTATAGCTGATTTAGGCTGTGGGACAGGGAGATTGACAACTCATTTTGCGAAAGAAGACTACCAGATTACAGCTATTGACCCGAATGAAGAAGCGATTGAATATGCGAAAAGTAAAGAGTATCCAGGAGAAGTGATATGGATTGTTGGTGATAGTACGAATTTACAAACAAATGCGTTTGAAGCTATCATTATGACAGCGAATGTTGCACAAGTGTTTCTTACAGAAGAAAGTTGGGGAAATGTCATTGCTGATGCGTATCGGGCATTAAAACCCGGAGGACATTTTATTTTTGATACACGTAATCCATTAGCAAAGGCATGGGAGCAGTGGGAAAAGGACACGACACCGGATGTTGCAACAGATTTGGTGAACGGTGAACCACTTGAAATTTGGACACAATATGAGGGATTAGTAGACGATGTTTTTACGTTTTATGAAACGGTAAAAAAAGCACTTACGGGGGAAGTAGTTATTCATGAAAAAATGCAATTAAAATTTAGAACACAGGAAACAATCTATGAAGCATTAAAAAAAGAAGGTTTTTCACAGATTCAAGTTTATGGAGATTGGGAGTTTAAACAAGCAACATCAAAAACAAAATCTTTTATTTTTCACAGTATAAAATAAATAATTTTCTTGATTTTTTAGGAATTAAGTTTATATAGGCGTAAAAAGATTGTGAAGTATTGTACTTAAACTAACGGGTGCTTTACTTCAAGAAGGAGTAAAGCTTTTTTCTGATTGAACTAACGAAGCAGTTTAGTTCAATCAGAATCATTGCGATAAGCAGGATTTTATTGGACTTAACGGAACTCTAAAAGATAAAATCAAATGGGTGTAAGGAAAATGACAATTAATGAAATAATTATCGAAGCCAAGTCTTATAGAAAGAATTAAATTAAAGTATCCCGATTTTGTTGGCAAAACGGCAACCGAAAGTGATTTAACAAGGTTAGAAAAAGAACTTAAAATAAAATTGCCAGAATGGTATATCGAATTATATACAACAGTCCCTTTAATAGATGCAGAGTTTGGAATTCAAGAAGATGAACCTGATGAGGATTATGATGGGGTTTCATATATTATATGGGGTGGTGTGGATGACATAATCGATGAAAGCACTAAATATGAGCCTGGAATATCGGCATTAGAAGATGGATTTGTATTTTTAGCAAGTTGTTCCCACGGAAGCGGTGACCCTATATATGCAAAACTAAATTCAAAGTAGCCAAGCGTATTTCGAATATACCACGATGATTATTCTAAAAATCAATTAGTAGAAGACCTTACTTCTTTGTTTAAGAATGCAATAATCTAACCAGTTCGGTACTACTCAACTTCTTCAACTAACGAGTGCTTTAGCAAAATATGACCATCATTTCGATGGTCTATTTTTATATCCTATATGTCCTATATATTAAGTTGATCTCAGATATGCATTGTGAAATGTTACACTTCAACTAACGCAGCAGTTTAGTTGAAGAAGAAAAATTGAAACTTAAAGGGTTTTCATTTGTTCATGTTAAATATAGGGGGGAATTATATATGAATAAGTTTGGGTTTTTATCTATTCTAATGGTACTGATTAGCATAATTACGTTTTTTATTGTCAGAGGACCAAATGCAAATTTGTCTTTAGCAATTATACTTCTAGGTTCTTTTTCGTTACTCGGAATAATTTTTGCTGTAATTTCTAAGAGGTGGTTATCAGGTATAATTGGCGTTTTAGCTAATGGAATGGTGCTAGTTTTTGTATATTTCTTATTGTTAGCTAATGGCATAGCTAGTTAAATAAAGCGTTTGGAAAAATTGAGGGGTAAATATTCCGCTAAAGGTGCAGGTTTGGCAAATATATGTATCAAAAATATTCTCTTAGTAGGCTTGATGGAGGTATAACGAAATGATTACGGTACCAAAAGAACATTTTAATATAATAAAGGAGAAAATTAAAGAAGCACCAACATTTGTATATAGCGTATTAGATTGCATTATTAAAGGAACGGTACTTGCGGATTCCTCCAATTATGAATCATTGGTTATTAAGACCGATTCAGGATTGTATTACATTACAGGACAATCAACTGATGAACTATTTCTAAAGAACATAGTTAGAATACATGAGGCGTCACTTAAGCAAGGGAAAAGATTTACATTATTTTCTACTGAATCTACTTGGAATCAGGCAATTGAAAAATGCCTTGAGAAGAAGGTAAGAAAAATACAACGTTATGGTTTTTCCTTTGATTTAATGGCCTTTAAAAATAGAAAAAGAAGTGATTTTAGTGAGTTTGATGTAACAACTATTAATCAATATCAGATTGAACATTGTTTGGAATTTGATAAAAAATACTACGACGAATATTGGGATTCCCCTCATAATTTTCTTCAAAATGGGATAGGTTTTTGTGTGAAGAGTGGAGAGAGGGTTATTAGTGAAGCAGTTTCAATTTTTAAATCTAAAAATTATGCGGAAGTAGATATAATAACCGATTTAAATTATAGAGGAAAAGGGTTAGCAAGTATTGTAGCTGAACAATTTATGGATTATTGTCTTTCCCGAAATATTCAACCTCGTTGGGATTGTGATGTTGATAATATTGCTTCCATCAATTTAGGTAGTAAATTAGGTTTTATTAATCCAAAAGAATATACTGTCTATATTAATAAATAATTCATTATAGTGGAGATTAATTAAGCAAATAATTGAAAATCTAATTCAACGAACGGGTGCTTTACTTTAAGAAGCGGTAAAGCCTTTTCTTATTGAACTAACATAGCAGAATAGTTGCACAAGTATGTTATAAAAAAAGCGGGGGAGATTAATAATGTTGTCCATATCTAAATATAAAAGTGTTTAGTTAAACAAAACCATTATTTCGAATGAAAAACCAAGCACCCTTTGTCAACCAATGATTTTATGGTGCCTGGTTTTATTGAACCTGTTTTGGGTTTTTACTTACATTGTAGAAAAAAGCAATTAAGGCAGTACATTACCTGCAGCACGATAGATGCCATACCACTCCTCGCGAGTAAGAAGGATATCACTTGCCTTACAGCAATCCCTAAAACGGCCTTCATTCATCGTACCGATAACCGGTTGCATGTTTGCTGGATGACGCAATAGCCACGCGATAACGATGGTTGTATTGCTTACTTCATATTTGTTTGCGACTTCATCAATCTTTTGATTCAATTCTGGGAACTTGTCATTACCTAGGAATACTCCCTCAAAGAACCCGTATTGGAAAGGAGACCAGGGCTGAATGGTAATATCGTTCAGTCTGCAATAATCAAGTACGCTGCCATCTCTGTTCACAGCAGAATCATTTTGCATGTTCACATTAAAACCATTTGAGATCATATTTGCTTTGGTAATACTTAATTGAAGCTGATTAGCAACGATTGTTTGCTGCACCGACTTCTTAAGTAATTCGATCTGCATTGGATTCTGATTGGAAACACCAAAGTGACGAACTTTTCCTGAACGTTCAAGAATATCGAAAGCCTCTGCTACTTCTTCTGGTTCTACCAACGTATCAGGACGGTGTAGCAGCAGAATATCTAGGTAATCTGTATTCAATCTCTTTAAGCTTCCGTCAACCGACTCTATAATATGTTCTTTTGAAAAGTCGAACATACCTTCTCGAATACCACACTTAGATTGTAAAATAATCTTTTCACGAATATCATCGTTCATATGGATGGCTTCAGCAAATATTTCCTCGCATGTTCCACTCCCATAAATATCAGCATGGTCGAAGAAATTCGCACCTAATTCAAGCGCTGATTGGACAAAGTGCTCAGCCTCAGCCTTTTTTAGAGAATTAATGCGCATACAGCCGACTGAAACAACCGGCACTTCTAAATTACTTTTTCCAAGTTTCATAGTCCTCATGTTATATCCTCCTTAATTGTAATTGTGTAATTTCATTTAATGAATTTGAATTTTTCTTCCATGCTAGTGGCAAAAGTATATGTATACGACAAATGGGAAATTCTGCTTATGTAACTCTTATTGATTGTGACACACAGGTACAGTGTTTTCAAGAAACTACTACGCAATAATCTAGCGAAAGATTACAGCCAAATAATAAGTAGGTTTATAGAATCTTTCAAGCTATTAGATAAGTATACGATAGCATGAAATCCGAATAATCCATCATAGAAAAATGGTACAATAAAGAAAAGTGAATCGTAGGTGATATGCTTGTTTTTAAAAAGAATAGTACTCGAGCGAGAAAATATTTCATCTTTTAATCAGTATCCATTTTCTATCCCTTCTATCCAAAATTTAAAACAAATCGACTTACAAAGCAAAGTTACTTTTTTCGTTGGAGAAAATGGTTCCGGAAAATCTACTTTGTTAGAAGCCATTGCAGATAAATGTGAATTTAATACAGCAGGAGGGGGAAGGAACAATTTTTACGAAGTAGATGCATCGGAGTCAGCACTTGGCGACTATATTAAACTATCCTGGTTACCGAAAGTAACAAATGGTTTCTTTCTCCGAGCAGAATCCTTTTATAGTTTCGCATCTCATATCGACACAATGGGAACAGGTCCTTACGGTGGAAAGTCCTTACATCATCAGTCTCATGGAGAAGCATTTTTCTCTCTTTTTTCAAATAGGTTTAGAGGGAGAGGAATTTATTTGTTAGATGAACCGGAAGCTGCTCTATCGCCCTCGCGTCAGTTAGCATTTTTAAGGATTTTACATGATTTAGTGCAAGAAGACGATAGTCAATTTATTATTGCTACGCACTCTCCGATCCTATTAGGCTACCCAGATGCCACCATTCTAAGTTTTGATGATGGGGAAATTAAAGAGGTAGAGTATGAGGAAACAGATCATTTTCAACTAACAAAATATTTTTTACAGAATAGAGAAAGGTTTTTACAAGAGATTTTAGAACAGGATTAGAAGTATAATGGAGTCATTAATGGTACAAGGAGGTAAGCTTTATGAAAATTTATGCCCATAGAGGTTCTTCAGGTACACATCCAGAAAATACACTCGCAGCTTTTAAGGAAGCCGCAAAATTACCTGTGCACGGCGTTGAATTTGATGTTCATATGACGAAAGATCAGGAATTGGTTGTTATTCACGACGAGACGATCGATCGGACATCCAATGGAACAGGTTTTATCAAAGATATGACGTTAGCTGAATTGAAGGAATTTGACTTTGGTTCTTGGTTCTCCCCTAAGTTTAAACAGCAAACAATTCCAACGTTACGAGAAGTGTTGTATGTATTTAAAGACACAGATCACCATCTAAACATAGAGCTAAAATCAGATATTTTCCCTTATGAAGGGATGGAGCAAGCGGTATTGCAAATGTTAACAGATTACCGACTAGAACCACGTGTCGTAATCTCTTCGTTTAACCATGAGATGGTTAGGAAATTCAAACAAATGGCACCTCCTATTGAAACTGCTATTCTCTTTATGGAAGTGATGATAGAGCCGCACAAATACGCAGAACTGGTGGGAGCAGATGCATTACATGTTTTTTTCCCGGCTGCTCTAAGGCAGATGGGAGCGGAGGCCATTGCCAGTGGCAAAAAAGTTCGTACTTTTACTGTCAATGAAGAGAAATATGCTGATTTGCTAAAACAAGTTGGGGTGGATGCTATTTTCACAGACTACCCAGAGAAAATGTGGAAATACCTTCATTCACAAGAAAAATCGGGGGAACGCCGTTGATTTCCGCTACAGGCGGACGCTTTCCGTGGGCACGGCTTCAATCTCCTCGTCACTTCGAAAACATATGCTCCTGCGGTTACTCGTCGCAAAGACATTGGCCAAACAAAGTTCGGCCAATGTCTTTCCTGCGGGGCTTTCAGCACGCGCTGTTCCCACTGGAGTCGCCGCCTTGCGCTCCAATCAACAAAGTCCACTTGAACTAAAAAGATAATTGAACAAAATTCTCACTAACTATGCAAGCAAGGATGAAATGGACTCCTGTAAAGAATTTTTACTTCCTTCATCTTATCGCTGAATAACGGAATTACTAATTCAATAGCGGTTACAAATAATTTTATCCGTTCTTTAACTTTGACTAATTTTATTGTTCAAGGGATACGCTTTGGCAAATCTTTAAATACAGTACTACACATGAATTGATTGTAGTGGAAGGTGGCGACTCCTGCGGGATGAGTGAGACAGATGAAACATCACATCGTACCCGTAGGGGCGGTGATGGTTCATCGCTCACCCCGCGGAAAGCGTCCACCTGAAACGAAAATCAGTGGCATTAATAATTCATTATCATTTAAGAAAAAGGACTACGAAAAATCGTAGTCCTTTTTTAAAGTTACTTCTTCATCAACAAATACATAAAGTAAGGTGCACCTATTAGTGCAACTACTACCCCCGCAGGAATTCCATTCGGTTCGACAACGTTTCGACCGATTGTGTCGGCGAAAAGTAATAACCATCCACCGATAAGGATCGAGATAGGGATGAACAATTGATGGCGTGGTCCTACTAATGATTTAGCGATATGAGGGGCCATCAACCCTATAAAAGCAATTCCCCCCGTTACTGACACTGCTGATGCTGCAAGGGCAACAGCAGTTAATAGGAGGATAATCCGTTCCTTCTCAATTGCTACCCCTAATCCAATTGCAACTGGTTCATTTAAATTGAGTAAGTTTAATTTATTTGCCTTATATAAGGTAAATGGAAAAAGTATGATGAGCCATGGTAAAAGAGCTAAGATAAATGGCCAATCTGCTCCCCAAATATTACCGACCATCCAGTTGGCAATGAAATCTACTTTTTGGCGATCAGCAGATGATATAAAGACAATCATCAAACCTGAAAGAGCCATAGAGAAACCAACACCAACCAATACTAATCGAACCGGCTGTAACCCAACTTCCCGGTTATATGAAAGAATGTAGATGAAAAAGGCAGTAATTAAAGCACCAACAAATGCCACAATGGGAAGTAGGTACACGAAGGAACCAGGTTGTATGGGCATAAATAAAAAGAAAATGGAAACCGCCGCTCCTGCTCCAGAGTTAATCCCAATAATTCCTGGATCCGCTAAATCATTTCGAGTGATACTTTGCAAAATAGAACCAGACAGCGCTAATGCCATTCCTGCAAGAATCGTAATGATAATTCTTGGTAAACGAACGGAAAATAAAACAAACTCTTCTTTAAATGTTCCTTGACCTAAAAAAGTTGGTAAAAGTCGATTAAAGGATAGGGTGGAATATCCAATTCCTGCACTCACAAAGGCAGTAATGATAATCAATGACAATAAAACAATCAAAAGTATCCGTTGTTTTTTAACTTGCTGACGATGAATCATTGAAATACACGACCTCCTTTACGAACGATCACTAAAAAGAAAGGTAATCCCATAATAGCAATGATTGCCGCCACTGGTGTCTCATATGGAATATTAATAGTTCGTCCAATTGTATCTGCAAGAAGCATAAGGATAGCTCCTGCAATAACCGACATCGGGATGATCAGTCGGTAATCCGTACCGACAATTGCTCGAACAATATGAGGGACCATTAAACCGACAAATGCCATATTCCCTACAAGTGCGACTGAGGCACCGGCAAGTAATATAACGACTACAAATAAAAATGTTTTTGTTTGAGTTGTTTTTTGTCCAAGTCCGACAGCTACTTCTTCGTTTAAACTTAAAATAGTTAACTGTCTAGATAATATAAGAGCTACAATGATACCCAATGCTATAAAAGGACTAATCATCTGGAGCTGGCTCCAGGAGGTTCCTATTAACCCACCAGCTGTCCACATGGAGACATCCTTGGAAATCTTAAAATAGATTCCAACACCGTCTGCAATTGCATACAAAAAAGCAGAGACCGCAGCACCTGCTAGTACAATTCGAAGTGGAGAAAACCCACCTTTTTTCATCGCACCAATCCCAAATACCATGACTGCTCCAACTGCAGCACCTATAAAGCAGGCAATAGTAATACCGAAATAATTGATTCCAGGAATTAGTGCAAGACTTATAGCTAGTGCTGCGTTCGCTCCTGAAGTTAAACCTAGTAAACCGGGATCGGCAAGGGGGTTGCGTGTTACGCCTTGCATAATTGCACCAGCTACAGCTAGAGCAGCGCCAACCAATATAGCAGCGACCTCTCTAGGCAATCGCAGCTCTCGTAAAATATTAATAGAATCACTTTTTACGTTAGAAAAAAGTGCCTGCCATACATCTTGTAAAGAGGTGGAAGCAGCCCCATAAACCATGGAAATACCGAACATTACAAACAAAAAAATAAGTCCAATAACAAATTTCAAACTAAATTGAATAGAGGTTTTCATCGTCGTATCCTTTCTACAAAAATAGCGGAGGAATCCCATTAGAATTCCTCCACTATAATTACTTGCTGTTTAAGAAGCTTTCTTTAAAGAACTCTAATTGATAATCTAATGAAATAGGGTCATTAAAATAAAATTTTTCAGCATTCGCTTCAAACAATTGTCCATTTTGAACGGCAGGAATATTTTTAAATACATCTGTCTCTTGGAATGAATTATCTTGATCTGCTACTTTACTTAGGATGACATAGTCACCTGCAAACTCAGGAAGAACCTCTAAAGATAAAGCATAATAACCAGCCTCTAAAGCCATTTCTTTTACTTTATCAGGCATTTTTAACCCCATTGCTTGGTAAAGAACTTCAGTTCCGCGCCCCCAATTATTACCAAATACATATAATTGTTTGTCAAAGTTTTCGATAACTGAAACTGTTGCATCTTCACCAATGACTGCTTTAATTTCTTCTCCAGCCACGGATGAACGTTTTTTGAAATCATCAATCCATGCTTGTGCTTCTTGTTCTTTATTTAGTAGTTTTCCTATTTCTAAATGCTGGGTCAAATAATCTACTTTTCCGTAAGTGTATGTTACTGTTGGTGCAATTTCTTTTATTTTATCCAAGTTTTGAACGGTTGAAAGAGCAATGATTAAATCAGGGTTCAGCTCAATAATTTTCTCTAAATTTTCTTCTGATACTTCCTCAACATCAGCTAAGAATGAATCATATCCTGGATTAGACTTTGACCAAGAATCTGCTCCGACTAAGTTTACGTCAAGTGCAGCAACGTTTCCTGCAAATGAAGATAAGACGACAACTCTTTGAGGATCTGCAGGTACTTCTATTGGTCCACTTTCTGATTCATATGTAATAGTCGTTGGATCTTCTTTCGTTTCATTTTCTTTTGTTGTGACAGATTCACTATTACATGCACCTAGTATTAGTACAAATAATATTAGAACTGGCAAAATTAATTTTTTCATTTTATTTTTCTCCTTTAAATAAATCATATGATATACACATTGGCTTACCTGTTCGTGGATCTATCCCAATTTCAGCATCTATATTAAAGACACCACGTAAAACCTCTTTTGTTATAACTTCCTCGCAGGACCCAGCTTTCACAATATGTCCAGCCTTTAAGGCAACGATATAGTCGGCAAATCGAGCTGCTTGGTTTAAATCATGTAAAACCATTACAATCGTTCGTTTTTCCTCTTTGTTTAGTTGCTGCAAAAGCTCAAGAACTTCTAACTGATGTGCCATATCTAAATAGGTGGTGGGCTCATCAAGAAATATAATCTCTGTTTCCTGTGCAAGAGCCATAGCTATCCACACGCGCTGCCGTTGACCACCGGAAAGAGAATCGACAGGCAAATACTTAAAACTGCTAGTATTGGTCATTTGAAGTGCCCAATCTATCACTTCATAATCCTTTTTAGAAAGTCTTCCAAATCCAGTTTGATAGGGAAAACGTCCATACGATACTAATTCTCCGACAGTTAGGCCGCTTGCACTCTCAGGTGTTTGAGGTAAAATGGCCATTTTTTTTGCAAGAATTTTAGTGTTTTCCTTTGCAACATTTTTTCCATCTAATACGACTGCACCAGACTGATGTGAAATAATTCGGGTAATTGCTTTGAGAAGAGTGGACTTCCCACAACCGTTTGGTCCGATGATTGTAGTGATTTTCTGGTTTGGTATTTGCACAGACAAATCCTTTATGATGAGCTGCTCACCATAGCCAATAGATAAATCGTCTGTATATAAACGAACCATTTGAATACCTCCAAACTAAATGTTGCTTAATTAATTGATAACGATTATCATTATCATATTAGCAACTATATTTAATTATTCAACTGATGTCAACAAATAATTTTTAGGGTGGGAGAATAAAAATGCAAAATATATTGGATGTAACGATTATTGGTGGTGGTCCGGCAGGTTTATATTCAGCCTTTTATAGTGGTTTAAGGGAAATGAAAGTGAAGATAATTGAGTTTCAGCCTCAACTAGGTGGCAAGTTACATGTGTATCCAGAGAAGATGATCTGGGACGTAGGTGGCCAGACCCCGATTTCAGGAGAGCGTTTAATTGATCAATTAGTACAACAAGGTCTAACATTTGAACCTGAAGTGGTAGTGAATGAGAAGGTTGAAACGATTACTCGCCGAGAGGATGGAATTTTTGTTTTGCATACTGCTTCTGGTGCTGAACATTATTCGAAAACTATTATTATTGCAGTAGGTAGTGGGATTTTAAAGCCAACGAAGCTTGAGATAGAAGGAGCCGAACGTTTCGAGGTAAGCAATTTAAACTATACGGTAAAATCCATTCAGCGTTTTAAGGATAAGACAGTTCTTATTTCAGGTGGAGGGAATGCAGCAATTGATTGGGCCAATGAACTGGAGCCTATCGCGAAAAAAGTGTATGTCACTTATCGAAAAGATGCATTAAACGGTCATGAAGCACAGGTAACTCAATTATTAAAGAGTTCAGTAACATGCTTCTTCAATACTAAGATTACAAAATTAATTGCTAGTAAAAATCATGAAATGATAGAAAAAGTTGCTGTTTTAAATGATGAAACAGGAGATATTACACGTATTGAAGTCGATGAGGTAATTATCAATCATGGCTACGATCAGGATGCAGAGCTACTGAAAAATAGTAAAATAGCTATTGATATTGCAGATGATTTTTATGTGAAGGGGACTAGCTCATGTGAATCATCAGTTGCTGGAATTTATGCAGCAGGGGACATTATTCAATATCCAGGCAAAGTAAACTTAATAGCAGGCACCTTCCAGGATGCTGCAAATGCAGTCAATCAGGCTAAGCAGTATATCCAACCAGATGCAAATAAATTTGCAATGGTCTCTTCGCACAACGAAGTGTTTAAAGAACGAAATAAAAAATTAGTGAAGCAACTTGTATAATAATTGCTTAAAGTTATCCACCCAATTTAAAGAGTTGTCTCTAAGTATGGCTAGGAGATAACTTTTTTTGTGGGGAAAATTTACTATTCCAACTAACAGCTCAATTATTTCAACTAAACTGTGCGAAATTCCAACTAACCTACTCAAAATTCCAACTAAACTAGAAAATCCACCATAGGCACAAAAAAAAGAGGATCATGACACTAGTCACAACCCTCGATTCAGGTATTACCATTTAGCTTTATGTTCTTCAATACACCCTAATAATTGCTTTACCTCCAGGGTAGGGCCATTTTCTAGCTGAATTTTGCCATTAAAATAACCAATCATCTGGTGAACCTCGGAGAAGAGTAGTTTCAGATCAGTTTTCGCAATGCGGTGAAAAAATGGGGTGAATGTCATATTCACTTCATCGGAAAATTTAGTTTTAACCTTCCAGGGCTTCATAAAATCATTCGTATCATAAGTAAATAATAAATCTTCGTGGATTTTTGTCATTTTGCCATCAATGAAAATCGCATTTTCGGTCATACCAGTGCCATCTGTCCATTTCCCGCCAAAGTTCAATCCGATTCTTTTAGAGCCGACTCGTTGAGATGCGAAGCCCCAGTTCCAGAGAGCTTCTCTTGGCCATACACCTCTACCATAATCGAGCACCGCAAAATTGTCTTCTTGTTGGAAGGTATAGCGAGAATCACCGACTTTCACAAAGCCAGATGTAGGCAATATGTGGTGCTTCCCTGTAAATTGGAATTGCGTCCGACTCCATGGAATTACTACATTCAAGGATTCATCTTCAACTGGATGAGCTATATGTAAATCTGCATGTAACAAATCACCATCAAAATCTGGGATAGTTACAGTCATATGCGTTTCGTTTTGTATATAAAGTAATTGGATAGACATTTCTTTGGAATGAAGATGTATACTTTCCAAAATATTAGTGGGCATTTTTAATTTATTTCCTAGGGGAATCGTAACTGTCTTTTCAACGTAGCGTTGCGTTTCATAGTTAAGGAAATAGACAAAGCATACCGCTGCGTAATCTAAATGACTAATAGTGGCAGAGAAAAGAATATCATCTCCAAAAACACACCAGTAATTCCACTTTTTCTTACGCATATAGTGACCCTTCAAATTACTTTCAATCAATGGCTTCTTTGCGTATCCAATTGCTTTAGGATTCAAATTACCTTTTTTATCGCAAAGTAAAGTGGGCACTGAAATTTCTTTTTCTGCATGCTGTCTCACTGACCATCTTCCTTTCTAAAAAGTAATTTGCCAAAAAAAATAAATTTTTTCATTGTATCCATACTAGCATATATTTTCTGTTTAATCATATAAACAAAATAGAGGGAGGATGAAAATTGGCAACATACAATCGAGAGAAGGCAGTAGCCTATGCGCAAAAATGGTGGAACAGTTATAATCCAAGGTTTCCGATATTCGATGTGGACTGTACAAATTTCATTTCGCAATGCTTGTTTGCGGGGGGAGCCCCTATGAGAGGTCAGCCAAACAGGGAGCGAGGGTGGTGGTTGAGCAGCGAAACGTGGAGTCTGAGCTGGAGCACGCCTCATTCATTACGCTGGTACTTAGCGGGCTCTACAAAAGGTCTGCAGGCAACACAAGTTAGTTCACCTGACCAGTTAATCCCAGGTGATTTAATTTTTTATGATTTCCAAGGTGATGGTAGATTCGATCACTCGACTATCGTAACAAGTGTTCAGGATGGTGTTCCTTATGTAAATGCACATACGAATAATAGCCGTAATCGTTATTGGAGTTACGAGGATTCCTATGCACATACACCAAGAACAAAGTATATATTTTTCCATGTAAAAGATAATTTTTAAAAAACACAAAAAGACTTCCGAAAGTGTATTTGGAAGTCTTTTTTTTAAGTTTTACAAATACCAAAGCAAGGCAATTGTATCCTCGCCAGCATGTACTGCAAGGGATGTGCTAATTTCACCAATAGTGAACTGTAAATTTGGAGCTTGTTGTAAAATGGCTAGTTTTAAGTCTGTTGCCTGTTGCTCTGCGTTAGCATGCATTATGTACACATGCTTTAAACCATCCTTTTCAGCAGCTTCAACTGCCTTATTGATCAGGTACTGGATTGCTTTTTTATGAGACCGAACCTTATCTAGTTCCTTAAGCTCGCCCTCCGTATTGATCTGAATAATTGGTTTTATTTTAAGTAGGCTCCCCAAATAGAATTGAGCACTACTCAGTCTACCACCTTTATACAGTTGGGTTAAGTTGCCTATTAAGATATAGTTGCGGAACTTCGAGGTCATATCTCTTAATTCAGTTGCAATATCCTGATATGATTGGCCTGCTTCTTGTAATTGCAGCCCTTTTTCTACTAACCCTGTAATACCTGCTGATAACGAAAAAGAATCAATAAATTCTACTTGGATTTGCGCAATTTCAGCACCACTGATAGAGGAAGAGAGTGTTCCACTAAGACTTTTAGAAACGTGAATTGCAATAATAGAATCATATTCTTTACTCAGTTTTTCATATAACATAGCAAATTCACCAGCAGAAGGCTGAGAGGTTTTAGCGGCTTCTGTTCCATTGCGAAGTCGATCGTATAATTGATCGGGTGTTAAATCAACGCCATCTACAAATTGTTCTAAACCAAAATGAATATTAAGAGGAATAACATATACATCTGGGTGATCTTTTAATGTATTGCTTATATATGCACTACTGTCGACTAACCACGCAATCTTTTTCAAAGTCATCTTCTGACATCCTATCTAATTTATTATTTAAATGATAGTAATTATATCATATTAAGACTTAATGTATCCTTATTATAGAGGAAATCAATTATAAATTTAATAATGTTATAGTTACTTTTTCCACCATCTCTTACCCCATGATTCCACAGTATCTAACCGGTGACGGACTAGAATAATAAGAATTGCTATGGAAAGTGGCCAAAGAGAAGCGAATTCAGGTATTATCCAAGTTAAAATAGCATATGCACTAAATGCAATGGTCATACTTAAAGTTGCACTTCTAAGCAGCGCCATTATAATGATAAAACAAATGACCAATATAGCGAACAATGTAGGTTCTATTGCTGCAGCTACGCCGATGAATGTAGCAATACCTTTCCCGCCTTTTCCTTTTAACCAAAACGGAAAAAGATGTCCTAAAATTACCGCTCCACCTGCTATAGCAATAAACTCTAAAGAATATTGAAAATAAAAGCCGATATAAATTACACTAACACCTTTTAAGGCATCACCTAAAAAGGTAAGAAAAAATGCAGATTTTCCAAGTACTGCACCAGCATTTCTTGCACCTAAATTGCCACTTCTTTCTTTTCTTAAGTCAGTTTTTTTCCATTTACCGATCCACCAAGCAGTAAGGAAGTTACCGATTATATAACTAAACAACCAATAGAGTAGCATGCTGTCACCTCAATGTATGTGAGTAAAAGATGGGTAATATTGAACCTTTCATTTTATAATACACTACACTTTCTAATAAATGATTAAATTGGTATGATAGAGGAAATAATTCAATTGTAAAAGGGAGAATGAACTAATTAATGATGCATTCACTAACGGTACGCGATGCAATAATTCAAAGAAGGTCAATTAAATTATTTAACGGACAGCCCGTAGAAAGAGAAATACTGTTAAACATTTTAGATGACGCAGTATGGGCACCTAACCATCAATTAAGACAGCCTTGGAGATTTATCGTGGCGTGTGGAAAAGAATTAGATGATTTATATAGCGTGTTAAAGGAATTTACCATTCCCAAATGGAAAGAGCTTTCGGAAGAGGACCTAGAAAAACAAATGAAGAAATTTACGAATCCCGGCGGATATGTATTTGTTGTGGTCCCGGAGGATGCTCGTCAAAAGGAACGTTTAGAGGATTATGCAGCAGCAAGTATGCTAGTACAAAATATTCAATTATTGGCTTGGGACAGAGGAATCGGGTCTTGCTGGAAAACTCCAGGGTTTTTAGATAACCCATTGTTCCGCAAAGAGCTCGGAGTTCAATCAGGTGAACGCATTATCAGCATGCTGCAAGTCGGCTACTTTGATGAAATGCCAAAACCAAAAGACCGTAAAGGTGTAGAAGACCTAGTAACTATTTTTGAGAAAAAAGAATAACTAAAAAAATCGAGTAAGAGATATCAGTCTCTCACTCGATTTTTTATGGTTTCTTAACATAATATGGGGGAGAGTTACCTTCTGATTTATTGATTGTCATAGAATTTCGATCTACAATATATGAAGTAAGAGAGCTACCTAAAATTTCTCCTCTTTTCCATTCCTCAGTAAAGGTTACTATATACTCTTCATCATCAATGGAACTTACGCTTGTTTCCCTTTTTACTTCATAATCTCCAATTGTTCCCGTCCATGTTCCTACTTCTTTCGGAAACTCGCTAATCATCGTTCCTTCCCCTGAAGTTGCAAACGTAACTGCATCTTCCTGTGTAAAAGGAGGGAGAGGAGGAGACATTAATTGTAAATACAACCAAAGGCATAACAAGGTAAGCATAGGGGACAAAATTAGGAAGAATAATTGCTTCGTTTTAAAACTACTTCTGATCAACCATAAGTCTAAAAAAGCAAAAAAGACAGCACTAAAAAAACCAAAAACAGCTAAAAGTCTTTCCTCATAAAAAATGCCGAACAATGCTCCCAAAAGTCCGAGGATAACTACATATAACCATTTGTGACGAGCAAAATATTTTCTTTGTAATAACTCGACTCCAATTGAAATAATATTTCCGTATACTAGTATTATTGCTCCTGCATACAGAAAGAAAACGAAAGTCCAGCCTACAAAATGATTACCCTGCTCATAAATAGTCAAATCCACATTGAAAAGGCTCATAATCATAGCCACAAGTATTGCTGTAACAAAGGTCACTATTAGCTTACGAGAAACAAAACTAACACCTGTCGTATCCATGTATTCCTCCTAGTTAAGAAAAGCACAAGCGCCTATGCAAGCTCCGACAAGCGCTGGGAGGATTTCAGATAAAGGCGTACTTTGCCTTTACTGAAATCCTGAAGCGACTTGAGGGACTAAGCGCTAGAGCTAAACAGATAGTAAAAAACACATGGATTAGAAAACCCATGTGTTTCAGTAATTACTTCTTCAAATCTTCTTTTGAAAGCTCTGCTAATTCGAAATAGTAATCACTAATTACACGAAGACCTTGGTCAAAGTTTTCCAAATGGAAATGCTCGTTAGGTGCATGGAAATTTTCTGTAGATAGTCCAAAGCCCATTAATACAACCGGAAGCCCAAGAATTTCGTCAAATGCAGCAACAATTGGAATAGAACCGCCACCACGAGTATATGCTGTAGGAACGTTATAAACTTTTTCATAACTGCGACCAGCTGCTTGAATAGCAGGGTGATCAAAAGGAGTGATGAATGGTTTACCCTTATCAAATTCCGTAAGTGTTACAGTTACTCCAACTGGCTTGTTCTTTTCAATATGAGCCCTTAGTTTAGCAACAATTTCATCTGGATCTTGATCAGGTACTAAGCGGCAAGTGATTTTTGCACCGGCTTCACTTGGAAGTACAGTTTTAATACCTTCACCTGAGAATCCTCCGAAGACACCATTGATTTCTAAAGTTGGGCGTGCCCAAACGCGTTCTAAATGTGTGAAGCCTTTTTCGCCGAATAATTCTTCGACTCCAACTTCTGCTTTCAATTCATCTTCATCGAAGCCAAGGGAGGCATAAGCTTCTCTTTCTTCGTCCGATAAAGGACGTACATTGTCATAGAAGCCTTCTACTTCAATCGTTCCCTCTGCATCACGGAAGGATTCTAATATAGAAACTAATGCATGAATGGAGTTTTGTACCCCACCTCCATAAAGGCCAGAGTGAAGATCGCCTTTAGCGCCTTTTACATCAATTTGAACGCCGCATAGTCCACGTAAACCATAGCAAACTGCCGGTTGACCAGGGCCTTGCATACCTGTATCGGAAATCACAATAACATCTGCAGCGAGCTTTGTTTTATTATCTTCAATATACTCTTCTAAATTAGGGCTACCAACTTCTTCTTCTCCTTCAATTAAAAACTTAACATTTACTGGTAAGGATTTGTTTGATTGTAGGAGTGCCTCAATAGCTTTAACATGCATAAATACTTGCCCTTTATCATCACTTGATCCACGAGCATATAATTTATTGTCTCTTACTTGTGGTTCAAAAGGTTCGCTATCCCAAAGATTTAGAGGATCGACTGGTTGAACATCATAATGTCCGTATATAAGCATTGTGGGTTTGTCTTCTGCATGTAACCAATCCGCATAGACAACCGGGTGTCCGCTAGTTTTATCGACTACGACATTTTCTAGTCCTGCTTTTGTTAATGAATCAGCAAGCCACTGGGCACCTTTTTGCATATCCTCTTTATGTTCCGATAAAGAAGAAATACTTGGGATACGTAAAAACTGTTTTAGTTCTTCTAAATGTTCTTCTCTTTTTTCTGTGAAATAATGGTCTAATGTAGTTAGTTGACTCATTACAATCCCTCTTTTCAAAAAATTTCGTGAATAGAAATAGTATAGCATAAGTTTTGTGCATATTAGAGGTATTTAGTCAGGGTTGATATTAGTTTTGTGACAACTAAAATCACAATATGATATAGTTATAAGAAAACATATGGAACGTATATTAATACCCACAGGAGGCAACAATTTTGTACATAGAATTTGTACTATTTGCTATTTCGGTACTTGTATCCCTTTTTTTATCAGGTAGTGAAACAGCGTTAATGACAGTTAATAGGATGAAGGTCCAGCTTAGAGCAGAACAGGGAGACGAAGAATCAGAGAAAATACTATCCCTACTTTCAAAGCCGGACCGAATGATTATAACCATCTTAGTAGGAAATACAATAGCTAATATTGGTATGGCCGTAATCTTAATATTAATCGCAGAACATTTTGAATGGCATATTGGTTGGTCTATTGCCATTTTAACAGCGTTTATTATTTTATTTTGTGAAGTACTTCCTAAGACGATTGCCGCAACCTTCTCGGATCGTGTTGTATATGTAGTTTCTCCATTTATACGCTTACTTGTCATCATTTTGCGACCACTTACAGCATTTATAGCTGAAATTACAAATTTATTTATTCGAATTGGTTCAAAAGGTGCTATAACAGAAACGACAATTACAAAAGAAGAGCTGCTTTCCATGGTTGATCTTGCTTCAACGGACGGAACGTTTGAAGACGAAGAATCTGAACGAATAAAAGGGATGCTCGATTTTCCAAATAAGGATGTTTCGGATGTTTTGTCTACACATAGAACGGAAGTAGTAGGTATCCCGATAGAAGCTACATACGAAGAGGTTCGTGATACCATCCTGGAGCATCATTATACTAGATATCCAGTTTACGATGATAGCTTAGATACAATTGTCGGAATGTTTTACTCGAAAAAGTTTATCGAGTGGTCCATGGATACATCTATTGAGCTCGACACTTTTATCGACAAAGAACCATTATTCGTTGTACAAACCCTCAGTGTGGAAAAAGTATTTAAACTAATGCTGACCCATAAAAAGCATATGGCCATTGTGTTGGATGAATATGGAGGAACACTTGGGATTGTCACGCATGAAGATTTAATAGAAGAAATGATTGGGCAGGAAATAGAAGATGAAACCGATGTGGACGAAGAAATTCTTGTGCATGAGATGACGGAAAACCGACTAGTCTGTGCAGGTAGAATGGAAATCGAAGAAGTCAATTCGCTATTCCACGTTGCTATTGTCAATGAAAATGAAACAATAGGTGGCTTTGTCTTAGATCAGTTGGGGCATGTACCAGAAGAGAACGAACAATTCGCCTATGAAGATTTAATGGTCGAAATCAATGAAATGGATCGCAGTCGAATAGTAAAATTGACTATTACAAAAAGAGAAGAAACAACTGAAATAGAACCGGAAAAACAAGAGGATTAAAATTTAATCCGTTCACTTGAATGGTACAAAACACTTATTAAACACACAAGCAGACTGTTAATTAACATACAAATTAACAGTCTGTTTTTTTATTGATAATGATTCACAGGGGGCAGAATTGTTAAAGCAGGCATTAGGGGGATTTAAATGAAAAGTAAAAAGTGGATATACTTAATAGGAATTTTTACAATAGGTTTATTTCTTTTTATAGTATTTGGTAATGAAAAAGAAATGGTGATTTACGAAGAATTACTAAATTCTTCTGAAATTGAATATTTAGAAGTTGTAGGGATTGATAATGAACCAATAATTATAATAGAAGATGAAGGTGATATAGAGAGAATAATTGTTCTTCTTAAACAGCTGAATGGTTCTTTAGAATTAGAATATCTACCATCTGAAGAATCTTTGCTTGGGTTAAACGTTGTCCTTAAAGGACATTATCCAAGTGCACCGATAATAATTTACCAAGATAAAATCTTTCATGGAAAAGGAAGAAATGTACCTAGAGACATCGTAAATGAATTGGTTAAAACTATTGAGAATTCTATTTAATGGAGTGTTCGTTTAAAATTCTCATGGTGTAATTTATAGTAAATTCCTATTTTTTACCTAAAAAGAAGGAATTACATTAACATAAAGCGAATAATTCAGTACAGGAGGGATATGTATGAAGTTAGCAGAAGCTCTAATATTAAGATCCGATTACCAAAAGCGAATAGAACATTTGAGAAATCGTTTACTTCAAAATGCTAAAATACAAGAAGGGGAGACTCCAAACGAAGACCCAAAAGTATTAATAAAAGAACTGAATCAACTATTAAGTGATTTAAAAAAACTAATAAAAAATATTAATCGTACAAATTTACAGACGGCATTTAATGATAGTCAATCTGTAGCTGATGCTTTAACGGAACGTGATCTGCTTAGTCAGGAAAGAAAAATATATAGTGCTTTACTGGAAGCAGCTGCTATTCCTCATGATAGATATTCTAGAACAGAGATAAAATATGTCTCCACTATCAATGTAAGAGAAACGCAGAATTATGTGGATGAATTATCCCAAAAGCATCGAATACTTGATACCAAAATTCAAGAAATTAACTGGCTTACAAATGTAATCGAATAGCCGAAAGTTGGTAGCGAAATGTAAAGGCGAGTACGAAGCGCCAACTGCTCAAGTTGGACTAACGGTAAAGGTTTCGGGGTAACCTTGAGGTTCGAGTCCTCCTAATACAAGTTATACCCAGTACTTTTACATGAGTACAAGTTATTTTTGACAATTAACTACCGCGTACTGATTTGCATTTCGTGAGGGTGGATAAGGGGAACTTTTAAAAGTTTAGGCTATCTTACTATCTTTTTTCTATGGACCAATGTGAGTTTGTTGTCCTCCTAAAATTTGGCTTACACCTTTGTAATTTTTCTGAAAGAGAATACGATAGAGGGTAAGGTTAAAATTTGGCATTATAGAGTTAACAAGAAAAGCCGAGCGGAGGAAACTAACATGCAGGTTCAATTAGAAGAAATTTACGAGGAATATAACCGTTATATATATTATTTATCTTTGAAGCTAACTAAAAATCAAACAGAAGCAGAAGACTTAATGCAAGAGGTTTGGGTGAAAGTCGTACGATATGAATCATATATGAAACAAGTCGATCATGTAAAAGCATGGTTAACAACAATTTGTATGAACACATTCCGTGATAGATATCGCAAACAGGTTAGACGCAGCAAATACGTAGCAAATCAGCCAGAGCAATTAGATATTTCCTTGCTGGATTTAATTGCTGCAGATGTTCTAACTGTTGAGGAGCAATTAGAGAAGGAAGACGTTGGTGAGATGATTCGATCCAAAGTGAGTGAGTTGGATGGTATATACCAGAAAACAGTAATGTATTTCTATGTACATCAATTTTCTCTAATCGAAATTGCCGAAGTGATGAAAGTATCAATCGGCACTGTAAAATCTAGACTATTCCGCGCAAAACAACGTTTGAAAGAGTTAATTATGAATGATGATATTGCAAAAGAATCATTAGTGCTAGCTTAAGAGAAGAAGCCTCCCGTATTTGTTTGATAACGGGAGGCTTTTTTTGATGAGCTAGGTTCAAGGTAGGGGTTGCAGGTTTCCTATAGAAGCAGTTAACTCATGTAAATTAATGAAATACTCTCGGATGCGGCGTCAATACTCTCGGTTGAGCTGGGGTTACTCTCGGAGAGACGGTAAATACTCTCGCATAGACGTAGAAGACTCTCGTACAGCGGTGAATACTCTCGTACGTGGATAATTTACTCTCGCAGAGTTGTTTAAATGCTCAAAAATCCCCTGAGTGCCATCACTCAAGGGATTCATATAACCATTAATCTTTAATAACTTCTTTACCAGTAGAGAACCATTCTTCCACGTTCCATACTTTTGTTACAAGACCCTCGTAAAATTCTGGTTCATGGCTGACTAGCACGATTGTACCCTTGAACTCTTTCATCGCACGCTTTAACTCTTCTTTTGCATGGATATCCAGATGGTTTGTCGGCTCATCAAAGATTAACCAATTCGTTTCTTCCATCATTAGTTTACATAAACGCACTTTTGCTTGCTCCCCACCACTTAAACTTGATAGCGGACGGGAGATATGCTCACTCTTAAGACCAGTACGAGCTAAGGCACCGCGTACTTGGGCTTGTCCCATGCTTGGGTACGTTTCCCAAATTGCTTCAATTGGTGTAATATCTCCAGCTTTTACTTCCTGTTCGAAATAACAAGGGGTTAAGAAATCACCACGTGTTACTGTGCCGCTGACAGGAGGTATTTTGCCAAGCATTGTTTTAAGTAAAGTCGATTTTCCGATTCCGTTCATTCCAACAAGCGCAATTTTTTCGCCTCGCTCAATCGTAAATGTCAATGGAGGTAGTAACGCTTTATCGTATCCGATTTCCAAATGCTCAGCTTCTACAACGTAACGACTAGGGCTACGAGATTCCTTGAAGCTAAATTCTGGTTTTGCCGCCGTTTCAGGGCGATCAATTCGTTCGATTCGATCCAGTTGTTTTTGACGAGATTTTGCTCGTCCTGTAGTTGAGTATCGAGCTTTATTTTTGGCGATAAAATCTTCTTGTTTCTTAATGAAATCTTGTTGTTTCTCATAAGCATCGATGTGCTGACGTTTATTCAACTCAGCAAGCTCTAAGAATTTCTCATAGGACGCAGTATATCGAGTGAGTTTCGAAAATTCCAAGTGGAAAATCACGTCGACAATTCCGTTCATGAACTCTGTATCATGGGATATCAATAAGAATGCATGCGGATAGTTTTTCAAGTAATTGGAAAGCCAGTTTACATGCTCTTCATCTAAATAGTTGGTAGGCTCATCAAGTAACAATACTTTTGGCTTTTCTAATAAAAGCTTTGCAAGTAATACTTTTGTACGCTGACCACCTGAAAGTGCTTCTACTGGGCGCTCTAGACCAATAGCATCCAAACCAAGACCACGAGCAACCTCTTCTACCTTCATATCTAAAGAATAGAAGTCACCAGCATCCAAAGCATCTTGAATTTCTGCCATTTGCTCTAATAATACTTCTAGCTCCTCGGGCGTTGCATTCGCCATTTTACCGATAATTTCGTTTAACTCTTCTTCTTTTTTGTACAATGGCAAAAATGCATCTCGCAGTGTATCAAACATAGAACGTCCAGATTGCAGACGTGTATGCTGATCTAGATATCCATAATGAGTGTTCGGTAACCATTCTACTCGGCCTTCGTCATGAATGATTTCTCCTGTTAATATATTCATCAATGTTGACTTACCAACACCGTTGGCACCTACAAGTCCTACATGCTCACCTTCGACTAAGCGAAATGAAACTTCCTTGAAAAGGGTACGGTCTCCGAATGTATGTCCTAAATTTTCTACTAATAAGCTCATATATCTATTTCCTCCAAAAAGAAAGCTCTGCGGATTATAATAATTCCGCGAGCTGTTTGTTTAGTTCTGCAAGTTTTTCTTCCATTTTTGCTAGTCTCAGTTCAGCATTTTCAACCTGAGTAGGGTGTCCATTTGATTCTAATTTTTCCATATCACCTTGCAAGTTAATATAGTCCAATTTTACCTCTGCAATTTCAGCTTGTAGCTGTGATTTTGTCATTATCAATCACCTTCAGCATTTTGCATTTATTGTAGCATAAAAAAGGACTTAGCGTACGATTTCTTGTTCCTCTTTTGAACTTGTAATCGTTTGCTCAATCAGTTTTACTAATTCTTCTAAGTTATTACTAAAGTCAAAGCGACTCTGTTTCTGTATATAGGCGTTTCTTCTGTTATTGTGCAGGATAATTTCCATCACCGCATTTTGTAGATATGATTGTTTGATCTTCCTACCAAGACCTAGGTTTGCGAAGCCATGTCCTTCCTGTGGGAATGCAAAGTTAACTTCTTCTTCATGTGCACAAAGAACGATGCAAGGTATATGAAACTGTGCAACTAGAAAAGGCATATAAGACCCGCTTGTAATTACAATATCACTTTTAGGTAACAGTGTTTCTGGCTCCGAGGTAGAAATGATCTGTATAGATTTACGCGTAAGTGCAAAACGTTTTAATTCAAATATGTCATGCTTGTAATGTTCATCCACCAATACGCTAATCTTAAGTGGGATGTGGAGTTGTACAAGATGTCTTAAGGTCCTATAGGTCAAATTCTCGGGATCTTCATGAGGGAAAGAGACGATTATATGCGGGGGATCCTGTATCGTGTTATTATTTTTATAAATAACTTCATTGACTGGAATATATCCAAGTGGACCAAATACATAGTTCTCTTTCGTAACGTCCTTTGGATTTTCATACAGCGATTGAATAACAAGATCAGCTAAAGCCCCACCATCACCCTGGTCGTCTAAATGAATAAGCGTACAATTGAATGCTTTTAAACGACGAATAAGATCTTTTTCTGAATTTCCACCATCGTGCATAATGCAAGTTGGTTGAAATGCTTTCATTTCTTCGATAAGGTGAGCATTATTTCTATATAAAAGAGGTTGAATCTGTTGTTTTTTTAAATATTGAATAAGGCTTGTATTAGAATGATGCACAAAAATTTCGGAGTTAGTCGGTTTTAATGAAGAAAGCAATGCTACTGCACGATCTGCCGGATAGTGTCCGCGATGTGGTAATGTATTCAATAAATAGGCTAGTTTCATATTTTATCTTCCTTTCCATAAGTTATCTCTTTAGTGTATGGGAATGGACAGGTGCTTATGACAAGGGGGAAAGCTAAATGGCTAGAAGAGTAGCTATAGTAGTAGGTGCTACTGGTTTTACTGGAAAATTTTTAGTAAAACAATTATGTGAGAGTGAAGAGTATGCTGCAGTTACCGTCATTGTCAGAAGAGATTTTACTTATAAGCATGCCAAACTAGACGTGCAAGTAAAAGATTTTGATAAATTAGAGGAAAACGATTTAGAACTTGCGGATGATCTATTTTGCTGTTTAGGAACTACGATGAAAAAAGCCAAGTCAGAAGAGAACTTTGAGCGAGTAGATTTAGAATATCCATTACGAATTGCTTCTTTAGCAAAAAAACGTGGCATTCCAAATTTTCATGTCATTTCTGCAATTGGATCCAATAAAAAATCTCTTTTTTTCTATAGCCGAGTAAAGGGCAAGATGGAGGAGGGACTAATAGAAATGGAACTACCGCATCTTTTCATATATAGACCTTCCTTGTTAACAGGAGAAAGAAGAGAATTTCGCTTAGGGGAGCGCCTATCCGAAGGCATCTTCCAGCTAGTAAATCCATTTTTAATCGGACCGTTTAAAAGAATGCGCTCCATTCCAGGGCAGCAGCTTGCTTATGCCATGTATCACTATGCAATATATAATACAAAAAAAGCCGTAACGATTTATAAACCAATCGATATTTTGAGCGCTACGCCTATAGAGAAAATAGAAGAACAGCCGATTTCTCGAGAAGAATTATTCAATTGGGATGATCGAAAGGATATTTTTGTGGATTCAGAAAAAGTCAACGAGTAAGGGGAGATGCAATGTTAGGCTCTATATTATTTGTTTTGATGTTTGTTGTTGTATTAGGAATCTTTTCACAGTGGTTAGCGTGGCGTATACGAATGCCTGCAATTGTATTAATGTCCATTGTAGGATTATTGGTTGGACCTATTTTAGGATTGATCAACCCACAGGAGAGTTTGGGGGAATTGTTTAGCCCGCTTATTTCTTTAGCAGTTGCAATTATTTTATTTGAAGGAAGCTTAAATCTAGATTTCCGCGAAGTGCGGAGCTTTAACAAACCGCTTACCCGAATAGTGACATTAGGTGCGTTTATTGCTTGGATTGTTGGTTCCCTAGCTGCTCATTATATTGCAGGGCTTTCTGTTGCTGTCGCATTTGTCATCGGCGGGCTATTTATCGTAACTGGTCCAACAGTTATTTTGCCGCTACTGAGACAAGCGAAACTAAAATCCAGAACAGCTGCAATTTTAAAGTGGGAAGGGATTGTAGTAGACCCGTTTGGTGCATTATTAGCGGTGTTTGCATTTGAACTTATTAAATTCATTAATGGCAACGAGACGTTCACCGCATTTTTACTGTTCTTCACAGGTTCCATTTTTGCCGGGGGACTCGGCTGGTTGTTCGGCAGAATCTTAGGGAAAATGTTTGAAAAAGGGCAGATTCCAGAGTATTTAAAAGCGCCTGTCGTTTTTGCAGTTGTACTCTTGGTTTTTGTTTTCTCTGATGTAATTATGCATGAAACTGGATTACTTGCCGTAACCGCGATGGGTATAACGATGGCCAATATGCATATTGCCTCCATCAATGACATGAGACATTTTAAAGAAAATATATCTATTTTACTTGTTTCTAGTATTTTTGTTATGTTAACGGCTTCCTTAAATCCTGGTATATTATTGGAAATATTCAATCCTCGCATCGTATTTTTTGTATTAGCAATGCTATTTATCGTCCGTCCTTTATCCATATGGTTATCGACTATTGGAACGGACTTAATGAACAATGAAAAAATATTGATCGGTTGGATTGCACCTAGAGGGATTGTGGCACTTACTGTTTCCGGTTATTTTGCTACGGTGTTACAAGAAAGTGGATACAAGGATGCGGAAATGCTAACAGCTTTAACATTTGCTCTCGTATTTGCAACTGTAATTTTCCATGGCTTTTCCATTGGATGGGTTGCTAAAAAGCTTAAACTTGTTGCAACAGAAAAACCAGGGGTACTTATTGTAGGTGGAAATGCCTTTACGGGAGAGCTTGCTCTATCATTGCTGAATGAGCACATGGATGTACTAGTAGTCGATAATTCATGGGAGCAGCTTCGATATGCAAGGAAACTAGGAGTCCCCACTTATGCAGGGGATATATTATCAGAGCAAACGGAGTATTCGTTAGATCTAGCACCCTATCCTAAAATGATTGCAGCAACCGAAATGGATGCCTATAATGCATTAATCTGCTCGAACTTTGTAGTAGAGTTAGGTCGAGATGCGCTATATCAAACAGCTTCTAGCCATGTTACAGGAAATAAGTATCACCCATCAATTGGTGGTAAAACGCTTTTCAATAGCGATGCAAATATTTTTGATCTAACAGAACTTGTACTAAAAGGCTTTGTCATACGAAAGACTAATATTACAGAGCAGTACGACTACAACCAATACTTAGATGCTCGCATGAAAGAATCGATCTTACTTTATATTATTCGAGCAGATGGCACGCTGAAGTTCTTTACGACCAAAATGGAACTCATTGCAAATCCAGGTGATCTTGTTGTCAGCTTGACCCCTCCAACTCATATGCAAGAGTCAGATACGATTAATACCTCTCCGTCAAAAGGATGAACTTTGATAAATACGATCTCTTTTGGCGATAATAACTCCTTTTTTTGATACAATATAGGACGAATAAGGAGGTTTACGCAAGGTGAAAATTTTACTCGTAGATGGAACAATCATCGGCACGAAAACAGGTGTCATTTTAGATCAAGTGAAAGACTATATAGAAGAAATGAATAACGAATACACTATAGAAATAATTCGACTTTCTAATTATGATCATCAATTTGTAGATGGACGTCCTTTTGAAAATTACAATGACGACATGAAGTTGCTTGTAAGTAAGTTCGACCAAGCGGATGGTTTTATTATCGCGTCACCGATTTTTCAAGGTTCCATACCTGGTGTGCTAAAAAATACATTCGATTTCCTACATCCAAAGTCCATGCGCTATAAACCAGTATCCATCGTGGCAAATGGTGGCACGTACCAGCATCATCTAGTAATTGAAAATCAGCTGAAACCAATTTTAGATTATTTTAGATGCTTAGTAACCCCTAATTATGTTTATACACATAAAGACCACTTTGATGAAAACAATAAAATTATTGATAACGATGTACACGATCGCTTAAGAGAGCTCGCTCGGGTGTTTATCCAATACGCCGAAATGAGCAAAAGCCTCTGCAAGGAGCCAATTGACATACATTAAGTCCAATCAGGATGTCTCGCTATAAAGAGACATCTTTTTTTATGGAAGAAATATCCGTTCCGAGAGTAATGTACTCTGGAGAGCAAGTGAATAGAAATGAACGATAGTAAATCTATCTGATCCGAGAGTAATGAAAAGATGAGCGCTAGTAAACAACCCAGGCACGAGAGTATCTTAAATTCTCCAAAAAATAAAATGAACTTTTTCCACACTTCGATGTCTAATGTATAACAGAACAAGGGGGTGAACGAGTGGAAGTAATAGAAATAGCTAAGAAAGCTATTAAAGGGGATGACGAGGCTTTCTTACAGATAATGCATTTATATAAAGATACATTATATCGAACGGCATTTGCATTTTTAAAAACCGAACATGAAGCAGTGGAAGCGATGCAGGAAGTTACTTTTCGAGCTTACCAAAAAATACGTACAGTAAAAGAACCGAGTTATATGAAAACTTGGCTCGTTCGAATCATGATAAATTACTGTCAGGATCAGCTGAAAAAGAGTAAACGAGCTAGCTCGAGCGAAACTTTACCAGAGATAGGCTTTAGTGAAGATACTACTCATCTAGAGATCAATGAAGCAATCGCATCCTTGTCGAGCAGTGAACAGCAGCTAATATTTCTAAAGTACTTTCAAAATACCAAAATAAAAGAAATTGCAGAACTCGAGAAAATCCCAGAGGGCACGGTTAAATCTAGGCTACACAAAGCACTCAAGTCACTTCGGAATTTCCTGTCAGAGAAGGGAGACGCAGACCATGTATGAAAAAGAAGAAGAGATGCTAGATACAACTAAAAAGAAATTAGAACAAGTTGTAGTACCTGAAGAGCTTGTAAAAAACGCTATTCAACATGGGATACTTAAAGCAAAGGCAAAAAAGAGAAAACGTAAAAAAACGCTATGGGCTTTCTCCGTTGCAGCAATTCTTATACTAACCTTTGTGACATCTATACGAGTATCACCGGCATTTGCGAGTGCTATTTCTACCATACCTGGGATGGATCGGTTTGTGCATCTCATTCAGTTCGATAAAGGTATCGAAGCTATAGTCGAAAATGATTATTATGAACCTATTGGTAAAAGCCAAGTCAAAAATGATATAACGTTTACTGTAGACGGAATTATTATTGATGAAACAGGGGCAGAAATTTTTTATACATTAGAGACACCTTATCCACTTAAGAACTTGGATTATCAAGAGATTAAGTTATTTAATAATGGACAGGAGCTAAAAGCATCAAGTAGTTATAATCTACCAGACCTGGAACAGGGAAATAGTAATGAGGACGAATTTAGTCTTGTTTTTGTAGATTCGGAACAATTTACAAGTAATGATTTTGAAGTTCAATTTGAAGTAGAGCAAAATAACAAAATAACAACTTTTAACGTACCCTTTACACTCAAAAATGAAATAAAGTCTGGGAAAATATATACGTTAAATGAAACCGTCGAGATGGATGGCCAACAAATTGAAATCAAAGAAATAAAGGTATATCCACTAAGAGTAGCTTTAACATTAGAATTTGATGAACAAAATGAGATGAAAATATTACAGTTTGAGGATATGCGAATAGAGGATGAAAACGGGGAAGTATGGAGTTCCATTCAGAATGGAATAACTGGATTTGGTGAAAATCAAAACAAAGAAACTACGTATTTTTTACAAAGTAACTATTTTAAAGAGCCGAAAGAGCTGTATTTAAAATTCGATAAAGTGCAGGCGCTCCCTAAAGAGGAAAGCTACTTGCTGGTTGACTTTGCAAAGAAGGAAATCCTGGAGCAGCCATCCCAAAGAAAAGTAGAAGTATTGAATGTTGGTAGTAATACAATTAAACTGAAGTATCGACCGATAAGAGAAGATCATATGTACTCTTTATTTTCTCAAGGAGAGAACGCAAAAGGTGAGGTAGTTGATATACCAAGACAAAGTAATGGTGGCAACAACGATGAACAATATGCAGAAATAACCTTAGATGCAAAAGATATTATTAACCCAGTCAGAATAGATTTCATAGCATATCCCAATTACTTAAAAGGTTCTGTTTCTATTCAAATAAAATAGGAATGCGTAAAATATAAAAAAGATGGAGAAAAATGATTAATTTTTCTTCACCTTTTTTTATTTGTTTTTATTTCAAGTTCAGTTTTTTCAATGCTTCTGCAAGGGCATTGTTTACAGGTTCTTCTTCTTGGTTTTGTTTCTTTAAATACTTCTGTACATCACGTTTATCGACTTTGCCGCCTGAATTTTTTCTGCGGCGTTCAAAAGCCGATAATTTTTCGCGATATCCACATTTACAAGTGAAGATTTGTCCTTCACCTTCGCCTCGTAATTCTAGTTTTTTCTTACATTGTGGACAGCGGGCATTGGTTACTCTAGCTACGTTCTTACGGTGACCACATTCACGGTCCTGACATACGAGCATTTTTCCTTTTTTTCCGTTCACTTCTAGCATAGGCTTACCACAGTCTGGGCAGCTTTTGGTGGATATATTGTCATGCTTGAATTTCTTATCGCTATTTTTAATATTGCTAACAATTGTTTTTGTATAAGTTTTCATTTCATTGATAAATACGTTTTTACTCAATTTACCTTTTGCGATTGCATCGAGTTTTTGCTCCCATTCAGCTGTTAGGGCAGGGGTTTTCAAGTCCTCTGGAACTAAATCGAGTAGCTGTTTCCCTTTAGATGTTAGATAAATATCTTTTCCTTTTTTCTCCATAAGGAATGAGTTAAACAGTTTTTCAATAATATCTGCTCTTGTAGCAACTGTTCCTAAACCACCTGTTTTATCTAGTGTTTTCGCTAGTTCTTTATCTTGTGTACCCATATACTTTGCTGGGTTTTCCATTGCGGTAAGTAGAGATGCTTCGTTAAATCTCGCAGGTGCTTTTGTTTGACCAGAAGTCTCTGTCACTAATATAACTGATAACTTATCGCCTTTGTTTAAGTTAGGAAGTAGTTGTTCTTTCATGTCTTCCGTATTTTCGTCCTCATCAAAACGATTTTCATAAACTTCTTTCCATCCTGAAGAAAGAATCGTTTTTCCTTTTGCTACAAATGTTTCTTCGCCTATTAATGCTTTGACCGTAATTTGCTCATATTCAAAAGGCGGATAAAGAACTGCTATAAAGCGTTTAATAACTAAATCATAAATTTTGCGTTCTTTGTCTGTAAAGTTAGATTGGATCACAGTTTCTTCGGTTGGAATAATCGCATGATGATCAGAAACCTTACTATTATCGACAAAAGCTTTAGTTACTTTTATGGGCTTTTGTAATACTTTGTTTGCAAATGGTCTATACTGGCCGATTCCACAAGACTTTAATCGTTCTGGTAGTGTCTCTACAATATCAGTTGAAATATATCTTGAATCGGTACGGGGATACGTTAATACTTTATGTCGCTCATACAAAGTTTGCATAATTCCAAGCGTTTCTTTCGCTGAATAGCCAAATATTTTATTGGCATCACGTTGTAATTCAGTTAGATCATATAGTTGAGGAGCGGAGCTTTTCTTTAGCTTTTTATCAACATCTACGATTGTCCCTTGCTTTTTATCCACTTTAGCAACAATTTGTTGGGCTTTTTCCTTTGAGAATGTTCGAGAGTCATTCGTTTGTTTATCTACCCATGTAAGCTTTAACTTTTGGTCCGTATGTGCTTCTACACCAAAATAGGTTTTAGGCTTAAAATTTCGTATTTCATCTTCTCTCTGAGCAATAATAGCGACAGTAGGAGTTTGCACACGTCCACATGACAGCTGCGCATTGAATTTGCTAGTAAGTGCACGGGTTGCATTTAGCCCGATATACCAATCTGCTTCAGACCTTGCAACAGCAGCATGATATAGGTTTTCATAAGCCTTACCTGGTTTTAGATTCTGAAAGCCTTCTTTAATTGCTTTATCCGTTACAGAAGATATCCAAAGACGTTTAACAGGCTTGTTTACCTTTGCTTTTTCAATAATCCATCTTGCTACTAATTCACCTTCACGACCAGCGTCAGTTGCAATGATAATATCGCTGACATCTGTACGCACTAATTGGCTTTTGACTGCATTATACTGCTTGCCTGTTTGTTTAATAACGACTAGCTTCAAGTCGTTAGGAAGCATTGGTAAATCATCCAAATTCCAGGTTTTATATTTTGCATCATAAACTTCAGGATCTGCTAATGTAACCAAATGCCCTAATGCCCAAGTTACGATATATTTGTCGCCTTCTAAATAACCGTTTCCTTTTTTATGACACTTCAGTACATTTGCGATATCTCGAGCAACAGAGGGTTTCTCTGCAATTACTACACTTTTCTTCATTATATAACATCCCTTCGAACTACCATTAATTTTTAATATATCATACGACAATGACATTTGCAGTGAAGGAGGCACCTATTAAATTTATTCCTCGAGTTTGTTAGTCGGAGATTATGTGTAAAGTCGTCAATAAACGAATTACACATTTTACATTCAGAGGAAGGAGTCATGCTATATGTTTAATTTGACAATATTTTGTTTGCTGTTAGGTAGTTAAAATGGCGTGTCTTTTGAAAACTGATAAGAAGGGTAAGAGAAGGTTGATTTATTGCGGAACATATTTATCACCTAAGATAAGATAATTTCAGTGCTGTTGAACTTAAATCTGCCCCTAGTGTTCTTGCCTACTTAATAGTTCACAAATAAATCTCTCTCCCTCGAAAGAAGTAAAGAGATTTATTTGGAAATATTTTTTTAGTTTAATTTGAACTGTTTCACGATCATTTGTAAGTCCTCAGCCATTTTGGATAAGGTAGTAGCAGAAGCTGTAATTTCTTCCATCGAGGCAAGTTGTTCCTCTGAAGAAGAAGCGACATTTTGTGTATTATCAGCGGAATAATGAGCAATATTAGCCAGTTCTTCGATGGAAGCACTGACTTGTTCCACACTTGCAGACATTTCTTCAGAAACAGCGGAAACTTCTTGAATTTGGGCAGTAACTTGTTCAATAGAGAATAAGATCTTTTCAAAACGTTTTCCTGTTTCATCTACAACTATTTTACCTGCAGCAACTTCCGTTGTACCTGCCTCCATATCGTTGACCGCTTCAATTGTAACTCTTTGCACTTGGTTAATTAATTCAGCTATATGATCGGCGGATATTTTGGACTGTTCCGCAAGTTTTCTAACCTCATCAGCAACCACAGCAAACCCATGCCCATGTTCACCAGCACGAGCGGCTTCGATCGCAGCATTTAGTGCTAGTAAATTTGTTTGATCAGCAATTCCAGTAATAACGCCAATGATATTACCGATTTCTTTTGAAAGTTCTCCTAATCCTTTTATACTTAAAGAAGAATTTGATACCGCGGTTTCAATAGAGTTCATCTGATCAATCATTTGGAGAATTGAATTATTACCTAAGTTAGCTTCTCTGCTCGTTTCAATTGCTGATTCTGAAACGGAAGAAGATGTCTCAGCTACACGTTGAATACCAATAGCCATTTCTTTCATTGCAGTAGAGGATTCATTTGCACCTACAACTTGTGTCTCAGAACCACTTGCAATATCTTGTATGGATGTTGCAATCTGTTCGGTTGCAAGGGAAGTTTGTTCTGCACTTGCTGTTAATTCCTCTGCGGTTGATGCTACGTCATTTGAATTCATACTGACTTGCTCTATTACCATCCGAAGATTTTTAGCCATAAGATTGAAAGAACCTACTAAATCTCCAATTTCATCTTTGTTTTTTATAGATTCAATATCGACAGTAAGGTCTCCATCTGCAATTCTTTTAGCAGAACTTGCTAATGTCACCACTGGAGTAGAAATTAGACGTCCAATGACCAAAGCAATTGCTACTCCTGCTAATACTGCTACAGCTCCTATAACTAAGACTAAAAGGATTGTTTTTTGAACCTCTTTTGTGTTGTTGTTACTACCTTCTGCTAATAAATTGTTCTGATACTCAGAAAGTTTAGCTACTTCTGTATCTAGTTTGGCTACAATGTTACTACCTTCAGTAGAAACAAGAGTCTCAAATTCCGTATTCTTTTGCGCTTTCTTTAATATAAAAACTCTCTCAGTAAACTTTACATATTCACTGTGAATCTGGTTAATATCTTCTAACATTTTAATCGCTTCAGGTATTTTAAACTTTGGAAGAAGCGTATTATATGCTTTTTCATAATTTGAAGTAGCATTAGAATAAGCTTGATAAGCTTCATCATTACCTATAATTAGATATCCACGCATAGCAACTATCTCTTGTTTAACAGCGACTTGTAACTCCTTTATTTCAACTGCTTTCATTGCTTTATCTTCTAATAAATCAGTATAAGAGTCATCTATCGCTGTTATTTGAATGTAACTAATACTAATTGTGATAATTAGTAAAAGTAGAATAGCAGAAAATCCTCCTAGCAATTTTTTGTTAATAGTCCATCTCAACAAAATACACCTCAATTTTATTTTTTTCTATACAGATTGCAAGAATAGATAGTATCACTAAAATAAATCTTTTGTACTATTATTTTTTGATATTTGTATAGACTATTTGCCCATACTGATTATAAGTGAACATATTATAAATAACAAGGAAGTATTTGGTACTGCTTTACAAGAATCGAAAAATATTAACGTAAATTATAACTGAAATCGAGTTCATACTTTGGAAACTTAAGTAATTCAAGAAGGGTTAGAGCTAAGATAAAAAAAGAAAAACGCTTCTATATTCGTGCTGTTATTTTAGTTTTTTTAGTAGAAGCGATTGATTTTAAAATTTATACAAATTTAACGAAGGTAAGAATTGATTTATTACGGGTAGGGGATTATAAGTCTAATTTTGGCTTTCTGAGTGGAGAACAGCATCAAATATATGATTTGTAAAGTACTTGAAGTTTTATCCTTCTAGGGAACCTGGTGTCACCCATGTGAATTAGAATTCCTGCTAATGGAAAGCAATATGAAGTTTGTTAAATCAATGTCTAGAAATAGTACTCATTTCTCCTGTAATGAACCTTCTTAAATTTCTATTTCAAGGTTAATAAACTAATCTAAATCTTCCTCTGAAGGTCTTTGCTCGAAAAATAATAATATTACTTCTTACGTAGTAGTAAAGACATATATTCGCTTGATTTTCATAAATTTATATTTGAGTCTTTGTGCGTACCTATTTCGTGACAATAGTAAGTTTGAATATTTTGTGAAAATGGTAATATGTTAAGAAGGATAATTTTATGGAAAGAGGTGGAGGAGATGACATTAATAAGAGTAGCTGGTAATGGTGCTTTTCAACGAAAAGATGTAGGACAGGCTTATCGTAAAAATGCAGAATTTTATCAGCCTAAAAAGAATCCAAGTTTAGCTGAATTAGAGGATTTGCTACTTGGAAACAAAGAAAAGGAAATCGATTCTAATGAGGTAAGTGCAGCTGTTAAAGAATTTCAGCAAATGGAAAAAAACAAAGGGATGTTAGATATTAAAGGTCCTTCTGTACCTGTACAAACAATTGGGGGACCAACACCAGAAGATACGATTGAACTACTGGAAGAAGTTCGAAGCACTGCTCTTGCTGATGCTGATCCGACTCCTCAAGAATTGCGGACAGCTGCAACTGCTTCTGCAAAAATCCAAAGTGTTCAGTCCCAAATTACATTGCACCAAGAAGCAACTAGACAAATTGAGATAGAAGCCAAAAGACAAAGAGAAGATGAAGCGGCTATTTCCAATCGTTCTGTGCAGTACGACCATCAACCTCCAGAAGTTCGGGGGGAGAATGTACAGAAAAGAAGATTTATCGAACAAGCCATTGCTAAATACTCGCTACAAGTGCATTTAAAAAAGTATGGCTTCACTGACCAGCAGCCGAGTTTCTTCCGCATAGCTTAAGAAGGGGCACTTGAATATGAGCAAAAAACAAAAAACGAATGCTGTTCGAAAGCTGGAGCAACAGAAAATTTTGTTCGAATTAATTGAATATGAGCTTTCTGATGATCAAGTAGACGGGGTAACTGTTGCACATAAAATAGGCTACCCTGTTTTTGTTGTGTATAAAACATTACTCGTAACTGCGGGAACAAATAAACATTTTGTTTGTATTATTCCTGTACATAAAGAGTTGAATTTAAAGGAAGTAGCTAAAGCAGTAGGTGAAAAAAAGGTGGAGTTACTGCCCTTAAAGGAATTGCAACCAACCACTGGATATATAAGAGGTGGTTGTTCTCCGATTGGAATGAAGAAATTATTTCCAACGTGGATAGATAAGAGTGCAGAGAGTCTTGATTATATCCTCGTAAGTGGTGGGAAAATCGGTCTTCAGGTAAAACTGAGTTTGCAGGATCTTTTGCGACTAACGAACGGGCAAATTGCAGAAATAATTAAAATGTAATCGATTCTCTAAAAACATCGTTATACTTAACCTACTAGATGGTTTACTGGAACAGGAAGTAGGGCTGAAATGAAACAATTAGTTTGGCGTTGGATATTTTTTGTTACTGGAGTCACAACGATGGCGTTGGGAATTTCGATGACTATTAAGGGTCAGCAATTTGGAATTGGACCATGGGATGTGTTTCATGTAGGTTTATATAAACATTTAGGTTTAACCATTGGCACTTGGGCGATTTTAACCGGTATAATTATTGTGTTGATCACGATGATAGGAACGAAGAAATTTCCGCAGCTTGGAACATGGTTAAATATTGTTTTTATAGGATCTTTTATTGATGTGTTTAACTGGCTATTGCCTGATATCACAAGTTACATAGGTCAACTGATTATATTTATTATCGGGGTTGTTGTAACTGCAGTGGGCGTAGGGGTTTATGTTTCTCCAAATGTGGGGGCGGGTCCTCGAGATTCTCTTATGCTGTTGCTTATGGCAAAAACAGGTTGGAGTATTAAAAAGGTTCGCACCGGTATTGAAATAATAGTGGCACTTGCGGGCTGGGCGCTCGGTGGACCGGTGGGACTAGGTACTATTATTATTGCTTTATTGCTCGGACAGATCGTTCATTATTCATTGCCATTGTCTCAAAAACTATTATATAAGATTTCCGGTTATACATTGCCGTATGTAAAGAAGAGTGTGGAAAATCAATCCTGATTTTCTACACTCTTTTTCATATTCTAACCGGGTCGTGCATATAGTATTTCTTGAAGGAATGATAGGGAGGATGACGCTATGAACGGAATAATTACTCATTATATGGGAAGGTCATATACTGGACAAGGTGTGAAAAACTTTTACAACGAAATTATTCAAGAAGCAAACAAAGTATATTTCTTTAAAGGACCGACTACCTATCGACTATCGGATATATTGAAGGAAATAGGCTACAATGCAGTAAGACGGGGTAAAAATATGGAGTGGTTCTATGATCCAATGCATGAGGATCTAGTAGAAGGTTTATATATTAATGAAACAAAAACACTTTACTTACAAGCTGATAATATTGATCCTTCCTATTATGGAGCCGGACATGAATGGGTAACTTATTATGAAACATATAATGATCGGAAATTACGTGAAATTGGTCCAATAGTAAAAGATAAGCAGATTAGTAATAACGTATGGCTAACAAAAGGACTTCAAGCATTATCTCGAGCAAAGGAAATTCATGATGAATGGGAACAGCTTATACAAGTAGCTGTCAGCTGGGATGGGATTAATGCATTGCTGGAAGAGCGCACGAAGAAAAATATCGGTAATATTCAGCTGCAAAAAAATCCTAAAGTAAGTCATCGTTTAATGGGATCCCTTACTCCACTCGGTGCAAAGGATACACTAGAATCTATTTCCAAAAATTTAAAGACTAGATTATATATAAAAGGATTACCGGGTAGCGGGAAATCTTCTTTTATGAAGAAGTTTGGGAAAGAAGCCAAGCTACATGGACTGGATGTTCGATATATTTGGTGTGGACTAGATGCTGGTAGTGTAGATGGAGTAGTGCTTCCTGAGCTTCAATTATGTTTGGTAGACGCAACAAGCCCTCATGTATATGAGCCTGAGCGAAATGGTGATGAAATTATCGATTTCTTCTCACATATAGACCAGACTATGTTAGATGAAGATAAGATAATAGAAGTAAGACAACGTTACGCAAATGAGATGGAGCTTGCTCAAGATTATTTGTGCACGTATGCTGGAGAATCCAAAATGATTAAAATGTTGTACGATTCAGCCATTGATGAGGAAAAGTGGAGTGAATTACTAGAAAAAATGCTTGAAACGATAAGATGAACTAACGATTTACTTATTCAAACGGAAGATTGGGAATTAGTTATGCTTGGAACCTTCGGTGGGAAAAGTTTTCTATTCCAACTAAAGTGTTCATTTTTCCAACTAAATTATCCAAAATTCCAACTAACTAAAAAATCCACCGTTGTTTTGTATCAGCGGTGGATTTCGTATGTTAATTTCTTTCATTCATTTTGCATGGTAAGATAGAATAGAATACTACCCGTGAAAGGATGAGGAGCATGTCTAACGTATTAAATAATTTTTTATCCGAAAACTTAAGTGAATTAAAAAACCAAGGTTTATATAACGAAATCGATCCTGTAGAAGGTCCAAATGGGGCGAAAATCAATGTAAAAGGTTCTGAACTCATAAACTTATCTTCTAATAACTATTTAGGGCTTGCGACAAATCCAGAGCTTAAACAAATTGCCAAAGATGCAGTGGACAAGTATGGGGTTGGAGCGGGGGCTGTCCGTACAATTAATGGAACGCTTGACCTTCACGTGAAATTAGAGGAAAAGCTAGCGGAATTCAAAGGAACCGAAGCTGCAATTTCATATCAATCAGGCTTCAACTGTAATATGGCTGCTATTTCTGCCGTGATGGACAAAAACGATGCAATTCTTTCCGACCAACTAAATCATGCATCTATAATCGATGGCTGCCGACTATCGAAAGCTAAAATTATTCCATTCAACCACTCGGATATGGATGATTTACGTGCCAAAGCAAAAGCTGCAACTGAGTCTGGTCAATACAACAAAGTAATGGTTATTACTGATGGTGTATTCTCTATGGATGGAGATATTGCTAAGCTTCCAGAAATCGTGGCAATTGCAAAAGAATACGACCTGATCACTTATGTAGACGATGCTCACGGTTCAGGTGTTACTGGTAAAGGGAAGGGAACTGTAAAGCATTTCGGTTTAGAAAAAGAAATAGACTTCCAAATTGGTACACTTTCAAAAGCAATCGGTGTCGTAGGTGGATACGTTGCAGGCAAAAAGGATCTAATTGACTGGTTAAAAGTTCGTTCGCGTCCGTTTTTATTCTCAACAGCTCTACCACCTGGAGATGTAGCAGCAATAACTGCTGCAGTTCAAATGATCATTGACTCTACAGAATTACACGACAAGCTGTGGGAAAACGGTGACTATTTAAAAGCAGGTTTATCAAAACTAGGCTTTGACATTGGTGCATCCGAAACACCGATCACGCCTTGCATAATCGGAGACGAAAAACTAACACAGCAATTCTCCAAACGACTATTTGAAGAAGGCGTTTATGCAAAATCCATCGTCTTCCCGACTGTACCAAAAGGAACTGGCCGCGTACGCAACATGCCAACTGCAGCCCATACGAAAGAAATGTTAGATGACGCCATAGCTGTTTACGAAAAAGTTGGTAAAGAGCTTGGGGTAATTGAATAATTTTAAGAAGTAGACTGCGACAGAAACGAAAATCAATTTTGTTAACACAAAAAAACCATTTTTCTCATTGAGAAAAATGGTTTTTTGAGTTTTGTCTCAGCTTCTTTTTTTGTAGAAGAGGATTAAGGATAAAAAAAACTGAATGAATATCTAACTTGATAAATATAGTTGAAACGGATTTAATGTTTTGGTCGTCTTAGTTGTAAGGGGAAGGAAGTGAAGTAAAAGAGTGGAAAATGTGGGATGTAATATATTGTCTGTCGAGGTAGATCAGGATCGATGGCTGGACGCATTGATGGGGTTGTACGGAGAGCCCTTAACCAATATAGCTTATACATACACGATGGACTGGGGGAAATCTCAAGAGATTGTTCAGGATGTATTTATTATCTGTTATAGAGATTTTCATAAGCGACAAACTATTCTAAATTACAAAGCTTGGATCTATAAAATTACGATAAACCGTGCGAAAGATTATTATAAAACCTCCTGGGTTAAAAGGGTATTATTAATAGAAAGTTTGATAGAGCGAGAGCCATCTCCCACACTAATGGAGAATAATCTTATAGCATCTGAGAAGGATGCAAAACTGACAGAATCTGTATTAAATCTGAAAGAGAAATATAGAATCGTTATCTTACTTTACTATTATGAAGAGTTAGCAGTCGGGGAGATTGCGTCTATACTAAGCTGCAATGAAAATACGGTGAAGACGAGGTTGAAACGGGGAAGAGAGCAACTAAAAAAAATGCTGGGAGAGGAGGAATCACATGGATGAACAACTAAAAGATCTACGTAAAGCGATGAATAATAGCCTATTTAAACAAAATAATTTTAGCGAGCATCAAAAAGCTATAGTTCGTTTAAGTGTAAATAAAAAGCAGAAATTTAATTTTGTACCAGCCATTATAATTATATTATTTCTAACAGTTTCTTCAGTTCTTGGACTTTCTTATATTAATGACAAACAGTCGGCTGCCTATTTAACAGCGAATCACGATTTAGAAGCACAACTCTTTGTTAACCAAAGGAACACGGAACATACATTATTTTTCTTGAAAAATGAACTGACTATCTCTACTAATCCTTCGTATAGATTGACTCCGGATTCTTCCGATTTAGAGAAGAGTAGTTTTGAACCAGCAACGCAAACAGTGTACGAAAATATCTCTGTGAAAACAGACGGAGATCAATACTTTGTAAATAGTGGAGAAGAACATATACTGACGCTCAAAAAAATTGCGCCACGTTTGGTGGAAGATGAGGATGGAAATGTGTTTAGTACTCAAAAGTATCTAAGTGACCTACTAGCGATTGAAGTTGTAAACGAATCAGACATCAAGCTAACTTCAATTGAAATACTAGCAACAAATGAAGATAAATTTGATGGGAAGATTAAATCAGAACGGCTAAGTAAATCACCATTAATAGCAAAGATGGAAGTAAATCGCAGTGAGTTTCATCGAGTAGTAGAGTTTCAGGTTAATGTGACCTTGGCTGATGGAACCGAACATACTTTAAATGACACAATCCTTCTTGATGGGGCATACGAGGATCTGTACTTATTCCGTATAGTAGGTAGCTCAGTAGAAAAATTGAGGATATTGAAAAAATAGTGAAAAACGCTGATGCATTTCAGCGTTTTTTTTCGTCTAGTTTTTATTTTCTTTTTCCATCCATTTAAACGAATAGATGAGATTAAACTTCTGAACACCTCTAGCTAAGCGAATGCTCTCGTTAGCTGCTAAACGAAAAGCACCCAAATCACCTTTTTCGATAGCAATAATGGCATCTATTGCGTAGGGCATCCAACCAACAGGCAACTTATCTTTTAAAGCTAGTGCATCATCAAAGTTTCCTTTCAATATTTCTGCATATGCAACGTAGTATGTATGAAGTGGTTCTTTACTTATTTGTTTAGCTCGCTGCTCAAATTGTGAAATATTATTTTCAAATAATGCTAAATTTGTTTTATATACTTCTTGCATATATGGCTGTTTGTATTTAGATAAAAGAAGTTGAATGGTAGAAATGATTTCTTCACGATTGCCAGTTCTTACTGCTAGTGGATAAGCAAATAATGGCTTTCGTTTATTTTTCTCCAGAAAGCGTTCCACCTTTTTTAAGTTATTTGATTTATATAACGTATATATTGGTGGCAAAACAATTAGTACAGTGTATACAACAATAATAACGATATAAATAAACCAAAACGACAGCTCCATAAAGGACAAAGCTACTGTTAGAATAACTCCTATAACAAATATTAAGATAAATGGTAATAGTCTCATAAACTCCTCCTTAATTTCATTATATCAAAACTCTTTACGTTGAGATATTGTGTTTATTGAATGAACACTGTATAATTACTTTCATAAAATATTAGTGTTATCAACGGTTTAAAACAATTTAGTGTACTCCTCAAAAATACAAATGTTTTTGAAAGGAAGAAAATTATGAAAAAGATTATGGTTACCGGAGCATTGGGTCAAATTGGTTCAGAGTTAATAACCAAATTGCGAAAAGAATACGGTTCTGAGAATATATTAGCCACAGATATTAGACAAATAGCTTCACCAGTAACAGAAAGTGGTCCTTTTGAAATTTTGGACGTTACAGATGGAGAAAAAATGCATCAGCTTGCGAAGGATTTTAAAGCGGATACGATGATTCATATGGCAGCTCTTTTATCAGCGACTGCTGAGGCAAAGCCTTTACTTGCGTGGAATTTAAATATGGGTGGTCTAGTCAATGCATTAGAAGCGTCTCGAGAACTTCGGCTGCAATTCTTCACTCCAAGCTCTATCGGAGCATTTGGTCCATCCACACCAAAGAACAATACGCCTCAAGATACACTTCAACGACCGACAACGATGTACGGTGTGAACAAAGTATCTGGTGAACTATTATGTGATTACTACTTTAATAAATTTGGAGTAGATACAAGAGGAGTTCGTTTTCCTGGACTGATTTCCAATGAAACCTTACCTGGTGGGGGAACGACTGATTATGCAGTCGATATTTACTATAAAGCCATTAATGATGGATCTTATACTTCGTATATAGCAGCTGGAACTTATATGGATATGATGTATATGCCAGACGCACTTCAAGCAATTGTGGATTTAATGGAAGCAGATGCTTCAAAATTGATTCACCGAAATGCATTTAATGTTACAGCGATGAGCTTTGAGCCTGAGCAAATTGCAGCCTCGATAAGAAAGGAAATACCGACATTTACAATGGACTATGAAGTAGATCCAATTCGCCAAGCAATAGCGAATAGCTGGCCAGATTCTATCGATGCAACAGCTGCGAAGGAAGAGTGGGGCTTTTCCTATGAATTTGATTTAGATGCAATGACAAAGGATATGCTAACTAAACTAGCAGCAAAAAAAACAGCGGAAACCTATTAAATTAGGTCCGCTGTTTTTATTTAGGACTCTTACGAAAAGGTTAATAAATCGTTAATGATTATGGAGAATAAGACAATTTCCACATGGTTGTTTATGTTAAAATGTATATAAAAATCAAAAAGAGTACTTTATAACAATTAAGTAATTTCTACATTGGGTGCACACTTTCGAGCGCTTTTTGCCACAAGAGTTTAATGGCTATAGAAAAGAGGGGAGAAATTGAAGAAAGCAATAACAATAGGTTTAATTTTTGTTTCTATTTTACTTTCAGGATGTAATACGAACAAATTAAGCAGTGCTGAATTTACTAACACTACACCAGCCAAAATTAAAATAGACAACTTAACTTATTTAATGACCGATGAAGTTTTAGCAACTAAAGAGGTGGAAGAACAAATAGGGAAGATTACTCGAATTCAAACAATTGTGTCTTACTCTAAAGACCAAAATCCATATATAAGTCCGAGTAAGATTTTTGAAATAAAGGATATAAATATCGAAGAGGCAATAGCAATTGAAGTTAATGACAAGTTATATAAAGCATATATAAATGATTTAGAATGAACATAAGGAAGATTTCAGAATTATATTGAAATTCCTTACGACGTGCTTTACTTGAAGGAGTAGGACGTATCATATAGCGGAGTATGAGGGATAAAGAATATGTATGTCTCAAAATCACAAAATAGACATTTAAATACTCTATAAAGGAACAGTCATCACTAAAGTAAATTTAGGAATGACTGTTTTAACTTTTTTAGTATTTCTAGTTGTTTTTATTGTTATTTTTGTTATTGTTGTTGCGGTTTTTGTTTCGTTCATTTCTATTTAAGTTTAGAAACTCCAAGTTTAAATTTTCAAAGTTGAAATCATCACCGAATTCAGCTGAATTATTTTGGTCGTTGTTATTATTGAGATTTTTATTGTTTTTGTCGTTGTTATTCACCATGACAGTTCACCCCCTTGACCACATTAGTGTGGGTTAAAAGGCTAAAAAAATACTCTTAACAAAAGCAACCATAATTTGTAATAGAAGAGAGGGAGCTTCTGGAACAGGTGTTTTACTTCAATAAGGAGTAAAGCTTTTTCTTGTTCACGCAGTTTAGTTCATTAACCCATATTATGTGATTTCGAACTTTTATTCAGTCATATACTTAAATTAAAAAAGAAGCGTACTAACACTAAAGGCACTTATGTAATGGTCGACGGTCCGATGTCACTAATCTCTCAAATATTGTTTCTGGGACCTATATTCTCTAAAATGGAAAGAAAGTATATGAATATCCTTGTCCATAAACCAAATAAACATAATCAAAATATTTTTCAGGAGCTTTTTTTAGATGGAAAGGGAAAGGTTGTCATCCGTGGGAACTGAAGCAGCAGATAAGCGAATTAAACAAATTATTTTAAAAATCTAGAACAAAGGAGGGCGAAGTGATGAAAACTAGAAGCAGTACTTTAAAGTGGATTATGTTTATTGGTCTAGGAATAGTACTTCTGGCGTTGGTAGGATTAAGTATATGGGACTCAAACGAAAGATCCAAGGAAGTTCAACAAATCGAGTTAAAATTGGGTTTTGAGATAAAAGTACTAGATAGACAATCACACGGTACGTTGAGAGCAGCAACGAGAACATATCTAGTGAAACCATTAGATGATGATAAGGAAAGCGATTTAGAATACCTATTATACTTGAATGAAGAAGACAAGATTGAACAATGGGCTATGGTTAAAAACGGAAAGGTAATTAGACCAATTAACACAGAAGACAAATAGTAAATTATAAAATATTCTATAAGCCGTTTTTCATTCCAATAATTACCGGGGGATAACTTTTTATATAATTTTTAAGTAAATAACATCCAACTTGTCTATTCTGAGAAACATGTGATAGAATACATTAATTTGTGTATTCGGCGATGAATCGCCCGACATCTCAAATTTTTGAGGGGGAGACGTTTCGATGGAATTTAAAGGATCTAGTGTTTACGATCAAACGGATTTTTTTAATAATTATATGGCTAGAAGAAACAGAAAAGATAGTCCAAATAACGCTATTGAAGGACCGATTATCTATGAATTAATAGGGAGCATTCAAGATAGTAGTGTCTTAGATTTAGGGTGTGGTGATGCATCGTTTGGAAAAGAACTCTTGCATTTAGGAGCAAAAAACTACACAGGAGTGGAAGGTTCAGAACAAATGGTGGAAGTAGCACGGTCTAACATGCTTGAACAAAACGGGACCATACACTTTGAAACAATGGAATTTTATGATTATCCAAAAGAGACATTTGATCTTGTAACATCTCGATTTGCAATCCATTATGTTTCAGACATTAACCGTCTGTTTCAAGATATTCATAAAACACTTAAAGATAGTGGGAGATTTGTTTTTAGTATCCAGCATCCACTTACAACCTCGTCGTTTGCTAGTAAACAATCTGGAGATAAACGAGGTAATTGGATTGTCGATGACTATTTCCATGAGGGAGAAAGAAAGGAGCCTTGGATCGACCAAATAGTAGTTAAGTATCATCGTACAATTGAACATTATTTTATAGCACTTACACAAGCTGGCTTTTCAGTTGTAGATTTACGTGAGGGTAAACCGAAGCGTGAACATTTTAGTAGTGAAGACGAATTTGTTAGAAGACAACGAATTCCAATTGTACTGGCTTTTTCTTGTGTGAAGTAAAAATGTTTCTAATATGGAATGTTGAACGAACGGTTGTCTTAATAAAAAATTCAAGAAAAAAGAGCTTGGAAATAATTGAACTGCTCCCTATCAAGTAGACAGGGGTTAGTTCAGATTCTCCAGGCTCTTTTTTCTATATAACCTCAATCATTAACCTTCACACTAGCCATCTTTAAAATAATATATGCGCTACAGCTGCAATGATTGGGAACGAAATAAGCGTACGTAATAAGAAAATAACGAGTAAATCTTTAAAATTAACCGGAATTTTTGAACCTAATAACAATCCACCAACCTCAGACATATAAATCAACTGAGTTACCGACATCGTTGCAATAAAGAAACGAGTCAATTCCGATTCAATTGATGCCCCTAGAATAGATGGTAGGAACATATCTGCAAATCCCACAACCATTGTTTGGGCTGCAGCCGCTGCTTCTGGAATTCCGAAAAGCAAAAGTAAAGGTTCAAATGGCTTACCTAAAATAGTGAAAACAGAAGTATATTCTGCAAGCATTAAAGCAATCGTACCAAATGCAAGCACTACAGGTGCAACCCCAATATACATATCAACTACATTTTTTATACCATCAGAGAAAAAATTACGAAGTGACCGATTTTTATTTGCCATATTTAATGCATTTTCTAAACCATGCGTAACAGCATTATAATTTTTAGGATATTTCTCCGCATCCAAATCAAGCGGACGTCCATCAATATGTGTATCCTCTTTTCCAGCAAGAGGGTAAATTCTTGGCATTATAAACGCAAGAACTACCCCACAAAGAAGAACAGTTAAATAATAGGGAATAAAGTAATTCTCTAAACCAACTTGCTCTAAAACAACGATACAAAAAGTGATCGAAACAACAGAGAAAGTAGACCCGATAATTGCTGCTTCTTTTTTCGTGTAATATCCTTCTTCATACTGTCTGCTCGTTAGCAAGACACCGATTGTTCCATCTCCAACCCAGGAAGTAAGGGCATCAACTGCGGAACGACCTGGAAGCTTAAATAAAGGACGCATGATTTTCACCATCATTGTACCAAAGAACTCCAAGAGGCCGAAGTTTAATAGTAGGGGTAATAACAAACCAGCAAAAAGGAAAATAGTGAACAGGAATGATACTAATCCAGTAGGACTTAATAACAACCCACCAGTATTTTCGCTCCAAATTGCTTCAGGACCAAGCTGCCAGATGATTAAGATAGCAAACACTGCCCCAACAATCCGTGTTACTGTCCAAAATGGCGTCACTTTGAACAAGTTATTAATAAACGTATCTTCTTTTGGTAAGAAAAGAAAAATAATGGAACCAATTGCAGCGATTAATAAAGTGATTAATGCAAGCCATTGAACAACAGGTTCAAGCACTCCTGATAGAAGACTTGCTAGCCATGCAATAGGTATTTGAAACCCACCATCAATCGGTAGAGGAATCATGAATAATATAACACCTGCTATAGAAGGAAGCAGGAATAATAACCAGGTAGATAAGGAAAACTTTTTCATGCATAAGACCAACTTTCTGTAAATGTGAATATTTATACATCATAGAATGATATTTATACATAATAATTCAAATGCATGAAGAAGTCTATAGAATATATGGAAGTTCTTTTATTCGAAATCTTTGGAGAAATCGTATGTGTAAAAACGTTCAAAGTTAAGCCAATTTTCTGCCTCGGCTTCACCATCCGCTAGGCGTTTATCCATTTCCTCTAACATCCATGCAGTTTGTGAAATATGCGCACGCATAGAACCCATTTTTTGTTCTGCGGCTTCTTTAATATTATGAACAATATCTGGTTCTCCAAGAGCCTCTTTTGAGTCATTGGAGAATGCCAATGCGTAAATTTTCGGACGCTGCTCCTCAGGCATACGTCTAACCGCACGTATCATAGCACGGCCAGTCGCATCGTGATCAGGATGTACAGCATAGTTCGGATAAAATGTAATGATAAGCGAAGGGTTCGTATCGGAAATAAGGCTTTGCATCATCTCCACCATTTTTTCATCATCTTCAAATTCGATTGTTTTATCACGTAATCCCATCATACGAAGATCTGTTAAACCCATTGCTTTAGCAGAGGCAAGCAACTCTTCCTTGCGGATATGCGGCAATGTTTCGCGTGTAGCAAAAGGAGGGTTACCTAAATTTCTTCCCATTTCACCTAATGTTAAGCAAGCATATGTAACCGGAATCCCTTGATTGATATAAGTAGCGATAGTACCTGATACCCCAAATGCTTCATCATCAGGATGGGGGAATACTACAAGTACATGTCGTTCCATTGGTAATGTCATTTATATGTCCTCCTTAATACGTAAATGGTGTTTTACTAATTTGTAATGCCACAGCTAGCTTTCCAGCTTGGTCATGTCCTGCCATAAGCAATCGGCCGTGCTCATCTAACTCAAAATGGGTAATCCCTTGTGCATAAACCCAACCATATGGAAGCTTCAAGCCTATACGGTGTGGAGATTCTCCAGCTATTTTCCCGAGTTCATAACGGATCATTACGTTACGGATAAAGGCTCCCGCATTAAAGACATTCTCATTAAAATGGGCTGCATACGCACCATTCGTCGTTTCTAAATGTATATATATATCTTCGTTTGCAAAGTTATTCAAAAGCTCCTGCAAGCGATCTACTTGAACAAGTTCCATACATATTGCCTCCTAACATACTGTCTGTTATTAGTATAAAGAAAAAAACTTTATGATGCGAATGATTGAATTAGACACAACAAAAAGGGTTCTTTACGTTGAAGCGACTTAGTCGAGCTCTGCCCTGAAGTTTAGGACCAAATTTACTTGTTGTAAATGATTCACGTGCCGAAAATTGTATGATTTCTTAAGGAACAAAAAAACTCGCAAGTCATAGATGACATTGCGAGCTATTATATACGTATTAAACAGTTGTAGTAGTTACTTCTGGTGCACCAAACTTACCTTTAGCACCATGAAGAACTGGTCCAACATATTGATTTAGTTTCCAACCATGTGCGATTGCAGCTGAAACAAATTCTTTTGCTTCAAAAACTGAATCGGCAACAGATAAGCCGTTAGCTAAGTTTGCAGTTACCGCTGCAGCAAATGTACAGCCAGCACCATGATTATACGTAGTTTCGGTTTTTTCTGTTTCTAATAGTGTATGGGTTTGACCGTCAAAGAATAGGTCGACAGCCTTTTCATGCTTTAACTGCTTTCCACCTTTAATGACAACATTTTTAGCGCCAAGTGCATGAATTTTTTCTGCAGCAGCTTTCATATCCTCGACAGTTTTCAATGCACCAAGTCCAGAAAGTTGACCAGCTTCAAATAGATTAGGCGTAACTACTAAAGCGCGTGGAAGTAAAAACTCAATCATTGCGTCCACTGTCCCAGGATTTAAAACTTCATCTTCGCCCTTACATACCATAACAGGGTCAATAACGACACTTTGAACTCCAGCTTCTTCTATTATATTCCCAGCAGTTTCGATAATTTCTTCGGTACTTAGCATACCAGTTTTAATAGCATCTACATTTGTAGATAATGCTGTTTTGGCTTGACGTTTAATCTCGTCCACTGGCAATGAAAATACACCATGGCTCCAGCCGTTATCAGGATCCATCGTAGCTACTACTGTTAAAACGTTCATACCATATGTACCGTGCTCTTGGAAAGTTTTTAAATCTGCTTGTATTCCAGCTCCACCAGAAGTATCGGAACCAGCTATTGTAAGTGTTTTTTTAATAGACATTAGACTTTTCTCCTTTTTCTATGCTGTGGGTAATTAATTCATTGTATCAGATTTTTTCAGATAATTACATTATGGAATCTTGGGAGCAGTCCATAGTTTGTATAAAACAAATATACAAATAATAACTAAAATACCCGTTAAAAGAGCTCCAACAATAATTTTGTTTATCCATAAGGAAACAGATAAAAATAAAAGGAAAACAATAAGTAGAAAGAACGCAAAAATAAAACAGCCCATTCCTATATTTTTAGCATCCTTGGATACTGCATTTGAACTTGCTGCTTGTTCAATCTGCTTTAGCTTTTCACGATAGTGTAAGTCTGCCATTTAGAAAATCTCCTTTTTTTTATCGTATCATGGCGGATTGGTTGTTAATAGCGAAACTTTTATATAATGTAAACGTAATAGAATTAAAGAAAAGAGGGATAATATGCGAAAAGAGGACAAGATTCGTGAAATGGAAAAGCTTCTACAGGAATTAAAAGCACAGGATGAAACGGCTGCAACGATTGCAGAAAGCCCCTCTCGTAAAGGATTTGACTTTTGGAAGATGCCTGGTGTTTTATTTCGATTTGGCTCCAAAACCTTCCTACTAATTGGACTTCTCGTTATTTTATTGCTAGCAGCACTTCCCTTCGCTGCTTTTTGGGCTATTAAAGGAAGTACATTTACAGAAAGTAAAGGGTCATTCGTGGAGCAAGTACAAGCCTTAAATGAGCTGTCTACAGCACAGGCATACACGAAAGTAATTATTGAAAGACAAGATAATGCTGTATTTGGAAAAGAGATTGGCATTGATTTGCCTGGTACGAAAAGGCAGCTCCTGGTTGTTGTGCCAGGCTCCGTCAAAGCAGGTGTCGATTTTTCGCAGGTGACGGAATCGGATATAAAAGTAGATGAAGAGAATAGAACAGCCTTGTTAACATTGCCAAAATCTGAGTTTTTAGGCGGACCGGAGATTTTGTTTGATCAGGTGGAGGTATTTTCGTATGAAGGATTATTCCGTGAAAAAGCAGATATTGAGGAAGCATATGAACTTGCAGAGACTGCAAAACAGATGATGATTGAAGAAACAACGGGGCAGGGTATTTTAGAGTTAGCAGAAGAAAATGCTGCTAAATCGGTAAAAGAAATGTTCCAGTTAGTGGATTATGATGTAGAAGTCGAGTTTAAGGAGTGACATGGTCATGACTAGTTGGAAAGTGGTGTTAAAAGAGGAAATGGAGAAGCCTTATTTTAAACAGCTACAATTATTTTTAGATAAGGAATATGCTACTCAAACCATTTTCCCTGCACGAAACGAAATCGGTAGTGCCTTTCAAATGACAGCTTACGATGATGTCAAGGTAGTGATATTGGGACAAGATCCATACCATGGGGAGGGACAGGCACATGGTATGAGTTTTTCCGTAAAACCAGGTGTTCGTATACCGCCAAGTCTTAAGAATATGCTGAAGGAATTAGAGAGTGATTTAGGTTGTCCTTTACCAACTAATGGATATTTAGAAAAGTGGGCGAAGCAAGGAGTTTTGCTTTTAAATACGGTATTGACTGTTCGAGAGGGGGTAGCGAATTCCCATAAAGGAAAGGGATGGGAAATGTTTACGGACGCTGTAATTCAAAAGCTTTCTGAACGTCAAAACCCCGTTATTTTTGTTTTATGGGGCAAGCCAGCGCAGTCTAAAATAAATCTAATCGATACAGAAAAACATATGATTTTAAAAGCCCCACATCCTAGCCCTTTGAGTGCACATCGAGGATTTTTGGGAAGTAACCCATATTCCAAGATCAATGCTCAATTGGTGTCATGGGGTGACCAGCCAATCGATTTTTGTCTATAAATATGCTACGATAGTCAGTGGAAAGTGGGGGACGAAATTGGCTGTAAACTGTTTCAAATGTCGACATTTTTTTACGACATGGGATGCTCGAAATCCTCGTGGATGTAAAGAATATGGATTTAAAACTAAGGAACTCCCCTCCGTAGTAGTACAGCGTTCCTCCGGAATGGAATGCTTGAAATTTGAACCAAAGCAAGTGGAGGGACAGAGACGATGATTTCTAATGATCAACTTTTAATGCAAATAGATAAACAATTGCAACAAGCAAGAGTAACTGGCAATGAACAAACAAAGAGGGAAGCGCTCGCTGCAATCCGGGCATTATGTGATTTAGCACTAGAATCACCACCTTCGCCTTTCCCACAAGCTACCTCCGTTGTACAATCAGTACCAATCGCACCAACGATACAACAGCCAGTAGCTCTAAAGGAAGAAGATGCAAATGGAGAGTCATTATTTGATTTCTAAATAGAAAGATAGAAAGAAGGAATAATTGTGAAGTTATTTATTATTGCAGGAGCGATCAACGGATTTTTAGCAGTAGCATTGGGAGCTTTTGGTGCACATGCTTTAAAAGAAAAACTATCTGAAAAGTATTTAGCGATTTGGGAAACAGCAGTTCAATACCAAATGTTCCATGCCCTCGCATTGGTTGCGATTGGCATTTTAATGAGTAGCAAGCTATTAGGACCGGTTTCATCGTTGAATACGGCTGGCTATTTAATGATAGTAGGAATTGTTTTATTCGCAGGAAGCTTATATGTATTGAGTTTAACTGGTGTTGGCATTCTAGGAGCAATTACGCCAATCGGTGGCGTAGCGTTTTTAGCGGGCTGGATCATGCTCATCGTAGCAGCTGTGAAATACGCAAGCTAAACAAAAAGTCGAATCTATCTTAGGTTCGGCTTTTTATTTTGAGTGGATTGTTCCACCTAAACACTCCTGATTTACTTTTATCAAAAGGCTATGTTAAAGGTAAAGGTTTAAAATGACAATGGATTTTAGTTAACCATTGATACATCTATGTGTTGTATACTTATTTACTTAGCAACTCTATTGAAAAAGGCAAAATTATCGAAAGATGATGACGCAAAATCACAGGTCTAAAGCATTAAGCTAAGATGGCTGGGTTACCGAAAGGAGTAAAGATAGTAATTGAATAAAAAACGCTTTAAATACTCATTTGTTTTAATTTTTTTATTTACTGTTGTTCTTGTTTTTATTGATACGATTTTGACTGAGGAAGCAAGTGAACATTATCCATTTATATGGTCACTCTCTCTGATTCCAATAATCTTGATTGCAAATATGTATCCTAAATGGAAAGTAATTATAGGGTCTGGAATCTTTTATAGCTTTTTGAAGTACACAACTGAGTTTAGTCAGCAAATTAACCCTGATAATAGCGAAATTAACGCACTTATTTTAGGTTCGCTTATTAATTGGTCTATTATTCTAACTATTGGATACTTCATAAACAAATCTTATAAATTGTTACTAAAAGTAGAAGAGCTGACCATTACAGATCCATTAACTGGTATTTATAATCGAAGATATTTAGAACTTTTTATGGAAAAAAGTATTCCTATTTATAAAAGGACGAACAGTTCTTTAGTTTTTATGATGTTAGATATAGATCATTTCAAAAAAGTAAATGATAATTATGGTCATCAATGTGGGGATGAAGCTCTTAGACATACTTCAAGTATTATTAGCAATAACGTAAGAAACTCTGATGTTTTCGTACGTTTTGGTGGAGAAGAATTCGCGGTTATTCTGCCAAACACCGATGTTGCGGAGGGATTAATAATAGCAGAACGTATACGTGCGGATGTAGAGAAATCAGAGTTCATTTATAAAAATGAACGTATTAATTTTACAATCAGCATTGGAGTATCTTTTTATAATGGAGATTCTGAAGAGGAGTTAATCACAAAGTCAGATAATGCGTTATATAAAGCAAAAGAAGAAGGTAGGAATCAGATAGCAATTATTAAATAATTTATTGAAACTTTACTAAGAACTTTTATTTGAAATGGGCTATTTTTGACCCTAACTGGTGGTTAGCAAGATATAGAAAAATAAACCCTCACCTTTAACGTAGCTTAACAAAAAAAGCTTATTCGCAAAACGAATAAGCTTGAAGCATCACATGTAATAATTAATTTCCTCATCAAATGTTACATAGTCTAAATAAATCATAAGCATTAAGTATCGTTTACCATTTGGATCACTAATAATAACGTGATCGCGACCGGCCGCTTCTATATAGCCGGTAACTACAAAATTATTTCTTTCTCTGTTGTTCTCGAAAGTAAAATAGAATGTACCTAACTTACCTTTGTTTGCTCGTAATATATTTTCAATGTAAGATTCTTCCTGTCCTCTAGTAGCTGCTGGTATTTGAGGTGGGGTCATAGGGTGTTGCATTTGCTGTTGCTGCTGTTGTTGGGGGAAAACTCCTGGGTGCCAATAATATTGAACCATTCATGCATCCTTTCTCGATTAAATTTCTAGCTTACGGATATTCTTAAAGTCTAGGTAGGTATCACCTCCTACCCATACACTATGCATCCAGTTAGAAAATAATGAATCATGTCTGTATAAAGCGCGGTTATTCGATTTCATTCAACGAATACTTGCGGAGCTGATCGGATTACTCTCAGAGCCGCTGTGCTTACTCTCGCTTCTTTGTTTTTTACTAGCGCTCACTCTTTAATTACTCGCTCTTCGGGATATATTGGAAGTCAAAAAAGGACAAATAAAAAAGACTGCATTACTGCAGCCTATTCCTCTTAGATATTAAAAAATGTAGAGCGTTTTTCGCCGGCAAGAATTGTGCCTGTGAAGAATGAACCAAATTCTGCATAACGAGCGCTTACTTCATCAAAACGCATTTCGTATATTAACTTTTTAAATTGAAGTACGTCATCGGAGAATAATGTTACGCCCCATTCAAAATCGTCGAATCCTACTGAACCCGAGATAATTTGTTTTACCTTACCAGCATAGCTGCGGCCGATTAAACCATGGCTGCGCATTAAATCTTTGCGCTCTTGCATTGGAAGCATATACCAGTTGTCATCACCGTCACGGCGCTTGTCCATTGGATAGAAGCAAATGTATTGAGAGCGTTGAAGCTCAGGGTATAAACGCGCACGTACATGTGGATTTTGATATGGATCTTCGTTAGATTCACCAGCTAGGTAGTTAGACAATTCTACTACTGAAACATATGAATAAGCAGGAATCGTGAAGTCCGCTATTGTTAATTTATTAAACCTTGCTTCAAGTTCTTGAAGCTCATCCATTGTAGGACGTAATGTCATTAACATAAAATCTGCTTTTTGCCCGACGATTGTGTAAAAAGCATGTGCTCCCGTTTTAGCATCATCCGCTAGTTGCATTTCATCTAAAAATGCTACGAATTCATCTGTAGCTTGTTTGCGTAGTTCCGGATCTACTTGTTTCCATGATGCCCAGTCCATTTGGCGGAAATCATGTAACACGTACCAACCATCTAATGTAATTGCTGCTTCATTCATTATTTATGACACTCCTTTAAATTAAATAATCGCATATTAAGTGTATCATATACATTCTAACATTTCTTCTAATGGCACGGCTTTCACATGACAATCTGTGACAAACTCGTGTATGCTTGAAGGAACAAAAACGAGCGTAGGAGGAGAAGGAATGGCGGACTTTTTTCAAGAGATAAAAGAGAGACTTAAGGATGCTAATTTATCTATTATTTTGCCTGAGGGAAATGATGAAAGGATTATTTCTGCGGCTCTGAAACTGCAAGAAGAAGGGATCATTCGTCCGATCATTATTGGAAATGAAGAAGAAATTCCTTCCGCTTTAACTGTTATTAATCCAAAAAAATATGAAGAAATGGACGAACTTGTTGCTGCTTTCGTAGAACGGCGAAAAGGGAAAGCAACAGAAGCACAAGCAAGAGAAATTCTACAGGACGTCAATTATTTTGGGACGATGCTCGTATATATGCAGCAAGCAAGTGGCTTGGTAAGTGGAGCAGCGCATACGACTGCCGAAACTGTGCGCCCTGCATTGCAAATTATTAAAACGAAGCCAGGAATCTCTAAAACAAGTGGATCGTTCATCATGGTGAAAGAGGATATTCGATATGTATTCGCTGATTGCGCGATAACTATTGCACCAACGAGCGAGGATTTAGCAGAAATAGCAGTAGAAAGTGCTAAAACTGCTGCCGCTTTTGGGATAGAACCTAAAGTTGCGATGCTATCATTCTCTACAAAAGGCTCTGCCAAGTCAGAGGAAACAGAAAAAGTAGTGAAAGCTACTGAATTAGCTAAACAATTGGACACAAATCTTCTAATAGAGGGAGAGCTCCAATTCGATGCGAGCATTGTTCCGTCAATCGCTGCATCAAAAGCTCCAGCTGCAGTAGTGCAAGGGGATGCAACTGTATTTGTGTTCCCTTCCTTAGAGGCTGGGAATATTGGTTATAAAATTGCTCAGCGTCTTGGAGGATTTGAAGCAATTGGTCCTATTTTACAAGGATTGAATGCACCAGTAAACGATTTATCACGAGGTTGTTCTGCAGATGATGTATATAAGCTAGCTTATATTACTGCTGCACAAGCACTTATTTAAGGAGAAGTCACATGTCACAGATAGAAGATTTATTGCAACAAGAAAAGTGGCGGTTTTGGGATCAATCGCTTAGTGGTAAAAATAGATCTGCACTCGAATCATTCGCTTCGGACGATTTACTTTGTCATTTAGTGGGACAAGGGCAGTCACCAGCGACCGTACGCACATGGGTGCACGATCAAACGGTTGTGTTAGGTATACAAGATCACCGACTACCGTTTGTAGTGGACGCACAGGATTTTCTTCGCACACAGGGCTATTCCCCAATCGTACGCAATTCGGGGGGATTAGCTGTAGTTTTAGATGAAGGTGTATTGAATGTATCTATTATTTTGCCAGAAGCAAACCAAGCAATTGATATACCTACTGGCTATGAAGCAATGCTGGCATTTGTTCAGCTTTTATTTCCTGAGGCAGAAGATAAAATAGAAGCTTATGAAATTATAGGATCGTATTGTCCAGGTTCATATGATTTAAGTATAAACGGCAAAAAGTTTGCAGGAATTTCTCAGCGCAGACTGCGACAGGGAATTGCGGTTCAAGTGTATTTATGCATTGAAGGCAGTGGGAGTGAACGAGCAGAACTGATTCGTAGTTTTTACGAAATCGGGATTCAGGGAGAATCCACAAAGTTTACATATCCCGTTATTAAACCAGAAGTAATGGCATCTATGAATGAACTACTAGGTACATCGTTCAGAGTAGAGGATATCGTCATTCGTATCCAACAGCTGCTACAACAATTGTCCAATACGGTTATCAATCAATCTGTCACACCCGATGAAATGGACCTGTATTTATTTTACATGCAGCGAGTAGTCGATCGAAATAAAAAAATGCTAGAGAAGTAATATAGAAATCGGGTAGGGAAGAAAAAGTTTAGACTTACGGGAGAGATTCCGGTCTAAACGAGAGCAACGCTAACAAAACTTGGAATACTCCAACAGCACATACTGTTTCCAAACCAAAAAAGAACCACCAATCTACTAAACGATTGGTGGTTCTTTAGATACAAGATTTCCATTCTTCTCCATTTGAAAAACGGGTACTACTGGAACTTCTTCTTCATTTAATGTGACGAGACGTCTTGCGCGGTTCATGATTTGTACAAATTGCTCGTAATCCTGTTTGATAGCTGCATTTTCTTTTTCAAGCTTCGCAAGCTCGCTTTCTAATTTACGAATCTTTTCATTTGCAATAGTGGAAAGATGACGGTATCTAGAAATATCTGAATCACTATGTTGCAAACGTACTAGATATGCAATGATAATGTCAATTGATAGTGCAGATACTGGAATGGATTGTGCACGATCCTCATCGTCTTGTGATTTTGCTAGATAAATTCCGTTTCCTCTTCTTCTATAATCTTTTCCTAAAATACGAAGCTTTTCTTTTCTTTCTTTTTTCGCTTCCTTTAACTCATTTTCGTATTGATGGCGAACGACTGCATTCCAGCGAAATCCACATGCTGCTGCAGTTCGACTTAATGCATCACCAGCTTCCTCGAATGCGTTTAGTTGCGTGCTACCCTCGCGAACGTGACGTAATACCAGCTCGGCTAGCATTTCATCATTTTCAGTCATCCAGGCGTCTTGTCTAATCTTTACCATGTTTTTCCTCCTACCATGTTCATAGTTTCGTTGTTCTATTAACATAATGGTCAACTTATTGCTCTTTTATTCACGTAATATACACTTGATAGCAATATAAACTTTAAGATACAATGACCTGTAGACTATTACAGTTTCAATTATTTAAAAATATCAAAGGGGTTGTGAACGATGGCAAACCATTTTCGAGTTTGCGATGAGTGTCAGGCCGTCAATTTAAAAACATTAATTCCAAAACTCAAAGCGATTGATCCAGAGGCAGAGATTGAAGTGAAGGAATGTCAATCATACTGCGGTCCCGGACGTAAAAAAACATTCGCTTTTATCAATAACCGTCCCGTTGCAGCATTAACGGAAGACGAATTAATGGAAAAAGTACGTGCCAAGATAGCAGATTAATACGAACTTTTGCCGCCTTTCCATACGCGGCTTTTTTCTTTATAATGAATACTTAATGACAATAAACATTTCGGGGGTGGAAAAATGAGCTATGCGACCCAAAAGCTAGCAGAAGAAAAAGTGTTTAAGGATCCAGTTCATCGCTACATCCATGTACGCGATCAGGTTATATGGGATGTTATTGGCGCAAAAGAATTTCAACGTCTTCGCCGTATTAAACAGCTTGGAACTACGTATCTAGTTTTTCATGGTGCTGAACATAGCCGTTTCAATCACTCTTTAGGTGTGTATGAAATTGTACGAAGAATAGTAGATGATAGTTTTAGTGGACGTCCGGAATGGGATGATTCTGAAAGGCTAATAGTTCTATGTGCGGCTCTTCTCCATGATTTAGGGCACGGTCCTTTTTCTCATGCGTTTGAAAATGTGTTCGGGTTAGACCATGAATATTTCACCCAACAAATAATACTTGGTGATACCGAAGTCAATGAGATCTTAAAAAGAGTTGAGGACGATTTTCCACAGCGAGTAGCTGACGTTATCGGTAAAACGTACCCAAACAAGCAGGTAGTTAGTTTAATATCGAGTCAAATAGATGCTGATCGAATGGATTATTTACAAAGAGACGCGTATTTTACTGGAGTAAGTTATGGACACTTTGATATGGAACGAATATTGCGCGTGATGCGACCAAGAGAAGATCAGGTCGTCATCAAATCGAGCGGAATGCATGCAGTTGAAGACTATATAATGAGTAGATATCAAATGTATTGGCAAGTGTATTTTCATCCAGTTTCTCGCAGTGCGGAAGTAGTTTTGACGAAAATTTTGCATAGAGCAAAAGCATTGAGTGAGATGGGATATGACTTCGACCAGCAGCCGACTCATTTTAAAGGTTTCTTTGATAGTACATACACACTAGACGAGTACCTTGCATTAGATGAAGGGGTTTTATTGACTTATTTTCAGCTTTGGATGACTGAAAAAGATCCAATTTTATCTGACTTGAGTAACCGTTTTGTGAATCGAAAGTTATTTCAATATATTGAGTTTGATTTAGCTAAAGATTATATGAAAATGAAAGAGTTGGAGTTGCTATTCAAAAAAGCGAGTATAGACCCAGAGTATTACCTTGTTTTCGATTCCTCTTCAGATTTGCCTTATGACTTTTACCGTCCAGGGGAAGAAGGGGAACGCATACCAATTCACTTGTTGAAGCCGAACGGAGAAATCCGAGAGCTCTCTAGAGAATCCGAAATAGTAGAGGCGATTTCTGGAAAAAGAAGAACAGATCATAAATTATATTTCCCAGAGGATATTTTAACAAAGGATGGAAAGAAGAAAGCACTAAAAAAACAAATACTCGATTTATTGACTTAATGTAATTGAAAGTAAAGGAGGGGTCTAATTGATAGAAGAACATGCTAAAATTGTGCAATTTATCGGAGCAGCAAACGGCATTACCGGTAGAAAAAAACTGCAAAAAATGATTTACATCGCAAAAAAACTGCAATATCCATATAAGGAAAAGTACGAATTCCATTTTTATGGCCCTTATTCAGAAGAGCTTACCTTACGAATTGAAGAATTATGCAATATGGGATTTTTACAGGAAGAACGACAAGATAAAGGCTCCTATGTACAATATAAATACCAAATGACCGACGCAGGCGAGCATTTCATGCAAATGGCTCAAGTACCTGAAGCGACGCGTGATTTAGTAGCATGCATTAACCACATGAAAGATAAAAGTTCTCGTTTTCTAGAGTTAGTTTCAACATTATTGTATTTCGATCACCTCCCAAAAGAGGAGCAGATCGAAAAACTTCACGTCGTAAAAGGAAAACTTAACTTCTCAAAAGAAGAAATAGACGAGGCATTTACATTTGTCATGAATCTCATGAATGAACGGGCTATCCAATAGGATGGCTCTTTTTTATTAAAGCTAAGGGGAAAATTAGTAGTAAAATCTGAACAAAGTTGATATCCGCTCCAATCAATGAAGTCCACTTTAAATAAATGAATAATTGAATATAATTCCACATTAATATTCGTGTTTTATATTGAAATAAGAAATTATGAAATTGACTCAACTAACAATAATGCTACAGATTGATATTTATGATCTGCCTATTCCTAGTGTTTATCATAAACGCTTCTTTTTCTTAATGGATAAATTATTACTCTATTTATTGATTGTAGTGAAAGTCGGCGACTCCAGCGGGATAAGCGAGAAAGTCGAGACCCCACAGAGAGCGAAGCGAACGAGGAGGCTCGGCCTCGCCCGCGGAAAGCGTCCGACTGTAACGAAAATCAATGGTATTACTTATTAAAGGTTTTATTAAATAAATGAAATAAAAAATGAACCCCAACTGAAAAGGGTTCATCTCGGTTTGAATTATTTATCGCTGAACAACTTACCAGCAGTTCCATAATGATTCTTCGGCATTTCCTCAATAAATACAGTAACGTTCTCCACAGGTGCATTAACTGTTTCAGAAACTGCTGCGGTTACTTTCTCAACAAGCGCTCTTTTTTGTTCATCTGTTCGACCTTCAAGCATTTTAACGGTTACATATGGCATTTCGTTTCCTCCTTTAGTGAAATTTTCTGTATACTAGTATCATAACAGAACGGAGGGAACTGTCGAATGGCAAATGAAGAAAAACCAAAACAAAAGATTGGCTTTACGATTATAAAAAATGATCCGACCGATGGACATAAAGGATTCGGAATAGGTTCTCTTTCTTTAGAGAATGTATCTCCAGTCATTATTGATATAGAAGAAGGCATTGCACAAGTCGAAATCGGAGCGATGCATGCCAGAAGTGACACGGAGCGTGGTATTAAATTTACAACGAACCGAGAAGACTCAGCTGGAGGGAAACCATATTGGCTTGTGTGGGTCACGATAGATTACAATCCACAAGGACCGTATTTTGCTGGAGTTAGTGCCTGTGAGATGATTATCAACCGTGAAAAACGCCGCGGCTATAAAAATTTGGCTGATCATGTGAATCGAATGGACAAATCGATGAAACGACAAATTTTAGTCGATTTTATGGATGATCGTTCCAAAAATATTTTAAGTGAATTTTTGCAGTCTCATAACAAAGAAATGTGGGACAGAAGCGACGCAAAGCTACACCAAGACTTAACTGTTTAAGCTATCAACTCAAATAGTCTGTTTAGGTGGTTGAATTAAAAGTAAAAAGACAGTACAATTTAGTTAAAGCTTACTTCCAAGTAATGCTAGGACACTTAGTGGACTCGAGTAAGTAAATGGTTTGTGCAAATTGACACCCAATCCAATAAACGCATTCTTTTTACAGAAAGCCAAGCTAAGAAAAAGCATTCTCTTACCTAGAATTAGGTAGGAGAATGCTTTTTATATTTTTGCAAATAAACTTTGGCTTATGGATAACTTTCTACAAGTAAATCTCCATACAGACTCCAGCGCCTAGACCCTCGAGTCGCTTCAGACTAGTGAATAAAGGCAAAAAACGTCTTTATTGCTATTCTTCCAGCGCTTTTCAGGGCTAAAATAGGCACTTGCGCTTTCATTATTTTATTCAAATAAATTAAATGGGAAGATAGACCATGGAACAGAATCTTCCACTTTCGGCTCGAATGTTTGTTGCTTCAATTTAGGATCGGTACAAAGCTTCGTTGGAACATCTTTTTTCTTCAAATAAACAAGTCGTTGTTTTTCACAGGCAGAAGTAGCAATTCCGCCTGTTTCAATATCAACGATGACGCCCTGCACACCATCTGGAGCGATGAAAGGCTCGACTGGAAGTCCCTGATGGACAGCTTCCATAAATTCAATCCATACTTGCTTTGTTACTTGTCTTGCCTCGGCCTCGCTAACCTGTTTTCCTTGATCGTATCCATTCCATACACCTGCTGTTAACTGAGGAGAGAAGCCTATCAAAGATTGGTCAGTATTCGTAGTTCCCGATTTCGCTGCGTAAGGTCTCGTTTGTTTTGCCCGAATACTGATTCCTGTAGCAGGAGAGTAATCATTGAAAACCGGGTCGAACATGCCTGTGAGTAAATGGGATAATATAAACGAGTCTTGTTCAGTTAATACCTTTTTACCTTTTACATCACTTTCTTTAATATCATAAATGACGTTTCCTCTATTATCTGTAATTTTAGTAATAAATGTAGGTTCTTGCTGAATTCCTCCAGCAGATATAGTGTTGTAAACCTTAGTCATCTCTAAAAGAGAAATTTCCGTAGTACCGAGCGCTGTAGCGGGTGTATCCTTGACGTTCATATCCAAGTTAAATCTTTCTGCTAATTGTTGAAAAGGCTTATAGCCAATTTGTTCTAGTGTTTTAACCGCATATATATTATCAGAAATAGCAAGTGCCTGAGCCATGGAAATTGGATGATCAGCAAACTCTCCGTTCACATTTTTGGGTTCATATTCTCTGCGCCCATTATCATAGGTGAAAATAGTTCGTTCGCTTTTCATATACGTAAGTGGTGAGAATCCATTTTCTAAAGCTGCCGCAAATAATAGCGCTTTTATCGTAGAACCAGGCTGCCTTTTAGCCTGTGTAACTCTGTTGTAGGGACTTTCCGCAAAATTACGTCCACCGATCATCGCTGTCACATAACCGGTATCTGGCTCCATACTGACGAATGCTACTTGTAATTCTCCATCTGGCATCCACTTTTCAATCATCTCTTCTGCTACTTGTTGATGCTGCTTATTTAACGTTGTTTCAATCGTCCAGCCACCTTCTTCAATTCGACGCCCTTTTTCCAACGCAATTTCTGTAGCCTCTTTCCACACTTCCTCCAAAAAGTATGGAGCAGTTTTTCGCTTAATCAAGGAATCATCCGCTTTTAATACGTATTTTTCGTTTATAGCACGTTCCTTTTGGTCGCTAGTGATCAATTGTTGATTTTCCATCAATCGAAGGATGAGCTGCTGGCGATTTACTGCTTTTTCTTCATTTACCAAAGGTGAATAGTAAGTAGGACCTTTCGGAATACCGACTAATAGTGCAGATTCTGCTAGAGTTAAAGATTTGGCACTCTTTCCGAAATAGAATCTACTAGCAGCTTCGACTCCATACATACCATGGCCAAAGTACACCGTATTCAAGTATCCTTCTAGCAGCTCTTCCTTCTCGTAGAATAGCTCTAGACGATACGCATACAACGCTTCATTTATTTTTCGAGTCCAAGACTTTTCATGCGTTAAAAACAAGTTTCGAGCATATTGCTGCGTAATGGTACTTGCACCTTCCACTTTTTTACCCGCTTTAATATCCTTTAAAATAGCAGAAGCAATCCGAGAATAATCAAACCCGTGATGCTCATAAAACTCCTGATCCTCTACTGCTACAGTGGCTTGAGGTAGAAAAGGAGACATTTCCTCCAATGAAATCCAGTATCTACGTTGATCCTCAAAACGATCACCAATAACATTTCCTTGATTGTCTAAAAAAACGGAGGAAATTGGCACTTGAATCATAGGGGCACCTACAATTTGTGCGTATATTCGGAGCGTGAGGAGTGCGCTAAAAAGTGCACAGCTAGCGGCAATACTTATAAGTAATAGCCTTTTCCATCGTTTGCTTCGGATGACTTTTTTTCTATGTTGAATACGCCCCATGAAATCAACTCCGTTCTAAATGATGTTTTCATTAGTATGAGAACAATAGATTCAAATTAAACGGGTAAACAAAAAAGTATTGCACTTTTGTCAAAAAGCACTATACTTTCAATGTATTTATTTTTTTATAAATACCAAAAATTAATTATAGAAACGGAGATAGATAAATGGCTGGATTTTGGTTTACAGAGAAGCAAACCGAGAATTTTGGCATCACAATGAAGGTGAAACGCACTCTTCATACCGAGCAAACAGATTTTCAACTGCTAGAAATGGCAGAAACAGAAGAATGGGGAAATATGCTCTTTTTAGATGGCATGGTAATGACCTCGCAAAAAGATGAATTTGTATACCATGAAATGGTGGCACATGTTCCTTTATTCACACATCCAAATCCTGAAAATGTGTTAGTAGTTGGCGGTGGAGACGGTGGAGTAATTCGTGAAATTATGAAACATCCAAAAGTGAAGAAAGCAACACTTGTTGATATAGATGGAAAAGTTATTGAGTATTCAAAAGTATACTTACCAGAAATTGCTTGTGAATTAGAAAACCCACGCGTAGATGTTCAAGTGGGGGATGGGTTCATGCATATCGCAGAATCTGAAAATGAATATGACGTAATTATGGTAGATTCTACTGAACCAGTAGGACCTGCTGTAAATCTGTTTACAAAAGGCTTCTACGCTGGAATATCGAAAGCATTAAAAGAAGACGGTCTATTTGTCGCACAATCGGACAACCCTTGGTTTAAGGCAGACTTAATCCGCCAAGTGCAAAAAGATGTGAAGGAGATTTTCCCAATTACTAATATGTATTTGGCGAACATTCCAACATATCCGAGCGGGCTATGGTGCTTTACAATCGGATCTAAAAAGTATGATCCACTGCAAGTACCAGATGAGCAATTCTTTGATATCGAAACAAAATATTATACAAAAGAGCTTCACAAAGCGGCATTTGTACTACCGAAATTTGTGAAAGATCTTGCAGGAGAGTAAGTCTATGCGATTTAGTGAAGATTACTCAGGAAATGTATTTATTAAAAGTAAACAAAATTATGATGAAGCGCAGGCAGTTATTTACGGTATGCCGATGGACTGGACGGTAAGCTATCGTCCAGGCTCACGCTTTGGTCCTGGGCGTATCCGTGAAGCATCGATTGGTTTAGAGGAGTATAGCCCGTATCTAGATCGCGAGCTAGATGAAGTGAATTATTTTGATGCAGGAGATATTCCGCTACCATTCGGTAATGCAGAAAAAAGCTTAGAGCTGATTGCCGGTTTTATTCGTCAACTGCTAATAAACGGTAAAATCCCTGTCGGTATGGGTGGCGAACACCTAGTGTCTTGGCCTGTCATGAAAACAGTGGCAGACAACTATGACAATCTTGTCATTATTCATATGGATGCACATACAGATTTACGTGAGGAGTACGAAGGTGAACCGCTATCTCACTCCACACCAATCCGTAAAATTGCTGAATACATTGGTCCAAAAAACGTCTACTCATTCGGAATTCGTTCTGGCATGAAAGAAGAGTTCGACTGGGCAAAAGAAAACGGCATGCAAATCCATAAGTTTGAAGTGCTGGAGCCATTGAAAAAAGTGCTACCAACACTAGAAGGACGTCCCGTCTATGTAACAATCGACATCGACGTACTCGACCCTGCACATGCACCAGGAACTGGAACAGTAGACTGCGGAGGAATCACAAGCCGTGAGCTACTAGCATCCATCCACGCAATCGCCAACTCTGGCGTAAACGTAGTAGGCTTCGATCTAGTCGAAGTAGCACCAAACTATGACCCGTCGGAGCAAACAGTGAATACTGCTAGTAAATTGCTACGTGAAATGATCTTAGGCTGGGTAAAGTAGAAAACATAAAAACGTGATGTCCTTTGTTTAGGGCATCACGTTTTTATATTTAAACTAACTTGTTTTGATTGGTATGTACTACTTTATTTCTTCCTGAAGCTTTTGCCAGGTAAAGAGCTTCATCAGCAAGCTTATATAATTCATGTGTTGTTGCGGCATCTTGTGGAAATGTACTGATGCCTCCTGAAATGGTAATGGCTAATTTTTCTCCTGTGGAGATCGGGAAGGCATTTTTTTCTATTGCTTGTCTAATAAGTTCGGCAATTTCTAAGCTCTTATTCTCAGAAGTATTTGGTAGGAGGACGGAAAACTCTTCGCCTCCATTTCGAGAAACTATACCCCCAAAGGAATTACTTGCTTCTTTTATTCGGAGCGCTAATTCTTTCAATACTTCGTCGCCTACAGGGTGTCCATATGTATCATTAACTTTTTTGAAATAGTCAATATCTAATAAAAGAAGTGAAAATATTTCACCTTTCGATAAAAGATTATAAGTATATTCTTGAAATTTCCGATTATTATTCAAACCAGTGAGGTAGTCTGTTATGGACATCTCTTCAATATGCTTAATCTTTTCAAAGAGGCTGCTAAGTTGTTTTAAAATCACAAAAATAATGAAAAACGACAAGATGGAATATAATATAAAACTTATAATGGCCAACCACGTTTCAAATTTCCAGTTACCTAAGAAACCTAATACAATAGAAGTTTGTACGATTGAATATCCAAAAAAGTAGTGAACGTTTCGGAAAGTCATCGTTTTCTTCCAACTCCAAAATCCAATAACCACTCCCACTATAATAGTGCTACTTCCTGCAATAAGGGAAGTTGTAGAATATCCGTACATAAACAAACGGAACACTCCAATAATTGTTCCGCTTATTATAGTTGCAACTGGTCCTCCTAAGACACCAGACAATGCAATAACCGCCATTCTACCGTCCATAATTACGAAATCTGAAATGCTAACTGCTGTTAACATTAATAAACAGCCAGTAAATCCACTTAGTATTCCAAGAATATAAGGGGTGTATTTGGATGATGGAATATAAACTTTTAACCTATTTTGAAATGGTATATAAGTAAGAATTGCAAAAGTAAAAAGAATACAAAAATTTATTATAAAATCAATCAACATAATGGTCACCTTCTTAAAATATCTCGGTCCATTATAACCTTTTGCCAATAAATAGTAAATTACTAATTGAATGATTAGTTGTCACCTGCATTTAATTTAAGCTATAATATGAAGGTTATAGTAAAATGTAAATAAAATTTCTACAAAGGATGTTAGGCATGTCTACGTCATTACAAAAGACCGTGAATATACAGTTACTTTCCACGATTCGTCATCCGAATGTCCCCGCAGAAACCGTTAATTTTGAAACTTCAGGTACGCTAACGCTTAAAGGTACCCAGTATTATTTAGTTTACGAAGAACTGCAAGATGAAAAAGCCATTCGAACAACTGTAAAGCTAAGCGGTAAAAATGCATTAATATTACGAAGTGGTGGAGTTAAAATGCGTTTGCCTTTTGAACGTGGAGAACTTCAAACAGGAAGCTATGATACACCATATGGCACTTTAATGATTACAACAAATACAAAGCACCTACATTTTGAAAACGGTCATTTTCAAGTTGAATATGAGCTAATTATCAATGAGGAAGTTGCTGGTACATATACATTAGAACTAATTTATACGGAGGCGGATTAAATGAACGCAGTAGAGAAGCTACAACAATCCATTAAGGAAGCATTACAACAAGCAATATTGAAAGCAGAACTTGTCAGTGAAGAACAAATTCCTGCTATTCAACTGGAAACACCAAGAGACAAAGCAAATGGGGATTATGCAACAAATATTGCAATGCAACTGACAAAGCTTGCAAAAAAGAATCCTCGTCAAGTAGCGGAAGCAATCGTAGAAAACCTTAATCTGTCTGGAACAATGATGGAGAAAATTGATATTGCAGGTCCCGGATTTATGAATATTACGGTTCGTAAAGATTACTTACAGGATGTAGTAAAGGCTGCCTTAACAGAAAAAGAAAACTACGGTCGTTCCACTTCGGGAGATGGAGAAAAAATACAAGTAGAATTCGTTTCTGCGAATCCAACTGGCGACTTACACTTAGGGCATGCACGTGGGGCATCTGTTGGTGATTCCTTATGTAATGTGCTTGATTTTGCTGGATATGACGTTGCTCGCGAATATTATATTAATGACGCCGGAAACCAAATTCATAACTTAGCTATATCAATAGAAGCTCGTTACTTCCAAGCTTTAGGATTAGACAAAGAGATGCCAGAAGGTGGCTACCATGGGCAAGATATTATCGATATCGCAGGAGCCCTTGCTGAAGAACATGGCGACAAGTTCGTATCCATGTCGGATGAAGAGCGCTATAAAGCCTTCCGTGCACATGGGTTAAAAGTAGAGCTTGCAAAACTACAAAAAGACTTAGCAGATTTCCGTGTAGGCTTTGATAACTGGTTCTCAGAAACTTCTTTATATGAAAACGGTAAAATCGAAGTTGCTTTAGATAAATTACGTGCAAATGGTCATATTTTTGAAGAAGAAGGTGCGACATGGTTCCGCTCCACTACATTTGGAGACGACAAAGACCGCGTACTGATTAAAAGTGATGGCTCATTCACGTATTTATTGCCAGATATCGCATACCATGAAGACAAACTAGTTCGTGGATTCGATCAACTCATAAATATTTGGGGAGCAGACCATCACGGCTATATCCCGCGTATGAAAGCAGCAATTGAAGCGCTTGGATACGAGCGTGAAAAGTTAGAAGTATCTGTCATTCAAATGGTTCAATTATATAAAGACGGCGAAAAAATGAAAATGAGTAAACGTACAGGGAAAGCTGTAACAATGCGTGAGCTTGTAGAAGAAGTAGGACTAGACGCAGTACGTTATTTCTTCGGTATGCGTTCTGGGGATTCTCATATGGACTTCGATCTAGATTTAGCCGTTTCCCAGTCAAATGAAAACCCAGTGTTCTACGCGCAATATGCACACGCACGTATCTGTTCGATTTTGCGTTCTGCAGAAACTCAAGGCATGAAAGTATCGACGGATTCACTTGAATTATTACAAAGTGAAAAAGAATTAGATTTATTGAAAAAAATTGGTGACTTCCCACAAATCGTTGCAGATGCTGCAAAACTTCGTGCACCTCACCGTATTGCAACTTATATCCAAGAATTAGCTACGACATTCCATAGCTTCTATAATGCAGACAAAGTTTTAAATGAAGATAATCTTCCACAAACAGAAGCTCGTCTTGCACTAGTAACATCAGCACGCGAAACAATCGCAAATGCATTACGCCTGTTAGGTGTATCTGCTCCAGAACAAATGTAAATCCAACCCCTCGACGTTGCTCGAGGGGTTTTCTTTTGATAATTTGGAATAAATATCATAAACGAGAGTAAATCCCATCCAACCGAGAGTAAACATACCTCGTCCGCGAGTATTTGCATCCAGAGCGCAAGTAAACACGGAACGAAAGAGAGTAAACAGCAAACGAGAGCGAGTAAATGTAAAGTTGGCTCTTATACGAGAGCGAAAAGCTACTTTACGAGAGAGTGGAGTTGCTGAACGAGAGAGAAAACCACCTATACGAGAGCCACCATACAAAATCACGACAAAGGTCAGACCTCCCAATCCCGAAAACGAAGTCGACAGTCTGAAAAAATAAGGTATAATGAATGCAAAGCAATATGAATAATTTAATGCATAGAGGTGCTCTAGTTACGGATTACTAGAGTTAAAAGGGAAGCTGGTTAAAGTCCAGCACGGTCCCGCCACTGTAAATGATGTAACCCATCATGAGTCAGAAAACCTGCCTTTATGCTTTACGCCCTTTACCTACGAGGATAGGTTTGGTGTAGATCTGGCTCACTGTGACTTCGTGCAGATTTATACCTATCTATCTCTCATCTAAAGGATGGGGGATTTTTTTGTTGCTTCAATATAGGAGGAATGTAAAATGAAGAAATTGTGGCAATTATGGATGACCGTCGCACTTGCAGTACTGCTGCTAGTAGGATGCGGACAAGAAGAAGTAAAACCTGAGAAAAATAACGATACTACTCAACAAGTAGCATCAGTAGATGAAACTACTTTCCCAATAACAATGACCGATGCAGTCGGCAATGAAATTACATTGGAAGAAGCACCAAAAACAATTGTTTCTATGCAACCAAGTAATACGGAGATTTTGTTTGCACTTGGTTTAAATAATGAAATCGTCGGTGTAAATGATTACGATAATTATCCAGAAGAAGCACTGGAAAAAGAGAAAATTGGTGGAATGGAGTTCAATGTAGAGAAAATCATAGCAATGAATCCGGATATCGTTTTCGCACATGAATCTGCACTTGGTATGGGTGAAGCGGGATTACAGCAAATTCGTGATGCTGGTGTGAAAATATTCGTAGTTAAAAATGCAATGGACTTCGCTCAAACATACACAACAATCGAGGAGATTGGTCGTGCTACTGGCAAATTAACAGAAGCGCAAAAAATTGTAGAAGACATGAAAGCAAAAGTAGAAGAAGTGAAAGAAAAAGTGGCAAATGTTGAAACGAAGAAAACAGTATTCATAGAAAACTCGGACGTTCCAGAAATTTATACACCTGGTAAAGGAACGTTTATGCAAGAAATTTTAGATATGGTGAATGCTGAAAATATTGCAGCAGACCAAGAAGGCTGGTTTAAAATGGAGCCAGAGGAAATTGTTAATCGCAACCCAGACGTAATTATCGTGATGTATAGCTATGTGGAAGGCATCGTTGAAAAAGTGAAAGCTCGAGATGGTTTTGATACTATTACAGCTGTGAAAAACAATGAAGTGGTACAAGTAGATGAAAACCTAACAAGCCGCACAGGTCCACGTCTTGCAGAAGGATTGGAAGAAGTAGCGAAAGCAATCTACCCGGAGGCTTTTAGTGAGTAAAGCGTTGATCGGCTACATCCTGTCCATAGTTGCGCTTTTTGTTGCAATTTGGCTTGGTGTATCGGTCGGATCCGTCAAGGTACCGATCAGCACATTATGGGATACGGGAGCAGATGCAATTGCGACCAATATTGTTTGGAAAATTCGCATGCCGCGTGTGGTGCTTGCAGGGCTAGTTGGAGCATCACTAGCCATTGCAGGTGCTGCATTTCAAGGCTTATTAAAAAATCCGCTTGCCGATCCTTATACGTTAGGAGTGTCGTCCGGTGCCTCAGTAGGTGCCGTGGCTACGCTCTTTTTCGGTATTTCGGTGCCGTTTTTAGGGATATATACATTGCCTGTTTTCAGTATGATTGGGGCTCTAGTTACGATGCTACTAGTTATTACGTTTGCAAAGCTAGTCGATCGGGCGATGAAAATGGAAACCATTATTTTGACAGGTATTATATTTAGTTCTTTTTTAGGCTCCGTCATTTCGTTAATGATTGCTCTGACAGGAGAAGAACTCAGACAAATTATCGGTTGGCTACTCGGGAGTGTATCAATGCGAGGATGGAGTTTCGTCCAAATGGCTTTACCGTTTGTCCTTATTGGAACCTTTTTATTATGGTTAAACAGAAGAGAGTTAAATGCGATGCTATTTGGAGAGGAACGAGCGCAGCATTTAGGAGTCAATGTGAAAAAACGAAAAATGATGATCTTAATCGGGGGTTCTATGTTAACGGGAACTGCCGTTGCAGTATCAGGAACGATTGGGTTTGTTGGACTTGTCGTACCGCATATGACAAGGCTTTTATTCGGCTCGGATAATCGTCATGTATTACCACTAAGCTTTATAAATGGAGCGGCATTATTAATCGTTTGTGATTTAGTATCTCGCACAATTATTTCCCCAACGGAGTTGCCGATAGGAGTAATAACCGCATTTATAGGGGCACCTGTTTTTGCATTTATTTTCTTTAGACAACGAAAAAAAGGAGGCATTTAACCTATGTTACGAGTCGAAAATGTATCGGGTGGCTATGATCGCAAAATGATCATTAAAAACGTCTCCTTTGAAGTTGGGAAAGGAGAAATGCTTGGGATTCTTGGTCCCAATGGTAGCGGAAAATCCACGTTGCTGAAGGTTATAAGCGGAATATTACATATGGAGTCGGGGAATGTGATGATTGATGGGAAATCGCTGATATCTTATTCCTCGAAAGAGCTTGCGAAGAAAATGGCCGTTTTACCACAATTACATAGTCATACATTTTCACATTCTGTAAGAGATACGATTGCACTCGGTCGCTATCCACATCAAACTGGATTATTCTCGTCTTGGTCAGCTGAAGACGAAGAAGCGGTTGTCGAAGCGATGAAACTGACTGCAATGGAAAGATACGAGCATCAGATGCTGGATCTATTATCTGGTGGTGAGCAACAGCGCGTATTTGTTGCCCAAGCTCTTGCACAGCAAGCACCTATACTGCTACTAGATGAACCGACTAATCATCTAGACATTGCCCATCAAAAACAATTGCTCGATACGATTAAAACCCAGGCAATTGAAAAGGGAATTACGATTATTAGTATATTTCATGATATAAATCTTGCCTCCCTGTACTGTGATCGTTTGCTTTTGATGAATCAAGGAGAGGTAAAAGTATTAGGTGCACCGCAAGAAGTAGTGAAAAAAGATCAAATTGAAACGGTGTACAAAGCCCGCATTAGCACTAATCCACATCCGGAACGACCAAAGCCCCAAATTACCATTCTTCCGGATGTTAATGAACAGCGAAGCGATAGAACAATAACAGCAGATAATTTTCAAGTTACCGCTGATTTAGTTGTTTTTCAAGCGGAAACTCAACTCAAAACATGGTCGTCAGCAGTAATTAATGCCGGAAGTGGATGGTACAAAAACTTCGTCAATAGAAGAGTAGACGCCAGCTACGCTTGTGATAATGTACAAGAAGAAATGCTTGAATACTTGGCGAAAAACGGATTTTCTGAAGCAGATACAGTTGGAATGATGACTGCGGTAAAAACAACCGATGCTGTCATTAAAGAATATGACACACCTTTTGGAAGCATCGTCATTATGGTTACCGCAGGAGTAGGGAATGCGGTGGACGTCTCTAGAGCACATGAAGTAGAGATGCTTCCAGCAATCGGAACCATCAATACATGGATAATTGTCAACGGTGAACTGACCGACGAGGCTTTTATTCAAGCAGTTATTACAGCGACCGAATCCAAAACGAAAGCACTCGCTTTTGAACAGGTTAAGGATCCTCGTACGGGGACGATTGCAACTGGAACCTCAACCGATAGTGTACTAATAGCGGCCACACAAAAAGGTCGACAAATCCCATATGCTGGTCCAATTACGGAAATAGGAAAAAAAATCGGACTCGGTGTATATGAATGTACAGTGGAAGCTATTCAAATATACAAAAAAGCAAAGGGTTGGAAATAATATGGGTCCACATATAATTGCTATAGCGTTGGGCTTAATATTGGACCGAATAATTGGCGATCCACCGAATTGGCCGCATCCGGTTAAATTTATCGGAACGCTCATTTCGAAGCTAACAAGCTGGTTGAATAAAGGAAAAGCTCGCAAGGCGAAAGGATTACTGCTTGTTTTAATCGTAGTTGGTGTAACTTTCTCCTTAACAATTGCAATTTTATTAGGTGCTTATTCGGTTCATCTATGGGTAGGAATTGCAGTGGAAAGTATACTGATTGCCTCTGGGCTTGCTCAAAAAAGTTTAAAAGTGGCAGCAATGGATGTATATAAACCGTTGATTGCAAAAGATTTACTTGAAGCTAGACAAAAACTTTCTTGGATTGTCGGTCGTGATACAGACAAATTAAATGAACAAGAAATTACTCGTGGAGTTGTGGAAACAGTATCTGAAAATATTAGTGATGGAATAACTGCTCCGCTTTTTTATGCATTTGTGTTCGCCGGAGCACCAGGACTGTGGCTATATAAAGCGATAAATACGCTCGATTCTATGATCGGTTATAAAAATGAAAAATACGAGGACTTCGGATATGCAGCTGCAAAGCTAGACGACATTGCGAACTATATTCCAAGCCGACTGACAGGCTATCTCATTATGCTATGGGGCAAGAAAGAGAGCAACTTGCCTTTTAGCAAACGGATGAAAGGCTGGTGGCAAGATGCGAAAAAACACCCAAGTCCCAATAGTGGTTATTTGGAAGCGGCCACCGCTTATCAGCTAGGCATTCAACTTGGCGGTATTAATACATATAAAGGGATTGTTTCTAATCGTGCACTTATGGGAATTGGAGAGGTTCCATTATCGCCAACCCATATATTAAGTACCATTTCTCATTTGAATACGGCTGTAGTTCTATTTTGGCTGTGGATGATGGTCATTGGAGGGATTTTGTTTGGCATTACCTAATCACGGAGCTAATGCTCATCACGTTTATGAACGGCTAAGAATAGAAATCCCGGAAACGGTAATTGACTATAGTGAAAATGTAAATCCATTAGGACCTCCAAAGTTTGTGTATGAACGGTGGGAATCGTATGCACCCCTAATTACGAAATATCCAGATCCACTTGGAGAGCCTTTTTTATCCGCCGTAGCCAACTATCACGATGTGTCATGTGAAAATATAATCATTGGAAATGGGGCAGCGGAAATATTCGCAAGCCTTGCCAAACGATATGAAAATAAACGTGCTGTATTGATTCATCCAACTTTTTCAGAGTATGAGGCAACATTAGCTCCTTACAAAGTGTTCATAAAAGAGATAATTGCGACTGGCAAGCTCCCTTTGGACGAAGTGCTCGATGAAGTTGAGTTTGCAGAAGTGATTTATATTTGTAGACCAAATAATCCAACTGGATATTTAATTCCATTAGAAGAAATTATTCAAATAGCAAAATACGCTAGAAGATATAAATGTGAGGTCATTTTAGACGAAGCATTTCTAGATTTTATAGATGAAAAAGAATCATTTATTCCGTATTTGAAGGACTTTCCAAACGTTATTGTCGTACGATCGATGACGAAAATGTATGCAATTCCTGGCATTCGACTTGGGTACGCGCTGGCGAGTGGAACAATCGTAAACGACGTACGTTCAAGAATGCCACATTGGAATAGTAATGCCATCGCGACAACAATTGGAGCGGAGTGTTTGCTGGAGGAAGATTACCGAATGAAAGCAATTACTTTTGCAAAAGAAATGCGCGAACAAATGACGTTGTTCTTAGAGAAATGGAACTGCATTGTGTTACCATCTTCGACTAATTTTATTTGTTTTCAATTACCGGATCCTGCTCGTTCAAAGGAATTTTTTGAGTATTTATTGCTTAAAGGGTGCGTACTCCGGCATACCGAGAATTTCAAAGGACTAGACGGAAAATGGTTTCGGATAGGCATGAAAGAAAGTTCACAAATGGGGTATTTGCAAAAGGAGATGACTATGTGGTTCGAGGAAAACTTGTCTTCATAACTGGCGGTGTGCGCAGTGGTAAAAGCAACTTTGCAGAACATTATTTAATGAATGAGCAGGCAAAACGAAATGTGTATATCGCTTCTGGGGTTGCAGTTGATAGCGAAATGAAAGCGCGCATACAAAGGCACCAAGACGACCGTGAAAACTACCCAGTAGATTGGATTACAATCGAGCAACCACGCCATTTTGAACAAGTCGTATCTAAAATTCAGCAAGGCGATGGGATCCTGTGGGACTGTGTCACTACGTGGCTAGCTAACGAACTGTATGAAGGTCAAATGGAAGAAGTAGAAAAGCAGCTATATGTGACAATCAATCAGCTATTAGAAAAAGCTCAAGTAGTCGTCATTGTTTCAAATGAAGTGCTCGATGAAGCTTTATCAAGTTATGAATTTACAGCTCTCTATCAAGCTTGGATCGGCCGGATCCATCAACAGCTTGTAGCAAATGCAGATCATGCCTTTGAAATGGAATATGGCATCGGTCATCAGTGGAAGTGAGGGATTAGATGAAGGGCTTAATGGTGCAAGGTACTGCTTCTAGTGTAGGGAAAAGTTTGATATGTACAGCTATTTGCCGACTCCTTGCAAATGAAGGTAAGCAAGTTGCCCCTTTTAAATCACAAAACATGTCAGGTTTAAGTATTCAAACAGAAGATGGGTTGGAAATAAGCGTTTCACAGGCTTTGCAGGCAAGAGCGGCGAACACCTCTTATTTACCCGAAATGAATCCCATATTATTGAAGCCAACAAAAAATATGGAGTCAGATATTATTATTCTAGGTAAAAAGCTGAATACAATGAGCGGCATGCACTACCGGGAGCATTTTTTTGAAAAAGGACAAGAGCTTATCCAAAATAGTTTAAGCAAGCTGTCTGTTTTATATAAGTATTTGATATTAGAAGGGGCAGGCAGTCCTGTGGAAGTAAATTTACGTGATCGAGAATTAGTGAATATGCGAGTGGCAGATATGGCAGATGTTCCAGTTATTTTAGTAGCTAATATTGAATATGGTGGTGTTTTTGCATCTATAGTCGGTACGCTTGCTCTACTGCCAGAGCCACAGAGAGTACGTGTAAATGGGATTATTATAAATAAGTTTCAAGGGGACGTTTCCTTGTTTCAAGACGGAATAAGTTTCATCGAATCTTACACAGGAATAGACGTTTTAGGAGTTATCCCTTATTTTCCAAATGAATTCGAAGAAGAAGATGGCGAAGAGAAAAGCGGGCAAAAGACATCAGATGGACAAATTGATGAATGGGCAAGCCATTTTAAAAAGCATGTGAAATGGGAAAAAATATTAAGCCTTTTAGGGAACGATGTGGCAATAAAATGAAGAGCATTTTGTTAGCACTTCAATTTTTCACCGTCCTTCCAATACATAAAAACCTGCCGATGGAAAAACGATCGATAACAGCAATGTACAGTGTTTTCCCTTGGATAGGAGCTGGCATTGGGGCGATTGCTTGTTTGGTTCTCTATTTTGATTTGAGTACACAAATGACGGCGTTTAGTATTGTACTTCTTGGTATTATGCTTTCAGGTGGTCTCCATATGGACGGATTTATCGATACTTCAGATGCATATTTTTCCTATAAGGATCGACTGAAGCGATTCGAAATACTGGAGGATCCGAGAGTCGGTGCATTTGGTGTGATGGCGGTTGTTTTTTTAGTACTCGGCAAAGTAATTATTGTATCGGAGGTTCTATCGGCCGGATCATTTCATTGGATTTTCGCCCTGCTTATTCCATTTTTCTCAAGAGCAACACTCACAGTACTATTTTCAATAACGGCAAGTGCTAAAACGAGTGGACTTGCTTATTACTTTAAGCAAAAAATGAATGCGAATGTCGTGCTCATTGCAGTAGTGTTTAACTTTTTTATCGGCATTGGTGTATTAGGGTGGATGACCAATTGGATGGTTGCCGTTACTGTCTTCATAGTGTTATTTACTTTTATTTGTATGTTCCGAAATTGGATGTTGAGAAACTTCGGGGGAGTCACAGGGGATTTACTCGGTGCAAGTGTAGAAATGTCGGAGGTGGTACTTTGGCTAACCCTTTTACTGTTACTCTCATAAGGCATTTACCAACCAAAGGAAATCGTGACAAAAAGTATATCGGCTGGACCGACGAACCGATAATTGGCGGTCTGAAAATCAAAAAATTCCCTAATGAAAATAGACAAGTTGTAGGTAGTGATTTGGTGCGCTGCAAGCAAACAGCAGCGGAGGTTTTCGGTGGAACTCCTTATACAGTGAATGCAAATTTTCGGGAATGCTCCTTTGGTGATTGGGAACAAAAAACATATAATGAATTAAAAGAAGATGATTCATACAGAAATTGGCTTAATGATCAGCAGCAATTAGCTCCACCAAATGGAGAGTCATTGGAAGCGTTGGGAAGTCGAGTTTTACAAGCTTTCTTGGAAACAAGTGAAAAGTTTGAGCAACCTATTATCGTTACTCATGGTGGACCTATGCGATTTTTGTTGACCAAGTTTGCAAGTGAAGAAAAGAGTTTTTGGGATTGGGAAGTACTTCATGGAAGTATGTTTACATTGAATTGGCCAGATAAAAAAGCGGTGTTGGAGGGGAAACGATGCACGTCATTTTCGGTGGAGCATTTAATGGAAAGCGAGCTTATGTAGAGCAAAGAGTTCGCGGACGCAATGTGCAATGGCTAGATGTGGAAGCGGATGCGCATGTTTTATTGCCAAATGTAGAAGTGATCGTTGTTACGGGCGCTGAAAAACTGTTAGAACATAAGAGTGTAGAGTTACTCAAGAAAATGGAACAATGGAATGAGCAAACAGAAGTGCTCGTCATTGCAACCGAAATCGGTCGAGGAATTGTGCCGATGGATGCAAATATGCGCAAGCTTCGAGATGATGTTGGTCGGTTTTATCAGCAGCTTTTTACAAAAGCAGATAGTGTGACACGAATTTGGTACGGTATTTCACAAACAATAAAGGGAGATGGACAAATTGAAAATTTACACTAAAACGGGTGACAAAGGACAAACAGGTTTAATCGGGGGAAGAACGGACAAGGACGATATCCGTGTAGAAGCTTACGGAACTATAGATGAATTGAATTCCTTTATCGGAAAAGCAGTCACGGAGCTAGATCCAACAAAATTTGCCGATATTTTAGAGGATTTAGAGACGATTCAGCATGAGCTATTTGACTGTGGTGGTGATTTAGCGAATGTTTCCAATAAACGCGTTTATAAAATGACAGATGAAGCAATTGAAGCTATGGAAAAACGAATCGATGTGCTAGTTGAAGAAGGACCAGTTTTAGAACGATTCATCTTACCGGGGGGAACTCCAGCTGCGGCAACACTTCATATAGCTCGAACAGTTACGAGACGTGCAGAGCGTTTAACGGTGACATTGACGAAAACAGCGGAAGATGTTCCCACTGTAGTACAGCGCTATTTAAACCGCTTATCTGATTATTTATTTGCAGCAGCTCGCGTAGCAAATGTGAGAGAAAATGTTTCAGACGTTGAATACGTGCGCAGTGCAAAAGTGTTTAAAAACGTAGGAAGCGAGAAGAAAGTAGAGGAGTAAAACTTATGAAACTTCGGTTATTAACACTTGCAGCTATGTTTGCAGCACTTTCTGCAATTGGAGCATTCATCAAGATTCCTGTCGGGATCGGAAGTGCAGCCTTAGATACGGTGCCAGCTCTAATTGCAGCATCCTTTTTACCCCCGTTTTATGCGGGAGCAGCATCGTTAATTGGCCACTTATCCTCTTCTTTGTATGCAGGGTTTCCGTTAGGACCATTGCATATAATTATTGCAGCTGAAATGTTTATCATTTTATTCGTTTACACAAAGCTGCATCAAGCAGGGCATCATGTTTGGAAATGGGTATTCTTTATCTTAGCTAATAGTGTGCTTGCAACGCTTCCGTTTTACTGGATTATTTCACCAGAGTTTTTTGTAGCTGCGCTACCGGCTATCACGCTAGCTACTTTTTTGAATGCAGCAATCGCCCTGATTGTCTCACCAGTTGTGACGGGAGTAATGGAACGAGTGAAAACACATGCGTAATGCAGTTTTATTGCCAAATGGACTTGTTTTAACGACAGACAACTCCGCCGGTATCGGAGAAAAAATAGACGATGTAGTTTCAACTCCAGACGAAATAGTTTCCTATTTCGCAGCAAGAGTCGCATTACTAGAGCAATGGGCAGCTGGAGCAACACCACTGTCCATCGTCGTTCATAACTTTTCTGGTGATCAAAGCTGGGTGAAATATGTCGTAGGAATAGAAAAGCTATTTAACGAAATAGGTGTAAAATGTCCCAAACTTACCGGCAGCAGTGAGACAAATATGGAAACGCTGCAATCGGCAATTGCCGTGACAATGATAGGTGAAAAGACTGAAGAAAATATTGCTGAAATTAAGTGGTATGCATATGGCAAACCAAGTGTCGGCGAGGAAGTCATCAAGGAACGTGATAAAATCGCAAACTTGAAAAAAATTAAAGAAGCTATAAATACAGGACTGGTGCATCAAGTCTGGCCAGTAGGATCCAGCGGAATTAAAGGAGAATGCGAACGACTAGGGTTGCATGGCAACTTAGTCGGTTGGGACGTGGAGAAATCTGGCGGACCTGCTACTACAGTTTTACTTGGCGTGGATATTCAGAAAGTAACAGAAGCAAAACTTCATTTTGGCGATTATTTTGAGGCTATCTCTTGAGGAGATAGTTTTTTTTTTGCAGGATAGAAGGTCTCTCGTATAGAAGGTCGTGGCTCTCGAATCGCATGGTATTGCTCTCGGATAAGATGAAATCTCTCTCGTATTGCAGTGACACTCTCGTATAGCTCAATATTTCTCTCGTATAAGTGGTTAACACTCTCGTATAATCATTTGACTTTCACACAAAACGAAGCTTCACACTTTTACTCTCGCTCGTTCGATGTTTACTAGCGGTTGCCCGTTATTTATTCGCTCACAAAATTGAAATACTATCGGTCCGACAATAGTTACTCTCGCTCAGGATTTTTATTCCAAAAACCGCTCGTAATCTAGTGGCTATTTTTTGCTGAAAGAGGTAAAATCAAAAAATTCACATCAATTTGAATAAATAATTGTTGACTGAATGCTCATTCAGTTTTAATATGGAATTACTTATATATTAGTTTATGAATCTAATGTATTATTCTATTCATAATGTCATTTTACAACTCAGAGGGGGAGAAATAAGATGAATCCATTGTTATTCGCAAACTGGTTGCTGTTTATCGCAGTAGTTCTGTATGCTTTAGGATTGTTCGCATATTTGTTGAAAACAAGATATACGTACATCAAACTAGGGAAAAAAGTTGAATTTGAAGATAATGTGAAGGAAAGACTTCGCAAAATTTGGGTGTATGTTTTTGGTCAAAAGAAACTATTAAAAGATAAGAAGAGTGGAGCAATCCACGTTATGTTCTTCTATGGTTTCTTACTTGTCCAAGCAGGAGCAATCGATTTTATTTGGAAAGGGTTAGCGCCAGGATCACATTTGCCACTTGGCCCATTATATCCAGCGTTTACTTTCTTCCAAGAAATTGTTACTTTACTTATTTTGGTTGCAGTTGTATGGGCATTTTACCGTCGATATGTTGAGAAATTAGTTCGCTTAAAACGCGGTTGGAAAAATGGTTTAGTACTTATTTTCCTCAGTGGTTTAATGCTTTCTGTTTTAATCGGTAATGGTATGGGGATGGTTTGGCACGAACATAGTGCTACTTGGTCAGAACCAGTTGCTTCAGCTATCGCAACTATTTTCGGATTTTTACCACCAACCGCAGGAGCAGTTGTTTTCTTTGCGATGTGGTGGGTGCATTTAATAATCTTACTAACATTCTTAGTATATGTACCACAATCAAAACACTTCCACTTAATCACTGGACCAGCAAATGTATACTTCCATCGTTTAGACAAGGTTGGAAGATTACGTCCAATCAATTTCGAAGAAGAGGAAGATGAAGACCCAGAAGCGGAAGAAGAAATGCCTTCGTTCGGTGTTGGTCGAATTCAAGACTTTACGCAAGCACAAATGATCGACTTCTATGCATGTGTAGAATGTGGACGCTGTACGAATATGTGTCCAGCAACTGGAACAGGAAAAATGCTGTCACCAATGGACTTGATCGTGAAACTACGTGATCACTTAACATTTACTGGAGCAGTTGAAACGAAGAAAAAACCATGGGTACCAGCACTAGCTTTCCAAGGGACAAAAGGAAATCAACTTGCGATGGCTGCTGGAGCAGAAGGCGCAGTAATCGAAGATATTTATAGTCCATCTCTTATTGGAGATGTAATTACTGAAGAAGAAATTTGGGCTTGTACAACTTGCCGTAACTGTGAAGACCAATGTCCAGTTATGAACGAGCATGTAGATAAAATTATCGACCTTCGCCGCTACCTTGTAATGACAGAAGGTAAAGTAAACCCAGATGCACAGCGCGCAATGACGAATATTGAGCGTCAAGGAAATCCATGGGGTCTTAACCGTAAAGAAAAAGAAAACTGGAGAGATGCTCGTCCAGAAATTCATATTCCAACAGTGAAAGAAGTTTCAAAAGCTGGAGAAGAGTTTGAATATTTATTCTGGGTTGGTTCGATGGGATCTTTCGACAACCGTTCACAAAAAATTGCTCTATCATTTGCACATTTGATGAACGAAGCGGGAGTTAAATTTGCGATACTTGGCAATAAAGAAAAGAACTCTGGGGACACACCACGTCGCTTAGGAAATGAGTTTTTATTCCAAGAATTAGCTGGTTCAAATATTTCGGAATTTGAAAAAGCAGGGGTAACGAAGATTGTCACGATCGACCCACATGCATATAATATCTTTAAAAATGAATATAGTGATTTTGGATGGAATGGAGTAGTGCTCCACCATACTGAAATGCTATATGACTTGGTACAAGAAGGGCGCTTGAAACCGCAATACGCAGTGGAAGAAACGATTACATTCCACGATTCCTGCTACCTAGGAAGATACAATGATGTATACGATGCACCACGTGAAGTGCTAAAAGCAATTCCTGGAGTGAAGCTAGTAGAAATGGATCGCAATCGCGAAACGGGTATGTGCTGTGGAGCTGGTGGTGGACTAATGTGGATGGAAGAGAATGTTGGAAATCGTGTGAACGTAGCTCGTACAGAACAAGCACTAGAAGTAAATCCAACCGTCATTTCTTCAGGATGTCCATACTGCTTAACAATGTTATCGGATGGTACAAAAGCGAAAGAAGTAGAAGAAACAGTAGGCACATATGATATTGCAGAGCTTTTAGAGAAATCGGTATTCGGAGAATTCATTCCGCCGGTGGAAGAAGAATTGGATTCAGTCGTACAATAATATATTGCAAATAGTCTTATAGTTTCGTAAACTAGTGTTAAATAGCAAGGGAGTAAATTTTTACTCCCTTTTTCTTACTAATAAAGTCGAGCGAGCGTTCAGTCGTTTTTTATTTTTGAATAGTTGAAAGCGCATACAACAAAAGGGGTGTCTACATGACGAAAACAGTTATCTTGGATGGAGCACGAACAGCTTTTGGTAAATTTGGAGGAGCGTTAAGTACTTTAACTGCATCTGATCTTGGTGGAGTAGCAATTAAAGAAGCGCTTAATCGCACAGGTATTGACCCTGAACAAATAGACGAGGTAATTATGGGGACAGTTCTACAGGCGGGGCAAGGACAAATTCCTTCTCGTCAAGCGGCAACTAAAGCAGGAATTCCTTGGTCTGTAAAAACAGAAACGATCAATAAAGTATGTGCCTCCGGAATGCGAAGTGTCACACTTGCCGATCAATTGATCCGATTAGGTGACGAGGAAATTATTGTAGCGGGTGGCATGGAGTCAATGTCCAACGCACCTTACTATTTACCAAAAGGTAGATTTGGTTTGCGCATGGGAGACGCAACTATGGTCGACGGTATGGTTTACGACGGACTATCTTGTTCATTCCATCCAAAAAATGTTCATATGGGAACATACGGTAACTCGACAGCAGAAAAGTTTGAATTATCTCGTGAAAAGCAGGATGCTTGGTCGTTTAGAAGTCATGACCTTGCATTAAAAGCAATTGATAATGGAATTTTAGGAGAAGAAATTGCACCGATCGAAATACCCCAACGAAAAGGTGAACCAATCGTTGTGAATGAAGACGAATCTCCACGTCGCAATACATCACTGGAATCACTAGCAACTCTTAAGCCCGCTTTTGGAAAAGAAGGAACAATTACAGCGGGTAACGCACCTGGGATTAATGATGGAGCATGTGCCATCGTTTTAACAAGTGAGGAAAAGGCAAAATCACTTGGAAAAGAACCGCTTGCATATGTTATTGGACACGCAGAAGTAGCAGTGGAACCTGAAAACTTCCCACAAACACCGGGACTAGTCATTAACAAAATTCTAGAGAAAACAGGAAAGACATTAGAAGATATTGATTTATTTGAAATAAACGAAGCCTTTGCAGCTGTTGCATTAGTGAGCAGCCAATTAGCAGGTCTAGACGAGGATAAAGTAAATGTAAATGGTGGGGCAGTAGCTCTTGGTCATCCAATAGGAGCATCTGGTGCACGTATCATTTTAACGCTTGCATACGAATTGAAGCGCCGCGGTGGAGGGATTGGTATCGCAGCGATTTGTTCTGGCGGTGGTCAGGGAGATGCGATCATGATCGAAGTTCCAAAAACAGGAGGTAGCATTGCATGAATATCCAAAAAGTAATGGTAATTGGCGCAGGGCAGATGGGATCTGGAATTGCTCAAATATGCGCTCAAGCGGGATTTGACGTGAAGCTAAATGATCGCGAACAGCAATTTTACGACCGTGGAATCCAAACAATTACTAAAAACCTTTCTCGGAACGTAGAAAAAGGTCGAATGACGGAAGATGAAAAACAATTAGTGCTAGACAAAATTACGATGTCGCTATCGATTGAGGATGCTAATGATGTGGACATTGTGATTGAGGCAGCTGTCGAAAATATGGAGATCAAACAATCCATCTTCAAACAACTAGACGAAATCGCACCTGCTCACACAATACTTGCGACAAATACATCGTCACTGCCGATAACTGAAATTGCTGCTGCGACAAAGCGTCCAGAGCAAGTAATTGGGATGCACTTCATGAATCCTGTTCCAGTTATGAAGCTAGTAGAAATTATTCGCGGACTCGCTACATCTGATGAAGTTTACACTGCGATTGAAGAAATGACGACGAAACTAAGCAAAGTGCCAGTTGAAGTAAATGACTTTCCTGGATTCGTATCTAACCGCATATTAATGCCGATGATTAACGAAGCAATCTACACGCTTTACGAGGGTGTGGCAACGAAAGAAGCTATTGATGATGTGATGAAAATGGGAATGAACCATCCAATGGGACCGCTTCAGCTAGCGGACTTTATCGGTTTAGACACTTGCCTCTACATTATGGAAATCTTACATGAAGGATTTGGTGACAGTAAGTATCGTCCATGTCCGTTGCTACGTAAATATGTGAAAGCCGGTTGGTTAGGTAAGAAAACAGGTAGAGGATTCTACATCTACGAATAAAAGGGGCACTTAGGATGGAATTGAAATTTACAGAAGAACAATTAATGATGCGCAATATGGTGAGAGATTTTGCAAAAACAGAAATCGAACCATTTATCGAAAAAATGGAGCAAGGGGAGTTCCCACGCGAGATTTTAAAGAAAATGGGAGAGCTCGGTTTAATGGGAATCACCGTTCCAGAGCAGTATGGCGGATCAGAAATGGACTTTACAAGCTATGTAATTGCCATTAATGAACTATCAAAAGTGAGCGCAGTAGTAGGAGTAATACTTTCTGTTCACACTTCAGTTGGAACTAATCCAATTTTATATTTTGGTACAGAGCAACAAAAAAATAAATACGTTCCGAAGCTAGCATCGGGCGAATATTTAGGTGCCTTTTGCTTGACTGAAGCTTCCGCAGGATCAGATGCAGGTGCATTGAAAACAAAAGCTGTCCTAAAAGATGATCACTATGTATTAAACGGCTCCAAGGTTTTTATTACAAATGGTGGTGAGGCAAATGTTTATATTGTTTTTGCATCGACTGACCACTCGCTCGGTTCAAGAGGTATTACGGCATTTATCGTTGAAAAAGATACACCAGGATTTATCGTTGGGAAAGACGAACATAAAATGGGTCTTCATGGTTCTAGAACTGTAGAGCTAACGTTTGAAGACATGAAAATACCATTAGAAAACAGACTTGGCGAAGAAGGAGAAGGCTTTAAAATTGCGATGGCCAACTTAAACACGGGTCGTATCGGTATTGCAACTCAAGCACTCGGTATTGCTGAAGCCGCTTTCGAAGCCGCTGTTGGTTATTCAAAAGAGCGTGTACAATTTGGTAAACCGATCGTAGCAAACCAAGGTGTAGGATTTAAACTAGCAGATATGGGCACAGCTGTGGAAGCTGCTAGATTACTAGTTTACCGTGCTGCAAGTCTACGTGACCAAGGTCTTCCTTGTGGCAAAGAAGCATCGATGGCAAAACTATTTGCCTCAAAAACCGCGGTTGACGTAGCAATTGAAGCAGTGCAAGTATTCGGTGGCTACGGCTATACAGAGGATTATCCAGTAGAACGTTATTTCCGGGATGCGAAAATCACTGAAATTTATGAAGGCACAAGTGAAATTCAACGTATTGTGATTGCCAAACACCTAACGAACTAAAACAAGCATCTTCGTTGTATACAAGAGAGATTCACGGTTATCCGAGAGAAATCACAAGCTATACGAGAGAGATTCTGTTTTATACGAGAGAAAACATGCTCCATCCGAGAGAGACCTTAAGCTATACGAGAGACCCCTCTCGAAGTATCAACAAACAACCAAACTAAAACCAAAAAGGGCGGGAATGACAATGAACTTTCAACTATCAGAAGAACATGAAATGATTCGTAAAATGGTAAGAGACTTTGCAGAAAACGAAGTAGCACCAACAGCCGCTGAACGTGATGAAGAGGAACGCTTTGACCGTGAAATTTTCGACAAGATGGCGGAGCTTGGGCTAACTGGAATTCCTTGGCCGGAAGAGTACGGCGGAATTGGTTCAGATTATCTAGCGTACTGTATCGCAGTAGAAGAGCTTTCGCGCGTTTGTGCTTCAACAGGCGTAACTTTATCTGCACATACTTCACTTGCAGGTTGGCCGATTTTCAAATACGGCAATGAAGAGCAAAAACAAAAATATCTTCGTCCTATGGCAGAAGGAACAAAAATCGGTGGCTATGGTTTAACGGAAGCTGGTTCAGGTTCTGATGCGGGTGGGATGAAAACTACTGCAAAATTAGATGGTGATCATTATGTGTTAAATGGTTCTAAAATCTTTATTACAAACGGTGGTATTGCCGATATTTATGTAGTATTTGCAGTAACAGATCCTGAATCGAAGCATAAAGGCACGAGTGCTTTTATCGTTGAAGCAGATTTCCCTGGATTCTCAGTTGGTAAAAAAGAGAAAAAATTAGGAATCCGCTCTTCTCCAACTACTGAAATTATTTTCGATAATTGCCGCATTCCAAAAGAAAATCTTCTTGGGCAAGAGGGTGAAGGTTTCATTATCGCGATGAAAACATTAGATGGTGGACGAAACGGAATTGCTGCTCAAGCAGTAGGAATTGCACAAGGAGCTTTAGATGCGTCGGTAAATTACGCGAAAGAGCGTGTACAATTTGGTAAGCCAATCGTTGCAAACCAAGGGGTATCATTCAAACTTGCTGATATGGCAACTTCTATAGAAGCTTCTCGTTTGCTTACTTATCAAGCTGCTTGGTTAGAGTCAAATGGACTTTCGTACGGAAAAGAATCAGCTATGGCAAAGTTGATGGCTGGTGATACTGCGATGAAAGTAACAACGGAAGCTGTTCAAGTATTTGGCGGATATGGTTATACGAAAGATTACCCAGTAGAACGTTATATGCGCGATGCAAAAATTACACAAATTTACGAAGGTACACAAGAAATTCAACGGTTAGTTATTTCTCGTATGTTAACGAAGTAAAAGATGACTATGGAAAAGAAACATGAAGTAAAGACATCGGTCAAAGATGAGAATCTTATTGAAAAAAGACGAGATCAAATGATTCGAGCAGCTGTTACTTTATTCAAAGAAAAAGGCTTTCATCGCGCAACTACTAGAGAAATAGCTAAAGAAGCTGGCTTTAGTATTGGGACCTTGTATGAATATATTCGTTCAAAGGAAGACGTACTCTATTTGGTTTGTGACAGTATTTACAATGAAGTGCACAACAGACTGTCTCAAATTATTGCAGAAAACGGAACGATAGGCGAATTAAAAACAGCTATCCGTCACTACTATGGGGTAATCGATGATATGTCAGACGAGTTCGTAGTTATGTATCAAGAATCGAAGTCGCTCCCAAAAGGTGCATTAGAATATGTATTAACGAAAGAATTGGAAATGGTCGATATCTTCCATCAAATAATTATTGGCTGTATTCAAGCAGGGGAACTTGAACTAACGGAGGCCCAGGCACAACTTTACGCACATACATTAGTCGTTCAAGGACAAATGTGGGCGTTCCGAAGATGGGCGCTGCGCAAGGAATATACGATCGAACAATTTACAGAGTTACAAATCGAATTATTACTCGATGGGATGAAATAAAAAACACGTTTGCTAACAAACAAGGGGGAATATCAACATGTCAACGGTAGAAGTATATCGTCCAAAAAACCATGTGCGTTTCGTTACAGCATCGAGCCTTTTCGATGGGCATGATGCATCCATCAATATTATGCGTCGCATCTTACAAGCAAGCGGAGCAGAGGTTATTCATTTAGGGCATAATCGTTCAGTGGAAGAGGTAGTAAATGCGGCAATTCAAGAGGATGTGCAAGGAATCGCCATATCTTCCTATCAAGGAGGGCATGTGGAGTATTTTAAATATATGAAAGATTTACTCGTAGAGCGTGGTGCGCCGCATATTCGTATTTTTGGCGGCGGTGGCGGAGTAATTATTCCAAAAGAGATAAAAGAATTACAGGAATATGGCATTTCCGGCATCTTCTCACCAGAAGACGGTCGTAAATTAGGGTTACAAGGAATGATCAATCAAATCCTAATGGAATGTGATGTGGCAACAGAAGCAAAGGGTGTAAACGAAGAAATTACAAGCGTTACGACAGAAAATCCTGAAGTGCTTGCTCATTTAATCACTGTAGCAGAGGAAGCGCATCAAACACATAGTGACGAAGCGATTCAAATGCTGGAGCAAGCAAAGAAATTATCCAAAGGCACACCGGTGTTAGGTATTACAGGTACTGGTGGAGCAGGAAAAAGCTCGCTCACAGACGAATTAATTCGTCGCTTCCTACAAGAGCTTCCAGATAAAAAGATTGCTGTGCTATCCATTGATCCCACGAAGCAAAAAACAGGTGGAGCACTTCTAGGTGACCGAATTCGAATGAATGCAATATTCAACAAGCGTGTATTTATGCGAAGCTTGGCAACTCGTGGTTCACGTACAGAATTATCAGGAGCACTTGCGGATGTATTAGATGTTGTAAGAGTTGCTGGATATGACATGATTATTGTAGAAACGAGTGGAATCGGACAAGGGGACGCAGAAATTACAAATGTATCGGATGTATCGATGTATGTAATGACTAGCGAGTTCGGAGCACCTTCCCAACTAGAGAAAATTGACATGATTGACTATGCAGATTTAATCGTTATCAATAAATTCGAGCGTAAAGGTTCTGAGGACGCCCTTCGCCAAGTGCAAAAGCAGTATCAACGAAGCCGCGAGTTATGGCATGATGATTTAGATACAATGCCTGTATATGGAACAATTGCTAGTCAATTTAATGATAAAGGAACGAATTCATTATTTGCAGCACTTATTGCTACATTAAACGAGAAGACAGGATCCACTTGGGAAACCTCCTACGATCAATTTGTGAAAACGCAAAAACAAAACGTCATTATTCCTAACGATCGCCGCTACTACTTACGTGAAATTACAGATGCTGTTCGTGGTTACCATCACAAGTCGGAAGAACAGGTAGGCTTTGCTAGAAGACTATTCCAGCTAGAAGGTGCAATTGAACAGGTGAAGGAAAAAGCGTCAGACGACGTACTGGTTCAATCTCTCGAATCATTAGCTAAAGGTGTTCGAGATGAACTGACTGCAGAATCTAAACGTATTCTAGAAAACTGGGCAGCTTTAAAGGAAGCATACGCTGGGGACGAATTCATCACAAAGATTCGTGATAAAGAGATTCGCACCATTTTACGTACAGAAAGTTTATCAGGACTAAAAATACCGAAAATAGTGCTACCTAAATTCGTAGATTATGGAGAGATTTTACGTTGGGTGTATAAAGAGAATGTTCCAGGTTCATTCCCTTATACGGCAGGTGTATTTCCGTTCAAGCGAGAAGGGGAAGATCCAAAACGTCAATTTGCTGGAGAGGGGACTCCTGAGCGCACAAATCGTCGCTTCCATTATTTATCGAAGGATGACGATGCAAAACGCTTATCCACTGCATTTGACTCAGTGACATTATACGGAGAAGACCCTGATCATCGTCCTGATATTTACGGAAAAGTCGGGGAATCTGGTGTAAGCATTTGTACATTAGAAGATATGAAAAAGCTATATGACGGGTTTGACCTATGCGCACCTTCCACTTCGGTTTCGATGACGATCAATGGACCTGCTCCAATTATTCTTGCGATGTTTATGAATACGGCAATTGATCAGCAAGTGCGTCTAAAGGAAGAAGAGCTGGGGCGAACGCTAACTGTAGAGGAATTTACAGATGTTAAAGCTACTACATTACAGGTCGTTCGAGGAACTGTTCAAGCGGATATATTGAAAGAGGACCAGGGTCAAAATACATGTATCTTCTCTACAGAATTTGCCCTTCGTATGATGGGGGATATACAGCAGTATTTTATTGACCAAAAGGTTCGTAATTATTATTCAGTATCTATTTCGGGTTATCATATTGCAGAAGCAGGAGCGAATCCAATTTCGCAGCTGGCATTCACACTTGCGAATGGCTTTACTTATGTGGAGTACTATTTAAGCCGCGGTATGCATATTGATGACTTTGCACCGAATTTATCGTTCTTCTTCTCGAATGGATTGGACCCAGAGTATACAGTTATTGGTCGCGTTGCTCGTCGTATATGGGCAGTTGTTATGTGCGATAAATATGGTGCAAATGAACGCAGTCAAAAACTGAAATACCATGTTCAAACATCAGGCAGAAGCTTACATGCACAAGAAATTGACTTTAACGATATCCGTACAACTTTACAAGCATTAATGGCTTTACAGGATAACTGTAACTCTCTGCATACGAATGCTTATGATGAGGCTATTACCACTCCTACAGAGGAATCAGTGCGCCGCGCAATGGCGATTCAAATGATTATTACGAAGGAACATGGCTTATCAAAAAATGAAAATCCATTGCAAGGTGCTTTCATCGTCGAAGAATTGACGGACCTAGTAGAAGAAGCAGTGCTATCCGAATTCGATCGTATTAATGATCGTGGTGGCGTGCTTGGGGCAATGGAAACACAATATCAACGTGGTAAAATTCAAGAAGAATCTATGCATTATGAGATGAAAAAACATACAGGCGAGCTTCCTATTATCGGGGTGAATACTTACTTAAATCCTAATCCTGCTTCTGAAGAGGACATTAATAATATGGAAATTGCACGCGCAACAAAAGAAGAAAAAGAAACGCAAATAACGAATCTAAGAAATTTCCAACAAAAAAACGAAGCTGAGACCGAAAAAGCTCTTGCTCGTTTGAAGCAAGTTGCTGTTACAGGTGGCAACATTTTTGAGGAGTTAATGACAACTGTACAAAAAGCAAGTCTTGGTCAAATTACCCATGCATTGTATGAAGTAGGCGGACAATACCGTCGAAATATGTAAACAATCGTTACAGGAAAATAAAGTTTAGTGTTCTGATGAATATTGGAACACTTTTTTCCTGTTTTTTTGTATAATATACCTAGTATGTAGTAAAGGAGAATTTGGATGAGAAAACCTGTTCATTTCATGGTCATAGTAATTCTCTTACTACTAACTATTTTCTTATATAACAAACAACTTGCATCTATTCCACTGCTTTTAATATCATTTTATTTGTTTGTCATTGTAGGAGCTAAAATTTCTCTTTTCAAAAAGAATAAATGAATGTAGCATATAACATACTTGTGTGTATATAATGAAAAGTATGCAGACGAACATAGAAAGGACGTGCACGATTTGAAATTTCGTGAAATGACAACAGTACAACTACAAGAAGAATCGTTAATCGACTTAGCATTTGCGATTTTAGAAGATAAAAAAAACTCATTAACTTTAAAAGAACTATTTGATGAGATTCAACATTATAACGGTCTTACTGATGAGGAAATGGCTTCACGCAAACCTCAATTCTATACAGATATGAATATTGACGGACGCTTTTTGGCTATTGCAGAAAACCAATGGGGCCTAAGAGAATGGTATCCTGTAGAACAAATTGAAGAAGAATCTGCTCCTACTGTTAAGGTTCGTAAAAAGAAAGATAAAGTAATAGACGATGATTTAGAAGATTTAGATGAGGACGAAATCATCTTCGAAGAAGAATTCGATGAGTTTGTTGAAGATGACGACGATGACGAAGATGAAGACGACGAGCCAGTAATCGAATTTGTCGAAGAAGAGATTGATGAAGTGATTGAAGAAGACTTAATCGATGAAGACGATGATGAATTTGAATTGGATGAGGATTTAGACGAGGAAGACGAAGAATAATTCTTGACTTATCCATTTAAACGCTATAAGATACTATTGGGCTCTTTTTGAAGAGACATTACTCATGTGCATATGCGCTCCCCTGCAGTGAAGCAGGCGGAGCGTTTTTTTGTTTTTGCTCTACTCTTATTTTATTTCATTCTTTTACGCATACTAAAATAAGACAATGTTCCCGCTTGGATATTGCGGCGAACGAACTAGATATTATATTAGGAGGAACACAAGATGACTAAATTTATATTTGTTACTGGTGGGGTTGTATCTTCACTTGGTAAAGGGATTACGGCTGCATCACTTGGTCGTTTATTGAAAAATAGAGGACTAAACGTAACGATCCAAAAATTCGATCCTTACATCAACTTAGACCCTGGGACAATGAGTCCATATCAACACGGAGAGGTTTTCGTAACAGATGATGGAGCAGAAACAGATTTAGATTTAGGTCACTACGAGCGTTTTATCGACATCAACTTGAACAAATACTCAAATATTACAACTGGTAAAGTCTACTCGTCAGTACTTAGAAAAGAGCGTCGCGGCGATTATAATGGTGGAACAGTTCAAGTCATTCCACATATTACAAATGAAATCAAAGATCGTTTATTTTTAGCTGCAAAAGAAACACATGCAGATATTGTTATTACGGAAATCGGTGGAACAGTAGGGGATATTGAGTCTCTTCCTTTCCTAGAAACGATCCGTCAAATGAAACGTGATGTTGGTAGCGATAACGTAATGTATATTCACTGTACTTTAGTGCCATTCATAAATGCTGCAGGAGAAATGAAAACAAAACCAACACAGCACAGTGTTAAAGAGTTGCGTAGCCTAGGTATTCAACCAAACGTAATTGTACTTCGTTCGGAAATGCCAGTTCCTCAAGATATGAAAGATAAAATTGGGCTTTTCTGCGATATTAAACCAGAAGAAGTAATTGAATGTATTGATGCGGATTCTTTATATGAAATTCCGTTGAATTTACAAGCTCAACATTTGGACCAAATTGTTGTAGATCATTTCAAACTTCAATCACCTGAAGCCGATATGACAGACTGGAAAGCATTAGTAGACCAAGTAAAATCCTTATCGAAAAAAGTTCGTATTGGTTTAGTTGGTAAATACGTAGAGCTTCAAGATGCATACATTTCTGTAGTAGAAGCGATGAAACATGCAGGCTATAAATTTGATGCAGACGTAGAAGTGAAATGGGTGAATGCAGAGGAAGTAAGTGATGCTAACGTTGCAGAAATCCTCGGAGATGTAGATGGAATCCTTGTTCCTGGTGGATTTGGAGACCGTGGAGTAGAAGGGAAAATCGCTGCTACTAAATTTGCACGCGAAAACAATGTACCATTCTTAGGTATTTGTTTAGGTATGCAATTAGCAACAGTAGAATTTGCTCGTTCAATTCTAGAACTTCAAGGAGCTCATTCTACAGAGTTAGATCCAACAACTCCACATTCAATTATCGATTTATTGCCAGAGCAAAAAGATGTGGAGGACCTTGGCGGAACACTTCGTTTAGGATTATATCCATGTAAACTAACACCAGGTTCAAAAGCTCACCAAGCATACGGAGAAGAACTTGTGTACGAACGTCACCGTCACCGTTACGAGTTCAACAACGAATACCGTGAGCAATTCGAAGCAGCAGGATTTGTGTTCTCTGGTACAAGCCCAGATGGTCGTCTTATCGAAATCATCGAGCTACCAGATCACCCATTCTTCGTAGCTTCCCAGTTCCACCCGGAATTTGTGTCACGTCCACAACGTCCACAACCGTTGTTCCGCGACTTCATTAAAGCATCCGTTGGTGAATAAAAAAGTGGAAGCGCCTAATTAGTGAAGTCAGTCTAAATTCGCGCACTACTTTCACATACTTTACGGATAAAAAAGAGGATTACTCATGAGATTTAGCATGAGTAATCCTTCTTTTTTTTACATACTCAATTAATTGGCTACCAGATTAAGTATATTCAACACGGATGTGCGCTACCGCACGGTACAAGTTCACTTACTAAAATCATGAAATATATACGTAATTGCAGTAGGATTGCAAAAGATAGGAGAGTTCTAAATGAATTTATGCTTTTCGTAATAATCGTGTTTATAATACAAGCTCTGTTCAATTTCTAATATAAAATCTACTTATTATTTGATTGGAGTGAAAGGTGGCGACTCCAGCGGGAATAGCAGTCAAGCTGAGACCCCGCAGACTTGCACAAGCAAGGCGAGGAGGCTTAGCGACTGCCCGCGGAAAGCGTCCACCTGAAACGAAAATCATCAGTATATATTACCTACAACTAATATCGTAGAAAAGAAGCATTACTTGCTTTCAATAGCCGTTTACTTTCGTTAAACAAGTAAATACTTACTCTCATTCTGTAATACTTGCGTTCAGTAAAATTTTACTTGCGCTGAAGAGCTAAACACTCACAAAATAAAAAAACTAGCCAAAAAAACCTAACAAAAAAACAGTCTAAAGATTAGATATTACCCTTAGACTGTTTTTCATAAATTATTCACCAACAAGCATTTCATTCAACTTCATTTTCACTGCTTCATACACATACAGTCCAGCTAAAGCATGGGGAAGCACAATACGTGTTCCATCTTCTGCTGGAAGGAGCCCTTTAGTGAGTTTTGTGGAAATGTATGTATAAGCAAGTTCAGCTAGCAAATTGTCATCGCCACCTGGTTCGGCTGCTAAAGCACTAAAAGGAATAAACTCGTCATTCAATTTTTTAGCTAAGTCCAGTGCATCTTCGTCGTTACAGGAACGAGTTAGAATCCAAACACGATCAGCACTAGTCAGTTCGATTTCGGGTGACCAAGCCTGCATAGATGGGAAAGGTTCCGCAGCAAACTGTCCATTAATTGAAATACTTTTCATTTCTCCGAAAGTAGCGAAAAAAACTGTCCCTACTCGGGCAGCCGCTTGTGCGAGTAAACGAGCAGTTTCCTCAATATTTTCTTCCTCTGCACTTGCGATTCGTTGTAATAATCCAGAAAGTTGAGTAGTTAACATTTTCATCGAAATTCACCTCCTGTTCATTATATAGCAAAGTTCTCCTTTTAAAAAACATATCTTCATGGGTAATAAATCCAATTAAAATGGAAAAATATATTAAAAAAAGAGGGATTACCATAACAAATATCGTATAATACAAATAGGGATTAATAAAGAAGGGGTTTGCTTGTGATGAAACATATCTTAATAGTGGATGATCAGTTAGGTATTAGGTTGTTATTAAAAGAGTTGTTTACTCAAGAAGGGTATAATGTCAGTTTAGCTGCAAATGGGTATGAGGCGTTAGAACTTATCAATGAGCACAATATCGATGGAGTTTTACTCGATATGAAAATCCCCGGGATGGATGGAATTCAAATTTTAAAGCGTATAAAAGAACAATGGAGTGAGCTCCCGGTCATGATGATGACAGCTTACGGAGAGTTAAATTTCATAGAAGAAGCAAAGAAATTAGGTGCCTCACTTTATTTCACTAAGCCATTTGATGTATTTGAACTTAGAGATTCTGTGAATAATCTCCTGAAATGAGATGGAACAGCAGGCAGTGGAAAACATCGCCTGTTTTTGTTATGATGAAGAAGAAAAGTAGAAGTTCCATTTTTTGTGGAATAGAAAAGATAATTGTGGAGTAAAAGCAAATAGAGGAGGTCCATATCAATGGCTTTAGTTTCGATGAAAGAAATGCTGGAAAAAGGAAAAAAAGAAGGGTATGCAGTAGGACAATTTAACATTAACAATTTAGAGTTCACACAAGCTATCCTACTAGCAGCTGAAGAAGAAAAATCACCAGTTATTTTAGGTGTATCCGAAGGTGCAGCAAAATATATGGGTGGCTTCGTAGCAGTAGTATATATGGTAAAAGGATTAATCGAATCTTATAAAATTTCCGTACCAGTAGCAATTCATTTAGATCATGGATCTAGCTTTGAAAAATGTAAAGAAGCAATTGATGCTGGTTTCACTTCTGTCATGATTGATGCTTCTCATCATCCATTTGAAGAAAACGTTGAAATTACAACTAAAGTTGTCGAATATGCACATGCCCACAACGTATCTGTAGAAGCTGAACTGGGAACAGTTGGTGGACAAGAGGATGACGTTATTGCGGATGGAGTTATATACGCGGACCCTGCTGAATGCGCAGAGCTTGTGAAACGCACAGCAATTGATTGTTTAGCTCCTGCTTTAGGTTCTGTTCATGGACCATATAAAGGAGAACCAAATTTAGGTTTCAAAGAAATGGAAGAAATCTCTAAACTTGCAGACCTTCCTCTAGTTTTACATGGTGGAACTGGTATTCCAACACATGATATTACACGCGCAATTTCTCTTGGAACTGCGAAGATCAATGTGAATACAGAAAACCAAATTGCTGCAACAAAAGCGATTCGTGATTTCCTAGCTTCAGATGCAGAGCAATACGATCCACGTAAATATTTGACACCTGCACGCGATGCGATTAAAGCAACAGTAATCGGCAAAATGCGTGAGTTTGGAAGTTCAAACAAAGCTTAATAATAAATTAGAAAAATAGCTACAGGGGAGAAGTGTTCAAAGGAACCTTCTCCTGTTTTTCCATCATGAGGAGGATATTAATCATATGAAATTTTTTATCGATACTGCCAATTTTGAAGAAATTAAAGAAGCACACGCTTGGGGGATTCTATCAGGAGTAACAACGAATCCATCACTAGTAGCAAAAGAAAATATCTCATTCCACGATCGCCTGCGTGAAATTACTGCATTAGTAGACGGGTCGGTTAGTGCAGAAGTAATTGCATTAGATGCAGAAGGTATGATTAAAGAAGGTAGAGAACTTGCTGCCATTGCACCGAATATTACTGTAAAACTACCAATGACTCCAGAGGGTCTTAAAGCTTGTTCAGTATTCCGTTCAGAAGGTATTAAAACGAATGTAACACTTATTTTCAGTGCTAACCAAGCATTGCTAGCAGCACGAGCTGGGGCAACCTACGTATCGCCATTTTTAGGTCGCTTAGACGATATCGGACATGATGGTATGGAATTAATTGCTAAGATTGCACAAATCTTTGATATTCATAACATTGATACTGAAATTATTGCGGCATCTATTAGACATCCTCAACATATTACCGATGCAGCTCTAAACGGCGCACATATTTCAACAACACCTTTTAAAGTACTTCAACAACTATTTAATCATCCTTTAACAGACAAAGGGATTGAAGGATTTCTAGCGGATTGGAACAATCGTAAAAGCGAGTAACAAGACGAGGGAGAACTGTATGGAAGTTTATAAAATAAAAGGGGGACAACGCCTTCAAGGAACCATTAAAGTAAGTGGGGCGAAAAATAGTGCGGTGGCGCTAATTCCTGCTTCTTTATTGGCAAATTCCCCTGTCACTATCGAAGGTTTACCAGAAATTTTAGACGTGTGGACGTTAAAAGATATTTTAGAGGAAGTAGGAGCTAAAGTAACATTTGAAAATGGAACAATGACGATTGATCCGACAAATGTTGTGGATATGCCTCTACCAAATGGCAACATTAAGAAACTTCGTGCTTCATACTATTTAATGGGTGCCCTGCTTGGAAGATTTAACAAAGCGGCAATAGGTTTACCGGGAGGCTGTCACTTAGGCCCAAGACCTATAGATCAGCATATTAAAGGCTTCGAAGCATTAGGTGCATCCGTATCAAATGAGCATGGTGCCATTTATTTGCGTGCACAAAACTTAGTCGGTGCTAAAATCTACTTAGATGTAGTAAGCGTAGGAGCTACTATAAATATTATGCTAGCAGCCGTTAAAGCAAAAGGTCGTACGATTATTGAAAACGCAGCAAAAGAACCCGAAATTATTGACGTAGCAACATTACTATCTAATATGGGTGCGAATATTAAAGGTGCTGGAACGAATGTTATTCGAATTGATGGTGTAGAAGAATTACATGGTACAAAGCACACGATTATTCCAGACCGTATTGAAGCTGGTACATTTATGATTATGGCAGCGGTAGCTGGCGATGGCATTACGATTGACAATGTGATTCCTTTTCACGTGGAGGCGCTAACTGCTAAGCTTCGTGAAATGGGAGTAAGAGTGGAAGAATATGAAGAAAAAATAGTCATTCCTAAAGTAGAAGAATTATTACCTGTAGATGTAAAAACACTCGTATATCCAGGTTTTCCAACGGATCTTCAGCAACCATTTTCAGTATTAATGACCCAAGCAACAGGCACATCTGTAATCACGGATACTATATACTCCGCTCGTTTTAAACAAATCGATGAATTGCGTCGGATGAATGCAAATGGGCGTGTGGATGGTAGAACTGCCGTCATTACAGGTCCAACGAGCTTGGAGGCTGCTACTGTGCGTGCAAGCGATCTTCGTGCGGGCGCGGCGCTTGTTATTGCAGGGTTACTTGCTGATGGAGAAACAGAAATTCAAGATATATTCCATATAGAACGTGGGTATAGTTCTTTAGTAGATAAGCTTCAAGGGCTTGGTGCAGATATAAGACGAGTAGAAGTTAAAGAAGTGGAAGTAAATAATGATTAATATTCAACTTATTTTGATTTTTTGTTAAAAGTTTTTTGGATAATTGTTACTTATCAAGTTTGACAAATATGCTACAATGAGACAGGAAGAAATATAGTTCGGAATTCGGATAAAGCAAAACTGGAGGCTTATATAATAATGGAACGTAGTTTATCAATGGAATTGGTTCGGGTAACAGAAGCAGCAGCAATCGCATCTGCACGTTGGATGGGAAGAGGTTTAAAAAACGAAGCGGATGATGCAGCAACAACTGCAATGCGTACCGTTTTTGATACGATTCCTATGGAAGGCGTAGTTGTAATTGGAGAAGGGGAGATGGACGAGGCACCGATGTTATATATCGGAGAAAAACTAGGTCTGGGCACAGACGGTCCTCACGTAGACATCGCAGTAGATCCTTTAGAAGGTACAAATATTGTAGCCTCAGGTGGTTGGAATGCGCTTGCTGTACTTGCAGTTGCCGATCGTGGAAACTTACTTCATGCTCCAGATATGTATATGGATAAACTTGCCGTTGGGCCAGAATCTGTAGGACAAGTGGATATTAATGCTTCCGTTTTAGATAATCTAAAAGCAGTTGCTCGTGCAAAAAATAAAAACATTGAAGATGTTGTGGCTACTATTTTGGGGCGTCCTCGTCACCAAAAAATCATCGATGAAATCAGATCAGCGGGAGCACGTATAAAGCTAATTACAGATGGTGATGTTGCAGGAGCTATTAATACAGCGTTTGATGATACAGGTGTAGATATTTTATTCGGAATGGGCGGAGCTCCAGAGGGAGTTATTTCTGCTGTAGGATTAAAATGTTTAGGTGGAGAAATTCAAGGAAAGCTTATACCTCAAGATGAGGCAGAGTTAGCTCGTTGCATCAAGATGGGTCTAGACGTAAACAAAGTTCTACGTATGGAAGACTTAGTAAAAGGCGACGACGCAATTTTTGCAGCAACAGGTGTTACGGACGGGGAACTTCTTCGTGGAGTTCAATTTAAAGGTGCCTTCAGTTCAACTCATTCGATTGTAATGCGTGCTAAATCAGGTACAGTTCGATTTGTGGAAGGTCGTCACAGTCTAAACAAAAAGCCTAACTTAGTACTATAAAGTGAAACTTCCATCAGAGGGGGGATTCTTCATCCACTGATGGTTAGTTGAACCAATCGGGGATTTACAGGCTGTTTATCCCACCAATTTTTCTTGCTCAAAATTTGAGGTGGGGTATTACAGCCTGTTAAACCAGGATAAAATAAGAAACTTTCCTTATGTTTTACCCGACGACCTATTATAAGGCGTCGGGTAACCTCTTATAAAACTTCTTTCTCTAACATTTCAAAATGAGTGAAACAATAAAATATATTAAAGAGTGGTGCATCCCCATATGACACAAACAACAATTAATGAGTTAGAAAACATGACTCTGAAAGAACTTTATACACTTGCTCGTAAATTTAAAGTAGCTGCATATAGTAAACTTTCAAAAAAAGAACTTATTTTTGCAATCTTAAAATCTCGTGCCGAACAAGAGGGATTTTTCTTCATGGAAGGCGTACTAGAAATTATTCAACAAGAAGGATTCGGTTTCTTACGTCCGATAAACTATTCGCCTAGCTCAGAGGACATTTATATATCCGCGTCTCAAATTAGAAGATTTGACCTTCGAAATGGCGACAAAGTAACAGGAAAAGTACGCCCACCAAAAGAAAGTGAACGCTATTATGGACTACTGCATGTCGAGTTAGTAAACGGAGAAGACCCTGAAGTTGCAAAGGAAAGAGTGCATTTTCCTGGTCTAACACCTTTATATCCGGATCGTCATATTAAATTGGAAACGGTTCCTGATAAGCTATCAACTCGCATCATGGATCTAGTAGCACCTGTTGGTTATGGTCAACGTGGATTGATTGTGGCACCACCGAAAGCTGGTAAAACATTACTTATTAAAGAAATTGCCAATGCAATAACTACGAATCATCCAAATGCAGAACTAATTGTTTTATTAATAGATGAGCGTCCTGAGGAAGTAACTGATATTGAGCGTTCCGTCAAAGCAGACGTAGTAAGCTCTACATTCGATGAGGTTCCGGAAAACCACGTAAAAGTGGCTGAACTTGTACTGGAAAGAGCAATGCGTTTGGTTGAACATAAACGTGACGTGATCATCTTGATGGACTCCATTACACGTTTAGCTCGTGCCTACAACTTAGTTATTCCGCCAAGCGGTCGTACACTTTCAGGTGGTATTGACCCTGCAGCTTTTCATCGCCCAAAACGTTTTTTTGGTGCGGCGCGTAATATTGAGGAAGGTGGTAGCTTAACTATTCTTGCTACTGCGTTAGTCGATACTGGATCTCGTATGGACGAAGTGATTTATGAGGAATTTAAAGGAACTGGTAACTTAGAGCTTCATTTGGACAGAAGTTTGGCAGAGCGTCGTATTTTCCCAGCTATCGATATTCGTCGTTCTGGAACGAGAAAAGAAGAGCTACTTATTCCAAAAGAACAGTTGGATAAACTTTGGGCAATTCGTAAAACATTCTCCGATTCATCTGACTTTGGTGAACGCTTCTTGAAAAAACTTCGCCTATCAAAAACAAACGAAGCATTTTTTGAGCAACTAGCAGTAGAAATGAAAGCCCACCGAAGTGGAAAAGTAACCCTTTAATTTCTATATTAATAGAGAGTACAAATGTTGAAAGATTTTGCATATAGTTATTCATTAATATATATTGGATTCTGTTGATTGAAGCGGAAGGCGGCGACTCCAGTGGGAACAGCACGAGCTGAAAGCCCCGCAGGAAAGACATTGGTCGAACTTTGTTTGACCAATGTCTTTGCGACGAGTAACCGCAGGAGCATATTTTTTCGAAGTGACGAGGAGATTGAAGCCGTGCCCACGGAAAGCGTCCGCCTGAAGCGTAAATCTACTTTTTGTCATTATAAAATTAATCATTTGCATTCGACTATCAAAGATGATATTATATTTAACGTAACATCATACATTTCTGCTACATATGCGGTTGACATCAATCGGATCGTGTAAGGTATCAGTTTCATAACCAACTCTGTTCCAGATGGTTCAGGGCGAGAGGAGAGATAGAGATGAAAGCAGGAATTCATCCCGATTACAAAGAAGCAACAGTATCATGTTCATGTGGTAACACATTCACAACTGGTTCTGTAAAAGCTGACATTAAAGTCGAGTTCTGTAACGAATGTCACCCATTTTACACTGGGCGTCAAAAATTCGCAGCAGCTGATGGCCGTGTTGATCGCTTCAACAAAAAATACGGCATTAAAGAAGAAAACAAAGAAAACTAATACCGAAATACCTGTAGAGCCTCATGCTTTGCAGGTATTTTTGTTTTAAGGAAAATAGGATTTCCGATAATCGTACACGTATGATATAAATAAATAGAATAAATACATAGTACACAAGGAGACATATCATGGCACAATTATTTTATAAACACGGAGCAATGAATAGTGGGAAATCAATCGAAATCTTAAAAGTTGCTCATAATTACGAGGAACAAAACAAACCTGTTTTAATATTCACTCCAGGCATAGATACACGTGACGAAGTAGGTCATGTTTCTAGTAGAATCGGATTGAGAAGAAAGGCAACAGCTATCTATAATGAAACAAACTTATTTGAATTAGTTCAAGCAGAATCCCCAAAACCATACTGTGTCCTAATCGACGAAGTACAGTTCCTATCAAAGGAACATGTCCTACAGCTTACAAGAATTGTGGATGAATTAGATATTCCGGTAATGGGATTCGGACTAAAAAATGACTTCCAAAATGAACTTTTTGAGGGTAGCCGCTACATGCTTATCTACGCAGACAAAATTGAAGAGATGAAAACCATTTGCTGGTTCTGTCACAAAAAAGCAATCATGAATTTACGTGTAGATGACAGTGGTAAACCCGTGTACACAGGTGAACAAATTCAAATAGGTGGTAACGACTCTTACTATCCAGTATGCAGAAAATGTCACGCCAATCCACCACTTTAAGATATTATTAATCCACTTCATTCATTTGTTTGAGGTGGTTTTTTTATGAATAAGAAGTATAAAATTTGGTATGCCTTTAGAAAGTGTTGCAATATTTTTGAAAAATAGAATCTAATAAATTAATCATACTGCTGATTTCCGTTTCAGGCGGACGCTTTCCGCGGGCGTTGTCTCAGCCTCCTCGCTTCGCTGCGGGGTCTTCGTCTAACGCTTTTCCCGCAGGAGTCGCCACCTTTCACTTCAATCAATTAAGTGAGCAGTACTTAACAAAAAGATTTTTCACAGTTAATCGCTTAGCTGATAAGAGCAGGCAAAGTTAATATAGTGATTAAACTATCTGCTGAATTAGGATACTATTCTATAATGAAGGATGTACAAAGTAGTTTTACTTTCATCTAGTGGAAATACAGTCAAATAGTAAGTGTTTACTAAGTAAAGAACCGAAAAAGCGAACGAAATTGTATCTTCGAGAGCTTCCTTTACGAATAGCAAAGTATCTTTTCTCGAATTTCCAAAAATGCACTAACCTGTTTAAGAAAGTTGTGAAGGGCGAAGGAGAGACAAACGCCATAAGATTACCGAAAAAAGGGATGCTGGGTTAGTTGTGACGTTCGTCACAACTAACCCAGCATCCTAAAACTTCACTCGGTAATAATATAGCGAAACGTCTGTCAAAAGCCCTGCAAAAAAGATAGAAACAGGTAATGAACTTAAAGGAAATTGCATTTTTCTTAATATTTATCTCAAACAACCAAAACCTTTACAGAAAAAGTAGCGGGAATGTAACTTTTTCTTTATAATAGGAATGATATAGACTTAAACGAACGAGGTGAGCTCGATGTTTGATCGATTACAATCGGTAGAAGATCGTTACAATAATTTAAATGAATTGCTTAGTGACCCTGATGTGGTTAATGATTTAAATAAGCTAAGAGAATACTCAAAAGAACAATCGGATTTGCAATCAACTGTAGATGCATACCGTGAATACAAAGAGGTTAAAAGCCAATACAAAGACTCCAAGCAAATGCTTGAGGAAAAGCTAGATGCAGATATGCGCGAAATGGTGAAAGAAGAAGTCAGTGATCTAGAAAAGCAAATCGAAGTATTGGAAGAGCGACTAAGACTGCTATTGATTCCAAAAGACCCAAATGATGATAAAAACGTTATTATGGAAATTCGTGGAGCTGCGGGTGGAGATGAAGCTGCGTTGTTTGCGGGAAATCTGTTCCGCATGTATAGCAGATTCGCAGAAACGCAAGGCTGGAAAATCGATGTGATGGAGTCCAGTCCAACGGGTCTAGGCGGCTTCAAAGAAATCATCTTTATGATTAACGGAAATAATGCCTTTTCAAAAATGAAATATGAAAATGGGGCACACAGAGTACAGCGTGTTCCTGAAACAGAATCTGGTGGTCGTATTCATACTTCTACGGCTACGGTTGCCGTACTTCCGGAAGCAGAAGAAGTAGATGTGGATATCCATGAAAAGGATGTTCGCGTAGATACATTCGCATCATCTGGTGCTGGGGGACAATCGGTAAATACTACGATGTCAGCAGTTCGTATGACACATTTACCTACAGGAATTACTGTTTCGATGCAGGACGAAAAATCGCAAATCAAAAACAGAGAAAAAGCAATGAAAATTCTTCGTGCACGTGTAGCGGATAAATTCCGCCAAGAAGCACAAGCAGAATACGATGCAGTTCGTAAATCGGCAGTTGGTACGGGTGACCGTTCCGAACGAATTCGCACTTATAACTATCCGCAAAATCGTGTAACAGATCACCGCATCGGATTGACTTTGCAAAAACTTGATCAGGTCCTAGAAGGTAAGATGGATGAAGTGATTGATGCATTAATCATGGAAGATCAAGCAGAAAAATTAGAGAGAATGAATGATACGAATGTGTAAAACAAATTTTGAGGCCCTAAAACGGGCTTCTTCTTTTTTAGAGGAAAATAACCGAGAAAAAGAAGTTGCTCGCTACTTATTGCAGCACGTCTTACAAAAAAAATACTCTGATTTAATGATGACGATATACGATGAAATAACTCCAGTAGCATTCAAAACCTTTTGGGGGTATGTTGACGAACATGCTACCGGACGCCCTTTTCAATACATTATTGGCCAGGAGAGTTTTTACGGTCGTGACTTTTTAGTGAACGAACATGTCTTGATACCAAGACCAGAAACAGAAGAATTGATAGAAGAAGTCAAAAAACGGACGGCTAAACTTTTTGAAGTAAGCCAACCTATAAAAATTGCTGATATTGGAACCGGTAGTGGTGCGATAGCGTTGACCATAAAGAAAGAAATACCTAATGTCAATGTGACTGCCACAGATATATCTCCAGAAGCATTAACCGTTGCTAAACAAAATAGCGTGCGCTTAAAAGCAGAGGTTGAATTTAGGCAAGGGGATTTACTAGCACCAATTGCCAAGCAAAAATGGGATGTTATCTTATCGAATCCTCCCTATATCGGAGCACATGAAGCAGAAAGTCTATCAGATACGGTGATAGATTATGAACCACATTTAGCTTTATTTGCAGAAGAGGATGGTTTACAGCTATATAGAAAAATGGCCGAGCAGCTTCCAGGTATGATGAATACACCAAGCTTCATAGGGTTTGAAATTGGCTACGAGCAAGGTCCAGCCGTTCAAAAAATGCTTCAACATGCATTCCCACACTCACTTGTCGAAGTTGTTCAAGATATTAACAAAAAAGATAGATTTGTATTTTGTACAATCAATTAAGTCGCATAATTAAACATCTCAATAATATAGTGTTTTGCATTTAATAATCTGGTTATAATAGTCGATGTTATTAATTGAAGCGACAGGCGGCAACTGCAGTGGGAGGTGTTCGGATTTTAATAATAAATAATTATGAAATTCGCCTAATCACTGAATAAAATATGAATCTACTGGTAACAATGTTCCTAAGGGGGAATGTTATATGTTACCAGATTACGAGATTAAAAAAGCGCCGAGCATTGGTAAACAAATAGACGCAGTTATTTTCTTTGTTTGGATGCTGTTATTAATTCAGTTTTGTTTATTTTTGCTCTTTCCACAGGGAGAAGAAGTAGAGGGTATTCGTTTCCGTTTAATAGCAAATAGCAATACAATCGAAGATCAACAAGTGAAAAATAACGTGAAGCATCATATAGAGCCGATTTTACTAAAATATGAAAATAATCCACAAGAAACGTACAACGAATTAGAACAGGTTGTTAATAAGCTTTCAAATAAACTGGATACAACTATCACAATTACTAAAGGGGAGGCTATCTTTCCGCCGAAAGTTTTGAACCAAGGAATCTCCTCGCAATTGATGACCGAATCCATTGTAATTTCCATTGGTAACGCAAGAGGGGATAATTGGTGGTGCGCGCTTTTCCCAAAAGTGTGCTATAAAGAAGAGGTTGAGAAAGAAAAGCCTAAATTTTGGGTTTGGGAATGGTTAAAAAAGAAGTTTTCCACATAGTTACTAACAATAACATGAAAGTTATTAACAATCTGTGGACAAGTCCTGATGAAAGGAGAAAAAATCAAATGAAAACAATAATCTCGATTGTGGATAATTTATCCGCAGATAAGTTCAGTTATGCACAGGCTGTGGATTTGTTGACAAATGGAGAAGTGGTAGCTTTTCCAACGGAAACTGTATACGGATTAGGTGCCATTGCTACAAGTGAAGTAGCTGTAGCTAAAATATTCGAAGCAAAAGGCAGACCACAGGATAATCCACTTATAGTCCACATAGGTTCTAAAGAGGAGATAAAGGAGTTTACTCACGATATACCAAAGCTTGCAGAAGTGTGTATGGAAACATTTTGGCCAGGTCCATTAACCCTTATTCTGCCGCTAAAAGCAGGCTCATTGGCTGAAAATGTGAGTGCTGGTCTTCCCACAGTAGGTGTAAGAATGCCAGAACATCCAGTAGCATTGGAGTTATTAAAACAGCTAAAGCAACCCGTTGCTGCTCCTAGTGCAAATAAAAGCGGCAAGCCAAGTCCGACGAAGGCTGCACATGTGTATCATGATTTGAACGGGAAAATCCCACTAATATTAGATGGCGGTACAACAGGTATCGGTTTAGAATCTACAGTGATCGATTTTGTAGGGGAAATTCCTACTATTCTTCGTCCAGGTGGTATAACAAAAGAAATGTTAGAAAAAGTTATTGGTCCTGTAGGGGAAGCAAAACCGACAGATCATGAAGAAGCACCACGTGCACCGGGGATGAAATATGCACATTATGCACCTGATTCTCCAGTATTTCTCATAGAAGCTTCTATACAAAAAGTTCAAGAAGCAGTAGAAAAAATACATAATGAACAGAAAAAAGTAGCAATAATAGCAAGTGATTCATTTAACCAGGTGCAAGTAGATTACTTCTTTTCATTGGGCAATGAAAATCAACTAGATGATGCTGCACATTTACTGTACCAGGCACTAAGAGATTGTGACGAAACAGACGTCGAAATCATACTTGTACCGGTTCTTTCTAAAAAAGGGGTCGGAAGGGCTATTATGAACCGTCTGGAAAAAGCAGCAAATGGAAATTGGTTTCGTAACTAATATCGTATTCTCGCTCGACTATTTGCATACATTTAAGTATGCAAATAGACGGGGGAGATTTTTTTGTGGCGTGAAATTTTAGCAGGCGCCTTAATGTCTGTGGATGTACTTATTTTATTTTCATTAATCTTATATCGAAAGCAAATTTTTACATTGGCTGCATGGGTGGCATCCTTACATATGCTTTTTCCGTTAATCGGGTATTATGCGGGTGTGGTCGTACAAAATTATTTGGCGTATGCAAGTCCTTATTTGTCGGGTATTCTTTTGTCGCTTGTAGGATTACAAATGATTTTAGCTCAATCTCCAAAACAGGTGCCACTTCTGTCTCCATATTTACTTGCAGTATTTGCAAGTCTAGATACCTTTTCAGTAAGTGTTTCGTTTGGTATGCTTAAACTAGAAAAGTTTGCGTTCATATTAAGTGCGGGATTCTTTTCTTATGTTGCAGTATTTATAGCACAAAAGGTTATATTTAAATATACTTTTATGAACCGAGCGATTATTTTAAGGTTAGCAGGTATGCTTATTTTGTTAATGGGTATTCTCACGTTACGAAATATTTAACAAATTATAAAACAATTATAGGACTAATTAATATATACTAGAGATGAGGAAATAGATCTATGAATATTCTGTTTGTTTGCACTGGTAACACATGTCGGAGTCCGATTGCTGAAGCGTTATTAAAGTCTCAAAACATAGATGGTCTAGAGGTTCGCTCCGCAGGCATCTACGCTATGGATGGCGGACCAATATCTCAAAATAGTCAATTAGTATTAGAGCGAGAGATGATTCCATATACGCATTCATCATCTGCAATAAATGAATCATTAGTTGACTGGGCTGATCTGATTTTAACGATGACTGCCTCACACAAGCACGCAATTATTTTAGGTTTCCCTCACGCAATTTCGAAAGTTTATATGTATAAAGAATTTGTCACCCCTAATGATATTCAGGATGTATCGGATCCGTATGGGGGAGATTTAAATACATATGAAGGTACCTTTAAAGAGCTGCAAGTATTAACAAATGAACTAGTGAACAAACTACAGGGGGAAATTGGATGAACGGAAAAAAGAAAAAGCACACTTTTGGAATTCAAAAGAAAATTGTGCTATTTGTGACGATTTTAGCATTGATAACGTATACAACTAGCGCTCTATTTATAAACTTTGTACAACCACTTATTTTTGATGACGCGACAGGTTCTTGGAAGTTTGAGGTTATTACCTACGCACTCGGAATTTTTTGGTCTGGACTATTAGCGTATTTTTTCAGTGGACTAATTATTAAGCCTTTATTCAACTTAGAAAAAGTCGCAATTTTGGCATCAGAGGGAAAAATTGGTGTTGATGTTAAGGTGCCGAAATCGAAAGACGAGATACAATCAGTGGCGATCGCATTTCAGGCAATGCTCGAGAACTTAAGAGATGTGGTAAAAGGTATTGAAGATAACTTTGAGAAAACTAACAAAACCGTACAACAGCTTTCAGTAGAATCCTCTATTGCATCAGAGCAAGCGGAAGCGATTGCGCATACGATAGCACAAATTTCAGAGGGTGCAGAACACTCCGCAGTAGCAGTTCAAGAAACGGCTGAATCAGTAGAAGATGTACGAGTATTAGCATCAGAAGTAAATTACCGTGCAGTAAAATCTTCGGAACAATCCAACGAAATGATTACTGGGTTATCTCAAACTACAGAAGTTATTCATTCACTAGTTAATGGGATTCAAAAAATAGCTTCTGGCAGTGAGGCAGCCCTTGGGAATGTTCATCAGTTAGAAGAGAATGCAGGAAAAGTGGAAAGTATTATTCAATTAGTAGGAGATATTGCAGCACAAACCAATTTATTGGCACTAAATGCATCGATCGAAGCAGCGCGTGCTGGAGAGCATGGAAAAGGATTTGCAGTCGTAGCGGAAGAAGTCCGTAAACTCGCTGATGAAAGTGCGAAAGCCGTACAAGGTATTTCAGAGCTGATTTTAGCTATACAAACAGATGTACAAACAGTTGTCCGCCAAATGACGGATCAAGTAAGCTTTGCAGTGGGCGAGGCTAAACGCGTTTCAGAAACTAATGAAGCAATAGAAGGAATGTCTACAAAAATTCATGAGATGGCAGAATCCGTTGTGGAAATTTCCTCTTTAGTAGAAAAACAATTAACAAATATTGAAAGCACAGCACGTCAGTCACAGGAAGTAGCGGCCATCGCCGAGCAAACATCAGCAGGAGCACAAGAGGTTCGCAGTGCTACGGATGAACAAGCTCGTTCTATCGAGCAAATTGAATCGGTATCAATCGGGTTAAAGCAACAATCAGAAGAGTTATATGAAGTAATATGTCAATTCGATCGAAAAACGACCGATTTGATATAAATATCATTTAATGTTCGTGTTTTAGTGAAAAAAATTCTGAAAAAGGTCATTTTCCTTTTGAATTTTCATAAATTATTCAAATAAATTAAAAATAATGCAACTCACTTTGCGTGAGTTGTGTTTTTTTCTATAGAAAAATGGTATGATGTTGGAGAGTATTAAACAGAAAAGAGGGAACGACTTGAAAATTGCGATTTCTTCCGATCATGGCGGAAATAATCTTCGCCAGGAAATAATGCAGCTACTAGAAGAATTAGGATTATCCTATGAAGATTTTGGACCAAAAAGTAACGATTCTGTTGATTACCCTGACTTTGCTAAACCTGTAGCAGAGGGTGTGGCAAATGGCGATTTCGATCGTGGTATTTTAATCTGTGGTACTGGTATTGGTATGTCTATTGCTGCCAACAAAGTAAAAGGTATCCGATGTGCATTAGTGCATGATGTATTTTCCGCGAAGGCTACTAGAAATCACAATGATTCCAATGTACTTGCAATGGGTGAACGTGTGATTGGAGCAGGGCATGCAAGAGAAATAGTTTCCACTTGGCTTGAACAGGATTTTGAAGGCGGACGTCATGTACGCCGAGTTGAAAAAATTACTGAAATAGAAAACGCATAGAAGAAGGGATTCCTTATGGAAGCAAAAAGTTTGTGGGAAGAACAAATCGAACAACTTCTCTTAGAAGTGGAGCAGCAAATCGAGTTTCATGAAAATGATTTATTTGTCGTTGGATGTTCGACCTCCGAAATTATTGGTGAAAAAATTGGAACTGCAGGCGGATTAGAAGTTGCCGAGGTTTTATTCGCCCCTTTACAAGCATTTGCAACACGTAATAAAATCCATTTAGCTTTTCAAGGCTGCGAGCATATTAACCGCGCCATAACGATGGAAAGAAAAACTCAGACACTATATAGATTACCCGAAGTTACGGTTATTCCAGTAGTTCGTGCAGGCGGTTCCATGTCTGCGTATGCGTACTCACATTTTAATGACCCTGTTGTAGTCGAGCATGTAAGTGCACATGCAGGCATTGATATAGGACAAACCTTGATTGGTATGCAGCTTCAACCAGTTGCTGTACCAATTCGTTTGTCCATAAAGAAAATTGGGGAAGCAATCGTATCGATTGCGAAAACACGTCCAAAGCTAATCGGCGGAGAACGTGCATTTTACGGATGAATTCGAGGAGGAACGAATAGTGGAGAAAATTTTATCACAAGATCCAGCAGTATATGAGGCAATGTTAGCAGAGAAAAAGCGTCAACAAGCGAATATCGAGTTAATCGCATCAGAAAACTTCGTATCAGAAGCTGTAATGGAAGCGCAAGGCTCTGTACTTACCAATAAATATGCAGAAGGTTACCCTGGTAAACGCTACTATGGTGGCTGTGAGCATGTAGATGTAGTGGAAAATATTGCACGTGATCGTCTGAAAGAAATCTTTGGTGCTGAACATGCCAATGTCCAACCACATTCAGGTTCTCAAGCGAATATGGCAGTTTACATGACTGCTCTACAACAAGGAGATACAATTCTAGGTATGAATTTATCCCATGGTGGACATTTAACGCACGGTTCTCCAGTTAATTTTAGTGGTATTCAATATAACTTTATCGAGTACGGTGTTAACAAAGAAACGGAACTAATTGACTATGAAGAAGTTCGTAGAATCGCATTAGAGCACAAGCCGAAAATGATCGTAGCTGGAGCAAGTGCATATTCACGCACAATCGACTTCGCTAAATTCCGTGAAATCGCAGACGAAATTGGAGCATACCTATTTGTAGATATGGCGCATATCGCCGGTTTAGTAGCAGCTGGTCTTCATCCGAACCCAGTACCTCATGCGCATTTCGTAACATCTACTACACACAAAACATTACGTGGACCACGTGGTGGATTAATCTTAACGACTGAAGAGTTTGCAAAGAAAATTGATAAAACAATTTTCCCAGGAATTCAAGGTGGCCCATTAATGCACGTAATCGCAGCTAAAGCAGTTGCATTTGGTGAAGCGCTAAAGCCAGAATTTAAAGAATACCAAAAACAAGTAATTGCCAATTCGCAAGCATTAGCAGAAGCTCTTACTGCAGAAGGTATCCGTATCGTTTCTGGTGGATCCGACAACCACGTTATGCTATTAGACGTATCTGCTCTAGGATTAACAGGAAAAGTGGCAGAGCATGTCCTGGACGAAGTGGGCATTACTGTCAATAAAAACACAATCCCATTTGATACAGCAAGTCCGTTCATCACTTCTGGTGTCCGTATTGGTACTCCAGCTGTTACATCTCGTGGATTTAAAGAAGCAGAAATGAAAGAAATCGCATCTATCATTGCTAAACTATTAAAAAATAACGAGGATGCAGAAGTACTAAAAGAAGCAAAAGAGAGAGTCGCTACTTTAACAAGTAACTTCCCATTATACGAATAAACCAATATATAACTAAGCCAGCTACTTCGCAATAGTAGCTGGCTTTTTCTCTATCAGACAGTTTTAAGAGAGAAACGCGGCAAAGTTTACTAGAATCACCTGAATGTTGAAAGGAATCACTGGAAAGTAAAGAAAGATCACCAGAATAGAAAATAAAGTATGTGATAATCTGGAAAATGGAGAGATAATGTTGTTTACTCTCGGAGACAGGTTGTTTAGTCTCGTTCGCTAGAGTTTTCTAGCGGACCACAGTTACTTACTCGCTCTTTACGAAGATTTACTCTCGGAAGGGAATGTTTACCACCTCTAGCTAGTAATAGAAAATTCTACCTCATGATAATGCTTTAGCGCACATTCGAGAAGAAAGTATTACTTATCTCAAGATTACCAGCTCAAATAGACGCAATATTAAAAACGTAGGATTACTGTAAGTATCCTGCGTTTTTTGTTATAATTAGTAGAATTTAAATAAAACACAAAGGAGCATCTTAATATGCCGAAAGTATTTGTATTTGATCACCCCCTAATTCAACACAAACTTACATATATTCGCGATGTGAATACAGGCACGAAGGAATTTCGTGAATTAGTGGATGAAGTTGCTTCACTCATGGCATTTGAGATTACGCGTGAAATGCCATTGGAGGAAACAGAAGTAGAAACTCCAGTGCAACTTACAAAATCTAAAGTGCTTGCTGGGAAAAAAATTGGGATAGTTCCTATATTACGTGCTGGAATAGGAATGGTTGATGGAATTCTTAAGCTAATCCCAGCTGCAAAGGTAGGGCATATCGGACTATATCGCGATCCCAAAACATTAAAGCCGGTAGAATATTACGTAAAACTTCCAGCAGATGTAGCGGAACGTGATTTCATATTAGTCGATCCAATGTTAGCTACAGGTGGTTCAGCAATTGAAGCTGTAAACTCTTTAAAAACTCGTGGGGCTACTAGCATTAAATTTATGTGTTTAATCGCAGCACCCGAAGGAGTAGAAGCTCTTCAACAAGCGCATCCGGACGTAGATATTTATATCGCTGCTCTTGATGAAAAGCTAAATGATCACGGATATATCGTCCCTGGATTAGGCGATGCAGGTGACAGATTGTTTGGTACAAAATAAAGTGAAACTTCCATCGGTGGGGTTCTACATCTCCGCTGTTGGTTAGTTGAACAATCGGGGATTTACAGGCTGTTTATCCCCCAACTTATTTTTCTCGATTTTCTCTCACCAAAGCTGAGGTGGGGGTATTACAGCCCGTAAAACCGGGATAAAAGGAGAGTTTGTATTTCATGCGTAAATATAAAGTAATGACGATTTTTGGTACGAGACCAGAGGCAATTAAAATGGCGCCACTAGTTCTAGAACTTCAAAAACATCCTGAAGAGATTGAATCACTGGTGACGGTGACTGCTCAACATCGTCAAATGCTTGATCAAGTATTGGATACATTTAACATAAAACCAGATTTCGACTTAAATATGATGAAAGATCGTCAAACATTAGTAGATATAACTACTAGAGCGCTTGAAGGCTTGGACAAAGTGATGAAGGAAGCGAAACCTGATATCGTGCTTGTTCATGGAGATACTTCTACTACATTTGTGGCAAGTTTAGCAGCGTTTTATAACCAAATAGCTATTGGACATGTAGAAGCAGGATTACGCACATGGAATAAGTTTTCGCCATTTCCAGAAGAAATGAACCGTCAGTTAACTGGTGTAATGGCAGATATTCACTTTTCTCCAACGGTGAAATCTGAAAGAAATTTAATAGAAGAGAACAAGGACAAAGACTCTATCTTTGTTACTGGTAATACTGCTATTGATGCACTGAAAACAACAGTAAAAGAAGATTATACTCACCCAATATTAGAAAAACTTAAAGGGAGTAGAATCATTCTATTAACTGCTCATCGACGCGAAAATTTAGGTGAACCTATGCGTAATATGTTCCGAGCTATTAACAGATTGCTTTTAGAACATGAAGATGTACAAGTAATCTATCCAGTACACATGAATCCAGCTGTAAGAGAAATTGCCAACGAAGTTTTAGGAGAGAATGATCGAATTCATTTAATAGAACCGTTAGAAGTTCTAGATTTCCATAACTTCGCTGCACGCTCTCATATAATATTGACTGATTCTGGTGGTGTGCAGGAAGAAGCTCCGTCACTGGGTAAACCAGTTATTGTGCTGCGAGATACTACCGAACGTCCAGAAGGAATTGAAGCGGGAACCTTGAAACTTGCTGGCACAGATGAAGAAACAATCTACCAATTAACAAATGAATTACTATCTGATGAAGAAGCTTATAAGACAATGTCCCAAGCAAGCAATCCTTATGGTGATGGTAAAGCTTCTCAAAGAATCGTTGAAATTTTAATTAACTTCCTTCAAAAAGAAGGAAAATAAAATTTGTCCATAAAATGTCGGAAAATTTGACTTTCCTAAGTTTTTCTCTTTAAGCAATTGACATCAATTTGCCCCTATTGTATGCTTACAAAGGATAATCATGATAGGGGTTTCATGCTTGAAACACTAGTCAGATTAACTTTCTACTAGATTCACAGTTTTTACTTAATAAGGAAAAAATGTGAAGATTCTTTTTTACGTCGTATTAGACGTCCAATTAAAGGGAAAGCATTGTATACTGCGATTCTCTCACAGCTTATCGGTTCTATCTCATTCACAAAAGAAGTGTATGAACATAGTAGAACCACTCCAGTATTACTAGTAATAAGTCTTCATGCTAACTTTACAGTTACATGCTGGCGGCAATTGCTACCATTCGAAAATATGATTCAGGAGATTAAAGATCAATGCTAGAAATGCAACGTATATTTACGAAGCAAAAGAAGTATTTATTTTTTTTGCTTGCTGTTTGTGCGCTAGGCTGGGGTTTAACCCCTTATTCGACAATTTTTGCGGGCTTGGCACTCGGTTCTTTATTTGGTCTGTATAATTTCTGGATTCTAGTCCGTAGAATGGAGAAATTTGATCGTGTACTTGAAAGTGGAAAAGGACGAGCAGGTTTAGGTACAACATTCCGATTTGCCTCGGGTGTTGCAGCTGTTGCAATAGCGTTAGCCCTTCCAGAATATTTCCATCTGATCAGTACAGTTATCGGATTAATGATTCCCTATGTTCTGCTTGTTGTAGAACGTATTATGTTTCATGTAAAAAATCAGCAATGAGAATGTGAAAGAGAGGTGAATTAATCGTGGAACATGCAAATCCCACATTTGAGTTTCTAGGGATGACAGGGAACTGGTCCAATATATTAATGTTAGCAGTGACTACACTAGTCGTATTTTTGATCGCCTTTATCTCGACTAGAAACTTGAAGATGAAGCCAACTGGTATGCAAAACTTCATGGAGTGGATAATGGACTTCGTGAAAGGAATCATTAAAAGTAACTTTGACTGGAAAACTGGCGGTCGATACCATGTTCTTGGAATAACACTACTTATGTTTATCGCAGTAGCGAACGTATTAGGTCTTCCATTCGCCATATCTTATGATGGTGTTCTATGGTGGAAATCTCCGACAGCAGATCCAACAGTTACAATGACATTAGCAGTTATGGTTATCATTTTAACGCACTATTATGGAATAAAGATGAAGGGTATGAAGGGCTATGCAGTAGATACATACTTAAAGCCAATGCCATTCTTATTCCCATTAAAAATTATCGAGGAATTCGCAAATACGTTGACACTCGGTCTTCGTCTTTACGGTAACATCTATGCGGGTGAGGTTCTTTTAGGACTTATCGCAGGTTTAGCAACAACTGGAGTATTCGGCTTTGTTGGAGCAATCATTCCAGCAATGGCTTGGCAAGGATTCTCACTATTTATCGGTGGTATCCAAGCTTTCATTTTCGTTATGTTAACAATGGTTTATATGTCGCACAAAGTGTCGGCAGACCATTAATATAACTGTTTAGATTCTTAAACAGAAAAAATAAAAACAACATTCCAAGGAGGAAATTACACAATGGTAGGTTCAGTTGGTCTTTTAGCAGCAGCTATAGCAATCGGTTTAGGCGCACTTGGTGCAGGTATTGGTAACGGTTTAATCGTTTCAAAAACAGTAGAAGGTATCGCTCGTCAACCAGAAGCACGTGGAGCTTTACAAACAGTTATGTTCATCGGGGTAGCATTAGTTGAGGCGATTCCAATTATCGCAGCAGTTATCGCTTTCATCGTATTAAACAAATAATAAGTACAAGCAAGTATAAATGGCGGGTCCTAATCCGCCATTCTCTTTATGAAGTACACAACATATGAACTAGAAAACAATGAACACTATTTAATAATAGAAGCAAGATCTCTTATTAGCGTTTGAAAGGAGTGAAACAATCGTGTCTTTTGATTACCTTGTACTTGGTGCTAGTGGCCATGATGGGTTAAATGTTTGGGATATTTTAGCTACATTATTCTTCTTCATCTTACTTATGGTTCTATTGAAGAAAGTAGCTTGGGGTCCACTTATGGGGATCATGACTCAGCGTGAAGAGTTAATCGCAAGTGAGATCGCAGCAGCTGAAAATAGCCGTGGGGAATCACAGCGTTTACTTGAAGAACAACGTGACTTACTTAAAGAAGCACGTACGGAAGCTTTAGCGATTGTAGAAAATGCGAAAAAGCAAGGCGATGCATCTCGTGAGGAAATTATCACAACTGCTCGTGCAGAAGCTGTTCGTTTGAAAGAATCTGCTATCCGTGAAATTGATACAGAAAAAGAAAGAGCGATTGCAGCAGTACGTGAAGAAGTCGTTTCACTTTCAGTACTTGCGGCGTCGAAAGTTCTTGAAAAAGAAGTTTCGGAAGAAGATAATCGTGCGCTAATCGAGGCAACGATTGCGAAGGCAGGCGAGGTTAAGTGAGTAATTCAACTGTAGCTAAGCGTTACGCAATCTCGTTGTTCGAGCTAGCAACACAAAAAAACGAAGTACAAGCTGTCGAAAATGATTTACGTGAACTTAAAGTTGTATGGAATGGCAACAAAGATGTGAAAACTTTATTCACTTCGCCAAAGCTATCTCTAGACAAGAAAAGAGAGTTAATACGTCAAATCTTTGCAAATGCGAACCCAATTGTTATCAATACACTTTTAGTGCTTATTGATAAGAAGAGATTAGCAGAAGTATCCGACATAATTTCTGAATTTATGATCCTTTCGAATGAAGCACAAGGTGTTGCAGAAGCGAAAGTATATACTACACGTGCACTTACAGAGGAAGAACGTGCAAACGTCTCTACTGCATTTGCTAAAAACGTTGGTAAACAAGCATTAAATATTCAAAACATTGTAGATCCATCTATTATTGGTGGTATGCGTGTACAAATCGGAAACCGCATTTACGATAGCACTCTAATCACGAAGTTAGATCGCTTAAAACGTAACTTGATCGGTTAATATTATGAATTATGAGAGGTGACATACATGAGCATCAAAGCTGAAGAAATCAGTGTCTTGATTAAGCAGCAGATTGAGAATTACGAATCTGAGATGAAAGTTAGCGACGTTGGTACGGTTATCACGATTGGTGACGGTATCGCGCGTGCTCATGGCCTCGACAATGTCATGGCTGGAGAGCTTTTAGAATTCTCAACTGGTGTTTTAGGTATGGCACAAAACTTGGAAGCCAACAACGTTGGTATCGTTATCCTTGGACCATACACTGACATCAAAGAAGGCGATGAAGTACGTCGAACAGGCCGTATTATGGAAGTTCCAGTTGGTAAAGAATTGATTGGCCGCGTTGTCAATCCACTTGGCCAACCAGTTGACGGACAAGGTCCTATTGCAACTACGAAATCTCGTCCAATCGAAAGTCCTGCACAAGGGGTTATGGCACGTAAATCTGTACATGAACCACTTCAAACAGGTATTAAAGCGATTGACGCTCTTGTACCAATCGGACGTGGCCAACGTGAGTTAATCATCGGTGACCGTCAAACAGGTAAAACATCTGTTGCGATTGATACAATCCTTAACCAAGCAGACCAAGATATGATTTGTATCTATGTTGCTATCGGTCAAAAAGAATCGACTGTACGTAACGTAGTAGAAACACTTCGTAAAAAAGGTGCTTTAGATTACACAATCGTTGTTACAGCATCTGCATCTTCGCCAGCTCCATTATTATACCTAGCGCCTTACGCTGGTGTAACTATGGCAGAAGAATTCATGTTCGAAGGGAAGCACGTACTAATTGTTTATGATGATCTATCTAAACAAGCAGCTGCATACCGCGAACTTTCATTACTTCTTAAACGTCCTCCAGGTCGTGAAGCATATCCAGGGGATGTATTCTACTTACACAGCCGTCTACTTGAGCGTGCTGCGAAGCTAAATGAAACTTTAGGTGCAGGTTCAATCACTGCATTACCATTCGTTGAAACACAAGCGGGAGATATTTCTGCTTACATTCCAACAAACGTAATCTCAATTACAGATGGTCAAATTTTCTTACAATCTGATTTATTCTTCTCTGGTGTGCGTCCAGCAATCAACGCTGGTTTATCCGTATCCCGTGTAGGTGGATCAGCTCAAATTAAAGCAATGAAGAGTGTTGCGGGTACACTACGTCTTGACTTAGCTGCATATCGTGAGCTTGAAGCATTTGCTCAATTTGGTTCAGACCTTGACGCTGCAACTCAAGCGAAACTTAACCGTGGTGTTCGTACAGTAGAAGTATTAAAACAAGACTTGAATTCTCCTATTAAAGTAGAAAAACAAGTTATGATTTTATATGCTCTTACACGTGGCCATTTAGATGATATTCCAGTAAATGATATCAGTCGCTTTGAAGCAGAATTAGGTAGCTGGTTAGATACAAACCACACAAATGTTTTAGATCATATTCGCACGACTAAAGCTCTTCCTTCAGATGAAGATATGAACAATGCTATTTCTGCATTCAAAAAAACTTTCGCAAAATCTGAATAATATCTTTGTCGATGTGAAAAAAACAATAAGGTGGTGAAATACCAGTGGCATCATTACGCGACATTAAAAGCAAAATTACGTCAACTAAGAAAACAAGCCAAATTACAAAAGCTATGCAAATGGTTTCTGCTTCTAAGTTAAGCCGTGCGGAGGAGAATGCGAAAGCATTTGTTCCTTACATGGGTAAAATTCAAGAGGTAGTCGGTGCAATTGCATCAGGTACTAGTGATAGTGGACATCCAATGTTAACTCACCGTCCTGTTAAAAAGACTGCATATCTTGTCATCACTTCTGATCGTGGATTAGCTGGAGCCTATAACAGTAATGTTATTCGTGCTGTAGCTAATGCAATAGCACAACGTCACGCTTCAAAAGATGAGTATGTAGTACTGGCAATTGGTCGTATGGGACGTGACTTCTTCTTAAAACGTGGTTCTAATGTAATTGGAGAAGTTATAGGTTTACCTGACCAACCAGCTTTTTCTGATATTAAAGAAATTGCGCGCAGAGCTGTTGGTATGTTCACGGATGGTACATATGATGAACTTTATATGTACTATAACCACTTTGTCAGCGCCATCTCTAGTGAAGTAACGGAGAAAAAGGTACTGCCACTTACGGATATTGCAGTAGAAAAAGGCACAACTGCTTCTTATGAATTCGAACCTTCAAGTGAGGCAATTCTAGAAGTGTTACTTCCTCAATATGCGGAAAGCCTAATTTTCGGTGCATTACTCGATGGTAAAGCAAGTGAACATGCTTCGCGTATGTCAGCGATGAAATCCGCGACAGACAACGCATCTGATTTGATTAGTAACTTAACATTAGTATATAACCGAGCACGTCAAGCTGCGATTACTCAAGAAATTACGGAAATCGTCGGCGGTGCAGCGGCTTTAGAATAGTTTAAGATAGAAAGTAAGACAGGAGGGAACAGTAGTGAACAAAGGACAAGTACTACAAGTAATGGGTCCAGTTGTTGACGTTAAGTTTGACAACGGCCATTTACCAGCTATCTATAATGCACTAACTGTAGCGATTGAACGTCCAAATGAAGCACCGACAACGTTAACGTTAGAAGTAGCTTTACACTTAGGAGATGACTCTGTTCGTACGATTGCAATGTCATCTACAGACGGACTTAAGCGTGGTACAGAGGTATTTGATGCTGGTGCAGCAATTTCTGTTCCAGTTGGTGATGTAACATTAGGACGTGTATTCAACGTACTAGGTGAGGTTATTGACTTAGGAGAAGAAATTTCAGTGGCAGATCGTCGTGATCCAATCCACCGTCAAGCTCCAACGTTTGAAAACCTTTCAACAGAAGTTGAAATTCTTGAAACAGGTATCAAAGTAGTAGATCTACTAGCTCCTTATATTAAAGGTGGTAAAATCGGTCTATTCGGTGGTGCCGGAGTAGGGAAAACAGTTCTTATCCAAGAACTTATCAATAACATTGCTCAAGAGCACGGCGGTATCTCTGTATTCGCTGGTGTTGGAGAGCGTACGCGTGAAGGAAATGACTTATTCCACGAGATGAGTGATTCAGGCGTTATTAAGAAAACTGCAATGGTATTCGGTCAAATGAATGAGCCACCTGGTGCACGTATGCGTGTAGCTTTAACGGGTCTTACAATGGCAGAATATTTCCGTGATGAACAAGGTGCAGACGTACTTCTATTCATCGACAATATCTTCCGTTTCACGCAAGCAGGTTCTGAGGTATCAGCACTTTTAGGTCGTATGCCGTCAGCTGCTGGTTACCAACCAACACTTGCTACTGAAATGGGTCAATTACAAGAGCGTATCACGTCAACAAACACTGGTTCAGTTACATCTATCCAAGCGATTTATGTACCAGCCGATGACTATACGGATCCAGCTCCAGCAACAACTTTCGCTCACTTAGATGCGACTACAAACTTAGAACGTAAATTATCTGAGATGGGTATCTACCCAGCGGTTGATCCTTTAGCTTCTTCTTCACGTGCGCTTTCACCAGAAATCGTAGGTCCAGAGCATTATGAAGTAGCACGTCAAGTGCAATATACTTTACAACGCTATAGAGAGCTTCAAGATATTATCGCAATCTTAGGTATGGATGAATTAGGAGACGAAGACAAGCTTACGGTTAACCGTGCGCGTCGTATTCAGTTCTACCTATCTCAAAACTTCCATGTTGCAGAACAATTTACAGGTCAAAAAGGTTCATACGTTCCAGTTAAAGAAACTGTTGAAGGATTCAAACAAATTCTTGAAGGAAAATATGACCATTTACCAGAAGATGCATTCCGTTTAGTTGGACGCATTGAAGAAGTTGTAGAAAAAGCGAAAAGCATGGGCGTAGAAGTATAATAAATCGGACCAGGAGGTAAAAATATGAAGACACTTACAGTCAATATTGTCACTCCCGACGGCCCGGTATACGATTCTGAAGTAGACATGATTATCGCAAAAACAGCATCTGGTGAAATCGGTATTTTACCTGGCCATATTCCAATGGTTGCACCACTTGTAACAGGTGCAATAAAATTGAAAAAAGAGGCAAAAACAGAGTACGTAGCAGTAAGCAGTGGATTTGTAGAAGTTCGACCTGAAAAGGTATCGATCCTTGCAACATCTGCTGAAGTTGCTTCCAGTATCGATTTAGCTCGTGCTAAAGAAGCGATGAAACGTGCAGAAGAACGTATTCAAAGTAAACAAGACTCGGTTGATCATAACCGTGCTGAACTTGCATTGAAACGTGCGATGAATCGTATCAACGTTCATGAGGGTAATATTTAAGCTTATACTTAAAGCCTCTGGTGAAGCTAGAAATTATGTAAGGTATTTTATCATGCTTAGTAATGGCTTGATGAAGAAAGTTGCCTATCAAAATGAAAATTTAATAGGTTAACCTACCTACATAATTTTGAGCTTAATGCCTAGGCGATGTTAATTTTAATGGAAGCGGGCAGGATAAATTCTGTCTGCTTTTTATTATTGTCTCGAATAGGAGGACTATAAGTGGGATTATTAAGTAGTGAACAAGCACTAATAGCAATACTTGCAAATATCTTTTTTATTGGTATTTCTTTCTATGCGTTACAGGCATTAATGTTGGACAAAATAATAAAGAAAAATAGTGTATTTCAAGCTCAACTATTTTATATTTTAACGAGTATTATGATAGGCTCTATCGTTGCAAACTTTTTTTTGAATTTAACAAGTTGGTCCAACCAGCTTCCTTTTTTATTCGAGTAAGATCCTATATGCTCATGCAAATTATAGTAAAGTTTGTATGAGCATGTAGAATCTTCACGTATTTCCTGGGAAATTTTTTGCTAAAGAGGTTTACCTATTTGCACTGTGGGTATTTTAAAATTATCTACACGAAAAGACTAGGTAATACGTATAATAGAAACAAGAAAATTTTATGAAAAGTCTTCAAAAATAGTGTTTTAGATGCTTGTATATAGTCGAATTACGTTGTATGATGAATATTGTTTTGAATACCTAAAATTGACATCATACGTATTCTTTTATATAAAGCAAATGGATAATGAACGCGGAGGGAAAGTAGTGGACAAAATCGTTGTTAAAGGTGGCCAAACGTTAAACGGGACAGTACGAGTAGAAGGTGCAAAAAATGCAGTATTACCAGTATTAGCTGCAGCTCTACTTGCGACTAAAGGCAAAAACGTTATTAAAGATGTACCGACACTTGCAGATGTTTTGACAATAAATGAAGTATTGAAAAGTTTAAATACAGAAGTTAGTTATAGCCCAGAAAAGAATGAAGTAATCATTGATTCGCAAAAAAAATTATCTAGCGAAGCTCAATTCGAGTATGTGCGTAAAATGCGTGCATCTATTCTTGTCATGGGTCCAATCTTAGCGCGTAATGGTTTTGCTCGCGTAGCTCTACCAGGAGGCTGTGCAATAGGATCACGTCCTATCGATCAGCATTTAAAAGGTTTTGAAGCAATGGGTGCAGAAATTTCCTTTGGACACGGATTTGTTGAAGCAAAGACAACTGGTCGTCTAAAAGGCGCTAAAATTTATTTGGATGTTCCAAGCGTAGGAGCAACTGAAAATATTATGACAGCTGCTGCATTGGCGGAAGGCACAACTATAATCGAAAATGCTGCGAAAGAACCGGAAATTGTCGATTTAGCTAACTTCATCAACGAAATGGGCGGTAAGGTCAAAGGTGCAGGAACCGACACTATTCGCATTGAAGGTGTAGAAGAATTACACGGCACTGAACACCATATCATCCCAGATCGTATTGAAGCTGGAACATTCATGGTAGCTGCAGCAATTACAAAAGGCAATGTCCTTATTGAAAATGCAGTACCTGAACATATGACAGCTCTTATATCTAAAATGCAAGAAATGGGCATTGAAATTACGGAAGAGGAACAGGGTCTTCGTGTACGCTCTGAAGGTAATTTAAAATCTATCGATATCAAAACGATGCCACACCCAGGTTTTCCAACAGATATGCAATCTCAAATGATGGCATTAATGATGACTGCTCACGGAACTGGCATCATAACAGAAACAGTATTCGAAAATCGTTTCATGCACGTGGAAGAATTCCGCAGAATGAATGGCAACATGAAAATCGAAGGCCGTTCTGTTATTATGGAGTCACCATCTGACCTACAAGGTGCAGAAGTTGCAGCAACCGACTTAAGAGCGGCAGCGGCACTTATCATCGCAGGTTTAGTCGCAGAAGGAATCACACGCGTTACAGAGCTCTATCACTTGGATAGAGGATATGTTGATTTCGACAAAAAACTTGCAGCACTTGGCGCAGATATCGAACGTATTGGCAGCGAGTCAGCTGAAAAAGAAATACAATTGGTATAATACCATATGTAAAGCACTACACTTTTATGCTCGTGTAGTGCTTTTTTGTGTATGTTTACTAGAATGCTCTCATATAGCCCAATCTCTCTCGTATAGGCAGCAACCTCTCTCGGATTGTCTCGGATTTCATCGGATTGCTCTCGTAAAGGCAGCAATCTCTCTCGGAAAGAGCTGGATTTCTCTCGCAAAGCCCGATTTCTTTCAGATAGAGCCCGATCGCTCTAGCAAAGCCTTATCTCTCTCGTATAGGTAGTAACCTCTCTCGGATTGTCTCGGATTTCTCTCGTAAAGCCCGATCTCTCTCTTATAGAATCGAATCGCTGTAGTGAAGGCAGCAACCTCTCTCGGATTGTCTCGGATTTCTCTCGTAAAGCCCGGTTTCTCCTATAGAATCGAATTGCTCTCGTATAGGTAGCAATCTCTCTTGCAAAGCAGCTCTCTCTGTTTTACTGTTTGAGTCTCTAAATATTTGTAATTTATCAAAGTTCAAATATATTAAAATAGATTCATCACTCTCCAAAACCGAGCATATAGTATTTCTATGAAACAAAACATACTCTTTATAATCTTATGCCTAGCCCTCTTGTTTTTGCCCTTTTTATTAATAAAAGAAAAATCACATGAAAAAACAGTACTACCACCAACTTCTGAACTTGAAATTGCATGTCCAATACTAATCGAAGTGAAAGGGGTTAAGGAGAAAATTCCGCTAGAAAGCTATATACTTGGAGTTGTGGCAGCAGAAATGCCAGCTACGTTTCATGAAGAGGCATTAAAAGCCCAATCCATAGCGTCCAGGACATATGTACTTAGAGATACGAATTATGGACAAAAACCAATTGATCCAACTGTACTGAAACAGGTATATGCGAGTGAAGAAGATCGGAAGAAAAAATGGGGGGCTTCCTTTAGTCAATATGAGGACAAGCTAAAAAAGGTCATCGCGGAGACAGAAGGAAATATTATTGTCTACAAAGATCAACTAATCACAGCGATGTTCTTTTCCTCCAGTAACGGTCAGACAGAAAGTGCAGAAAATTATAGTGGAAATGTGATTCCCTATTTAGTATCTGTTCCAAGCGAATCGGAGGAACTGTATGCTCCTAATAGGACCAAACAGTTTGAATTCACACACGCAGAATGGTCAAAAGCTTTTAAAATGAAATGGAATGCAAACATACCTAAAACTTATCAAGTAACAAAGACTGATACGGACCGAGTTGAATCGATCCATATGAATGGAAAATCGTGGACAGGCCGGGAAGTTCGTACACTATTAGGTCTACCGTCTACTGATTTCACGATAACGTTTCAATCTGATAAAGTAGTAGTAGATACTGTTGGATACGGACACGGAGTAGGAATGAGTCAGTACGGCGCAGAGGTACTCGCCAACGATTCTGTATTGGCGCAAGACATTTTACTCCACTACTATAAAGGTACAGAAATAAAAAAATTTTCACCATGTTTAAAATCTCCTTGATTTGCAAACAATGCAAATAGAGGTGATGAAAATGAGAGAAGAACAAAAGAACAATACTTCTCAGAAGAAGAAAAATAACCCGAAAAAGCCGTGGTTTTGGCCACTAGTTTATGCAGGTTTTTCGGTAGCTTTTGTAGGAATGATTTGGGGTTACAATGTGTATGTCACGGATGATTCTGTAAAGGATTCAGAATGGACAGAAGCAAACAAAGACCCTAATTCAGTTACGATTGAAACAAATGCACAAGCAGAATCGATGAAATATCCATTTAAAGAGACTCTGCTAGACAGCGTGGAAATCGTACAGCATTATTACGATATGGAAGCACCTGAGGCGACTCGTGAACAGTCGTTAGTAGTATTCAATCAAACTTATGTGATGAATACTGGAGTATCTCTATCTATGAATAGTGAGCCGTTTGAAGTAGTTGCAGCAATGAGTGGAAAAGTAGAAGAAGTCAATTTAGACCCATTTGTTGGAGATGAAATCGTCTTGTCACATGCAAATGGTATGGTAACCAAATATCGCTCTGTCACTGGTATTCTAGTAAAAGCTGGAGACGTTGTAGAACAAGGTGATTCACTTGCTACAGCAGCTGAAAATGAATGGAACCCAACAGCGGGTGTACATCTTCAGTTTGAAGTACTGCAAGATGGTGTTTTAGTAAATCCAGAGACATTACTAGCATTTTAATTCATAATAGCTAAGGCGTATGCATAAATTGATGGAAAGTGTTCCTTTACTAACGAAAGGAAGAGTTAGTGCACGAAACGATTCGTCATAGATGCATACGTTTAGGTGAAATGGTCCTTGAGACCAAAAAAACTGTCCGTGCGATCGCAAGCACAACCGGTCATTCCAAAAGCACTGTGCATAAGGATTTGACGGAAAGACTCCACTTAGTAGATCCACAGCTGGCAAAAGAGGTAAAAGAAATTTTAGCGTATCATAAATCGGTCAGGCATTTACGAGGTGGAGAAGCGACAAAAAGAAAGTGGAAAACGAAAAAAGAAGATAGAAGAGGTCGTGATGAGTAATTAATCACGGCTTTTTCTTTTGATTAAATGACCCATAGTCTTAGCCCCCTATTCAACTAGTAGTTATTTAGACACGAGTATTATGCCATTTTTTCACAAATAATATTGTTAAATAAAGTGTAATTCTAGTAAAACTATGATAAAATTTAAAGTTAGAGACGTATTGATCAATATACATAATGGGTTTAGTTGGGAAGGAGAAACATCAGTAATGTTTGCAAAGGATATTGGAATTGATTTAGGTACAGCCAATGTATTAATACATGTAAAAGGAAAAGGGATTGTTTTAAACGAACCCTCTGTCGTTGCTATAGATAGAAATACCAAAAAAGTACTGGCTGTTGGAGAAGAAGCAAGACAAATGGTCGGTAGAACTCCAGGGAATATTATAGCAATTCGCCCACTTAAAGATGGCGTAATTGCTGATTTTGATGTGACAGAAGCAATGCTTAGACATTTTATCAATAAATTAAATGTCAAAGGATTTCTATCAAAGCCACGTATCTTAATCTGCTGTCCTACAAATATTACTAGTGTTGAACAAAAGGCAATACGCGAAGCTGCGGAGAAGTCTGGCGGGAAGAAAGTTTATTTGGAGGAAGAGCCAAAAGTTGCAGCAATCGGCGCAGGAATGGATATCTTCCAACCAAGTGGTAACATGGTTGTCGATATAGGTGGAGGTACAACAGATGTTGCAGTACTTTCCATGGGCGATATCGTAACAAGTGAATCGATTAAAATTGCAGGAGATGTTTTTGACAATGACATTCTTCAGTATATTAAAAAAGAGTACAAACTTCTAATCGGTGAACGTACTGCTGAAAATATAAAAATATCGGTAGGTACTGTTTTTCCAGATAGTCGTCACGAGGAAATGGATATTCGTGGGCGAGACATGGTCACAGGGCTTCCTAGAACAATAACGATTAAATCGGAAGAAATTGAAAAAGCATTGAAAGAATCCGTTTTGGGTATTGTCCAAGCTGCAAAGAATGTGTTAGAAAAAACACCACCTGAGTTATCTGCAGATATTATTGATCGCGGAGTTATTATAACAGGAGGCGGAGCACTTTTACACGGTATGGACCATTTGTTAATGGAAGAGTTAAAAGTTCCTGTATTAATAGCTGAATACCCGATGAATTGTGTCGCAATAGGAACAGGGATAATGTTAGACAATATTGACAAAATATCACGAAGATAAATGCAAACTGGCTGCGGAGCACTAAATTGCTTTCGTATACTTCGTTTGCAGAGTGGAGGCTTTCTTATGTTTCGCGGATTTACTACAGTTGCATCCGGAATGATTGCACAACAGCGTAGAACAGAAATACTAACTAATAATATGGCCAATGCCAATACACCGGGATTCAAAGCGGATCAATCGACTATTCGTTCTTTCCCAGACATGTTATTGTCTAGACTAGGACCTACTCAAATTCCTACAAAGGATCCGATTACCGGCAAGTATGCTTCTGAAGTTGGAGCAATTAGTACAGGTGTATACATGCAAGAAACAATGGCATTAATGACACAGGGACAAATCATCCAAACAGATTTGAATACAGATATAGCATTAATCGATGGCTCACTACCAGTTGATGAAGAAACAGGACAAACGGGAGCAGTATTCTATCGTTTACAGCATCCAACTGAAGGAGAAGCTTACACTCGAAATTCGAATTTTACGTTAGATGGTTCAGGATTTTTAACAAATCCACAAGGTTTGTATGTACTTGATTCGGAAGGGCAACCGATCCAGCTACAAAATGATGATTTCCAAGTAGATTCAAGTGGTCAGATCTTAGTAGACAATGCTGCAGTAGCACGAATTGGTGTATCATTCTCTGCACAGCCTAACACTCTTATCAAGCAGGATAACGGTTTATACAGAACAGTCGATGGAACTGAACTACCATCTGCCTATAATATAGATAATATTTCTTTCTCGATGCAACAGGGGTATATGGAAGGTTCGAATGTGGATCCAGCTAGAACAATGACAGATATGTTAACTGCTTATCGCGCATTTGAAGCAAACCAAAAAGTACTGCAAGCATACGATAGAAGTATGGACAAAGCTGTTAACGAAGTAGGCCGTGTGAATTAAGAGAGCTTTAAAAAAGCTTTAACAATGAAAAGAGGTAGGCTGAAAATGCTACGCACGATGATTACAGCGACGAATACGATGTCGCAACTGCAAAGTCAAATAGATATTATTGGGAACAACCTTTCTAATACAAGTACGCATGGCTACAAAGCAAAGGATGCAAAGTTCCAAGAATTATTATATCAACAATATAATAATGATAAATTAGATCGTGTAGAACGAGATTCACCTACTGGGATTCGCTATGGCGTTGGTGCAGCACTTGCACAAACCCAAATGAACTGGAAGCAAGGTAGTCTCCAATCAACAGATCGTAATTTAGACTTCGCTTTTCAAGAACCAAAGCAATATTTTAATGTGCTTATGCCAAATGGTGAAGGTGGACAGCAAACAGCATATACCCGTCAAGGAGCCTTTTATGTTACTCCGATGGAAAATGGTCAGCTTATGCTCGTGAATGGGGACGGTTATCCTGTGGCTGATGCTGACGGACTAGCAATTACTATTCCTGATGGTGTAACGGATTTCAGTGTAAATGAAACAGGAATTTTAACGGCTACATATCCAAATGGTACTACACAGCAACGGGAATTAGCGGTATCAGTGCTACAAAAGCCGAATGCGATGGTTCATTTATCTGCAACTTATATTGCAATGCCAAATAACCTGGAACAATTAGGTTTAAACGCAGAGGATATTATGACAGATTTACAAGGTGCAAACCGTGGTGAAATAGCTATTGCAAATGGTATGTTAGAATTATCGAACGTAGATACATCGAAAGAAATGACTGATCTTATGACAGCGCAACGTTCTTATCAGTTCAATGCCCGTTCCATCACTATTGCGGACCAAATGCTGGGACTTATTAATGGCATTCGATAATTATGCGTGTAAGGAGTTGTGTTTATGACAGAAGAAAGTAAAATTTCTGCTAGACAACAGCGAAGATTAGAAAAAGAACAAGAAAAGGCACACGAACAAGCGCAACAGACGGGAACAACAAGGTGGGTTCAAATCCGCATGTTTCCTATATGGTTGCGCATACTACTCGTAATTCTAATCTTAGCTGGAGCAGCAATAACAGGACTAATGTTTGGTTATGGCGTTCTAGGTGATGGTGAACCAAAGGACGCATTAAAATGGGATACATACCAGCATATAATTGATATTAAAGATGGCAAGTAATAAAGATTTTTGGAGGATGATTCTATGTTAACAACAGAGCAAATTCAAGCAATTTTACCGCATCGTTATCCATTTCTTATGATAGATAAAATTCTAGAAGTTGAAGAAGGAAAGCGCGCGGTAGGATTAAAAAATGTAACGATTAACGAAGAATTCTTCAATGGTCATTTTCCAGGATATCCAGTAATGCCCGGCGTACTTATCGTAGAGGCTCTTGCTCAAATCGGAGCTGTCGCTGTCCTTCAAATTCCAGAAAACAAAGGAAGACTCGCATTCTTTACCGGAATTGATAATTGTCGTTTTAAACGACAAGTAAAGCCAGGAGACCAATTGAAACTAGAGGTTGAATTGACAAAGCTTCGTGGAGCAATGGGAAAAGGTCACGGAATCGCAACAGTAGATGGAGAATTAGTATGTGAAGCAGATATACTGTTTGCACTTGGACCTGTTGTGGAAAAGTAATAATTTGCAATATGTAGTTATATCTTATAAAATAAGTTAAATTATTTAGAAATAGTTAGGCGTTGTATTAATGTAGGAGGTTTTATACTTCATGTATAATGAGTTATCGTCAGGTATTAAAAGTAGTATTACCAGATCCATAACTAAGGCATTTGAAATATATATGACCAATATTAGTTGGGATGAAGAACTTTTTAATATTGAAGACTTTGTAAAGAGTTGGCAATTATACATTGTCGAATCTGCCACTTGGTTTGAAAAAGTACCAAAAGAGATAAAAGAAAGTCCAGAATTCCATGAAGAAATAGCGCTAAAAATAAACGCTTCTATAGAGAAGATTTTATCAGAGCCAGTGAACGAAGACTTAATTGCGTCAATTGAAATTATGCAAGACAAATTAGGTACCCAATATAAATATGGCTGTAAAGCAGAAGCATTATACGTTGAATCGCTTCTAAAAGAAATGCAAAAACAGGCATAGTTGCCATAGGATAGTTCCTTTTTTCTTGGATAACCTATCGTAAGTCACAAAAAAGTGACGACGATAACAAGAAAGGAGGAATTATTTTATGTGGAAAAAAGTCGTTCCCGCTGTAGCTCTAAGTTCGTTATTATTGGTCGGGTGTAATAATCGTGACAATGCGATTCCTAACAACAATGAGACCCCGATGGAGGATGTACGTAACGATATAAATACACCATCGCCGAATAGAAACAACGGGATGGACAACGGCCGTGGAAATGGAACATTAAACGATGGAACGATCAATGATGGTACAATTAACGATGGAACAATGAACAATGGAATTAACGATAACGGAACCATTAATAATGGCAATGGCAACGTACCAAATGACGGAGTTAATAATAACAATGACCACTTAATAAAAGACAAAAACAATATTAAATAATTGTTGAACAAAAAAATGCTGACTCCTAAAAATTAGGGTCAGCATTTTTTTAGGCTAAAAAATTCCTCCTTTCCGCGTGTAAAAGGCACTGGAGAGCAAGTTAACATCGCCGAAGCGAGAGTAACGACTGAACCACGAAAGTACCCAACTCAATAGCATGAGTAACCGACAAAAACCAGAGATGATAACTCCTAAAAAAATTGGATCAACCTCTATCGAAATGGATAAATATCCCGTTCCGAGAGTAAAAGTTACGGGAAAGCGAGTAAATATAGCAGTTCCGAGAGTAACCGCCTCACGAAAGCGAGTAACGGCCACCTGACCGCTAGTAAAATGATATTCGACTTGTACAGAATGATTTTTCCCCAACAAAAAAACCCTGCAAAATAAATCACAGGGATACCTCACTATTGATCCTTTCGCAAAGCAGGGCGTATCTTCATATCACTTTCAAATTTAGCAAGCAATTTTTCGCCAGTTAAACCATCTTCGATCAACTCGGCTAGCAATGATTCTGCATATTTTCTTCTTGCTCGTTTCAATGTACCTTTGAGTAGGACGGAAAGATGATCCCCAATTTGTTTCACCGAATAGGTTACCACTTCAAAATGAGCAGGTTCGTTTTCTGGATAAGAGATAATAACTTTTACATCATATACATCATTGGATTTTTTTAATTCATTAAAGTAAGTTTCGTATTTTTGATCGGTAAAAAGTTCTAAAATCCAAGAACGACTTGAATTTTCTTGGTTAATTACGATACCGTCTTCAATGTTAATTGGCATTTCTTCTTGGTCAGAAACAATGCTAACTGAAATCATTTTGAACGTTTTCATGCACAAATCCCCTTTAGAAAAGCATTAATTAGTTTCCATTATAGCATAGCAAGTACAGTGGAAAAAATATTAGTACAAACTACAAAAATAGCATTTTTGAAAATTTAAAAGGCTGTTATAGAGGGAGGTTAAAAGAAATTGTGCTTCAGAAATTTAATTTTGAGCGGGAAAATGGCTTCGAAATGGAATTGTGAGCTTTTGCCAACAGTTTGTCTCATCAGTATGATAGGGCTAATGAAGCTAAAGGAGGTGACAGATTGAACACTGTTTCGATAATCGGACGTATGACGAAATCTCCACAATTAAAGCATTTTTCTGAGGGGAGAATGCAAACGAATTTTGTAGTCGCGGTGAATAAAAGCTATAAAAATGACGAAGCGGACTTTGTGTTATGCACGATTTGGGGAAAGCTCGCTGAAACAACCGTCAAATATTGTGGTAAAGGGTCTCTTGTCGGGATAACAGGCAGACTTAATACAAGATCGTATGAAAAAGAAGCAGGAGCGAGGGTTTTCGTAACAGAAATAGTTGTGGAGGACATACGATTTTTAGCAACAAAGAAGCGAGGTGAGGAAGCGGAACAACAGCAACATAAGAATAATGAGAGTGATTTTGAATTTCCGGTAATACCACCAAACCAACTACCAGTTTAATGATTGAAAAGACCGCAATCTTATTCAATGATTATCAAAAGAGAAAGCCCTGACCAAAAATTTTCTTGGTCAGGGTTTTAAAAAACACTATTAAATAGACAGTGTAAGCAACTCTTTTATGTCACTATCCGACATTTCTGTGATCCACTGACTTGAATGGATTAATTCCTCAGATAGCGACTGTTTTTCAACTAGGAGCTTATCAATTTTTTCTTCAATCGTTCCAATTGTGATGAACTTATGGACATGAACAAAGTTAGTCTGTCCGATACGATAGGCACGGTCAGTTGCTTGGTTTTCAACAGCAGGATTCCACCAACGATCGGCGTGAAGCACATGGCTAGCTGCCGTTAAGTTTAATCCAGTTCCCCCAGCTTTTAGCGACAATAGGAATACAGGAAATTCTTTTGCTTGAAATGCTTCCACCAAATGATCGCGCTGATTTTTAGGCATACTTCCAGTTAAAAATGGCGCATCAATTTCATAAAGCTCTGTTAAACAATGCTGTAGTAAATGACCCATCCCAATATATTGAGTAAAGATGAGACATTGCTCACCGCGAGCTGCAATTTCCCCAGCAAGCGAAACAATTTGAGCGAGCTTCTCTGAACGCTCTAGCATATCGCCCGCATCATCAAAAGGCTCCTTTAAATAGAGTGCAGGGTGATTACAAAGCTGTTTAAGCTTGCTTAACATTTTGAGAATGAGACCTTTTTTCTCAAACCCTGTAAGTGTATCGAGCTTACTAACGGTCTCTTGTATTAGTGACTCATACAAAGCTGCCTGCTCTGTAGTAAGTGCACAGTACTCACGTTGCTCCAGCTTTTCTGGCAAGTTAAGCTGAAGTTCTGGATCCTGTTTCGTTCTTCTTAATAGGAAAGGTTGAATTTTCACTCGTAATTTATGTTTAGTTGCTTCAGAATTATCTCGTTCGATAAGTGCTATATAGTTTTCTTGGAATTTACGGAACGAACCTAAATAACCTTTATGGATAAAGTCAAAAATAGACCATAGCTCCGATAATCTATTTTCTACAGGAGTACCAGTAAGTGCAATATGATGACCACCGGTTAACTTACGTATAGCACGTGATTGTTTTGTATGCATATTTTTTATGTTTTGTGCCTCATCTAAAGTAATGCTGGTCCACATAATTTCAGAAAGCGAATCAATATCCTGCATGGCAGTTCCAAATGTAGTGAGAACGACATCACTTGTCATATCAATTTCTTTTGTACGAGATGATCCATAATGTGTCTGCACTTTTAGAGAAGGAGCAAACTTCGCAATTTCTTTTTGCCAGTTTCCTAACACGGAAGTAGGGCAAATAATGAGCGAAGGTGTTGGTTGCTCCGTATTTTCATGTACGTGCAGTAAGTATGATATTAATTGAACAGTTTTTCCGAGACCCATATCATCTGCGAGACAGGCACCAAATTTTTCATTACGCATAAAGACAAGCCATTCCAGTCCTTGTTGCTGATAAGGGCGTAAAGTCGTCAATAAATTAGGTGAAACTTCCACAGAAGGGAACCCTTTTTTCTCAGACAACTGTGTCATAAGAGTTTGCAATGATTTTTGCATCTCAAATTCAAACAATGGATCCGCATCGACTTCCTCTTCGTCGTCTAGTGCTAGTGCAAGCTCTTCAGGAATTTCACGGAACAGCAACTCTTTCACAGTCCAATTCTCATCCTCTGATTTTCTTATAAGCTCACGAACTTCATGCATCCAAGCTGAATCGATTCGGAACCATTCATTACCAGCCTGTATAAAGGAACGATTTTCATTTACCATCTGTTGAAACTCATCGGCTGAAATTTCTTGGCCGTTCAAGGAAAAACTCCAGTTAAATTGCAATATTTCATTTAGACCGGCAGCAGTTTTATATGAATTGGCAGTCTTCGCGATTGTTTTAACACGCATTTTTGTGTCTTTTACTGCCTTTAGCCATGCTGGTAGTACAATCTCAAAGCCGAGTGCCTGTAGTTTGACTAAATCATCACGAAGAAACATCCGAACTTCTTCATCAGTTAATGTGGAAGAATAGAATGCTTCATTATTTGTTTGATCGATGGAAGATATAAGTGAAAACATTTTCGACTGCGTTTCTTTTATAAAATCACTAAATTCAACCCACTTATCAGGTAATGCTTGATTGATGGGCAACGATTTCTTGCGGTATGCAGGTGTCCAATAAACACTGCTTTTCTTCCCACGTACCACTGTTTCAAGCTGCCATGTATCCTCCATTGCCTCTGGTTCTGACAATCTTAGTGCAACCAATAAGCTTGGATGAGCTGCCTGGGACTTAATTGGCCAGCCACCTTGTTGGAAAAATGGGATAAGCGGTTCTATGTCTTCCATTGATAAACCTGCTTGGAATAGCTTTTGTTTAACAGCATTCACTAGGAGTATTTGCCCACTTACCTCGATTGGAGCGGTAATTTTAAGTTCATTTCCTTCTACGTTTATCAAATTCCATAAGTCGGGAGTTGACCAAACTTTAGCTGTCTCTTTAAATGTATCTAACCATTTATTAGAGTCTTCATTGACACCGTTAAACAGGATGAAGGGATTCATTTTTCTAGAAAAAAGTTCAACTAATTCAACAGGAGTGGCAATTAATGCGTTATCTTCTATTTGAGCATTGAGACCAAAAAAGCTTTCTCGATGATTTAAATACAAGGAAGGTACCCACTTTTCAGCAGGTATATTTATCGAAACTAAGCGAAAATGCCCGTTTTCTAATGGATGTATATTTAAGGAAAATTCTTTTTTAATAGATAAAGGCTGAGTCATAATGGTAGGTTTCCTTTCTCTATTTCTTGTTGCAGTGCACGAAGACGGCGATACTTTTCGCGAACATTTTCTACGTAAGCATTCCAGTAATCAGTGTCGTTTGATTTTTTAGCAACTTGTTTCATTTTTTTCCAAATCCGAACAGCCTGCTTATAGCTATAGCGATTTTTCTCTTGGATGAAGCGCATTGCATAGTGATGATAAAGTGGAAGCAAAATCTCTGGTGCTTCTTCCTTTACAACTGAAAGGCCACATGCCTCCGCATACTCCAGGGAGGAGTTAGCGGATTGATGGAGAGCCATCCAATCATAGTAGCGCTTTTCCTTAATCAGTAGGTTCGAATATGACTGTAAGCCATACATTCCAAAGGATTGATATACATTTTCTAACTCCGTAGGGTGCAATTGAACAGAATCAAACAAAAGCTCTAATCTTCGGATAAGTATAACGCGAGACGGATTTTGTACTACTTCATTTAAGTAATAAGAAACATGAGGAAGTAGCTTTCTAGCCAAGTTTGAACCTAATTCTTTTTTGCCAGTTTGAAGCGCCTTTTCACACACTTCGATCCATGCAAGTAAATGGTTTCCTTCCATTTGTTCTGCGGCTGACAGTAATTCATCGGTCATTGACAATGTCAGGTAAAAGTATGGCAGCACCATGTTTAATGGTACTTCGTCTTCTACAGTATCTAATGTCTCCAAAAATTTAACTTCCTGCAATCTTTTGTTTTTATCTGTTACGAGTGCATCCCAAAAGGACAGATACACTTGCTTTCGATAATATACTAGATTTTCCATATCAAAGTAAAAATGGTGAATGCGCCCCATTATTTCATCATAAAATGGATCAGCTGCAAACATACGCGGTTTCGAGGATAACTGGTTTAAATGGTCATTTAGCTCATCGAGGTAATCATTTAAAAAATGAAGCACACGATTTTGCATATTTGACTGGGCTAGCGGTTCAATATATGGCCAAGACTTGATAAGTATAGAAAGCTCCACATACACATCAAAAATAGGCTGCCACTCTCGTTCAAAAGGACGAGACTTTCGAATTTGCGATTTTAAATCGTGAATAGCAAATTCAAGTAAATAAAAACTGGTAGGTGGGTAATTAGCGATAAATTTACGGAAAAAGTTTTCGACTAAAATATCCCAGCTTCTCGGACTACGTTCATCTTTTAACAAAGTTAGCTGAATCTGATCAGCCTGTGAGCGCCATTCAGAAATCCACGAAGACAAGGATTCGTTTTGTTGGTACAAATAAAAAACAGCTGCCACAATATGTCTACAAGGCTTATGAATTGGACAAGGGCAGTGGAAATTATCTTTTGTTATGTGATAGTTCACTTCAATATTCGTCACATCACGAATCGTAAAATCGACTCGATGTTCCTGAGGGTAATAATTTGTAATAGAAACTGCACCGTTACGCACAAAAAAAGTGGCACGACGAACAAGCTCCTCGTCCTCAAGTAAAGCAGGATGTAGCTTTTTAGCAATCGTATCCATTGATTGGTGAATCTGTTTATTGTAATGGGTTGCGAGTTTTTGATAAGAAGTAAGGTTCAAACGGATCTCTCCTAAGAAAAAAGGCTTTCCTTCCATTATACTTATAAAAACTGCTTATTAAAAGCCGAACCTAAAACAAATTGACTAAAAGGCTTAGTAACAACAGAAAAAGCCTTACTTATCAATATAAGTACAGGCTTTAATCTTTTTTCAAACGATTTATTATATATTTTCTTCGTTCTTTGTCAGTCTCTGCAAAATTAACGATATCCATCGTAAAATCTCGATATTCTTTCAAATGAATAACCTCGTTCACGTATTCATCCTGAAATGTTTCTATGTATCTTGCTTTGCTTTCCCTTGCCTCTATTATTGAATCTTCACTTTTATAGCGCTTATCCTGAAGCATGAATAAAAATTGGTCATCTGGAATCTTATATTTTTCTTTTATTTTCAAAAGTAGCTCTATGGAAATTCCAAGGTCACCTTTTTCATATTTTGATAAAGCGGAATGATCAATACCTAAAAGTTTAGCAGCTTCTATTTGTGTAATGTCTAATTTTTCCCGATACTCACGCAAATGGTCCCCAATTGCCATATTCATCCCTCCCATATACAATGCAACAATAGCGAAATTAGGAGATTAATGAACAAAAATCGCTAAATTGGCGATATTTGAAAAGAAGATGAATAAATATAGTATAAGGAATATACATCACCTAACAGGAATGTGAAATATAGGAATAAATACAACAAAAAAGGAAGTGATAACTATTAAAAGAATACATTTATATATACCATCTGAATTTCACAATAATCATGCAGAGAATGCGGATGAAATAAAGGTTGTGGGTGTGAAGAGAAAGTCTATTGTGTATTTTAGTGGAAATCGTGAAAAAGAGCAGACTCATATCAATCAAATTGTTGCTGAGGATTTCACTATCTATGATTTAAAACTAAATTATAAAGATAATCTGATATCATTTTATTTGGAGCATGAAGTGGAGCTTAACCAAACGAAAATCTTGGAAAAGGTATTTGAAACGTTTATCGTTGAATACAATCCTCAATCATTCGGATACCTAACGATGGCAAAAGGTAGAAATAGACCAAGCACCATTAGAAAATAAGGTTTTATTTTAGAGCAGATGCACCTCGCATTCGCTTTTTTTGTTTTTTAGAAAATTATTAAATCTTTTGTTTGGATAAGTCCAGACTCCAACGCAAGATCGTCGAATAAGAACGTTGTTGTTAGCCTATATGATGTTATATAGTCAGTCGTTGCGACACGATGTTACGAACTTGACTGACTTCTCAAACATATTAGCTTACGCATTTGTTTTTTTAGCAATGCTGGATAACATTAACTACACGAAATATTGAAAATATGATAAACTAACAGTAATCAGAAAATTCCATTAAAAGAAAGGAGGGAGAATATGATACTTGTACAGTTAATGAAACCATTCTATACAAAATATGAGGGTGAAAGTATTAAGATGGTATTCGCCTATCAGTATTTTTCTATAAGGAAAGATGATGAGTTATTTCATTTTATACCAGTAGAGGGAAAAGAAATTATTTTAAATGCGATGACATTACAGGTAGAAAATTTATCGGAAGTATTTGTTTTTCAAAAAGGGAATAGGTTTATTCGACTGCCGCTCTATCAATTATTGCTTGTGTCAGATATTCACGTACATTTACAATCAATTTTAGAAGAAGCAAACCAAGTGGATAAGCAAGGAGTCTCTATTGAAGGGACGGATGAAGTCATCAAATTACTTGAACAACAAAACCTGGAACGCATGATCGACTTTGCATTGATAACAAAGGATGAGTCCTTATTCAATACCCTACTTCAATATAAAGAATTTGACGGAGGCATTAACATTGAATAATTATATCAAATAAAAAAACACCTACCGAGTAGAATATTTCGATAGGTGTTTTTATGTGCTTAACTAGTTAATTGGATGTAAAAAAGTACAGGAATAACACAAATCCGCTTGATCCGATTACTCCAAACAAAATATCCCTCCAATTAAACCCAAGCTTGTCGATTTTCATTTACATAAACTCCTTTCCTGTCAATTTCCCGGGAAATAACTCGATTATCCAATTTGTCGTTTATTAATCTGAAACGTTACATATAGAGTCTCCTAAATCGACAGAAATTAATCATTAAAGTAATTTAAGGATGAACCAAGTTGCAACTGCTTTGATATAATCATAAAAGGAATATGCTTTTAAGTTGATAGGTTGTCAGGCAATTCAACCACTCATCAAATAAGTCAACCGCTATTTCTGACAATTGTTTTATTTTAATGATAAAATGTATAGAAATCTCTGCAGTTCCTTTAAATTTCAGTTATGATAGGTTTATAGATATTAAAAAGAGGGAAATGAGTTGAAGGGGTTTATAGTCCAAGTATCAATGGAACTAAAATCATCGAAACAGTTCGTTGTAACACCAACAGCACCACTATTTTGTGGAAGTAACTGTTCAACCATAAGAGGGGGAACACTTGAATGTTTTTTGAATTTCGATTTTGGAAATATCTTTTCAATAGAAATGATCTCATCGCATCGTTAAAGAATGATGCCACGATGCGAGACTTTCAAAGTCGCGTCTGGTTCGTGGCAATATTTGGAGTCCTACTATACGCCCTGAGAGATATTTGGGGATTACATACGGAAGAACTAACCTATATTTTTGTAAACGGCTTCGAAGATACTTTTACGATTGCTAGAATCGTCTCTTTAATAGGAACAATTATTTGGTCCATATTATATATGGGTTTTCATTTCTTTGTCATTGCGTTTATCTTACATAAAATTACTGCTGTAGAATTATCTAAAGTAGCGATACTACAATTATTTGTCGTAGCTCTTTTATTAATAGAAAAAGCATTTAACTTTTTCTTATATGCAGTAGTTGGCTACGCAACGGATTATTCAGTTCTTTCATTTGGTCCACTAGCAGCAACATTTATCGAGCATTCATATGTAAATTATTTCTTTAATGAATTATCTCTAATTACCGGATTAATAATTGCCATTCAGTTACATTTTCTACGAGCTTTTACAACGATGTCGGCTCGTAATCTATTTCTCATATTACTAGCAATTCAACTAATATTAGCCTTGATCACAGCAGGCTTTGAAGTACTCCCAATTCAATCATGGGTCGAAGGGGGCACACCAAATGAATAAATGGTTAACTATTGGGATATCCATAGTTGTCGCTACTTTTATCGGAGCGAATGCAATCCTCATCTATTCGGATAAAAGTCAAATTAGCCGAACATTTTACCTAAGTGAATATGAACGTGTGTCTGAAAATACATATGCCGAAGAACTGGAAAAAGAGTCTATCGTAGTTCCTGCAAATGAGACGACCGTTACGATGGATGTAGAAGCTGTTAATGATATCGTAGTCTCAGAGGGAGATTATGTGAATGAAGGTGTGGACCTTGCAACACTCAAAACGGATTCTGCAGAGGATCAGCGATTATTATGGGAAACAGAGCAACAAGCTTATATGCAGGAGCAGTCAGAGTTAGAAGACATTATTAGCGATCTTGAATCCGAACGTTATGGAGCAGATTCGAGTTCATCAAGCAATGGCCAGGCAACTGGCGGAACGACTGATGAGATTGTGGATGTAAATGTTCAAGTCGATGTCAATGTATCTCAAGATGGGAATTTTGCTCAAGGCATAGCGGAAGCAAAGCAAAAACTAGCGGAGGTAGATCGTAAACTTCAAATAGTCGATGCGCAGCTTGCACAAAATTCAGGAGAACTTTCCTTTTTGAGCCCTATAAACGGTACAGTTTCTTCTATCGAAGAACGAAACGGAAAGTACTTCATACACTTATTTGCAGACGAAAAAGCAGTCATTACTTACGCTAAGGAATCTGAATGGCATGATATCGCAGAAGGACAAATCGTGAAAAATTACTCAACCCACCGTGAAGGAGTAGTAGAAGGAAGCATTTCTACCAAAACTCAAGTGCCTGCAAATGCATCTAAATGGCTAACAGCATTTGAACAATTTGAACATGAAGTTGACGAACCTGTCTATGAAATACGGATTCAATTAGCTGAACAACTAGAAGCTTTGCCTTTTGCGGCAAATATAAACTCAGTGATCATTACAAACCAAGCAGAAAACGCTGTACAAATAAATTCGAAATGGCTACTAAACCGTTCCGCAAATACAGCAGAGGTATACACACTCACAAGTGACGGCAGAATTGCTCGTACACCTGTTACCGTACCTTTCGATTTGAAGCAGCATGCGATTCTTTCAGAAGGACTAAGCACTGGTAACATCGTCCTCAACGCAGATCTAAAAACAGAGGGCGCAGAAGCATTCCTGCCATTCCCGCTAGACCTTCCAACTTGGAATAGCATCAAATCTGTCCACTGGAAAGACTACGTAAAATACTTAACGTATAAATAGTATGGAAAACAACCCGGAAAGCCACCATCTTTCCGGGTTGTTTTATGCAGGAAGGACGGAGAAAAAACTCTTCCGAGAGTAAATTGTACCAGTGCGAGAGTAACGTCACCTAAACGAGAGTAAATTAATCTCTTATATGAAAGATCAAACCCACCTCTAACTATTCATCACATAAGCTCCACTTCTAAACCTTTTTACAGCCAACTATTAACAACTGCATTCAACTTCGTTATACTAAAGTGAAACATTAAGAACGGTAGGGGTGGATTAGATGGATCCTAGATTTAAGGTTGCACATAGGGAGGCATTGATTGGTGTAGTGCTTGCGATTGTGCACTTTATATGGTGGTTTGGATTTGCATATGGGCTAGGCTCAAAGCCGGTAGAGGAGTATTCCTATATTTTCGGGTTTCCAGATTGGTTTTTTTATAGCTGCATTATTGGTTTTGTCCTTGTGGCAATTACCGTTATTATTCTTGCAAAATACGTCTTAAAAGATGTTTCGTTAGAGGAAGAGGGGGATGAGCAGTGAATATTCAAGTAATCATCCCGATGATTCTTTTTCTTGCCATTATATTTTTCATTGGTTTTTGGTCTAGTAAGAAATTAGAATCCTCGACAGGGGGCTTTTTACAAGAGTACTTTTTAGGTGGACGTGAGCTTGGCGGATTTGTGTTAGCCATGACGATGGTTGCTACGTATGGTAGTGCCTCGAGTTTTCTAGGAGGCCCCGGAACTGCATACACGATGGGCTTTGGTTGGGTATTGCTTGCGATGACCCAAGTAGTGACGGGCTATTTTGTTCTGCTTGTTCTTGGGAAAAAATTTGCGATTCTAGCTCGAAAATATAACGCAATCACGCTAATAGACTTTTTAAAAGTCCGTTACGGCAATAGTAAAGTAGTTGTATTACTTGCAGCAGCTAGTATTATTATCTTTTTGTTTTCCGCAATGACAGCGCAGTGGGTTGGTGGTGGTCGTTTAATCGAGTCACTCACTGGCATGCAATATACGACAGCATTATTTATTTTCGCTGTATCGGTTCTTGTATACGTAGTCATTGGAGGCTTCAGAGCAGTGGCGGTGACGGATGCTGTACAAGGTGGTGTCATGGTAATTGGTACGCTCGTGTTACTAATCGCAGTTATCATCGCCGGTGGTGGTGTGCCAAATATTATGCAGGACCTTTTGAACGAAAATCCAAGACTGATAACTCCATATGGCAATGAAGGTAATCTTTCTGCCGCATATGTATCATCTTTTTGGATACTTGTAGGAGTAGGAGTTGTCGGGCTTCCACAAATGGCAGTGCGTGCAATGTCTTACAAAAACACACGCTCCATGCATCGTGCACTAGTAATTGGAACGCTTGTCACAGGGTTTATTATGCTGAATATGCATCTCATCGGCATATTTGCTAGACCGGTAATTCCAGGAATTGAAGTTGCAGATACAGTGATTCCACTTGTTGCACTGAAGATTTTACCTGCATGGCTGGCAGGGATCGTACTTGCTGCGCCACTTGCTGCAATTATGTCTACAGTGGATTCTCTACTTATTTTAGTGAGTTCTTCCATTGTTAAAGATGTTTATATTAACTATATAAACCCAAATGCCACGGAGAAGAAAATAAAAAACTTGAGTTTTGGAGTAACAACGCTTTTAGGAACGATCGTATTTTTATTAGCTTTGAACCCACCAGAACTATTAATCTTCTTAAATTTATTTGCTTTTGGTGGACTTGAAGCAGCCTTCATATGGCCAGTCGTACTAGGCTTGTACTGGTCGTATGGCAACAAATACGGGGCGATAGCTTCCATGATCACAGGAATTGTTTCCTATATCGCACTTCATTTTTACAACGAGGCATACGGTAATCTGTTTGACATACATACGGTGGTAATCCCGGTTATCCTATCGTTAATTGCCTACGTGTCATTCAGTTTATTAATAAATAAAACAAAATATATATTTTAATAAGGAGATCCTCAGATGAATCAATGGAAAATATACGCAATGCTCGTATTTGTCATGTTCGCTTGGGGAGCTAACGTATCACTACTCAAATATATGGTCGAGGAAGTCGCACCCGTAACACTTACTGCATTTCGAATACTTGTCGCCGGCTTAGTAGTAGTACTAATTTTATGGAAAATGAAGCTACTGCGTAAACCAACACCCAGTGAATGGAAGTACATTTTGCTCGGAACGCTGACCAATGTAGTGATCCATCACTACTTTCTAAACATGGGATTGTCCATCACAAGTGCAACTCATGGGGGATTAATACTAGGAACTGGACCAATGCTGACGGCCATTTTCGCAGCAATCATATTGAGATACTTTCCTTCGAAAGTGCAGTGGCTAGGAGTAGTACTTGGTCTAGCTGGGATTGCGGTTTCCATCCTAGTAGGCAGTGAAACAATGGGAGCAAATCTAGGGGATTTCTATGTATTCCTATCGATTCTTGTACAGGTATTAAGCTTTATGGTCGTGAGTAAAGCGGCCAAAACATTGGATCCACGTTTACTCACTGCCTACATGCTAATAATCGGTGCAGTAATTCTGATCGTCATCAGTCTCATTCAAGAGCCAGGTGCCATCAAACAATTTTCGTCGACAACTCCAAACTTTTGGATAATATTTTTAGCTTCTGCAATCGTCTGTACCGCAGTTGGTCACCTTATGTACAATTATGCTGTAGGACAAGCGGGTCCAACGAAAGCAGCAATATTCATGAACCTAAATCCAGTATTTTCATTAATCATTTCGGCTCTATTCCTAGGAGAAGTGCTGCGCCTCAACCATCTACTAGGGCTAATCCTCATCATCGCAGGAGTCATGCTAGGCTCAGGAGCAGCAGAAGATCTATGGAAAAAACGCCAGCAAATACGTCGAAAATCGAACGCATAACTCAAATGCGTTCTTTTTTTATTGGGTGAAGAAGGGTGAAAATCCGCTCTGAGAGTAAAAGTTGCGGCTGCGAAAGTAAAATCCGTCGTTACGAGAGTAAACTTTGCCACTCCGAGAGTAAGATCCACCGCTCCGAGAGTAAGAACTGTCCCAGAGCGAGTAACCTCCTCGCAACCGAAAGTAACCATCATTCTTCCGCTAATAAAAAGAATTTTTCATCCGACCCCCACAAAAAAGACAAGCCTTTCGAATAACTAAGTGTCCGAACAAAAAGGACAAATATAACAAGAGGTGATTAGACAATGCAGATGAAATTTAAGAAAACTGGAGCAGCTCTATTAGTAGCAACAATGACGGTAACTGGAGCAAGTTATGCTTGGGCAAACGAAAATTTGTTTGATACGGTAGATTTGGGCAAAGTACTTAATCAACAAGAAACTGAAACTGTTGAAGCACCGGATACTACACCAGAAACTGAAACGCCTGAAACTGAAACGCCTGAAACTGAAACACCGGAAACTGAAACACCAGAAACTGAAACACCAGAAACTACAACACCTCCTACAACAGAGGAAAAAGTAGTATGGGACATTGAAATTCCTGAAGGATACACTGCTGGAAACTTAGCAGCACTTTCCAAAGCATTTGAAAATGCTGGAAATGAAACAGCTAAAGCAGCGATCAAACGCAATGCAGAACGCGCAATTGCAAAATTTGAAGCTAAACAAGCTGAAGAACCAAAAACTGAAGAGCCAAAAACAGAAGAACCTAAAGCAGAAGAGCCAGTGACGGAACAGCCGAAAGCTGAAGAACCAGTTGCAGAGACACCTGTAGAAGCACCAGTAAAAGAAAAACCTGTAGTTAAACAACCGGTAAAAGAAACTAAACAAGCTGAAAAAGAAGAAAGAAAAGCTCTACAACAAGAACAAAAAGAAGAACGTAAAGCACTACAAGAAGAACACAAAGCTGAAAAGAAAGCTTTAAAAGAAGAACACAAAGCGGAAAAACAACAAAACAAAAAGAACAAAGATCAAAAATAATTCCATTCAAATAAAATACTATTTTATCAAGATGAAATAAATCGTGTAGATACTTTTAATTTCGTCTAGTAACTTAGGAAAATAACAAAACAAAAATAGCACCGCTTTTCATTCTTCGCTCAGCTAACGTATAATTATAGGCTAAGGGAACATGGGAACGGAGGGTATGTATGCTCTTGTCAATGATGCAAGGTCTTTTCAAAACGAAACCAAAACAAAATACGCAAGAGCTTATAAAAAAAGCGCAAGCAGGTGATAAGGAGGTCTTAAATGACCTCCTTCTTGCCCATACCCAATTTTTGAAAAAAACAGCCAGTTTCATCTGTAAACGTCCTATTGATGAACAGGATGAAGAATACAGCATCGCCTTAAATGGATGTTATGAAGCAATTCATGCTTACAACGCAACCGAAAATACTTCCTTTCAAACCTTTGCCCACTTAATTATTAAAAGGCGCATTATTGACTTTATTAGAAAAGAAACAGTTCGACACAAAAAGGAGCTTCTCTTTGATAGAGGTGAAAATGAGTCTGAGGACGAACTTTTTTTAGTAAAAGAGCAGGCAGTAACTACATATTTGGAAGAAAAAGTTAATGAAACAAGACGAGAAGAACTAATAAAATATAGCAAATTATTATCGAGCTTCAACCTATCTTTTGACGAGCTCACAAAAGCAGCACCGAAGCATAAAGACGCTCGAAAAACAGCCTTTCAAACGGCACAGATTATTGCACATTCAGAAGAACTGTATGAACTATTAATAGAAAACAAAAAACTACCTTTGAAAGAAATCGAAGCGCTGGTGGAAGTATCTAGAAAAACATTGGAACGGCAAAGGAAATACATAATCGCCGTCGTCCTTCTGTTAAACGGTGACTTTGTTTATATAAAAGACTATGTGAAAGGAGAAATCATATGATGCGCAAATATAAGGGCATTGTTTGCGAAAAGAAGGCTGCCTACTCTGTGTTTCTTACAGAAGATGGCGAATTTCTTCGTGGAATTCCACTTAATGCGGCAGTTCAAATAGGCGATGAAGCAGAATTTCGTTTATTCACTCTTGCAACAGCTCCCAAACGTATGAAACCATTTTTCATAGCTCCAGCCTTAATAGCTGCAATGCTTCTCATAATTTTAGTCGCATCATGGTTTCCCCAAACAACCCCAGCCTATGCCTACATCAATGTAGAAGGTGACTCGAAGATTGAAATAGGGATAGATGAGGATGGAAAAGTTATTTCTATTCATTCAACTTCTGAAGTAATAGAAGATTGGGAAGGTCAGTCAATGGACCTCGTGCTAGCTAAAGCAATCGAGCAAGTAAGCACTGACGAAAAGGAGCTAGCTGTCACTACCGTTTATGAAAAAGAAGATAAACCAAAGCTAACTAAACAAATTGAAAAAGCGGTCCAACAAGTTCAAAAAACAAACCCTTCTTCCGAAAAGAATTCAGTGGAGCCAAAACCGAAAAATCCAAAGTCTGAAACTAAACCGCCTGGGCAAATTAAAAAAGAGGAAAAGGTACCTAAGCAAAATAAAGAGCAATTAAATACGCAAAAACCATCTGAACATAAAGAAAGTAAAAATGAACCAAAAGCCAAAAAAGAAATACCAGCAAAAGATAACGAACCAAAAGTCAAAACAGAACAGCAACCGAAAGCAAATAATCCATCCAATAATTCTAATAACAATCCAGGTCAAGAGAAGAAAAAAAACGAAGAAAAATCGAACAACGGAAATAATCCTAATAAAAACAATGGCAATGGCAACAGTACAAACCTTAATCACTAATCTCCCCCCCTTTGCACACAGTAAAGGGGGACTTTTTATATGTAAAAATATTAAAAATACATTTGACTTTATAATTATGCAGTATTATACTAATCATTATCTTACGGTTGGAGTGATAGATATGAAAATAGGAATTATAGGAGCAACGGGTTACGGTGGTCTTGAATTAATAAGATTATTGCATAATCATCCGGAAGCCGAGCGTGTTGATTTATTCACTTCTTCTGAAGAAGGAATGCAATTTTCGAATAAATATACACATTTAATGAATATTTACGATCAAGCGCTTCTAGCAATCGAACATAATAGACTAACAGAATATGACGTCATTTTTACGAGTACTCCCTCAGGGGTATCAACTGGGATATTACCCACTTTAATAGGAACTGGTCCAAAACTTATAGATTTGTCGGGTGACTTCCGTTTGAAAAACCCACTCGATTATAAGCAGTGGTATAAAAAAACACCCGCCCCATCAGACGCAATTGAAAAAAGCGTATATGGTTTAACAGAGTGGAACGAAGCTGCGATAAAGCAAGCGGATCTAATCGCTAACCCAGGATGTTATCCGACTGCGGTATTGCTATCTTTATTGCCACTCTTAAAAGATAACTTAATAGACGGGTCAAATATAATCATAGATGCAAAAAGTGGTGTGTCAGGAGCAGGTAACAAACCATCTCAAATGACGCACTTCAGCGAAACAAACGAAAACACGGCTATTTATAAAATTCATCAACACCAGCATATACCCGAAATTGAACAAGCGATTAAAATGTTTGCGGGAGAGTCAACGCCAATCACTTTTACGACACATCTCGTTCCAATGACGAGAGGAATTCTAGCGACAAGCTATGCCGCTCTTACACAAAACGTAACTGAACAACAATTGACAAATGCATTGAAAGAAACATATGCATACGATCCATTCATCCGAATCATTGACGATACGAACAAATTCGGTACCAATCAAGTATACGGTTCTAATTTCTGCGATATACACGTAAAAGTCGACCCACGCACGAACCGTGCAACAATCGTTTCGGTCATCGATAACCTCGTAAAAGGAGCAGCTGGTCAAGCAATTCAAAATATGAATGTACAATTCAATCTCGACCAAACTACTGGTCTTCAGCAAGTCCCACTATTCATTTAGAAAAAGGAGGAATAACCGATGACGACAAAAACGATTACGATGAAAAGCATCTCTTATAAAAATATCGCATCACCAAAGGGCTTCCAGGCAACTGGAATCCATTGCGGCTTAAAGCATAAGAAAAAAGATCTCGCTTTACTTGTTAGTGATGTACCTGCAAGTGTAGCGGGAGTTTTCACAACAAATGCCATTAAAGCGGCACCATTACTCATCACAAAAGATGTGGTATATGAAACAGGAAAAATGCAAGCAATCATCGTCAACGCTGGGAATGCTAATGCTTGCACTGGAAAACAAGGAATGGCAGACGCATACACAATGCAAAAACTAACAGCGGAAAAACTAGGAGTAGATCCATCTTTAATAGGCGTTGCATCCACTGGAGTAATCGGGGAGCTTATGAAAATGGAGCCCGTAACAACAGGGATCCAAACGTTAGAGCCAGTAGATGAACTGGAAGGTGCCATCGACTTTTCATTAGCGATCATGACCACAGATACAGTTACGAAAAACACAACTTATTCCACAATCATTGACGGTAAAGAGGTAATCATCGCAGGAACTGCAAAAGGTTCTGGCATGATTGAACCAAATATGGCGACGATGCTTGGGTTTATTACAACTGATGCAAATATCGAATCCAACCATCTCCAGGATGCGCTAAAAGCAATCACTGACGTCACTTTTAATGCAATTACTGTGGACGGGGACACATCGACAAATGATATGGTCATCGTGATGGCAAATGGAATGGCACAAAATAATTCATTAACTCCAGACCACCCAGATTGGGAAAATTTCGTGCAAACCTTGCACACTGTGTCACAGGATTTAGCGAAGATGATTGCTAAAGACGGAGAAGGCGCAACAAAGTTAATCGAAGTGGAAGTAAAAGGTGCCATCACGGATTCAGAAGCTCGTAAAATTGCCAAAACCGTAGTTGGTTCACCACTCGTGAAAACCGCTATATTCGGAAACGATGCGAACTGGGGAAGAATCATTGCTGCAGTAGGCTATAGTGGGGCAACGATCGATCCAAACGCCATTACGATTCTTCTTGGTACAACAAAAGTAGTAGAAAACGGCGAGCCTGTTCCTTTCTCCGAAGATGATTTAATTGTTTATTTGAAGCAGCCTGAAGTCAAAATCTTCGTCGACATTCATCAAGGTAATGGTCAAGGAACTGCATGGGGGTGCGATTTGACATATGACTACGTCCAAATCAACGCAACTTACCGCTCCTAAACGTATCGTCATTAAGCTTGGCGGTAGCATGCTCGAGGGGTTAAATGAAAACTTTTTCACCAATTTCAAAAAACTGCAATCAGAGGGACTTGAAATCGTCATCGTTCACGGTGGAGGTCCAGCGATCAATAAAGCCCTTGCTACAAACGGAATATTGACCACTGCCATTAATGGGATACGAGTAACATCCGCCGAAGCAATCGGGATCGTTCAGTCCACACTAATCGGTCAAGTAAATCCAGCACTAGTTCATCAGCTGAATAAAAACGGAATCCAGGCAATCGGTCTTAGTGGATACGATAGTCAGCTGTTACAGTGCACAATATTAGATGAAGCAACTTACGGTTTTGTCGGAGAGATCCAACAGGTGAATACGTCACTTATTGAAACATTACTGAAGAAATGTATTACTCCTGTCATATCTAGCATTGGTTGTACTGCAGATGGAAATCCACTGAACATCAATGCTGACACAGTAGCTAGCGAAGTCGCATTAGCAATTAAAGCAGATAGTCTGCAACTCGTTACCGACACGCCAGGTGTAAAAATAGATGGAGAAGTACAAGATATCGCTACTTCTGAAAAAATTACAGAGTGGATCACGTCTGGTGATATTTACGGAGGAATGATTCCAAAAGTAACAGCCGCTCTTGACTGCCTTTCGGCGGGCATTCCATCAGTCGAAATCGTCGGTGATCAGCTTTCCGGCACAACCATTTTGCAGCAGGAGGTGTACGCATGAGTTCTTTATTCCAAAACTATACTCGCAGACCTATTCACCTTGTCAAAGGGAAGGGTACCATCGTCACAGATGACAAGGGAAAAGACTATCTTGATTTTACAAGCGGTATAGCCGTGCTCAGTCTGGGTCATACGCATCCTGCGATAGTTCAGGCAATTCAAGCACAAAGTGAAAAACTTTGGCATATCTCGAATCTATTCGAAAATCCAGAACAAGAAAAACTTGCTGAAACTCTTGTAAACGATACACACTTCTCTCATGCTTTTTTCTGTAACAGTGGAGCAGAGGCAAACGAAGCAGCTATCAAGCTAGCACGCAAGCATACCGGAAAGCACACGATCATCACCTTTGAAAAATCATTTCACGGTCGCACATTCGGCGCGATGTCTGCTACTGGTCAAGACAAAATACGAAACGGCTTTGGACCATTGCTCGAGACTTTCAAAACCGTCCCATTCAACGACGTCGCTGCCCTCGAAGCAGTTATCGACGATGAAGTCGGAGCAATCATGCTCGAAGTAATCCAAGGAGAAGGCGGCGTCAACCAAGTAACACCGGAATTTGCTCAGGCCATCTCGGACATTTGCGATGCCAAAGAAATTTTACTTATCGTAGACGAAGTTCAAACAGGCATTAGTCGCACCGGTACCCGCTACGCATACGAGCAAACCGTATTGAAACCTGACATCATCACCTTAGCAAAAGGTCTAGGTGGAGGCTTCCCAATTGGGGCGATGCTTGGAACTGCAGCTCTACACGATTCATTAGGTCCAGGCACACACGGCACGACCTTCGGAGGAAATCCTCTAGCAGTCGCTGTCGCACAGACTGTATTGGATAACGTATTTGCACCTGAATTTATAGCAGATGTGAATAAAAAATCGGCTTACTTTATTGAAAAATTAAAAGAAGTTTTACCAACTCATAAAGTTGTTGGCTCTGGCTTACTACTCGGCATCGTCTGCAAAGAAGAGGTCGCAGCATACATAACAGCCGCCGACGAAGCTGGTCTTCTATTAGTTTCAGCAGGACCAAACGTCATCCGCCTATTGCCACCACTAACCGTAACAACCGAAGAAATCGACCAAGCCGTCGACATCTTAAAAACTATTTTGGCTTAATAACCACTTTTGCATTTAGTATCACCCTTGAATTAAAGCGCTCAGCGAACCGCTATTCACAAACCAAGGACCCACCGTTATCGGTGGGTCCTTTATTGATATATCCATAGTAACGGCTTCCTAATAATCCCGTTCAGAGAGTAAACCTCCTCGGACCGAGAGTAACCGGTGGCCGAGCGAGAGTACCCACCCTGCGTCCGCGAGTAAATCCACCTCGTCCGCGAGTAACCCTAGTCACTCCGAGAGTAAAACCCAAAAAGGAAGCTTTTCGCCTGTGCGAAAAGCCAAAGTGCATTAAATTTTCCAGTAAATCCCGTTCCGAGAGTAAAGCGCCTCCAACCGATAGTAACTGATGAACGAGCGAGAGTACCCACCTCGCGTCCGAGAGTAAATCCACCTCGTCCGCTAGTAACCCCCACCACTCCGAGAGTAAACCAAAAAAGGAAGCTTTTCGCCTATGCGAAAAGCCAAAGTGCATCAAATAATCCAATAAATCCTGTTCCGAGAGTAAACCACCTCCGAACAAGAGTAACCGATGACCGAGCAAGAGTACCCACTTCGCGTCCGAGAGTAAATCCCCTCGTTCGAGAGTAAACGAAGCCAAACCATCCGCACCCAAACAAAGCATCAAAATAATACTAACAAACCAACGAAATATCCGAATAATATTGTCTAAAATCTGAAACAATTCAATTCTCACTTCGTATTCATAACCAAAATGCAATTCTTACCCCCAAAAGCCCTCCAAAATGCAATTTCAAGAGTAGCCCTATTTCCACAGTAACCAACTATGCTAAGCTATCATGGAGGTGATAAAATGATCGTAAAACCATACACACAAACTCTCTATATGGAAGCTCTTATTTCGTTGAACAAGCGCCTGCACAAAAACCATCCCAAATATATCTCTCTGCGAGAAGAACTGCATCGCAATATCGCAGGAAACATTGGGGAAGAAGCCGTGATGAACTTTATTCAAAAGGTCAATCTTCCATACAAATTCTATGCCTTCCACAACATTTCCCTATACGGTGAATCCCTAATTCAAATGGATATACTTATAATTTCACAATACTATGCAGTTATACTGGAGGTTAAAAACATCCAAGGAGAAATCGAATTTAAGTCCCATCCTTTTCAGCTCAGCAGAACATTAGCTACGGGAGAACGACAGTCTTTTGACAGTCCCGAGATTCAACTACAAGAGTATATATACCAGCTAAATGGAATTTTTAAAGAAGCTGGATTTTCTATACCCATATACGGTGCAGTTGTGTTTCCCTTTACTAGCAGCTACATCAAAACACCTCCAAGCAAAACAACCATGCTATTTCGCAATGAGATCAGATTCTATCTAAGAAACCTAGAAACACAAAATCCTCCACTATCCATAGAAGCCCTAAACAACCTCAAAAACTTTATTCTAAATAAAACAATCATTTACAAACCATTCCCCCTTACACAACGCTATTCAATTAATACTGATGACATTATTACAGGGGTAGAATGTACATCTTGTAACTTTGTAGGAATGAAAAAAGTCACCCGCCACTGGATATGCACTCGCTGCAAAAATATAAGCAACAACGCCCATCACCAAACAATAAAAGAGTACTTCCTTGTTTATAAGAACTCTATTTCCAATAAAGAATGTAGACACTTTCTAAAGCTAAACAATATACACGAAGCAACCAGAATGCTTAAAAGCCCAAACCTTATCAAAACTGGCAAATACAAAGATGCCATATATAAAATGCACTTTACACACTAAGCTTCTCTATTATGCTTTTCATATCTAATAAAACCTCATTCCGATAGAGTAAACCACCGTCGAATGAGAGTAACCACCGAGATGTCGAAAGTAAATCACCTCTGAACGAGAGTGACCCCAATCTCTCCGAGAGTAACCTCAAAACAGGAACTCTATCTATATAACCACTATTTCTTATAGATAGTAGTGAAAGAGTCACGAAATATTCCTTACAAATTAATTCCTAATGTTTATTTTTAGGGATATTTTAACTTCTCCCTTTACCTTCCTACAATCGAATGGAATATTATAACTATTGGAAGTTTACTAGAGGGGGAGAAGCATGTTCACCTATGGGGTAATATTGTATACTAAAGATTATGAAGAATTGGTTAATCGTAGATGCCCGTTGAGGCAAGAACTATGAAAATATTAGATGTAGATTTATTTCAAGAAGGTCTGCAACGCAATATAATTATGATAGACAGGCTAAGCAGTGAAATGAAAGCAATCCAGCATGCAGTGGAAGGTCTTGTTCAGATGGAGGATCAATTAAAGGGGGCGGGGGGTAATGCCATCCGTTCCTTTTACCAGGAATGTCATTTACCGTTTCTTCACTTTTTCCAGCTGTTTTCCGATCAATTCAAACAAGTCCTTAACCAGATGGAGGCAGCACTTCATTCACTGGAACCCGATTCAGCTGGTTACATACTCGAGATTTTCCTTGATGGAGAGCTTGAACAGGGACTTACGCTAATTAGCGAAATAACTGCTAGCTTGACCGAAGAGGCAAACAGTATTATGGACCAAGTGAGTGATATTGTTGCGCTGCCTCATTTAGACGATAGTGGAGTGCAGGAGGGAGTCATTACTTCTAAGCGAAAACGTGATGACACTTTAATGCAACTTTATGAATTTGATGCTACCCAGACGTACGCACTGAACCAAATGGAACAAGCTTTGGATACAATGGACACGTGGCTGACAGGTATGGAAGGCTTGTTTCAAGCGGGGGTCAAAGATATAAATTTCTCCACTAGCCAGTGGGATGTCCTGACGCTCAGAAGTGATATTAAAACAGCACTATTTCCAAAAGTGTATTTAGATCCGAATGATGTATGGTTACAGGAACAAAAACAACTGATCGGCACAATGATCACTGCAGCTACTTTTCAAACGTTGGAATCAAAGAAAGTTACAACTATTGAAGAAAACGTAACGGAAAATATCAAATATCATCAGTATGACAATGGGTTACTCATCAAAGAGTATGTGTTCAATCAAACCGTTTTCTATGAAGTTGTTTCCAAAGTTGAATATAAGGAAGAAGCCGTCATTGTAGAGAAACCGAAAGAAAACAAGTTACTAGATTCTTTTCAGTTTGTACTAGATATTGCAGGGCTTATACCTGGTGTTGGTGAATTGGCAGATGGGGCAAATGGTCTGATCTATACAGCAAGAGGAGACACTTTAAATGCGACACTTTCTTTTTCGGCGATGATTCCCTTTGCTGGATGGGCAAGTACTGGTGGGAAATTCATAAATAAAGGAAGCGATTTATACTCTTCAAGAAATGTCCTAAGTACAGAAAAAGTAGAGTCCCTCTATTCGCCAAGTTATCAAGATGTCGTCAACAGTCCATTAGGCAAAACCCACAACCAACTAGATATCTTATCTAACACTGATTCTCATTTGGTTATGCCAAATGCACTTAAATATATTTTGCCACCTGCCAAAACGGAAATCCCAACGAGTATCAAAAGTGGAGATGTTAATTTTGGGGCTAAGGGTACGGGTAATAAAACAGATAAGATTCCAGATGGTGCTATTAGAGACGGAAGTCATATGGGTACGGATGGAGTTTTAAAACCGAATGTTACTTATAAAGCAGGAGAATATGAGTATTTATATGAGACAGACAATATGGGAAGACTCAAAGAGTTCAATGCAGATGATTTAAAATTAACAGAAAGAGATAGTAGATTACCACATAAATCAAACACGCCAGGAAAAGAAACGGGTGACCATGCTGGACATTTAGCTGGTGATAGATTTGGGGGCTCTCCAGATTTAGATAATCTTGTATCTCAATCAAGTAATGTGAATTTGAGCAAATACAAGAAATTAGAAAATCAATGGGCTGCAGCCATAAAAGAAGGGAAGAAGGTTTCCGTTAATGTTAAAGTCAATTATGAGGAAACTGGATTAAGGCCGACAAGCTTTGAAATAAAATATAATATAGATGATGTTATTAAGAAAGTAAGATTAAAAAATTAGGGGTGATATACTTGAGTAAAGTATTTGAAGATTATTTTTCTGAATTACAAGCAGATATGGTAGCTATTTGTTTAGAATACGTTGAAAATGAAGCAGAGGATATTTACATTTACTGTTCCTATGAACCAGAAATGTATGTTTTTGACGTATTTTTTAAAATAAATAATCAATATGTTTTTAAGCATAACTTAAATGATGCAGTAAATAGCAACAGCACTATAGGTAAGAAAGCATTGATTTATGATACCTCTGAACAAAGGCAAGAAGCTGTTTTAGATATTGGACTTGAAAATTTAGAAAAGATTCATGAAAAATGTAAAGAATATGGAAAAGAAATGCCTACAGAGATAAAGTTACATTATAATGTGAAGCAGAATAGTTTAAAAGGAAAATATAGATATGAGTTAGTATATTCAAATGACGAAGAGCTTTTACCAGATGATATTTTCGATTTTTGGTTTGAAGAAGTAAAAAATGCAAAATAATGAAGTGGAAATGTCTAAATTAATATAAGAGTTCAGTTGTATTCAGGATTATTTTTAGAATTAACTATAAGCACTTGTTTGTCTTATTAGGCAACAGGTGTTTTTGTTTTTGTGTTAGAAATTTTAACTTTAGACGACATTGGGTGATGCTTTACTGAAATGGGGATGACAAACTCGTAATGATAGAGTGATTATATTATTAAGTTTAGTTTTATCTATATTGGATATTTATGTTAAAATCGGATTAAAGAATGTAAATTGGTGTTCCCATAAGCTCACAGCGCAAGTTAGTACTAGAAAGGGTGAGAAAAAAGTGAGAAAAATACCGAAATTCACAATAATCGGAATCGCTTCTTTTTTTTCTGTTTTTTTTCCTATTTTCGAACTTATTGAGGTGGGCTAAGCAAGGGATGTTTTGCCAGAGCGAAAACCAAAAAGGAAGCTTTTCGCATGTGCGAAAGCTAAAAGTACATCTAAGTTTCTGATATATCCCGTTCCGAGAGTAATCCTCCTCCAACCGATAGTAACCGATGCCCGAGCGAGAGTATGCACCAATTCTCCAAGAGTAAATCCACCTTGACTGAGAGTAACGCCAACCACTCCGAGAGTAAACCCCAAAAAGGAAGCTTTTCGCCTGTGCGAAAAGCCAAAAGTGCATTTAACTAACCAAAAAATCCCTTTCCGCTAGTAAACCGCCACCGAACGAGAGTAACTCACAACCGAGCAAGAGTACCCACCAATTCTCCGAGAGTAAATCTACCTCGACCGAGAGTAACTCCCGCCACTCCGAGAGTACCCCTACCCACTCCCGAAGTCCCCCCTACCCAAACCCCAACAAAAAAAGCCCTCCGCCCCAGCGAAAGACTCCCATCCCTAAAAACTATGCGTCATCGTCCAAACAGCCACCGCATCCCAATCCCCATCATTCATAAACCGGTGCGGCAACGAGCTATCAAAGTAAATACTATCCCCTTCGTTGATCACATAAACCTCGCCCTCAATCTCCAGTCGCAAACTACCTATCAGCATCAGCCCGCACTCCTCGCCGCCATGGAACATAAGCGGATCATCGGTACCATCGCCCGGTGATACGATCATCTTAAAAAAGCTCATCTGTTTGCCCGAACTTGGTGACAAAAGCTCATATTCCACATTTGGTCGAACACGCTTGATCAGATTGCCCTCACCTTTGCGTGTTAGCGTGACTGCATTATTTTCTTCTGCCTCGAAGAACGAAAAAACGGGAACCTTCAGGCTATGGCTTAACTTCCATAACGTCTCCAAAGATGGAGATACCTGTCCGCGCTCGATTTGCGAAATCATACTCTGGCTTACATTCGTTTTTTTGGCCAGCTCATCTGACGTCAATCCTTGAGACCTACGTAAATACCTAATTCGATTACCGACCTCACTTTTAGGAAATACCAATACAAACACCCCTTATGCATAATAATTCATTAGACAGAATAATAAAACATAACAAAACAAAAAAATACAATATTAATAAATACATATTAAAGGTCATACAATACAACTATATACATTCTATTTTGCACCTATTTCCAAATAGAATCAATAATAAAAATATTATAATTAATTATTTATTATGTAGACAGGTGAATAATAATAATTTATACTACTAATAATTCACTAGTTTCATAAGGGGAACTGAATAATATAAAAAATGGGGGATTTAGAAATGAAGAAATGGTTAGCGGCAGTACTGATGATTACCGTATTAATTATCGCTGGTTGTAGCAATGATTCTGGAGGAGTATCAACAGAAAACTCTACAATTCAAAAGGCACTAAAAGAAAAGAAATTAGTCATTGGGATGTCAACAGGGTATTTCCCATTTGATATGAAAAATCCTAACGGTGACTTCGTTGGATATGATGCAGATACTGCAGAAGCACTTGCAAAGGCTCTAGGGGTAGAAATTGAATACAAACAATTCACGTTTGATGGACTTATTCCAGCGCTACAAACTGGGGAAGTTGACATGGTATTCGCTGGTATGACAATTCGTGGGGACCGCGCCCTAGCAGTAAGCTTTGCTAACCCATACTTCCAAACTGGTCAAGCAGTTATGCTTCCTGGATCAGATACAGCGACAAAAACTTGGCAAGACCTAGATGTAGCAGGCAAGAAAATTGCGGTAGGTATCGGAACTACTGGTGCCTTACTTGCGAAAGATGTATTTAAAAACGCAGAAGTAATGGACTTCGAAAACTTCCCAGATGCAGCAGCAGCTTTAGCGGCAGGAAAAGCGGATGGGATCGTATATGATGAGCCGGCAATCGCGGTTTGGAAATTACAAAATGGAGACAAAGTAAGACAATTAGAAGGGTTAATCTCTACTGAAAACCTAGGAATCGCACTGAAGAAAAATGACTTCGAAACAATCCAATGGGTAAACTCATTCTTAAACAGCTACCTTGGAAGCCCAGCAGAACTTGCATCACGCGAAAAATGGTTTGAAACTTCTGACTGGTTAGGTGACGTAGTAGAAGAGTAGAACACTCTGGCAATCTAGAGGAGGTACAACAATGACATACGACTGGAGTGTAATACCCCGTAATATGGACATCTTTATTGACGGGGCCTTAAAAACATTAGAAATTTCCTTATTAGCTATTCTTATTGCTATCCCAATAGGTATTATATTTGGGATGGGACGTATTTCAAAAAACAAGTTTTTCAGATTGATATCTTCCATCTATGTAGAAATCATTCGTGGTGTTCCACTGCTTGTTTTACTTATTTGGATTTACTTTGTACTTGGACAATTCTTAAAGCTCGGTTCCTATTGGGGGGCGATTTGGGGCTTGGCGATATTTGCTGGTGCATTCATTGCCGAGATCGTTCGAGCAGGTATTCAAGCTGTACCGAAAGGACAGATGGAAGCCGCGCGATCACTTGGTATGTCTCATGCAAAGGCAATGACTCATATTATTTTGCCACAAGCATTTAGACGAGTTTTACCACCACTTGCATCCCAATTTATTATGCTAATAAAAGACTCATCACTTGTATCAGTCATTGCAGCGACCGAGTTAACACTAAACGCCAAAAACCTAGTAGCAACATCATTCCGCTCGATTGAAGTGTGGACATTCGTTGCACTAATCTATTTCATCATGACATTCAGCCTATCGCTAATCATTCGATATTTCGAAAAACGATTACTGAAAAGCGAGACATAACGTTAAGGAGGGTGTACCCAAATGATTACTATCAAAAATGTCAATAAAAGCTTCGGAGACCACCACGTCCTAACCGACGTTTCGCTCGAAGTACCAAAATCGAATGTTATCGCATTGATCGGCCCAAGTGGAGCAGGGAAATCCACCTTAATCCGAGCGATCAACGCACTAGAGCCGATAGACAACGGGGAAATAATAGTGGATGGCATTTCCATTCACGACAAAAAAACGGACATCAACGTAGCCCGCACGAACATAGGCTTTGTATTCCAAAGCTTCAATCTATTTCCGTTTCTAACGGCTTTAGAAAACGTAACAATGGCACCGATGAAAGTAAAGGGACTAAGCAAAGAGGCAGCTGAAAAAAGAGGGAAAGAACTACTATCTTCTCTTGGACTTGGCGACAAATTCGATGCCTACCCAAACAGACTTTCCGGAGGTCAGCAACAACGTGTAGCCATTGCACGAGCACTTGCGATGGACCCACAAGTAATGCTATTTGATGAACCGACTTCTGCACTAGATCCAGAAATGGTAACTGAAGTGCTCGATGCCATCCGTAAACTAGCAAAAGACGGCATGACAATGGTAGTCGTAACACACGAAATGGGCTTCGCCAAAGAAATCTGTGACGAAATTGTCTTCATGGCAGAAGGCAAAATTGTAGAGCGCGCCGCACCAGCCAAATTTTTCAGCAACCCAAATACCCAGCGTGCACAAGACTTCCTATCCAAAGTCCTAAACCACTAGAGCAATCTAGTGGTTTTTGTTTTGAGGATTATAAAATTGTAAGTAGATTAATAATTTTGTAAATAATCTTTCCAATTGAATAATAGTTTGGTAAAATCGAACTATCTGAGATTTACAAACGAATCTCATAATACGAGGAGGAACAACATGTTTAAGAATAAGAAATTTCTAGCATCTAGTATTACAGCTGCAGCAGTAGCTATATCGATGGGATCAGCAGTTTCTGCAGAAGATGCAACAACCTTCAAAGACGTAGCTCCACAGTACAAAACTGCAGTTGATTACTTAGTAAGTAATGGATTTACAAAAGGTTTTTCATCTTCTCAATTCGGTACAGACTCAAGTATTAAACGTGCGGATGCGGCTGTTTTAGTTGCGAAAGCTATGGGCTTTAGTGAAAAAGGAATATACGCAGATGCAGGATTTAAGGACGTGCCTTCTCGTGCTAAATGGGCGGTAAATGCGCTTGTAGAGGCAAAAGTAGTGAATGGAAAAACAAAAACTTTATTTGGATCTGAAGATATATTAAATAGAAATGAAACTGCTAAACTATTAGCGAACGCTGGACAACTAGACGTTAATAACTCTGTAAGTAAAACAGAATTTAAAGATGTAAACAGTACTTTCGCCAGATATGTGGACGCATTAGTAAAATCTAAAATCACTCAAGGAAAAACTGCAACAGCTTTCGGTGCAACAGATGCAGTAAAACGTGGTGAATTAGCTTTGTTCCTACACAGAGGAACGAAAGAAATAAGTCAATTTGACTTAATGGTAATGCACACTAATGATACACACGCATATGTAGAAAATGCGCCTTATCGGGCAACTGCTATTAAAGAAGTACGCGCAGCAAACAAAAACAACCTTTTACTGGATGCTGGGGACGTATTCTCAGGAGATCTATATTTCAATGAATTCAAAGGGGCGGAAAGTGTTGCCGTGATGAATTTACTTGGATACGACGCAATGACATTAGGGAATCATGAATTCGATTTAGGAAATGGTCATAAGGAGCTTGCGAACTTTGTAAAATCTGCGAAGTTTCCTATAGTATCAGCAAACTTAGACTTCTCGAAAGAGCCTTTATTTAAAGATCTACAATTAAATAAATACAGTTCATCACCAGAAAACGGCAAAATCCAAAATGGGACAGTACTTAATGTTAACGGACATAAAGTTGGCATATTCGGTCTTACGACTGTAGAAACTCCAACAATTTCTAGTACTGGAAAAGTAATTTTCAAGGACTATATTGCTTCAGCAAAAGCTGCAGTAAAAGCATTTGAAGATCAAGGAATCACAAAAATCATTGCAATCTCACATCTAGGATATGATGACAACGTTGCATTTGATAATGATATTGAACTTGCGAAAAAAGTAGAAGGTATCGATATTATTGTTGGAGGACATACACATTCAGAGCTTAAAGAAGCTGTTGTTTCCAACGCATTCGATTCTCCAACATTAATCGTTCAAGCGAAAGAATATAGTAAATTCTTAGGTACAATAGGTGTTACTTTCAACGTTAAAGGGGAAGTAGTAGTTCAAAAAGCGGAGCTACTTAACACAGATGCTGGAAACAAAACAACTTATGCAGCTGACGCGGAAGCAGAAAAACTACTAGCTCCATATAAAGCTAAAATTGATGCATTGAAAAAAGAGTCTATCGGAGTGGAAGCACTAGTTGCACTAAATGGACTAAGAGCTAACGAAGGAGACGGTACACAAAGTGTTCGTTTCAATGAAACAAATCTAGGAAACTTAATTACAGATGGTATGCTTGCAAAAGCGAAAACGATTAATCCGAAAACATCTATTGCACTGACAAATGGTGGAGGAATTCGTACTTCTATCAATGCAGGTGATATTACTGTAGGGGAAGTATTACAAGTAATGCCTTTCGGTAATGCATTAGCTTTAGTAGAAGTAACAGGTTCAGAAATGAAAGAAGTACTGGAGCACTCCGTATCGCAGGCACCAAATGAATCTGGAGCATTCCTACATGTTTCGGGACTTAAGTTTGAGTATGATAGCACAAAAGAAGCTGGAAAACGCGTAGTTAAAGTAGAAGTTAAAGAAGGCGACAAATATGTTGCAATAAATGATGCAACTAAGTATGTAGTAGCTACTAATGCCTTCACAGCTCGTGGTGGAGACAATTATACAACATTTGCAAAAGCATATGCTGAAGGTCGAGTATCGGAACCAGGTTTTGTTGACTATGAAATGTTTATTGACTATTTAAAAACATTAGACAAAGTTGAACCAAAAGTTGAAGGTCGAATTGTTGACGTTTCAAAAAAATAAATACAATAGGACCCTTAAATATAGCCATACGGGAAAATCTCGTATGGCTAATTTCATTGGCACACAAAATACATATACATACAATATCTGACAAGTTGAAAACCTATATACCCAAAAAAGTTTCCAATTAAACCAAATTTAGCCCCAATGTCTGATATTTTAGTAGAAAAAAATGTGTTAAGATGCATGTAGAAAAAGAAAAGGAGTTATTAATCTGTGAAAAAAATTTATCTCACATTAATTGCTAGTTTCATTGCTATCTTGACACTATCCGCCTCTCCGACACTTGCTGCAACATATTATAAAGATGTAAAAAACACAATCAGTGCATATGAAGAAATTATGTATCTAAACAAGGGAGATATTCTTTCTTCAGATAGTTCTACTTTATTTTCACCTGATGCACCAATGACGAGAGCGCATGCTGCAGTCATGATAGGAAAAGCTTTGCAATTTTCAGGAACCGACAAAAACCAAAAGTTCTCAGATGTGCCTAGTTCAAATTTTGCTATTGGCTACATTAACGAAATGGCTAGCCGTGACATTATTAGAGGATATAATGATGGGACATATAAACCGAATGAAACCTTAAAACGTGGTGAAATGGCTTTATTAATAGCTCGTGCATTTGGATATCAGTCTACAACAACTAATGATGCTGCAAACGAATTAGTAAACAAAGGGATTTCAGCAGGAGTTGGAAAAGGAAACTTTGGGACAACTCAATTAATGAAACGCGGAGACTTCGCGGTATTTTTAACAAGAGCAATCAATGCAGATTTCAGAACTAATACTTTAGCAGACACACCTACTAAAATGTACGTGGATGTAAAAGGAGAAACGTTAAACTTCCGTAGTGGCCCTGGAGTTGGGTATGGGACAACCTATAAGTTTTCCGAAGGCTATCCAGTTGATGTGTATTACCAAGTTGGAAGTTGGGTTTATGCAAAATCAGGTAACAAAACTGGATTTTTCTCAAAAGCTTATTTAACAACAGATGCACCATCCGCTGGTTCTTTACCAATTGAACCAATTCCAGTAGACACGAAAAAATCATTGAATGATTTAGTTGTAGTAATTGATCCAGGACATGGTAAGCAGGATTCAGGAGCTACTGGATTCGGTCTGAAGGAAAAAGATGTTGTATTAGATATAAGTCTACGTATGAAAAAGTATTTTGCGCAAACACCGATAAAACCAATACTAACTCGTGAGACGGATACATTTCTGACACTTTCACAGCGTGCACAGTTTGCCTATAAAAATAATGCAGATTCATTTGTGAGCGTACATGCCAATGCACTAAACGGTTCAGCTTTAGGGCAAGAGACATTCTATTATGCATCTACTAATAAAAACGTCGATCAGTCTAAAGCACTTGCAACATACATTCACAAACGTATGCAAGAAGCATGGGGCTTAAGAGATCGAGGCGTAAAACCTGGAAACTATGCGGTTTTAAGAGAAAATTCAGTTCCCGCAGCATTAGCGGAGGTTGGGTTTATCGATAACAAAACAGATAATGCGTATATTGCTTCATCCACAAGAAGAGAGCAAATGGCTCGAGCAATTTTCCTAGGAACATTAGATTACTATTATCACTATGAAAAATATTCTGAAGCAGGAAGCTACTATTCTAAATTCAATGCAGCACCATCAAAAAAACATCATTAATCCATACAGTCCTGATGAATTTTCATTAGGACTGCTTTTTCATACATAGAAAGTGGGGGATTACCTGTGAAAGCTACTCAAATATTTATCATATCTCTTTTCTTAACAATCCTTCTGTTGCCTCTACAAACATACGCAGAAAGCGACAAAAATTTCTACATAATCTCAGAGAATGCAGACGAACTAAATAAGTTTATGAAAGATAGAAACATACAAGTAAACGGTTATTTCGATCATTTTTCTACCTTCGAGGTTACCTTGAATGAGGATGAAGTAAAAGCGATTCAACAATTTGATTCAACAGCAGTGCTCCAAAAAGAACATAAATACAATATATCAAGCGACAAAGTTATTCCTTCTATTACAACCGTTAAAGCAGCCCCATCCAATACAAAACCTTATACCGGTAAAAATGTGAAAATAGGAATACTTGATTCAGGAATTGATACAGAACATCGAGATATTAAAGTAGCAGGTGGCTTTTGTGCGCTGTCCACTAAGTGCGCCACTGGCATACCGTACGATGATAATCATGGACATGGTACACATGTCGCAGGAGTAATTGCTGCCAAAGCAAATGATACAGGGATAGTTGGCATCGCTCCAAATGCACAAATATACAGCGTTAAAGTGTTAGATGAATCAGGTTATGGAACAACAGGTAGCATCATTCGTGGGATCGAATGGGCGATCGAAAATGACCTAGACATTTTAAACTTAAGTATTACATCGACAATATACGATGCTGCCATGGAAAAAGCATTGAAAACAGCTTATGAAAAAGGAATGCTATTAGTTGGGGCTGCTGGTAATGAAGCTCTTGAACAGTCTAAAGGCAACTCAGTAACATATCCTGCGAAGTTTAGCAGTGTGATAGCAGTTGGAGCTGTCACAGATGTACTTGCAAAGTTACCAGAATCATCTATTGGGGCAGAACTTGAAATTGCGGCACCGGGATATGCAATATTCAGCACCTACCCATTCGAATGGGACTTTTCAGACGGCAAACAGGATGGCTATACACATTTATCGGGAACTTCTATGGCAGCACCTCATGTAACAGGTGTTTTAGCGCTATACCGTGAAAGATTTCCTAGCATGACAAATGTACAATTACGTGCTTTATTGACATCACAAGCAAAGGATCTTGGAACGCCTGGTAGAGACTCAAGTTTTGGCTATGGATTAGTTCAATACGAGAAAGACATCGCAGGATCTCCAAAATTAGAAGCGAAAGTGGAAAAAGGGAAAGTAGAAATTTTACAGGTAAATTCTGTTACGGGATTTCAACTATCTTTAAACAATAAAACATTAACCAAGCAAAACAATAAATGGACATTTTATGGGGTTCAAGGAGATTATCCGATAGAAGTATCTTACCAAACGGCAAAAGGCATCAAAGTACAAGAAAGACTAAATATCCAAATAATAAATCCTAAATATTCAGACGTTAAAGGAACGCAATGGTTTAGTGAACATATAGGCTACTTAGCAAATAAAGAGCAAATAAATGGCTATGACGACGGCAGTTTTAAACCTTACCAAGAGATTACTAGGGCGGAAGCAGCAGTATTAATCGGAAGAGCCAAATCATTAGATGGTGCATTAAGAAAAACGACCTTCTCAGATGTTTCCGATAAGTCGTTCGCAGCAGGCTATATTCAAAGTGCTGTAGACGCTGGAATAATTTCTGGTTACAAAGACGGTACTTTCAAGCCGGATGCTAAAGTGACTAGAGGCGAGATGGCAATATTATTGGCTAAAGCTTTTAAACTTTCACCAACGACCTCCAATAATAGCAATTTTGTAGATATTTCTCCATCAATGGCTGCGTATCCTTATATACTGCCAATTATTGATGCAAAAGTAACGGTAGGTTACGGAGATAACACTTTCAAGCCATACAATAAAATAACACGCTCAGAATTCGCAGCATTTCTTGCAAGAATTCAAAAATAGTTATGTAAATAAACTAAAAATGATAGATTAATAAAGTAAAAGAGAGATTTGGAAGGAGTTTAACATGAAAAAATTAGTAGCAATTCTCATTGCACTTTCCTTAATCATTACTGCATATATTCCTGTACAAGCTGCAGATGAACTGACAGGTTTAACGTTAGAAAAAGAAATGCGAGCAATGATCGAGCAAGGGATAATTCAAGGCTATAACGATGGAACAGTAAGACCTAAGGATGACGTGACGAGAGAGCAATTCGCCGCTTTCATAGTACGTGCATTAGAATTACCAGCAGCAGTTCCGACCTACACGGATGTAAATCCATCCTCTGCACTGGCATCTGCAATAGGTGCACTGCAAAGCACGGGAATTATGAAAGGGACATTAGATAATAAGTTCAATCCTACGAAAAAAATAACGCGTGAAGAAATGGCAATTACCATGGCACGCGTGTTAGATCAAAAAAGTATCACTGTTTCCGTAGATAGTATTATAGTGGGTGACCAAAATAAATTCGGGTCAGCAGATAGTATAGTAGCTGCCAAAAAAACTATTGCCGCTAAAATCATCAACGGATTTGCTACAGAAGATAAAACTTCATCAGCGGTACTGTTCAAGCCAAAAGATCTATCTAAACGTGACCAAGTATCAGCAGTAATCTACCGTTTCATCGAACTTATGAAAACAGTAGAAGAACCTGAGCCGACACCAGAACCAGGAAAACCAGAACCAGTTGACCCTACATTATATCAAATTGCATCCATTAAAAATGGAGAATTAGTAAAAACGACAAAAACGTATGCAACCTATGTAGAAGCAGAAAAAGCATTCGCATCATCGTCCGTTGATGCAATTTACAAGGGCGATGACATCATCAAAATAAAATCTGGAATTGCGTATGCTGACAATACAACGAAAAACTATGCATCTATTTATAGTAATACTAGTTTTTCAAACGAAGTAACGTACACAACAGAAGGCCGTGAGATGAAATACATCGGTAGCGGACCAGACTACGTCATCGTCCAAGTAGGCGGTACAGTAGGCTATGCGAAACATTCAGAAGTAGGTCTTATACCCTCACAGCTTATATCTGGAAGAGACAAATATGTGAAAAACGGTTCAGAGATGCTGAATCATTATGTATATGATCATTTAACGAAAAAATCAGCCTTTTATACTGTAGGACCAGCGCCGCAATTTATGGAACGATTTGGTGAATATTACAGCTATGACGGCGTCCAATTTTACGATATTAATGGAAACTTAAAGGGTACCCATTTCCCCTACTTCCAATTCCAATCAGTTAGACAGCCAACAAACTATACAGCAGAAGAACTAGACAGCTATATTATGTCGGCATTGGCAGCAAGACAGGCAACAAATCTTGCAAAATATAAAGACGCTGTAACCAAATCCAAACTAATCGGACTTGGCACATACTTAAAGGAAATGGAAACAACATACCGTGTCAACGCGATGTTCATCCTAGCAACGGCAATTCACGAAAGTGACTTTGGAATTAGCGGAAATGCAATGACGAAAAACAATCTATTTGGTATAAAAGTATTCGATTCGAACCCAGAATTGGGCGAAAAATATGCAGAACCCAAAAATAGTGTAAATGCATTCGTCACAAGATACATCAATTCAAGCTATGGACTACCTACTGGCAGCTATGCAAATGGAATAGTTCCAGGGAACAAAACAACTGGATTCAATGTAAAATATGCATCAGATCCACATTGGGGCTCAAAAGTTGCCGGCCATATGTACACAATAGATCAAAGCCTCGGCGGCAGAGATTACAAACAAGCTAAATTAGCGATGACAACAGCAACAACAACGCAAAACGTTCGTGCATCTGCTTCAACATGGAGCAACATATTATACACATACAAGAAAAAAGACTTAGGTGTAGGTAACCTATTCGGATACCCTGTTGTAATTGTAGAAACAGTAAAAGCCGCTGACGGTTACGAATGGCACAAAGTACTAACTGACACAGCCCCGCCATCTGATTACGGCTGGATCCGTGGAGATTTACTAAGAATAATAGAATAATATAAAACAAAAACGCACGGACGCTGTCACCTGACAGCATCCTTGCGTTTTTTAATATAGTGTAGTTTTGGAAAATTATCCTGTTCCGAGAGTATTTCCACTGTGAGAGCGAGTAAATAACTATAGACGATAGTGTATAAAAGTTTGTGTAAGGCTTTTTTTGGACAAAAATAAAAAGGCAAAGTACCCTCAAGTTATCGACTAAAACAACTTTAAAAGGAGA
>NZ_FNHY01000005.1 GCF_900103605.1 Psychrobacillus sp. OK028 | reverse complement strand
CTAAGCACGAAGCCCCCCTCAAGATGAGATTTCCCATTACGCAAGTAAGTAAGATCCCTCAAAGACGATGAGGTAGATAGGTTCGGGGTGGAAGCGTGGCGACACGTGCAGCTGACGAATACTAATCGATCGAGGACTTAACCAAATTTGTTTAACGAAACAATGTCGTTTATCCAGTTTTGAGTGAACAAACACTCTATACATGAGGGTTTCAAGACACGAGTAATTCGAGGAAACAATTGAGAGAGGAAAGGAACGTACTAACGTACGTGACTGACCGAACGAATGAAGTTGACGAAGAAGTACGATGTGTATTGAAAGCCAAAGAGTCTAGTGATGATGGCGAAGAGGTCACACCCGTTCCCATACCGAACACGGAAGTTAAGCTCTTCAGCGCCGATGGTAGTTGGGGGTCTCCTCCTGTGAGAGTAGGACGTCGCTGGGCATCAATAAAAAAGTCGTTACCGAGTTTATCGGTAACGACTTTTTTTATTATAGATAGTTATGTGCTATATAATTACTTTATGGGCTATAGTTACAGTATTAAGGGCTATATTGCTTTATTTATGGGCTTTAAAGTAATTTATGGGCGGATATCAGCCGATTATGGGCTATATTAATAAACTTAAGGGCTATATGGACAATTCTATGGGCTATCATACTTTCAAACAATATAAAATCGTGCTCTTTAATATAAGATAGTATGCAAGAGTGATCTATACAGCTATTTTAACTAATCTCATCATTTTAGATAACAATTTTGTACGGAAAACACTTTCACATTGTTAACTGTAATGTTGATGACTGCACACCGTGCCACATGCATCCACAAGGGGCATCTGCATTATAAGTAATTCTTCAAATCCAAGCTTGAAATTTTAAATAGAGTTGCTATAATTATATTTGTACTTTAAAAACGTTCCGAAGTAGCTCAGTGGTAGAGCAATCGACTGTTAATCGATTGGTCGTAGGTTCGAGTCCTACCTTCGGAGCCATTTTTTTGTCTTTGCTTCCATAGCTCAGTAGGTAGAGTGCTTCCATGGTAAGGAAGAGGTCACCGGTTCGAATCCGGTTGGAAGCTTACTACAAATTATTTAAGGAAAAAACTTGTCCTAATGTCAGATATATGATATTATAATTCTTGTCTGGTTTTAACAAAGACATAGAATAATTTCATCTGAATGAATAATACTAGTTCACGATGGAAAACTATAACGTACAAATATTTTTTATAACCCAGGAGGATTAGCTCAGCTGGGAGAGCATCTGCCTTACAAGCAGAGGGTCGGCGGTTCGAGCCCGTCATCCTCCACCAACATATTGATATTTAGCTTTGGAGGGGTAGCGAAGTGGCTAAACGCGGCGGACTGTAAATCCGCTCCTTAGGGTTCGGCGGTTCGAATCCGCCCCCCTCCACCAGTTCAATGGGGTATAGCCAAGCGGTAAGGCAATGGATTTTGATTCCATCATGCCCTGGTTCGAATCCAGGTACCCCAGCCATTTATTTTCTATATAAAAAAATTCTTGGGGCCTTAGCTCAGCTGGGAGAGCGCCTGCCTTGCACGCAGGAGGTCAGCGGTTCGATCCCGCTAGGCTCCATACATATTATAATGAAACTCTTTCAACGAAATGTTGAAGGAGTTTTTTTGTGGTAATAAATACTTTCCAATATAGAGCACTTTCCTTTATGATAATTAAAAATAGGAGGTGTACGATTTGACAGAGACATTAACCTATGGGGATGTGACTTTGCGTCCACTCCTCACTTCAGATAGTAATCTATTGTGGGAGCTGTATGAACCTAAGATTTTTGAGTTTATGTTAAATAAAATTGAAAACAAAGACCAGCTAGAAAAATGGTTGAGTGCTGGAATTCATCAAATGAATGTGGAAGGAACTGCGCATGCATTTGTCGTAGAAAATACAGAAACGAAAGAGATTATGGGAACTACCCGTATATATGGAATAGATCATTCAAATTATAGTTGCGAGATAGGTTCTACTTTTTATGGGAAACAATATCAGCGTACACATGTAAATACAACTTGTAAGTATTTATTGTTAAAATATTGCTTTGAGCAGTTGGGGACCATTCGTGTACAGTTTAAAACAGATGAATTGAATGTATCCTCTCAGCGAGCAATTGAACGAATTGGCGGCGTAAAAGAGGGTATATTGAGAAATGAACGAATTAGATCGAATGGTTCTGTTCGAAATGCAATAGTGTACTCTATCATTGATAGTGAGTGGCCGGAAGTGCAATATATGCTCGTTCAGTTGATGAATAAATATTCGTAATTATGCTCGGTTGAGCCAACTGCCCTTTAGCACTTACAATAGGTGTAACAACTAAAGGGGGTATAAAGTAATGAATAAATTAAATATATCAATTATCGGTGTTCCAATGGACCTTGGTCAAAATAGAAGAGGTGTCGATATGGGGCCAAGCGCTATACGATATGCAGGAGTGGTAGAAAGACTTCAGAATTTGGGGCACGCTGTTGATGACGTTGGTGATATTGCAATAGGTAGAAGAGAGCTTTCTCAAAATACGAAATTACGTAATCTGGAAGAAGTAATTGCAGCGAATACCTCACTTGCTAATCGAGTGAATCAGATTATTGGTGACGGTAACTTCCCGATAGTGCTTGGTGGTGATCACAGTATCGCAATAGGTACACTTGCAGGATTAGCAGATCACTATGACAACCTAGGAGTCATTTGGTATGATGCGCATGCCGATTTAAATACAGCTGAAACGTCTCCTTCTGGAAATATCCATGGAATGCCACTTGCAGTTAGTATTGGTTTAGGTCATGAGGCACTAGTGAATATTCGTGATTTTGCACCAAAGATTATACCGGAGAATGTTGTTATTATTGGGGCTCGTTCCGTAGATCCAGGAGAACGAGAACTTATAAAAGAAAAAGGAATTAAAGTTTTCTCCATGCATGAAATTGATAAGCTTGGGATGTCGGAAGTGATGACTCAAACAATTCAGTATTTCAAGGATCGCAAGGTGGATGGGGTACATCTTTCGCTTGATTTAGATGGTTTAGATCCACTGTATACTCCAGGGGTAGGAACTCCAGTGGCTGGGGGTATTTCTTACCGTGAAAGTCATTTAGCGATGGAGATGCTCTATGCCTCCAATATGATAACTTCGGCTGAATTCGTAGAAGTAAACCCTATTCTCGATGAAAAAAATAAAACAGCTGATGTAGCAGTTGGACTGATGGGTTCGTTATTAGGAGAAAGCTTAGTGTAAAACAAATAAGGTACATCTTGAAGAAAAAAGTGGACATAAAGTCTGCTTTTTTCTTTTTGAAAATGCACACAAAGATGGAAATGTTTGATAATATTAATATATATAAAATAAAATGAAACCTGTTGATACCTTCATACGTATAGGTAAGACAGCCGCATGGAGCGGAGGCGATATTACACGATGGATGCGTTAGTGAACAAAAGAATAAAACAGGTATTAAAAGGCGATAAAGACGCATTCGCGGAGATTGTCGACCTTTACCAGCATAGGCTATATCAAGTATGCTTTAGAATGCTTGGTAACCGACATGAGGCAGAGGACATAGCTCAAGAGGCGTTTGTTCGTGCTTATATTAATATTCATACGTTTGATCAAAAAAGAAAGTTTTCAACTTGGTTGTATAGAATTGCGACAAATCTATGTATAGATCGTATTCGAAAAAAAAAGCCGGATTATTATTTGGATGCAGAAGTAAGAGGTACAGAAGGACTTGATATGTATTCTCAAATTGCAACTTCTGATGAGCTTCCAGAAGAAGAACTTATGAAGCTTGAGCTACAGGAACGCATACAGTATGAAATTAGTAGGCTTCCGGATAAATATAGGTCGGCTATTGTATTGAAATATATGGAAGAATTATCTCTGCAAGAAATAAGCGAGATATTAGATTTACCACTTGGAACAGTTAAAACAAGAATTCATAGAGGACGAGAAGCGCTTAGAAAACAGCTAAGCAGACAGCCTCATATCTAATATAGGAGGGAATCACGATGAATGCGTGTCCAGAACGAATTGTTCACTTTATGCACGAATATCTAGATGGTGAAATCAGCCGTGAACATGAACTGGAACTTAAATCTCATTTGCAATCATGCGAAGCTTGTAAGGCCCATATGCATGAGTTAAGCGATGTTGTTGCTTTCGTCAAAGGGGCTGCTCATATAGAGGCGCCAAATGATTTCAGTCATTCCGTTATAGCTAGATTACCGAAAGAGAAGTCTCATGCAGGAGTAAGCAAGTGGTTGCGACGTCATCCAGTTCTTGCAGCGGCTGCAATGTTCCTTTTGTTGATGAGCGGTGCACTTTTTACAAATTTTAATGATGAGCAGCAGTTCTCATTTACGAAGCAAGAAAACGTAGTAGTAGAGGGAGAAACGGTTATTATCCCTAAAGGACAAGTAGTGAAAGGTGATCTAGTCGTCCGTAACGGAGATGTCCGGATTGATGGAGAATTAGATGGAAACTTAACTATTATCAACGGTTCTGCATATATGGCTTCAACCGCAAATATTACCGGCACTAGTGAGGAAATAAATGAAGTGTTTGACTGGCTATGGTATAACATTAAATATGGTGCCCAGGAAGTCGTATCATTCTTTGAAAAAGAAGAAGCAAAATAACTAAAAGTCTATCCATAGATATTGGATAGACTTTTTTAGGCACAAAAAAGTAAACACTTTTTACTCAGAGTCAGTCCTACTCCAGCACTCAGCCCCCCGAGTCACTTCAGTGTTTCTGGGCAACAAGATACGGGTCAGTCAGTGTCACAAATTTAGACTCACTTCCCATCTGCAAAGGACACCTTTACGTGACTTACATAGCGCTTGCGCTTTTTTTCTTCCAAAAGCGAGGGATTCTCGTAATTATGTTATACTTATTTAGAAATGGATTAGTGATGAAAAGTGGGGGATGCCACATGTCGTTTATGGAGCAATTTACAGACCTAATGCCAGTAAACGTTATTGTAAATATTTTAGATGTTTTATTTGTATGGTTTGTCATTTATAAAGTAATTACCTTGATAAAAGGAACCAAAGCAGTTCAATTGTTGAAAGGTATTTTTGTCATTGTAATTGCACGAGTTATTACAGACTTTTTTGGCTTAAACACGCTTGATTGGTTGTTGGATCGTGTAATTGAATTTGGCTTCTTAGCCATTATTATTATTTTCCAACCTGAAATAAGAAGAGCGCTCGAGCAGATTGGTAGGGGGAAGTTATTCTCTAGAAGTACCTTACAAGTCGAGGAAGAGCAAGGACGACTCATTACAGCGATGACAAAATCGATTAGTTATATGGCAAAAAGACGAATCGGAGCACTCATCTCTATTGAGAGAGAAACTGGTTTGACAGATTATATAGAAACGGGCATCCCGTTAAACTCCTATATTACATCAGAGCTTCTTATTAATATATTTATCCCGAACACTCCTCTTCATGATGGAGCCGTTATTATTAAAAAAGATACAATTGCTTCGGCAGCTTCCTACTTGCCTTTATCCGAAAGTCCTTTCATATCAAAAGAGCTAGGAACGAGGCATCGAGCTGCAATTGGTTTGAGTGAAGTGACAGATGCGATAACGATTGTGGTATCAGAAGAAACTGGTGCAATCAGCTTAACCTCCAATGGGGATTTAAGAAGAGATTTATCAATCGAGGAATTTGAGTCCCATTTAACTCGCCTTTGGTTTCCAACAGAGGAGCAAGTAACGTCTTCTAAATGGTTGTGGAGGGGGAAACAAAATGGATAAGATGATGAATAATCCATGGTTCTTGCGGATAACTGCACTAATTTTAGCCATTGCTCTTTTTATCAGTGTTAAAAGTGAAATGGAAAGTGACAATACAAATGCAAGTAACAATAATGTTGATGTCATTCGTGATATCCCACTTGAAGTGTATTATGATGATGATAATCTAGTAGTAAGTGGTCCACCGAAGACGGTGAACGTAAATGTAGAAGGTCCCAGTCAATTAGTGGCTTCGGCTAAATTGATGAAAGACTTTAAAGTATTTGTGGATCTCCGGGAGCTAACAATCGGTACGCATCGTGTCCCGATTTCCACGGAAAATTTTATGGAAAAATTAAATGTTCGAACAGATCCCCAATTTGTAGACGTTGTGATTGAAGAGCGGATATCTCGTGAATTTAACGTAGAAACGGACATGAATGAAAGTCTGTTAGCTGAAAACTATGTGGTTAAGTCATATGAGGTGAAACCACAAAAAGTAACGATTACAGGAGCAAAAAGTGTTATCAATAGCATAGGTTATGTAAAAGCAACTATTTCAGGAGATCAGGGCATCAATAAGTCCTTTGAGCAAGAAACAACTGTTAAAGTACTGGATCTTGACTTAAATAAGCTAGATGTTATCGTGGAACCAAGCTCTGTTCAAGTAAGCGTGAAAGTAGAAGAGTATAGTAAAGTGGTACCTATAGCTCTTGTGAAACAAGGGAATCCGAAAGAAGGAATCACCGTAAATGGATTAACTACAAAGACTGAAACAATTCGATTATATGGACCAAAACCAGTACTCGATAAAATACAACAATTAAATGTCGACGTAGATATCAGTAAAATAGAGAAGTCTGGTAGCTTTGATTTGAAATTAGCTGTACCAGAAGGGGTTACAAAGTTATCCAAAGAGACAATTGAGATTACAGGAGACGTTACGATTGCTCCTGATCCTGATGCAGTAGAAACAGAGGAACAAGAAGATACTGTTTCAACCATTATAGAAAAGTCATTTGAACAAGTTGCCATCACGGTGAGAGGACTGCCAGAGAACTTGGTAAGTAATTTTGTAAAACCAGCAAATGGCACCATTTCAGTTGTTGCTAAAGGAACAGCGGAGGCATTAGAAAAAGTTCAGCTTAACAACTTCTCTATATATGTAGAAGCAACAAAATCCGAAGTGGGGGAAAGCATACTACCTATCCAAGTAGAAGGTTCCTCGGATATAGAGTGGGTAACTTCTGAGAAGGAAGCAGTTCTCACGGTTAAAGAAGCTTAATAGACAGAACAGGTTTTTAAGGAGAGAAGCATAAAATGGGAAAATATTTTGGAACTGATGGAGTAAGAGGAGTTGCAAACTCAGAACTAACGCCAGAACTTGCATTTAAATTAGGTAGAGTTGGTGGCTATATACTAACAAAGGAAGTAACAGAACGACCGAAAGTATTGATCGGTCGAGATACGCGTATATCGGGGCACATGCTTGAAGGTGCACTAGTTGCGGGACTATTATCGGTTGGAGTCGAGGTAATGCGTTTAGGCGTTGTCAGTACACCGGCTGTTGCCTATTTAACAAGAGCAATGAGTGCAAATGCAGGAGTGATGATTTCTGCCTCTCATAATCCAGTGGCAGACAACGGCATTAAATTCTTTGGCTCTGATGGATTTAAACTGTCTGATGGACAAGAGGAAGAAATTGAGCAGTTATTAGATAAGGATATAGATGAATTACCACGTCCAACTGGAGCAGGTGTTGGTTCGGTTTCTGATTATTTCGAGGGTGGACAAAAATACATTCAATATTTGAAGCAGACTATAGATGAAGAATTTGTAGGCATTCATGTGGCCCTAGACTGCGCAAATGGTTCAACATCGGCTCTTGGTACGCATGTATTTGCAGATTTAGATGCAGATCTATCTACTATGGGATCTTCACCGAATGGCTTGAACATTAACGATGGGGTAGGTTCAACTCATCCAGAAAACTTAGCAAAATTTGTTCTAGAAAAAGGAGCAGATGTTGGGCTAGCTTTTGATGGAGATGGAGATCGTCTGATTGCGGTTGATGAAAAGGGACAAATCGTAGATGGAGATCAAATTATGTATATTTGTGCTAAGCACCTTCATGCACACGGTCGTCTAAATAACGGCACAGTTGTTTCAACTGTGATGAGTAATATGGGTTTCTATAAAGCTTTAGAAACACATGATATGGCAAGTGTAAAAACTGCGGTTGGAGATCGATACGTGGTAGAAGAGATGAAAAAAAATGGCTATAACCTAGGCGGAGAACAGTCTGGACATATTGTTTTCTTGGATTATAATACAACGGGTGATGGGTTATTAACAGGTTTACAGCTCGTAAACATTATGAAAATAACAGGAAAAAAACTTTCCGAGCTTGCTTCCGAAATGACCATCTATCCACAAAAGCTTATTAATGTTCGAGTAACGGATAAGCATGCCGTAACAGAAAATGAAAAAGTAGCAGCTATTATTAGTGAAGTAGAAAGTGAGATGGCTGGAAATGGTCGTGTTCTTGTACGTCCATCTGGCACAGAGCCATTAGTTCGAGTAATGGTAGAAGCAGCAACCGAAGAGGAATGCGAAAATTACGTAAACCGAATCGTTGAAGTTGTAAAAGCTGAAATGGGCTTAGAAGAATAAGCTAGAAAGCCAAATCAGGACCGTCTCCTGATACTGCACGAACAACGTAAAAGATTAGAAAACTTTTAATATCAATCCCTTCCTCTTTTCGAAGAGTGAGGGATTTTATGTTATTTTGAGTAAAAGGAGTGACCACCATGACCATTACGATTCGCCAGTGTACGTCAGAAAATCTTCACCAGTTGCAGCAAATTGGTCGTCAAACGTTTTATGAAACTTTTCATGAACACAACAAAATGGAAGATATGAAAGCTTATTTGGCAAAAGCATTTACAGAAGAGAAACTATTGAGCGAGCTTCTCAATCCGAACTCCGAATTTTTTGTCGCCTATGTAGATGGAGCAATTGCTGCCTATTTGAAACTCAATGTGGGAGATGCACAGACGGAGCAGATGGAAGACAGAGACCTTGAAATCGAGAGGATTTATATTCTGCAAGAGTTTCAGAAATCGGGGTTAGGTAAACAACTATACCAAAAAGCAGTAGAACGTGCACAGACGTTAGAAAAGCAGCGAATCTGGCTAGGCGTTTGGGAGAAAAACGAAAATGCGCTAGCCTTCTATGAGAAGATGGGGTTCACAAGATTCGGAGAGCACTCATTTTTCATGGGAGATGATGAACAAATGGACTTTATTCTCGTAAAGTCCATAGAGGCCTAAAGTAGGTTCATATCTGATCCCCATCATGTAGCTTAGGAAATGAAAAAACTGCGTTAAAAATGTCTACGTCTTCAGACTAATGGTTTTTATTTTTATGTTTATTAGACAAAGTTTAGTGGAATAGTAAGAGAGAACCAAACAAACCAAGGAGTGAGGAAATGGCTAAAGTAGCAACATTAATCACAAATATGTTTGAAGACGTAGAATACACAGGTCCGGCACAGGCACTGAACGATGCAGGCCATGAAGTATTTGCTATTGAAAAAGAAGCGGGTAAAGAGGTAACAGGTAAAAATGGAGAAGCAACGGTCAAAATCGATTACGGTATTGACGAAGTGAAACCAGAAGACTTTGATGCGCTATTTATACCTGGAGGATTTTCGCCAGATATTTTACGAGCAGATGATCGGTTTGTTCAATTTGCCAAGTATTTTATGGATGAGAAAAAACCAGTGTTTGCAATTTGTCACGGTCCACAATTACTCATTACTGCGAAAACATTGGATGGTCGAGATGCTACAGGGTATAAGTCGATTAAAGTGGACTTAGAAAATGCAGGTGTAAAATTCCATGATGAAGAAGTATTTGTTTGCCAAAATCAGTTGATAACCAGCCGTACCCCAGATGATATTCCTGCGTTTAATAGAGAAATCGTTAAACTGTTAGGTTAATAATTGAATAGACACATATTTGGAGCACCTTCTCTTTATGAGAAGGTGTTCTTTTTAATTGAAAGAAAATTCTTATTTATTTTAGGTGCTTCTTTTATTATACTTAATGAATCAAAGCATACCTAAGTGTGGTATAAGAGGGGGTTCTTAATGGATTTTTTACATCATCCGTTTCAAGGAAAGCGTCATACAGTATTTGCTAGAAAAGGAATGGTTGCGACCTCACAGCCTTTAGCTGCTCAGGCGGGGTTAGATATATTAAAAAAAGGTGGCAACGCGATAGATGCAGCAATTGCTACCGCCGCGGCACTTACAGTAGTAGAACCAACCTCTAATGGAATTGGTGGAGACGCGTTTGCTTTAGTATGGATGAAAGACAAGCTTTACGGATTAAATGCCTCAGGTCCTGCACCACAGTCTATTTCTGCTGAAGGGTTAATAGAAAAAGGGTACGATAAAATGCCTGTACATGGCGTTATACCAGTGACCGTGCCAGGCGTTCCAGCTGCATGGGCTGCATTATCAGAAAGATTTGGAAAGCTATCGCTTCGAGAAGTGTTAGAACCTGCTATTCAATATGCAGAGGAAGGGTATCCTTTAACGCCAATACTCGGGAAGTACTGGAAGATTGCATATAACAAATACAAGACTACGTTTACTTCCGAGGAATTTAATGCTTGGTTTGAAACCTTTGCACCAAATGGTAGAGCTCCTGAAATAGGAGAGATGTGGAACTCCCCAGGTCACGCACGTACACTTCGAGCGATAGGAGAAACGAATGCGCGTGATTTTTATGAAGGAGAAATAGCGGAGCAAATTGATATGTTTATGAAAAAACATGGAGGTTATTTAGCGAAAGATGATCTTCGTACATACAAAGTTGAATGGGTAGAACCAATTTCAGTTAATTATAAAGGCTATGACGTATGGGAAATTCCCCCGAATGGGCAAGGGATGATTGCTTTAATGGCCCTCAATGTTTACAAAAACTTGGGGGAACCGAGATGGCAAAGTGCGGAGACTCTCCATCATCAAGTAGAAGCGATGAAGCTTGCTTTTACAGATGGTCAAGCATTTATAACGGAGACTGCAGAAATGCCAATAAGTGTGGAGCAGCTATTATCCGAGGAATACGCTAAAAACCGATCAGCCTTAATACAGGAAGAAGCAGTAAATCCGGAAGTTTATGACATCCCTAAAGGTGGAACTGTATATTTAGCAACAGCCGACGAAGAAGGGAATATGGTTTCTTATATCCAAAGTAATTATATGGGATTTGGTTCAGGGATCGTTATTCCAGACACAGGTATTGCGATGCAAAATAGAGGACATGATTTTTCATTGGAGGCATCTCACCCCAATGTGTTAAAACCAGGGAAAAGAACGTTTCATACGATTATTCCAGGTTTTCTAAGCAGACAAGGGAAGGCAGTAGGACCTTTTGGCGTAATGGGAGGTTATATGCAGCCGCAAGGTCATTTCCAAATAGTGATGAATACAGTAGATTATTTGTTAAATCCACAGGCGGCACTCGATATGCCTCGCTGGCAGTGGATGAAAGGTACAACAATCCACGTAGAACCCGAATTCCCAAACTATCTTGTACAAAGTCTGATACAAAAAGGGCATCAAGTTCAAGTGGCGTCAGATAGTGGGAGCTTTGGTAGAGGACAGATTATTTGGCGAAACGATGAAACAGGAGTTCTTCAAGGAGGAACAGAATCTCGTACGGATGGATCGATTGCCGTTTGGTAGGCTAATAAGTTAGGAGAGAGCTATTACTTTGGTAATAGTTCTTTAAATTTTGAAAACCTTTTGCACCCTTAAAATTGACGAGCATAATATGAACATATATAATGTAGAAGTTGCAAATCTAGCATTTGTAACCGCGTAGAAATGGAGGATAGATAACGCGTAAAACATAGAAAACAATTATAGCGCCAGAGCTGAAGAAATTGGACGGAAAATCATCTTCAGCAGACGAGGTGGAGGTTATCGAAATTTCGGCGGATGCCTCCCGACCGTATTTGCCCGGTTGTAATTCTATTTCTTAAAACATTCAAGCGATTGGATGACAGAGGGATTAGAAGGCATTCTTAGCTTAATCGGCTACTACATATCAATTGTAGATAGCTTATTTTGACATGAATGTAAACGGAGGAAATTTTATTATGTGTGGAATTGTTGGTTATATTGGAGAAATAGATGCAAAAGAGATTTTGTTAAAAGGATTAGAGAAATTAGAATACCGTGGCTATGATTCAGCAGGTATTGCTGTATTAAACGAAGATGGAGTAATGGTATTCAAAGAAAAAGGTCGCATTGCAGACTTACGAGATGTAGTAGATGGAGAAGTGGGTGCAACAGTTGGAATTGGTCATACTCGCTGGGCAACTCACGGTGTCCCCAACCATGAAAATGCTCATCCTCATCAAAGTACAACAAAACGTTTCACATTAGTGCATAACGGAGTAATTGAAAACTATCATTTGATGAAAAAAGCATATTTAGCTGGTGTGGAAATGACTTCTGATACAGATACGGAAGTAATTGTACAACTTATCGAACGTTTTTCTAAAGACGGGTTATCTACAATTGATGCACTTCGCAAAACTTTGCATTTAATACATGGGTCCTATGCTCTTGCTTTACTTGATAACGAAGACGAGGATACTATTTATGTGGCGAAAAACAAATCACCATTACTAGTAGGTGTTGGAGACGGATTCAACGTTGTCGCTTCGGATGCAATGGCGATGCTTCAAGTAACTGAGCAGTATGTTGAGCTTCATGATCAAGAAATCGTAATCGTACGCAAAGATTCTGTAGAAATCCAAACATTGGAAGGCACAAAAGTGGAACGTGCTCCATATAAAGCAGAGTTAGATATGAGCGATATTGAAAAAGGAACATATCCTCACTATATGTTAAAAGAAATCGATGAGCAGCCAGCTGTTATTCGTAAAATTATTCAAGCTTACCAAAATGAGCAAGGGGAACTTACGATTGACCCTGCCATTTTATCAGCACTTCAAGACGCTGACCGGTTGTACATCATTGCCGCTGGAACAAGCTACCATGGTGGGCTAATCGGAAAAGAATACTTTGAAAAAATTGCGGGTATCCCAGTAGAAGTGCATATTTCAAGTGAATTTGGCTATAATATGCCACTACTATCAGAAAAACCAATTTTCATGTTCCTAACACAATCGGGAGAAACGGCAGATAGCAGACAGGTACTAGTGAAGATAAAAGAAATGGGATATCCAACCATTACAATGACAAACGTACCAGGTTCTACTCTTTCCCGTGAAGCAGATCACACACTTTTACTTCACGCAGGTCCAGAGATTGCCGTTGCTTCTACAAAAGCTTACGTAGCACAGGTTGCAGTATTAATGGTTACTGCTTCTGTATATGCGCAATCTCAAGGAAAAACGCTAGACTTTGATGTTATAAAAGAATTAGGAATTGTAGCAAATGCGGTTCAAGCAATTGTAGATTCTAAAGAAGAGATGGAAGAAATTGCTACAGAGTTTTTAGCAACAACTAGAAATGCCTTTTTCATCGGACGTAACATAGATTTCTATGTAAGCCAAGAAGGTGCATTAAAACTTAAAGAAATTTCTTATATCCAAGCTGAAGGCTTTGCTGGAGGAGAACTAAAACACGGTACAATTGCTCTTATTGAAGACGGTACACCAATCATTGCATTAGCTACTCAGCAAGCAGTAAGCCTAAATATTCGCGGTAACGTAAAAGAAGTAGTGGCACGTGGTGCTAACCCTTGCATTATTGCAATGGAGGGCCATGAGGAAGAAGGAGATCGCTACGTACTTCCAAAAGTAAACCAGCTTTTCGCTCCACTAGTTGCGGTAATTCCATTACAACTAATTAGCTATTACGCAGCATTGCACAGAGACTGTGACGTAGATAAACCTAGAAATCTAGCAAAATCAGTAACAGTGGAGTAATATTGTGGGTTTGAAATAATATAATGTTGAATGACAAAAAAGTCGTGAACTGGACAAAAAAGTTGTGGACTGGACAAAAAAGTTGTGAACTGGACAAAAAAGTCGTGAACTAACATTTTCAATAAAAAAATTAATTTAAAGCACGATCCAGGTTTAATTGGGTCGTGCTTTTTTACTTTCATCTAAAGTATAGTAGTAAATAATATGTTGAATCGAAAGAGGAAATCACAGTCCAATGCGAAGCATTATTTACGACCAGAAATGTCAATTACATAATTTTCATTAAGCTGGGAATAATACACCTAAAGATACTTTGAGGTGAAGAAAATGACCAGAACTATTTCCCTATTTCTGCTTTCATTTTGTTTGTTATTTTTATTGACCGTATTTGCAACTGCAAACAATAAGCCCAGTCCTTATGAAGAAATATATCCTGAAATCGGGTATAAGACTGTGGAAGAAGCATCGAAAGATTTTGAACAACATTTTAAACAAAGACTAGAGCTACCAATTAGAGTTCCCCCGCTAAGCTTCACTCACCATTTCGGAAGATTTAATGATTTAGAGGGCGACACCAATGACTCATTTGAAGTAGAATTTATCAGTGATTTATCATCTGAAAATCATTATAAAATTGATGTTCGACCTATTAAGTACGGCATTCCTAAACGAGAGAAGTATGTGTTAAAAACCTTTGAATTAAATAATGGGAATGAAGCCACTTATATGACTATTTCGGGTTTTAACGTGCTTGTTTTTGAAAGAGGAAATTGGCAGTATATGCTAAGTATCAATAAGCAGGTTTTAGATAAAGTTACTCCCGAAAACTTGGTTGAAATAGCAAATTCTATTGATTATTGAATCGAATCAAAAATTTTTCTTCTTCCACTAACGGGTGCTTTACTTCAAGAAGGAGTAAAGCCTTTTTTCTTATTGAAGTAAAGTGGCAGTTTAGTTGAACAAGGAGTTACCATTAGATGTACGAAGAAATATGCAAAAGGGTGGAAAATCCCCTTACGTATCAATTCCTTAAATTCTCCTTACGGTCTTGCGATTTACCGTTGACACGTCCCTAGTATTCCTCTCAAGTTCTACAAAAACAATACTTCCTAACACGTAGTAGGCTTTTTTTTAGAGGAGCTCGCATATTAAACACTTTCAAAGTTTATTTATTAAAAAATAACATACGATGCATGTATGGAATTGAAAAAACTTTAAATACTAACAACTAATTCTTAATAAAAATTTTTAGGAAAGGAGTAAGAATCATTAATCTTAAAAAAAATATAATGAGTGCACTCGTTCTTTTAATACTTAGTGGAATTTGGACCTACTCTCATTATCCAAATAATGAGAGTGTATTCGCAAAAGAATCCAAAAAAGAATACTCAAATGAAGTACTAATCGAAAATACTAATAATCTAACTAAAAAAATAAAAAGTGAACTAGAAAAACAAGACTTTACTATAACGTTTATTGGAATACATCTTCAAAACGAAGAAATCAATATTCGAGTAAATGGCACCCAACAGTATCTAAAAAGTATTGAAAAAGATATTGAAAAAATTGTTTATGAACTAGCACAAAAAACAATTTTTAAAGAATATTCAATTGGAGTTTATAAGGAAATCATTGTTCCAAATGATTCCATTAAATCAACATTAGAAATTAACCAACTATTAAATAAAATAAACACAACAGTCCAAAAAAAACTCGAAATTAAAGGATATACAACGGTTATAAATATACTCACAAAAAAACAATCCAAAAAACTAATTATAGAAATATACACATCTATACAAAAAGACAATCTAACTGATATCAATATAGGAAAAGAAATTGAAACAGAAACCAGGGAGTCTTTAGTAGAAATTATTCCAACATCAACAACTGAAAACCAAACATTAGAAATTAATATATATAATATTAACCAAGAAAAAATAAACTGAAATATCATCCAAAAGAGGCACCCCCACAAAAAAAACAGTGTAGGGGACTTATACAGCTCGAGTTTTCTTATTCAACTCACGGGTGCTTTAGTTTAACAAGTGATAAAAATAAATGTAAGAATAGCCCGTTCAATATGAACTGGGCTATTTTTATTTATATTAACCGAAAAGAATCTCATTTTTTGATGCAGCTAGTTATACTTTTTTTCATTTACACATTCGAATTTTAGTTTTGTGATAGGACGGTACCAGTTATTATTATAATAACCAACCTTTTTATTGAAGGAGTTTTACATACAAAAGTAGAAATGAGATAGAACAAGAATATAAAAAGGGGGAGGAACATTGTATATCGAAAATATTAGAGTTACGATTAAATCATTACCCGAAGAACGGTACGAAGAATTTTTAACTAAATTGAGGAAAAACTTGATTTACAAATATGATACCAAAATAAAACCCTCTGAATTAAAAATACAAGTTGAAAAATTTCTTGATAGTAAAACAGATAAAATATCCATTAGATACTTAGAAGGATATTTACTAACTTTAAACGATCTATCAGTAAACGGCGGATTAAAGGCAATACTGCAAGGTAGAATAAACACGCCTAGTACATGGCGGGATTTATTAATAATTGCAACTGAAGACCGACCGCTACCTAAGGTTATCAATCGAGAGCACTTAGACAATATATTAATAAAAGAGATTAAGTTACTATTTACCAATGTATTAACTTACTGTGCGCATGAAAATAAAGAAAAGCTTCAGAGGAACGTACATAAAGTAAATGACTTTTTAACAATAAGAATGGACTTGGATTAAAATCCAAGTCCTTTTTTGATGATTTAATTAGAAACTCATTAATTTAAGTAGTTTATAAATTACATTTAGTGTCAAAGATAAAAATATATATGTAAATCATAATTTACAACGAATAATGAAAAAACAAATTTTTTATGGTGAAAAAATATTATTAGATTCTATACTTTATCTTTTTTATTCTTTTCGGTGAAATTGAACTGGGAAAATCTAGACTATGTTAGGGGATATCCTTCTGTTTATGATAGTAACAAGGAAGTACAACAAAGGAGAGGGAAGACAATGGCAAAAAGAAAAACTCAATTAACCGAAAAGAAAATTAGTGAAATGGAAAAAGAGGGTCGGGGGCAAGGAACGGGAGAGAATTATAAACCCTGGATCAACATCCAAGATTTCCCTTCAAGTGGTTTATCGACACGGGGAAAGGGCTGGAAAACAAATAGAATCCATCAATTCTTATCCAAATTAGAAAAAGATTATTTTTATATATTGGAATGGAATAAATCGGTTGTTGATATCAGAGAACAGTTCCCACTGAATCGTGAAGATACTTTATTTATTGCCTCAACTAAAGAAATCAAACACCCAACTGACCCAAAATCTCAGATACCAATTGTTATGACTACTGATTTTCTTATCACGGTCGCCGATTCAACAGGAACAACACAGATTGCACGAACAATAAAACCTTCGAAAGGTTTGGAAGATGCTAGAATCATTGAGAAATTCGAAATTGAACGTACCTATTGGGAAGAACGGAATATTGACTGGGGAATTGTTACGGAAAAAGAAATGCCGAGGAATCTTATTGAGAATGTGGAATGGCTTCATTCTTCCTATTTCGATATCGAAGATTTACCATACGCGGTACTGAATACGTATGCTCAACAAATGAAAGTTTTCATTAAAAAATATAACACTTCGATTATTGAAATGGTAACAGAATTTGACAAAACCTTTCAATTAGAAGATGGAACGAGTTTGGAAATTCTTAAGTATTTAATTGCTCATCAAGAACTACAAGTTGATATTAATCAAAAGATCCATACTCATCTTTGGGTGGAGGATGTTTTCAAGAATATGTAGGGGAGAAGGAATCAAGTGTTCATAATTAATGACATTATTAGCATAGAAGAAGTTAACGGGGATAAACACGTAGAACGTATTCTTTGGATCGATGAAGGTAATGTAATTTGTTACACCATTCAGATTGAAAAAGAAAATGCCCTACCAATCAAGCGGAAAATATCAGATTTACATCAATTGCACTCGGAAGAATTATTATCATTTTTCGATAGAGAACCATATAGTTTTATATACCAAGCAGAAGATCAACTTTCTGATGAAAGGAAACTATTAAGAGACAAACGTTGGGAATTAATAAAAAATCTAGTTTCACATGAGCCAGAAATATATGAAAGTGAAAATAGAGGACGTTTAATTACTGCGGAAATAAATAGGACAAGTAAAAGCAAGGGGTTATATTATAAACACCTAAAGCAATTTTGGAAAAGGGGTAAAACGAAAAACGCATTGTTACCTGACTATCAAAATTCTGGTGGCAAAGGAAAAGAAAAAACTTTTACAGATAAGAAGAATGGAAGACCAAGGAAATTTGCCGCTGTCATAGGTGAAGGTATTATCATAACAGATGAAATTAAAAGAATTTTTGAAGTAAGTGTGAAGAGATTTTATCATACTACGAAGAAAAATCCGCTTTCGACAACTTTCAATCTAATGTTGAAAACTTATTTCGTCGCAGATTTTCGCTTTGATAAGGGTGTAAAAAAACCTATTTTGTTAGAACAAGACAAACTACCATCATTAAGGCAATTCCGACATTGGTATGAAAAGACCTACCAATCTGAAGAAAAACTTAGAAAAAGAAAAGGGAATCGAAAATACGAATTAGAGAATCGCGCAGTCTTAGGAACATCCGTTGGTGAACTTTACGGACCAGGAACAAAATTTCAAATTGACGCTACGGTTGCAGACGTCTATATCGTTAGCTCTTTTAATCGAAATTGGATTATTGGTCGCCCTGTTATTTATGTAGTAATTGATGTATTTAGCCGTTTGGTTTCAGGTCTGTATGTGGGACTAGAAGGTCCTTCTTGGTTTGGAGCAATGATGGCACTGTCAAACACTGCTAGTGATAAAGTTTCCTATTGTAAAGAATACGGTATTGAAATAACAAAAGATGAATGGGACTGTCATTATCTTCCTCAAACGTTATTAGCCGACCGAGGAGAGTTAGAAGGATACAACGTAGAACGGCTTATTTCGGCATTTAATATAAAAGTAGAAAATACTCCACCATACCGAGGAGATTGGAAGGGGATTGTCGAGCAACATTTTAAAACTATTCATACAAAGGTTAAACCCTTTATACCTGGTTTCGTAGATGTAGATATTAAAGTAAGGGGAGATAGGGATTATCGATTAGATGCTACATTAACTTTGCAGGAGTTTACTAGTGTGATTATTCGATGTGTACTCCATCACAATAATCATCATTGGCTGAAAGAATATAATCAGGATGAAATGATGATTAACGATGAAGTTTCACTCATTCCCCGTGAGCTATGGAATTGGGGTATAAAGAATCGGTCGGGAAAACTCCGTTCGTATCCAGAGGATATCGTGAAGTTACACCTCTTACCAACTGCAAAAGCTAGAGTAACATATAAAGGTATTGAGTTTAATAAGAAAATGCGCTTCAGTAGTGAAACCGCACTTAAAGAAAATTGGTTTGGAGAGGCAAGAAATAAGGGGAGTTGGCAAATTCCTATTTGTTATGATCCACGAAATATGTCACACATTTATTTGCCTAGTGAAGACGGTAGAAGTTATGAAACCGCAACTCTGCTTGACCATCATAAGAAATATCGAGACAAAACTATTGAAGAAGTAAATTATTTCTTTGACTATGAATTATTAAAAACACAAGAACATGATCATGAAGAAAATCAAACAAAAGTAGATTTGGCAAGCGACATTGAACACATTGTTCAAAAGGCAAAGAAATCTTCAGATAAAGAAAAAGTAGAAATAAGCAATAATCAAAAAGTTAATGGTATTCGAGAAAATCGATCAATAGAAAAGGAAGCAAGACGGATGGAAGAAGCGTTTCTATTGGCAGATACCAATGCTAGGCAAAACACATTATCAGAAGTATCAGGAGATGATATTCCTATAAACCAAGGATTGTCCAAAATTGAGCTATTACGTCAAAAACAAAAGGAGAAGTTGAATCATGCAGGACACCGCCAGTGATACACGAATTAAGCATGGTGAAGTGATGGTTAATGCTATTTACAGTGATCAGATAGTTCCAGATTACGAATGTAATCCTTTGATTGAAGCACTTCCTCCTATTTTTTCGGAAGATGATGTGATTGAACAACTATCGGTATTTCCTCCGTTCGATGAAAAAGAACGATTATTAAGCGCTAGTTATCGATTTCATTGTGTACAAAGATTGTTTCAATACTTTCAACCTTTTGAAAACCATTTGGATCTTGAACAAAGAATATCTAGAGCAGTTCGCCAAGGCTACTTACACCGTAGTCCAATGAAAAAAGAAGAGGTCATGAGGGTTTATGAAAGCTATGAAGCGATAAAAGAAGGGAAGCTTTTAAAAAACTATCAAACTGAAGCAAAACGGACAGCGGCTGGATTCACTATTATTGGTCTTTCGGGTATTGGGAAATCAACTGCAATCGAAAGAGTCCTGTCGCTATACCCTCAATTAATCAAGCATCATGAGTATCAAGGAAAACCATTTATTTATACTCAGATTTGTTGGTTAAAGTTAGATTGTCCGTTTGATGGTTCCTTAAAAGGGTTATGTATAAGTTTTTTTGCTGAATTAGATCGATTATTAGGGTCCAACTATTTAAATAAATTTGGGTCGCAAAGAAACACAACAGATTTAATGTTACAAAGAATGGCTCACCTATCCAGTCTTCACGGAATTGGTTTACTCATTGTTGATGAAGTTCAACATCTCAGCCTTAGCAAAAGTGGAGGATCTGAAAAAATGTTGAACTTTTTTGTTACTTTGGTTAATACCATTGGCATTCCTGTTTTAATGGTGGGTACCAATAAAGCAATTTCCATTTTACAAAGTGAATTTCGACAAGCAAGACGTGGCAGTGGACAAGGGGATATGATTTGGTCTCAAATGCCAAAAGATGAATCTTGGGAGTTATTCGTTGAGGGTATGTGGGAGTATCAATGGACAACCAAATATACTCCGCTAACAAGTGAATTAAGTGATCTGATATACGAAGAAAGTCAAGGCATACTTGATATTGCTATTAAACTTTTTATGCTTTCACAAGTACGAGCGATTTCAAATGGGATGGAAAAGGTGAGCGTTCAAACCATAAAACAAGTGGCTAGAGACAGTTTACGACTAGTTCGACCAATGTTAGATGCATTAAGGTCGGGAATTCCAAGCAAAATTGCCAAATACGAGGATATTCGCCCCATTGATATGGATGAAGAAATTGAAAAATATAAAGCCTCCATTGATTTGCATGAAAAGATTCGTCTTCAAAAGAAGATACAAAACCAAAAACGTCAGAAAAAAGAGCAATCACTTTTAGAAGAAGTGACGTTGCAACTTTTAGCCATGGATTTTGAACCAAACGAAGTTACTGCTTCTGTGAATAAAGTCTTCAAAAGATTTGGGGAAGATATTGAAAAATCACAGATAATAAAAGAAACGGTAAAAATTCTTATCGAAAAAGATGATAAGAAGATTGATAGCAACATCGAGAAAAAGAGAAGAAAGTCAACCGATGATAGTTATTTGGGTCGTCTAATGGAAGAAGCAAGGCAAGAGAGAAAATCAGTACATGAATGGTTCGCTGAAAAGAACATTGTTAAACAACCTTTAGATGAATTTTGGGAGGAAGATAAACATGGACATACGCCATTGGTTTCCAACACCATATCCTGATGAATTACTATACAGTGCATTTGCAAGGTATCATGTAAGGTCAGGCAATACAAGTCCAAAAATAACGACCGAAGAATTATTTGGGAAACGAACCATCAGATCAGTTTGGGATTTACCAGCCAATTTGGATACTTTACTAGAACGAATGGATTCTAATTGGGATGTAGATAAACTAATTCTTAATCACACGATGTATTCCTACTATGCAGCTTTCTTACAACCAAATCAGGCGGAAAAAGTCAAACAATCCATGAAGGGTGGGAAAGGTGGCACAATACACACCCGTATAGGAGTTTCTGCAAGTAATGTGAAAATAAAAACGAAACTTTGGATGTGTAGTACATGTATCAAAGAGGATGTAGATACTTATGGTGAAACATATTGGCGTAGAGTTCATCAGGCTCCTGGTGTGTATTTATGTCCGAAACATGAAACCGTATTAGAAGAAACGACAATTTCAGTAAAATCGAAAAATCAACATGAATACATCATTGCCACTCCTTACATTGAAAGATCGGTTTACAACTTGAATGGATTAGGTTCTGAAGAAAAGCAGCAACTTCTAAGAATTGCACAGGTAACAGAGTCACTACTATTAAATACTCATTTGCAAACAAATGCAAATACACTTAGAAACAAGTATCTTGTGCTATTAAAGCAAAAAGAATATGCAAGCCTTAATGGTTTTGTGAAACGTGACAAATTATTTCAGAGTTTTAGAACAAAGTTCTCCGAGGAATGTTTAATTCTATTGCAATCTCAAATCACTTTAGATGAGAGCAATTGGTTAACGATGATATTTCGAAAGCACCGTAAGTCATTTCATCCGCTAAGGCATATATTAATAATGCTCTTTTTAGAGACTGAATTGAGTCACTTAATTAAAAGAGAGCAATATAATCCTTTTGGTCAAGGTCCTTGGTTATGCCTGAATGTTGCTTGTGCCCATTATCACAAACCAATCATAACTTCTTTGGTAATAACAATATGTTATGATACTAAAAAGCCTGTCGGCACATTTTGTTGCAATTGTGGTTTTATTTTTTCAAGGAGAGGACCAGATAATAGTAAGGATGATTGGTATCGAATTGGTACGATAAAAGACTACGGAGTTATTTGGAAAGAGAAATTGAGCCATTTAGTTACTGAAGGAAATTCGCTCAAAGAAATAGCAATGGAATTACAAGCAGATAGAGCAACAGTCAAAAAGTATGCTACTGAATTAAATTTAAAAGTCCCATGGAAATTACCTAAGGTGAAACAGAATCGTTCCGAGGTGATAGTAGAGGATTACGAAACACAATTGAAGGATCGTAAAAATAGATGGATGGAACTCCAGGAACTATATCCAGAAAAATCAAAAACAGAGTTACGAAAAATTGCACCCGATGTATATACCTATTTGTATAGGAACGAACGGGATTGGCTCAATGATTTTTCGCCTGTGAAGACAAGAATGCAAACGCCGAATCAACGTGTAGATTGGGAAGAACGAGATACAGAATTGTTGGAACAAGTTAAGGAAGTTATTCAAACTTGGGACAAGGGTTCTGAGAAACCTACTAAAATTGCCGTAACTTCTATTGGAAAGAAAATAAATAAACTTTCATTGTTACAGAAATATGCGGATAAGCTGCCGAAAACTATGAATTTTATTAGTAAAGTTTCAGAGGATGTAGCAACCTTCCAAAAAAGACGTGTAATGTTGTTAATTGAAGAGTTAAAAGAACAAAATGAACCAATTATTGAATGGCAAATATATAAATTAGCAGGACTCCGACCAAACATTTCAAATGATGTAAAAAGGTTCATTTCACTCACTGTAACTGAATATGAATCCACTAAAAAGTGAGCTTAGAGAATAAATCTCTAGGCTCATTTTTAATATAAAAAATAAAAAGGTAATAAAATTAAAGGTTTCTATATATTGTGTTTGTTGTTCTTTGACTATCTACATGTTGTGTAATATAATCTAAATAAGAACGTGCTTTCCCCTTCGGTGCTTATTCGGAAACTATAAAAAGAAAGGAATAATTTATGATTAAAAACTTCGAAAAAAATATTTTAGTAGATGATTTGTTACAACGTATTGGTGAAAAGTTGCAAATTAGTAAAACACAAAGGAAACTTGCCGAGGAACGTTATGAAGCAGTTGGAACTTGGCTTTCGAAAGATGGCGATTTATTTGATGGATCAGAGATAAACATTTACCCACAAGGGTCGCTTAGTATTGGTACAACTGTAAAACCGCTATCAAAACAAGAATATGATCTTGACTTGGTATGTGAAGTTGATGAGCCCCATGAAGGTAAAGATCCAATTGACTTATTAAATACGATTGAACAACGTTTAAGAGATAATGAGATTTATAAGGATAAGGTAGAACGAAAAAATCGTTGTATTCGGCTTAATTACGCGAATGAATTCCATATGGATATTTTGCCAGCACACCCTGCAAACCCACGACCAGACACATGTGTAAAGGTTCCTGACCGTAAAGCAGAGGATTGGAAAGATAGTAACCCAAAAGGTTATACTGCTTGGTTAAATGATCGTTCTATCATAGTGAAACAATCCTTTGAAGTTCGAGCAGATATTGAACCACTACCTAATGATGAAACTGTTGAAAGGAAAGCACCGCTAAAAAGGGCTGTTCAATTAATCAAGCGTTATCGAGATATATATTTTGAAAAAGAGTCTGATTCAGCACCAATCAGTATCGTTTTAACGACGCTTGCTGGACAAGTATACGAGGGACAAGTTTCTGTTAATGAAACTATAACACACGTTTTAAATCAAATTCAGGTCCTGGTTTCAAAAAGCGATACAAGGTTAGTTGTCTTAAATCCTTCAAACGATAAAGAAGATTTGAGTGAAAGATGGGATGGCAAACCAGAATTATATCAAAAATTCGTGAAATTCATTCGAGATTTCAAAGAAAATTGGGGGGAATTGGAAGAGTTGCAGGGGCTGAGTGAAATTGCTGAGAAGCTAAAGCAAATGTTCGGCGAGAATGTAACCAACCAAGCATTCAAAGAACAAGCCGCACATATAGGGAAATCAAGAAATAATAAAGGACTTGCAGTAATTGGTTCAGGGTTATTGGTTGCAGCAACAACAGAAAAAGCAGTTGCAATGGAGAGAAACACGTTTTATGGCGAAAAAAAAGATTCCATATAAAAAATTGTTTTTACCACTAGCTGAACAAATTGTTGCAATGGAAAATGATTTTCCTAATTTTATAGCAGATTGGAATAAAAACGTTGTGATTTGGACAGGCGACCTTCAACCAACCCCATTGAGTAAAAACTATACCGTTCGTATAGTTTATTCTTTGGGCATGGATCAACCAGATGTAACGGTGCTTTCTCCTGAACTTGTAAAAAAAGACGATGAATCTATACCACATGTGTATCCAGGGAACAAATTGTGTCTTTTTCGACCAAAAAAGAAGGAATGGACAAAAGAAAAGCTGATTTCAAAAACAATTGTTCCTTGGACTTCACTGTGGTTATATTACTATGAATTATGGCATGCAACAGGTGAGTGGCTTGGTGGAGGGGAACATCCGAATAAGAAAAAAGGGAAGAAATATATATAAAATTTAAAGGGGCTATTGTATTGTCAAAAACCAAAATTCCAGAAAAAGTAAAATTAAATTTATGGGTTAAAGCAGCAGGTCGGTGTGAATACGAGGGCTGTAATGAGCCGTTATGGGAAGATTCTATAACTTTGGCTAAGATGAACGCATCCTATATTGCTCATATCATTGCTGATAGCCCTGGTGGTCCACGCGGACAGGAAACTCTATCTGAAATACTTGCAAAAGATATTAGTAATCTAATGCTAATGTGCGATATACACCATCGTTTAATTGATAAAGAAGATGTCGATAATCATCCAGTAGAAAGACTTCGTGAAATGAAGAGAAAACATGAAGAAAGAATCGAGATGGTAACTTCGATTACCGATACTATGAAAAGTCATGTTCTAATATATGGAGCGAATATCGGCGAACATGCTTCTCCATTAAATTGGAAGGTCACAACAAGTGCAATGTTGCCTAAACGATATCCAGAAGAGAATCCTGCAATCGAACTGAGTTTAAAAAATAGTTCGTTTTATGATGATGATGATACATTGTACTGGACAATCGAGAACGAACAGCTTAAAAATCAATTTAAAGATAAGGTAAAAAGGAAGTTAGAGTCTGGAGATAATAAACATTTATCGATTTTCGCATTGGCTCCACAGCCGCTACTTATTTTATTAGGAACATTAATATCAGACATTTACCCTGCCGATGTTTATCAATTGCACAGAGAGCCAACAACATGGAAGTGGCAATATGAACCCGAACACTTTGAGTATAAAGTCATTGAACCGATAAAAGTTCATAAAAAGGTTGCATTGAATTTGTCGCTAAGTGCATCGATCGATAATAGTCGGATTACGAATGTACTAGGAGAAGAAACATCGATATGGACAATAACAATCCCTTCCCCAAATAATGATTTTTTGAAGGGAGAAAACCAATTAAGTCAGTTTCGCGTTCTAATGAGGGAACTATTTAATAAGATTAAATTTACCCATGGTGAAGATTGTATTATTCACATTTTCCCTGCTATATCGGTTTCAACCGCGGTTGAATTAGGACGAGTATGGATGCCGAAAGCTGATTTGCCATTATACTTATACGATGAAAATAAAAAAAATGGCGGATTTCAATCTGCGTTTTTGATAGGTGATATTAAGTCCGATAATTTATGATGATAAAGAATCTTTAAAACAAGAGGTTTGTATTCAAAAAAAACGTGACTATTTTCTTAGTATTCGATATGATTAAAATATTATATGTACCAAAGGAAGGAATACCGAAAAATGTCAACTGTATGTTATGTAGATTTTGAAAATCTATACAATTCTTTGGAGAACGAATACGGCTTTAAATTAACTGATCAAGGCTACATCAAATTAAAGCAATTTCTGATTAGCGAATTCCAAATAGACAAAGCATCTAATATAAAATTGTTCGCTATTTGGGATTTTTTTCAACATGTTAAGCAACAAATTGCTTTATTAAATATAGGATTGATTGATACCATTATTAATGCTTCTAATAGCACTGATGGGAAAATAGTAGTTGAAGCACTAACAAACAGTAAAGAGCATAATCATATTGTATTTTTGTCAGGAGATGGATTGTTTTTGCATCCAGCTATCTATCTTTCACAAGAACTAGGTAAAAAAGTTTCATTTGTAGCATTAAAGAAAAGTTGTAGCGATGAATTTATAAAACTTGGATTTCCAACTTTTTACTTAGATGATTTGTTTGATATTACAGGATATCAAGTTAGTTCAGATGAAAAATCTTTTGAAAATACACAAGCATTATCATCTGATTTAGAAATTATCTTACATAAGGTTGTCCATATGGTGAATGCATTAAAAATTAAGGAATTGGCATGGATCGGAGTTGCACATCAGGTTATTGATATGCGAAAAAAACAAGGGAAGTCTCAAACTCCATTTGACAAGGTTTCCAATGTACTCGCTTTAATATCAGAAGGTTGTAAAAATGGTGTTTTCATACCAGGAAAACAACCCCACTCTACTAAGACAGGAACACAAGATACAATAAAACTCAATGAAGAAAACTTACATGTTAAGAAAATAAAAAGAATTGTTGACAATGAATTAAATCAAGGTGTATAATTTGGTTGGAAGTTGAATATTATATAAATGAACATCGAAACAAGGAATTATCAAAGTAACATAGAAATAATAAGAGTAACATAGATAAATCAGAGAAGCATAGAATTTAAACATTGAATAATAGAAAAATAAAACGATTAAGTGATTAATTCACTTAATCGTTTTATTTTATAAGATGATTATAATCATTCCAACTATTTTATCTTTGAACAATTATTGTTGGATGACAAAAAAGTCGTGAAGACGTTAGAGGCTCTTTTTCTATTTATAACACTTTCTGAGTACCCGACTTTTTTTGTGGAAGGTTTTACATAACGTGAAAATGCGGGGTCGAATGTTTCATAGTAACCGACTTTCTTGTAACTGAACAGTAATGTTGGTTGACAATACCCAGAAGGTATCGAGTATTACACAAATGTGTATTCTGAGAAGAAGTAAAAGGTAAGCAATATTCAAGTAACGGGTGCTTTACTTCAAGAAGGAGTAAAGCCTTTTTTCTTATAAAACTAAAGCAGCAAGTTAGTTCAATAAGAATAATGTCTTATCACAAGGAAATCCCATATATAATCATTAAATTCCATATATTTCCCCACCTTCTGACAATAACTTAACCCATTCAACAAAAGAAAACAATATGATTTTTGGAATTGTGTAAAAATTATAATACTTATCTTGTTACTAATCGGTGCCAAATACTGTTGTGTTTACACTCTTTGAAATTTTTCCTATTCATAAGTACAATCTAAAAAGCAGGTGCAATGGCAAGTCGGATTTTAATATTATTAGGCTATGTTAAAGGAAAAGGTTGATTTATAGTAAAGCGGTAAAATGCCCCTACATCTGATTAAATTAATTTCAGCTCCACTGGATCTTTTCTCAAAATAAGAGTAAGTTTGTGAAGGAATGTACTTAAACTAACGCGGCAGTTTAGTTGAAGAAGGATATTGTTTTATCTAAAGCAAATACTACCTTTTAAAAAGGTAGGTGATTAGATGAAAAAGATATCAGTAATATTTTTATTGTTATTAATTAGTTTAACAACTGTTTTATATGTAACTTGGAAAAGACCACCGATAACAGAGAATGTCAGTGCCGAAGAAATACATTCCGATTTTTATGATGTATTATTGGTGTTATTAGACCCATATGCAAGGAAAGTGATTAATAAGGAATATCCAAGTCGTAGTTATGCACTTTGGGATGCAGAAATATTAGAAGTTAAACGACTAACTGGTGGATATTCTCAGTATGATTTTACTGTGAAAGTAAAATATGATACGTATACAGGTCCTTTAAATCCACCTGAAGGTCCTATTACATTAACCTTTCATGTAACAACAGAAGGGGTTTCAGTTAAAAAAATTCAAAAATAAGTCCTTATAAAGCTTTCTACCTTATTCAACTAACGGGTGCTTTACTTCAAGAAGGAGTAAAGCATTTTTCTTATTGAACTAAAGCAGCAGTTTAATGGAAGCCTATTTATGATTCGGGAGGGTATTTATAAGTCTTTAGGTGCGTGTGATTTATCAATTTAACCTCAGGTCCATAAGATATTTCATAAGTCATTCGGTCCTTTCCTACTGGAATCCAGTGTCCACCATCGGTAGGCTCAATTTCAAATGTAATTTCCAATATAAAGCCACGAAAACCATTTACTCTTCTTGTTTCAATTACTTCAATTTTCCATGGAGTGACATCAGGTGAAAAATCTTTTAAAATCTTCGGGTAATAATAGTTATTCAAATCTTTTTGAATATAAGGAGCAAGCATGTTCATAAGCATATCCTGTAACCTAAGCTCTTCAGAGTCTTGAGTTGGTTTAGCTGATGAAACGCTTATTTTTTGAAAAGAAGTAATAAGAACAAGGGATAGTATAAAAACGATTAACATCTTTTTCATTTTCTTGAATACACCTCTTTCGATTTTATCGAATTAATTGTATTGTTACCATTTCTGAATAGAGTATGTGCTTATTCAACTAACGGGTCTTTACTTAAAGAAGGAGTAAAGCACTCTTTCTTATTGAACTAACGCAGCAGTTTAGTTGAACAAGAATTGTTACTTTCATTCAATATTAACGTCTACTGTAAATAAAGGGGTGAGTACAATTAAACAGATTTCTGTATTAATTATTATTGGACTGATTATGATAGGAATATTTATTTTTGAACCGTTTCGTTCAGAACCACCTACACCAAACGTAACAATAGGAGATGTTGATATTCCTACTACACAAGGTTCGTATTGTTGGGAGGGGCTACTTTCAGCTCAGTGTGTAGATAAGGCTTATACAAGTTTGTTTGATATGGCAAGTACGCATAAACCAACAGTTGTATCACCGAATGAAAAAATAAAAATTGAATTTAAGAAAAAACCCATTGCTGGAACAATGAAGGTAGAGCAATGGGTAGATGAAGACAATATACAAAAAGTTGAAGTGAAAAATGGCTCAATTGTGGTTCCTAAAGAAAAAGGTGTGTATGTATATAGTGTAGTATCTGATTGGAAGCAAGGAGACGGGAATTATGCTTTCTCAGTAGAAGTAAAATAAATAGACCTTTCTTAAACTAACGGGTGCTTTACTTCAATTAGAGTAAAGCATTTCTTGTCCAACTAACAGAGCAGGTTACTTTAAGATGGATGGATACCTCTTTCTAATTTGGGAAGATTAGAAAAGAGGTGAATTTATCTTGAAAAAAATGTATGTACTGATTTTAATCATATCTTTATTTACTTTGGTGTCATTTGAAGCCTATGCACAGCCTAAAAATTGTCCTGTATTAAGTGAATTAGAGAAAGTATCGCTTAAGGATAAAAAAGAGGTAATAGAAGCTTTAAATACTTTAATACCAAAAACTTATGGAACTGGATTAGAGGATTTACCTGACATATATACTAAGTGGAATGTAGTAACTGCCAAACCTTTTCCTAAAACAGTTGGTAATGAAATAGAAGAAGGCTATTTTGGAATGGCTAAAACCTTTTGTGGCAAAGAAATTGCTGAAAAGTCATGGCTCGTACGTTTAGATTTCCCCAAAGCACCTGGAGCTGACTTAGCCCAAGGTCAAATATTTTTAGCTAAAAGTAAGGAAAAAGGATGGTTTGTTTGGTTTCGATACCATTAAACTGCTATTCCTTATTAAACTCCCATGAAAATTAGTTCTTCAAGAAATGAAAAATGACAATACTTAAAAAGACCCCTACTTAATCGTTAAAAAAAGGAGAGCGTGAATAAGTCTATGGATTACGGTTGACTTGGATTAAGGTCAGTATCAGTATTGACGCTTCCTACCCATTTTCATTCTCTGTGGTGCAGCATTTTTTGTGCTGCATGGATGGCTAACGGGTGCTTTACTTCAAGAAGGGGTAAAGCCTTTTTCTTATTGAACTAACGCGGCAGTTTATTTTAAGAAGGATTCTCTGATAAAAGGAGTATTTGTTTGTTAAATTGGATCTAAGAGGGAATATAACGAAGTATTTACCCCATCCTAAATAAGCACATTAATCCTGTGATTAATGTGCTTATTTAGGATGGGATGGTGGTAATTTTGAATTTCATAAAAAAAATCTCTTGTTTATTAGTTATTTTTTTAGTTTTTGTAAATTTGATTGGTCGTGAAACAATCGCTTCAGATGGTGAAATTACGCTAAAAGAAGCGATTGACATTGGATTCGAGAGAGCAAAAGAATGGAATGTCAACGCAATACTTACCAGTGTAAACAGTGTGGATGAAACCATGGGGGGCTCGAGAGGGGAAGCAGGGAAACGCTTTAATTGGTTTGTGCAATTTATGGCTGAAGGTACAGATGAGCATTTACTAATTGGTATCTCAGAAAAGAAAATTACCTTATTTAGACCGATTAAGCAATCTCAGGTTCCTACAATACCCTACGATGAGATCAAATTGGATAGCTCTTATGTTCTTCAACTAGCAAAGGATAAATATGATCTAAAAAAAGGAAAAGGTTGGGCAACAGGATATCATTTTACATTGGATAACATCGAGGGTACACCAATTTTAACAGTGATTGGAAATGATCGAGATAAACGATTTACTCGAATTTCATTCAATGCCAGAAACGGAGATATAGTCAGTGCCATTCATAAATTACCATACGGTGGAGGATTAATATCCAAACGTATTGATTCCGAAAAGCTATCTAAAAAAGGGGTGGCGATAATGGGGGTTGTCGCTGGAAACAAAAAACTAGTCATATGGGGAGACAATAAGCCAACTCAATTTAGTACAAGTAATCGACCTTTTATTGAATGGAGCGAGAACGGCGGAAAAAAATGGACAGAACTACGAGTTTATAATTATGTGACACAGGCTTGGTTTGATAGGAATGATCAATTATATGCAGTTACGGAAAAAGAAATATGGACAGGTATTACATCTAAAAGTAAAGGAAGGAAAATTCTTTCATTAGACCACCCGATTGAGAACGTAGATTATTCCATCAACAATCATATAGCTGTGCTATCAAATGGTAATGTTTATTATACAACCAATCAAGGGAAGAGTTGGGAACAAGCTATTGTTCCTAAACCATTTTATGAGGTTCAAATATCGGATAATGGTGACTTGATAGGACTCACAGAAGAAAGAAAGATTTTGCAAAAGACAAATGTTGGGTGGAACGAGATAACTCTGCCGAATAGTGATGATGTACCTGATGATATGAAAGTGATTAATAATAGGCTATTCATCACCACACAAAGTGGAATTTGGACCCGAAATCTTCAAGAGGAAAATTGGAGAAAAATTAAAGTTGATGAAGTGGTAGTTAAATTTATTAAAAAAGGAGAGAAATTATTCGGATATACACAGAGAGGTGAAGCTATTTATTCCATCAGTACGAAAGATGAAAGAAAATCTGAAAAAGTGTTTGATGCGGGGGATTCCATCGTTATGGATGTGGTCATCATTGGAGATACGTTATGGATTGCAACCATACCAAATTATTCGTGGGAAGAAATGATGATTCAGCAGCGTAAATAAAAAACAGATGGATACCAATCCTCTGCTTTTTATTTGCTTAGTAGTATCATAATTCATTAACGAGCGGTCGAATTATTCACCAAGTTAATATCCCATTGTTATACTTGTGGAAATTACTTGTTGGTTTAAAAGGTTCTATTTTCTCGAAAGTAACGGAATCAGCTTTATACATTTTTCCGTCCCAACCATATTTTACTTTCAGACTGCCTATACCTGCTTCAGGAATAGATACAAAAACGGTTGTATAGCCATAAAGAACGCCATTTTCAGGCTTATAATCCTCATTTGATCCTACACTAGGAGGGGCATCAGAATATTGAAAATTAAATTTTAAATAGTCCTCTACATATTTCTTTTTACCAATTATAACAGTAATCTCATCGCCTTTTCGCTCCATTTTTACAAGTCTTTTGACTGCATCATTAATGGATTCAACTGGCACTTCTTCGTATCTCATATTAGGGTCTCGTACTTGATTTAACACGTGTATTTCTTTTGTAGAAACTCCAGAACCTGAACCAGAAATTAATGCGACTATTACATCTTTTAAGCCATCACTATTAATATCTTCAAAAAATAATTTAGGTCCAAACTTAGCGTTATACCAATTTGGAAAGTTATATAATAATTCACCGCCAACGCTGTCCACTCCACCGCCAACTTGAACAGTAAAGTTTTTAGTAGTCATACTATCTATCTTATCAGCAATTAAAAAAACGTTTTCATACCACAGGTCAGATATAATGTGCGATGTTACAACTCTCTGAACCGCGTATGCTGTCCCTGTTTGACAAACTAAAATCATTAATAATATATATATATAAAACTTCTTCATTGTTTTCACTCCTTTTATTTATAATTCCCCAAAGGAATGAATAATTGTACTGGTATTTTCTTTTTTATTTAATTCTTAAATACGAAATTCGCTTTTCTATGAACAAGCTTTAGGTTCAATGTCATTTTTAGAAACGGGCTTTTGATTGAAGTTAATTTATCGGGGTCATCTGGAAACAAATCTTGTTTCATTATTCAAACAACGTCAAATTACTCCGATTTGCTATGCTTGCCATATGCAGGATTCAAAAGGTTCATATCGAAGAGGTATAGTTACATAAAAAATCAAATCTGAATTTAGGTTGGATTTTCAGTTCCTTCTATATAAATAGAATTGTGGACTCATACAAATTAAAAGGACCTCAGGGGAATCGCTTCACATAACGTAATAATGTGGTTTTTAGCTGTTTCCAGTTCACGACTTTTTTGTCATGCAGAAAAATATGTAGTTCACGACTTTGTTTTACGTGAATAATTTCACACAACGTAAGAATGCGTGTTTCAGGAGTTCAAAGTTCACGACTTTTTTGTAACTGAACATATAACGATAGCTTTACCCCTTTGGTTAGATTAGCCAAAGGGGTGTTTTTATGTCTAAAAGAATATGTGAGATTGAATAGGGAAGAAGGTTGAACTTTCTTATTCTCTTTTACTATAAACATTTCTTCTTTTACTTCTACTTTAGTATATCTTTCTCTGATTAGTTACTTTAACAGCCAACCAATATAGCAAAAATTAATGTGATACATCCAAACCAAACAAAAGTTTTCCATTCTATTTCACATTTATTAAGATTTTTTAATTAAACGAAGCAAACTCCCACAACGTTTCAAACAATGCAGGAGAAGAAATTCTCGGTTCTTTCATCTAATATTATTATATTTTGAATAATAAATTATAATAGGCCTTAAGTTTTATTTTAATCTTTTCTTCGAAAATTATTGCTCAATACAGTGTTTGAATACCATTTTCGGGACTTTAGGAGTGTTACTAATATCGTGATTTTTGTTATGTTTCTGTAATTTGACATTCATACTAGTGTAATAGTTTTCTTCTATACTAAGACACGGAATGATTAGCAAGGGAGAGGACAAGTTGCTAAAATAAATTATATTAGAATACTAATAGACAAGAAGATAGTAAGGGAGAATTAGGATGATAAAACGAATTATTTCCATTTTTTTGACAGCGACGATCTCCATGTCTGCGTTAGTAAATCCTGCTAATGCGGTGACCGGAGAAACGCAAGGGACTAACCCTTGGATGAATATCAACCTCTCTGCTGAGGAGCGTACCGAATTGCTTCTCGATGAGATGACAATGGAACAGAAGATGCAGCAAATCGCCATCTCGCGTTTCAATGAGAACGACAAAGGTGAGCCTGTTGTCATTAAAAGAGGCGGAACTAGTAAGTATATGAACGGCGAATTTGCGCCACAAGGTACCCTTCCTGGGTGTGAGTACCAAGACACAGGTCGGCAAATCAAAGGGATTGAAGAACTCGGTATTCCTACAGTACGTATGACCAACGGTGGTACGGGTGTTAAAGGAGGATCATGTCACAATGACCCACAGGCGACTGGTCTTCCGTCTACCCCAGGTTTAGCTGCGACATTCGACCGCGAGCTAAACTATGAGGCCGGCCGAATCCTTGGTGAAGAGACACGAGCTTTCGCACATCACGTGTTCCTCGGACCAGGTTTGAACCTCATTCGTCACCCGTACGGTGGCCGGAACTATGAGTACTTCAGTGAGGACCCTTATTTGACAGGTATCCTTGCGACCGAGCAAACAAAGGGTATCCAGGATCAAGGAGTCCAGGTACAACTCAAGCACATGGCTGGAAATGAACAGGAAACTGAGCGTTGGACGATGGGTGTCCAAGTTCCTTCAAATGCTATGAACGAGTTGTACATGTTGCCTTTCGAGATGACCGTCAGAGATGCTGACCCAGCTTCCGTGATGTGTTCATTCCCGGATGTTAACGGTACTTATGCTTGTGATAGCTCTGAATTGCTACAAGATGCTCTTCGAGATAACTGGGGCTTTGATGGTTACGTTATGAGTGACCGTCGCGCAGTACACGACACGGTTAAAGCTATCAAGGCGGGCTTGAATGTCGAGCTCGACTGGACACCACAGTATTACACAAAAGAGAAGATTCAAGAAGCTCTTGACGCAGGTTTGGTGACTGAGGACGATATTGATAATCTACTTCGTCCGCGTTACATCAAGATGATCGAGTTCGGTCACATGGACGAGCCTTACGACAAATTTATGCCTGAAATCGTTGACCCGATGCTCAACGGTGCTAGTGCACTTAAGATGGCCGAGGAAGGCTCCGTGCTATTGAAGAACGATAACGACTTCCTGCCACTGAACGGTGAGCCAAAGTCGATCGCGTTGATCGGCATTGAGACGTTCGCTGGTGCGGCAAAGATGTCCCCACGTTCTGTTCGTGACGACAATGATTATGTAGTGACTCCATATACGGTCACACCACAAGAAGGCTTAGAAAATGTTATCAAAGAGTTTGGCTACAACACTAAAGTGAAGTACAACAATGGCAGTGATCCGAAAGCTGCTGCCAAGTTAGCTGCTGAGTCCGATGTCGTGCTTCTCATGGTCGGCGACAACCCGCATGAGACAGTGGACCGTGATACCCTAGGATTCCCAGCCTTGAACCTTAAATCGGGCTTGGCTGAGCAGGAGCCGGTGATTGACGCAGTTATGGAAGCTAATCCGGAGAATACTATTGTGGTACTGAAAACTTCCGGTACGTCAATTATGCCATGGTTGGATAAGGTACCTGCAGTTCTTCAAGCTTGGTACCCAGGTATGGAGGATGGCAATGCCGTCGCTAACCTTCTCTATGGTAAGGTTAACCCATCCGGTAAGTTGCCGATGACATTCGGTGCTACTGAACGTGAAGCTGCCTTCGCGACTGAAGAGCAGTACCCTGGAACTCGTCAAGATACTGGTAAAGTTGGTGGACCTGGTCCTTATGGTGATGGTTCTGATCAACTAATCGCTCAGTACACAGAAGGTCTAGAAATGGGCTATCGCTGGTACGAAGCAAACAATGTGAAACCAGTCTTCCCATTCGGATACGGACTATCGTATACAACTTTCGAATATGACGACCTTAAAGTGAAGAATGTCCGCGATACAGGAAAAGAAGGCAAAGGAGCATTATCTGGTATTGACGTGTCCTTCACGATCACGAACACAGGTGATGTTGCCGGTAAAGAAGCTGCACAAGTCTATCTGACTCTACCAGAAGAGGCAGGGCAGCCAACTAAGCGACTTGTAAACTTCGAGAAGGTTGACCTTGAGCCTGGTGAGAGCGAGCGTGTGACTGTACGTATTAATCACGACGACTCCAACCACCCGTTCTCCTATTTTGTTCCGGAAGAACCGGACAACCTAGCGAACTGGGCTGATGGCGAGTGGGCAACTGTTGATGGAAAGTATGGCGTGCATGTTGGAGGTTCTTCAGCAGACACTCCGTTGGAAAAAGACATTCCATTGAACTTCAAACATAACAAAGACAATGGCAAAGACAAAAATAAAAACAAAAACAAAGGCAATAACAATGGTAACAAAAGCAACAACAAAGGCAATGGTCAAGGCAACAATAATGGCAATAGCCAATGATAATAGAGATGGCAAGGGAAACACTAATCGGTAGACCCCTGGTCATGGGATGACGGCGACGACCCGGTAGGGAGCGTTCGGATAACCCGAAGGCGGTGAGCGAGTGGGCTCACCGCTTTTCTTGTCGCCTCCAAAAGGACGAAAAGAGTACAAAAAGGAAGTGAGTAGTTTGATGAAGAGATCTGTTCAGAACAGCCGGCGAAGTCCGGCACCGTGGTGGGTTACCCTATTCCTTATGGTCCTCTTGACCGCATGCACCGTGGAAGAATCCGAAGGACCGGTCGAGAGAGATGAAGCTGTAGAACCCGCAGCGTCCGAGAGTGATAAAGCCGTGGAACCTGCTCCGTCCGAGCTACGCGACTGGCAAGCTCCCGGCTTGGTGGACCGGTCCGGCAAGCCGATCGAAGTGAAGACGCCGGGTCCGGTCACGGGTAAGACCCTGGATGTCACGCATTTCGGGGCAGATCCGGATCCAGACACACACGACGATGCAACTGCCATCCGAGCGGCCCTGGCTGCGGCAGAACCGGGTGACGAAGTACTGCTACCGACCGGCACGTATGACCTGCGTTCCGTTGACCCGGACGACGAGTCGGCGAACATCGTGTTGCGTAGCGGCGTGGACCTACGCGGTGAGGGCCAGGAGAACACCGTACTGTTGACTTCCTTCGACGGAGTAGATGATAGTAGGGTAATCCGTGGCTCCGGCGTTCACGACGTCATCATCGCTGATTTCACTATCACTTCCCGTCATGAGGGACCACTCGGCTACGATCCCGACGACGGGGACGCGAGTGGTGGCCCGATGTACGGGATTCACCTCGGATCCTACGAAGGACAGGCTAGCACCCAGATACTGGTGGAGAACCTGGGCATCCGAAGGTTCGAGCGCCACGGCATCTCCGTCAAGGCTAGCCGTGAAGTGACCCTCTCTGGAAACTACATCAGTGAGGCAACAGCCGTCGGTTCTGGCGGACAAGGCTACGGCATCGCTATCGAGGGCTCAAGGGACCAACGAAACCCGGATGCTACCAACGATTCCCGACATAACGTAGTCATCGGCAATACTTTTGATGGCAGGCATCTGCGGCACGCCATTTTGCTGCAGTTCCCCACGCACAACAATCTAGTGGCGGACAACGTGATTGTTGGCAGCCACCTCGACGCCATTGACCTGCATGGCGAAGGTGAATACCTGAATGAGATCCGGGATAACACAGTCATTGGCGGGCATCGGGCGGGCATCGCGCTCGGCAATTCTGGAGGGGCCAAGAACAAACACGACGCCTCTGGACCTGGAAATTGGGTGCACTCCAACGACCTGATTGGAAACCGTCAGGGAATTCTCGTCATCCTAGGAACTCCTGAAACTCTCATCGAGAACAACAGGATTACCGGCGATGAGGATTCGAATACCGGTATTGAGGTCCGCAATGCACCGGGCACCAAATTGCGCGGTAACCATATCACTGGAGGGACTGAAGGGTTTTGGTCCATCCGGCTCAGTGAGGACCGCGGTACTGACGGACGGGGATCAGGTATTCCCTCTGATATTAGTATCGAGTCCAACATTATTAGACAGGCTTCCAACGGCATCAGAATTGATGCAGGCAAGGACCTCAGCATGGTCGAAAACGTCGTCGATGGCATCGACGGAGCAGAGCTGAGGGTGGCCGATGGAATTGATGTAAGCGGGTAGCCCAAGCGGTCCATGAGCTCGGTGAATTGCTGCACCATGCAGGAGGTCGACTCCTAATGGAGGGGTAATGGTTGGATAGCAAACCTAGTTTTTATGATTAGAAAACAACGAATTAAGATTCTAATTGTAAATAACATGAAAACGCTCAGAGAATATTTCTCTGAGCGTTTTTTTCTTTCCAGCTAAAACTATTTTTCTGGGAGTTTAATTAGCAAGTAACCATATTAATTATGAAAAGTTTTTTTATACGGATTTATTCAATTATTAATAGAGTTATTAAACGTAGAATAGTTAATGATTATATATCCTCCTATGCTAAATTTTAAAGGTGTACAAATAACAAAAGAATGTAGTAAAATGAAGGATGTTATTTTTGTATACAAAAGATATTATTTTGTATACAAAATAATATCTTTTTATAATAGTTCTAATTGTTGTTTAGAAAGGAGAATAAGTATGACACAGTACAATTTAGAAGAATTAAGGATGCTCAATCAAATGCTACTTGCCCTTTTTATCGTAGCTGATTTTGCACTTTTGCTCTTTTTTTATAATAGTCCATTCCCTTGGTTTGCCCTATTAGGTTCTGGAATTGGTTTAGCAATCATTATTCTTTGTTGGACAGGAAGAAAATACACTATTTTTATAGCTTCATTACTTGTTTTTTCAGCTCTTCATACGATTGTATATAATTGGAGCTCTATAGTGCATTAATAGAAAAATTTTTTGAGCATTTTTTGTTTAATTAATTTAATAGAAAGTCATTAAATTTATGGGAGGTTTTGTTATGTCAGAACAAGAAAAGAATAATTCCGTTTTAGACAAACGTTCGTCTAGACGTACGTTTATTAAAAATTCTGGTTTGACTGTAGGTGGAGTTGTTTTAGGTGGAGCTTTAGGAAGTCTTCTTATAAAAGATGATAAATCAACAACCACTTCTGAAACTCAAAATCACGCAACAACACCTACTGCTAATCCAAATGTAGCACTAATGTTTTTCACACCAAACCAATATCAAGTTACGCAAGCAGCAGTGGAACGTATTTTCCCTGAAGATGCAAATGGTCCAGGTGCCAAAGAACTTAATGCTGCTATTTATATCGATCACCAATTGGCTGGGCCATGGGGTTCTAACGTAAAAGATTACCGTTTAGGTGCTTTTTATAAAGCAGAAGAAAACCAAGGTCCACAAACGAAGATTCTTCGAAAAGATCTATTCCTAGCTGGTTTAGAGAGCTTAAACACATATAGTAATCAACAATTTGAAGCTGACTTTAAAGAGTTAGAAGCCACTCAACAAGACGAAGTACTACTAGCATTTAGCGAAGGCAAAGTTGAATTATACGGGAAAGTTTCTTCTTCTCAATTTTTCAGTTTACTTCGCACATTAACTCTTGAGGGTGTATATGCAGACCCAATGTATGGTGGTAATAAAGAAATGCTTGGCTGGAGTATGCGTAAGTATCCAGGATCTCGTATGCAATACGTGGCTGAAATACAAGATGAGAAATTTATCCAACTTGAACCACAAAGTTTAAATTCTCATATGGGACACTAATAATAGAAGGGACTGACATATAAATGGTTACAAAATTACCTAAAGTACCTGTTGTAGTAGTAGGAATGGGTTGGGCTGGTGGGATTGTCTCAGCTGAACTAACAAAAGCAGGAATAAATGTTGTTGGATTAGAACGCGGTAAAGATCGGACAACAGCTGATTATACAATGGGACATGATGAACTTCGTTACCAACATCGTCAAGAATTAATGCAGGATCTTTCTAAGGAAACTATTACTTATAGAAATACAGTATCAGGTAAAGCTTTACCGATGCGTCACTACGGTACATTCATAGTAGGAGACGGAGTTGGTGGTGCAGGTAGTCACTGGAATGGACAAACTTATCGTTTCTTACCTTATGATTTCGAAATTCGTACGAAAACAATTGAGCGTTACGGGATCGAAAAAATTCCCGCTTGGATGGAAGGTCTTAACGACTGGGGTCTAACTTATAATGAAATGGAACCATATTACGATACATTCGAAAAAATGGCAGGTATTTCAGGTGAAACAGTAGAACTATGGGGGAAACGTACTAATCCATATCCAACACCACCTTTAGTAAAAACACCATTAATGAAAGAATTCGAAAAAGCAGCAACAAGCCTAGGATACAAGCCTTTCGTTATTCCTGCAGCTAACCTTTCTGAATCATATACAAATCCAGATGGCATCTCTCGTGGAGCATGTCAATACTGTGCGTATTGTGAAAACTTTGGATGTGAATATGGTGCTAAAGGTGACCCAGCTGTAACAGTAATTCCAGTTGCAAAACAAACAGGTAAATTAGAACTTCGTACACATTCTAATGTTTTAGAATTAACTAAAAGTGGTGGCAAAGCAAATGGAGTTATTTATGTAGATATGCTAACTGGAGAAAAATTTGAGCAACCTGCAGATGTAGTTGTAGTAGCAAGTTATGTATTCAACAATGCTCGTTTACTTCTTAATTCTGGTATCGGTACTCCATACGATCCAAAAACAGGTAAAGGAACAATCGGTAAAAACTACTGTTACCAAGTAACTGCTGGTGGTTCTCAACTATTCTTCGAGGATAGAGAGTTTAATCTATACGGCGGTGCTGGTGCTTTAGGTATTGAGATCGGGGAATATATGGGGGATAACTTTGACCATGCTAAAGTAGACTTCATCCACGGTGCTGGCATTCGTTCAACACAATATGGTGACCGTCCAATTGCAGTAAACCGTGTACCTGCTGGAACACCAAACTGGGGTGCTGAGTTCAAAGAGAAATCTATTAAATATGCGAATTCAAACTTCCCAGTTAAAACACAAGGTGCTTCATTACCGCATAAAGAAAATTACCTGGATCTTGACCCAGAATTTAAAGACGAATTTGGATATCCATTATTACGTATGACATATGAATATACAGATAATGACCGTGCCCTGGGTAAATACATGTCAACTATCACGCGTAAGATTGCAGAAGAAATCGGTGCAGATATTATTGATACAAACGAAGAACAAGGTCCGTTTAACGTAAACAAAGATTCAAACACTCATAATACAGGTGGAGTTATTATGGGGTCAGACCCTGAGAAATCAGCACTAAACACTTACCTACAAATGTGGGAAGCTGAAAACGTATTTGTCGTGGGTGCTTCTGCATTTCCACATAATAGTTGCTTCAATCCAACTGGTACACTTGGTGCACTTTCATACCGTGCAGCAGAAGGTATTCAAAAATACCTAAAAGAAGGCGGAATACTAGTTAAAGCATAATGACAACTAGTATTATTCTAGAAAAAAGTAGATAGCTTTTTCTACAAAATAACGTATTTAAGCACTAATTCAATGGCTAATTGGTTGAATTAGTGCTTTTTTATATGTTAAAGAAATTTATCAAGGTATTCATACTTTTAAACGTTATTTTAAAGTTTAAACTGCATAATACTTTAAAACTGACCTTTCCTGCCAATAACCTCAAGAGTAAAATTCATATCTTTATATAAATGTTGGGCCATTAGTTCGCCAGCAAGTTGTTCATTCCTATTCTTAATGGCTTTGTAAATTTCTTCATGCTCATCTATTAAATGTGGACGATTATATATATCCAGCCTTAGGCTAAACAAATAGAAAATTGTCTGAGCTTTTTCTAATCTTTCAATCATTATTGGATTTTGGCATTCATTTATAATTAATTCATGAAAGCGTTGGGTTTCATTGTATGTATTTTTTGATTGTCCATCCACAAGAGAATTACGAGATTTCTTTATGGTATTTTCAAGTTCTATTAACGTTTCTGTTGTCATATTTTTCGCGGCTCTTTTTGCTGCAAAACTTTCTAGTAATATGCGTATCTCATATATGTATATCAAATCCTGTGCAGTGGGATTATAGATATGCTTATTTTTAATTAAACCTTCTTGCTCTAGTCTTTTAATTGCTTCACGAATTGGTGTACGACTAACACCTATCTCACTCGCAAGACGTTCTTCTACGAGCTTCATTCCGCCTTTATAAGTTCCATCCAGCATACGTTCTCGAATGTATTCATAAGCCAATTTTTGTGAATTCATTTTGTCAGAAACCATAAATTAACCCCTTGAAATTATTTTAATTAAATATTCACCTATTATACTTTATAAATTATTTTTTTTGAAGAATAGTACACCTTCAGTCATGTTTCTCTTGTAATCATTATATAAGCAAATTATTATATAAGTAAACGGTTATATGATAATCGTTTATGGGTGTAAGGAGGTACCTCATGGAATTTTCAACAATTGAAATTGAAAAAGCGGCAACAATATTGAAGTTGTTAGGTGACAAAACAAGGCTAACTATGGTCAAAATGTTAGATACAAACGATTATTGTGTTTGTGAATTTGTTGAAATTTTTAAAGTAAGTCAGCCTGCTATTAGTCAGCACGTAAGGAAATTAAAAGATGCTGGATTGGTACGTGAAACAAGAAGGAGTCAGTGGGTTATTTATTCATTGAACAAGGAAAGTGATGTACTTCCATTTGTCCAGAGCTTGATTGATCATCTTCCAAAGCAAGATTTTAAACTACAAGAATTAGAACAACAGGGATTACGTATCTCATGTGAGTAATGGAGGTTAGTATTTTGTCACCAGTTATTTTAGCAACAATGATTTTTATAGTAACGCTTATCTTCGTTATATGGCAACCAAGAGGTCTGAATATTGGTTGGTCAGCCTGTGGAGGAGCCACCATAGCGTTATTAGTAGGGGTAGTTGGTTTTCATGATGTCATTGAAGTAGTAGACATTACTTGGAATGCAACATTGTCCTTTATTGCAATTATCCTCATTTCTTTGATTTTAGACGAGATTGGCTTATTTGAGTGGGCTGCATTACATATGGCAAGGGCAGCGAAAAGTAATGGATTTAAGATGTTCATTTATGTAAGTGTGTTAGGTGCTATTGTTGCAGCCTTCTTTGCGAATGATGGAGCTGCGTTAATATTAACGCCAATTGTTTTGGCAATGGTTCGAAACTTGAATTTCAATGAAAAAATGATTTTCCCATTTATTATGGCGAGTGGATTTATAGCAGATACAACTTCGCTCCCGTTTGTAGTTAGTAACCTTGTTAACATTGTTTCTGCAGATTTCTTTAATATCGGTTTCGTGGAATATGCTTCAAGAATGATTATTCCTAACATATTCTCCCTGATTGCAACTATTAGCGTATTATTATTTTATTTTAGAAAAAGCATTCCAAGGACCTATGATTTATCAAAACTTAGAGACCCAAAAGAAGCTATTAAAGATATAAAAATGTTTCATCTTTCATGGTATGTACTTGCAATATTAGTTATCGGTTATTTTAGTAGTGAATTCATCCAGGTTCCTGTTTCCATAGTAGCTGGAATTGTAGCGATATTCTTCATCGCTATGGCGAGAAGAAGTAGTGCAGTTGATACAAGAGCAGTTATTAAAGGAGCCCCATGGAATATTGTATTTTTCTCCATTGGTATGTACGTGGTTGTTTACGGACTGGGGAATGCAGGACTGACGAGCGTTCTAGCTGGTGTTATTGAAGTCGCTGCAGAACAGGGATTATTCATAGCTACGATGTCGATGGGCTTCATCGCAGCCTTCCTCTCATCCCTAATGAATAACATGCCGACCGTGATGATCGATGCCTTAGCGATTGCAGAAACGAATACTTCTGGTACAATCCGTGAAGCACTTATTTATGCTAACGTAATAGGATCGGACTTAGGACCAAAAATTACTCCGATTGGTTCACTTGCAACACTAGTATGGCTTCATGTTTTATCCCAAAAAGGTGTGAAGATATCTTGGGGAACTTATTTTAAAACAGGTATTGTCTTAACAGTTCCTATTCTATTTATTACATTATTAGGTCTATATATTTCATTAAAATTGTTCTAACCAAAGGAGATTGCTAATTATGTCAAAAAAAACACTATACTTTTTATGTACAGGAAATTCATGCAGAAGCCAAATGGCAGAAGGCTGGGGGAAAAAGTATTTAGGTGATGAGTGGGAAGTTTTGAGTGCAGGCATTGAAGCACATGGCCTAAACCCGAATGCTGTTAAAGCCATGAATGAAATTGGAATCGATATTTCAAATCAAACTTCAGATATCATCGATATGAAAACGTTAAATAATGCAGATTTTGTTGTTACGCTTTGTGGTGATGCTGCCGATAAATGTCCAGTGACACCACCACATGTGAAACGTGAGCACTGGGGCTTTGACGACCCTGCTAAAGCACAAGGAACGGATGAAGAGAAATGGCCGACCTTCCAACGAGTTCGTGATGAAGTTGGAGAAAGAATCAAGCGTTTCGCTGAGACAGGCAAATGAATTAATATTTGGCATTAAAATCATATTCAAAGAAGTTTAATTCTTGGTTTGGATTAACGGGCACTTTGTTTATAAGAATAATAAAAGAGGAATTTGAATTCTCAAGTTCTTCAGACTGTAGACAAACTCGAATAATCTCGAGTTTGCCAACAGTCTTTTTTCTTATAAAATAGTATTTATAATTTAAAGTTGGTTGATTTTCGTTCTGGCGGACGCTTTCCGCGGGCCCGGCTCAAGCCTCCTCGTCGCAAGCTCCTGCGGGGTCTCGAGACTCGGGCTGTTCCCGCAGGAGTCGCCGCCTACACTACAATCAACTACTATCTAAATAAACGTCGAGATGAATGGATAGGGTGACTAAAAATCAACATATTGATAGCGAAGTATTTCGCCTTTCAAATCTATTAGCTTCACAAAAGGCATTCAGAATGTGATGATTCTGATCCCTTTGTCTTCAATCTGAGGAACTTGAATTCTCAAGTTCTTTTTTTGTCCTTTAGATTTGAATATTAATTATTTACCTCTTCATAAATGTCTAACAAATGCCATATAGAATAAAGACAAATTTAATAAGGATGGTTTAGTGTCTTACATATGGGTCGTTGGTTATTTATGTACTGCTATTGGTTTTAGTATAGGTGGGGTTATAGCTTGGAGCGTTAATGGTTTTCAGAAAAAAATAGATTACATTTACAGTGTTTGTGTGGGGCTAACCCTTGGTGTATTAAGTTTTGAGATTGTACCAGAAGCAATAGAATTAGGAAATTGGATTACTTTCATCCTGGGCTTTTTTGTGGGCATCATATTGTTTGAAGCAGCACACAAAACATTGAAAATACTGTTAGGAACAACGACGGGTCAAGACAAGAGTTTTTCTTTTCAAACAGGCATCCTATTGGTACTTAGCATTTCATTTCACAATTTACCGATAGGAATTGTTTTGGGTTCTACACGAGATACATCATTAGAATACTCGTTACTCCAAGCCATTCTTCTTCATAATGTACCAGAAGGTATTATAGTCTTTACTCTTTTGTATGTGGCCGGTAATAGGATATGGTCATGGTTATTCTTCTCTTTGATTATTGCAGCTCCTGTAGGGATTGGAGCTTACTTCGGAAGTAAATTAGGCACCGGCAATCCTCTTTTTTGGTCGTTTGCAATTAGTCTTGCTGCAGGTACAATCTATATCATCATTGTGAAGGAAGTAATTATGGAAGCCATTCAGGATACTTCGCATGTATTATTAATTGCAATTATCAGCTTTGGTTGCATTGGATTCTACTTTTTTCTTTTGTAACCTTATTAATATGTAAAAAAGTACCATAAGTTTTTAGTAGAACATTTTTTATTAATGTTTTGCATGATCAATAGCCTGATGCAATAGATTCATAATATGGTCATCATCGCTTGAATAGTATAAGGTTGTTCCTTCACGTCGGAACTTTACTAATCGTAAATTTTTCAAAAAGCGAAGTTGATGGGATACTGTTGATTGGCCTAAATTTAGTTCCTCTGCAATATCATTCACAGAATGCTCGTTACAGCAAAGTAAATTTAATATGCGAATACGTGTTGGATCACTTAAAGCTTTAAACGTCTGGGATACGACAAACAGAGTTTCTTCATCTAATTCATGTGTATTAGTTTGTACTTCTTCGCGCATACTTTTCAAAACCTCCGTAGTTTAGTGATGGTGGTGTGCATGGGAATCAGATTCAGTTGCCTTTACAGTACATAAAATGGAATTATCATGTCTATGGGCAGCAGTTTCTAGTTGAATCGTCACATGCTGAATATTTTTATGTTCTAAATCATGTTCGATTTTACGTAGTATTTTTTCGCCTTCTGCAATCGTCATTTGTTCTTCGACTACCACATGGCAAGAAAGTGCATTTAACCCGCTTGTAATAGACCATATGTGTAAATCATGAACGCCTATGATACCCTTAGTCTGTTCAATAGTTTGAGCGACGTCATTTACACTTACATTTTGAGGAGTCCCCTCCATCAATACATGTAGGGAAGCTTTTGTCACATAGTAACCGCTGCGTAAAACAAGGATGGCGACAATGACACTTGCTAGTGGATCAGCCCAATTCCAGTCTAAAAACATGATTAAAAGAGCTGCAATAATAGCGCCAACAGAGCCTAACATATCACTTATCACATGAAGAAATGCCCCACGCATATTTAAATTGCCTTTCGTATCACTGCCTCTCATCATAATCCAAGCTACAAGAATATTCACAGCTAACCCAATACTACTAATAACTAGCATTCCCGTAGTTGCTATGGCTGGTGGGTTAGTAAAACGTTGAAATGCCTCATAAAAAATATAGAGCGCAATTAATATCAGTGTTACCCCATTGAATACTGCTGCCAAAATTTCAAAACGTTTATAGCCGTAGGTCTTACTAGCATTTGCTGCTTTTTCACTAAACGTAAATGCCATTAGGGCAATCCCAAGTGATACTGCATCACTTAGCATATGTCCAGCATCTGAAAGAAGGGCTAAACTGTTTGTCAAATATCCTCCTATTACTTCTACAATCATGTAACTGGTAATAATGAAAAACGAGATCAGTAACACTTTCTTATTTGCGCCATGTGAATGGTTATGATTATCCGCCATATAAATTCCTCCATTGTTACTTATTACAAAAATTATATATGATAATATATTCATATAAACATATTATGTGCTTTTATATTTTTTGTCAACTTTATATTTGGAACTCTAAATTATATTTTCCTTAATAAAAAGCATTACACTTTACATACCCCCTACAGGTACTGTAATATGATAGTAAGAAAAAATAGGAGGTTGAATAGTTGGATAGTGTAATGGAAGAGAATACAATCACATCTGATCATTCTTGTAGAAAAAGTCATCATCCCGACTATGTAAAAAAAGATCTAACGAATCGATTAAATCGCATTGAAGGTCAGATTCGAGGAATAAAAGGAATGGTAGACAAAGACGTCTATTGTGATGATATTATTACCCAACTTTCTGCAACTCAATCTGCTTTAAACAGTGTAGCAAAAGTACTTTTGCAAGGACATCTAAAAGGCTGTGTAGTAGATAGACTAGCGGAAGGTGACGATGAAGTACTGGATGAATTATTAGTAACGATTCAAAAATTAATGAAAAAATAAGAGGAGGATTTAAATGGTAAATCAAGTAACACTAAACGTACAAGGAATGTCATGTGGTCACTGCGTTAGCTCTGTTGAGAACAGTGTAGGAAAGTTAGATGGAGTAAATGAAGTAAAAGTTCATTTAGAATCAGGTAAAGTGGACGTTTCATTTGAAGAAGATAAAGTATCACTAGATGTGATTAAAGAAACAATTGATGATCAAGGATACGATGTAGTATAAGTAGAGAAGAGTGCTATAAAGGCACTCTCTTTCTTTCATAAAATTATACCCCCTGGTAGTATATAAAGGAGAGGTGAAAATAAGATGAGTAGTGAAATTAAAGAAACCAGTTTACAAATTACTGGAATGACCTGTGCTGCTTGTGCAACACGAATTGAAAAAGGGTTAAATAAAATGGACGGTGTAGAGCAAGCCAATGTGAACTTGGCGCTGGAAAAGTCATTGATTAAATATGATCCTCAAAAATTGAATAATGGCGACTTGGAAAAGAAAATTCAGGATTTGGGCTATGGGGTTGCTAAGGAAAATAAGGAATTTGCCATTACTGGAATGACTTGTGCAGCCTGTGCAACGAGGATTGAAAAAGGTCTTAACAAGCTAGAAGGTGTGTCCTTTGCAAACGTCAATTTGGCACTGGAAAATGCAACTGTAGAATTTAACCCTTCACAAGTTTCTGTTTCAGATATTATAGGTCGAGTGGAAAAACTGGGGTATGGAGCAATCAATAAAGAAGACGAAAAGGAAGCTGTCGATTATCGCGAGCGAGCTATTCAAATCCAGAAGCGAAAGTTTATCATCGCAGCGATATTGTCATTGCCATTATTATGGACAATGGTCGGTCACTTTTCATTCACGTCGTTTATCTATATGCCAGAATTCCTTATGAATCCGTGGGTGCAGATGGCTTTAGCGACACCGGTTCAATTTCTCATAGGAGGTCAGTTTTATGTAAGTGCATATAAGGCGTTACGAAATGGCAGTGCCAATATGGATGTGCTAGTAGTAATGGGCACATCGGCAGCTTATTTTTATAGTGTCTATCAAGCTATTATTACTACAGGTGAACATCATACAGCAAATCTCTATTTTGAAACGAGTGCGGTGCTCATCACGCTAATTATATTAGGGAAACTGTTTGAAGCAAAAGCAAAAGGGCGTTCGTCCGAAGCCATTAAAAAGCTTATGGGACTACAAGCTAAAACAGCCTTAGTATTAAGAAATGAAACAGAAATAGAAATACCACTTGAAGAAGTTGTAACTGGGGACACAATATTAGTAAAGCCTGGTGAAAAGATACCGGTCGATGGAGAAGTACTAGAAGGAAACACCGCTGTCGATGAATCTATGCTTACTGGCGAAAGTATTCCAGTAGACAAAGCAGTCGGAGATGTATTGTTCGGTTCAACAATCAATAAAAATGGTTTTCTTAAAATGAAAGCTACAAAAATCGGAAGAGATACTGCTCTTGCCCAAATTATTAAAGTGGTAGAGGATGCACAAGGTTCAAAGGCGCCTATTCAAAGGCTTGCAGATAAAATCTCTGGTGTATTCGTGCCGATTGTAATAGGTATTGCAATTATCACTTTTTTAGTTTGGATCATATGGGTGAACCCTGGTGAAATCACTCCTGCCTTGGAAGCGCTGATTGCTGTTCTTGTAATTGCTTGTCCATGTGCACTCGGACTTGCAACACCTACCTCTATTATGGCTGGTTCAGGTCGTGCAGCCGAGTTCGGAATCCTATTTAAAGGTGGAGAGCATTTAGAAACTACTCACCATATTGATACAGTCATTGTAGATAAAACAGGTACAGTCACAAACGGAAAACCAGAACTGACGGATGTAATTGTGGCGAGTGGCGTAGTTGAAGAGGAGTTTCTATCTTTAATCGGTGCAGCTGAAAAACAATCAGAACATCCACTTGCGGAAGCAGTTGTAAAAGGAATTCAGGATAGAGGTATTCTATTCGAGGCAGCTCAGGAGTTTGAAGCAATTCCGGGCTATGGAGTAAGAACAATTGTTGATCGGAAAGTAATTCTTGTAGGCACTCGGAAGCTAATGAATAAATATAACGTCGAAATATCTAGCATACTAACAACTATGGAAGAACTTGAGGCTAATGGGAAAACAGCCATGCTCGCAAGTATTGACGGCCAGTTTGCCGGACTAATTGCGGTTGCAGATACGATTAAAGAAACTTCTAAAAAAGCCATTGAACGTTTACACGAGATGAATATCGAAGTGATTATGATGACAGGTGATAATCAACGTACTGCAGCTGCAATCGGTAAAGAGGTTGGAATTGACCATGTCATTGCTGAAGTACTTCCTGAAGGGAAAGCGGAAGAAGTAAAAAAACTTCAAGTAGCTGGCAAAAAGGTTGCGATGGTTGGAGATGGTATTAATGACGCCCCAGCTCTAGCGGTTGCTAATATTGGAATGGCCATTGGTACAGGAACAGACGTTGCCATGGAAGCTGCAGATATCACATTGATCCGAGGTGATTTAAATAGCATAGCGGATGCAATAATTATGAGCCATAAGACAATGAGAAATATCAAACAAAATCTATTTTGGGCGTTCGGCTATAATACATTGGGTATACCAATTGCAGCAGTAGGCTTACTTGCACCTTGGGTAGCGGGAGCAGCTATGGCATTCAGCTCTGTATCCGTTGTGTTGAACGCATTACGTCTACAAAAAGTAAAACTAGAAAAGCATGTGCGTTGAGAGTTTATAGCTTCGATTGAGGAGGATGACGATGAAAAAAGTAGTTATAGGAATCATTTCATTGGTTGCTGCATTTACGTTGTCGGCATGTGCTGGTGATGACAAGGAAACGAGTACTCATGAAAACATGGACCATTCGAATATGGAACACTCTAGTACAGGCGAGGTTCCTGAGGGCTTGAAAGTAGCTGACGATCCTACTTTTGAAGTGGGAAGTAAAGCTATTCTGGAAACAGATCATATGGAAGGTATGAAGGGTGCAGAGGCAACTATTGTCGGTGCCTATGATACAACTGCCTATGTCATTTCTTATACACCTACGTCTGGTGGAGAAAGAGTGGAAAATCATAAATGGGTCATTCAGGAAGAGATTAAAGACGCTGGGGATAAAACGCTAGAACCAGGAACAGAAGTTACTATTGAAGCTGATCATATGTCTGGTATGGAAGGTGCTACTGCAGTAATTGAATCTGCAGAACGTACAACCGTATACATGGTCGATTACACTCCGACTTCAGGTGGAGCAGAAGTGAAAAACCACAAGTGGGTAACGGAAAGCGAACTATCTGCCAAATAACAGAACTACATTTAGAACAAAAGAGATTGGGACATAACTGGTTTTTAAATTTAAAAACGTGAAATCAGTCAATTGATTTCACGTTTTTTTCTTTATTTTATAGACAAAAGATTATCAAGTCTTATTCTTTTTGGGGGAAAGTTTGTCTCTGCCACTTTCCATTTATATTATTTTATCAAGTATCCCAGTAGCATCAAGAAATACGATGATAATAACTAAAGGGATAACGTATTTCATGATAAAGAACCAAATATTAAAGGCAGTGGCACCAAAACGAGAATGCTGTAATAATTCCTCTCGTAAAGTACTTTTCTGTATCTTATGTGAGACAAAAATAGAAATTGAAAGTACCCCTAATGGCATTAAAATATTACTAACTAAATAATCGGCAGAATCAAACAAGCTTTTCGAGAAAATTAAAATGTCTGCAAAAATACTATAGGATAAAGCGGAAGGAATTCCTACTAAAAATATTAAAATCCCGATAATATAAGCGTATTTAGTTCGCTTCTCTACTTTACCTTTAACAATAGAAGCCACAATTATTTCTAACATGGAAAAAGCTGAAGTTAATGTAGCAAATAAAAATAATGCTAAAAAACCTATTAAGAATACTTCTCCAAAAACAATTTGATCAAATACAGCAGGCAATACAACAAATAGCAATCCAGGTCCTTCAGCTGGCTCTAAACCAAGTGAAAATACAGCTGGGAAAATTGCTAAACCTGCCAACAAAGCAATCAACAAATTCATGGAAACAATAGAAATAGCTGGTTGTATCAAGCTTTCTTTCTTAGAAAGATAGGAACTATAAGTAACCATGACTGATACGCCCACACTTAAAGAGAAAAAGGCTTGTCCCATTGCAAAGAGGACACTTTCAGATGTGATATTCGAGAAATCGGGTGCTAGAAAGAATTTTACCCCTTCCATAGCGTTGTCTAATGTTAGGGAGCGGATGATTAGAACGATAAATAGTCCAAACAAAGCGGGCATCAAAATTTTATTTACTTTTTCAATCCCATTTTGAATCCCTTTTGCTACCACTAAAACTGTAATAGCTAAAAATACAAATTGAGCAATAATAACCAAGAGAGGATTTCCAATAGTCATGTCAAAGACAGCCCCATAATCTGCGCCTTCACTAATTACTCCACCAAACAGTCCTTTTGCTAAATATATTAAAATCCAACCACCAATTACACTATAAAAAGACAATAGAAGAAAGCTGGTGAATACCCCTAATCTCCCAATCCAATGCCAATTAGTATTAGGAGCAAGACTACGATACGCACTAATTGCTTCTTTTTGCGTGCTTCTACCAATAACAAACTCAGCTAATAATAACGGAAAGCCCATAAACAATGAAAATAAGATAAACAGAAGAAAGAATGCCCCTCCTCCACTAATACCAGTAACATAAGGGAGCTTCCATATTGCACCTACTCCAATAGCTGACCCAGCTGCTGATAAGATAAAACCGATCTTTGATGACCATTGCTCTGTTTTTTGCATACTAACCAATCCAATCCATTTATATTATGTCTTCCATATGCGAAAGACAAAAAAGCCACGTCACTATCTTTTACGATAGGGACGTGGCTATTCACGCGGTACCACCCTAATTGGAAACAAATTGATGTTTCCCACTTGGTAAAAATAACGGTTTAATCCGTTTTATACTACATAAATAAAATGTAGTATATAAATAGCTCCAAGAATGAAATTCACCTAATCTTTGCATCAGTTTTCACCAACCACTGATTCTCTGCTAACAGGGAGACCGGCTTAATAAGTTCTTTTCGTCGCTCATTTTATAAAAATAATAATAAACGAAATTATAGTATGATTACATCTATTGGTCAACCTTTTATTTAAAAGTACATATTCTACCAAGAAAAGCTTTATAACTTTTCTAGCCCTAGCAGTTGTTCCTTCATTTCTAAACCACCCCTGTATCCAGTCATTTTTCCGCTTTTTGCAATGACACGATGACAAGGAATGGTGATTAAAACAGGATTTGCACCAATAGCAGTCCCGACGGCCCGAACCGCAGTTGGTTTTTGAATCTGTTCGGCAATATCCGTGTACGAAACCGTCTGACCATACGGGATTCCCTGCAACACTTTCCAGACAGCTTGTTGAAATGCTGTACCATGAAGGTCCATTGGCAATGTGAATTCTTTACGTCGTCCTTCCAAGTAATCGATCAGTTCTATTGCATAGGGTTTCAATACATACTCATCTTCCGAAAGTGCATAAGCAGGAAGTCGTTTCTTCACCCATATCGAAAGCTCTTCGAATGGCGCATGCTGTGAGCCAACATAACAAAGACCTTTTGTTGTTGCTGCAATATACATTGTCCATGGTCCGCGATTTAACAGCATCCAATACACAGTACTCTCCCTATTTTTCTCCATTTCTTTGGACCTCCATCATCGTTTTTTGATATTGTTTAGGCGTTTGGCCGACTCTATTTTTAAAAAATGTAATGAAATAGGCTGTATTAGGGAGTCCTACAGCAAAACCGACTTCTGCAATAGACTTCATATGTGTAGTAAGTTCTTTCATCGCATTCGAAATTCGCACTTGCTGAATGTATTCAGTAGGCGTCAATCCGATAATTCTCTTAAATGTTCGCTGTAAATGGTAGGGGCTCCCATGACATACGTCAGCTAATACTTCCAATGACAGTGATTCATGATAATTTGAGTTTATATATTCTTGTATTTGGACTATCCACTCTTCATCTGGCAAACGTATACCACCAGGCTTGCACCGTTTACAGGGTCGAAACCCTTCTGATAAAGCCTCTTCCACGTCTTTAAAGATACGAATGTTCTCTTTTTTAGGGTCCCTCGATTTGCAAGACGGCCGACAACAGATACCCGTTGATTTCACTGCGTAAATAAAAATATCGTCATACGAATGATCATTATGCGTAATTGCTTTCCATCGTTCATCAGTCAATTGCATGACTTCTTGATTGTCACTCATCGAAATCACCTCTTTTATGTGTAGTATACACGGATTTCTTCGTTAATAAGGGTTTCTTGGTATGTAAAAGCAAGATAACGAAATATTTATTTGAAGTGATATGAAATTCATTTATTTAATTGGACTTTTTCTTTATTTATATCATAGGTATGATAGAGAAGAAAGGAGCTGAAGAGATGGAACCCATTATTCATGGTGTCCTCTTGGCATTTGGGCTTATTCTGCCTTTAGGTGTACAAAATGTATTTGTCTTTACACAAGGAGTTACTCAACCAAACCTGCTTAAATCACTTCCTGCTGTGGTAACCGCAGCAATTTGTGACACAGTATTAATCGTACTCGCTATTTTAGGATTATCATTAATCGTTTTGCAACTTGAATGGCTGAGGATTGTTTTGTTAGTTGCAGGAATTCTATTCCTTTTATATATGGGAAAAGTGATTTGGTCTTCGAAAGCAATGAACCTATCAGGAAAAGAAGCATTACCTTTGAAGAAGCAAATTGTTTTTGCACTTTCCGTGTCCTTCCTTAATCCACATGCATTATTAGATACAATCGGTGTAATTGGGACAAGTGCTGTAAAGTATAGTGGTCAACAATTACTTTTCTTTACCATTGCTTGTGTCTTTATTTCTTGGATTTGGTTTTTCGGCTTAGCAATTTTAGGTGCAACATTGAAAAAGATAAACATACCTAGTCAACTATTCATTTTGTTTAATAAATGTTCGGCAATCTTTATTTGGGGAACAGCTATTTACTTACTAATCGGGCTGTTTTCAACATAATATATACTGAAAGTATTCAATTTTACTCGTTGGATGTGAAAAAATGATTGTGACATGTCCACCTTGTGGAAAGAACAAAAAATCAGCGAGATGTATCTGCTGTGCTCATGTTAAAACTCACTAAAGGTATAGTTCATTTGCTTGAATAAATTCCACTGTCTAAAGAACTGTAAAATATTTCTTTACAAGACCAAGACTTCGGAGTATTATTACTTTCAATTTCATATTTGTATATCGCTTAATCCATTTGGAAAGGGTTAATCATTAGTGGCTACTATGCTGCACAGGGAGAATCCTACTATTAGGCGGCTACTCTTTTACCCTAGTCCGACAGCTAACTCCGTAAGGATTATGAGAGTGAAATTGGAGCTAGAGAGAATGGCTTAATACCCACTAGGCTATTACTTATGCCTTACGGGCATTTTGTTGTTACATTCCAAATAGTAATTTATCTGATTTTCAGCTTCTCTAAAGAAATAGGGTTTCTTAAATTTGGTTCTAGGAAGTGTTCATATGCAAAGTATTAAAAAGAAAAGAAGAACTATATCGCCACCTGTTATTATTGCTGGGAGTTTTTTGTTTTTAATATTTGTTGGAACCCTTTTGTTAAAATTGCCTATGGCCACTACTTCCCACATATCTTGGATTGATGCATTGTTCGTTGTTACGTCAGCAACTACCGTGACGGGACTTAGTGTTTTTGACCCTGGTACGACATTAACTGTATTCGGAGAATTTGTGCTAATGGTTCTTATTCAATGTGGTGGTATTGGTTTAATGACTTTTGCAGTAGCTATACTCATACTTTTAAAAAAGAAAATAGGTCTACAAAATCGTATTTATATACAAGAATCATTCAATCAAAATTCTATAGGCGGAATCATAAAACTAGTGAAGTTGATTTTAACATTTGTTCTATCAGTACAACTTTTTGCAACAGTAATTTTAACCATACACTGGATACCAACTTTTGGTTTTAAGGAAGCTTTATATTTAAGTGTCTTTCATGTAATTTCTGCATTTAATAACGCTGGGTTTGCCTTGTTCCCTGATAACCTGATTGGCTTTGCAAATGATCCTATTGTGAACATCGTTTTATCATTATTATTTATAATTGGGGGAATTGGATTTACTGTAGTAGTCGATATTCAACAGAAAAAGTCATTTAAGCAATGGTCGCTTCACACGAAAATGATGATTGTTGGGACGATAATTATTAATGTTATTGCCATCGTCTTGGTTTTCGTGCTGGAATATAACAATCCAGCAACAATTGGCTCTATGCCATTACAAGAAAAATTAATGGTGTCCTACTTCCAAGGTGTGACACCTCGTACTGCAGGGTTTAATACATTAAATTATGGTGACATGGAGGATCCCACTATTCTTGTCACGATGGGTTTAATGTTTATAGGAGCAGGCAGTGCGTCGACGGCATCAGGGATTAAGCTAACTACGTTTATGGTTATAGTTTTGGCTACAGTTTCATTTTTACATAAACGTAGTGAACCAGAATTATTTGGAAGAACTATCCGCATGGAGACAGTAATACGCTCTTTAGCAATATCTACTATTGGTTTATTCATCATCTTTCTCTTTCTCTTCCTATTAACTATTACAGAGAAGATACCTTTTTTACCTCTAGCATTCGAAGTTGTATCGGCTTTTGGAACTGTTGGATTATCAATGGGAATCACATCGCAAATTAGTGATATAGGTGAAGTGCTTTTATGTATAGTAATGTTTATCGGACGAATTGGTCCTTTAACTTTGTTTTTCATTCTTATGAAGCCGAAAAATGTACATTATCGATACCCTTATGATCAAGTATTTACAGGATAGTTTCAATATAAAGTAATTTTAAGAAATACCTGAAAAGAGTCTTCTACTTTAAAAATAGTATGAAGGCTCTTTTTGGTGGATAAATTATTTTATCTCTTCTTTATTTTTCAACAAGGCATAACCTGCTAAAGAGGTTGAGCAGATGATAGCTCCGATGATTAAGTACATAGTTCGAATAGCTAAAATTTGCACAGCGATAGTGGCAAATAGAATACCGAGTGGGAGCATAAGTCGCATGATTAATAAACGAACTGATGTAACTTTTCCCATGAGTTTATTTGGAATCCGTTGTTGAATTAATGTGATGTTATAAATATTGAAAATAGCAATAACGATACCTGCGATTGCCTCCGTAACTAAGGCTAAAGAATACCATGGAGTAAACGCTAAGGATAAATAAGTACAACCACCGATAAAAAGGGCGGTAAATAACACACCAAGCCCATTCAACTGCTTCAGTTTAGAGCTAAGTAAAGCCCCAATAGTATAGCCAACCGGGAAACCTGCCATAAAGAATCCATACGCAATAGTGGGTTGTTCTAAAATCGTTGTAATATAAGGGAGTGTTGTCACAATCGTTACCCCAACCCCGAATTGAACAAAGCCGAAGAAAACACCTAACCAAACAATTAGTGGCTGCTCAAAATATGAATTCAATCCATCTTTAAATTCCTCAATCCAAGTTTTACGTATTTCTTGTTCTAGAGGACGTTCGTTTATTTGCAATAAATTATATGTACTTAACAAAAACGCTATCGAGATAATAATTAATAACCAGTCTACTTCTATAAAGTCTGCTAACACACCTGCGCTGATTGGTCCCATTACTGCCATCACTTGACGAATGCTTTCAAGCGATGCATTTGCTTTTCCTAGAAATTCTTTTTCGACAATCGTCGGTAAAATGGATTGATTGGCAGGCGTGAATATAGGCATGATCAATCCGTCAATAACCTGAACCATATAAATGAGTGATACAGAGAACCAATCGGAGAATAGGGTAATAGCTAACAGCATTGCAAGAATAGCTCGTATTAATTGGCACCAAATCATCGTATACTTACGACTCCACCGATCAATATATGGTCCTATAAATAGCTGCATAAAGAAAGATGGTATGTAATAAATCAACCACACTAATCCTAGTGCAGTAGCAGAGCCGGTATGTTCATAGATGAGTATAGAATTGCAAAAGGTAAAAAACGCACCACCAAGTTCAGACGTGGCACTACTTAACCAGATAGATCGAAAGCTTTTGTTTAACTTCATATAGTCACATCCTTTAACTCTTTCTATCTTCTACAAGCTTTATCTTTTTCCCTTTCTGCTTTAATTAAAAAGGGAATATCTACCTTAATGAAGTATATATACTATTAAGTATAAAGAGGGGGAGTTAAATATGTATCATTATTTTAAAGGGCTTGTAATTAGGGAAGGAACAAAGGGGATTCCTGCTGAATATGTAGAGGTACTCTTTAAAGATGCTGGATGGAGTAAGCATATGCCAGATTGGCAGAAAGAAAAATTTACGCTAATATTTGAAAATTCCACTTGGGCATATACTGTTTGGGACGGCGAAAAAATGATTGGGATGGTTAGGGTCATTTCCGATCAAATAATGGCAGCAAATATAATGGATTTAGTAGTGCATTCGGATTATCGTGGAAAGGGTATTGGCCAAAAGCTTGTAGAATTATGTGTGCAAAAGCTTCCACACGGAGATTGGTTCGCCCATACATCGGCTAATAATTTTAGCTTTTATGAGAACTGCGGTTTTGAGGTAAAGGATTTATTCCAGCATGGAACTTGTACTTATTATGGGTATATACAGGCGAGAAAAGATGGACATAGATAGTAGAAGATTTTTTATGGAGAGAAGTGATATTAAGTGAGTGAGCGATGGGAAAAAAAGAAGGAAATTAGGAAAAACAAACGCAAAGACAATGCTCCATACACATTTGGTGATTTTGTTTTTGAAGTTTTCTTTTGGATACCCGAACTACTTCTCCTTCCTTTCCGAATGCTTTTCTGGTTAGTTAGAGGTGTAGGAAGAGTTATCGGGAATCTGTTTGATGGTATATAATAGGTGTTAATGTAAGGAGTGATGTGTATGTGGAATTATATAGCATTTGAAGAGTTAAGTGCATTGGAATTACAACGTATTTATAAAGCAAGAGTGGAAGTTTTTGTAGTGGAGCAGAATTGCCCTTATCCAGAAGTAGACGACGTGGACCTTATTAGCACGCATATTTTTAAGGAAGAAAATAATGAACTAAGTGCATACATGCGTGTGTTTCCAAAAGAAGATACTATTCATATTGGTAGGGTCTTAGTAGCCCAAAATAATCGTAATTCTGGCTTAGGTAGGGAGCTTGTAGCTAGGGGAATAGAATATATCGAAACTATTTATCCTGGAATGCCTATCTTCGCACAGGCTCAAGCTCACTTAGAGGATTTTTATGGATCCTTTGGTTTTGAAACGGTTTCAGAAGTATATTTGGAGGACGAAATTCCGCATATTGATATGGTTATTCCAGCTAGAGAAATAGAATAGAATTCTACATAAGTAAAACGGCTCCTTTCTGATTAGGTGCCGTTTTTTTTAGAGAAACATCGAATCGCAAGTTCCAGGTCGAGAATCGCAAAATCACTGCAACAAATCGCAAGTTCACAACGGAGAATCGCAACACCATGTCCACAAATCGCAAGTTCGAGCTCACAAATTCGCAAGTCAACATGTTTGTTGCTGTGCTTTTTTTGTTTTATGAAGCGTATGTGCAGTTCCCCATTCATGCATGGCTACCAAAATGGGTTCTAAGCTTTTTCCATACTCACTAATGGAATATTCCACTTTTGGCGGGACTTGAGCGTAGACATTACGTAAAATAATATCCTCTTCCTCTAACTCTCTAAGCTGTTTTGTTAGCATTTTTTGTGTTATACCAGGTACACTACGTTTTAAATCACTGAATCTTTTTGTACCTTCCTGTAAAAGGATTAATAAAATAATCGGTTTCCATTTTCCTACTAGAATACCTAAAGCATCTTCAACCTTGCACAGCTCTGGTTGCATATCCATTGTGAAGCCTCCTCTTAATAGTATCATTATGTATACTATACCACTTTTTTGTGCGTACTTACCGAAAGTGAATTTCAATACTATACTACTATATGAGTAGTAATAATTTTAGGGAGAATTTCTATAATTAGAAGGGTGAGGTAAATGGAAAAATATCGTATTGATCAAAGCAAAGGATTGGAATTTGGATTATATACATTAGGGGATCATATGCCGAATCCGCACACAGGAGAACGTATTTCTGCAGCGCAGCGACTAAATGAAATTATAGAACTAGCAAAATTAGCAGAGCAGGCAGGAATCGATTTTTTCAGTGTTGGAGAAAGTCATCAGGAATATTTTGCAACACAAGCTCACACAGTTGTTTTAGCGGCAATTGCACAAGCGACTAATACGATAAAAATTGCGAGTTCATCTTCGATTATAAGTACGTCAGATCCAGTACGTGTTTATGAAGACTTTGCAACAATAGATTTGCTGTCTAAGGGACGTGCAGAAATTGTAGCTGGACGTGCATCTAGAATAGGTCTATTTGAATTATTAGGCTATGATGTTCGATATTATGAGGAGTTATTCGAAGAAAAGTTCGAATTATTATTGAAGATTAATCAAGAAAACGTCGTAAACTGGAGCGGACAATTCCGAGCATCTTTAAAAGATGCAATTGTCATACCACGTCCACAAGAAGGCTCGTTACCTATTTGGCGTGCAGTCGGTGGGCATCCTGCAAGTGCGATTAAGGCAGGACATGCTGGTGTACCGATGTTCTTAGCTACTCTAGGAGGAGCTGCTACAACCTTCAAGATTTCCATAGATGCATATCGGGAAGCTGCTAAAAGTAGTGGCTATAATCCGGCTGAGCTTCCAGTTGCTACCGCTGGTTTCTTCTATGCAGCAGAAACGACACAACAGGCACAAAACGAATACTATCCTTATATTAATGAAGGCATGAAATTATCGAATGGCAGTGGTTATCCAAAAGATGCATTTGCTTTAGGAGCAGACCCGCATAATGTCATGAATATCGGAAGCCCACAACAAATCATAGAAAAAATTCTTTACCAGCATGAAGTATTTGGCCATCAACGATATATCGGACAGATGGATTTTGGTGGAGTACCATTTGAAAAACTGATGAAGAATATTGAACTCATTGGAAATGAAATTCTACCAGCTATTAAAAAATATACAGCTAAATAGTGTATGTGTGTGCTGAATAGCAAAAATGCTTGTGTTAAAATGAAATTCACTTTAAGAAGTAAGGTATTATTTAAAGTTGAACAGTTGTTGCTAAAGAGGACAACTAGATTAATTAGATAATGAAAATAGCCACCTTGAAATGACTAGACAGTCGTTTTAAGGTGGTTTTTAGTTTATGTTATTTAATTTCGTCCGCTAATGCCTGAAGCTTTTTCTTATCTATTACTTTGTAGCCCGTTTTTATCTTCTCTATTATTCCTGCTTCGGATAATTGGGAGAAGGTATGAAGTAAATGGCGATAAGAGACGCCAAAGTACTCGCTAATTTCAGTATGCTTTTCCTTGTATATACTTTGATGAGAGGACAAAAGTATAAATTCTGCCAGTTTATTTTCCAGTGGATACGCTTGATGTTTTGTGTATTTGGTAGAATGAGCAGTTGATTTATTACTCAAAAATATACATAAATATTTTAGGAAGTGTGCATCGGCTAGTAATTTTTCTTTGCATTTTTCTATTGAAATTCCTAAACAAATGCATTTTGAGCTAGTTTGAATACTTTTTGAATATTTTTCTTCATTTAAAAGCTCTATTTCTCCCATAAATATTGGTGGAGTTAAAAAGTTAATCAGCGAAACTTTTCCGTTTTTATGGGTTACATAGAGTTTTGCCTTACCTTCCACCATATAAAAGAGATACTCAGGTTCCGTCCCCTCTTGAATGATAAAATCTCCTTTATCAAATTGGAAAACCTGTATAAATGGAGAAATGTCAAAAGAAAAAAGTGACTGTATTGTATATGCTTCTAAGTAATATGCTTTTTCTAAACCCTTTAGCAAGTTCATTTTATGTCATCCACTCCTCAAAAACATGAGATATCTCCTATTATTATAATTAGACTAATGTTATTATTCAAACTAGCGAACGGAGGTTTTTGTAAGATGATAAACAATCAACGCTGGCTTTCACAGAGCTTTTTCGTGTTCTTTTTTACATGGGGAATCTTCTTACCATACTGGACTGGCTGGTTAGTACAAGCGAAGAATTTAACTGTAGCTGATGCAAGTATGATTATGGCTTTTGGCTTAGTTGCGCGTGCTGTGGCTACAATGTTCGTATTTCCTTTCATGTCTAAATTTATGAGTAACAAAAAAATAATAATTACCTTTACTATTTTGTCCTTAATTGCAGCTGTAATCTATATACCGGCAACTTCTAAAATGTCACTACTCCTGATCACTCTACTATTTAGTTTAGTGTATCCGACTTTGATGCCAGCCATTGAAAGTGGGGCATCTTCACTTGTCCAACAAGGTAAGGTGCATTATGGTAGAAGTCGTTCCTATGGATCAGGTGGATTTGTCATTGCCGTTCTTATTATTAGTATGTTAACAGGAGTTTGGGGAGAGCAAGCTATTCTTTGGAGCATGATTGTAGGATTGCTATTCTTATTGATCAAGCAATTCATGCCTACCCCAGTAACTTTGCTTACGAAGCCCTCTAAAGAAGACAGAAAGCAAAAACTTTCGATGAAGGGTTTATGGCAAGTAAAGACATTTCCTGTCGTATTAATGATTGTTTTTTTACTGCAGGGGGCTCATGCAGCTTATTATAATTATGGATATATCTATTTACAGGAGTTAGGTGTTAATCCTTTCTATATCGGGATGATTATTAATATAGCAGTCATTTTTGAGATTTTGTACTTTATGAAGGCAGATACCTTTTTATCTAAATGGCGTCCTTCCTCCTTATTTTTATTGGCAGCGGTTGGATCTACACTCCGCTGGGTAATGATTTTTATATTCCCTAATGTGGCGATGTTCATCATTTCTCAAGCACTACATGCTCTATCGTTTGGAGTTGCTCATATCGCTTTTATCCGGTATTTAACAAGGTCTTTACCAAAAGAACAAATAGCTAATGCACAGGGGCTGTATTCGGGATTGGCTTTGAGCTTAAGCACCGCCATTTTAACTTTTGGTGGAGGCTATCTATACGAAATTCAGCCGGGGCTAGCGTTTCTCGGTATGATTGTTTGTACAATTCCAGCAATTATTCTAATAATCATGACACGGAAGACCTTGAAATACTAACTTGTGAAAAGTTTGTGACGTGAAGTTAAAAACCATTCATTTCAAATTCAAAATAATTGAATGTAGTGTAATGTATCTGTTAATATAACCAATGTAATAAAACATTGGAGGAATAATTAAAATGAATATATTAGTAGTTAAAGCAAACAACCGCCCTTCTGCAGAAGGTATTTCTAGCAGAATGTACGATACATTTATGGAAAACTTAGAAGGAGCAAACGTAACAACTTATGATGTGTTTGCAGAAGATATGCCTTTTATCGGACAAGACCTTTTTAATGCATTCGGTAAATTATCAGACGGATTAGAGTTAACAGAATTAGAAGCTCGTTTAATCGCAGCTAAACAAAAAGCAATGGACGCAATCACTGCTGCTGATGTAGTAGTATTTGCATTCCCATTATGGAACTTAACAATTCCAGCACCATTACAAGTGTTTATCGATTATATTTACCAAGCTGGCTTCTCGTTTAAATATGACGAAAATGGTCAAGCAGTACAATTATTGACTGACAAAAAAGCAGTCATCTTAAATGCTCGTGGTGGCATCTACTCTTCACCAGAAGCTGCACCAATGGAAATGGCAGTTAACTACATGAAAAATGTATTAGGTGGCGTTTTCGGTATGCAAATTGTGGATGAAGTTGTAATCGAAGGACATGCTGCAGCACCAGCTCAAGCAGAAGCAATCGTTGCAGAAGGCTTAGAAAAAGTAAAAGCAGCCGCTACAAAGCTTTCAAAACAATTAGTATAAAAATTATTAATAGGCGTTCATGGAGTCTTTTTAAAGACTTTATGAATGCTTTTTTCAATTTAGAAACCTCCTTCTATATTTAAAAAGTTTATATCACAAGTATTAAGGGCACCTTTTAAATATCTGGGAATATAAAAGGAGAGGTTACTAAATGGGAAAAACAGTGTCTGAAGTGTTATTGGATCAGTTATCTTATTATGGGGTGAAGCGCATTTATGGCGTCACAGGTGATACAATCATTGGACTATTGGATGCACTAGCTAAACAGGATGAGATTAAATTCGTCGCTGTGAAGCATGAATCAGTAGCGGCCTTTATGGCTTCTGCAGAGGCTAAGCTGACAGGGAAGCTTGCTGTTTGTACGTCTACTATGGGACCCGGAGCCACAAACCTTCTCAATGGATTAGGGGATGCCTATGCGGATAAGGCACCAGTACTAGCTATCACAGGACAAGCCCCATCGGATAAAATAGGAACCGATTTCCAACAATATGTAGATCAGCAAGAGTTGTTCAAACCATTTGCTACGTACTCAGCAAATTTAGCAAGTGAAGATGCAATTGTAGAGTTACTACAAAAAGCTACTCAAATTTCCTTACAGCAACGAGCAGTTACACATATATCAATTCCAAAAGATTTGTTTGAAAAAGAAACCCAGGTAAAGGCTCGACCACTTCCTAGAGTAATCGAGGGAGCAGAGACATTCCAAAGTGCTGATTTGACAGAAGTTGCAGCTGTGATGAAAACAGCAAAGTACCCAATGATTTTAGTTGGTGCTGGAGCCAAGAAAGCTACAGAGGCAATAGAAAGCTTATCTAATATATGGGGAGCAGGCATTATTACAAGCTTCGGTGGGAAAGGGCTTTTTGAGGAGGCAACTCCATATCTTCTCCAAGGTATTGGTGAAGGGGGAAATCCTCATGCCGCAGAAGTTTTTAAAGAGGCGGATGTTGTACTTCTTGCCGGTGTATCTTGGTGGCCAGAAGGTTATGTTCCTGAGAAAGCTAGAATCATTCAAGTTGATACACATATAGAAAGTGCTACGAGTGGTATTCCTGTAGAAATAGCTATTAAAGGTAAAGCAGAGCAAGTTGTTCCACTTCTTCAGGAACCCATCACCGGATATGTGCCGAATACCGAATGGCTTAACCGTATAGAACAAGTGAAAACAAAATGGGCCAATGAGAACGAACAGGAAGGCAAAATGACCGATTATCCATGTCATCCTTCACGTATTGTTCGAGGAATTGAACAATCAGTTGCAGATGACGCCATCCTAACGATTGACACTGGAGATGTTACTGTTTGGATGAATCGTAATTTCCGTCAAAGTAAGCAAAGTCTCCTGTTTTCTGGATATTGGCGTTCAATGGGCTTCGGACTACCTGCAGCAATGGCAGCAAAAATGGAGAAACCAGAGAAGCAGGTAGTTGCTATTGTAGGCGATGGTGGACTCGAGATGGTGCTTGCGGATCTTTTGACAGCTACTCGATACAATTTAGATATTACGGTTATTGTTTTTAATAATGGTGCTTTACAGATGGAAAGCGATAAAATTCAAGCGGCAGGTTTAAAGGAAATAGGCACTAAACTAACGAATCCTGACTTTGTGAAGGTGGCGGAGGCATGTGGGTGGACGGCCTTTCGAGTTAATAATGAGGGTGAGCTAGAATTTGTCATTCAAAATGCAATTACGACGACAGGTCCGAGCTTTGTAGACATACCAACTGCTAAAGCCTTTTTTCCCGAAACAGAATAAAAAAAGCGATATGTCCATTGTAATTTCAATGGACATATCGCTTTTCTTTTTATTAAAACATTGGGAACACATATGAGATTAAGAACCAAAGTACACCAAAGAATATGATTAAGTACGCTGCATATTTGATGAAAGTAGCACCAACCATTCCAGAATCTGTTCGTTCTTCACGGTGTACTTCTACACGTTTTTCTTCCTCCATTTTAGTTCACTCCCACCGTTATAGTCTTATAGATTAAGTACCCATAGAAGAAAGGCATAAACATCAAAACTCTGTTGAATGGTTGAAGGACAACATGCAATACATTAGAATGATACTTATAAATGAATGGAGGTATAATCATGGCGGCTTTACCAAATTGTCCAAAATGTAATTCAGAATATACATATGAAGATGGCACTATGTTTGTTTGCCCAGAGTGTGCTCATGAATGGTCACAGCAGACAGAAAGTGATAGTACTGTAGAACAACAAATTGTAAAAGACTCGAACGGCAATATCTTAAATGATGGTGATGCAGTAACGGTCATTAAAGATTTAAAGGTAAAAGGTAGTTCATCTACGCTAAAACAAGGCACTAAGGTAAAAAGTATTCGTTTAGTAGAAGGAGATCATAATATCGACTGCAAAATTGATGGGTTCGGTGCGATGAAGTTAAAATCTGAATTCGTGAAAAAGATTTAATTGTACTCTGCGAAATATAAGCTCTTTCGCAGAATCGGAGGAGTAAACGATGAAATCTAAAATCCAGTTCTTATTATCAATGATTATCTTCGGCACAATTGGTTTGTTTGTAAGATACATTGATTTATCTTCGAGTGAAATAGCTTTATTACGTGGTTTAATTGGTAGTTTATTTTTAATGACCGTTGTGTTCATGATGAAGAAGAAAATTTCATGGGCGTTGGTTAAGGTAAATGCCATTGTTTTAATTCTTTCGAGTATTGCATTAGGTGGAAATTGGATTTTTCTTTTTCAAGCATTTAAGTATACGACCATTTCCAACGCAACATTAAGCTACTATTTTGCGCCTGTCATTGTACTAATGCTTTCACCACTTGTGCTTAAGGAAAAATTATCAGCTAAGAAAATAGTCTGCGTTAGTATAGCTATGTTAGGGATGTTATTCATTGTTGGTAATGGTAGTTTAAGTACATCTGGATTAGAAGATTTAATTGGTATTGGCTATGGTTTAATGGCAGCTGTATTATATGCATCCTTAATGCTGTTGAACAAGTTTATCAAAAACATGGATGGATTAGAAACTACATTACTTCAGCTTGGAACAGCTACAATACTTCTTATACCGTATGTTTTCTTTACAGAAGGATTTGGTATTTTGGAAGTGTCAGGTTCCTCCGTTCCATTTATATTAATCTTAGGGTTTGTACACACTGGAATTGGATTCTTATTTTTCTTCTCGGGGATGCAGAAGATAAAGGGGCAAAGCATAGCTGCACTAAGCTATGCAGATCCAATCACTTCATTAGTGATTTCTGCTATTGTCTTGCAGGAGCAAATGACATTTATTCAACTGCTGGGCGGTGCATTGCTTTTAGGTTCCACATTCGTTAGTGAAAGTAACTCAATGAAACTTCCAAGAATTTTAAAAACAGCAAAATAACGTAGTAAAACAGTGTGAAATTTTTGCTTCACACTGTTTTATGTTTTAAAGCGTTTTTCAGGTCAATTTTGCTAAATACTCCCCAGCTATGAGCATTCGAGAGCCATACCAAAACATCTCTCCATCAACTAGAATTATTTCCGTATGTGGAAGGAATGATTGGAACTCAGCTAGATGTTTTTCTTGAAATGGAAATGGTTCAGATGCTAGAAAAAGTTTATCGAGCTTAGCATCCGCTAGCTGTTCTTTTGTTACAGCAGGATATCTCGATTCTTCTTGAGTGAAAGGGTTATGAAAGCCCATCGCATGTAGCACGTCATTTATATAAGTTGTACCGCCAACGACCATATAAGGCTTTCTCCAAATTACATATGCAGCTTTACCATTCTCTTTACTACAAATGGACTGAAAGGATTTTTGGCATAAAGCTAAAAGAATACTTGCGTTCTCGTTAGTAGCTGTAACTTCTCCTAATGTAGTAATAAGTCTATATGCATCGTGTATAGATTTCACTTCCATTACAAAAACTGGCGCTATTTTTTCAAGCTCCCTTACCATCTCTTCGGTATTTTCCTCTTTCTCAGCAATGATAAGGTCAGGTAGAAGCTCTTTTATTTTCGTTAAATCTACTTCTTTTGTGCCTCCAACAATCGGTACATTTTGAATAGCATCCTGTGGGAATATGCAATACTTTGTTCGGCCAACTACTTCTTTTTCTAAGCCAAGGGAAAATAGTGTTTCCGTAATGGCGGGGCAGATGGAAATAATGCGCTTAGGTGATTTAGGGATAACAACTTGTCTACCAAGGTGGTCAATTACTTCGCGTGTCAACATGTTCCTGTTCCTCCTTAGTTTGCTGTGTGAAGCTTTCCCATTCCTCTCGCAATATTCCCATCCGAATCGAATCATAGTAATGACCGTCATAGAAACGTACCTTTCGAATACGGGCCTCCATCGTCATTCCAAGTTTTTCACCGACTCGAATCATACGATGGTTTCCTGACCAAGTTGTATAGCCAACTCGAACAAGAGGTAATGTAGTGAATAAATGATTAGTCCAGAGTCTTAAAGCACGTGTCCCTAATCCTTTACCCCAAGACCCCGTTTCATGAAATCCAATGCCCATCTCTAGCCATTTTGAAGTTTCATGCTCCCAGTAGTAAGAAACGATTCCTCTTAATACTCCATCTACTTCGATTCCCCAGAAATCTTCTCTAGTAATGTAGGAGTCAGCCTTCTCCATAAATTTGTCATACGGTACTGATTTATATTCATAATAGGGGGCATCCCATTTTTTCCACTCTGGCTTTTCATCCTTGCACATTAATTCCCACAGTCTAGTTAAGTCTTCACTCTTTATAGGTCTTATAATTAGTTCATTGTCTTGGTACAAAATTATTCCTCTTTTCATTCCGTAGTTTTATATAATTTTATTGGATTGAAAGAAGAGGTAGTACTACCTTTTACTTCCCAATCACCTGTAGAACGTTTTTCATCTCAATCACTCCTCTTAACTTCTTAAAACTAAGTATAAACAATAGTTCCGAAAATTCATATATTTAAAGGAATAGAAGTAGAAATGGCGAATGTAATGTGGAGGGGTGAGAAGATGAAAGAAAAGAAAATATACTTAATCAGACATTGCCAGGCAAAGGGACAGGAACCTTCTGCAGGGTTAACAAATGTAGGAAGAGAGAAAGCTTTAGAGCTCGTTCCTATATTAGAAAAATTTAATATAGATCATATTATTTCGAGTCCGTATAAAAGAGCGGTTCAAACAATTAAGCCATTTTCAGAAAGTAAAAGAATCCCAATTATAATAGATGACAATTTACAAGAACGAGTGCTGAGTGCTGATTCAATGGAGGATTGGTTAGAAAAACTAGAAAGAACATTTCTAGAGAGAGATTTAACATTTTCTGGTGGGGAGTCTAGTATCCAAGCATTAACACGTATCAGGGAAGTAGTGGATGAGGTTTTCGAAAATCAGCAAATGCGTAATGTAGCCATTGTTTCGCATGGCAACATTTTGTCCCTGCTTATTAATCACTATGAAACAACATTTGGATTTGCTCAATGGCAACAGATGAAAAACCCAGATATTTTTGTACTCGAAAAAGTAAATGATATTATCCATATAAAACGAATTGGACAATAAAAAAATCCTGTTTATGTATATAACGACAGGATTTATTTATTGAATTTTTCTATTCTTTTGTGCTTGGCGGAATTCGGTTGCCACTCATTTGTCGCTCTTGTTCTTGCTCAGCAATAATATCGTTATCTTCGGCATTATCTCGTGTAACTTTTTGTGTAAGAATCGCCCCAACTCCAACTAAAATCATAACTGCAATATAATACCCTTTCTCATTTAACTGCAAGTTATCTGCATTGTAAAGGCCAATGCAGAACATAAACACACCAGCAAATAACGTAAAATAAGCCAATACCGTAAAAGCCATCGTATTTCGTCTGCGATACCTTCTTTGATTCATAACTTCACTCCTTTATTAGTTCTATTTGCTATTGTATGAATCATGTTCTTGCTGAAATGAATAGTATAGGAAATTATTAGTTGGTAGGCTGGGGGCCTTAAATGTTTAATTCAAGCAGAGTGATTTACTTAATATGTTTAGCTCTATTATTAGGAGCTTGTAGTAATCGCAATACTTTTATTGCTGAAGATCTGGCAAGTGTTACTATCCAATGTATGGGTTCAGAAGAATTTTCAGGAAGTGACCGATGAAAAAATACTTAAGAAAATTGTAAAGGAAATCAATAATAGTAGAAGAGAGGGTACAGAAGAAATGGAATTTCCGGAAGGACACGATGTCGCACTAGAAACGGTGTCAGGTGCAACCTACGGCATGGTATTGTTTGATGGTGGGAAATCTTTAATAGAGGGTTTTTATATCCATTCCGATATTCCAAAATTTTGTAGTGAAAAAAGGTGGAGGGAAGATGATTCAAATTAATGGGGTGAGTATTCGAGCCATGAGCGAAAGCGACTATCCTTACATGGAAAAATGGCTGAATGATGATTTGGTCATCGAATATTATGGTCCGAGACTTACATTAGAACAAGTCGTTGCTAAATACGGCCCGAGAATCAAAGGAGATCATTATGTGAAACCTTGCATTGTGGAATATAAAAATAAACGGATAGGCTATATGCAATATTATAGGACACCTAAAGAGCAATTAAAGTTATACTCCTATCCAGCGGAAGAGTCTATCTACGGGATTGACCAATTTATCGGAGAACCCGGATTATGGGGGAAAGGGTTAGGGACAAAGATGATTAATGCCTTGTTAGAGTATTTAAGTTCGAAGCTAGGTGTTTCAAAGGTAGTTCTGGATGTCGACAGTACTAACCTACAGGCTATAAAGTGCTATGAAAAATGCGGTTTTCAAGTTGTGAAAGGTTTGGAAGATAATCACCTTTTAATGGAATGGATGAGGTCTTGGAAATAGAAGCAGTCGAATTGAGAGAAGGAAAAAATAAACCCAAAAGAGGTGTGTTGTTATGAAACAAGCATTATTAATAATTGATGCACAACAGGAGTTAATAGAAGGGAATGACCAGGAGGGTAGTGTTTTTCAAAAAGAACAGCTAATAGAAAATATCAATTTAGTTATTGCAAAAGCTACTGAATCAGATGCTTTGGTCGTTTTTGTTAGAGATACAGATGTGGCAGAAGGAAAAGGAGAAGGTTTTCAGGTACATCAGGATATTACTATACCAACAGATTCAAAGACATTCAATAAAGCCGCTACAAATTCATTTTATGGAACTGGATTAAAAGAATTTTTTAAGGAGCAGGAGATTAATCACCTAGTCATTATGGGCTGCCAGACCGAGCATTGTATTGACACAGCTGTACGGACCGCAACGGTATCCCAATTTGATGTCACTTTAGTTGGAGATGGACATTCAACTAAAGGTTCCTCAGTTCTTACGGCAGAGCAAATTATTAACCATCACAATAAAATTCTGCATGGGCATTATAATGTAGATAATTTTTCGATGGTAAGAAGTGCTGCAGAGGATTTGTTTCAGCCATTACATGATATGCATCGATGATAAATAGGTTGGCTTATTTAAAAACGATGCTCACTATTTTCGAAAATACTTTCTATAGAATACCAGGTAAATCAACAACTTATATTGTTGATTTACCTGGTATTTAATTTTATAGAGTAAAAATAATTACTTTATAAAGAAAAAGTAGTTGCTTTTTAAGGTAATTAAATTTACTATTAAAAGTAACAAAGGAGGGGTAGTGTGGAAGATATACGATTAAATGTTGCCTTATTAAGAAGGAAGGTTCCCAATTTGACAACGGCTGCGAAATCTATAGGGATTAGACCAGCGACTGTCTCGAATTTATGTACTGGAAAAATTGATTTAGGAAAGGCAGAGGTTAGGACCCTTGTGGGTCTAGCTTCATTAGCAAACTGTACGGTAGATGAATTAATCATACGGGGGGAGAAGTTAGATATGATTGAAACAAAAATTAAAGCATTAGATTTCTTTGCACCATTAGTAAAAGAGGGGACGACTGGTTTAGTTGCACGACCTGGAATGGGGCAGCTAGTAATTCTTGCAGAACTTATGCACAGGTTTAAAGATAGTAATTATACGACGATATTTTTATTGCCTCAAAAACAACGAGACCAACTTGAAACAGAGGGTATCACTGGGTTAGCCAATTATTTAACTGAATCCACTGAAGAGACGTTTTCAAAGTTATCCGAAATTTCTGGGGATATCCTGTTGATAACAGATAATAGTTATGTAGTTTCCGGTCAGTTATTAGATATGCAAGAAAAAATGATTAAAGAGGGCATTAAAAACGTTACGACAATCTTATTGGACCTTTCTGGAGAAGTTGTAGATGAGGATATTCCATTTGGACCGTTAGAAACAGTATGGCAATTAGATGCTGACCTTGCAGCGCGCCATATTTATCCTGCAATTCAACCAATATACTCTACCTCTTCCCTTTTAGAAGGAGTGGACGTGGATCAACGTCACTTTAATTTAAGGCAAAGAGCACAGAAATTACTTAGACGTTATAGAGAGCTTAGGTCATTAGTTGTTGTCCATGGATTGGATAAAATTAGAAGTAATGAATTGGAAACTTACGAACAAGGAGAACGATTAGAAGCCTATTTTACGCAGCCCTTTTATGTTGCAGAGTCCTTTACGGGTCAAACTGGACAAGAGGTTCCATTAGCCCAAACACTTCAAGATGTCGAATATATTTTAGATGGGAAAGCTGATGGAAATTCAGTAGATAGTATGAAATATATAGGTAGTCTAATGTAATAATTTTATACTAAAAGGCTAGGTCAAAATTTTACGAACAATAACGTTTTCATGTTTCTCTATTAGGTTTCCGCTACAGTTGTTTTCCGTTACGGAAGATGCTTTCCGGGGGCACGGCTCGAGCCTGTAATCTCTCACTCGTGCTGTTCCCCTAGGAATCGCGGTCTACACTTCAAACAAACAGCATATAAGGTTCTATAATTTTCTATAAACTATAAAATAAGAAAAAAACGTGAAATCTAACTGATTTCACGTTTTTATATTTAAAGACCACCGTATCACAACATCCTTAGTAGTTCTTGTCATTGGGATCATGCGATAACCTAGAGTTTAAATCATACCTCAAAAGGAGAAGCTAACTTAAAAAAGGGTGTTATTAATGACGAATTCTATAGGCACTTCCGCTGATAATAACCAAAACCCACATAAAAAAGAATACGCCAAACAGAATATGTGGACCGGTATTTTGTTTGGACTTGGGATTGTGGCATTTATAGATGAAGTAGTTTTTCATCAGCTTCTGCATTGGCATCATTTTTACGATAAATCTACAACGGATATTGGACTAGTATCGGATGGGCTATTTCATGCGTTTAGCTTTATAGCTACGATAGGAGCATCTTTTTTACTGGCAGACCTTCATAGGCGTCATGCGTTTTGGTTGAAGAGATGGATTGGTGGGATTCTTCTAGGCGCAGGTGTTTTTCAACTATATGATGGAATCATTCAACATAAGTGGATGGGTTTACATCAAATTCGTTATGATGTGAACATTCTTCCATATGATTTAGTGTGGAATGTCTTGGCCGCTATTATGATTCTGATTGGAGCAGTTTTTATCTATCGTACGAAATCATAAATGGAGGTAAAAATTTAAGATGCATACGCACGAACAGTATTTTGCAGTCAGCCTCCAAGTTTTGGTGGCAATTCCTTTTTTGTTGTTATTTATCTTTTATATTTTGGCTGTAGTTCTGTCCAATCGAAAGAAAAAGCGATGGTCCGTATACAGACTTGTCGCATGGAACATGGGCCTATTATGTGTATTACTCGCTGTAATTGGTCCCATTGCAGATAGGGCGCACACCGTTTTTTCTTTCCATATGATTGGTCATGTATTACTTGGAATGTTAGCACCACTATTGTTGGCATTAGGCGCCCCGATAACGCTTCTACTACGAACAATTAGTGTACCTATAGCTAGGAGGCTAACAACAATTTTAAGCAGTCGTCCTTTGCATGCTGTTCAAGATCCAGTTACTGCTTCCATACTAAATATAGGTGGTTTGTGGTTGCTTTACACAACTGAATTGTTTCCTATGATGCACGAATATATGCTCCTATATGTAATCATTCATGTTCATATTTTTCTAGCTGGGTATGTATTTACGAATTCTATTATTTCTGTTGATGTGGCTCCTTTTAAAAAAAGTTATTTATATCGTACAATTATCTTTCTTTTTGCTTTAGCAGCTCATGCTATGTTAGCAAAGTATATATATGCCAATCCTCCAGTTGGGGTTTCAAAAACTCAAGCAGAATTAGGTGGCATGATTATGTATTACAGTGGGGATACTGTGGAAGTAGGACTAATTGTCATACTTTTTTATCATTGGTATAAAAAAAGTCGTCCTAAATTCCATATTAGAAAGGAAGGGTTTGCTATAAGTACTAATAAAAAGTTTACCGTAGCTGGCACAGATATTGAGGAAGTGAAAAGATTAAACGCCAATTCAGGCATGAGTTATCGTGAAATAAATGAATGGTTTGCAAAGCAGCAGGCTAAAGCACACACATCAAAAAAGAGGTAGATAGGAGCTGAAACAAATGTATATGAAAGCCCTTTTGATGAAGTTTGTTATGATTACCTTGGTGTTATGGGTAGTTTTGGGTATATTTTATGATGTATCTATTCCGGATATTCTCGTCACTAGTGTGGTTCTTACGGTAGTAGGATATGTAGGAGATATTTTTATATTACCTAAAATAGGGAATGTATGGGCAGCAATAAGTGATTTTGTCATTGCCTATGTGGTAATTTACTCTTTAGGTTCTAATATATACGTACAACCAATGGCTCTTGGGTCGGCTGCTTTTATCTCTGCTTTGCTATTAATGATAGGTGAACTCTATTTACATCGATATATGGACACAAATATCTTCGAACCGAGGAAATCTAATCCGCATGAAAAAGTAGGATATTACAACCGAACGAACTTACTAACAGAATTCGCTGAAGAAGTGGATATTGATTCTTTAGTGGAACAAGAGCGAAAAAACAGTACGGATAAATAAATTAATAAATTTAGTATATGTTTCATCTTTCAGTCCATTCTAATATGGTCAAGGAGGTGAGCAGTCATGGGAAACAATAATAACCGCAATAATAACAAAAATAACCGCAATAACAATAACCAAAACAATCCAGCTGAGTTTGGTGAGGATTTCAACTTTGACAATATAAACGAGCAAAATCAAAACGAACAAAATAAAAGAAACAACCAAAATGAGCGCAATAACAATCGAAACAACAATAATAACAACATAAAATAATTAGCTTGTAATACAGTCATTCTTAAGGAAAACTTTAGGAATGACTGTATTTTGGGTTTATAAAGCAAACAAGAAAGGTAAATAAGGATATCGACATAAAGTAGGTGAAAAAATGGAAAGTATAGAGATTCGCTCCTTGAATGTTACGAATGCATACATGACTTATCTATTTCCATTCTCTTTTCGAGAGAAAGAACGGAAAAAATTAATGGAGCAGCTAGAAAAGAATCATTTTACCTTTTTCACTTTAGATAATGAGGAAATGCAAGACAAATATTATGGAGATGATATAAAAATCGTCCATGAAGAATTGGATCAGTTCTTTTTGCCGTTCATCGAAGACAAATTATTCCCTACTAATACAAATAATAGGGGTTTTTTGCGTTATTCAAAAGTAGTAGCAGAATCTTTTACATACGAAGTAAATAAGAATAAATTTGGTTTTATCATTAACAGTGTAGATATTACTTTATGTCCTTTTGGTATTGGGATAATCACTATTCGGGTGACAATGGATGAAGAGCAAGAAACATTGACTAATATCGTAGACCACATTGCCCACTTTCGAGTGTTAGAGCCAAAGATTCCTTTCGATAAAGGCGCTAAAATTCACCAAAAAAATAAAGTATTCGAAACGACAAATGAACTCGTTTTTGATTATTTATGTTTACCTCTAAAACCATTTATTATCCATGATGAAAAGCTTGCAGGGTATTATGGTAGTCTTCCTTTTTTTGAAGATGAGCGGATGCATAGCTCAATCTTTTTAATCGCCGATGAACAATCCGAAATTACACAAGATCAGTTGTACCGGTTAGCCCATTTAGATGGAAGGGATACAAACGGAAATGAGTTTATATCGACCTCCAATCCAAATTATATGAAGCGTTATGTAGAAAGTCGCATTCATGATCGTTGGGCACCGGATACATATACTATTTCTTCCGAACATACCCAGGTCACGCTATCTGTTGAGAGAAAAGAACAATTAGAGCAAAAAATTTCTCAATTTATGAGTGTGCACTACTATAATTTAATGCTCCATTATTACTATAAAATTATGCTTTTGAAGGTTTCTTTTGAGCACAGTGAGGTTAGTTGGGCAAAGGATAAACGATATGTGGAGGAGTTAATAGAACTAATATCCAAATTCTCTTCCCGCTATTATTTTGAAGAAGTTTCTACTAGAACGGAAGGGAAAGAGTTAACACATCAGCTACGGGAAGTATTTCGTTTGCATAACCTTTTTGATGAAGTAAAACAAACGGTAGATGATTTATATAGAGCTCAGGATAACCAGTCGGATAAACGAAATAATTCACTCCTATTTATGTTAACTATTTTTACAGTAGTTTCTGGTATTTATGGTATGAACCTAGTCATAGAGGATTGGAAGGGCAAAACCGATTGGTCAAAGGTGCCAGGCTATTCCTTTTTTGAATGGATTTCACTAATTACTGCGTTAACGGGAATTGGCTTATCTATTGCCTTAATAGGGTACACAGGAGGTAAAGGAATTTACGATAGATATCGAAAATGGAAAAGAGATCGATCTTAAACTCTTATCAATGGCTGATGAAGTTTTTTGTGTTTCCTATTTCAAGCTATATCCCGTATATTAGATTATATAAAAAGAATTGCAAAAGAACGGGGTAAAGAAGTGAATCAAGCAAATACATCTAAATCAATTGTGTTACCATTAATCATTTCCATTATAGCGATTTCGTTTGCGGCCATTTTTGTTAAGTGGTCTCATGCACCTGCAACTATATTGAGTATGTACCGAATGATTTTAGCGACATTGTTACTATTACCAGTAGTATGGTTAAAAAGAGCAGAGTTCAAAAAGTTAGCAAACAAAGAATGGATCCTGCTGTTTGTTGCAGGTATGTTCTTAGCTTTACACTTTGCATTATGGTTTGGTTCTTTAAAGCTAACAACAGTTGCCAGCTCCACTATTATCCTAGCACTCCAACCGATTATTGCCTTGATCGGTGGTGCCCTATTATTCAAAGAGAAAACGACTAAAGCGGCACTAATGACTATGGGTATTGCAGTTATAGGGGCAGTGATGATTGGTTGGGGTGATTTTGGACTGAGCAGAAATGCCATTATTGGTGATATTCTTTCATTTTTAAGCGTTATTGCAGTTGTAGGATATTTGTTAATTGGGCAAAAAGCAGTGAAGAAGGTTTCGCATTGGATTTATAGTTTTACTGTTTTTGGGTTTGCGGCGATAGCACTCATTGTTTATAACTTGCTGGCGGGCGTAGTAATGGTAGGCTATGATTTAAAAGAATGGGGAATTTTCTTGTTGTTAGCTATCGTACCGACTATTTCTCACTTAATCAACAATTGGTTGATGAATTATGTGACCGCCACTACTATTTCTATGAGTATATTAGGGGAACCAGTAGGGGCAACCATTCTCGCTGCTATTTTCCTAGGCGAGCGATTAGTAGGATGGCAAATTGTTGGTGGAATTCTAGTGCTCGTTGGAGTGTTTTTATTTATCCTGCAACAGATGAGTCGGTACCCGAAAAATAAAGAGAAAAATTAGGATGTTTGTTTCCCGGGAAATAATTTAGTCGAGTTATGTAATATTTTTCACAGGAGGGACAAACGTGGCTTACTATACATACGAGCAACCTATTAATATTGAGGAGACCCCGAAAACCTCTGTTTATAACGAAAAAGGAGAAATTGTTTATACCTTTAAACGATATTATTCCAATGGATTGAAGAAAAGATTGGATAAGCTAATGGATTACCGTTATTTTCTTTGGTATAACGTTTACAACACGAACGATGAGTTAGTCTTTATGTGTAAAAAAGTATCACGTAAAGGGAAAGTCTATTTTGAGGCGTTCGACTACATCGACCAAAAGAAATACTTGGTTGCGTATGACAAGTGGAAAGAACTCGTACCAGATTTACTTATCACAGATGGACATTTGCAAATAAAATTAGATAAGGAAATGGAAGATTGGTCTAAGTTTATTTACAATGAAAAAGAAATTGCGAGATGGAAAGCGACTTTAGACAATGTTTTTCAAATGAAGCTAGAAGTAATAGACCATTCTCCAGTGAAAAATGTAGCTTTTTTTATTGCCATTAGCCAATGTGCTTTGTACATTGGTTCTTAACTTAAAGCGTAAATCAACTTGAGGGGTGATTAGTTTGAGTATATACGATATTAAAGTGAAAAAATCAGATGGTCATGAGTATGAGTTAGGTGAGTACAAGGGAAAACCTATGCTAATCGTTAACACAGCAACTAAATGTGGTCTAGCAGGTCAGTTTAATGGACTTGAAAAAATATACAATGATCATAAAGATGAAGGACTTGTTGTACTCGGATTTCCTTCCAACCAATTCAAACAAGAGTTAGGTAATGCAGAAGAAGCAGAGCAAGCTTGTCGAATGAGCTACGGAGTTACGTTTCCTATGCACGAAATGACTAAGCTTAATGGAAAAGATGCACATCCGCTATTTCAATATTTAACTACCAATAGTAAAGGTATCTTATCAAAAAGCATTAAGTGGAATTTCACTAAATTTCTTGTCGATAAAAATGGGGAAATCATAAAAAGATATGCTCCAACAGATAGTCCAGAATCGATAAAAGCAGACATTGAAAAAATGATTACTACATAGATATTGAGGTTTTGGGAAGGAAATATATAAAAATAACAATGAGCACTAGGGGCAAGGGACTTGTAAGTTTGTTTCAAGGGGAACTCGAGCTAAGTAACCGTTAATTTATACTTTATTGTGTGCAACTTTAATATTAAGAGCTTATTTATTGAATGTAGCGCAGTTCGACGACTTCTGTGTAAAAGCGCGAGGGATAGACTACAGGCTCGAGCCGTGCCCAAGGAAAGCGTCCGACCGGAACGAAAATCAATAGAATATATGGGTTTTGTTTCTAAAAGAACGGGCATCTTTTTGCCCGTTTTTTTATGTTTAAAAAAAGAGGATAAAGGGAATTACAGGAAAAAAAGAAAGTGGGGAAAACAAATGGGGAAATTAGTAGAAAAGGAACAGGTACTTCTAGCTTACTATGTTTGTAACTTCTTGGAGAAGAATGAAAAAAATGAAGGAGAACTTAGAGAGGCTTTAAACAATGTAGGTGAAAATTTAACAAGCATTCAGACAGAGCTGAGCGAAAAAGGATTATTAAGTGATCATGATCGAATGATCACCAATGAGGGAATACTATATTTGGACAATATATTACACATTCAATCTGATGCAGTAGAACGAAATAAATTAGCCTATGTAAAGGATAATCTTCTGACATATGACATAGAGTTATCCGTTCCAGGAATTAAGGAGTATATTCATAAGCATGTAGGAATTGAATAATATATAGCGCACGTTTGTCTAGTTTCTACTAGGCAGACGTGTTTTTTGTATACCTATAGAAGAAAGGCATTATTTGTGGTAAGATTCTTCTTATTAAAATTTCAGGATAAAGAAGGAGTAGCGGTGGTAAAAACTAAAAAGAACAATCTTGGCGAAAAGTTGAGTTTATTCACACTGACTTGGCCAATTTTTTTAGAAGTATTTTTGTTTATGTTAATGGGTATTGCAGATACGTTCATGCTTAGTGCAGTATCAGATGATGCTGTATCTGGAGTAGGAGCAGCGAATCAGTATATTCATATAGCTATACTAGTATTAGAAGTTGTCGGAAATGGTGCAGCTATTGTCGTATCTCAATACTTAGGCTCGAAAAGATATTTAGAAGCATCGAAGATATCCGGTTTAGCAGTAACATTAAATTTATGTGTAGGGATTCTGCTGAGCATTGGTTTTGTTGTATTTTCTAAAAATATGATGATTGCGATGAATTTGCAAGGGGACGTGCTTGTTCATGCACATCAATATTTGTCTATTGTTGGTGGAGCTATTTTCTTGCAAGCCATTATTAACGCACTTGCCGCTATCATTCGTGTTCATGGCTTTACAAAGCAGACGATGTTTGTTTCCCTTGGGATGAATATTATCCACGTTCTAGGTAACTATGTATTAATATTTGGGAAATTTGGCTTCCCAGAATTAGGTGTTCAAGGAGCAGCTATTTCATCTGTGCTTAGTCGTTTTATCGCGTTACTTGTATTTTTCTGGCTGCTGTACCGAGTGATGGAGTATCGGGTGCAGGTTAATTATTATTTTACTATTTCGAAGGAATATATTAAAAAGATTCTAAGAATTGGTCTTCCATCTGCTTTTGAACAGATTTTATACCAAGGCTGTCAAATTGTATTTTTATATTATGTTACTTATTTGGGAGCAGAATCATTGGCAGCTAGGCAATATGCCGTGAATATCTCGATGTTCACTTATTTATTTGCAATCGCCATCGGTATGGGAACAGCAATTATTGTCGGAAGATTTGTAGGGGCAAATGAAAAAGAAGAAGCATTTAAATCGGTATGGTTTAGTGTCAAATGGGCGATGATTTTTACGTTAACACTAGTAACGATTGTCATCATCCTTCGTTATCCATTAATGAGTTTATTTACGGACAATGAACAAATTATCGAAATTGGAGCCTCTGTGCTGCTACTAAGCTTTGCATTAGAAACTGGTCGCACCGTAAATATTGTCATTATCAATTCCTTGCGTGCAGCGGGTGATGCAACTTTTCCAGTAATTATGGGAGCATTGTCTATGGTATTAATGAGTTTACCGTTAGGCTATTTTTTGATATTTGTACTGGATTTAGGGTTAGTTGGTGTTTGGCTGGCGATAGCAGCAGATGAGTGGACTCGTGCCACTATTATGTATTTTAGATGGAAAAGTCGACGTTGGGAAAGGTTCGCACTTGTACATCCTAAAGAAAGGGAAGATGGGCTACGTGAAACCTGAGCAAGTATCAAAAATGCGGCAAAACCTAGTCCCTTTGAAGTCACCTTAAGTAAAAAGCAATCTTTAGTCAAGAATCGACTAGAGATTGCTTTTTAGATTGCATTAACAAATGGTTAGTACTTTTAACTTTTTCAATTGATCTACTGCTTTTCTCAGTATTTCGATATCCTGCACTAATGCAATACGAACAAAGCCGGCTCCGGCAGACCCAAAAACAGTTCCTGGCACCATTACTACACCGGTTTGATCAATTACTTCAAAAACGAAATCTTTGTCATTCATTTGAAAAGGATATTTTGCCCAAACGAACATCCCGCCAGTAGAAGGAGCTACCTTCCATCCTAAATCAGTTAATGCATTTGTGAGGAAGGCATGTCTTTCTGAAAAAGTCTTGCGCAAGCTTTCTGTTATTTCCTCTGCATGGTTTAACGCAACAATCCCGGCTTCTTGAATAGGACCGAATATCCCAAAATCTAAATTGGATTTTAGCTGCTTCATGATACTGATCATCTCTGCATTTCCTGCGATATAAGCGATTCTGGTACCAGCAAGGCTAAAGCTTTTCGATAAAGAGTTGATCTCTATACCTACGTCTAACGCGCCTGGTGTGGAGAGAAAGCTACTTGGTGAATTTCCGGTAAAATAGAATTCTGAATAGGCCGCATCGTGTAGAATAATTACATTGTATTTATTGGCAAAGGCAACAACTTTTTCAAAGAAAATCGGATCAGGCATTGCTGGAACTGGATTTCCAGGTAAATTTAATATCATGAGTTTTGCTCTCATCGCAATTTCTTCAGGTATTGCATCTAAGTCAGGTAAGAATTTGTTTTCCTCTAAAAGTTCCATATAATAGGGGGCAGCACCGGCAAGTTTAATCCCCGCATCATAGGCTACATAACCAGGGTTTGTTGTAAGAATAATATCTCCTTCATCACAAAATGCTAGTGGGAGATGGACGAGTCCTTCTTGTGAACCCATCGTTTGAACAATCTGTGTCTTTGGATCCAAAGTAACATTGGAGCGACGTTTATAGTAATCTGCTACGGCTTCATGGAAGCGCATAGTTCCAGTAAGTGTATAACCATATGAATCAGTCAAATAGCTGAGATCTGACAAAACTTTTCTTGCGCGCTCATCTGGTGGGAGGTCAGGACTACCTAAGCTTAAATCATATAAGTCGAAGCCTTGAGCTTGTTTGGCAGCTGCGGCGGCTTTCAAGTCTCCAAAAATTGCTTTTTCAAATAACGACATTTTTGTAGATGGTTGAACTTTCAATATAAGCACTCCTAACACGAATGAAATTTTATGTTTTATCATATCACAATTTTCAATACAATTGTGAAAAATATGAAATACAATATATTACGTTGAAAAATAAAAAACCCTACGATTTAATTATAAAAATCGTAGGGTTCTAATCACTTTACTGAAGATTTTTCCATTAATCTCAGTACTCCATCGGTCATTTCATAAACTTTGTCACAATACTCAATGAGGCGTGTATCATGGGTTACAACGATTGTAGTAGTTTTGTTTTGCTTTGTTTCTTTTTTTAATAACTCCATAACTTCATATGCTTTCTCCGAATCTAAAGATGCGGTAGGCTCATCCGCTAGAAGAATGGAAGGCTTACTATACAAGGCTTTGGCAATGGCGACACGTTGTCGCTCCCCGCCAGATAAATCGGCTGGATATTTTTTGCGTAAATCTTTAATGCCGAGGTTGTCGTATAAAGCATCCAATTCCTCTGTTGTCATATTATCTTTTTTTACATTATCTAATAGCTTCATTTGATTATCGACATTTAAAAATGGTACTAGATTAGATGCTTGCAAGATAAATCCAATTTCTTTTAAACGAACTTTTGAGCGTTTTTTCTCGTTTAAATTTGCAAGATCCTGGTTTTTAACTAAAACACCGCCACTTGAAGGAGTTTGTAATCCTCCAGCAATCGTCAAAAAAGTACTTTTTCCTGAACCCGAGGGACCAATGACTGCTATTAGCTCTCCTTGCTCAGCAGAAAAGTTTGTTTCTTTTAAAGCATCCACCTGTTTATGTCCCGTTCCAAATGTTTTTGTTACGTTATTAAGTTCTAAAATAGCCATTTTATTAACCTCCTATTGCTTTAAGCGGATCAATTTTTACGATAGTTAACACCGAGAATACAGCACCAAGGATAGCAACGGTTATGAGGACTACGCCGTAGATAATCATGGTGAAAATATCAAAGGAAACCGGAACTGCACTTGGTAAAAATGCTCCAGAAATCAGTGTTAGCGCAAAGCCGACAACAACACCGGTGAATGCCAATAAAAATGTTTGGGCAATAACAGAACGAGATAAATATCCGTTTGAAATACCTTGTGCCTTCATTACTCCAAACATACTAATCTTTTGAACTGTTAAAACATAAAGGAAGATTGCCACAATGACAGATGAAATAGCAAATAAGAAATAAATCATAAAGTTCAACGTTAAGGCTTGTTCCGTATATCCTGGAAGGTTTTCAATAAATGTTTCTATTTCAATAATCTCAAGATCTTCATTAGAGGTAGAGATGGAAGAAAGGTCACCTGCACGAACAACAATACCATTTATTTGTGTTTCGTTTTCTGTTGCAGCTTCTCCAAACTTAATCTTGTGAAAAGTATCTATTTCGCCGTAAAGAACTGGAGCTGCATTGAAGCGTGCACTATCTGTAAAACCTACAATTGTTAATTTTTCATCAGTAGAAGATAGTTCAAGCTCGTCTCCAAGTTTAAATCCATCCTCTTTTAGCGTGTCACTAGCAATTACTTCATTGACTTCTGAAAAAACTTCTCCTTCTGTTACGTCAGGCATAATGAATTCTTCAGGATCGATACCAAAAAGAGAAATATTTTGTTTGGCCTCACCATTTGTTGCGATTGAATTTAATTGTCCAAGAATTGCTGTTTTGTTTTCGCTAATAGCATCTAGCTCTTCGGTAGTTAGAGAGGATTGCGGTAAGCTTTTATCGGACTCTTCGGTTAGAATAATGGCAGTCGCACCCCACTTGTCGACTGCTTCCCTATTCAAGCTCGCTAACCCAGTTGCTAGCCCAGATAAGAAAAATACTAAGTAGGAGACAAGCATTAATACTCCTACAATCAATGTGAAGCGAAGCTTATTCTTTTTCATTTCATTCCAAGCTAAAAACATTTGGTCACATCCTGTTAGTCAATTTATTAAATGGATCATATCATAATTATTCTTATTTGTCTAATGTTTGTATAATCTTTTTTGCAATAATTTACCCAAGATGCACCCATATAAAACGTGTCCAATCAACCAATATACTAGAGAAGGAATGCTAGAAATTGCTGGGGTTCTATTGGATAAAAGTGTAGTAGGAAAGTAGAGAGCTCCAATAATAAAACAAATCGAAACACAAATTCCTATGACACTGCCGGTAGACTTTGGTTGCAGACGTTGAATGAACAAAAATAAAAAAATCGAAAGTACTATGGATACTAGTAAATGAAATGCAACCTCCACTACTTCCGGAAACGTAAACTCGTTTAAATGGGGTATGTAATCTATATTTAATAATAGGGTATACACTTGATACCCCGTTATTGACTGAATTACTTTGAAAAAGAGGGTCAAACCTACACCTGCTATAATTCCGTCTAGAATAATCCTTACATATAAATTTGTATTTAATTTCACTTAAATTCACTTCCTATCGATTAGGGTCTTTTCTTTATATTAATCGGTTGTATAATGTTTGTATATTGAATGTTATACTATTTTTTATTATAATGAGGCATACTTATGGAACAATTTATTTCGAACTAGTAGCAAGGGGGGGCATTTATGGGCGAAACACGAGGAAATGGAATATATACGATTAAGCAAGTTTCAGATGTCACTGGCTTGTCTAAACAAGTTATACGTAAATGGGAAGAGCGTTATGAGCTTGTACAACCTGAACGATTAGAAAATGGATATAGAGTATATAGCGAAAAAGATGTAAATGCGTTATTAAGTGTTAAGATTCTTTCTGAAAAAGGATATTCGATTAAACAAGCCATAGAGATGATGGAAAAGGAACCTGACAATGTAGGAGCAATTTTTATAGCGGAGCCACCTAAACTAAACAAATTCAACGATTACGTCATTCAATTACTAGAAAAAGGAACATATTGTAATGAAGGAGAATTAAATCTTATATTGCAACAGGCCTATCATCAGTTAGGGTTAGACCTATTTATCAGTAATGTGGTTATCCCTTTTCTACATGAAGTAGGAGCTAGGTGGGAAAGAGAAGAATGGGACGAATACCAGGAGGCAGTATCTAGCATGAGTGTTCGGGATTATTTAATACAAATTAGAAAGACCTTTCAGCTAAGGGAGGATGCACCGGTAGTTATTGGTGCATGTTTGCCTGAGGAAAATCATGAGTTACCGATGCATATTGTTTTGCTGCAATTCATGCTTCGTGGTTGGAAAACTGTTTTAGTAGGTGCATCACCAGCACCGGGAGCAATCGAATCATTAGTCTGTAAGTTAAAACCCAAGATTGTTTTACTTTCAGCATCCACGACATTGCCATTTGAAAGGGATCCAAAGTTACTCCGAAGACTAGACCAATTTGCAGGTGAACAAGACCAGGTTACGTTTTATATAGGAGGAATGGGTTCACATAATTATTTAAAAGGGAAACAACTAAAATCAATTCACATAAGTAATGATTTGGAGGAAGTTTTTAATACAAAATGACAAAGCTCAGACTGTAGACAAACTCGAATAATCTCGAGTTTGCCAACAGTCTTTTTTCTTATAAAATAGTATTAATAATTTAAAGTTGGTTGATTTTTGTTCCGGCGGTCGCTTTCCGCGGGCCCGGCTCAAGCCTCCTCGTCGCAAGCTCCTGCGGGGTCTCGAGACTCGGGCTGTTCCCGCAGGAGTCGCCGCCTACACTACAATCAACTACTATCTAAATAAACGTCGAGGTGAATGGATAGGATGACTAAAAATCAACATATTGATTGCGAAGTATTTTGCCTTTCATATATATATTTCAATAATCTAAAATCTATTAGCTTTACAAAAGGCATTCAGAATGTGACGATTCTGATCCCTTTGTCTTCAATCTGAAAGAGGCTGGGGCAGAAGTAGTCTCAATCAATGAAAAAAGTGAAATCTTGTGCGATATTATTTTTTAACTGTTAAATCTAGAGGTAAAATGATTTGGTTCTTGTAATAATCTTTAAACATAGCGACACATCTTTCTTTTAGAATTTGCTAGTAAGATACTTAAATTTAACAGTAGTTGTCCTTTTTTATGTTTGAATTTATGCAGAGATTTAATTTACTTTATAAAGAGGGGAAATAGTTGTTCGCAGTGAAGGCGGCGACTCCTTTGGGACAAGCGCGTGGGAGAGACTACAGGCTCGACCCGTGCCCCCAGGAAAGCGTCCGCCGTAACGGAGAACAACGGCGACGAAGCTGAAATAAAGAAGGAAGCAGTCCCAATTTTACGATAAGTAAAATTGGGACTGCTTTTGATTTTGAGATAGGTTCTGTCCCAGACTCTTTTTTAATATTTAAAAGAGTATAAGCAAACAATCTATCGGAATCCCACCGAAACTGAAGGGAAGAGGTTTAGAGCAAAGGGAGCTAACCTCTTCGTAGTATTTAATGGACTATTTAGCAACCGTAGTGATGTTTTGGAAAATTTATAGATGCTAAAAATTTCGTCGAATGATTAGAAATATATAGATTTGTATATCCTTTTCTAAGAAGTTCCTAGTAAGATCATTATCTTTAAGGAGACGATGTAAATGACAGAAAAACCGAAAAACTATTCAAGAAGAGATTTTCTTAAAACTACAGGGATTGCTACTGGTGCTTTAATAGGTGGGGGGTTAATAGGTGGCTTAGTTGGGCTAAATGTAGACAAGACAGGTCAACAAGTATCTGATACAGGTACTACCAATCACGGCATGCCCACTAACGAGGGGTTTCAATTTTTTCAAAATCAGAGAGAATTCGATGTGCTTTCTAATGCGACAGAGCGTATTTTTCCAAAAGATGACCTAGGACCAGGCGCTATTGAGTTAGGGGTACCCTATTTTATAGATCGTCAGCTGGCGGGACAGTACGGAAGCAATACGAAAGAATACATGCAAGGTCCGTTTGCTGTAGGTGCTAAAACTCAAGGCTATCAGAGTCGATTGACACGAGCGTCTATCTTTAGGCAGGGAATTGCTAAGTTGGAGGAAGAGGCAAACAAGCGATTTGAAAAAGGATTTTCCAGTTTAGAAGCACAGCAAATGGATGAGATATTAACTGCTTTTCAAAACGATGAAATTCCTATGACGGGAGTTACTTCAGCATTTTTCTTCCGCTTACTTCGAACGGCCACGTTAGAGGGAGCTTATTCAGATCCAATGTATGGTGGAAATCGCAATATGGATGGTTGGAAAATGAAAGAGTTTCCTGGTCACCAAATGGCCTATATTAATGTCATTGAAAAAGAAAAGTTCCAAAAAATTGAGCCAAAATCACTTGGTGGAATGTAAAGGAAAGTAGAGGGATAAACTTATGGCTACAACATTACCAAAAATAGATGTGGTTATCGTTGGTTTAGGTTGGACTGGTGGAATCATTGCGGCTGAATGTGCTAAAGCAGGGTTAAAGGTTATTGGTTTAGAAAGAGGAAGAAAACGAGGAACTGAGGACTATCAGAAAATACATGACGAATATCGGTATGCTGTTCGTTACGAATTAATGCAGGATGTAGCAAAAGAGACTATTACCATTCGAAATAACCGTAAGATGCCAGCATTACCTATGAGACAGATGAGCTCATTCCTACTCGGTGAAGGGTTGGGAGGTTCGGGAACTCATTGGAATGGGCATACGTGGAGATTTTATCCATATGATTTTCAAATTAAAACGATGACAGATGAAAAATATGGTCCAAATAAATTATCTAGTGATTATTTGCTTCAAGATTGGGGTGTTACCTATGATGAACTAGAACCTTATTTTTATAAATATGATCAGACGGCAGGAATTTCTGGAGAAGATAAAAATCCTTTTTGGGGGAAGAGAGCACAGGATTTTCCTACTCCTCCAATGAAAAAAACGGCCATTTTGAAAAAGTTTGAAGGGGCAACCAAATCACTAGGATATTCTCCATTTATGCTCCCATCTGCTAATTTATCAGAACCCTACACAAACCCAGACGGTGCGGTCTTGAATGCTTGCCAATACTGTGGTTTCTGTGAGCGATTTGGCTGCGAGTATGGTGCAAAAACATCACCTGAGGTAACTGTTATACCTACCGCAATAAAAACTGGGAATTTTGAAGCGAGATTTCATGCAAATGTTGTGGAAGTCATAAAAAGTGGAAATAAGGTGACTGGTGTAAAATATTTGGATACTCAGTCTGGAGAAGAGTTTATCCAAGAAGCTGAAGTAGTTGTTCTGGCAAGCTATGTTATGAATAATGCCAAATTGCTTATGGTATCTAATATTGGTGAACAGTATGACCCTGAAACTGGAAAGGGAACGCTTGGTAAAAATTACTGCTATCAAATATTACCAGGTGCAACTGGATACTTTGAAGAGCAAATGAACACATTTATGGGGGCAGGAGCTCTTGGTATGTCTATTGATGATTATAATGCAGATAACTTTGATCATAGTGACTTAGACTTTATTCATGGTGGCAGTATTTCCATCACACAAACCGGATATAGACCTATCGAAACAAATCCAATACAACGAGGAACACCGACTTGGGGAGCAGAGTTTAAGAAAAATTCAATTTACAATTATACTCGCACATTATCAATTGGAGCTCAGGGTGCCTCGATGCCGCATAAGGAAAATTACTTGTCTTTAGATAGTAAATACAAGGACGTTTATGGGTTGCCGCTACTTCAAATGACGTATAATTTTACAGATCAGGATAGAGCGTTGCATAAGTATATTACAAAAGTAACTCAAAATATTATGAAGGAAATGGGAGCGAAAACGGTAGAAGGAAAAGAGGTCATAACGGATTATGATATTGTAGGTTATCAGACAACTCATAATACGGGAGGCACTATCATGGGGGCTAGTCCTGAAAATAGCGTAGTAAATCCGTATTTACAACACTGGGATGCAGAGAACTTGTTTGTAGTAGGGGCAGGAAACTTTCCCCATAATGGAGGTTACAATCCTACGGGAACAGTAGCAGCTCTAGCCTATAAAAGCGCAGAAGGAATTATTAAATATAGTAAAACGGGAGGTTCACTCGTTTAAATATATTTTGTTATAATAGATTAAAATGTCAGAACTCAATAATATTTAGAAACCAACTATTTTTGCTATAATAGTTGGTTTTTAATTTGATGAAATTTTAGTACAAAAAGGCGAGTTTATGATATGATTAAACTAATAACCAGGTACTAATAACAGGTATAATATATGTAAATAATAAATTGGAGGTATTTATGAGAGACTTAATACAATTAAAAGACAAAAACATTGTTGTAATGGGTGTTGCGAATGAACGTAGCCTTGCATGGGGAGTAGCAAAATCATTATTTGAAGTTGGCGCAAATGTTATCTTTACATACCGTAAAGAACGTTCCCTAGGAAAAATAGAAAAGTTATTGAAGGATAATAACTTAGATGCAAAACTAGTAGTAGAATGTGATGTAAATAGTGATGATAGTATGAAAGCAGCTTTTCAACAGATTGGACAGGAAGTTGGAGTGATCCATGGTCTAGTTCACTCAGTCGCATTTGCACATGCAGAAGATCTTAAAGGAGACTTCCTACAAACATCTAGAGAAGGATATTCTTTCGCTCAGGATACAAGTGCGTACTCACTAATCGCTGCAGCTAGAGAAGCAGCTCCGTTTATGACAGAGGGTGGTTCTATCGTAACGATGACATATTTAGGGGCTGAACGTGTATTAGAAGGTTACAATGTGATGGGAATTGCTAAAGCATCTTTAGAAGCATCCGTTAAGTATTTGGCCTTGGACTTAGGAAAAAACAATGTACGTGTAAATGCTGTTTCGGCTGGAGCAGTTAGAACACTAGCGGCAAAGGGAATCGCTTCTTTCAATACAATTTTGCATCAAATTGAAGAAAAGTCACCCCTTAAACGAAATGTAACACAGCAAGAAGTTGGCGATATGACCGTAGCGCTATTGAGTAATTTGTCGAGTGGTGTAACAGGAGAGGTCATCTTCGTAGATTCTGGCTACAACATCATGGGTTAAATTGATCATAAGAAAAACCGAACAAAAAGACGCCAGGTAATTCAAGGTCAAAACCTGCTTCTATCGTTTTCGAAGGGCTTTGGACAGTCGTTTTTCTATATTATTACCGAGTGAATTATTAGGGGTGCTAGTTGGTTGTGACGTCCGTCACAACCAACTAGCACCCTTTTTTTCGGTAATCTTATGGCGTTTGTTTATCCGTCACCATCCTAGGAAATTAGTGGTACCATAAAGCGGTGGAGGATGATCTAGTCATTTTCCTCCGCTTTTTATTGACCTAAATATAAAACGTATAATCCTCTGGTAATACGCGTTTTAGGAATTTCTTCGTACGCTCTTCCTTTGGACTTACGAAGATATCGTGAGAGGAACCTTCTTCCACTACTACTCCTCCATCCATAAAGATAACGTGCGAAGCAACATCCTTTGCAAATGACATTTCGTGTGTAACTACTAGCATCGTCGTACCTTCATTGGCAATATTCTTCATAACCGTTAGTACTTCACCAACCAATTCTGGATCTAATGCAGAGGTTGGCTCATCAAATAAGATAATATCTGGATTTAACGCTACAGCACGAGCAATTCCAACTCGCTGCTGCTGACCACCGGAAAGCTGGCTAGGGTAGGAGTCGTATTTATCGGATAAACCTACTTTGTCAAGAGCTTTTTTACCAATTGCAATAGCGTCTGCCTTAGGTATTTTACGACCGATGATCAAACCTTCCGTAACGTTTTCTATTGCTGTTTTATTGTTAAATAAATTATAGTTTTGAAAAACGAAAGCCGTTTTTTGTCGAATCGCATGTATATCTTTTTTAGAGGCATCGTGCAAATTTACTTGTAAATCACCAAAAGTTGCATTTCCACTATCGGCTCTTTCTAAAAAATTGATACAGCGGAGTAAAGTAGTTTTTCCAGATCCACTTGGACCGAGAATAACTACTACATCCCCTTTATCAATACTTAAATCGACACCCTTGAGTATCTCGTTTTTACCGAATGATTTATGAATGTCATTGATTTTTAACATGTCTAATCCTCCTTAAGCGCTCGCATACTTGTATCTACGTAGGCGTTTTTCATATAGTTTAAATCCGTATTCTACAAGACTACACAAAATAATATATACAAGGAAAATATCTATATAAGCTTCCACATAGTTATAGCCTGCGTTTGCTGCAACTTTCGCCTTCAATGTGATTTCCTGTAGAGACATAGCATAGCCGAGTGATGTAGCTTTTATAAGATTTACGGTAGCCGTACAAATATTAGGCATAGCAACAACCAGTGCTTGAGGTATAATGATTCGGCGATAGGCTTGAAAATTAGAAAGACCCACTGATTGAGCTGCTTCGAGTTGTCCTTTGTTTACAGTACTTAACGCTGATCTAAATACCTCTATCAATATAGCTGTAGTGCTGAAAGAGAATACGATAAAAGCGTACCAAATAGGATTGATGTCGTAGACGTTAATATTAATATTGTACCGATTAAAGAAAAGCGAGAGTATTAATGGCACACTTGCATAAACGATGAAAATTTGAATAATAATCGGAGTACCTCTGACAAAAGAAACGTAAATTCGCGAGAACCAATTTAATACAGGCACTTGGTTAATGCGTGTTAAAGCAAGTAAAAAACCTAAAGGCAGTGCAACAAGTAAAGCTACAATCGTAACGAAAAGCGTAATTGGCACACCGGATAACGCAACGAAAAATGTATCTATTAAAAACGTATAATTTAAACCTTCCGACATTATTTACACTCCTTAATTCGTGTTAATTGTTTGCTTTCCTTTGCTAAATACTTTTTCAAGCTTCCCAAAGAATTTTTCAATTAGTATAGATAAAACCCAGTAAACAATCGCAAGAGCGATGAAGATCTCTAATGCATGTGTATTGTAGTTAGCGGCAATGATTAAATTCGCTTTACCAACGATATCGATTAACCCGATTGTATAAGCGAGGGAGCCTTCTTGAAGTAATGCGATTAGCCCATTTCCGAAGTTAGGAAGTCCAACAACAAGCGCTTGTGGAAAAATGATTCGTCTATATGCTTGAAAGGGGCTTAAACCCACGCTGACAGCGGCTTCAAATTGCCCTTTCTCAATGGACTCATAGGCAGATCTAATAACCTCTGACATTATAGCGGCGAATTGGAGGGTAAATGTAATAACTACAAATACAGCTGTATTTAAATCATGTAAATATAACCCGAAATTATCGGCTAAAGCAGGAACTCCGTAATACACTAAAAACAGTAGCACGATAGATGGCGTACATCTTAAAATTGTAGTATAGAAATTCGCCGTTTTTTGAGCAATTTTACTCTTTCCAAGTTTCATCACCGCAAGGATTAAACCGAAAAAAGTCCCGAAAACAATAGACAAACCCGCAACCATAAAAGTGACTTTTAAAAACGGAAGCAATACTGGAAGTGAATTCCAAATGTACGATATATCAAAGTATTTTTCCATATTACGCATTATTCCCCCTATAAAATTTTGAAAGGCTGCCTGCGCATCCTACGCTAGGCAGCCTCTATAGGAAACATATCTATTATCTTTCTACCTTGTCTAACACTTCAAAAAGGTCCCGACCGTAGAACTCATTGCTAAGTTCGTTCGTTTTCTTATCTTCTTGTAATTTTTTAATAGCTTTGTCGTAAGCATCTGCAAACTCTTGCTCTTTTTTGTTGAATAATGGCCATGTCTTAATAACAGCAAATTCATTGTAAACTACTTCATCTTTTAAGTTGTAGTAAGGGCCAGCCTCATCTAATACTTGTTTTTGGAATGGTCCTTCAATAATGACACCACCGTCTACACGACCTTCATTTACCCATTGAACTACATCTACTGTAAATGCATCTCCAGCATCTAGTTTAACTGGATTGTCTGGGTTTGCTTTGTTATATTCATCTATTACTGTGTACTGTGCATTATTTGCTGCAATCGGTGCTAATGAGAACCCGGCAGATGCAAAATCCTCTAATGATTTAATATGCTCATTCTCTTTTTTCAATACGAGGCCAGCGCTACTTAATCCTAAAAATTCTTTAGGGTAAATAAACTTTTCAGTGCGTTCCTCTGTCCAAAAAGCATTTTTTACACCAACTTGGAACTTCCCTTGCTCTACTCCGATTAGTAGATCATCACTTGTAGTTCCTACATATTCAAATTCATATTCAGGAAGTAATTCATCCACTAGTTTCATAACCTCTACATCGTAGCCAGTCGCATTACCTTTGTCATCTAACCAAGAAATAGGTTTAGAGGCCATGTCATATGCCACTTTTACCTTGCGAACATCTCCGCCCTCTGATGAAGTAGAAGTTTCTCCAGAACCACAAGCCGCTAAAATCGTAATGGATGCTAACCCAACTGCTGCTAATTTAAAATACTTTTTCATATTCATTCTCCTTATCGTTTCTCTAATTTTTTATTTTTATCTTCTTCTAACGCAGAAAGTGCTAGTTTTTTAATGGTCATATCATCCATAGGAGGATTATGGAGTCCTGCACGAACATCTCGGTAATAACGTTGTAGTGGATTTGTTCGCTGCAAGCTTTTGGCACCCACTAAACGCATGGCTTTATCGACAATAGTAATTGCTGAATTAGTAACGATATGCTTCGCTACGCTTACTTCGTTGGATAATAGTTCTTTAGTAGACTCATTGTCATATGCAGAAGCAACTCCGTAAATGACTAATCTAGCCTTTGTAAGCTCTAAATCTATTTCTCCGATAAGCTGCTGAACGTTAGGCAACTGAGCGATAGGTCCATTCAGGCTATTCGGTGAATGGGTATTGGCAAAATGGACTGCGTAATCTTTAGCAGCTTGTGCGATTCCGAGATAGGTTGCTGGTATATGTAGAAGCCAACCATTGATCTTCCCACCACTAGTGAATTCAGGGAGCTCTACCAAATACGATTCATGTACAACTACATTATTTAATACTAAGTCATTACTACTTGTTCCGCGCATGGATACAACATCCCAGGTTTCTTCAATAGAAAGACCTTCTGAATTACGAGGGATTAAGAAGAAGCCAACTCGTTCTTGTTCCTCAATCCAAGCAGATGTTAAAAAGTAGGAAAGCACAGGGGAAGCGGTCGTGAATATTTTACGTCCATTTAAAACCCATGTATCTCCATTCTTAATAGCAGTTGTGCCAGGTCTTCCCCCACGTGTTGGACTTCCAGTCTGAGCTTCACTGACAGAACGATTGATGAGAGCGCCATTTAATACTTCTGCTGCGAAAAAATCTAATTTTTCCTTGGTCCAAAGCTTGTTTTCGTATAGTTCACCAACTACACCTAGGCTCCAGCCCACAGACAAAGCCGTATTTGCATCAAAGCTGGCAAGTGTTTCTTGTAGTAGAACCATATCGTAAACCGAAAAGCCATTGCCTCCATAGGATTCAGGTAGAGTAAGACTTGCATAACCAAGCTTTATCAAATCCTCCACGTTTTCATGTGGGAAAACAGATTGTTCGTCAATTTCCGCGGACTTACTCTTAAATTTATGCTCTAATTCGTATAAACGATTTATCCATTGTCGCTGTTTTTCTGTTTTAATGTATAAGTTACTCAAAATTTATCGTCTCCTTATAATAATTAATCCAATTAGTTAAGTCGGTATTATAAAAAAATAAAAAGCTCTTCACAAACCGAAAGAGCGATTAAAAGTAGTATGTACTTATCTCTCAATTTCTTGCTGGAAGTAGCACCATACCTTAGGCAAGGCGGTTGCTGAAGCATCATCGGACCAGTCCCTTCGCTTCTCTTAATAAGTAGTATGGAGTTGTTAAAATTATCGTACTACTTCACCAGGATGAAGTCAATAGTAATTCATATTATTTCAATCGGAATTGATTGATAGAATTTAAATTGAAGGTTTTTGGAAAGTCATACTGGGTATCTATAATAGTGAAGAGATAAATAGAGGAGGAGTTTGTTTGGACAAGAAAGTAACTGGAAACAGCAAAGACGAACAATTAGCAGAATTCCGTGTGGACGATCAAGGACAAGCAATGACGACAAATCAAGGATTAAAAGTATCCGAGGATGAGTTTTCTCTAAAAGCAGGAGAACGTGGACCAACTTTAATGGAAGATTTCCATTTCCGTGAAAAGATGACGCATTTTGACCATGAACGTATACCAGAGCGAGTAGTACATGCTAGAGGCTATGCGGCCCATGGAGAGTTTGAATTATATGAATCAGCAAGTGAATTTACCAAAGCGAAATTCCTACAAACACCTGGTACTAAGACCCCTGTTTTTGTAAGGTTTTCTACTGTGGCGGGATCACGTGGGTCTGGTGAGTTAGCGCGGGATGCTCGAGGATTTGCAACTAAGTTTTATACGGAAGAGGGAAATTATGATTTAGTCGGAAATAATATTCCAGTCTTTTTCATTCAAGATGCTATTAAATTCCCAGACTTAGTACATGCTTTAAAACCAGAGCCACACAATGAAATTCCACAAGCAGCTACTGCCCATGATACATTTTGGGATTTTGTTGCAAACAATCAGGAGACAGCGCATATGGTCATGTGGGCAATGTCGGATCGTGCAATTCCACGTAGCTTCCGTATGATGGAAGGGTTCGGTGTCAATACATACCGCTTCATTAATGAGGTAGGTAAGTCCCATTTTGTTAAATTTCATTGGAAGCCTTTACTTGGTACCCACTCCGTTGTATGGGACGAAGCACAGAAGTTAAATGGTAAAGACCCGGATTTTCATCGTCGTGACCTTTACGATGCGATTGAAAATGGCGATTATCCAGAGTATGAATTTGGTGTTCAACTAATTGCAGAGGAAGACGAATTTAAATTTGATTTTGATATTTTAGATCCTACTAAACTATGGCCAGAAGAAGAAATCCCAGTAAAAATCCTAGGGAAGATGACATTAAATCGTAATGTAGATAATGTATTTGCCGAAACTGAGCAAGTGGCATTCCATCCAGGAAGTGTTGTGCCAGGAATAGATTTCTCCAATGACCCTCTACTTCAGGGACGTTTGTTCTCTTATACAGACACACAGTTAATCCGTCTCGGTGGACCTAATTTTCACGAGCTGCCGATAAACAGACCTGTTTGTCCATTCCATAATAACCAACGTGACGGATATGGGAGACAATCAATTAACTTAGGCAGAGTGAGCTACCACAAAAACTCTCTAGCTGGAAATACTCCCACACCTGTTAGTGAAGCTGAAGGTGGATATGCACATTATCAAGAGAAAATCGATGGACGTAAAGTTCGTGCCAGAAGTGAGAGCTTTAAGGACCATTTCTCACAGGCAACATTATTTTGGAATAGCATGAGTGATCCGGAAAAGGAACATATTATTAGTGCATTCAGCTTCGAGCTAGGTAAATGTAAAGAGCTGACTGTACGCCAACAAGTAGTAGAAATGTTCGCGCACGTAGATTTGGATTTAGCGAGTAAGGTAGCGGAAAATTTAGGGCTTGTCGTGCAAGGGGTAAGTACTTCCCATACTACTAAATCTTCACCGGCACTGAGTCAACTGAATACGACTATGACTCCACAAACACGTAAAGTTGCTGTTCTAGTCGGCGAAGGGTTTGACGAGAATTTGGCTACAATTCTAGCAGATTTAAAAGCAGGCGGAACAATGCCAGAAATTGTGAGTGACCATCATGGGTCGGTCATTGGAGCAGATGGAACGCTGCTACCGGTAGACCATACTTTCCTAACCGCTGATTCTGTATTGTTTGATGCAGTTTATGTGGCAAGCTCTCAAGGCAAAACGGCTATGTTTGAAAAAGAGGCTTCTTATTTCATCAAGGAAGCTTATGCGCATTTCAAACCGATTGGTGCTACATTTAGCGGGGAGCAACTAGTCGATAATCTTCACTTTACTGGTCAAGCTGGCGTTCTTTCCAAAGAAACTGGCAAGAGCTTTGTAGATAGTTTCCTGAAAGCTATTGCTACACATCGTTTTTGGAACCGAGTAGTTTAACATTATTGGATTAGGCATGTCCTATTAGGGCATGCCTTTTTTACATAGAATAAGTTAAAGAAAGAAAAAAATTAGCGTATAACAAATGTAATTATTCTCTTATACTGGAAGTAAGGTTATGGTTGGAATAAGAAAGTGTTATGAAGGAAATCAAAGGAGGAAATTTCATGCACTACGTAATAATTGGTGGGGATGCAGCAGGGATGAGTGCGGCAATGGAAATTGTACGAAATGATTCAGGGGCTCGAATAACGACACTGGAAAAAGGTCATATATATTCATATGGACAGTGTGGTTTACCATATGTGGTAGGGAAACAAGTAGCCTCTTCAACAGACGTTATAGCTCGAAGTGTAGAAATGTTCCGTAGTAAATATGGTATCGATGCAAAAACAGGATATGAAGTGACGCAAGTAGATCCCAAAAATAAAACGGTGTCAGGGGATATCCTACAAACGAGAGATAAGTTCATCTTAAATTATGACCGTTTACTAATCGCAACTGGTGCTACCCCAGTTATTCCGGAATGGGATGGTAGTCATTTGTTAGGAATCCATACGATAAAAACGATTCCTAATACAGAGGCGATTATCGCAGATTTAGAAAATGTTCAACAGGTTACAATAATTGGTGGAGGATATATAGGATTAGAAATGGCCGAAAACTTTGAGAGTATCGGGAAAAAGGTGCGTATAATTCAAAGAGCCAATCAGCTTGCAGGTATATTTGATGAAGATGTGGCTTGTCTTATCCATGAACATGCAAAGGCTAAAGGTGTGGAAGTAATATTAAATGAAGAAGTTCAATCATTTTCGGGAGATACTCGAGTACGCAAGGTAATAACGGACAAAGGGAGCTATCCGACTGACTTAGTTTTAGTAGCTGTTGGAGTTAAACCAACAACTGACTTCCTAGAAGGTACTGGTATTCAAATGCACTTGAATGGAGCAATCATAGTAAATGAATATTTAGAAACGAATGTGGAAAATATCTATGCAGCGGGAGATTGTGCTACTCATTTTCATCGTATTAAACAATTAAATGACTATATCCCTTTAGGAACTACTGCTAATAAACAAGGGCGATTGGCTGGATTGAATATGATTGGTCAAACCTATGAATTTAAAGGGATAGTAGGTACATCCATCATGAAATTTTTTGATTTGGTTCTGGCAAAAACTGGATTGTCCGAGAAAGAAACAGAGCAACTTGGTATTTCATATGACATACATGTTCAGGAAGCGACAGATATTGCAGGTTATTATCCTGGTAAAGAAACGATGCATATGAAATTAATTTATCGTAAGGATGATCAACTACTTTTAGGTGGTCAAATTATTGGAGGGAATGGTGTGGATAAAAGGATTGATGTATTAGCAACAGCACTTTTTCATCGCATGACCTTTTCCGAGTTATTGGATCTTGATCTTGCATATGCCCCTCCGTTTAATGGTGTATGGGATCCGTTACAGCAAATGGCGAAACGAAATACTACGAAAAAATAAAAAAGGAATATTGACAATTCAAATTTTGTTACATATACTAAGAAAAATCAATTAGTAACAAGCGAAGAAAAGGACATGAATCATTTATAACTTTCTTATCAGAGAATAGGGTCACCGACTGAAAGCCCTTAAAGAAAAGCGAATGATTTACCACCTTGGAGCAATTATGGGGAACACATTTATGTAATTATCCATAATCGGGAAACCGTTATCTTGTATGAGCGCAACCGTTTTTTTGACGTTGCAAATTAGGGTGGAACCACGACCACACTCGTCCCTTTACCGGGATGGGTGTGGTCTTTTTGTATTTTAATATTCAAGCGAAGAAGAGGACATGAATCCTTTATTATTTTCTTATCAGAGAATGGGGTCACCGACTGAAAGCCCCTAAAGAAAAAAGAAGGATTTACCACCTTGGAGCAATTATGGGGAACACATTTATGTAATTATCCATAATCGGGAAACCGTTATCTTATTTGAGCGCAACCGTTTTTTTGTGTTGCAAATTAGGGTGGAACCACGACCACACACGTCCCTTTACCGGGATGGGTGTGGTCTTTTTTTGTTAGGAAAAATTTATGGTTAAAATGGAGGAATTAACATGTCAGTTAAAGAAGAAAGAGTTAGTCATCAAAATTTAGGTCAACGACTAGAATTATTTATGTCGATGGAGGAAGCACCAGGAATGCCGTTTTATTTACCTAAAGGTATGGTATTACGCAATGAACTTGAAAATTTATGGAGGGAAAAGCACCAACGGGGAGGATATCAAGAAATTAAAACTCCCATTATGATGAAGCAAGAGCTTTGGGAAAAATCAGGGCATTGGGATCACTACCATGAAAATATGTATTTTGCAGATGTAGATAATCAAAAATATGCGATTAAACCAATGAATTGTCCAGGCGCGGTATTAATCTTTAATAGTAAGCGTAGAAGCTACAGGGAGCTCCCTGTTCGATATGCGGAACTTGGTTTAGTCCACCGTCATGAACTATCAGGTTCATTGAATGGATTATTACGTGTTCGAGCATTCACTCAGGATGATGCCCACCTATTTGTTTTGGAGGAGCAGATTGAAAGTGAAATAGCGAAGGTACTTGACCTTGTAGATGAATTTTATTCAGAATTTGGATTTAGCTATAAAGTTGAGCTATCAACTCGACCAGAGAATTATATGGGATCAGTAGAAGTTTGGGATCAAGCAGAGAAAGCCCTTGAAAAAGTTCTTCAGCAAAAGGAGGTAGAATACCAAGTAAATGAGGGCGATGGAGCATTTTATGGTCCGAAAATTGATTTTCATATATTAGATGCACTAGGACGTAGCTGGCAATGTGGCACTGTTCAGCTCGACTTTCAAATGCCTGAGAAGTTTGGTTGTAATTATATCGACGAGGACAATCAATTACGACAACCCATTATTATTCACCGTGCGATTTACGGATCCATTGAACGATTCATAGCGATTTTATTGGAGCACTTTCAGGGGAGTTTTCCACTGTGGTTGGCCCCGGTTCAAGTTAAAGTACTACCGATTTCCGATGCACATAGTGAGTATGCAGAGGAAGTAAAACAACAACTTGAGCAGAAGGGATATCGAGTGGAGATAGACAGTCGAATAGAGAAAATTGGATTAAAAATTCGTGAAGCAGCTATGCAAAAGCATCCTTATATGCTCATTATAGGAGATCAGGAAAAAGAAAATAATGCAGTTTCTGTTCGAAAACATAAAGTAGGTGTTTTGGGAGAAATGAGTATTTCAGCATTTATAGAAGAAATAAATCAGGAGAAGAAAATATGAATACAAAATACATCTCATTTCAACAAGGATTTTCGGCAGTATATAACGAATGAATCTATTACGGAGGTCGGTGAATGGGAAAGTGGATATTATTATTGGGAGGTCTCGCTATTCTAGCCGGTAATGCCTGGGGAATCTACACTATGTATCAACCGAGGGTAGGGCCAATTGGAAATGGAGAAATTGCGAACTATATTTGGGTCAGTATTTTTTTTGGCTTTTTAGCGGGTTTAATAGCTATTGCTCAATTTGTAGTTTTACTTCTTTATGATAGTCATAAAAAGAGGTTTCCAAAATTAGAAACAGAACGATTTTTTTTGCGACAGATTGAAGCTAGTGATGCAAAAGAAGTATTTCGCTATTTTTCAAAAGACGAGGTCACAAAGTATTATGATTTGAATACGTTTAAGGACATTAAGGAAGCAAAAGTATTAATAAAAAATTGGCAAAGGCGCTATCACAAGAAAGAGGGATTTCGGTGGGGAATTGCTTTAAAGCAAGATAATAAGATTATTGGTAGCTGTGGTTATCACAATTGGGAGAAGGAACATTTTAAAGCAGAGGTTGGTTTTGAAGTGACTCCAGAGTTTTGGCGACAAGGTGTTATGACAGAGGTTTTACAACCAATTTTGCGTTACGGTTTCGATACAATGGAGCTGAATCGAATAGAAGCACTCTATGATCCAGAAAATGTCGCATCCCAAAATACATTGGCCAATGCAGGCTTTGTTTATGAGGGGATATTACGAAAGTCAGCATTTGAAAAAGGACATTTTTGTGATGCTGCAATTTGCTCCTTATTAAAAGAAGAGTTTGTACAGTAGTGCAAGCTCTTTTATTTCATAAGATACATTTTGAACATAGAGAGGGGAGTGAGTCATGAAGCAATCATTACCACAGGAGGTATATCAATTGATGCAAGCTTTTTTGCATTTATTGAATACATATTTCTCAAAGGATTTAATAGAAGGGGTCTATATTTATGGATCTACTGCATTAGGGGCTTTTGAACAGGAAAAAAGCGATATTGATTTTATTGTATTATTGAAGCGAACAGCAAACAAACAAGAAATAGAAATTCTAAAGGATATTCATATTCAATTAACTAATGAAAACCGCGGAGCAAGGTTAGATGGAATGTATATATTAAAAGACGATTTAGGAAAAACTAATGATACACTAGCTCCTTATCCTTACTGCTCAGATGGGTGTCTAGAGATTGGTCGTTGGGATATTAATCATGTAACCTGGTGGGTACTAAAGGAGTATGGAATTGTACTACAAGGAACACCAATTAAAGAGCTAAATATTGCAACTATATGGGAAGACGTCGTCAATACCTTAAAATATAATATGAATGAATATTGGTACAGCAAAGTGAAAGAAGTGAGAATTTCAGTTTCGGATGAAATGGTGGAATCCATCACCACAACTATATGTAGGATTCTTTACTCTTTAGAAAATAGAGAAATTATTTCCAAGAAAAGAGCATTGGAAACAGGCTTAAAGACCTTGCCTGACCGTTGGCATCTTTTATTGAAAGAAGGATGGAGAATACGTATGTCTGGGCATCCACAATCACTGTTTGAAACAGAAATTCTTCGTGCAGAAGCTTGTCGAGACTTTGTTTTATATGCACATAAATTTTGTGAGGAAAGTTATTTTTTGGAGGGATAAGGATGGAATATAGGCAACTAATAGCGGAAGATGCAAGTGCATATTGGGAGTTAAGATTAGAGGCACTGCAAAACAGTCCAGAAGCATTTGGTACTAGCTATGAAGAAGCGATTCAACGGGACAATCCAATTGAACGAGTGAAGAACAATTTTAAGATAAAAGGGAATTATACATTTGGGGCATTCGATCAAGACAAATTAATCGGAATGGTCACGCTTGTACAGGAAAGTAGCTTGAAGATGAAGCATCGTGCTAATATTTTCGCAATGTATGTAAGTCCAACTGGCAGAGGAAAAGGTATAGGCAAAGCTTTAATGGAATTGGCAATCATACAAGCAAAAGAAAGTAAAGAGATTGAAAAGATAAACCTATCTGTCGTATCAAGTAATGAAGCAGCAAAGAATCTGTATCTTCAATTAGGTTTTAACGTATTTGGGAAAGAAGAGATGGCATTAAAGGTAGGAGAAATTTATTATGAAGAACTGCATATGGAGTTAATCTTGAAATAAACGTAAAGGGGCAAAAGATATGAAAGAACTAACTAAAGAGATAAAGAAATTCCGAGACGAACGAGGTTGGGGAGAAAATCCTGATGCACGCAGCCTAGCTATTTCGGTCTCATTAGAAGCAAGTGAACTATTAGAGCATTTCCAATGGGTTAATGCAGAGGATGCGATCAAAAAAGACAAACAGGCAATTGCTGATGAAGCAGCTGATGTATTCATTTATCTTTTACAATTTGCTGACGTTCTTGGAATTGACTTAATAGAAGCTGCACAGCAAAAAATGGAGAAAAATGCTTTGAAATATCCTATACATACATAATTTTTAATAGCAGGATGCTTAAAGAAAAACGTTAACCTTGTCATTGGTTAACGTTTTTTCTATGCTTTAACCACTGAGCTAATGTAACCAATAATAGCGCAGCAATTGCCCCGGATGTATCTAACATAACATCTTGGAAAGAAGCAGTCCGACCGCTTGTAAAAGATTGATGATATTCATCTGCACCGGCAAGTAACATAATAATCACAACTACTGTAACCTTACGATACTTAAATCTAGGCAACGCAATATAGATGGCTAATGCAATTATTCCAAAATAAATGAAATGTGTACCTTTTCTTATTAAAAACTCTACAAAAGCGTAGTACCCACGTTCCTCCACCGAAACGGCAATACCCCAATATGGAATCTGAATAAGACTGAGAAAAGACTCTAATGGTTTGTTAGGAAGCCATGCCTTTAAGATCTCCTGCAGCGATTGCTGTTCAGCTGTTTGTCCTGATGCCAAAAATACAACAACCAGTAATAGTAAAAGAGGGATAAGTTTTTTCATATACTGACATTAGCATAAAAGGTGCTAATTTTCACGAATAATAAAAATTGTCCTGTTGTTATCTATTATTTAATCGGTATCCAAATTTCTGAATAACAATTTGCGCTAGAAGGATCGTCATCGGAATACACTTCTAGCTCTGGTGTTCCTGCTGGCTCATACGGATTGGAAGGAAACCACTCCGAATATATTTGTTTCCATGTATCCTGCATAGCATCTGGCATAGGACCGTGTACCTCGAACATAACCCACTTAGAAGCTGGAATTGTAATAGCTGATAAGTTTTCTGGTACTTCGCCTACATGATCAGTTGCAATCCAATAATCAATTAAGCTATTCTCTTGGTATGCTTCGTCTGCAACACAAACCCCGAGTACACCTTCGATTTCTCCATTGTTTAGTTGGAACAACAAATCATCTGTACCATCTGCATTTACATCATCCCAAAACAAAGGAATACCTCGTGTGTTTTCTCCATTCTTGCAGTTATACGTTCTTTTCACTCCGACAGCTTGAAAGCTTTCTTTTTCGATAATCTTATACTTCATCGGTTCTGCCCCCTTTAAATTGACTTGAATGATCAGGCGATTATAGGAATTTATTTTCCCTATCTTTTTTCTTGCTTCACTAGGCGTTATCCCGTGTTGTTTACGGAATGCTTTTGTGAAGGATTCAGGAGTGTCGTAGCCGTATTTGAAGGAGACATCGATTATTTTATTGTCCGTATTCAGCAATTCTTGCGCTGCTAAAGTCAGTCGTCTTCTTCGGATATAGTCTCCGAGGGACATATCCGTTAAGATAGAAAAAGTACGTTGAAAATGAAAAACAGAAGAATTAGCCTCCTTTGCAATTTGTTCCATTGATAAATCCTCTAGTAAATGATTCTCCATATAGTTTATTGCTTGTTGAATCGACTCTACCCATCCCATTGGCTTCACTCCTTATATGCATCTTAATAGAAGGTCTGAAAGTTATCCTGTCATTTTGTGCGGACCTTGGACGGTTTAGTTCTCTGTAATTAGTTGGGTAATTTCTTTAGGACGTACATCCAGTGAGGATAGGTCTTTAATGTCTAACCATATAGGCTCGTAGCCACCTCTGTGAGGAGATGGATCCGTATATTCTTCGCCAATTCCTGGTCCAAATTTTCCTCCTATTATATCTGCTAGGAAAAAGTGTTGCGTGCCACTCTGTTCGAGTATTTTAAAAGGACGCTGTATTCTAACATGAACACCTATTTCTTCAAACGTTTCTCGAATAGCTGCTTGCTCCGGAGTCTCACCTTTTTCTAATCCTCCGCCAGGATATACATAGTACGTCATATGAGGTTTCGTTCGTTTTATGAGTGCTACTTGGCCATTTTCAATAATGATAGTTGCTCCACGATCTCTCATTTTTTTTCACCATCCTATGGAAACTAAGTATCTTATATTATATATTGAAAGAAGATGAAGATGATATGAAAAGGAGCACTAAAATGGAAATTTTGAATATCCAAAAGCGATCTGATTTGTTTGAGGAGTCAGTAGAAATGTTTTGGGGGCAGTGGGGAAATGAAACGAACTATGATTTTTACAAAGACTGTATGATACATTCAAGTATGGAAAAGGATGCTTTACCAAGATTTTATGTTGCTGTAGAGGACAATGAAATTATTGGTACATATGCATTACTTCGGAATGACATTAATAGTAGACAAGATTTATTTCCATGGTTAGCCTGCTTATATGTGAAACCGACATATAGGGGGAGGTCTATTGGTAAAATTCTATTAGAACACGGGCTAAATGTGACTGCAAAACTAGGATATGAAAAACTATATTTAGCTAGTGATTTAGAAGGGTACTATGAAAGCTATGGTTGGGTGAATTCAGCTGTTACTTACGGTCCCTTTGGAGGCTCAATTAAGGTTTATGAAAAAATGACATAAAGATTTAAAGAGGAGGAGCTATCTAAATGATAGCTCCTCATGTTGTTTATGATCAATTATCAATGTGGTTTAAAGGATATTTTTAAAATTTGTCTAATATTATGAGTAGAACATATTAAGGAGGGGTTGAATGGAGAAAGGTGAACTTCTTGAAAAGCGTATAGAGCAATTAGAAGAAAGGGTTCGATTTTTAGAACAGCAAATACATACGAAACCGAATATCTCTCAGCCAGTGAGACCTATCATACAGCAGCAAGAAGAAGTAAAACAACCTGTTGAATGGGATGTGCTAATCTTCCAGAAAATACTGCCTCCTCTATTTATTATCGTATTTATAATGGGAATAATTTGGGGATTCAAAGCGGTGTCGGATTACGGTTTTTTACAACCAACCGTAAAAGTAATAATTGGTTATGTCGTTGGTTTTGTATTAATTGCATTAGGTATATGGCAAATTAAAAAAAGTCGAAAGAATTTAGGGCATATGCTCCTTGGTGGGTCTATTCCTATTTTAATGTTGACCACTTTTGCCATGCATCAGCTCTATAATTTATCTGGACCAACGGTAGCTTTTGTTTTAAATCTTATTTGGATCACGTTAGGAGTATTCTTGACGTATAAGTACCACTCACAAGGAATTGGAATTGTTGCTGTAGTTGGAGGGGTATTTGTTCCTTTTCTTATTAAAAGTACATCACCAAATATTCCGTTGTTTTCTTTTTACGAGACTGTACTTTTTACAGTATTTCTATGGATAGCCCTAAAATATTCCTACAAGGCATTATATTATATATCGGTTGTTTTCTTACAGGTAGCAATTTTAGTATTCTTTATTTTTGCAAATGTACCTGACGAATATAAATGGATTGCAATGCTTCCTATATTCGTACAACATTGTGCCTTATTGGTTAGTCTATTGAAGACGAAGCAGTTGTTAAAGGAACAAGCATATACGTTATTTTCTATTATGCTATTAACTGCTTTATGGATTCGTGTAATATTCACGGACAACGAAGCAACAGTATTAATGACAATTGCTACGCTCATCTATGGGATTTGTTATTATGTATATCAAAAAGATTCCATTCGTGCACCAATATTTATCGCGAGTGGGTCCGTTTCTTTGCTAAATATAATGCAGCTCCAAATAGAGAATCTACTATTTGAAGGAATAATAGGATTGAGCTTTATATACTTCTTCGTATATAAAAAGTTCAAACATTCTTTACACTTAATTCTATTGAGTATTAGTTATTTCATAGCTGTCTACTATGTGCTATCTATTGCAATTACGAGTTGGGTATCATGGGAAATGCTACACTGGGTAGTGTTTATAGTAGGTACAGTTTATGGAGTTTATTTGCTAGCTAGTATTTTTATAGAAAGAACTGTTTTAACTATCGGAGTATCATTTATCGCAGTTTTGATATTATACTTTTTGCATATGATTGCTGTCTTATTTTCAGGGGAAACAGGAAGTAATATGGAGCGGGTCATTACTAGTTCATTATGGATTTTCGTGGCTATACTATTTATGATATTAAGTCGTTTTTCATTTTCACAAGGCAAGTACGTCGGTGTCAGTATTTTGTTTGTGACATTAGCAAAAATCATATTGTTCGATATTTCATTTGTATCTGTAGCTGTTAAGGCCTCATTATTTATAGTTCTAGGAGTGGTTGGTCTACTCGTTTCAAGGGCTTATTATAAAAAGTAGCTATCGAGGGAGATTAACTGGACAAAATCGCTCAGAGACACTGTTACTTAACCCCCTTAGAAGGCTTAAATAAGGTTGAAAGAAAAGTTAAAGATTATCATTATTAATAAAACAAAAAAAGAGTATAAGGAATTGTCGTAACTAAAGCTTACTTGCTATAAAAGCAGAAAAAATTAAATTGATAAAGGAGCGTTCCACAGTATGGGGATGCTCCTTATTTGTCATTAACCATCATTTCAATAATTTGTTTTACATATTTAATCGTACGTTCATGAGCCTCTTTTGGAGTGTAATAAGCACGATTATTTAACAAATTTGAGAACATTCCTTGCCAAACTAAATTGGTAAGTTCATTTAATTCTTCCGCTCTTTCTTCGTTTAAAATTCCAGCTTCGACCATTCCGCTTAAAGCAAAACGTCCACGAGAAGAAATATTACGGTCAAATAATAGTGGGTGTAGTTCTTCTGGTATTTCTAATAAGTCTGAAGGATAGAGTTCATAGTAACGCTCTAGTAAATTACCTACATGTTCCCCCAAGTCCATTAGAAAAACAGCGTTGAAAATGTCCGGATTTTTAAAGGAGTATTCACTATAACATTCCCAAGCAATAAGATACTTTTGGATAGGATCGTCTTGTTTTTTCATTTCTTTAGTTACATGCGTTAAGTATGGTTTTAGAAATTTGAAGGAAGCAAAGAAAAGAAGATGAGAAAACTCGCTAAAATAGTTATAGATTGTAGCGCTATTATAGCCAGCTTTTTCAGCAACACTTCGTATTGTTACTTGCTGTATACCTTCTTCTTTTATTAACTCCTCGGTTGCATCAATAAAATAAGTCCACATTCTTCTTCTTTTCATCTCTTTTTTTTCCATATCATATCACCTAACTTAAATAAAATAATTTTCAGAAAATATATTGCTGCATTAATTATACCATGATACAATGTCGAAGTATTCTAAAAATAATCATGATTATTTTTTAATCGTGGTTAGAAAAGGGGAAATAGTATGGAGAAAGAAATGGGGAAAGTTAAGATTGATTCATTGGTTTTTTGGGCATCACTTATTGTTATTGCAATAGCAACAGTAACATTAGTTGTGTTTAGAGAATCGGCAGAACCATTTATGAATAGTATCTTGACTGGTATTACTCGGCAACTAGATTGGGCTTTTCAATTCCTAACTTTTGGTCTGTTTGTAATGTTAATATGGCTTGTTTTTAGTAAATATGGAAAAGTGAGATTAGGAGAAGAAAAACCTGAGTTTTCGACTTTCAGCTGGGGAGCTATGCTCTTTTGTGCGGGGATGGGCACAAGTATAATGTTTTGGTCTATGATGGAGCCTATTTACTATTATATTGGACCACCATTTGGTATAGAGCCACAAAGTAATGAGGCAGCAAATTGGGCAGTTGCGTATGGTATGTTTCACTGGGGGATTTCAGCATGGTGCCTGTATGCAATGCCGACAGTAACTATCGCCTATTCATTTTTTGTTAAAAAGAATCATTCTCTAAAAATAAGCACTGCATGTCGTGGAATTCTAGGTAAGCATGCAGATGGTTTTATTGGTCAAGTAATCGATATCTTGGTTATCTGGAGTTTAGTTGGTGGGCTTGGAACTTCTCTTGGCTTAGGTGTACCAATGGTATCTAATGTAATTGGCGAAGTGTTTGGTGTAGGACAATCCATGAAGCTGAGCATAGTAATTATCGTCATTTGGACGATTATCTATTGTGCAAGTGCTTATATGGGATTATATAAAGGTATTCGTAAATTGAGTGATTGGAATGTGTATATGGCACTGGCACTTGCTGTCTTTGTATTAATTGCGGGTCCAACCCTATTTATTCTTTCTTATTTTACAAATAGCTTCGGGATCATGGCACAAAACTTTGCGATGATGAGTTTTTATACAGATCCAATTGATAAAAGCGGGTTCCCGCAAGCCTGGACAGTATTTTATTGGGCTTGGTTTGCAGCTACTGCACCGTTTATGGGACTTTTCGTAGCAAGAATTTCGAGAGGCCGTACAATTCGTGAACTAATAACACATATTTTGTTATGGGGCTCTTTAGGAAGTTGGATTTATTTTGGGGTATTCGGTGGATATACGATGGACCTTCAATTGACTAACAAATTGAATGTAGTAGATATTTTAAATAATGATGGAGGACCTGCTGCGGTAGTGGCAATCCTAAAAACATTACCTTTTAGTGAGTTAGTTTTACCGTTCTTTATAGTTCTTGGATTTATTTTCCTAGCTACTTCATTGGACTCCGCTACTTATATTTTATCTGCTATTGCAACTAAAAAGTTAGAGGGAACACAGGAACCAGCCCGATGGCATCGGATGTTATGGGGGGCAATTTTAGCTTCTATTTCGGTTGCACTTTTATTAATTGGTGGATTAAAGGTTATCCAAACGTCTTCCGTTATTGTTTCGGTCCCAGTAATTATCATTTATGTATTGCTTGTAACTTCTCTAATACGTTGGCTTAAAACAGATTTTCCGAATGAAGTTGTTCAATACGTGAAGGAGGAAGAAAAATAATGGTTTTTAATGTTAGAGAAAGTACAAGATCGATAAAGAAAGACTTTCCTTTTGAAGTAGAAGTTACAGATCATATTTGGATACCCATGTCTGATGGAACCCGTTTATCTGCTAAGTTATGGATACCTAAAGGAGCCGAGCAACAGCCAGTGCCAGTTATTTTAGAGTATTTACCATATCGAAAAAATGAGTTCACTGCACTCCGTGACTCCCTTAGACATCCATATTTCGCGGGACATGGTTATGCCTGTGTTCGAGTGGATATGCGCGGAACAGGAGATTCGGAAGGAATATTATACGATGAATATTTAAAGCAAGAGCAAGACGATGCATTGGAAATTTTGGATTGGCTTGAAAAGCAAGAATGGTCTACAGGTTCTGTAGGTATGATTGGGAAATCATGGGGTGGATTTAATGGACTCCAAGTAGCTGCAAGGCAACACAGAGCATTGAAAACAATCATTACTCTATGTTCAACGGACGACCGATATGCAGATGATGTTCACTACAAAGGCGGGGCGTTACTTGCATCGGACATGCTCTGGTGGGCTTCAACAATGTTAGTATACAATGCTCGGCCTGCAGATCCTAAACATGTAGGAGATAGTTGGAGAGAAAATTGGTTAGAACGTCTTCATAAAACACCACCGTTTGTGGAAGAATGGATGCGCCATCAACGTAGAGATGAATTTTGGCAACATGGTTCTGTATGTGAAAATTATGATGATATTAAAATTCCTGTATATGCAGTTGGCGGTTGGGCAGATGGATATACAAATGCAGTTTTCCGTTTAATGCAAAATTTAAAAGGTCCTAAAAAAGGATTAATCGGACCATGGGCACATGAATATCCGGAAGTAGCAGTTCCAGGTCCGCAAATTGGATTTTTACAAGAATGTATCCGGTGGTGGGATCAATGGTTGAAGGAAGAAGAAACTGGCATTATGGATGAGCCTGCATTCCGCATATATATGCAAGACGCTGTACCTCCAGAAACGGATTATTTCGTTAGACCAGGTGAGTGGATTACGGAAGACGGATGGACAACTGAAAATGTTACGAACCAAACCTATTATTTTGGAAATCAGCATTTAGTTGAAACACCAAATACCGGAGTAGAACTGTTAAAAACACAACAACAGCATGGTCTGTATGCGGGAGTCTTTTGTCCATTTGGTCAGGAGGGAGATATGGCATCGGACCAAAGTATAGAAAATGGATTATCTACAACATTTACAAGCGTTGAACTGACAAATGAACTTTCCATTTTAGGATTTCCGAAGGTTCAAGTTAAACTAAAATGTGATAAAAAACAAGCAAATATTGCTGTGCGCCTAAGTGATCTTTCACCTGAAGGAACTTCTAAATTGATCACCTGGGGTCAGTTAAACTTAACTCACCGAAATAGCCATGAGTTTCCAGAAGATGTACCCACTAACGAAGCGTTTACGGTAACGATTGAGTTGGATGCAATAGGTTATAAGTTGCCTGTTGGACATAAGCTTCAAGTGTCCCTTTCTCCAACTAGTTGGCCACATGTATGGCCGTCTGCTGAAGAGGCTACGATTGAAGTAATTAAAGATGAAGACTCAAAACTTATTTTACCTGTGTATAGTAAACCAAATGACATACAAGATATAATTCCTTTTGAACAACCTGAAACTGCAGAAGTAATGGAACGTGAAATCTTAAGAGAATCAAGCAGGACGAGAGAAATTAGACATAATACGATTACGAATGAGTGGATATTAGATGATTTTTCTGATGAAGGCTGTCGACGACTTCCATACAATGGCCTTGAATACGGAAGTGAAAATCGTAATGTTTATAAAATTGTCGAAGGGGATCCCTTATCTGCGTTTATTCAATGTGATTGGAAACTAAATGTGGGTAGAGAAGAATGGCAAACCCGCCTGGAATCAACAAGTACGATGAAGGCTGATAAGAATAAGTTTTATATTACAAATCACTTAATAGCTTATGAGGGAGAAAAAGCTATTTATGACGAGCTTAAAACATTCGAGGTGGAACGTGATTTTGTGTAATGAATACATTTAAAGAAAGCTGGAAAAAATGTGGATTCAATTGTACTGCTCATTATTGTTATTAATGTAACTTATATGACTCTTACTACGTTGAGATTAATTTTAGTTATAAAGGGTTATAGGGTAATAGCTTCATTTTTATCAATGGCAGAGGTATTTGTTTATTTGATGGGTTTAACGATGGTTCTAGATAATTTAGATAAGCCATTAAATATTATTGCTTATTGTATTGGGTGGGGTCTTGGTGTATATCTTGGCAGTATTATTGAAAACAGACTTGCTTTAGGGTATGTAGTATTTGAGGTTATTGTTGATTCCATAGAAATTGAACTTGCTAGTAGGATAAGATCCAAAGGTTATGGAGTAACATCCTGGGTTGCTGACGGCATGGGTGGGAAGAGACTTTGTATGAAGGTTTTAGCAAAAAGAAAAAACGAACAAAAGTTAAAAAACTATATAATGTCAATATCACCAAAGGCATTTATCATTTCATATGAACCCACTAGATTTAATGGTGGGTTCCTTGTGAAATTAACTGAATAAAAATTGTGAGTCATTATTCCTTAAGTGGAATAGGCTCTTTTTTTATTGTATGGTATTCTATTGTTAAAATTAGTAATGATGGGGTGGTAAGGTGGCAAAATACGAAGCGAAGACAAAAGAGACAGATGTGGATGTTATTGAATTTATCGAGGCGGTGGATAGTCCAAAGAAACGGGAAGATGCACACAAACTATTAGAAATTTTTGAGCAGACGTCCGGTTATCAAGCTAAAATGTGGGGACCGAGCATTATCGGATTTGGGAGTTATCATTATAAATACGCTTCTGGTCATGAGGGCGATGCTCCTTTAGTAGGTTTTTCACCGAGAAAAGCAAAAATCAGTTTGTATTTTGCAACAGGTGATACAACGCGAGAAGAGACACTCAAACGCTTCGGAAAATATACGACGGGAAAATCATGCGTATATATAAACAAAGTCGATGATATAGATGTAGATGTTCTAAAGGAAATGATTACCCAATCTATAGCATTTCTACAAGAATTATATCCGAATTAATAGCATTGTACTGGAAGTTAATGTATTTATTTTGCTAGTTTATATGGGTTTCATGTATAATATTACAGTATAAAATTTAGCTATGCGAAAGAGAGTGGGACTTATGGGTCGTAAGTGGAATAATATTAAAGAAAAGAAAGCTTCCAAAGACGCTAATACTAGTCGTATTTATGCGAAATTTGGTCGTGAAATATATGTTGCTGCAAGACAAGGTGAGCCTGATCCTACTTCTAACCAAGCATTAAAAGTAGTACTAGAACGAGCAAAAACATACAGTGTGCCTAAGCATATTATTGATAAAGCGATTGAAAAAGCAAAAGGTGGATCCGAAGAAAGCTTTGATGAGCTTCGCTACGAAGGGTTTGGACCAAGCGGTTCTATGGTCATCGTTGATGCACTAACAAACAACGTAAACCGTACTGCATCCGATGTACGTGCTGCATTTGGTAAAAATGGCGGTAATATGGGTGTTAGTGGTTCGGTTGCTTATATGTTTGATGCAACTGCAGTTATTGGTTTAGAAGGTAAAACTGCTGATGATGTACTAGAGATCTTGATGGAGGCAGACGTTGACGCTCGTGATATTTTAGAAGAGGAAGATGCAGTAATTGTCTACGCAGAGCCGGATCAATTCCATGCTGTGCAGGAGGCATTAAGAGCTGCAGGTGTGACAGACTTTACAGTTGCAGAGTTAACAATGCTTGCTCAAAACGATATTGCATTAGATGCAGACGCTCAAGCACAATTCGAAAAAATGATTGATGCAATTGAAGATTTAGAAGATGTTCAACAAGTTTATCACAATGTGGATTTAGGATAATCAAAGAAAATTAGGCTGTTTCAAAGTAATATTCTACTTTGAAACAGCCTTTTTATTGAACAATTATAATGAAACAGAAATAGAGCTAGAACGTCCAATGTTTTTAAGGAGTGTTTATTATTTGAATAGTAGAAAAATATTTAAACTTGGTATTGTCTTTGTTCTTACTGCATCTTTTTTATTTCCATTGAAGTCATTAGCTGATTGGGCATATGCATTTGTCGTATGGGATGACTACGTATATGTAATCACGACTGAACAGGTCAATGAGGTCGTTAAAAAAGTTGGTCATGTAACGAAGTATTCCGACAGAGAAGGAACCTACTCTGGTAATTTCTCAAATGCCTATCCGAAAGGAACTAAGTATTATTCCATCCAAGGGATAAGCACGGATGAAGCTATTGCTATACTGAAGGATGATGGAACATTTATTAAGGCGACGAGAGACGGGGAGTACGCTGGCGATAAATATGGAATAGACAATCTGAGTTCACCATTTTTTATTGGATTGTTTTTAATTGCACTCTTTATTGCTTTTATAAGCATTAATTTTAGTAGAAAGGGAGGACGAGATGAAAAAATTAATCGTTCTATTTATGATACTGTCCATCGTTTTGTTAGTGGGATGTTCGGAAGAAAATGAAACAATAGAAAAGTTGACAAGAGTAGACGTTTTTAAAGTAACTGAAGATGGTAATTATGCAGATGAAATAATTATCGCTGATCTGAATAAAGTCGAACAGTTAAGCCAAGCATTCGAACAGATTGAATGGGAAAGAAATGTAGTGCCACAAATGGCGAGAAAAGAGGATGTTAAAGCAGTTCTTTTTCTGGAAGATGACGTTAATATGCCTGAACGTTTAGTGGAGTATTATATTTGGTTTGAAGTTAACGGAACTTCTACGATTATTGAAGGCGACTCCTATGGGAGATTAGACGAAGAAGGAACAAGTAATTTAAAAAGTATCTTCGAATTTGAAGAGAAATAAACAGCCTTTCCTGTTTGTTGGAAAGGCTGTTTTATCTAATTTACTGCTGAATTTTTTCTGCGATAGTTCCATTGTTGAAATTGGAATCGGACGAAGCAACCGATGCAAAATCCTGCTATTGCGATGGATGCAGCTAGGCCGACCATGATAGTTGCGAAATTGAATAATAACAACCAGCTTAGGAAAAAGCTAATGCTAGCGACGAGTAAAAAGCCTACTGCCAACCACTGATTAAATCTAAGTTGTACATAGTCTTCTTGTATATATTGATTGGCAGGTTTAGATAAAAACCTTTTAGCCAAAATTAGTATTGGGTGAAAACCTATTAATAAACTCGATAAATTTGCGACTAACGGGATAAGTAAGGTCCACGCAGATTGAGTTATTAACGCAATGAGTACAGATAAAACAATTGTCCATTGATGGACCATTACAAGTGGTTTGGGAATTGTTTTCATTTTAAAACCTACTTTTCTTATTGGATTTACTTTATTATATGTCCAATTCAACAGAAAGTAAATAAAAGAACACACATCCAGACATATTTCCCGGGAAATCGACACAACATGATTGGAAACTACATTCTTAGAAGACCGCACAATAAAAGCAGCTCTTGGGGAAGAACTGCTTTCGAGGTTATTTGTTTTTTAATTCATTTATCTTCTTCGTTAATTCATTAAATTGTATATCTAACTTACTATATCTAGGGTCATTACTCTTTAAAAAACTAAGTTCTCCAAGCACGGCCTGTCGTTCTGTTTCTAGTGTTAATAGTTCTTTTTCAAGTAATGATTCATTGTTTTTATACATCCATTCGCTATAGTTCATTTCCACTTTTCGAATCGATTTATCTTCAAAAATAAGCAATTTGTTCGTTAACTTTTCTAGGAAATATCGATCATGTGTTACAAGTAAAATGGTTCCTGGAAAAGTAGATAGTGTCTTTTCTAATTGCTCACGGGAAGGAAGATCTAAATGGTTAGTCGGTTCATCTAACAGTAATACATCCTTTTGGTCGAGCATGAACTCCATTAACTTCAGCTTCACTCGTTCTCCCATGCTCATTGTTGAAATAGGTCGTGACCAGTGTTCTTTGGAAAAACCTAAGTTCGTCATGAGTGTTTGGATAAGTCCTCTAATCTCAAAATCAGTTGGTCCAAAAAATTCAAATGGCGTTTGTTCTTCAGGTAAGTCAAAAACAGTTTGACGTAAATAGCCAATATTCATAGATTCTGATTTCCAAAGGTCTCCTTGGAAGCTTTCTTCCCCTAAAAGCATACGGAAAAAGGTCGATTTTCCGCTACCGTTAGAACCTAATAATCCCACACGTTCCTTTGACTGAATGGTGAAAGAAGCGTTCTGTAAGAGTATTGTTTTACCGAACTCTTTTCTCAGATTTTTAGCTTCTATGACACGTTTACCTTTTTTCTTGTTTCCTTCTATGGAAAATGATACATCTTTTTCTTCGTCTGGTTTTTCTACAGTATTTTTGGTAAGTTCCAATTCTAGTCGTTTCTTTTTGGACCGTATCTGGACGTCCATTTTTTTCGCTTTAACCCTGTAATACTCTTTGTTGAATTCATGCTTAGTCGAGTCTGCATGAGCTTTTGATGACCAGTTTTTCAACTCAGTAATTTGTTTCTCGACCTGCTGTATTTTTGATTGTTGGGCGTCGTATAACCTTTGTTGGGTTAGGATTTTCTCGGCTTTTTTATCTCTATACGTCGAATAATTTCCAACGTATATCGTCAATTTTTTATTTTCAACTTCCCAAATATAATCAGCTACCTCATCTAAGAAGTAACGATCATGTGAAACTAAAAGGATTGTGCCATTGTAGGAAAGAATCTGTTTCTTTAAGAAGGCTAAGCTTTCTTGATCTAAATGATTAGTAGGTTCATCTAGCAATAAAACCTGAGAGTTCTCCGCAAATACACGAGACAGTCTTCTTTTCATCTTTTCCCCGCCACTTAGGTGGGCATATTCTCTTCCTTCTGGCACAGTCCATTTACTGAAGTAGGTCCATTCATCGTGCTCATATTCTGTTTGACTAAAGTGCTCATCTTCCTGTTGAAAGTAACTTATTGAGGGGGAATTCCCAATCCACTCTACCTTCCCACTAGCAGGAATTGCTTTATTGGAAAGAACGGAGAGTAACGAAGATTTACCTTCACCGTTTCCACCAACAATTCCAATCACAGCATCTGATGGAATATCTCCTTTTGCGTTCTGTAGTACTTCGTCGTCTCCAAAAATAATGCTTATATCATTTATTTTTCCTAATAATGTCATACTAACCACTCCTCTTGGAGGAATAAAAAAATCCCTCCGAATAATACGGAAGGATGTTGCTGACCATAAAAAATATACGAAAAAACGCTACACATTCATTAGTGTAGAGAAAATCAATCGTATCGTACTGAAAAATGGGCAGACTAATCCTATTTCCGTTTGCGCTTAAAATATTTTGTTCTGCACGAAGCAGCAAATATTATGCGAGAAATAAGATTATATAATCATTGTCCACCCATCGTCCCTTCAAATTTGTTAATTGGATTATAGCATATTATATATTTAATTGTCTCAGAGTATGAAAAGATAACGTAGTTTGTAAGTTATCCGAAAATATGAATTTTCAATTTTATTTTGAAGTATGTATTTAAATTCGTGATTTTTAATAAAAATTCCTGTAGAATAATTACATATTTGAGGAGGTAGGAAAAATGAAACATCTAGATGCACATGAAATTATTTCATATATTCAACACGCAAAGAAATCAACACAAGTGAAAGTATACATAAAAGGAAATGAGATAGATCAGATTTCCTTCGGGGAAAATACAAAGGTGTTTGGTGAAGGAAATTCCCTAGTATTATTTGGAGAATGGTCTGAAATTGAAACCGTTATAAATGAAAATAAAAATCAAATTGAAGATATTGTAGTAGAAAATGAAAGTCGTAACTCTGCTATTCCACTTTTAGATTTGAAGGGAATAAATGCTCGAATTGAGCCGGGCGCAGTTATTCGAGATCAGGTTAGTATTGGAGATAATAGCGTTATTATGATGGGCGCACTTATTAATATTGGTGCAGTAATCGGAGAAGGAACGATGATCGATATGGGTGCTGTTCTTGGTGGGCGTGCAACCGTAGGGAAAAACTGTCATATTGGCGCCGGTGCAGTGCTAGCGGGAGTAATCGAGCCACCTTCTGCAACTCCGGTTATTATTGAAGATGATGTATTAATTGGCGCAAATGTTGTAGTTTTAGAAGGGTGTAGAGTTGGTAAAGGTGCAGTTGTAGCAGCTGGTGCCATTGTTACTAAGGACATCCCGCCATATACAGTAGCTGTTGGAGCACCTGCTAAAGTGATTAAAGAAATTGATGATCAAACAAAATCGAAAACGGAAATTATGCAAGAATTGCGTCAGTTGTAAGTTGGTGGATGATGAAAACCTTACAAGATATTCGGAGAGATTTACATCGCATACCTGAATTAGGTTTTGAAGAAGTAAAAACACAAAGCTATTTACTGGAACAGATCCGTTCACTTCCACAGGATAGACTGTCCATTACTATTTGGAAAACAGGTATCGTTGTGAAAATAGAGGGCACTAAACCTTCACAAACGATTGGTTGGAGAACGGACATTGACGGACTTCCGATAATAGAGGTGACTGGACTGCCATTCGAATCCAGTCATCCTGGGAAAATGCACGCCTGTGGTCATGATGTGCATATGACTGTGGCATTAGGTTTACTAAGAAAATTAGTAGAAACCCCTATAAAAGATCATGTAGTTATTCTATTTCAACCAGCAGAGGAAAGTCCGGGTGGCGCACTACCTATGCGAGAATGGTTGAAAAAAGAGCAACCGGCATTAATGCCTGATAAAATATTTGCTTTCCATATAGCACCAGAATACTCTGTTGGAACTGTGGCTACTCGTCCAGGTTTACTATTTGCCAATACTTCTGAATTGTTCATTGACGTAGTTGGCAGGGAAGGGCATGCGGCATTTCCTCATCAAGCTCGAGATATGTCTGTCGCAGCAGCTACTCTATTATTACAACTACAGACAATCGTAAGTCGTTCTGTTAATCCGATGAATCCTGCAGTTCTTACGATAGGAAAGTTCACCTCAGGAACTGTGCAAAATATCATTTCTGGTCATGCTCGGTTAGAGGGCACTATTCGTACAATGGATGCAGAAACGATGACGATTATTAAAGAAAAAATTCAGTCGTTCTGTCGAGCAGCAGAAGTTGCTTTTGAATGTGCCATTCATATAGACTACGGTTCATCCTATTATCAGGTGAAAAATGATGCTTTGCTTGCGGATGAATTTTTAGCATTTGCAGAACGAGACCCAGCTACTAACGCGATTTTATGTGATGCAGCCATGACTGGCGAAGATTTTGGTTATTTTCTACAAGAAATACCAGGTATGTTGTTTTGGGCTGGTGTTAACTCACCTTATGGGTTGCATCATCCAAAGCTAAGTCCTGATGAAGCGGTCATAGACTATCTCGTGCCGTTTATAGATGCTTATTTTCGTGAGATTTCAAGCTAATACAAAAGGATTTACTCTGTTTGGAGCAGAGTAAATCCTTTTTTTATTGTTTACTTTCTCTGGCGTTTCAATTACTCGGGATCAACCAGCATTTACTCGCTCTCGCCGATTGATTACTCACTCTCGGTAGTGATTTACTCTTATCCATTTTCTGTTTGATGAATACTTTCAATCCACCAGTTGTACATCATAATCCTTAAACCAAATATGCATCTGCACTAAATAGGCAAGAAGCTGTGGACCAGACATTAACTGACCAAACCATGGTACTTTAAATGCTTCTCCATTTGATTCGACTAAATCTTTCAACCGTTGCTTTTGAAAGAGTTCATGAAGAATGGAGTTTTTATCCTCCAATTGCTCTTTTAACATAGTACTCACAATACCGGTATAAACAGGATTATGTGTTTTTGGATAGGGACTTTTTTTGCGATAAAGTACATCAAATGGCAGACTGCCTTCAAATGCCTTTCTCAGAATTCCTTTTTCCTGATTGCCAACCATTTTGTATTCCCAAGGAATATTCCATGCATATTCAACTAGCCGATGATCGGCAAATGGGACGCGTACCTCTAGACTAGCCCCCATACTCATCCGATCTTTTCTAACTAAAAGAGTTGTCATAAACCACGTCATGTTCATATAAAATAGCTCACGTCTTTTTGCTTCTATTGTTGTTTCTCCTTCTAAGAGCGGAGTTTCAGATAAAGTTGTTTTATATGCATTTTGAACGTATTCTTCTATTTGTAATTTACCTTGCCAACTATCGTTCAATAATTGTACACGTTCCGTGCTAGATCGTATCCAAGGAAATCCTTTTTCCGAATTTCCTACCTGGTGGAACCAAGGATAGCCACCGAATATTTCGTCTGCACATTCTCCAGATAGGCCCACAGTAAAGTCGTGCTTTATTTCTCTGCAAAACCATAGTAAAGAAGAATCGATATCTGCCATTCCGGGAAGGTCTCTCACGTGAACAGCTTCTCTTAAATGTTCTGCCAGTTTTTGCTGACTAATAATGGAGAAATGATGTTTCGTATCGAGATGGTTTGTTACCTTTTGGATCCAAGGGAGGTCGTTTGAAGGTTGAAAGGTGTTGCCTTGGAAATGCTTGTCATTGTCTTGATAGTCAATGGAGTAAGTGTGCAGTGGGGATATAGAATCCTCTGAATAGGATTTGGCAGCAATGGACGTAATAATACTAGAATCCAAACCACCAGAAAGGAAAGTGCAAAGAGGTACGTCTGATACAAGCTGCCTTTCTACAGCATCGGTTACTAGGAAGCGAACTTTTTCGATTGTTTCATCTAAAGAATCTGTATGTTCTTTGCTTTCTACATTCCAGTAACGCCAAGTCCGGAGCCCGTTCCGAGTTAAGCTTAATGCATGGGCTGGGCGCAATTCTTTTATGTCCTTGTACACACCCGAACCAGGGGTATACGATGGACCTAATCCAATAATCTCAGCAAGACCATCTCTATTAAGAATTGGAGAAATAGCAGGGTGTGCAAAAAGCGATTTTTGCTCAGAACCAAAAAGGAATCCTCCATTTTTCTCGGTATAAAAAAGTGGTTTAACTCCTAGACGATCTCGTGCAATAAACACTTTTTGTTCCAACTGATCCCAAATAGCAAATGCAAATATACCGTTTAAATAGTTAAGACATTTTTCCTTCCATTCGATATAAGAGGTCAATAAAACCTCGGTATCTGAATGACCAGAGAAAGTATGCCCACGTTTCAATAATTCTTTTCGGAGATCCTCCGTATTATATAATTCTCCATTATACGTTAGTGTATATTCATTTGATTGATAATTTTTGGTCATTGGTTGCTTTCCACCAACAGGATCTACTACTGTGAGTCGACGATGTCCAAACGCGGCGTGCGGAGAACTCCATATATTATCGTCATCTGGACCCCGTTTCTTTAAGGTTCCTGTCATTTTTACAACTGCTGACAATTCGTTTCTCAAATCCCTTTGAAAATGAATCCAACCAGTAATTCCACACATACATGCATCCCTTCTTTCATCCATTATTTTATGCAAGTGATCAAGAATTGTATAAAAAAACAATCGCAAAGATACATTCGCGATTGTTTTAATGAAATGAAGTTTTGTTAAGTCGTAACCTTTAGCACGGTTTTGATTTTTTGGATTATTCCTCCGCTACTATAAGTTAATACACTTCGTTTATAGAAGGATAAGCTTACTAAGAACAGAAGAATTACAGTGCCGATTAATATAGACATGGAAAGAATTGGTTCGAATGAAGAAATATCCGTTGCCCCAATCCGAAGTGGCATGACCATACCAGATGTGAAAGGGATGTAAGAGAATACTTTAATGAGCATCGTGTCGGGGCTTGCCATCCCAGATATTAGGACATAGAATCCGATAACTCCAACCATCATCGCAGGCATCATAGCCTGACTCGATTCCTCCACCTTAGAGACTAAAGAACCTAATAATGCACCTAGAATTAAATATAAAATAATTGTTATCAATAAAAACGCTACGGAGTATCCGATAAATGAGTAGGATAATTCGTTGACCAGTTCTTGCACAACCTCCCATTTCGAGCCTCCGTCAATCAGTGCAAATAACAAACCTTGAACGACTAATAATGTTGCAATTTGGGTTAATGCTAAAAGAAATGTCCCAGTTAATTTTGCCATAAAGTGTGTAGATGGTTTTACGCTCGCAAGTAAAACTTCTAAAACACGAGAACCTTTTTCAGAAGCAACATCCGTTGTAATCATCGATAAAAATGTCATAACAAATGAATAAATTAAAAATCCTACTAAAAAAGAAGCTCCTATTCCCGCAGCCTTCTCATCCTCACTTTTACCTGAGGTAGATTCATCAAGGCTTTTCATCGTGATGTTAGTTTCGGATTGAAGGATTTTGTTAGCTTGCTCCGCAGTTAAATTCAGCTGCTGCACTTCATAAATTTTCCCTGCGTATTGTAAAGTAGCAGAAAGGCTTTGCTGATCATTAAACGTCAGTGGTTCGAAGGTGGCGATTTCTGCTGTAAGTGAATTATCTTGATCCTCCACGAAAATTACAGCCGCAAAGTCCCCGTCTATTACTTGTTCTTCTACCTTTTCTACTTCGTCTGTAGGGAAGGTAAATTGGATATCACTAGTCGATTCAAACAAAGCTTCGATTTCTACATCTGTCTCGTTGATTAAAGCAATTTTTAGAGCATCTTCCTGGAAAAACGCTTCTTTAATATCGGACCAAAACATAACACCACTAATGACAGCAACATATAATACGATAGAAAATATAAATGATTTCGCTTTAACTTTTTGAACATAAAGCTGCTTCACTAATAACCAAAACTTAGACATGCGTAGCACCTACCTTATCCTTGAAAATTTCATCTAATGATAAATAATCCAAACTAAATTTCTCTATATACTTTCCACTAGATACATAGTCAAAGATTGATTGTGCATACGATTCATCCTCAAGTGTTAATGTATAATGGTCTCTACCAACTTGAATATCCCTTACGCCGTGTAATCCAGCTAAAACCTCTTTAGGTACATCTGTACGAATAGCCAGTTTTGTTTTTCCGTATTGTTTCTTTAAATCAAGTAACCTACCTGAAAACAGAGATACTCCACGCTTTAAAAGGCATAAATGGTCACAAAGCTCTTCCACATTATCCATCTGATGACTAGAAAACAATATGGTAGTTCCTTTATGCTTCAAGTCGAGAATAGCTTGTTTTAGCAAATCCATATTAACAGGATCCAATCCGCTAAATGGCTCGTCTAATATAAGGAACTCTGGCTCATGTATAAAGCTTGCGATTAATTGAACCTTTTGTTGGTTTCCTTTGGATAAGGTCTCTGCTTTTGCTTTTCGTTTATCTTCTAATTCAAAACGATTAATCCAATAATCTACCTCTTTCTTTAAGTCTTTTCTATGCTTACCCCTAAGCTCTCCAAAGAAGTATAATTGGTCCTCTACTGTCATGGCAGGGAAGATGCCGCGCTCTTCAGGTAAATAACCTAGAATATCCCGATTAATCGAATTTATAGGCTGCCCATTCCATGTAATACTTCCTTCTGTTGTTTCCTGTAAGTCTAAAATCATACGGAATGTCGTTGTTTTACCAGCACCATTCTGACCGATTAATCCAAAAATTTCTCCTTTTTCAATTGTAAAGGACAAACCGTTAACAGCGACAAAGTCTTGATATCTCTTAGTTACTTGATTAATTGATAATGTCATATTCAAACTCCTAACTATTTTTCTCTTTTCATCTTATACGAATCAATAGTAAGAATGTTTCATTTAAATTGTAACGTTTTTGTAAATGAGACCGTCAAATGGAAAGAGAAACAAAAAAAGGAGTGGTTTGATGAAGAAAATTTGTGGAGTTATCGTACTGATATTAACGTTAGGGCTTATATGGAGCCAAGGAGTGTATGCACAAAGTGGGGATGCAAAAGTAGAAGCAACTAATTTTGTAAAAGCATCTGGAGTTATTACAAGTGTAGAAACTAAAGAGGATACTGTCACATTGACGGTAGAAACAATTAGCAATGAGCCGCAGATAACTTTTTTTAACGTAACGGACGAATCGCTTGTATTCAATAGTGGATCCACGAAAAAGATTGAGAAATCAGCATTCCAAAAAGGACAGCAAATAGATGCTTACTATGACAAAGATAAACCGATGATTATGATATATCCAGCGCAAATATCTCCAGAATTAGTGATTGTACATGATGAAAAAACATTCGGTTCCGTTAAAGTAGGGAAATTCGATGAAGAACTACGTAGTTTAGATAATGAATTGAATTTGAAAGTGGATAATAAAACTATCCTGGAAAATACTGCAGGAGAAAAGTTAGAACTTCCAGATTTAAGTGGTAAGGAACTTATTGTATTCTATACGATGGCTACAAAAAGCATTCCAGCCCAAGCAATTCCAACGAAGGTTGTCGCTTTAAACTATATTTCACCCGAACTGAAACAAATTATTATTAATGATTATTTTATACAAGATGGGATAAAAATGATTCCTCTTCGTAAAGTAGCTGAACATCTAGGGTATGAAGTGAAAAGTTATTCTACCTCTACACAAAAAAAAGTAACCCTTACAAAAGGGAACAGTTCTATCCAAATAATTCGTGATATGAAAGTCTACAGCTACAATAAAAGTTTGCAATTATTTTTAGCACAACCAGTGTTAAAAGATAAGAAAACATATGTATCTGATGAAATCCTAGATATATTAAAATAAGCAAAAGCATAAACCCATCCTTTTATGAATGAAGAAGGATGGGTTATTTTTAGATTGAGAGTAAGGTTAGTTTTGCGTTATTAGTAAAGCAATCTCCATAAATAAAAGGTTGCATATGCTTCCCAACCTTTCCAGTTCTGAGCTAGCAGCATGATTTCGCTTTTAGTAGGCTTGGTTTGGGAACCATTTGCCTGTTTAATAGCATTATGTAGTCCCACATCATCAATTGGAAAAGCGGAAGTAAATCTTAAACAACGCATTAATACGTAATTAGCGGTCCACGGGCCAATCCCACGGATTTGAGTAAGAATCTTTTCTGCTTTTTTTACATCATTTGTTTCAAGGAGCATTTGCTTTGTAAGGACACCGTTATGGATTAAGTTTGCCACTTCTATTAAATACTCACACTTTTTTACGGTCATCTTTAACCCACTTAAATCCTGTACGGTCAGGTTCGCAATAGCATCGGGTGTTGGAAATAACCAATAGTCGTGGCCTTCAAAACGAACAGTGCGACCGAAAGTTTCAACTAAACGGCGCTTTAATGTATAAGCATATGTTAGATTGATCTGCTGACCGAGTATCCCCCATGCCATTGCTTCGAACAAATCAGGAATGCCCATAATGCGTAATCCTTCAAATTTTTTTATCGCGTGTGACAATATAGGATCACCGGAAGCTAATTGATAAAATTCCCGCAAATCGACATTTAGATCAAACCACTCAATTATATAGGCTACGAGCTCTTCGCGACTGCTTTTATTTTCTGGACGTGTATGATTTAAAAATTCAATTGTTAGTATTTGATCTTCGCACTCGCTGATCTCTATTAATGGAGTGCAGGTTTCTAGTGATACTGCTTTTCGGATTTTGTTGTCCTGAATAAGAAACAAGCATTCGTTGGTTGATCTGGAGAGATAATGAAGATTCTTAGAAAAGCTAAATCCAGACGGGGTATGCAATAGTATTTTGTCCTCTATTTCTTCCCAATACAAATTTATTACACCTCATTAATTTTGCAATTAGAGTATTTACAAGTTGGAGGAGGGTACCAGATAGTCTAACGACGTCCGACCAACATCCCAAAAATCACTTGGCAATAATAGAGCAACAAGTGTGTCTAAAAAAGCCCTTCGAAAACGATAGAAATAGGTTAGACCTTGAAGGATTAGTCATTTTTCGACCTGTTTTTTATTTTGTATGTAGTAATTCTAAAATATGTTTAAGGTCATTTGCTGGAATTTGACCAGGAGCAGAGGCCTCTACACCAGCACCGAATGTTGCGGAAGAGCCGAAAACCTCTCCAGCTAATCGACTGATTGCTCCAGTAGAAGCCATAGACATGGTGATCATCGGACGGTCTGCATATAATGACTGCATTGTGTAAGTTGCATCTAGCAGTGTCAGAACATCTGCTGGATTGTTTGGCATTACGGCAATTTTAGTTATCTGTGCATCTAACTCCTGCATTCTTTTAAGTCTCCACATGATTTCTTCCTTGGCTGGAGTCTTTACGAAGTCATGATTAGACATAATGATAGTAACATTTTCTTCTTTTGCAGCTTCCATAATTTCTGTCACTTTAGGCGAGAATAACTCTACATCTAGCAAATCTATTTCTTTCGTTTTCATCATTTCTATTAGAAGTGTCTCGTAGTACGAGTCTTCTATGGCTTTGTTCCCACCTTCACGATGTGTTCTAAAAGTGAACAGAAGTGGGATAGGATATAGTTCTTCTCGAATGACAGCAAGTGTTTGTTTTACTTTAGCTATATCTTCAATATCCTCAAGTAAATCTGCTCTCCATTCAACTATATCCAAATTTATTTGTTTAATTGTTTTTATTTCCAAAAGGAGCTCATCTAGAGTTCTTCCCATTAGTGGAACAATGACTTTTGGTGCACCTTTTCCTATGTGAATATCTCTAATCGAAACAACTTTCATAAAAGTATCCCCTCCGGCAGTGTTTTAGGTTATATTAACATACAAAGAGAAATGGAGGTCATTTATATGAATTTTCAGCATTATGAAAAAGTAGACAAATTTGCAAGTAGAGTTACACCTTTTTTGGAGAAAAACCAAGATAAATTCAGCTTATTTCTAGGTGTTCTAGAAAGTATAAAAGCCGGGGTATACGATAATCCGTACATGGCTACTATTGAAGAAAATGGTCAAATATTAGCAATTTTTCAAATGACACCTCCACATCCTTTAAATATTATTTTTGTTGATGAAAATCAAATCTCTACTTCCACTAACATATGTATAAACGAATTAATCACTCATGCTGTACCAGTAGAATCAATAATCAGTGTGAAGGAGTGGGCTGTTCTATTTGCTAACAAGTGGCAAGAAAAAACAGGGGGAAGCTACTCTTTATTGATGGATCAAGGGCTTTATCGACTAGACCAGGTAGAGGAAACACTAGAAATGAGTTCAGGCATGTGGCGTTATGCAACGGAAAATGATGCACTGCTTATAGAGAAATGGTACGCACAATTTGAGCAGGATGCTGGCTTATCCTCATCAGCTCCAGTAGAAATAAAAAAACGTGTGAAATCTATGTTAGAGCGACAGGAAGTCTTCCTCTGGGAAGACCATGGAGAAGTTGTTTCCATGATGAAAAAGGCAAGGCCAACTGCAAATGGAATTACAGTTTCTCTTGTTTTTACTCCCCCCGAAAAACGAAGAAAAGGGTATGGTCGAACTATGGTTGCTGCAGTAAGTAAAGAGTTACTGAAGGAATTTGAGTTTTGTGTGTTATATACAGATATGCTCAATCCAACATCCAATAAAATCTATCAGGAAATAGGCTATAAGAAGCTTGTAGATTCAGTTCATTTAAAATTAGAAGCAATATAAATAGTGTCCTTTCCCTGTTAGAGTAGTAGACTAAGTATAAGACTTTAACATGGAAGGGGATTTTACATTGGACAAGCAAGCTGGGATTGATATAGGTGGCATTCATTTTAATTGGGATTTAGAAAAAGGAGAATTTCTCTTTGAACAGCAGGATGCTGTTCTTTTTTGGGTTACCTCTGCGATGAAGTCCTTCTTTGATACTATAGAAGAGATTTCGGGAGATGAAGCATCTGCTTTAGTTTTTGAGGCTACCGGATTTCGTCAAGGCATATTAGTCGGAGAGTATTTTCAGGATATGAAAAATGTTAGTGTTCAAGAAGCTGTTGATCTAATAACAAATACATATGCATCCGCTGGCTGGGGATTAGCAAAAGTAGAAAACCTGAATATCGAAGAAAAGACTTTCACGGCTAAATTTAAAAATAGCTGGGAATATAAAATAAATATAGCGCAGGAAAAATCAGAGGGAGGAAAGTATATGCCAGCGCACTATGCCGGTATATTCTCCGGACTTCTGAATGAAAAGATTTGGTACGAGGTAGTAAAAGATCAATTGCAGGGTGAGGAATTTACTGAAGTAAAATACTTCCCATCTACAATTACAGTAAATAGTAATATTCGTCAGCTTGCTCGAAAAACAGAAATGAATGAAATTCTTCATCTAGAAGCAGTAGTGGAAGATAAAGTAAGAGACTTAACTGAATTAGTGGAAGAACTGTCCTCACCAATTATCCCAGTTTTGGATGGGATAGTCGTAGTACCGTTGATAGGTAAGTATGACGAAGATCGTTCAGAGGCATTATTAGAGAAAACATTAACTAATTTACCTTCATACAGAGCGAATTATCTAGTACTTGATTTAACAGGACTTAATGAAGATATTAGTCTGCATACAGCGAGCTTTATCGAAAGAATTGGCTCAGCCTCTTCCTTAATAGGGGTTAAGACTGTACTTGTAGGAATTTCAGCACAGCTAGGTATTATTATTGCTCAGTCAAACGTTTCGTTATCCCAATTTGACTGCTTTCAGACATTGCAACATGGTATTCACTATGCATTAGGGCAAATGGGCAGAAAAATAATTTAATTTAAGATTCAATACTTAAGAGGCTAGGAGAAGGACAGGGAAAAGTCGTCCTCTCCAACTCATTTTAGCGTTTCTCTATTATCTTTCTTCTTTTTTCTTATCCTCTATTTCTTCCATAGTTTCTTGGTATTCCTCTTCAATATCGGTTGTTTTGTATATAAAAGGTTCGTGGTTGTAATCGGTCCGTTTTCCGTATCGAAGCATTTCATAAATAATCATGCCGTTATTTGGCATGCCATTTACTGTTCTCATCGGAATAATATCAAACAAAACATAATAAAATCCATAAAATATGAAACGATTCCAAAACGTTTTATGTTCTTCTAACAGACCGTTTGCTAATAGTGCATTTAAAAGAAGAGCAACCGAAAGATTCATGAGTATAGGACCTGCGTAAATACATACATAGGCTAGCTTACTTTCCCTTCTTAAAGCATCATAGGAAAACCAACTAAATAAATGGTAATATTTTCTGATATCAATTATCCAAAACTTGAAAACACGAGGGCCAGAGCCAATAGTCAGCCTTGGGTTCTTTACACCGAAAATCTCACTAACTATCAAGTAACCTGCTTCTCGCAGGAATACAACAACGGGTAAGATGATAAAAGCTGAAATTACTAAAGACAGTAAATCTGAAAATCCAAACATTTTATCGCAACTCTCTATTAAAAGTGATGTAGTGTATAAGTACCCGAATAGAGCAAGACCGAACCTTGAAATAATCTCCAGCTAGCAATTACTGTTTAAAGGTTAATTTAAATATTGCAGGCCTCGAAAGTTCACGCTTCTTCATAAACATATAAAGCCCCTGTAAAAGTTACACGAAGGATAAACTTTCCAAGGGCCTTCACTATTTATTTTCGGTAAATTCAAGTGCAAAATAATTCCGAAGTAAATAAGCAATCCATTTGCAATTAGGGTATCCTTGAATATTTTTTAAAAGACCTTCTATGAGAACTTGACTTAGAGAAGGCTCTAGCAAGTGTTGTTTTAACAAGCTAAGCGATTCTTGTTCAAGCAGTTCTTCTGCTTCGCTTAAACTTTGCTCTAAAATTTCGAGTAGTTGATCTTTAGTTACTTCTTCATGGGACAACCGCTTTAGTTGGAATATTTCCTTGGTGACAAAAGGAGTTGTAATCTGTGTAGCAAGTAAGTTTGTTTTTTCTACTAATGAATGTGCGAGCTGTTCTAAATTTACCGGGACATTATTGAATAATATCAATTCCGAATAAATACTAATGAAACCTTTAATACAATAGACTAAGTCATGTTTCGTGTTTTCAATCTTTTCCCCAAATAACCCTTCCATCATGGTGAGGATAGTTTTTTCTAGTAACCGATCATAATGGTGAAATTTACTAACAAGTTCCTTATTAAATGATTGAGACTGTTCTTTCATCAAAATTTTAGCGAAATTAGAGTGCTTTTGAGAGGATTTGAACATCGTAAAGTAAAATTCATATAATGTTTTCTCATCATTTTGGTTTTTTGTGACCTGATAGTCAGTATCTGAAATCATTTGACTCATAAATTGATCTATTAATGCTATTATCAATTCATCTTTAGACTTGAATGACAAATAGAACGCGCCTTTAGAAATGCCGCAGTGTTCTGTAATTTGTTGAACAGAGGTTAATTCAAAACCTTGTTGTGCAAAAAGTTCTACTGCTTTTTCCATGATTAACTGTTTTTTACCCATTTAAAACTATCGCTCCTAGTTCATATTGTTGACAACTGACTAATTAGTCATTATTATAAGTAATTGAGAAATAAAAGTCAATTAGGGGTAGGTGTAAGAGTGAAAGGTTTAGTCAATTTTGTTCTTCATAATAAATTAGCAGTATGGTTACTTACAATTATTATCACTGTGTCCGGTATTTATTCTGGAACACGTATGAACATGGAAACAATTCCGGATATTTCTATTCCGTATTTAATGGTAATGGATGTATATCCAGGTGCAACACCTGAACAAGTTATGGAAGATGTATCTATGCCCTTAGAGAAAGCAATTGAAAACCTTGCAGGAGTCAAATCCGTATATTCCAATTCCAATTCGAATATGGCCAGTATTCAAGTGGAATATGATTATGGAGAAGATATGGCAGAAGCAAATCGTGCGTTAAAATCTGCATTAGAGGCTGTAAAATTACCTGAAGGAGCCCAGGAACCAATTGTTACCGCTATTAGCATGAATATGATGCCTGTAGTGGCGTTGAGTGTTAGTAGTACGACAGAGGATATTGTGGAGTTAACATCTACAGTTTCCGAGCTTCTAGTTCCAAAAATCGAGAAAATCAATGGTGTAGCTTCTGCAACTATTGCAGGACAGCACATTGAGGAAGTCAATCTTACGTATAACGAAGAAAAAATGACTGAACTTGGCTTAAAAACTGATGACGTAAAACAAATGATTCAAGCAAGTGATCTAGCAGTATCATTGGGTCTATATGAATTTGAAGAAGGCGAAGAAGCTGTTTCTGTAGATGGTAAGTTCATGACTTCTGACGAGTTAAAGGAAATGTTAATCCCTGTTACACCATCTGCAACGAATTCATCTCCATTTGTGAAACTTAGTGAAATTGCTACTATTGAAGAAGTAGGTAGAGTTCAATCAGTGTCACGTACAAATGGTGAGGATGCAATTTCTATTCAAATTGTTAAAGGACAGCAAGCAAATACAGTTGATGTTGTTAATAGTGTGAAAGAACTGATTAAAGAAGAGCAGCAAAATATCGATGGTCTTGTTATTGATGTGTCTCTTGACCAAGGTGAACCAATTGAAGAGTCAGTAAACACCATGATTGAAAAAGCGCTATTTGGTGGATTAATTGCCGTTTTAATTATATTACTGTTCTTACGAGATTTTAAATCAACGATAATTTCAATTGTATCTATTCCAGTGTCTATTTTTATGGCGTTACTATTATTAAACTGGATGGATATTACGTTGAATATTATGACACTTGGGGCTATTACAGTTGCCATAGGACGGGTAATAGATGACTCCATTGTAGTAGTAGAAAATATTTATCGTCGTATTCATTTAAAAGATGAGAAATTATCAGGACGTGCGCTTGTACGTGAAGCGACAATTGAGATGTTCAAACCTATTCTTTCCTCAACTCTAGTTACCGTTGCAGTATTTGCACCATTACTATTTGTCGGTGGAATGGTCGGTGAATTGTTCTTACCATTCGCATTAACAATGACGTTTGCACTTGGAGCATCCTTAATCGTGGCTATTACGATCGTTCCGGCATTGTCTCATTTCCTATTTAAAAAGAAGTTATATGGTGAAAAGAAAGAAAGTAATCATAAAGAAGCTGGTAAACTAGCTAATGGTTATAAACGTATATTGGAATGGACGCTTAATCATAAAATAATTACTTCTATCGTTTCCATTGTTTTATTGGTTGGTAGTTTAGCTTTAACTCCGTTAATCGGCTTCAGCTTCTTAGGTAGTGAAGAAGAAAAAGTTATGTATTTAACGTATACACCAGAAGCTGGTGAGTTAAAAGACGAAACGTTAGCTAATGTTGCTAAAGTAGAAGAAGAGCTATTAAAACGTAAAGATATTGATATTCTTCAATTATCCGTAACGGATAGTGATAGTGTAGATCCATCTGCTGCAATGATGGGTGGCGGAGCAGGTGGTGCACTAATGTACCTTATCTTCGATCCAGAGATGGAAGACTTCCCGGCAGCACGTGAAGAAGTAGAAGAGTATGTATTTAATATTGGGCAAACAGGTGAGTGGAAGACCCAAAACTTCTCCGCTATGTCGATGTCTTCAAATGAAGTTAGTTATACATTCTACAGTGAAGATTTAGATAAACTAAATGATGCTGTAAAAATGGTAGAAGAAGTAATGAATGACAATGATGGCTTGGAAGACGTTTCTTCTAGCACTGAGGATGCATTCGTAGAGCATACATTTAAAGTAGAGCAGGATGAATTACTAAAATACGGTTTAACAACAGGTCAGATTGTCATGATGTTAAATCCTTTAGCTACACAAGAAGTATTGACGACAGTTGAAAAGGACGGCAATACATTAGATGTGATTGTTCAAACAGAAAAAGCAGAACAACCGAAGTCTATCGATGATATTTTAGCGACAGAAGTTCCTACAGCATTAGGAACGACAATGCCTCTTTCGGAGCTGGTAACAGTGGAAGAAGGAACGACACTAAATACTCTTGCACGCAGTAAAGGGGAGTACTATGCAACTGTTTCTGGAACAATCCTCGGAGACGATATTTCAGTTGCGACATCTGAAGTAGATAAAGCAATTGATAAATTAGACTTACCTAAAGGGGTTACAGTTGGTGTGGCTGGCGTAGCAGCTGATATGACCGAGACATTTACACAGCTTGGAATAGCAATGCTTGCGGCTATCGCAATCGTTTACTTTATTTTAGTTGTAACATTCCGTGAGGGTGTAGCGCCATTTGCTATACTTTTCTCCTTACCATTCGCAGTAATTGGTTCATTCGTTGGTTTACTAATAGCAGGAGAAACCATATCTGTATCGGTAATGATGGGGATGCTCATGTTAATTGGTATTGTCGTAACAAATGCGATTGTACTTGTGGATCGAGTTATTCATATGGAACGTGATGGCATGACTATGCGCGAAGCTATTTTAGAAGCTGGAGCAACTCGTCTTCGTCCAATACTAATGACGGCAATAGCAACGATTGGTGCATTGATACCGTTAGCTTTTGGCTCAGGCGGGGGCGGTTTAATCTCGAAAGGTCTTGGTATTACCGTAATCGGTGGTTTAACAAGTTCTACACTATTAACGCTAATAGTTGTCCCAATCGTTTATGAAATTTTATCAAAAATATTTAAGAAAAACCGTAGAGAAATAGAAGAAAACTAACAAGAAAAGCGCAAGCGCCTTGCAAGGCCCGACAACGATCTTCTGCGACGAGCTTTGCGCAGGAGCAAGCGGCTGGAAGATTTGCAATAAAGGCGCACTTTGCCTTTATTCGCAAATCTGAAGCGACTCGAGGGGCTAGGCGCTGAAGTCTGGACAACAAGAAAAGCGCAAGCGCCTGTGCAAGCCCCGACAACGATCTTCTGCGACGAGCTTTGCGCAGGAGCAATCTCCAACAACGGTCTTCTGCGACGAGCTTTGCGCAGGAGCAATCTCCAACAACGGTCTTCTGCGACGAGCTTTGCGCAGGAGCAATCTCCAACAACGATCTTCTGCGACGAGCTTTGCGCAGGAGCAAGCGGCTGGAAGAATTGCAATAAAGGCGATTTTTGCATTTATTCGCAAGTCTGAAGCGACTCGAGGGGCTAGGCGCTGAAGTCTGCAACAAAAAAACTCTATTTTTAGCCCTTCAGGACATGTGATGTCTTGAGGGGCTTTTATTGCGAAGAGTTATCCGAACAAAGGAACGAGGAAGCTCAGTTGGATGCGGAGAAATTTCTTTAGTTGGAATAATGAGCAGTTTAGTTGGAATAATGGGGGGTCTAGTTGGAATTTTGGTTAGTTTAGTTGGAAAAATGACTAGTTTAGTTGGAATAGTAAAAAATTCCTACCAAAATTGCAGATATCATGCTTTTCATTCAAAAAAGAAGAGAGCGTGACAACGGTCACGGTTCTCTTCTTTTCACATCTATTTTAAAAAGCGGCTGCTTTGCTTTTCTGTTCAACTATAATTTTGCCATTATCCGAAGAAAGACGGACTTTGTTTGTGCCGTTACCGAATACAGTGCGTGAATTTTTTTCGCCGAACACACTTATTTTGCCGAAATCCACTTTTGTATGAATGGATACATCCGTTGGAGCATTTTCTGTTTCAACTAAAATGCTTCCGTTATCCGTCTCCAAATCAATCATGCGATCCAAGCTAGTGGTTAATAGCTCGATTCGGCCGTTATCTGTTTTTCCGATAATACTCCCGTTCACGTGCTGCATAATAATTCTTCCGTTATCTGTCTCCGTGTGAACCTGCTCTGCATCGATATGTCGAAGCTCAATTCTCCCATTATCGGTTTCAGCTGTTAGCTTATCAGCTTGGATTTTCTCCATTTCAATACGTCCATTATCCGTTTTTGCTTCTAGAATGCTTGCAGCTAATTCTTTTAATCCAATACTCCCATTGTCTGATGTTGCCTTAATATTCTTCCCGAGTATTTTTTCTGCTCTAATACGTCCATTATCGGTTTTCATAATTACAGTTGAATACAGCTTTTTAGGTAGAGAAACGTTTACTCTTAGTTCTTTTATTAAGAACAAGAAACTAAAAAATTTAAACTTTTTGGTTTTTAATCGAACGGATAATGTGTCATTTATGACGTCTGCCGTTAGTTCTAGCTTTTCATTTTCTCCGATTAACTCTATAGTAGTTTCGTCTGTTTCTGAAGAGATAACATGTAAAGAGCCGTAGTCAATATCCATCATTATATTCGAAAAATTCGCATGAGGGATTTTAATGACTCTATTCGTAGAGGTACTTTTTTCTGGAATTTGAACCTGGTTTTCGGAAAGCTCCTTAGCTATTTCATTCGGTGATCCTAAGGACGCTGCAATTTCACTATCTGATTTCCCATCCTCTCGTCCATTGGAGAAATGCTCTTTAATGTCCGAAAGAATATCATTTCTCTCCTCAGCTGGAAGTCTTGTTAAAGCAAGCTCTAGTTCATTTAAAAATTGTTGTTCAGTCATTTTTTACACCCTCCTCTATAAGATTGTTGACACCAGTTGTGAAGCTTTCCCATTCTATTATCTGTTCATGTAAGTAAGAGCGACCTAAGTCAGTTAGCTTGTAGTATTTACGAGGGGGCCCTTCTGTGGACTCCTGTAAATAGGTAGTGAAATAGCCTTCTTTCGTCAGTCGTCTTAATAATGGATAAACGGAGCCTTCTGAGATCGAGATCTGGTCAGATATTTTTTGGACAAGTTCATAACCGTATCGATCTTGTTTATCCAATAAAACAAGCACACATAAATTTAATACTCCTTTTTTAAATTGAATATTCATTTTTAACTCCTCCTTTCACTACTAATCATTGAACAGTACCTTAGATAGAATATATCATATGGTACTATCTTATGCAAGGTACTACGTTAAATACAATTATAATTATTAAAATTGTCAGTTATAATAAAGAGAAATGAAAGGAAGTCGCGTGATGAACCAATTTACCGAAAAAGTAATTCAACTAATAAAGTCCATTCCATCAGGCAAAGTGATGACGTATGGACAAATTGCAAAAGCTGCTGGAAGCCCTAGAGGGGCAAGGCAGGTCGTTCGTGTATTACATTCCATGAGTGCCAAATATAATCTTCCGTGGCACCGTGTAATTAATGCGAAGGGTGAAATTGTTATAGCGGATGAAGAAGCGGCTTATTCACAACAAGCAATGCTAGAAGCAGAAGGAGTCTACTTTTTAACCAATGGGCGTGTTGATTTGAAAAAATCACGTTATAATCTTCCATTTACCGAGGAAGATGGGTTTTAGAGAAAGGGAGAGATGACAAATGTTTAGTTGGAAAGGTGCAGCAGGAATTTGTGTAAATGAACAACAGGAAGTTTTAATGGTACTTCAAGCAGCTCCTGGAGAAGATAAGAAATGGACAGTTCCATCCGGGACACTTGAAGAAGGGGAAACATTAGAGGAATGCTGTATAAGAGAATTCAGTGAGGAAACTGGATTCATAGTGAAAACGATGGATAAAGTACATAGCAAAAGTGGAGTTATTAGTGAACATGGTATCTCTTATTATGTAGACTATTTTTTAGTAGAAATAATAAGCGGAGAAATTACACTTCAAGATCCGGATGAGTTTATTCATGAAATTGCTTGGAAGTCATTCGAGGAAATTCAAACCTTAGATCTGGCTTATCCAGAGGATATCCACATGATCGAGAAAGTATTAAAAAAACAAAGTGATGAACTTATAAATTAGAGAGGTGTTTGGATTATTAAGTCGTTAATTTATTAAATACCCTTGAAATTGAAAAAAGATTGTTCAACTGTACTATTGGGTGGCGTTTATGTAATAGATAAGTTATCCAAAGGATATCCACATAAAAAAACTAGAAGGTAAAAAGCAACCTTCTAGTTTTTTGTATAAATAACAATTGCATCTCGCAAAAATTTTGCAGCTCCTTGTTGTACTTTATCATAATAAGCAGTGAATCGTTCGTCAGCGACATACATTTCTGCAAGACCAGCATGAGCTTCTTTGGAGTATTGATCCCAGTAAAAGTAAAGCCATTGCTTATGCAAATCTGCCGCCTTTTGAGCCAATTCTCCGGCAGGGTCTCCACTTGCCATAGCTGATTTTAGCGTGCTAAATAGCTGTTCCTCTATTTTTTGGATTTCCTCATACTGCTCGTTTGTCATACCCTTTACTTTTGCATTAGATTTGTTGACAGCATCTTCACCATATTTTTCTCGAATTTCCTTACCGTATTTCTTCTCATTGTCCTCGACAAGCTTGTTTTTAAAGCCTTCAAATTTTTCTTTATCCGTCATGCGTATCTTCCTCTCTGTTAATTGAATTGATTTATCCACATTGTTAATAAGTGCATCTAACTGCGCACGTTTTTCAAGTAGTTTTTCACGATGATCTCGAAGCGCAACAGTTGCATCGAATTCAGGGGAAGTCATAATTTCTTTAATACTATCTAAATTCACCCCAAGTTCGCGGTAAAACAGTATTTGCTGTAGTCGATCTACTTCAGCAACACCGTAAATACGGTACCCTGAAGAATTGATACGTGCCGGTTTAAGTAGACCGATCTCGTCGTAATAACGAAGAGTCCTAGTACTGATGCCTGCAAGCTGACCAAGCTTTTGCACCGTGTATTCCACTCACACCACCTCCTAATATGTTCAGTTTAAACCTTTACGTTACGTGAAGGTCAAGGGTTATTTGTTCATTTAATTTCTTTTGATTATAATGAAACAATAAGTAAGGGGGAACTCACATGACAACGATTGGGTTTATAAGACATGGTGTCACTGCTTGGAACAAAGAAGGTAGAGCACAGGGGAGTACAGATGTACCTTTAGATGAAGAAGGAATTCAAATGGCAGAGCAAGCAGCAAAAAGAATGCAAGATGAGGAATGGGACGTTATTTATACAAGTCCACTCATCCGAGCGAAGAAAACAGCTGAAATTATTGCGGATAAGCATCGAGGAGTAGATTTTATTCTAGACAAACGGCTTGGTGAAATTGGTGGGGGGATTATCGAAGGAACGACTGAAGATGAGCGGATTGCTAAATGGGGTTCGGATTGGAGAAATCTAGAACTGGGCTTTGAACCGGAAGATGCTATTATTTCTCGTGGAATGTCCTTTATAGAAGAAGTAAAGAAAAAACATTCAGGAAAACGAGTGCTTGTAGTTAGTCATGGTGGCTTCATAAGTAGACTATTAAATGCACTTGTTCCAGACGGAGAATTTACACGAGATATCGGTAATACTTCGGTTACAATTGTGGAGCTCCAGGATCATGAAAATGTTTGTCATTTATTTAACTGTATGAAGCATTTAGAAGTAAAGGAAGTGCAATGATGAAGGATGCTACTTACTATATAAAGAATTTAGGATTAGAACCTCACCCAGAAGGAGGATATTTTCAAAGTAGTTATACTTCCAAGGACTCTAGTGGAAATAGAAAATTGTATACGAGTATCTACTTTTTATTAGGTGTTGGGGAAGTGTCTCATTTTCATCGTTTAAAGTCGGATGAGCTATGGTACTTCCATGCTGGTAGCTCACTTTTGGTACATGTAATCGATGAGGAAGGTAACTATGTGGAACATAAGCTTGGCTTAGATATAGAAAATGGAGAGGTCCCTCAAGTGTTGGTGCCCAAAAATACTATTTTTGGCTCATCGGTTATAGAGGATGGTACATTTTCACTCGTTGGTTGCATGGTAGCACCGGGATTTGAATACGAGGATTTTGAACTTTTTACGCAAAAGGAACTGTTACAAGATTATCCTCAACATAAAGAAATTATTTATAAAATGGCATATGAAACATTGCCGGAGTCTGAATAATTGTAGAAAACGCCCTTCAGCTACTCATTACTGAAGGGCGTTTAAACTTATTTAAAAGAGAAGGAGGGAAACATTTAAAACTAAGTTTTTGATTTATAAGGAGTTTGCTTGGTTCTATTTATCTTTTTCAGCTTGCTCATTTACTGAATCGGAATCATTTATAGGAGATAGGCTAGTTAAGTCAATTAGCTCGATAACAGAACTACTTTCTCCTACAGGACCACAAATTCCTGTTTCTATATCGCATATCATAGTATCTTTATTGGACATAACCTTTCCTCTTTTCATTCGTTTTATGAATACCTTTGTTCACCTAGTACTATATTTGAAAAGTAAAGATAGTACAAATTTAACGCTTATATTTTCGTTAAATTAAAGGGATATTGGTTAGGCTTATGGAAGTTAAGGATAAGTTCATCATTTGCTTGGAGGTTTTATGATGACGAAGAAGGTAGTAATACTTCTAATTTTATTTTTAGTAATTGCTATAGTTATAATGCAAAAAGAACCTAATGAAGATAGAAATATACAGAAGGAAGTGTCTATAGAAGTGTCTTCAGATACGGAAGCTTTTGTATCCCTCTTGTTTGAACTATCGGAAAAGGGACAAACGATTAATTCACCTTTTATCGTGGGGGACACCACCATCCCAAAAGTGCATGAACTATGGGGAGCGCCAGACAAAATTAGTGAGAATGCTAATGCCATTTATGAAGAATTTCTATCAAACGATGCTACAGTTGGATATCAGTCTGAAGTTGTTTTTGATATACGGTCTAGTTCACCTGAGATTCAGCAAATCCATTTCAAAGATATTATATCCATTAAAGGTGAACCAGATAAAATTAAAAGCTATCAGGATAATCAAGTAAATCAAACGATACTTATATACGATGTTACAAAGGACTTTCAGTTGAAATGGATATTGCCTAAGCCATCTGAAGAAAATCCAAATCCTCGGGTTCATCACATTTCTGTTTTCACAGAATTTGAAGAAGCAGTCTCCTTATCCGATTTAAGCCTAGAAGAAAAGGTCGGGCAGATGATATTTGCAGGGATAAAAGGAACGATTATGACAAATGAAACAAAGAAAATTATTTCAACTGATCAAGTCGGCGGTATTATTTTGTTCAAGGACAATTTAAAGGAAGGCCATCAAGCTGTTACCTTATTAAATGCGCTAAAAGAAGAAAATACTAATAATAAAGTTCCGTTATTTTTAGGTGTCGATGAAGAGGGCGGAAGAATTTCAAGGCTGCCAGGGTTAACTAAGCTGCCGACAAACGAAGATTTAGGAAAGCGAAATGACGCAACTCTTTCTTATGACATCGGAAAACTATTAGGAAAAGAAGTAAGTGCATTTGGCTTTAACTTAGATTTTGCTCCTGTTCTTGATATTAATAGCAATCCCGACAATCCGGTTATTGGAAACCGATCCTTCGGCAAAGATACAGAGATAGTAAGTGATCTAGGCATACGGACAATGGAAGGTATTCAAAGTGAGCAGGTTATTTCGGTTGTAAAGCATTTCCCAGGACATGGCGATACGGCAGTAGATTCTCATAAAGAACTTCCAATCATTCAAAAGAGTTTAAAGGACTTACATGCCTTAGAGTTAATACCATTTATGAGAGCTATAGATCGTGGTGCAGAAGTCGTGATGGTAGGACATATTTTGCTACCTAAAATCGACTCTACTTATCCGTCTTCTTTATCAGAGAAAGTTATTACTGATATATTGAGGAAACAACTAGGTTATGAAGGAATTATTATCACAGATGATATGACAATGAAAGCAGTCTTAAATACATTTGAAATAGGGGAAGCAGCAGTATCTGCTGTTAAAGCTGGAAATGACATAGTGTTAATAGCCCATGACTACTCAAATGTAATTAAAGCAAAAGAAGCAATTCTCCGAGCGATAGAAGCTGGAGAAATCACGGAACAAAGAATTGATGAAAGTGTGAAAAGAATTCTCTCTATTAAAAAGAAATATAAATTGAGTAACACACAGCTAGATGGGGTAAACATACAAGAGTTGAACCAATTAATTAATGAAACATTAGGGAGATGATGTAATGAAAACTACTAATTCTAACATTGCTTATAAGGATGAAGGTCAAGGGGAAGTACTACTCCTTATTCACGGATTTTGTGGAAGCTCCGAATATTGGAACCAAGTAATACCTCATCTTTCTGAGAACTATAGAGTTATTGCAATAGATCTACCTGGTCATGGAGCGTCCGAAGGAAATGATAAATTGCAGGAAATAGAACAATACGCATTAGTTATAAAGGATTTTATAGAGGAGCTAAAAATAGAGAAAGTGACGATGTTCGGTCATTCACTAGGAGGTTATATCACACTGGCATTCGCAGAAAGCTATAGTGACTATTTAAATGGCTTTTCGTTGATTCATTCCACAGGTTTTCCAGACTCTAAAGAAGCGAAAGAAGGAAGAACTGCATCTGCTAAAAAAATAGATGAAGAAGGAATCACTCCATTTATCGACAGTCTAGTTCCAAAGCTATTTGCTCCAGCAAATGTGGAAACCCAAAAACAATCGCTAGAGGAAGTTAAAAAGATTGGATATGAAGTACACCCTCAAGGAGCTAAAAATGCACTTCAAGCGATGAAAGATAGAAAAGATCGTACGAAGATTTTGGAGAATACAGAGCTACCAGTACTATTAATAGCAGGAGAAAATGACCAACTGATTCCAGCTGACAAGACATTTACGGCGAGTGGAGAAAATATTAAACAAGTAATGATAAATGGTGTGGGTCATATGAGCATGTATGAGGCGTCAGAAGAACTGTGTAATGCCATTCTCTCTTATATAAGGAAAGCATAAACAAAAGGAGCGACAAAAGTGAATACACATCACATTTTGTTGCTCCTTAAAATTGGTTAAATGCCATTATCTCTTAAGCTAATATGCAACGAGCCGTTTGTTTGTAACTGTGCATAAAATACTTCACTTACTGATTCAACTCCATGTTTTCTCAGTTTCTTCATAACCCATTCTTCGGTTAAATCTAATTCTTCTAGATTTTTTTTTACAATTTTGCCGTCAGCTATTATTTCAGAGGGCATGAACAAAGGAAGGACAATCGGCACCTTTACATCCTGTTTTGTTGCTTCCTGTAACCCGACTTTTTTCATCACGCTTAATTCACCGTTTGTTTCAAGTACAGCATAATGTACATCCTGGATGGAAAAAATAGATTGCTCTCTAAGCAACATTAATAGATCATCCATATGTAAGCGTGCTGATTTTAAAGACTTCGGACTTAATTCACCATCTTTTATAATAATGGTAGGCTCGTCATCAATCCATGTTCTAATGGTAGGGAATTTTAAAGATATATAACTCATTATCATTACGAGAACTGCCCACCAAATAAGTGAAATCAAACCATCAAGAAAAGGCGTTTCCTTTTGAGATGCAATCTCTGCTGCGATGGACCCTACTGTTATGCCGGTAATATAGTGGAAAAATGTTAGTTGGCTCAGTTGTTTCTTTCCTAATAGTCTTGCTAATACAAGTAATGCTACAAAAGACAACGTAGTTCTCAATATCATTTCCCAAAAGTTCAATTCGAAAAAGGTTTCCATATTCGCATATAACCTCATTTCATTCTAGACGTAAAACTTATTGTTGCCACAAATTTTGTTGCTATACCGTTCAATTAAATAATTATGAAATTACTTTAATTTTCATTTTTATCGACATAGTTTATAAAATTGACTTAGATTGACTCATTATTAAATTAATTTGTCGAATTTGAGCTATAATAATTTTAATCATGTATAAATTAGAAAGAACGTGAAAATATGACCAAATTGAACTCTAGTCACAAAATGGGTAATCCAGTATATCCCATCATGTTTGCGATAGGCGTATGTCATCTATTTAATGATACATTGCAGGCGGTAATTCCTGCGATGTTTCCTGTATTAGAATTGGAACTAGGTCTTACGTTTACACAATTGGGACTCATCTCATTTGTATTAAATATTGTCGCATCGGTTCTCCAGCCAGTTGTCGGCTTTATAAGTGATAAAAAACCTATGCCATATGCATTGCCACTTGGAATGACGAGCTCGTTCGTCGGAATGGCGGGATTAGCCCTTGCACCAGAGTATTGGATGATCCTTGTGTCCGTAATATTTTTAGGACTAGGTTCTGCAGTCTTTCATCCAGAGGGTTCACGTGTATCGTTTATGGCAGCTGGTTCTAAACGAGGTCTCTCTCAATCCATTTATCAAGTTGGGGGAAACTCTGGACAAGCCCTTGCACCACTAATAAGTGCTTTTATATTAGTGCCTTTAGGTCAAAAGGGAGCAGCTCTGTTCTTAATAGTAGCGGCAATTGGGATTTTCATATTGTCGAGGATTTCAGCGTGGTATAAAAGACAGTTGGAAGCAGAGAAGCTTTCCAAAAGGAAGAGAACGTTGCTTTCTTCATTACCAGCATTGACTAATAGACAAATCGGAGTTGCCTTAACATTATTGATGGTCGTCATTTTTGCTCGTTCCTTCTATGTTACTAATATGACCAATTTTTATATTTTTCATTTGATGGAGAACTACGACTTGTCTATAAAAGAAGGGCAGTTAATTATCTTTGTTTTCCTAGCATTAGGAGCAGTAGGGACATTGTTTGGGGGACCAATGGCTGATCGTTTCGGAAGAAAAAATATTATATTACTATCAATAGCGGTTCCCATTCCATTATGTCTAGCACTTCCTTACGTTCCTGTTTGGTCCATTATATTATTGCTCATTGCGATAGGATTTTTCATCATGTTAAGCTTCTCGGTAACTGTTGTGTATGCGCAGGAGCTCGTGCCAAGTAAAATTGGGACGATGGCAGGGTTAACTGTAGGTTTAGCTTTTGGTATGGGAGCAATAGGAGCAGTTGTAATCGGTATATTGATGGATTATATAGGTGTATATACGACAATGATTGTCGTGTCGACTCTCCCGATAATAGGATTAGTAGCTTTGGCACTACCGAAGGATCGAAAAATAGTATTACCCAATTAAAAAAAGCGAGTGATCTTGTGATCGCTCGCTTTTAATCTATTCTTATACTTTTAAACTACAACCATCCGGAACTTGCGTTGGGTCAGTAACAAGATTTTCATGTATATGAACTTGGTGCATTTTGTTATTGTGCATAAATTTGAAAATACCGTTATCAAAATCTGTTCCAATTTCTTTGAAGAAAATACCTTCTTGGCACATATTTTTTGCGCATGTGAAGGAAACTTTATAAGAATCTCCGTCAGTCACCAAATAAGCACGGACTCCTTTTTCAAAAATGCCATCTTCTTCATCCTTGATATAGCGAGCAACAGAAACAACATGGAAGTCCACGAAAGGAATTTCTTTTAATAAGACATTCATAAAGGATCCCCTTGTTATTTCTTCCCATCTGCTTTGTGCAGTTTGTCCTATAATAATTTGGGTTATATTTAATCCGTGGGCAACTTCTTTAATAACTTTTGGAGAAGGACGTTTTTCGTTATCACGAATGATAAACTCCTCAACCTCCAATTCTTCTGCTAAAGCTTTCCAATCTTCAATATAGCCAGATTTCTCAGCATCGAATGCATCGTATGGTAGTGGGTCAACTGTTAGTATATATAGTGGGCAATCTAGCATGCTTGCCATTTTATGTCCTCTTCTAATTAGTCGCTCACCATTTGGTCCGTAGTATACGCAGACAAGTATACTCTCATCCATTCGACCTTTTACGCGTTTCACGGTTTTACACACCTCTTCTTTTTTTCTTGTTCTATCTATTATCGTGTAATTTTCTACTGAATAACTATATGCTTCAAAACACTAAAAGTGCGGTGCACCCTACTTTCATGTATAATTATTAAATGCATATATAGAGAACAAATACTAATGTTCTTTACATATTATGCACTTGTTCTTAACACTAGCAAGTTATATATCCTAAATTCTAATGTATTTTGAAGGGTCTCATATGGAATCCTATTATGATACTTCTTGTTAGGATAGTCAAGTCTATAGTTTGAAAAAGTATTTCCACCTCATACCACCCAATCCTAATTCTTACTTAACCAATAGGAGGTTGAATTTTGTTTTCTATAAATTTAGTTATATTAATCCCATTTATTGTTGCCGCACTCCTACCTTTTTCATTCAGGCGATTCAAAAAGAATCACTTAGGTTGGTTTGTTTTAATAGTACCTACTGTTTTGTTTGTTCTTCTTGCTAGGCTAATTCCCTCGGTAGCAGATGGAAAAACATACATCCATACATATGAATGGATTCCCACATTAGATTTTAACTTCACAACATATTTAGATGGTCTTAGTATGATCTTTGCTCTATTAATCACAGGCGTTGGTAGTTTAGTTATTCTATATTCCATTTTTTATCTTTCTTCTAAAGAGTCCTTACAGCATTTTTATTGCTACTTATTATTATTCATGGGTGCCATGCTTGGTGTTGTTTTTTCCGATAACTTAATGGTGTTATATGTTTTTTGGGAATTAACGAGTGTTTCTTCGTTCCTATTAATTGCCTTTTGGAATCACCGTCAAGGATCAAGACAAGGTGCACAAAAAGCTATGCTAATCACTGTAAGTGGTGGTATTGCTATGTTGGTTGGTTTTATCATGCTACATACAATGACTGGCTCTTTCAGTATTCGAGAAATAATTGCCAGTGTGAGTGAGATTAGCGACCATGCTTTGTTCTTACCTGCAATGATATTAATACTACTTGGAGCATTTACGAAATCAGCACAATTTCCTTTCCATATTTGGTTACCAGATGCAATGGAAGCACCGACCCCTGTTAGTGCTTATTTGCACTCGGCGACAATGGTTAAGGCAGGAATATACTTGGTAGCACGATTCACTCCAGTTTTTGGGGCGGATGAAGTATGGTTTTGGGTAGTAAGTATAGTCGGGATGATTACTCTATTTTGGGGTTCATTTAATGCTGTCCGACAAACCGACTTAAAAGCATTATTAGCCTTTTCTACTGTTAGTCAGCTAGGACTTATCATGAGTTTGCTTGGTTTAGGATCGATTGCATTGCAGTTTGGTTATTCAGCGGATTCCGTTTTGTATACACAGGCAACATTCGCTGCTTTATTTCACTTGATTAATCATTCCACCTTTAAAGGAGCCTTGTTTATGGTCGTTGGAATTCTCGATCACGAACTAGGGACTAGGGATATTCGAAGACTTGGTGGATTAATGGCACTTATGCCGTTTACCTTTACGGTTGCTTTAATAGGAAGTTTATCGATGGCTGGGTTACCACCTTTTAATGGATTCCTTAGTAAAGAAATGTTCTTTGCTGCAACTGTTCATATTATGGAAGTGGATATTTTTTCTTTAACTTCATTCGGAATTATTTTCCCGGTTGTAGCTTGGATTGCGAGTGTTTTAACTTTTGTTTACTGTATGATTATCGTTTTTAAAGTATTTCTTGGGAAGCCTCAGCCAGAGAAATTGGATAAACCTATCCATGAAGCTCCTATCGGAATGTTAATATCTCCTATGATTCTTGGAGCTTTGGTGGTTGGCATATTCTTCTTTCCAAATCTATTAGGTCAATATATTTTGCAGCCAGCAATGGGTAGTATTTATCCGACGTTTGGAGATTCTGCATATCTGACACCGAAAATCTCCGCTTGGCATGGAGTAAAACCTGAATTACTCATGACGATAGGGGTTATCATAATAGGTGCTCTTCTATATAAATACCTTAAATTATGGAAACCGTTCGTCTATGGATTTTTCCCTTCCATATTCACATTTAACTCACTTTATAATAATTTGTTAGCATCGTCGGTTAGGAACTCTAACATAGTAACGAATCGATATATGAATGGTCTATTAAGACATTATTTAGTGTATATATTTGTTTTCTTTATAGTGACCGTAGGTAGTTATCTACTCTATTCGAGAGCATTTTCGTTTGATATTTCAACCAATGCATCCTTTCGTGTCTATGAAGTCTGTCTAGTAGCTATTATGGCGGCTGCAGCAGTGTCCATGCTCTTTGCGAAGTCACGTATAACAGCGACATTGTTAAACGGGGTATTAGGGTACTCTATAGCTATCTTTTTTGTCCTTTTCCGCGCTCCGGATTTAGCTTTAACTCAGTTAGTTGTAGAATCTGTTACGACTGCCTTATTTCTACTAGCATTTTCTCATTTGCCAGACTGGAAGAAGGAAAATCTCCAAACACGAACAAAGCTAATCAATGGAATAGTATCTGTAGCAGTGGGATTAATAGTTGTTTTAATTGGTTTATCCGTAGTAGATTTCAATCAATTTGATTCTATATCTAGTTATTTTGAGGATGCCTATGAACTAGCTGGTGGAGCAAATATCGTTAATGCCATATTGGGAGATTTCCGTGGTTTTGATACGATGCTCGAGGTGGTTGTACTATTTATAGCAGGTTTAGGCGTGTATTCCATGATTAAGCTAAGAACAAAAAAGGAGGATGAAAACATTGAAGATCAATGATGTCATACTCCGGACAATTAGTAGGATTGTTGTATTTATCATTTTGACTTTTGGTGTGTATTTATTTCTTTCGGGTCACAATACACCCGGCGGTGGATTTATAGGTGGTTTAGTTTTAGCAAGTGCAATTATACTGCTCTATTTATCTACAGATTTAGAAACGGTCCAAAAAAGTCTTCCGTTAGATTTTAAATATGTTGCTGCGCTCGGCGTGTTTTTAGCTACATCCACAGGCTTTGGCTCTATTATTTTTGGCGTTCCATTTATGTCTCAAACCTTTGCCTATTTTGACTTGCCTATATTTGGTGTAACAGAGCTGACTACGGTAACTATATTTGAAGCTGGTGTAGCATTAACTGTTGTCGGAGTACTAGTAACGATTATTTTTAGCATAAGTGAGGATGGTGGATAAGAATGGAAACATTAATCATTATGTTAATAGGGATTTTAGTTGCTGTTGCCACTTATTTAATCCTCTCTAGAAATATAATTCGAATCATTTTAGGAACCGCTGTATTTTCTCATGCAGTTCATTTGCTCATTTTAACGATGGGAGGCTTAAAGCAAGGAAATGTCCCTTTGTTAAAGGAAGCAAATGCGCCTTATACCGATGCTTTACCACAAGCGCTCATTTTAACTGCTATTGTGATTAGCTTCGCAGTAACAGCTTTCATACTTGTTTTAGCCTACCGTATTTATCAGGATATTGGCACGGATGATCTCGATGAATTGAGAGGGGCAAAAGATGAATAATTTAATTGTTTTACCATTAATCCTACCAATTATGGTTGGGGTTGTATTAGTATTTTTACGACCATATATAAAATTACAACGTGTCTTTAGTTTACTAACGCTGATTGTCACAGCTGGAATAAGTTTACTTCTATTAAATATAGTTCGGACGGATGGAATTATAAGACTAGATTTTGGTGGATGGGAGCCCCCATTTGGGATTCTATTTGTGGCAGATTCTTTTGCTATGTTACTTGTGCTTACGGCAAGTATTGTTACTGCCATTTGTTTAATCTACGCTTTTTCTTCTATTGGAGAAAGACACGAAAAAATGTACTTTTATCCTTTTGTTTTATTTTTAGTTGCAGGAGTTAATGGGTCATTTTTAACCGGCGATCTATTTAATCTATTTGTCTGTTTTGAAGTGATGTTACTAGCCTCCTATGTATTAGTGACATTGGGGGGGACCAAGCGCCAACTGAGAGAAGCGATAAAATATGTAGTAATTAATATTCTTGCATCCTGGTTCTTCCTTGTAGCCCTTGCTTATTTATATGGTACTGTTGGTACTTTAAATATGGCTCATATATCGGAAAGAGTGGCCGAAGCAGGTCAAGGACCCTTACTTACAACAATAAGTATTTTGTTTTTAATCGTATTTAGTTTAAAAGCAGGGTTGTTGCTATTCTTTTGGCTTCCGGGGTCTTACTCAGTGCCACCCACTGCAATTGCAGCATTGTTTGGAGCATTGCTTACAAAGGTCGGGATATATGCGCTTTTCCGGTCATTTACGCTCATATTCTACCACGACACCTTAATATCCCACACATTGATAGGGATAATGGCGGCAATTACACTAATTGTTGGTTGTATGGGAGCCATTGCTTTTAAGGATGTTCGGTTAATCGTTTCCTATAACGTAGTAATTGCTGTTGGATTTATATTAATAGGACTGGCTGTAGGTACGGAAACGTCTATTGCAGGATCTATATACTACGTCATTCACGATATGATTGCTAAAGCCATGCTGTTCTTGTTAGCTGGTACGATGATTTATTTAACTGGAAAATCAAAAATAGATGAAATGAGTGGACTAATACGAAATTATCCTCTATTTGGATGGATGTTCTTCCTAGTCACTTGTTCATTGGCAGGTATTCCCCCGTTAAGTGGATTTGTTGGGAAAATATTGGTTGGGCAAGGTGCAATTGAATCTGGTTCTTACATATTGCTAGCGTTGGCTTTTCTCTCCAGTATTGTTGTACTATATTCACTTCTTCGAATTTTCTTAAATACTATTTTTGGGGAAACTATTATTAGTCTGGAAGATGAAAAACCAATGAAAATGGGAATGATTATCCCAATTGTTTTGTTAGGAATAGCAATGATTTCATTGGGACTTGGAGCAGAGTTTATATCCGACTATGTTACGGATGCAGCTCATACCCTTGCCAATCCATCCGTTTATATTGATGCGGTAATGGGTGGAAATAAGTGATTGAGAGGTGAGAATATGCCAGCACAATTTTTACTAAACCTATTCATCGCATTTTTATGGACAACCTTAAAGGATGAAGATGAACTGAAGATAACAACGTTTTTTAGTGGTTTTATCGTAGGGATCTTCATCATTTTCTTAATGCATCGCTTATTCGGGACTCAGTTTTATTTGAGAAGATTATTCTCCGTCATTAAGTTAATTTTCATATTTATATCAGAATTAGCACAGTCGAGTTTGCTAATAAGTAAACAAATATTAAATCCTCGTTGGGACCTGAAGCCTGGAATTTTCACTTATAAAACGGAGCTTAAGGGAGACTGGGAAATTACGACGTTAGCAATGTTGTTAACGTTAACTCCTGGTTCTGTTGTGATGGAAGTGAATCCAGAAGGGGACATGTTTTATATACATGCAATGGATATAGAGCAGTCTAAAGCGGATGTATTGCGATCGATTACTAAATTTGAAGCAGCAATTATGGAGGTGACCCGTTAATGATTGATAAAATACTGTTGGTTTCACTAACGCTATTTGTTATTTCCATTGCAATTGCACTTTTTCGAATCATTAAAGGCCCGTCTATGCCAGATCGGGCAGTAGCATTGGATATGATTGGTGTAAATCTCATATCGATGATCGCTATTATTTCGATTGTTTTGAAGACCAAGGCATTTTTAGAAGCTATTCTTATCCTAGGTATACTTGCATTTATAAGCACAATTGCTATCTCCAGGTATATCGAAAGGGGCGCTATCATTGAGCATAAGTCAGATAATTGAGCTAGTTGCGGTCATTATCATTTTTTTAGGAAGTATTATGAGTGTGATTAGTGCCTTTGGTATTATTCGTCTTCCAGACGTTTATACGCGCTCCCACGCTGCGACCAAAAGTTCAACGGTAGCAGTACTGTTGTCTCTAACTGGAGCCTTTATATATTTTTGGGTAAGTGAAAATTTAGTAAGCGTTCGTCTTATACTAGGTATATTATTTGTGTTTTTAACTGCCCCTGTCTCAGGGCATTTGCTAACGCGTGCAGCATATCGATCGAAAGTAAAGCTTACCGAAAATTCCTCAGACGATGCTTTAAAGGAAGTATTATTTCCTGAGGATAAATAACAACAAAAAGCTATACGATTGGAGAAATCTCCGATTGTATAGCTTTTTTACAATGCGTGGTATTCAGAGTAGTCGGATTTATGTGTTGGACGTTGTAGATTCTTAGAAGCTTAACAATCAGTTCCTATAGTTGAAGGATTGCTCAGAGAGAAAAAGATTATGTCCTTATAGGTAAATGGTAATTTCATAGCTTTATAAATTCCAGTAATTGGATTTAATGTTTTAAATTTTTGCATATTAGGTCTAGTTTTAACTTAGTAATTTATGGAACTAGTTAGTCGGAACTGAAAGACTCATAAACCAGAATGAATGTGAGGAATCCTTTATAGAACAGGGTTTTAAAGATTCAAAATAGCATTTTAGAATACGTTAATTTATTTAATTCTATTTATTTAAATAAAATAAATGTTCAATTAATTTCGTCTAATATATTGCATTCTACCAAATTCCATAGTATTATCAACTTTGATATATTGCATACGGCGTGATTAGGAACAATCATTTGTATAGCATTCATAACAAACATCCAGAAAACACAAGAAATGATTATTTCTTATATCACAGGAGGAACAAAAAATGAAAACTAAGTTGTCATTCTCTAATCATTTAGTGATTGGGGTTATGCTATTTGCATTATTTTTTGGAGCAGGAAATCTAATTTTTCCAGCTAGTTTAGGTCAAAACGCAGGAACACAGGTATGGATAGCAGTTATAGGATTTTTACTAACAGGAATTGGGTTGCCGTTTTTAGGTACTTTAGCGATGGGATTCTCTGGAAGTAAAAATTTACAGGAGCTTTCAAGTAGAGTACATCCCGTTTTTGGGGTAATCTTTACCTCACTGCTTTATTTAACAATAGGACCATTTTTTGCTTTACCCAGAACAGGAGCCGTTTCATTTGAAATTGGTATTCTGCCATTTATGAATCAGGATTCTGCACAAATTGGTTTGTTAATATTTACGATTATCTTCTTCGGACTCACGTTATTGCTGTCACTGAATCCATCTAAAATTGTTGATAATGTCGGGAAATTTCTTTCTCCAGGAATAATAATAGGATTATTCTTCTTATTGTTATTTGTAATTTTTAAGCCAATGGGTAGCTTTCAGGAACCACAAGGGAACTATGTAACAAATGCATTTATGACTGGATTTACAGAAGGATATAATACGATGGATGCATTGGCTTCCTTAGTTTTTGGTATTATCGTCATCCATGCAATCCGTTCCATGGGTGTAACGTCGACAAAGGGAATTTTAGTTGCTACAGCGAAATCCGGTGGGATTGCCATTTTGTTTTTAGGTTTAATATATGCTGGGATAGCATACTTAGGGGCGACTAGTGTACAAACATATGGCCTGTTTGAAAATGGTGGGCCAGTATTAAGTGCTGCATCGGAGCATTATTTCGGGTCATTTGGCGCTATACTTTTATCCATTATCATATTCTTAGCTTGTTTAACGACAAGTATTGGATTGACTACTGCATGTGGGGAGTACTTCCATACGTTAATGCCGAAAATCAGTTATAAAGCTTTTGTTATTTTCTTTAGTGTTTTCACATGTATAATTGCAAACTTTGGATTGTCTAATATTATTACGTATTCTATTCCAGTTTTAATGTTATTATATCCACTAGCGATTGTATTGATTTTCTTAACATTCTTGTCACCATTGTTTAATCATGCGAGAATTGTTTATGTTAGTGTAATGTTCGTGACGTTTTTAATCAGTATCGTAGATGGTTTTAAAGCTCTTTGTGGATCGTTAGAAATCGAATATTATAGCTGGCTGAAGCCAATTGTTAGTTTTTATGAGAACGTATTGCCATTTTATAATGTTGGATTAGGATGGTTAATACCATTTATCGTAGTAATACTTGTAACGGGAATTATTTCAAGGTTTGAAAAAACAGAAGTAAAATCTGCTAAATAAAAATAAAAAAGGTGGTTCGGAAGATTGTGAATAACACAACGCTTTCTGCCACCTTTAATTATCTTCGTTTTTAAAACTCTTCGATTGTATAAATCCAATTGGAGCGCATTACTTCTGCTAGTTCTTTGGTGTTTTTTTCGCGGAATGCGCGAATTAGATTCGCATGTTGCTCAATAGAATATTCTCGTAGGATAATTTTTTCATAATAAAATAGTCTACGTACATGTGCTTGAAGCATTTCTACCATGGAATGTATGTATGGATTATTAGCTGTGTCTACAATAAGTTGATGAAATTCTTCATCCACTCTTAGGGCTGTAGAAAATTCTTTTTGCTGTAGAGCGTTTGCGAATTCTCTATTTTTTTCTTCTAGTAGACTTAGAACTTCCTCATCCATATTAAGAACGGCTATCTCAGCTGCGAGCGCTTGCAATACTGCCAATGGTGGTAAGAGATTATTAATATCCTCTTTCTCTACGGCGGTGACTTGCGTTGCTCTACCAGGGTGCATTGTTACAAAACCTTGAGATTCTAGAAGTTGTAAGGATTCTCTAATAGGCGTTCTACTCACCCCTAAAGCTTGGGCGAGTTCAATATCGTTTAGCTTCTCTTCGGGTTGTAAAGTTCCGTCGATAATCCACTGCTGTAATTGGTTAAAAGCATGCAACTTGGCAGTTGTACGAACGGGTTTAGTATGATTAACCGGAATTGGCATAATGATTCCCTCCTTTCAATTGTCTTAATAGTTCAACAATATTATACAACATATTATACAATATATCGCATAATTTGGAAAAGATTATTCTACTAGTAATTGTACGGTAATAGATTTTACATCTATAACGGATTCTTCCTTCATAATTTCCTGCAAAATAACCTCTTTAAAGTAATTGATACTTGTATTTAATGGGATATGAAGAATCTTTCTTAACGCAGTTTCGTACATATTCACAAATTCTGCATCCGTATTTCCGCGCTGCAATTCAGCAAAAGCTTCGTATACTTGATCCAATTTGTCTGCTAACTCGAGTAAACGACCTTCAATCGTATCGTCTTTCCCTTCTTTCATACGGTCAAAAAATACTGGCTGAAATTCTTTTGGAATTTCATCTAATATGAACTTCTCCATCATTTTTTCTTCAACATGTGCAAGCATTTGTTTAAGCTCAGGAGAAGCATGTTTCACTGGTGTTTTAATATCGCCGATAAAAATCTCTGCAAAATCATGGTTAATCGTTTTTTCGTAAAGTGATTTCCAGTTAATTGTTGCACCGTTATTCTCTTCTAGTGTTGCGAAAAACATAGCGTATTGGGAAACCTTCCAAGAGTGAGCAGCAACATTATGCTCTTCAAATTTAAAACGTCCGGGACAGCGAATAATTCTTTCTAAATCGTTCATGCTCATAAAAAATTTATGTATACCCATTCACAATCACTCCCTAAATATAATCATACTGGAAAAATTTAAAAAATACCATACTAAATCACTATGAATTAAAGTGTAATGGTCCTTCTATTTGATTATATAGACAAAAAGGTAATTTCTAAACGTTATGGCAGATTGTTTTATTTCGCTCTTATTTGGGTAATCCTTAAGTAACCCAAGGAGGAATTTACATGACAAAATACGATAAATTTAAAAATACATTAGAAAAACGTTTTGAAGAGTTAGAGCATCAAAAACAAAATGAAGAGGAGTTTGAGACAACGGAGTTATCCAACTACGATAATCACCCTGCGGATAATGCAACTGACTTAACTGATCAGCATACGCGTCTAGCGTTAAATAGACATTTTGATGAGGAAATGGAGGACATTGAAAAAGCGTTAGCTGCTATCGAGGAGGGTACATATGGAAAATGTGCTGAATGCGGAGAAGAAATACCACTTGCTCGATTAGAAGCGGTGCCGACTACTTTGACATGTGTGGAGCATGCGCATCAAGGTGTATATGAAGACAGTCGTCCAGTTGAAGAATCACTTCTAAACTCTTCAACAGATCAGCCAGTTGAGGACGAAGATGATAGACTTCGCGATTACTCCAATAGCTTTGAGACACTAGAAGAGGTCGGTTCATCTGATTCACCACAAGACAAACAATGATGAGAGTGATGCCTGAAAGTTCTAGTGGACTTAAGGGCATCTTTTTTGTTCCAATTATAAGATCTTTGGCATGTACCGCCGGAGTCTCCATCTGTAACGAAGATCAATTAATGTGTAGTACTACACGGAGAGATTTATCAAATCCATTCAAATTACCGGTAATCTTTTTGTAGTCCATTAATAGGTGTAAAAGGCAAACTTTCATTTCATGTGATATTGTATAGAACTTTCCTTATATAGAATAGTTTAATATTGAGTGTAGCGCAGGTCGGTGCCTCCTGTTGGAAAGCATCCGACCTTCGCTACAATCAACGGCACACAGGTTTTTATTCTTAAAGGACTTGGCGTTTTTTTGCCCGGTCTTTCTTATATAATGCCGACAAGCGCATTTCAGCAGTGATTATAGTACACTAGGGGAAAGGGGGAGTCCGATGCCAGCTATCATTTTGTTTGACGGAGAATGCAATTTTTGTGATGCAAGTGTGCAATTTATTATTAAACGTGATCCAAAAGGCTATTTCCAATTTGCAGCCCAGCAAAGCGAGATAGGAGAAGCACTTAAACGTCAGTATGCTATACCTGAAGCTATGGATAGTTTAGTCGTTGTTGACCATCATAAAGTGTATTACTCCTCGGACGCTGCTCTCCACATTACCAAACACTTAAGTGGACTATGGGGGTTTTTATATGTGTTGAAGCTAGTTCCTAAACGACTACGTGATCTAGTATATAAATTTGTAGCAAAAAATCGGTACGCATGGTTTGGCAAAAAAGATAGCTGTTCGATTCCATCTCCCGAGATACGAAATCGATTTCTATAATAATGTAGTTATGAGGTGAAAAAGTGGATAGTGAATTATATGATGTAACAATTATAGGAGGGGGTCCAACAGGTTTGTTCGCTTCGTTTTATGGAGGACTACGTGATTTGAAAGTGAAGATTATCGATAGCCTTCCCCAACTAGGTGGACAATTGATGGAGCTTTACCCTGACAAGTATATTTATGATATTGGTGGCATTCCGAAAGTTTTAGCAAAGGATTTAGTAGCAAATTTAGTAGAACAGGCTGCTTATAGTAATCCAACCATCTGCTTGGAGGAAACAGCAATAGCGCTAGAGAGACTACCAGATTATTTTGCGCTGACAACGGATAAAGATGTACATTATTCCAAAACGATTCTACTTACTTCTGGCATTGGTTCTTTTCAGCCACGTAAGTTAAATGTTCCAGGAGCTTCTGAGTATGAAGGGAAAAACCTTCATTATAAAGTAAAGAGTCTGGAGAATTTCAAAGGTTCTGATGTACTTGTATTAGGTGGAGGAGATTCTGCACTCGACTGGTCACTAATGTTAGAGGGGGTTGCTTCGAAAGTGACCATTTGCCATCGAAGAGAGTTTACTGCACATGAAATGACCATTCAACAACTTCAAAATTCAACTGTACAAGTCAAAACACCATATGGAATAAAAGAAGTCATTGGTGATGGAGAAAAGATTGAAGAAGTAGTAATAATGAGTAAAGATAAAACGGAGGAAAGAATCACAGCAGACCATGTTTTAGTGAACTACGGAAATGTTGCATCACTCGGGCCACTAAAAGAATGGGGTCTTGAAATGGAAAAGAATTCAGTAGTAGTCAATGAAAAAATGGAAACAAGTGTAGAAGGAATATATGCTGCTGGCGATGTATGTACGCATGATGGAAAAGTAAAACTGATTGCCGTAGGATTTGGAGAGGTTCCAATTGCTATTAGTCATATTAAAGCATTCATAGATCCAAAAGCACGCGTACAGCCAAAGCACAGCACGAGTATTTTTGAAGAAGTAAAGTAACAAAAGCGCAAGCGCCTATGTTTTGGAAGGCAGTCTCATTTTTGCTGCATTGACAGAAATAAATCCCATGTTCTCTTTTAGGAGAACATGGGATTTCATTAAACTTATCTAAAAAATGCTTTATCGATATTATATTTGGCTTTTTGTGTATTGATCGCATAGGTTTCGTAAATTTCACGATCCATTGCTTCTTCTACTATACATACACTAATTTTGTACACTTCATCACGATGTTTAATCATTGGCGAAACGTTGTCTTCAAAGTGTTTTTTAATACGCTGTCTAATTTTACGCGCTTTACCGACGAATAAAAGCTCATCGTTCTTATTGTAGAAAAAGAAAATGCCGCCTTTATCACGAGGGATTTGGTGAAAGTCGATAAATCCATGAATTGCTGGGATTTCTACATCGCCTTCTTTAAGTACTTGTTCACGCTGTGTAATTGTTACAGTTGGTTTTGGTAATTCAATTTTAATCATTCGCTCACGTCCTCTTATTGTCTATCCTTTACTATATCAGAACTGGTCCGCAATATCTATTCGAAAGGTATTTTGCAGGATTATTTAAAGCAAGTGACGAAATTAGTTACATTATACTGTTTGGAGGAATGAACATGATAGGAAGCCTAGAAGACTTTTTCGCTGATTGGCAGCATGAAAGTGAATCAACACTTAAAATTTTAGAAGCATTGACAGATGAGTCATTAAAACAAAGAGTTTCTGAGGACGGTCGTACCCTTGGAAAGCTCGCATGGCATATTATTACAAGCTTAGATGAAATGATAGGAAGAACCGGATTGCAATTTTCAGCAACTCCTCATGAAGCGATCCAGCCATTAACGACGAAAGAAATGGTGGAAGCCTATAAACAGTCTAGCCATTCTATCGTTTTGGCTATGAAAGATCAATGGACAGATGAAACCCTTTTAGAAGAAAAGGATATGTACGGGGAGCTATGGACAGTGGCGACTGTATTGCAAGTTTTAATCTACCATCAAATACATCACCGCGGTCAGATGACGATACTTATGCGACAAGCTGGTTTGCCGATTCCGGGAATGTACGGACCATCGAAAGACGAGTGGTTGGCATTTGGGGAAGAAGCACCAGAATGATTATAGAAGTGCACAATATTTTAGGAGGATAAGATGAAAGTATATGATTTACACTGTGATGTGCTTTATAAATTAGCAAAAGCGGAGGAACCTCTTTCTTTTGCTGACTCATCGAAGCTACAGGCTAGCAAAAAGTCTTTAGAAGCTGGAGAAATAGCACTTCAGGTGTTTGCAGTATTCGTTTCGGACGGTTTTCCAAAGGAACGGCTATTTTTAGAGGCAATTCGTCAAATTGAGTTTTTTCACAACGAAATTGTGGCCAAGGATGACAATATAATACCTATATATGAGTGGGAGCAGCTTGAATCATTACAAGAAGGACAAATTGGGGCTGTATTATCATTAGAAGGACTTGATATGATAGACGGCGATATGCATAAGCTGAAGCTACTTTTATCGCATGGAGTGAAATTAGTCGGGTTGACTTGGAACGGGGCTAATCAAGTAGCAGATGGGTCTTCCGAGGAATCTGGTACTGGGTTAACTCCATTTGGAGAAGAAGTCATATCCTTGTTGAACGAGCTAAATATAATTGTTGATGTCTCTCATTTGAGTGAGCAATCTTTTTGGGATGTACTTCCTAAGGCAAAATGGCTAATGGCAAGTCATTCTAATACAAGAGCTCTATGTGACTCACCAAGAAATTTAAGTGACAGTCAAATAAAAGCACTAATCGCTAAAAACAGCCCGATTCATGTGGTGTATTATCCACCATTTATAGATGCTACCAAAAAGTCAGTAGAAATACAGGACTTGGAGAAGCATATAGAGCATATCGTTTCACTTGGAGGTAAACATCTTACAGGATTAGGTTCTGACTTTGATGGGATTAGTGAATGTGTTGTGGGTTTAGAGGACGCATCCAAAACACAAAATTTAGTAAGGAAATTATTAGAAAGCTATACAAGCGAGGAAGTAGAAGGATTCACATCAAAGAATTTCGAACGATTTGTGATGCGAATTTGTAGGGAGGCATAAATTTGGGGAGCTTACCAGATTGGTTTTTTGCAGTAGTCATTGCGGTAGTTATTTGTTTTGTTATATTAGCGGAATGGTGGACGCGAAGAGGATAAAGGATATGCTATACTAGATAAATGAAAAAACGTATAGGAAGAGGAATCGCATGCTAACATTTGAAGAAAAAGAAGCAATTATTCAAGAATTTACAGAGCTTACTCGTAAAGAAGTATCAATGAAACGAGTAAATTATCATTACGAAAAAAGTTTATATGAAAAAACAACGGTTATTTATCACCTCCATCCGAATGGAAATGGCTTTGTTTACGTAGGAGACCTTCCTCAATATGAAGCAGCTGACGATAAAGGACTATTGAATATTCGTGAAGCTTCGGCCGATGAGCTAAGAAAGATTATTAAAGACTCTATAACTTATCTTTCAACAGAGGAAGAAGAGCTACAAGACGAGGAAATAGAAGAAGTTTGGAAAAACAAAGAAGATTCTAAGCTGACATTGTTACAAGAAGATACACTTTGGAATATATATCACGGGTATAACTTAGAAGAAAGCTTTGGCTCTTATAGTGAAGCAAAAGCGTACCTTTTAGAAGAAGGCTTCCGACTAGCAGAGAAAAAGTAAGGAGGCTTCTATTATGAAGGGAAAGTATACAGTAGGAATATTGATTGGTATTTTATTAATGGCGGTTGGTGCAAGCTTTTATTTTATCATGCAATTTTTTGAGAATAATCCCACTCAGCCACAGCACCCAACAGGCTACATAGAAGGAATTATTATTGATATTCAAGACACTACTATTTTAGTCGTTGGTGGATTAACAGCTGATGAGGCAAAAAATATGTCGGTGGATGAAGCACTAGCAACTGAAAATGAAGCTACGTGGTTTTCAATGACCATGGATCAGCGTAGTCGATTGAAGTTATTTGATGAGGTAAAGGTTGGATACACTGCCCTAGATGAATCATATCCTGCTAGAGGAACGGCCAAGACAATTGAAAATTTAAATGAATAAATACTTAAACAGAAGCTATCTGCCACCGGTTTCCATTGGTGAAAGGTAGCTTTGTTGTTTACTTATTTGGATAAGGCGTGTTAATCTATTCCTTATGTATTGATACTGTAGATGAAAGAGGTATGTGATGACGAAGGAACAACGAAAAAAATTATTTATACTAATGATTAATATGTTTATTGCTATAGGGAGTTTCGGTATTATTATTCCCATTTTACCCGCTTATTTAAAATCCATCGATCAAGGGGGGATGGCAGCGGGTTTAATGATATCTATATTTGCAGGCGCACAGCTTTTGATGTCTCCGATTGCTGGGAAATGGGCAGATAAATACGGGAGAAGAATTATGATTATTGCTGGTCTTAGTGGGCTTGCTTTATCTATGTTTGTATTTTACTTCTCCGATTCTATCGGTATCTTGTATGTTTCTCGTGTCATAGGTGGAGTCGGTGCAGCGTTATTAGTACCCGCTATTTTTGCATATGTGGCAGATATTACATCAATGGATCAGAGAGCGAAGGGAAATAGTTTAATATCTGCTGCAATGTCCTTAGGTATAGTAGTAGGACCAGGGATTGGTGGTTTTTTAGCGGAATTTGGCTTAAAAGTGCCACTGCTCGTTTCAGCTTTAGTTGGCGTTGTGGCTGTTGTCTTTTCTGCTTTTGTATTGAAGGAAAGTAAACTAGTAGGTGTTGGTGCACCAGAGGTTAAATCAGAACCGATGGTAAAAGAAATTGCTCAATCGTTTAAAAAGCCATACTTCATACCGCTTGTGATAACGTTAGTGATGAGCTTTGGTTTGCTTGCCTATGAATCCGTTCTTGGACTTTTTGTCGATGATCAGTTTTCAGCATCTCCACAGGACATTGCCTGGATGATTACTGGAACTGGAATCGTGAGTGTCATTATTCAGCTATTTGTTGTGGATAAAGTTGTAAGGCGTTTTGGTGAAACAAATGTATTAAGAATCTTTTTAGCTGTCGCTGCATTTGGTTTCCTTCTATCTATTCTAGTTTCAAGCTATGCATTTTTCTTTGTCATTACGATGATTATCTTCCTTTCTACTTCAATTTTACGTCCAGTCCTGACAACATTAATATCAAAGTTAGCTGGAAATGAGCAAGGGTTCGCAATGGGGATGAACAATGCGTATATGAGTATTGGAAATGTATTAGGCCCATTGCTTGCTGGGGTACTATATGATGTGAATATTATTTACCCGTTTATATTAGGACTGGTCGTATTAGTAATAACGACAATTGGTTCTATTATTTGGAAGGGTACGAAGAAAACAGCGTAAGAAAAGCTGCTCCGAAATGGAGCAGCTTTTTTGGTTGTTTGGTTGGATAACTTCAATCTACTTGAATCGGGATATGTTTGAATCGGACGACATCAAAAAGCCCACTATCCGTTAGCTTCAGTTCTGGAATTACCGGAAGGCTGATAAAAGATAACGTTAAGAACAAGTGAAAATCCAAATCTGGATGAAGTATATGAAGAGCTTCATGCAGTTTCTTCAATTCTAGTGCAACTTCTTTAGCGGGACGATCTGTCATTAAACCTGCAATGGGTAAAGCAAGGGAGGCGTGTACCCGTCCATCTTGGACGATTACAAATCCGCCATTAATACGTTCTAATTCCTGGCTAGCTATTAACATATCCTCATCGTTCGTTCCTAAGACAATGAGATTATGTGAGTCGTGTGCGATAGTAGTCGCAATGGCACCTTGCTTCAAACCGAAGCCATGTACAATTCCAAGGCCTATTGTTCCGAGAGCATGGTGGCGTTCAATAACGGCAAGCTTAAGTAAATCCTGTTCAATACTTGTTGTGAATAAACCGTTTATCACTGGAACTTTCATTACTTTTTTCTTCGTAGTAATTTGGTTTGGCATAATCTCCATAACATTAGCTGTTCCGTCATTGTTAAAAGGAATGGCAAAAGAATTTGACGACAAATTAGGCAGTTTCACTGTATTGGTTATGCCAGTGGATGGTTCCTGTTTCTTGTATTCTTTCATAAGCATTTCTTGATGTTGTGCTACTTTGACTCCATTTTTCCAAACGGCAATAGCTTTTAGATCCTCTAAGCTTTCAACTAATAAGAAATCGGCTATAAAACCAGGCGCAAGAGCTCCTTTATCGGTTAGTTGGTAACATTCAGCTGCGTTAAGTGTCGCTAACTGAATGGCCTGAAGAGCCTCCATTCCTTCCTTTATAGCTAGGCGGATAGCATGATTGATACTGCCTTCCTCAATAAGTTCATCTAAATGCTTGTCATCTGTACAAAATAAAAATCGTCGAGCGTTATGAGCATTAACGGCAGGTAGCAAATCCCGTACATTTTTTGCTGCAGAGCCTTCTCTCATTAATACATACATTCCTTGGGAAACTCTGTCTAATGCTTCATCGGCTGTAACGCATTCATGATCTGTTTGAATACCCGCTGCCCGATAACCTCTAATTTGCTCCGAGCTAAGTCCCGACCCATGACCATCAATTATTACTTTCGCATCCATGGCCATTATTAGTTTGTCCATCATACTAGACTCTGTAGATAGTACAGCGGGGAAGTCCATAACTTCCGCAAGCCCTAGAACTGCATCGTTTTCAAGGAAAGGATGTAAGTCACTTGCATGAAGAACTGCACCTGCGTTCTCCATAGTTGTAGCGGGAACACTGGATGGAAGCATCACATGAATATCCATTTCGCAATTTGTTGCATCATCAAGCATAAATTGAATACCTTCCACTCCAGCTACATTTGCTATTTCATGCGGGTCAGTAATAACAGTTGTAATACCATGAGGGAGTAATATCCGGCTGAATTGGGCAGGAGTTATCATGGATGATTCTATATGAATATGCCCGTCGATTAAACCGGGAATGACAAATTTTCCTTCTGCATCTTCTTCGAGCACTGCTTCATAATTTCCAGTAGCATCAATTGCAACAATCATGCCAGCTGAAACGACTATGTCTGCCTTTAGCCATCTCAGTGAAAATACATCTGCCACAGTAGCATTTCGGAGGATAAAATCTGCGGATAGTTTTTGTTGAGAAACTAAGATTCGCTTTTCAAGTTGGTCTTTTTCTATGGTCATACAATTGTGCTCCTTTTTTGAATAGTTCTACATATTATACTGGTGTTCTGTAAAAACAGAAAGTTATAATATAGGCAGGATACATAAAGGAGGGAATTCTATGGTTTATCGTAAAACCATGTATGCAAATATAGCAATTGCTTTATTATTCTTAGTTCTATTATCCAATCTTCTTATCTATCAATCCTCTGTTCAGGACTTTTTGTCTCTGCAACTAAATAGTGGTGCAGTAATGGGGTCACTCATAGATTTTGCTATTATCGTTCCACTTTTAATGCATGCAGCCTTTAGATTATCTTTCAAGCAAACAATTGGAATAATCGTGGTCGGTCTAGTTATAGCTAGAATACTCATACCTACCGAATTGTTCTCTCCGTTTACTGGAATACTGTACGCTGGCATCGTGATAGAAATACTTTTAATAGTTGCAGAAATTTCCTTAATCTTCTTAGTCATTTGGAAAATACCCAAAATTCGATTACAAATGAAAAAAGTGAATGAGAGAGCACTATTTAGCCTACTGCCATCTGTTGAAACGGTAGTAACCAAAAATATTCTAGTTCGGATAGTAATGTCCGAATTTCTAATGATGTATTATGCATTTTTTACATGGAAGAAGAAAGCTCCAATTCATGAGGGAGTTGTAACCATGCATAAAAAAACAAGTGCAGTAGCCTTCCATATGATGGTAATTCATGCCATCCTAATTGAAACTATTGGAATTCATTGGTGGTTACATGATAAATCACTTATACTTTCAATGATTCTATTAATATTCAATATCTATTCGGTATTCTTCTTTATGGCAGAAATTCAAATTATGAAATTACATCCTTTGGAAATTAAAAATGAAAATCTATACATTACAAAAGGACTTACCACTAGAATCGTTGTGCCTCTTCATATAATTAAAGAAATAGAATGGGGAGCAAAAACACCTAATAAGAATACTATACTATTTGCTTATAAAGATTTTGAGCCTGTTGAACCCCAAGCAGTTATACACCTAAGTAGACCAATAGAAGCGACAATGTTCATGGGGATGAAAAAAAGCATTACAGAATTTGCAATTCGGGTTGATGAACCGGAGCAGTTAAAGTTAATGCTTTTAAATGAAGGAGAGCGCTATAAGTTGACCTTAAAAAAAGCATCCGTTATAATTACCTCAAATTCAAGATAATCGAAAGGGAGTTTTAACGTGAAACATGTTTTTTATAAGGGTGAGGATTCTTCCAAACCAACGTTATTATTATTACACGGAACTGGTGGGAATGAGCATGACCTAGTAGGTCTTGGTAAAGAAATAGATGCAACTGCTAATATTTTAAGTGTACGTGGAAACGTTTCTGAAAATGGTATGCCACGATTCTTTAAACGTTTAGCCGAAGGAATCTTTGATTTAGAGGATTTACAGCTGAGAACAGAAGAGTTGAAAAATTTCATCGATGAGGCCTCAGGGAAGTATGAATTTGACCGAGATAATGTAGTTGCTATTGGTTACTCCAATGGAGCTAACATTGCTGGAAATCTTTTATTTGAATATGAACATGTATTAAAAGGAGCAATTTTACATCATCCAATGGTCCCTAGACGTGGCGTGGAATTACCGGAAATGCCAAAAACACCTGTATTCATCGGTGCTGGTAAGAATGATCATATGTGTCCGGCAGCAGAATCTGAGGAGCTACAGGATTTACTGCAAGGAGCAGGAGCGGAAGTGGAGCTATACTGGCACGCCTATGGTCACCAATTAACACAGGACGAAGTGCAAGCTGCAAAACAATGGTATCAATCGAAGTTCTAGTATAAAAGCCAAGCAGATTTTAGCTGCTTGGCTTTTATATTGCTTAATATGGTTAACTTTCTACAAGTGAATGTCCGTACAGGATCCAGAGCTCTTATTCTTAATGTAATTGTTTTGCCTTATACGGTCCTTTTCTAAAAGGTAGCCACCAATTCCATTTGCCGAAGAGTTTCATTAAGCTGGGAACGAGCAATAGCCTAATAATAGACGCATCTATTGCCACAGCAATCGCTATACCAACACCAATTTGCTTGACTGGCATTACATCTGTAAATGCAAAAGCTCCTGTAATAACGATCATGATTAAGGCAGCAGAAGTAATAATTTTACTAGTCGAAGTTAAACCATCAACCGTTGCCAGTGTATTATTTTGGTGCTTTAAGTATTCCTCTTGTATTCGGGAGATTAAAAATACCTCATAGTCCATACTTAGACCAAATACAAGACTAAACACAATAACGGGAATGATTAATGCAATCGTCGTTTCTTCCATTCCAAAATGTCCGTATTGGAATATATATACGAGAATTCCAAATGTGGAAGCTAGCCCAATGACGTTCATAATAATCGCTTTTAACGGTATTAAAATGGAACGGAATGCAATCATTAAAATGATGAAGGTAGAACCTAGAATGATTGCTAATAGCCATCCTACTTTGTTGAATATTTCATCGAAAATTTCTTGGTTGAATTTAGGGTGGCCGCCTAGCATAAAGTCAACGCCTAAATCTTTTTCGGACCATTCTCTCACCCAGTTTTGTGCCTCTTCAGAAGATCCATTTAAATTTAGAGTCACTGGTACGAATAATTTATTGTCTTGAACAAATGTGTCAAACAAAGGAGTTAACTGAGCATCAATCTCAGGCACCATTTGGCTTTGCTCCCACTGCTCTACAGTTGGAATTTCACTTGCTGTGAAAATCGTATCAACCGATTGAACATTCTTATCTGCAAGTAATTTATCTTCAATATTCTTTATGTCCTCTAAACCTGCACTATTATCCCAACCATCTGAACGCTCTGCGATCATATAAACAGTCGATTGTTCGCCTAAGCCAAATTCTTTATCCATTAGATCATAGGCCAGCCTTGAATCGTAGCTTTCTGGTAGGGAGTCCACTTGCGGAATAGTCAACTCTATATTCTTTACTGGAATAATCCCAATTCCTAATATTATTAATGCAACAAGTACTAACGTCACAGGACGCTTCATAACAAATGAAGCAAAATTGCGCCATCTAGTTGTAGCACCAGGTTTTACACGAATAAGAGTCCATTTATTGATACGTTCCTTTAACAGCATTAATAGAGCAGGAAGTAGTGTAATTGAAGCTAATACAGCTATTGTCACGACAAGCATCCCACCAAGTGCAATGTTTTGGAATATCTCTACCTGCATAACTAGCATTGCACCTAAGCCAATAAATACACATATTGCAGAGAAAATGATTGATCGACCAGCCGTTTGAATAGCGATATGTACAGCTTCCTCAATCGAATTTTTAGCTATTTCCTCTTTATAACGATTGATGAATAACAAGGCAAAATCGATACTTAGTGCCAATCCAAGCATTGGGATAATATTCATCACAAAAATTGATAAGTCCATCGTCTCGCTAAATAGGGTCATTACGCCGAAAGCAGAAACTACTGTAACGATCCCTATAGCAAGTGGGATGAACGCTGCAACGACACTACCAAAAGCAAGGAGTAATACGATAATAGCTATTGGTAAACCAATTGCCTCGGCGCTTGCTAAGTCTTTTTGGCTTGCACTATTAATGTCTTTGTTGATAGCTGCACCGCCAGTTAACGTAACGCCCTGTTCACCACCAATAGCTTCGCGGATATCATCAACTGCACCTGACATGTCAGTATCTGACTCGAAGTGAAGCATGGCATAAGCTACGTGGTCTTTGTATAATGAATCATCCTCTAAAGGTGATTGAATAGATTCTGCAAGTTCCAGCTGTTCTATTTTTTGTAACGTTTCTTCGATGGTACTGTCGGATGTTTGATCAAATACGACGAATAGGGACTCTGCTGGAAAGTCGAATGTGTTCGTTAATTCTTCCATTACTTCTGCATGTTCTCCGTCTGTACTAAACCCGTCGCCTTCTAATAGACCGGGTAAACGAATAGCTAATACAGCTAAAACAACAAACAAAATGGACCAAATACTCAAAACCACCTTATAGTGACTAGTCACTATATTGGATAAGCCTTTCATGTAATTCCTCCTCAAATAAAACCTAGTACTATTGTAAAACAAAGTGATAGAAAGATACTAATATAATGATAGAATATGGGTAGTAATTTCATTGGGGGAATCGCATTGAAGATAACCGCACCAAAAATAGCCAAATCATTGCAAGAGCTGGATGTTCAAAAAGCTCTATTAGAAGATTATTATGTATCAGATGGACTAGTTACTAGGCTAGAGTTAGAAGAGGAGCAAGAAGGTAAAATAATTTTTGATCAAATTCATTTTCAAGATATCTCCATGGATGGTGTACGTTTTCAACAAGTGGAGTTCGTTGACTGTATTTTTGAAAAATGTGATCTATCCAATGTCGATTTTGGAAATGCGGTATTCCATCGAGTAGAAATCCGTAGTTCTAAGCTTGTTGGAGCCAATATATCCGAAAGTAGGATGACGGAGGTAAGGGCAGTCGATTCGATTGCAAACTATGTCACGATGAGCTTTTCCAAATTGAAAAAAGTAGCTTTCATTAAAACTACATTTAATCGTGCAGATTTTATTGAAGCGACATTGGAGAAAGTGAGTTTTGAAGACTGCGAATTAAACGATGCGAATTTTACAGACACCGCTTTAGCCGGCATCGATTTAAGCTCGAATACGTATGAGCAACTAACTGTATCATTAGATAAAATGAAAGATTGTACGGTCTCCTCAGAACAAGCAATAGGCTTCGCAAAATCATTAGGATTAACGATTAAGGAATAGACTTGGTTATTTAAGGTGAAACACCGCAATGTTACAGGAAATCACCGGAAAGTAATGAATAATCACCTGAATACAACGGAACATCACCTGAATACCTCAAATAATCACCTGAATGCACTAGTTAATAAGAAAAGAACCCTTGTCCAAAAAGACAAGGGTTCACTATATTAAAAGAATAAATTTAAAAGTTGGAAAATAACACCGGCCATTACAGCTGAAATTGGTAAAGTAATAATCCACGTTAAGACAATTTTCTTCGCAACTCCCCATTTCACACCTTTCACACGTTGTGCTGCTCCAACCCCCATAATAGCGGAAGAAATAACATGTGTAGTGGAAACTGGCAAATGTATCGTAGTAGCACCGAAAATAATCATTGCAGAAGACAAGTCAGCCGCAGCTCCGTTAATAGGACGTATTTTCATGATTTTACCGCCAACAGTTTTAATAATTTTATAGCCACCAATAGAAGTACCAAGCCCCATTGCAGTAGCAGCAGCAATACGAACCCATAACTGAATATCATCATTCGTTTGCCACTGCGCCGCGATTAGAGCCATCGTAATAATACCCATCGCTTTTTGCGCATCATTCGTACCATGCGTAAAGGATTGTAGGGCTGCCGTACCGATTTGGAATATACGGAACCTCTTGTTTGTCCCATATAAACTCCCGTGTTTAAAAATAACCTTAAATAATGACATCATTAAGAAACCAACAGCAAGCGCTAGAAATGGTGAAATAATTAACGCTTGGATAATTTTAATGAAGCCTTCCCAGTTTAAAATTGCAAAGCCTGCAGATGATACAGCTGCTCCGGCTATAGAACCGATTAACGTATGAGATGAGCTGGATGGTATACCAAAATACCAAGTTAACAAGTTCCAAATAATAGCTGAGAGTAATGCGGCCAATATGATAAGAGAACCATTTTGCAGCGCAAAAGGATCGACAATGTCTTTTGTAATAGTTTTAGCCACACCCGTAAATGTCAGGGCACCGACAAAGTTCATAATTGCTGCCATTAGTACTGCAACTCTAGGTTTTAGTGCTCTAGTAGAAACGGATGTAGCAATCGCATTTGCCGTATCATGAAATCCATTGATAAAGTCAAATGCAAGAGCGAATATAACTACTAGAATAGTTAATATAAATATTGTTTCCATAAGCGTATACTCCTACGCATTTCGCATGATAATTGTTTCTAACGTATTCGCTACGTTTTGGCAATAATCTGCGATTTCTTCGAGCTGTTCATAAATATCTTTAAATTGAATAATGCGAATCGGGTCTTTCTCGTTTAAAAATAACTGTTTGATTGATGAACGAAGCACTTCATCACATTTTCTTTCGTAGTCTTTAATAAGGATAGAATGTTCGTGCATCTTCAGAAGTTTTTTGCTTGCAAGTAACTCCATTGCCTTAACGATTTCATCTGTACTTTTCACAATATAACCTAAAAATGTGCGCATCGACTCATCAATTTCGATTAATGAAAACATTTCTAAATGCGCAGTGAAATTATCAATTCCGTCCAAAATATCATCCATACGAATCGCAAGCTCAAGGATATCTTCACGTTCAATCGGAGTCATAAAGGATTTGTTTAACATCACGATTAACTCATGTATTAAAGTATCTCCAGCTGTTTCGTAATTTTTTAAATGCACGCTGATCTCTTTTAAATCTGCAACAGTATTGATGCGAAAATCATCGGCGTAGTGAGCTCCATCACGAACGTTTTCGGCAATTTTTAATAGAGATACGAAAAATGGATCTGGTTTTTTTGAACTAATCATAAAAGCCTCCTGGACTTAATTAATGTGTTTACTTTTTCCTAAAATAGCATACCAAAAAATTTACTAAATCAACACAGTTTTTACTTTAGATTTTCAAAATTTACATTCCTGTAACATGAAAGGGCGAATTTGAACGAAATATCGCGTTTTTAGTCGGAAAACATCGCTTTTTGTCAGAATTTAATGAATTATACAGGAAGTGAAACGAAGTTTTTTATTATTTTTATAAAAAAGGAAAAATATGAAACTTTCAGAAAGTATTGCCGTATATATTATTAACACAATTTATTAGTTGAAAGGGGTGAGTGATATAGAGCAAGTATTTTTATATGGGTTAATTGGTATTGGGTTAATCACTATTTTGTATGTGTTGTTTGCAGATGCAATTGATGGGATGGATGGTGGCATTTTCAATCCTACGACCATTCTTTCCTTTCTATTATTTATATGTGCATCTGGATTTATCTTATTAAAGCTAACCGATTGGGACGAAAAAATTATAATTGTTGCAGCACTTTTAATTTCCGGAATTTTAACGTTTCTCTTGTACTTTTTCATATTGGTTCCATTGGCATCTGCAGAGGTTTCCACAGCCTACACAAACGAATCTTTACAAGGTCAAATTGGCAGAGTCATCGTTCCAATACCATCAGATGGATTTGGGGAAATAGTAATTGAAACTGTAAGTGGGGTAATTTCAAAACGAGCAGCAGGCTATGATAAAGAAGAAATTGAGTACGATAAGCAGGTGCTCATAATTGATGTGGAGGATGGAACTTTTTTAGTAAAGGAATACGTACCATTAGTATAGAATGTAGGGGGAATAAAAATGGAAATGTTGGTCGTTATTGGGATAGTAGTGTTTGTGTTAGTCGTCATATTAGCAGTGTTTATAACGAAGTATCGTACAGTTGGTCCAGATGAGGCATTAATCGTAACAGGAAGCTATTTGGGCTCTAAAAATGTACATACAGACGAATCAGGCAATCGAATTAAAATTATTCGTGGTGGAGGTACATTTATCTTTCCGGTATTCCAGCAAGCAGAGCCACTTAGTCTACTTTCTAGTAAATTAGAAGTTACTACGCCTGAGGTATACACGGAACAGGGTGTTCCAGTAATGGCTGATGGAACTGCGATATTTAAAATTGGCGGTTCTATTTCAGAAATCGCTACAGCAGCCGAACAGTTTTTAGGGAAATCAAAGGCGGATCGCGAAAACGAAGCGAAGGAAGTACTAGAAGGTCATCTACGTTCTATCTTAGGCTCCATGACCGTCGAGGAAATTTACAAAAATCGAGACAAATTCTCGCAGGAAGTACAGCGTGTGGCATCTCAAGACCTAGCTAAAATGGGATTAGTAATTGTATCTTTTACTATTAAAGATGTTCGAGATAAGAATGGCTATTTAGACTCGCTAGGAAAGCCTAGAATTGCGCAAGTTAAACGTGATGCCGATATCGCTACAGCAGAGGCAGAAAAAGAAACACGTATTAAACGTGCAGAAGCTTCTAAGGATGCACAGAAAGCTGAAATCGAAAGAGCTACAGAAATTGCGGAAGCGGAAAAAGATAACCAGCTGAAGGTAGCCGAATACCGCCGTGAGCAAGATATTGCAAAAGCTCGTGCCGACCAAGCGTATGAACTAGAAACTGCTAGGTCGAAGCAAGAAGTAACTGAACAGGAAATGCAAATCCAAATTATTGAGCGCCAAAAACAAATAGAGCTGGAAGAAAAAGAGATTCTACGTCGCGAGAAGCAATATGACTCTGAAGTGAAGAAAAAAGCCGATGCAGATCGTTATGCTATTGAACAGAATGCAGAAGCTTCCAAGTCACGTGAAATAGCCGAGGCAGATGCAGAGAAGTACCGAATTGAAGCTAAAGCAAAAGCAGATGCAGAGAAGGTACGCCTAGATGGTCAAGCAAAAGCAGATTCACAACGGGCACAAGGAGAATCAGAGGCGGATGTTATTCGATTGAAAGGTCTTGCAGAAGCAGAAGCCAAACGTAAGATAGCGGAAGCTTTTGAAATGTATGGCCAAGCGGCTGTTCTTGACATGATTGTTCATATGCTTCCAGAATACGCGAAGCAAATTGCAAGCCCACTTTCTAATATCGATAAAATTACGGTTGTCGACACTGGTGGAGGAGAAGGGGGAGGGGCTAACAAAGTAACCTCTTACGCAACGAACTTGATGTCTACTCTTCAAGAAACGCTTAAAGCATCCTCGGGCATCGATGTGAAGGAAATGCTAGAAAGCTATGCTGGTAAAGGGAATATTCGCCCAAGTATAGAGCGATTGACAGAAGAAATAAAAGTGGTAAATGAAACTCCATAACGTTTTAGTCAAAAAAACCTATGAAAATGTTCATAGGTTCTTTTAATTGTGTTTCTTTTAAGTTGATTGAATTGTATAATAAAAGCAGAAAAAGCCGAACGTTGTCAAAGGTATGGGGGGTAAAATGTGCTAACAGCTGAACAGATTAATGACATACGAACGAAAGCATCTCTGCCTAGAGTATTTACAGATCAATCAGTTACAACATATCTTGGACGTGCAGAAAATATTTCTTACTCGTTATATACATTGCTCCCTAATACAACAACTTGGGTTTATAATAATTCAAATAATTTGGCTGATTTTGTGGAGCGTTATACTATTTTAAGCGGGGACCTAGAAATAGATAGCGAGGGTCAAAAGTCTATACTACATCGTGGGGATGTAATTAATGTTAGAAAGTGTAATGGTGTTGTTACATGTAATGCGGAATCACATGTAGAGATTTTATTTGAAATGACTTCCTCTCTATTTGAAAAAAACTTTACTGAGCGTGAGATTATTCAACGTGACGCTAAACGAATTCAAGAAGTGGATGGCTATACTTATCATCATTGCTCGAGAATTCGAGATTATTCTATTGAACTATGGAAAAGGATGAGACCAGGCAGTCAAGGAGTTGCTATTCTATCGATGGGTTCGTATTTTCATGATATTGGTAAGCTAGCCATTCCCATAGAGATATTGAACAAACCGGGTAAACTAACGGATGATGAATGGAAAATCATAAAAATGCATACTACTTTAGGGGCAGAAATGATGCGCAATCATGAAATAGAAAGAATCCGCAAAGCCGCTTTTATTGTAGAAGAACATCATGAACGTTATGATGGAAAGGGATATCCATATGGTTTAATAGGAAACGAAATTTCTATAGAAGCTTCAATCGTTTCAGTGGTGGATGCGTTCGACGCAATGACTACGAATCGAGTGTACCGAGGGGCTATGACGATTGAGGAAGCCATTCAGGAGATGAAAGATGGAAAGGGCACTCAATTTCACCCAGAGGTAGTGGATGAATTTTTGGCAATGCTTGAAGAAAAACAAAATAAATGGATTTAAAAGGAGCGAGGTTAATGTCTTATCGTATTGAGCATGACTCTATGGGAGAAATTAAAGTTCCAGAAGATAGCCTTTGGGGTGCACAAACGCAACGATCCAAGCAAAACTTTAAAATTGGTACGGAGAAGATGCCAATTGGAGTAGTGCATGGATTGGCACTTTTAAAGAAATCTGCAGCAATCGTTAGTCATTCGCTAGGAAACCTTTCAGAAGACAAAAAAAATGCAATAGCAGAAGCCGCAGATGAAATATTAGCTGGAAAACTAGATGCGCATTTTCCACTAGTTGTATGGCAAACGGGTAGCGGAACTCAATCTAATATGAATGTTAACGAGGTAATTGCTCGTCGTGGGAATCAGTTGTTAGAGGAAAAAGGAAGCGAAGAACGTCTTCATCCTAACGACGATGTGAACAAATCACAGAGCTCCAATGATACATTCCCGACAGCCCTTCACATTGCAGGAGTGCTTGCAGTAGAGAACCAACTATTACCGGCAATTGACGTATTAAAGGAAACATTAGGTAAAAAATCAGAGCAATTTATGGATATTATTAAAATTGGTCGTACACATTTACAGGATGCTACTCCATTGTCACTTGGACAAGAGTTTAGCGGATGGCATAGAATGCTGGAAAAATCAGCGAAAATGATTTCACAGAGTGTAGAAGATATGAAAGAGCTTGCCATCGGTGGAACAGCAGTTGGTACAGGTCTAAATGCACCAAAAGGATTTGGTGACCAAGTGGCTGCTGAAATTTCTAAAGCTTTGGGAATTGATTTCACATCAGCTAAAAACAAATTCCATTCGTTAACCAGCTATGATGATGTTGTATATGTACATGGTGCAGTGAAGGCACTAGCTGCAGACTTGATGAAAATTGCGAATGATGTACGCTTATTGGCAAGTGGACCACGTTCTGGTATTGGCGAAATCTCTATTCCGGAAAATGAACCGGGAAGCTCGATCATGCCTGGGAAAGTAAATCCAACCCAGAGTGAGGCGATGACAATGGTTGTTGCACAAGTAATGGGGAATGACACAACGATTAGCTTTGCAGCAAGCCAAGGGAATTATCAATTAAACGTTTATAAACCAGTCATCATATACAACTTCCTACAATCAGTTGGATTATTAAGTGATGCAATTCTGAGCTTCAATAATAACTGTGCTATTGGAATTGAACCAAATCTAGATACAATTCAGCATCATGTAAACAATTCGCTAATGCTTGTAACTGCATTGAACCCATATATCGGTTATGAAAATGCAGCGAAAATTGCAAAGCATGCCCATAAAAATGGAACAACATTAAAAGAAGCAGCTATTGAATTGAACCTACTGACTGCGGATAAATTCGATGAAATCGTCCGACCTGAAAAAATGATCTAAATAGAAAAGCTCTGGAAGAAAAGGATTGTAATCATATAATGAAAAAAATGTTGTTAACTTTATTTTGCAGTATATTAGTGCTATCCGCTTGTGGACAGGAAACTAAGCAAGTAAATCACGAAGAGCACGAGGATCACGTAACACATCTAGAAAATGGTGATTTACAAGAAACAACAGCATCAACAGACGTATTGCCTGCTTTCTTAGATACTCAGTCTGATGACATGAAACTTGTCTATCAAGCAGCTGCTAAAGCGAATGATGTGCTTAAATGGATACCTTGTTATTGTGGTTGTGGGGACAGTGCAGGTCACAAAGATAATTTCAATTGCTTCGTCCATGAAATTAAAGAAAATGGGGAAGTTGTTTGGGATGATCATGGAACCCGTTGTGCTGCCTGTCTAGAAACAGCTATTACGTCCATCCAAATGATTCAAGACGGTAAGTCATTAGTAGAAATTCGCAATACAATTGATGAAGCTTATAAAGAAGGCTATGCAACACCAACAGATACTCCAATGCCTTCATAACTAAAAAAATGCTCCCTGTCACAAACGTGTGCCAGGGAGCATTTTTTGTGTTGGTTTATATATGAATCGTTCGATTACGCGATCGAATCGTTCGAATCTCCCCAGAATCACCACATTCGATCTAATCTTAAGAATTTCTTCATTTTTATCCCTCTAAAATGTTAAGAAATGGTAGGTACAATAAGAATAATAGTGAAATGGGAGGGTAAAAAGATGATACAAGTTCAGCAAGTGAATCATACATTTCTGATAGGCAAAAAAGGAAAAGAGAAGAAAGTACCTGTTTTAAAAGGTTTATCGTTCGAAGTAAAACAGGGAGAGATTGTGGCTATTGTTGGAAAGAGTGGCTCTGGTAAGTCAACTTTGCTTCATACGATAGCTGGTTTTATGAGTCCTGAACAGGGGTCGATTACAGTAAATGGACAAGAAACAGCTAATTTAAACGAAACGGAAAGAGCAGTATTCCGCTTAAATAATTTTGGTTTCATCTTTCAAAACTTTCAACTGATGCCTGGATTAACCGCTTTTGAAAATGTAGAGCTACCTTTGAAGCTAAAGGGTATATCACCGAAAAAAAGAAAAGAAAGTGTGGAGCAAATGATGGACAAGGTAGGGCTAACGGAGGTTGGAGACCATTATCCAAATGAATTATCTGGTGGACAGCAGCAACGTGTAAGTATTGCACGTGCCTTAATAACAAATCCACCTATATTATTTGCAGATGAACCGACCGGAAGTCTTGATTCGGAAACTGAACAGGATATTTTATTGCTAATACAAAATTTAAATCAAACACTTGGCGTAACATTTGTGATGATCACGCATGATGAGGAAGTGGCAAGTATTGCGCATAGAACATTTAAAATGCGTGATGGGGAATTAGTGAAGGGGGATGCTCTCTAATGTTATTCAAAGATCAGGTAGACTTTGTGCGCCAACACATCAAGAAAAATAAATTACGAGTATTTATGACTATTCTTGCCGCGACGATGGGCTGTGCATTTTTAATAGTATTAGCTTCCATTGGATTTGGTATCCAAGATACGATGCGCAAGGAAATCCTACAGGATCAAGCTATCACGGAAGTGGAAGTTTACCCTAATGAAAATGAAGAATTAAATCTAGAGGAAATCAAATCTGTACCATACATTGGTGCAATCGTTCAAAGAACAAGTATGGATGTTATGACAAGCTTCCACTTAGAGGATCGTTCGATACAAGGAAACTTGCTATTAACTGATATGCAGGAGGAAGAACAATCAAATCTAAAATTATCAGAAGGACGATTACCGCAAAATGAATCGGAAATTGTAGTAGGATATCATTTTGCACAGAACTTATGGACAGATGCAGAACGTGCAAAAGTAGTAGAGGAAGAGGCAGATTTACCAAAGGGTTATGAAAAGTCGATTATAGGTAAAACAGTTACCTTATCATTACAACCATATGATTCGGAAGATGCTTTCTCAGAACAATGGGAATTTACAGTAGTAGGAGTAGTGGATATTCCAGCAAGAGACTGGATTATAGATCAAAGTATTTTAATGGATAAATTATGGCTATCTAAACTAAAAGGAACTTATGAAGAAAATGCAGAACAAATTCCTGAAAACTTCACTTATACAACCACTAAAATCTATACAGATAGTTTAGAACATGTAAAATCAGTGACAAAAGATTTAAAGGATATGGGTTATAACGTTTATTCTGTGTCAGAGCAATTAGAGCAAATCGATGTGTTCTTTATGGCCTTTAAAATTGGACTCATCTTTGTCGGAACAATCGCCGTTCTTATATCATCTATTGGTATTTTTAACACAATGACCATGGCTGTAACGGAACGAACTCGCGAAATTGGTGTGATGAAGGCAATTGGGGCTAGTCCTAAGCTAATTCAGCGATTGTTCCTAATGGAAAGCGCATGGATTGGAATCATTGGTACCGTCCTTGCAGTCATTATTTCATATGCAGTGAGCTACCTTGCTAACTGGATATTGCCAATGGTTGTTGGGACTTCATTAGGGGAGGATGGTCTTCAAGACTTATCTATTACATTTTCATTAATCCCTTGGCAGCTTGTGGTTTTAGCTTCAACTATTAGTATTGGCGTCGCGATGATTTCTGGTTGGAGACCCGCACGCAAAGCAACAAAAATTGATGTGATTCAAGCATTACGTCAGGAATTATAAAAATAAAGAGTGAGCGTGTAGTGTCCTAAGACATTTCAAGCTCACTCTTTTTCGTTGACAATATACCTAAGGGGGTATAGTATGTGTTGTAGAAATGTCATTATGGCTAAGGAGGAGTATTCATGAAAAAAGTAGTTATAATTGGTGGCGTTGCTGGTGGTGCTTCCGCAGCAGCTAGAATTCGCCGTTTAGATGAACAAGCAGAAATTGTGATGTTTGAAAAAGGACCGCATGTTTCATTTTCCAATTGTTCTTTACCGTTTTATTTGAGTGGTGTAGTTGAAGATAGTAAGCGTTTATTAATGATGACTCCAGATTCATTTGAAGCAAAGCATAATATAGATGCCCGAGTAAATAGTGAAGTAGTTGCGATTAGTCGTGATAAAAAAGTAGTGACTGTGAAAAATGTTCTTACAGGTGAACATTCTGATGAATCATATGATACATTAATTTTGTCTCCGGGGGCTAGCCCAATTGTGCCTAAACTTCCGTGAACTGATTTGCCACATGTGTTTACGGTTCGAAATGTAGTAGATATCGAACGTTTAAACAATGCGATAATTGAAAAGCAAGCAAAGAACATTGCTGTTATTGGTGGTGGTTTCATCGGTGTAGAAGTGGCAGAGAATTTGCGGATGGCAGGACGTGAGGTTTCGTTAGTCGAATTTGCCCCACAAATTTTAATGCCATTCGATGAAGATATGGTACAAATTTTGCATAAGGAACTGGTCGATCAAGGCGTTGATTTAATTGTTGGGGATGGATTAGCAGAAATCACAACCTCTACTATTGAGTTAAACTCTGGTAAAGAAATTAAAGCAGATATTGTTGTACTAGCTATTGGAGTTCGACCAGAGACTTCATTAGCAGCTGAAGCAGGGCTTGAAATTGGTGAAACGGGTGCAATTAAAGTGAATCAAAATTACCAAACAAATGATGCGAGTATTTATGCGGTAGGGGATGCAATTGAAGTGTATCACCGCATTATGAACAAGCCTACTCGTTTAGCATTAGCTGGACCAGCGCAGCGTCAGGCACGTGCAGCAGCGGACCATATTTATGGTATTCCAACGTCAAACAAAGGCGTCATTGGTTCTTCAAGTATACAAGTATTTGATTATGCAGCAGCTGCTACAGGTTTAAATGAATGCACTGCGAAACAAATCGGTATACCTGTAGATGCCGTGTACATTATTGCACCAGATAAAGTAGGCTTAATGCCTTCAAGCAATCCTTTACATTTTAAACTAATCTATGAAATGCCAACAGGACGTATTATCGGTGCACAAGCGATAGGAAAAGGAAATGCAGATAAGAGAATTGATGTTATTGCAACATTGATTACGATGAATGGAACAATTGAAGATTTGAAAGAGTTAGAGCTTTCTTATTCACCAATGTTCTCTACTGCTAAGGATGTTGTGAATCTAGCTGCACTTGTTGCAACAAATATCATGGCAGGACGCTTTAAACAAGTACGTGTCAGCGAAGTTCGTCCGTTAGTTGAATCTGGAGCGGTTATTATAGATGTACGTGAGCCGAATGAGTTTGCAAATGGTGCAGTAAAGGGCGCAAAAAATATTCCTTTAAGTCAGCTGCGTGAACGAATGCATGAAATTCCAAAGGATGTACCCGTATACGTACATTGTCGCTCTGCACAACGTAGCTATAATGCAGTAATGGCTCTCAATAATAGTGGATACGATAACGTAACGAATATCTCAGGCTCCTTTTTAGGTATTTCTCTATATGAATATTTCCAGGATAAAGCTTTGAATAGGGCTCCAATTGTGACACAGTATAATTTTAAATAAAAATTTAAAGAGCCCTCTGCTAGGTGAAAAAGGAGTTTAAGATGGATTATCTTTCAATCGGACAAATGAATATTCCAGTAGCAGGGCTCGCCTTTTTAATAGCGATTCTTTTTAGTGATTTACGAAGCAGGCGAGCTGAAGCCTTCACAAGCAAGGCAATTGAACAGATTTTCTTTCTGTATGTAATCATTTGGAAAAGCAGTTATATACTTTTCTCTTGGAATGATTTTGGAAAAGCCCCTTTATCCATTCTCTATTTTGACGGAGGAGAAAAAGGACATGTATTAGCGCTCGTAGTAATTGCGATAGTCCTATTTTATAAAAGGAAATCAATGGATTGGCAAATGTTCTGGCATTACTGGAGTCGCTTTATTGCTGTCTACCATATAATCATTTTCAGCTTTCAAGAACAATGGTTTGTTGTGGCTCTTTGGCTGGCACTACTAGTCATCGTGGAGTTTAGTTATAACAATTGGCTCATGGTCGCGCAGTGGTTATTGCTCGTATGGTTAGGTGGATTTGGAGATGGTTTTACGCAAGTGCATGGCGGTATATTATTGACATTGCTGCTAAAAACTAAGCAAGTACAGTACCTTGCTGCTACCGTCATTGTAAGCTTAGTTGCCATGATGCTAACAGATATCCAGCAAACAAATACAGCACCGGACAGGGAAGATATTGATTTGCGGACAACGACAGGTGAGCACTATCGTTTATCTGAGCAGGAGCAGTCACTAACGGTTGTTAACTTTTTCGCAACCTGGTGTCCGCCGTGTAAAGCAGAGATGCCCCATTTACAAAGCTTCTCGGAAGATTTGCCGAGTGAGGTTGCAATTGTAGGTATTAATTTGACTGCTCGTGATGATGGAAGGAAGGCTTTAACACAATTTATGGACACGTTTGATGTTACGTATCCTATTTTATTAGATGAAAACGATGCTTTTGGTGATGCATACCAGGTGCTATCCATTCCCACAACTGTGCTATTAAATCAAGAAGGACAGGAAGTAGAGCGAATTGTAGGCCCTATAAGCGAACATGCTTTACGTAAATTAGTAGAACAATATCAATAAATGACTAGTGGAAATTAATTAGTTGACTTATACCCCATAGGGTAGTAATATACGTTATAGAGATTGAAGACGAATCAAAAAGAGGTGAGATAATGCAATACGATGCAAAGGTTACAGCACGGATGAAAAAGATTGAAGGTCAGCTTCGAGGAATCTTACGGATGATGGAAGACGAAAAAGATTGTAAAGAGGTAATTACACAATTAAGTGCCGTTCGTTCTGCAGTGGATCGTACAATAGGTGTTATTGTGACAGATAATCTCATCGAATGTATTTCAAAAGAAGATGCAGAAACGCTTGATAAAAATGCAATGGTGAAACAAGCTGTAGATTTATTAGTAAAAAGTCGTTAAGACTTTTTATTTTTAAAATAAACTATACCTATACAGGTAGGGGGATATTATGGAAAAGAAAAGAACAACAATCGTTTTATTCAGTGGAGATTATGACAAGGCAATGGCAGCTTATATTATTGCAAACGGAGCAGCTGCATACGATCATGAAGTAACAATTTTTCATACGTTCTGGGGTATCAATGCACTTCGCAAGCAAGAACCAGTAACGGTGCAAAAGGGATTTTTGGAAAAGATGTTTGCAAAAATGATGCCACGTGGAGCAGAAAAGTTAGGCTTATCTAAAATGCAAATGCTAGGAATGGGACCAAAAATGATTAAGCATGTGATGAACAAGCACAATGCATTAACACTGACACAGCTAATTGAAATGGCACAGGAGCAAGATATTAAACTTGTAACATGTACAATGACCATGGATTTACTTGGACTCCAACAAGAAGAATTACTAGATGGAATTCAGTACGCTGGTGTAGCAGCTTATTTAGCAGATGCAGAAGAAGGTAACGTAAATTTATTTATATAAGAGGTGACTTATGGAAACAGTAATTATTATAGCCGTGATTGTGGCATTTCTTGCTTGGCGCATGATGCCGACAAAGGGGGTAAATAATATATCTACAGCGCAACTAAAAACAATTATTAACGATAAAGACAAAGTATTTGTGGATGTACGCACACCTGGTGAATATAAGGCGCGCAATGCAAAGCAATTTAAAAACATTCCACTTGGATCAGACTTTACAAAGTTACCAAAGGATAAAGAAATTGTAGTGATTTGTCAAAGTGGCATGCGTTCGAAGCAAGCTTGCAAGCAACTAAAAATATTAGGTTATACTCGGGTCACAAATGTTCGTGGTGGCATGAGTGCATACTAAGGAGGAAATTAATATGAAAACTATTTTACCAGAAGAAGTACAAGCGAAATTACAAGCCGGAGAAATATTAAATTTCATCGATGTACGTGAAGTAGCGGAAGTAGAAGCGGGTCATATACATGGCATTACAAATATTCCACTGGGACTACTTGAATTCCGTATGCATGAATTAGATAAGAAAACACCTTATATTATGATATGTCGTTCAGGTGGACGTAGTGGCCAAGCAACAGCGTTTTTAGAATCGCAAGGTTTCGATGTCACGAATATGTCTGGCGGAATGTTAGAGTGGACCGGGGAAGTAAAATAAAGTGATGTTTTTTAAATAAAATAATACCCCTACCGGTATAGATGGAGGATTCATATGATTAAATCAGATGTACAACTAGATGCAAAAGGCTTAGCTTGCCCAATGCCGATAGTGAAAACGAAAAAAGCAATGAGTGATGTTGCTGAAGGACAAGTGTTAGAAGTGCAAGCAACAGATAAAGGGTCCGTAGCAGATTTAGCTGCCTGGTCCAAAACAGTAGGGCACCAATATATTGGCACAAGTGAAGACAATGGTGTGTTCTATCACTATATTCGTAAATGTAATCTAGAAACAAGTGAAGCAATGGAAAAGTCGTTTGAACCTACAATTTCAAATGAAGAAGCAGTAGCTGGGGAAGGATTAATTTTAGACGTGCGAGAAGTGGCGGAGTATGCATTCGGACATATTCCAGGTGCTAAGTCCATTCCAATGGGTGATTTAACTAACCGTCTGAATGAACTTGATCCATCTCAAACTATTTATGTCATTTGCCGTACAGGCACACGCTCAGACTTAGCAGCACAACAATTAAAAGCAGCAGGCTTCACAAATATTTATAACGTCTTACCTGGAATGACAGGTTACACAGGCGAATTACAGAAAGAGGTACAATAATATGTCAAACAAAGTAGCAATTATCGCAGCAAATGGTGGTCTTTTCGATGCTTATAAAGTATTTAATATCGCAACTGCAGCAGCAGCTTCCGATAAAGAAGTAGCGATCTTCTTCACATTTGAAGGCTTAAACTTAATCCATAAACAAGGTATGCAAGCACTTGAAATGCCAGCTGGTAAAGAGCATTTTGCAGAAGGTTTCGCAAAGGCGCAAATACCAGCAATTCCAGAGTTAGTTGAAATGGCTATTGAGCTAGGTGTGAAATTCATCGCATGTCAAATGACAATGGATGTAATGGGATTAACGAAAGAAGATTTCGTTGATGGTATCGAAGTAGGTGGCGCTGTGACATTCCTAGAATATGCGAAAGACGCAGCACCAACTTTAACCTTCTAATGAGTAGTAATGAACTTTCTACTATTTAGCATGCTAATCGTTTGGTTCCGGTAGCAACTTGCCAGAGCCAAAAAATTTTAACATAAATTATACCTATGGGGGTTTATATAGATGACAGTAACAGCATGGACAGCGGCACAAGTTGCACGCAAAGTAATTGACAACAAGGACTTATTCATTTTAGACGTACGCAATGCAGATGCATTCGAGGATTGGAAAATTGAAGGGCACAAATTCGAATATTTAAACATTCCATATTTCGAATTATTAGATGGAGTAGAAGAAATCTTACCGCAAATCCCTTCAGACAAAGACGTATTAGTCGTTTGTGCAAAAGAAGGATCATCCATTATGGTGGCTGATATGCTTTCAGAGGCAGGCTATACAGTTGGTTACCTAGAAGGTGGCATGAAGTCTTGGTCCATGTATCTTGAACCAATTAAAGTAGGCAATCTTAACGGTGGCGGTGAACTATATCAATTCGTTCGTTTAGGAAAAGGTTGTCTTTCTTACATGGCGATTAATGATGGCGAAGCAGCAATTATTGACGCTGTACGTTTTACAGAGATCTTCACAAAATTTGCAGAAGAAAAAGGCGTTAAAATTAAGCATGTATTCGATACACACTTACATGCTGACCATATCTCTGGCGGTCGTCACATCGCAGCTGCAACTGGTGCAACATATTACTTACCACCAAAAGATGCAGAAGAAGTTGTATTTGATTACACACCATTAACAGATGGTTTAACTGTGCAACTTGGTTCATCGGAAATTGAAGTAGGTGCACTTTATTCTCCTGGTCATACTATTGGTTCAACGTCGTTTGTAATCGACAAAAAGTATTTGTTAACAGGTGATATTCTATTTATCGATTCCATTGGTCGCCCTGACTTGGCTGGTCTTGCAGAGGATTGGGTAGGTGACTTACGTGAAACATTATACAGTCGTTACCGCTCACTAGCAGAAGACTTAATAGTGTTACCTGCACACTTTATGATTATTGAAGAGTTAAATGAAGATGGTACAGTAGCGAAACGTTTAGGTGACCTATTTGCTGAAAATCATGGTCTAAATGTAGAGGATGAAGAAGTCTTCCGTTCAATGGTAACAGATAACTTACCACCTCAACCAAATGCATACCAAGAAATTCGCATTGTTAACATGGGTAAAGTTACACCAAATGATGAAGAGCAAACGGAAATGGAAATTGGTCCAAACCGTTGTGCAGTACGTTAATTTAATCACTACAAAAAACGATGGGAAGAGGAAATTAATATGAACATTACAAAAACATTAGACGTAAAAGGCTTAGCTTGTCCAATGCCAATAGTACGCACGAAAAAAACAATCGACACAATTAACTCAGGTGAAGTATTAGAAGTACTTGTAACAGACAAAGGTGCATTAAGTGACTTCGCAGCTTGGGCTAAAGCAGGCGGTCACACAATTTTAGACCAAAAAGAAGAAGCAGGCGTGCTTTACTTCTATATTCAAAAAGCATAACAGTGTTTATAGCGAGTAGAGCCATTTCTACTCGCTTTACTTTTTACGAAAGAAGGAAAACAAAATGGAAATCGATTTATCTTTCACATTTCTAGCTGTCATTTTCGCACTCGGATTTATTGGATCATTTCTTTCAGGGATGTTAGGGGTTGGGGGTTCGATTATTAAATACCCAATGCTGTTATATATTCCACCTCTATTTGGTCTTGCAGCGTTTACAGCTCACGAAGTATCAGGTATTAGTGCAATTCAAGTATTGTTTGCTTCCATTGCTGGTGTGTGGGCATATCGTAAAAGTGGATTACTGCACAAAGATTTAATCATTTATATGGGTGGTGCTATTTTACTTGGTAGTTTCATCGGTAGTTATGGCTCAGGCTACCTATCAGAAAATGCGGTCAATATCGTATATGGTGTACTCGCGCTGACTGCTGCAGTGATGATGTTTATCCCTCGTAAAAACGTGGAAGAAACTACTAATATTTCGTTTAACAAGGTTGTAGCAAGTAGCCTAGCATTAATTGTTGGTATTGGCTCGGGTATCGTTGGAGCAGCAGGCGGTTTTTTGCTAGTTCCAATTATGCTAACGTTGTTAAAAATCCCAACTCGTGTAACGATTGCGACAAGTTTAGCGATTACATTCATTTCATCCATCGGTGGTAGTATTGGGAAATTCATGACAGGACAAATTGAATATTGGCCAGCGTTAATAATGATCGTTGCGAGTTTATTAGCTGCTCCACTTGGTGCAAAAGTCGGGCAAAAAATGAACGTGAAAATTTTACAATGGTTGCTTGCTATTATGATTGGTGCAACGGCTATTAAAATTTGGTTTGATATTCTAACTTAATAAGTTAATTATAAAAGAAAAGAGTGGCCAAGGAGTGTCAAAAGACACATTGGTCACTCTTTTCTTATCCTGAAATTGCAAAGTAAGCTATAAATAGTACAAGTACAACTACTGCATTTATTAAATTATAGTTTGTCCTAGAAATCGTTTGATTGAATCTTCCAGATTTATTGATAAATGCAATACTAAGATAGGTGATAAATATCGCCAAAAATAATGCGAAGATAGGTGGCATTGCATAAACGCGAGCATCGATAAAATGCACAATGATAATTGCAATGGCCATTGCTATACCATAAGCAACTTTTTTAATTGTTGGTTCTTTCATTATAGATCCTCCGCTGGCATAGTATTTCAATCGATATCAATTCAGATAATCCTTCAATTCATTCTCCAAGAATGGTTTTGCGTTTAGCATCTGTTTAAATTGCTCATATCCTGCCATTTGTTCATTAGTAGGTTTTTTACCCGTTTTATAGGCACGTATCAATATGTTCTTCGGTGTATTTTCCATATCGATAAACTCTACTAGTTGAGCCTCGTACCCGACCATGTTCAAGATTTCTGCTCGAATAGAATCCGTTGCTAAAGCAGCAAAACGTTCTTTTATTAGCCCGTGTTTAAGCATAATATCGAGGCCAGGAGCATCTAGCTGAGTATTTAATTCGTGCTGACAGCAAGGTACACTTAATATTACGCTCGCATTCCATTTAACCGCTCGTGCAAGTGCCATATCAGTTGCAACATCACATGCATGTAACGTGACTACCATATCAACAGTTGTTTCGTCATTGTAGTCATTAATATCTCCTACGAGAAATTCTAACTGCTCATATCCTAAATCATCTGCAATTTGTGCGCATTCCTCAATGACTTCCTTTTTCAAATCAAGTCCAGTGACCCGAATATCAAGTCCTTTTTCGATTTTCAAATAGTGATACAAAGCGAATGTCAAATAAGATTTGCCTGAGCCAAAATCGAGAATTCTAACTGTTTTATCCTTTGGCAAGTAGGCAAGTGTATCATCTATAAATTCGATGAAGCGATTGATTTGTTTAAACTTGTCATACTTTTGTTTTTTAATTTTTCCATCAGGTGTCTGCACGCCTAATCGGATGAGAAAAGGATAGGGTGTATTTTCATCCAACAAATAATTCTTTTTTCGATTATGGGAGAGGTCTACTGTTTTTGTAGTTACAGCCTTCTCTGATTTCCACATAACTTTGTTTTTCTTTGAAAGCTGGGCCTGTACTTTTTCCGCTTTGAAATCTATATGAAGCTGTCGGAACTGTTCTAAGAGTTGATCTAATGTTTCTGTAAATGCATCTAGTGCAATATTTTCGTGCTTCAATATCCGTTCATGTTGGTATTCTAGTTGGATATGATACGTATTCTTTATTTCAATTGGTTTCAATTTTACACGTTTCACTTCATTGGACTTTGTGCGTGGTTGACTAATAGTTGCAGTGACTAATTGCTTCGTTACTATTTGCTCAAGCAAGTAATCTTTCATTTCCTGAAATTCCATCATATCGCCTACTTTTTCGTAATATACTTGGAAATAGTGTATCACATCAACATCATTTATTATAAGTAAGTGTTTTGCCAGTCACCCCAAACAATATAGTGAGCACTGGACACAGTAAACAGAAAAAGGCGAATGGCAGGTAATCGATTGTTGAGATGGAAAGTACATCTGTGATGAATATTCCACATACACTCCAAGGAACCAGTGGATTTACTACAGTGCCTGCATCCTCCATCACACGAGCTAGGTTTTTATTGGCCAATCCGACTTTTTGGAAATGAGCTTGAAACGTTTCACCTGTCAATAAAATCGATAAATATTGTTCTCCGATAAGCACATTTACTCCGATTGCCGTAAAAGCTACAGCTGAAATGACCTTCCCAACACTTGTCAGTAAACTCTCCACTTTTTGCAGTAAACTTTGGACAATACCTAAAGTAAACAATAGCCCACCCATGCTCAAAGCGAGTAAAACCAGTGAGATAGTGAACATCATACTAGTCATTCCACCTCTAGAGAGTAAGGAGTCGATTACATCTATCCCAGTTTCAGATGTGTAGCCACTAAACAAAATTTGCAATACCACACTTGCTGGGAAAAACTGATGAAAGTAAGCTACAGCTATAGCACTGACAGAGGTCAAAGCAAGTGCTAACATTGCTGGTACTTTTTTTGCTGAGAGCACGATAAGAAAAACTAAAGGAAGTAAAGAATACCAATGAATCATACCGGTTTGTAGTAGACCATCTTTAAGTACATTTATTTGTTCCAGCTGCTGTATTTCCTTGCTAGGAGAAAGTAAAGCATAACCTACAATTGCGATAACAAAAGCTGGGATGGTCGTCCAGCCCATATTACGTATATGTTCAAATAGATCCACCCGTACAATTGCCGATGCTAAATTCGTTGTATCAGATAATGGTGACATCTTATCACCGAAAAACGCACCCGAGACAACAGCCCCTGCTGTTATAACAAGTGAAATATCCATCGCGCTTGCAATCCCGACAAAGGCAACACCGACTGTTGCGACAGTTGTTAAGGAGCTTCCTATGGCTAAACCAATGATACAAGTTATTAAAAAGACAATGGCAAAGAAAAAATGCGGTGATATGAATTGAAAGCCTAGATAAATTAGCGTTGGAATAGTTCCACCGATCATCCAACTACTTATTAAAATTCCTATAAAGAAAAAGATAAAAACTGCTCCGAGCCCCGTTTTAGCTCCCTCTATAAGACCTTCCTCCAATAAATTGAATGGTACTTTTTTTATGAACCCATAAAGGATTAAAAGTAAAATAGAAAATAGAATAGGCATATGTGGAACAGCTTCTAATTGTATAATGCAAACTGCCATTAAAGTAATGATTACTAAGATAAGAAATAATGCCTCTCGAAAAGGAGGCGTAATTGTAGATGAAATTCGAAACATAATAGATCCTCCTAAACTCGTTATAACGCTTTCGCAATTCAACGCTTTCAATCACGAAAGTAATTAGGATTTTACCACGTTTCAACAAACTGTCAATTGATAAAGTAAATGTCTATTTCGTCTGAATTTTATGATAAAATAGAGTGCATATAAACAATCAAAGGGGTGATTGATTTGTTAAATGAAAAAACAGTTGGGGAAATTGTGAAAGAAGCAGCAAGAAAATTTCCAGACACAGAAGCATATGTGTATCCGGAGCATGGGATTCGAAAAACCTATAAGGAATTTGATGAAGAAACAGATGAACTAGCGAAAGCTTTTATCGGTATGGGTATCCAAAAAGGTGAGCATGTGGCCATATGGTCGGATAATAAGAGGGAGTGGCTACTTAGCCAGTTTGCGACAGGGAAAATGGGTGCAGTTCTAGTGACGGTAAACACGAATTATCAAGAGAAGGAACTAGAATATTTATTGCAACAATCCGATGCTACGACTCTCATATTATGTGAATCTTATAAAGGAACTTCCTATTTAGATATAGTACGTGCTATTTGCCCGGAAATCCCTCAATCAGAAAAAGGCAGTCTTCATTCCGAAAAGTTCCCACATTTTAAACGTGTCATAGTAATGGGTGAGAACGAGCATAAAGGGATGTATAGATGGTCAGAGCTGTTAGCATATGCCCAGGCGGTTACGGACGAGGAGCTGGAGAACTCTCTAAATTCTCTTCACAATGATGAGGTTATAAATATCCAATATACTTCAGGGACAACAGGCTTTCCTAAAGGTGTGATGCTCTCTCATAAAAACGTAGTAAATAACGGACAGCTCGTTGGTGATTATATATATTTGACAGAACAAGATCGTCTTTGTATTCCAGTACCATTTTTCCACTGCTTCGGGTGTGTAATGGGCACAATTGCATCTGTAACACATGGGACTACAATGGTCATTATTGAACAGTTCGATCCTGAAAGGGTACTTCAAATGGTTCAGGATGAAAAATGTACAGCATTACATGGGGTACCGACTATGTTCATCGCCGAATTGAACCATCCAGATTTTGAACAATTTAAATTGTCTACGCTTCGAACAGGAATTATGGCTGGTTCTATTTGTCCAATCGAAGTGATGAAAAAAGTGATGAATGATATGGGTGCAACTGAAATTACAATTGCTTATGGACAAACGGAAGCATCTCCAGTCATTACCCAAACGAAAACGGATGATCCGATTGAAAAGCGAGTGTCCTCGGTTGGTCAGGCACACCCAGGAGTAGAGGTGAAGATTATAGATCCGATAACTGGAGAAGATACACCAACAGGAGTTCCGGGAGAACTTTGTACTAGAGGTTATTTAGTTATGAAAGGCTATTATAAAAACAAACAAGCGACTATGTCGGCAATCGACAGCAATGGTTGGCTTCATACCGGTGATATAGCAGTAATGGATGAGGAAGGTTATATCGATATTACTGGTCGCATTAAAGATATGGTCATTCGTGGCGGAGAAAACATATATCCAAAAGAAGTGGAGGAATTCTTGTATCAGCATCCGATGGTACAAGACGTACAGGTAGTTGGAGTACCTGACCCAAAATACGGCGAAGAGCTTATGGCATGGGTTATCCTAAAAAGTGGACAGCATTTAACTTCAGATGAATTGAAGGAATACTGCAAAGGGAAAATTTCATTTCATAAAATACCAAAGTATATTGAATTTATAGAGGCATATCCAATGACAGCTTCTGGGAAAATTCAAAAGTTCCTTCTTCGTGAAATGTCTAAGGAAAAAGTAGAGGCATAATTCGAATTATTTCCTGGGAAATCGACAAATTTCGTGAAAAAGTCAACCCTAATTGGAGGAGTAACTTAAGTGAATGCAACTTTTCTTATGCGATTCAAAGCATTTATGCTGGATTACTTACTTATATTTGCCTACTTGGTTGTTCTAGTTATCATTAATGTATTTCTATTTCCATCTATACAGGTTTTTTTTAATGAATCACTTGTAGTAGCACAATTTACAGGATTTCTAATGGTGACTTTGCCGGTTTCACTCTATTTTGTTATTAGTGACTCCGTATTGGGAGGACAGTCATTTGGAAAGAGAAGAATGAGGATAAAGGTCGTCAATGAGAAGGAAGAACCTCTTCGGGTGCTGCATGCAATCTGTCGAACAGCCCTGAAATTTCTACCCTGGGAGCTTTCGCATTATCTTGTGTATCGTCTAATTTTTCTTGGAGAAGCAGAAGTACCGTTTAATTACTATGTCATTGGTGGTATTATTTATGCGCTTATGCTTGCGTATATTCTAACCTCTATATTTACTAAAAAGAAAAAATCACTTTATGATATTGTGGTAAAGACACATGTTGTTAAGTTAAGATCATAGTAAAACGTAAGGCATCGATTTTCAATCGATGCTTTTGCACTTATTGGTATACTAATGAAAAGAGAAGTAGGAGGGTCTGCAATGTATTTGGATCATATTGTACATAGCGTGATGAAAAAGCCGCAAGAAGTCGCTAAGGTTTGGACGGATAAAGGAATACATGCAGTGGTGGGTGGCCAGCATACGAATTGGGGAACCTATAACGCACTTCTTTATACGAAAACAAGCTATGTTGAATGGCTTGCAGTAGAACATGAAGAAGTCGCTAAAAAAGCTAATCATCCATTAATAGACCTCATGATTCATGATTTGGATACGAGTGGAGCAGGGTTCAGTACTATTTGTATTCGCACAACAGAGATTGATGGACTTAATCTTCAGTTACAGGAGCAGGGTATAAAAACATCCGGAGTTTTACATGCTGAAAGAAAGACGGTTAGTGGGTTCGTGCGTAAGTGGAAGATGCTATTTGTAACAGAAGAGATAAGTGATTCTCTGCCTTCTCCATTTTTCATTGAATGGGAGGAAAGCGATGAGGAAAAGTATCGCTTGCTAGAAGAGGATGGAACAATAGAAAAAAGTAACTTAGAATTATCGATCACTGTCTGTGAGTTTCATGTGCGAAATCCACGGGAAGTGATGGATAAGTGGAAAAATTATTTCCAACTGGTCGAGCAGGATGAGCAAACTTTACTGTTGGAAAATACACGTTTAGTATTTAAACCAAGCAACAATACAAAGGAACGACTGGCTAGCATCGAAATAGCTGGAGCTAAGAAACAAGAAGAAATCATATACGAGCAAGCTACCTATCGCTTTCTATAAAGGAGAAATTAGATGGATGAATTAATAGAAAAGGCCATACTCGTTGCAGTTAAACTGCAAAAGGATGAGCATTTTGAGTATGAATTAGAAGAGCTTCACAATTTAGCAGAGGCATTAGATGTAGAAGTAGTAGGTGAAGTAACACAGAACCTTGAACGAGTGACTACATCTCATTATGTAGGTACAGGGAAGGTAGAGGAGATTAAAAACCTCTATGACGAGACCGGCGCTAATCTAGTTATCTTCAACGATGAGCTATCTCCCTCCCAAATAAGAAACCTAGAACGTGATCTGGAATGTAAGGTTATTGACCGGACGATGCTGATCCTCGATATCTTCGCTCGTCGTGCAAAATCGAATGAGGCCCGTATGCAAGTAGATTTGGCGCAGCTTCAATACATGCTTCCTCGTCTTGTGGGACTTCGAGCATCTCTTGGTCGACAGGGTGGAGGAACCGGCGGTGGATTCAAAAACCGTGGTGCTGGTGAGACAAAGCTAGAGCTGGATAGACGTAAAATCGAGGACCAAATCGCAAAGCTTAAACGCGATCTCGATCATGCCAAAGATCAAAGAGAAACACAGCGAAAGCAGCGTAAGAAAAATGCTATACCAGTAGTATCCCTTGTAGGCTATACGAATGCTGGGAAGTCTACGATTATGAACCAATTGCTTCAAAAGGTTGGTCAAATGGAATCGAAGCAGGTATTTGAAAAGGACATGCTTTTCGCTACTTTAGAAACTTCGGTTAGACAGATTAAACTTCCCGACCAAAAGGAGTTTTTATTGACGGATACGGTTGGTTTTGTAAGTAAGCTTCCCCATCACTTAGTAAAAGCTTTCCGCTCTACGCTGGAGGAAGCTCGTGACGCGGACTTGCTTTTACATGTTGTCGACGTCTCCAATGATGAGCACCGATTTATGATGGATGTTACGAATGAAACATTACAAGCTGTAGGTGTAGAGGACGTACCAACAGTTTTTGTATACAACAAATCGGATTTAGCCGATATGAAATACCCACATGTTGCTGGAGATAATATTTGGATTTCTGCGAAAGAGGGAGCAGGGCTGGATGAATTATTAGACATTATTAAAAAACATATTTTCTCTAACTATGTTCGCTGTTCACTTCTGATTCCATTTGACCGCGGAGACATTGTATCTTACCTCAATGAAAATGCGTCTGTTGCCTCCACTTCCTATGAAGAAGAAGGGACAGTTGTCCAGGTTGAATTGAAGAAATCCGATTATGATCGCTTTCAAGAATACCTATTTGTTCAATAAAAGAGGGAGAAGGATCAATCACCTGAATGTTGAGCAGAATCACCGCAATGTAGCAGGGAATCATCCGAATACCGCAGGAAATCACCGCAATGTAACAGAGAATCACCCGAATACCTTAAAGCCATAAGATAAAAAAGTTGTCTCCCTAGTAGTTTCCTACAGCGAGACAACTTTTTAATTCGTTTTAAACCTCTTGAAACTGTATATTATGCAGTCGCGCAAATATCCCATCTTGTGCTACTAACTCACTATAAGACCCATCCTCTGCGATGCCGTCCTCAGTTACGACAAGAACACGATCCGCATCGCGAATAGTTGCAAGTCTATGAGCAATGATAAGGGTAGTCCTATTTTCAGCAAGTTCCATTAATGATTTCTGAATGAATCGTTCAGTTTCAGTATCAAGCGCCGATGTCGCCTCATCCAAAATTAAAATCGGAGGGTTTTTCAAGAACATACGGGCAATCGCTAGACGTTGCTTCTGTCCACCCGATAACTTAAGTCCTCGTTCACCGATTTGTGTATCATATCCTTCTGGAAGAGAGTCGATCATGTCCTCTAAATGTGCTTTTTTGGCAGCGTCTCGGATTTCTTCTTCACTCGCATCTTTTTTACCGTATGCGATGTTTTCACGAATAGATCCAGTAAATAAGAAAACGTCTTGCTGCACAATGCCAATTTGGGATCGCAATGATTTCATCGTAATATCTTGTATATTCAAGCCGTCCACAGTAATGGCACCTTCTTGGACATCGTAAAACCTTGGGATAAGTGAACAAATAGTAGTTTTTCCTGCGCCAGATGGTCCAACAAATGCGATGGTTTCTCCAGCTTTAATAGACAAATTAATATTGTCTAGTACAGGTTTATGCTCGTCGTATCGGAAGCCGACTTGCTCAAAAGTTATGTCTCCTTTTAAGCGCTCAACCGTAAGTGCATCAGACTTGTCCAAAATTTCCGGTTCCTGTTCCACAAGCTCTAAGAAACGTTTGAAGCCAGCCATCCCTTTTGGATACAACTCCAGTAATGCAGTAATTTTATCGACAGGTTTGATCAACACATTGACATATAGTACAAAACTCACAAGCTCTCCATAAGAAAGTGCTCCCTTAATGGTAAACCAAGCACCGACAACTAGTACCACCAATGTTACAAGCCTAGTTAACATATAAATACTGGAATGTGTACCAGCCATCACTTTATAGGCAACCAGCTTAGCTAAACGGAATTGTCCATTATCTTCTTTAAAACGAGCTATTTCAAAGGTTTCATTGGTAAAAGATTGAACAACTCGAACGCCGGAAACACTATCCTCCACTCGTGCATTGACATCGGCAATTTTACCGTACATATTCTTCCAAGCCTTATTCATCATAATGTTACCGTATGTAGCGACAATAGATAAAAATGGCACCATGACAATAGCGATAACGGCAAGCTCTGGATTGATATTGTACATAATCGTAAATGCACCGATTACGGTCATTATGGCGATGAATAAATCCTCGGGACCATGGTGGGCCAGTTCACCAATATCAAATAAGTCATTGGTTATTCGACTCATGATATGACCAGTCTTTGTATTATCAAAAAATCGGAATGATTGGCGCTGAACATGCGTGAATAGTTGCTGTCTCATATCGGTTTCAATATTAATGCCGAGTTTATGTCCGAAATAACTGACAACATACTGTAAAAAAGTACTGAGTATGTAGACTGCTAATAATAGAATGCTGACTCGCGTAATCATGCTCCAGTCACCAGTAGGTAACAAATCATCGATAAACCATTGAACCGCCACTGGGAACGCAAGCTCTAAAATTGCTACAAAAACAGCACTGCCAAAATCAATGATGAAAAGCCGTTTATGTGGCTTGTAGTATGAAAAAAACTTCTTGAGCACTTAAATCGCTCCTTTCTCCTTCATACCGACTATTATAACGAACAATTTCAAAAGTCGAAATAAATATATGAATTTAAGTTAATTAATAATTCCAATTTTCGGTAATTATAATGCAAGGATATATTGAAATTCGTTTATATAAAGGTATTTCGAATACTTTTCCTCCTAATTGAAGATGAATAGGTTTTTTGACAATAGAAAATGGGAAGTTTATAATATGTGTCTTGTAAGTGCAAGGGCTTTAGGGAAATTTTCAGCTGCTAAAAGTATTGTAAAGAATTTCGGTACCTATAGCATTTAAATTAGAAAAGAGGTAAAAAGATGCCAACAAGAGAGGAAATAGTTAAATCCGTCCCCCAAAAGGGATTTTTTGGTCACCCGAAAGGATTACTATCATTGTTTTTCACGGAGTTTTGGGAACGTTTTTCTTATTATGGAATGCGCGCAATTCTAATCTACTATATGTATTACGAAGTGACACAAGGTGGACTAGGTTTAGAACGTTCTACTGCTAACTCCATTATGGCTGTCTATGGTTCACTAGTGTACATGTCGGGGATTATAGGAGGTTGGATTGCTGACCGTCTATTTGGTACGACGAAAACCGTATTCTACGGTGGTGTCCTCATTATGTTTGGTCATATCTTCTTAGCATTCCCTGGAGGGTTGACTACTTTGTTTGTGTCGATGGCCTTTATCATCATCGGGACAGGCTTACTGAAACCAAACATATCAAGTATTGTCGGTGATTTGTATTCTAAAGAGGATACTCGCCGTGATTCAGGCTTTAGTATTTTTTATATGGGGATCAACATGGGAGCGTTTATTGCACCATTCATCGTTGGAACAATAGGTCTAGAATATAATTTCCATTTAGGTTTTGGGATTGCTGCAGTAGGTATGGCGGTAGGATTAGTCGTATTTTTAATCACAAAAAAGAAATACTTAGGTTTAGCCGGTATGTACGCGCCAAATCCTATGTCTATCGAAGAACGTAAAAAGGTCTTGACGAGAATTGGATTTGCGATAGTTCTAATTCTAATTGTTGGATATATTTTAATACAGCAAGGTATTTTAACGATTGATGGATTCATCATGACTGTCTCGATTCTAGGTATCGTAATTCCTACTCTGTACTTTATCGTAATGTATAGAAGCAGTAAAACAACAGAAGATGAAAAGTCTCGATTATTAGCCTATATTCCCCTTTTCGTTGCAGCTATGATGTTCTGGGCTATTGCAGAACAAGGATCGAACATTTTAGCTCAATATGCGGATGAACGAGTAGATTTAATGATTGGATCATTTGAGATTTCACCTGCTTGGTTCCAATCGTTAAATCCATTATTTATCATTACGCTTGCACCGGTGTTTGCTTGGATGTGGTTTAAGCTTGGGGATAGACAACCGTCTACTCCGAAGAAATTCTCGTTTGGTTTGTTCTTTGCAGGAATGTCCTTTATCGTCATGATTATTCCAGCTTATTTCAATGGAACAGACTCTTTAGTTAGTCCTTTCTGGCTTGTACTGAGCTTTTTCCTTGTAGTATTAGGTGAATTACTATTATCACCAGTAGGATTATCTGCTACGACCAAGCTTGCACCAGGAGCATTTGCAGCTCAAACGATGAGTCTATGGTTTATGACGAATGCATCTGCTCAAGCGATCAATGCTCAAGTAGTTAAATTTTACACGCCGGAAAATGAAATTATTTACTTCGGTGTCATCGGAGCAATAGCTCTAGTTATTGGTTTATTACTGTATTTTATGACTCCTTTGATTCAAAAATATATGCGTGGCGTCAAGTAATTCCATAATAATGAAACTTTTTAAATAGCCATCCCGTAAAGTAAGTATCTTACTGAGAAGGGATGGATATTTTTATGAAAAAATGGACGATACTATTATCATTAGTAACCTTATCATTAGGTTTGGCTGCTTGTAATGAAACTGCAAAACCGGTACAAGAAAAAGATGTAACAGAAACGAGTAAGCTCACTTTACAAGAAGTATATGACAAGTCAATGGAAGCTTCAGAAGAGTTAAAAAGCGTAAAAGGTACAATAGATATGAAACAGACGATGAGTATTCCGAGTGAAGAAATGACATTTGATATTAAATCTGTGATGGATATGGAATATATAATAGAACCTATGCAAATGCATCAAAAAGGTACAACCACTTTGATGGGCGTTGGCGAAGGTGGGGAATCTCAAGAGACTGATATGGAGACTTATATTACGGAAGATGCAATGTATGTGTATGAAGGTAGTACTGCACAGTGGATGAAGTTTCCTCAGGAAATGGTTGATCAAATGATGGGTGCTACGACCCAAACTGATCCGACAGCTCAACTGAAGACTTTACAAGAGTATTTAGAACAACTGAAATTTGAACAAGACGACGATAACTATATATTAACACTTGAAGGTAGTGGTGAAGAGTTTACGAGTCTTGTACAAAACCAGGTAGATGAAGCGCTTCAAAGTCTTACTGGAGGAGAAAATGTTAACATGGACTTTACTATTCATTCGGTCAACTACCTAGTTTATATTGATAAGCATACGTTCCAAACAAACAAATTGGATATGGTTATTGATATGGATATGACAATGGATGGAGAAACAATTAACTTGAAAATGGATGCTAGAACCGACTTTTCTAAGTTCAATGAGGTAGATGAAATTGTCGTCCCTCAAGAGGTTATTGATAGTGCTACTGAAATTTAAATATATGTGTCAAAAAGACTATTGCAATTGTTGCGAAAAAGCAACAATTGCAATAGTCTTTTTGAATTAAGGTTATAATGTAGTAAGATAGAATTGGACTAAAATAGGTTGAAAAGGCATATATGTGTATTGTCAATTGAAAATCATTTTCATTTAATCGTTGACATGAATTGTCAAGGTGCTATAATTGGACTTGTGAGTAATTGATAATGATTTTCAATATCGCCCTTTCACAAAAAGAATGACGAGGATAGTTATGAAAAAAAGATATCTTGTAATTGCACTAGTAGCACTTTCTCTCTTATCTCTCTTTGTTGGTGTATCAAGCATTTCACCAATTGATCTGTTAGATTTTAAGTCAGAAGAGACAGAAATTTTCCTTATAAGTAGAATACCTAGATTAATAGCGATTATTCTTGCGGGAGCAGGAATGAGTATTGCAGGTCTAATCATGCAAAGTCTAAGTAGAAATAAGTTTGTGTCTCCAACTACAGCAGGTACACTTGATGCTACTCGCTTAGGAATTTTAATCTCGATGCTTGTATTTACAAATGCAACGTATTTTCAAAAGATTTCCTTTGCATTTATCTTTGCTTTAGCAGGTACCTTGCTTTTCATGCAAATCTTGAATCGAATTAAATTTAAAGATGCAGTATTTGTTCCACTTGTCGGGTTAATGTTTGGGAATATTTTAGCCTCTATTACGACGTTTTTTGCATACAAATCAGATATTATTCAAAATATCTCGGTTTGGTTACAAGGAGATTTCTCCTTAATATTAAAAGGCAGATATGAACTACTTTACATAAGTGTACCAGTACTAATTTTAGCCTATATTTTCGCTAATCGCTTTACTGTTGCCGGGATGGGTGAGGATTTTGCAAAAAATCTTGGTCTATCGTACAACAAAGTGTTAAATCTAGGTCTAGTACTAGTCGCTTTAATCTCTACGACTGTTGTTTTGACGGTCGGAATGATTCCATTTTTAGGATTAATCATCCCGAATATTGTCTCCATCTTTAAAGGGGATCATTTAGAGAAAACATTACCACATACAGCATTACTAGGAGTTATTTTCTTATTGATTTGCGATATTTTAGGTAGGGTTATTATATTCCCTTATGAAATTCCGATTAGCATGACGGTTGGTGTAATCGGAAGTGCAATCTTCCTATTCTTGTTGTTTAGGGGGAAAGCATATGCGTAACAGTACGAAAATGATGATATTAATTGCTTTAGTTTTAGTTTCTATAGCACTTTATTTATTTCAAGGATTAAACGGAAGCTATGATTATGCATTACCACGCCGTGGGATTAAAGTATTGGCAATGGCGCTAACAGGAGTAGCGATAGCATATTCAACGGTCATCTTCCAAACAATTACACATAACAAGATTTTAACTCCAAGTGTAATGGGACTTGATTCTCTTTATATGTTAATCCAAACGGTTATTTATTTCTTCTTTGGCTCCATGTCCATTCTGGTTATTAACAAAAATATAAATTTTGCCATATCAGTTATTGGAATGATTGTATTTGCTTTGTTACTATATAAATTTTTGTTCAAGGCAGGAAAACGTCCTATTTATTTCTTACTGCTTGTAGGGATAATACTTGGGACATTTATGGGAAGTATTACAACCTTCCTTCAAGTACTTATAGATCCAAACGAATTTACAAGCTTACAAAACAAATTATTTGCAAGCTTTAATAATGTAAACGGTGATTTAGTGTGGTTAGCATTAGTTATTATTACACTAACGGTTATATACGGCTGGCGAAGCATACGAGAATTAGATGTACTTTCTTTAGGTCGAGACAATGCCATTAACCTTGGTGTGGATTATGATAAAATCGTCAAAAAAATGCTTGTATTGTCATCAATATTGATCGCAACTTCTACTGCACTTGTTGGACCTATTACGTTTTTCGGTCTAATTGTTGCCAACTTATCGTATCAGTTCTTTAATACATTCAAGCATTCTACACTTATAATCGGAGCAAGTTTGATGAGTTTAGTAGCATTAATCGGAGGTCAGTGGATTGTAGAACGTATCTTTACGTTCGACACAACACTGAGCGTCATTATTAACTTCATCGGAGGAGTTTACTTCATCTATTTACTATTAAAGGAGAGTCGAACTAAATCATGATCCAAGTAAAAGAGGTTTCTAAGTATTTTGCTAAAAAGCCAGTTGTGGATAATGTAAGTGTCAATATTCAGTCCGGGAAAATAACTTCGTTTATTGGACCTAATGGAGCTGGGAAATCCACGCTATTATCTATGGTCAGTCGCTTATTGGATGCAGACACAGGTGAGGTTCTATTAGATAAATCAGATGTACGTAAATGGAAATCGAATGATTTTTCAAAACGCATATCTATTTTAAAGCAATCGAATTATATGAATGTACGTTTAACTATTCGTGAATTAGTGGCATTTGGACGTTTTCCATATTCGAAGGGACGCTTAAATGCGGAAGACGAGAAAATGGTCGACCAAGCAATTGAATATATGAATCTAGGTGATCTTGAGGACAGTTATTTAGATGAACTTTCCGGTGGTCAGCGCCAACGGGCATTTATAGCCATGGTTATTGCCCAGGATACGGAATACATTTTACTAGATGAACCCTTAAATAACTTGGATATGAAGCACTCTGTTCAAATTATGAAAATCTTACGTAAATTGGTTGAAGATCTTGGTAAGACAGTAGTAATCGTTTTACATGATATTAACTTTGCTTCCGTTTATTCAGACTTCATTGTAGCTTTAAAAGATGGTCGTGTTATTAAAGACGGGCCAACTCATGAAATTATTAACTCCGATGCATTAAAAGAAATCTATGACATGGATATTCCTATCCAAGAAATGAATAGTTGTCGTATCTGTGTATATTTTAACTCATAAGAAAAGAGGAAAAAGACAAATGAAAAACTGGAAATTACTATCGGTTATATTTGCTTTACTAGTATTACTTTTAGCAGCATGTGGTACAGAGGATGAGGCTACTGAAAAGGCGTCTACTGATGAAAAAGCTACAGAGGAAACAAGTGGTGCTGGAGATTCATCTGTTTACCCATTAACAATTCCTCAGCCTGAAGGTTATGCAGAAGTGACATTAGAAGAAAAACCTGAAACAGTTGTAGTATTTGACTATGGTTTCCTTGATACATTAGATTATTTAGGTGTAGACGTAGCTGCGGTTTCGCAAGCTAATGTTCCAAGTTACTTAGAGAAATATGAGGATGAAGCTGCTTACAAAAATGCTGGTGCATTAAAAGAACCAGATTTCGAAGCAATCGCTGCTATGAACCCAGATGTAATTTTTATCTCTGGGCGTCAAGCAGACGCATATGAAGAATTAAGTAAAATTGCCAAGACAGTTTATGTTGGTGTGGATACTATGGATTATATGAATTCATTCAAAGCTAATACAGAATTAGCTGGTAAAATATTCGGTGAAGAAGAAAAAGCAACAGCAGCATTAGAAGAATTGGACGCTAAAATTGAAGAGATGAAAGAAGTAACAAATGGTATGGACGAGAAAGCCTTAGTCGTTCTTGCATCTGAAGGTGAGTTAAGTGCATATGGTGCGGGTTCACGTTTCGGCATCATCCATGACGTATATGGTTTTAAACAAACAGATGAGAATCTAGAAGTTTCTACTCATGGTCAAAGTGTTGCTTACGAGTATGTTCTGGAGAAAAATCCCGATATTCTATTTGTAGTGGATCGTGATGCAGTAGTTGCTGCTGGAGGCGAATCTGGTACAAAAGCTGCAATTGAAAATGATATAGTAAATAAAACAAACGCTGCTCAAAATGATAACATTATCTACTTAGATCCTGAAGTTTGGTACTTAGCAGGTGGTGGTATCGAATCAGAAAATGCTAAAGTTGATGCTGTATTAGAGGCACTTAAATAATATGTTTTATCAAATAAAGCGAATGATTGTGACAGAGGGATCTGCCCAAACGGTAGTTGAACGATTTCAAGGAGAAGGCAAGATAGAGAAGCAACCAGGCTTTGAAAAGCTAGAAGTTCTCGTGAAAAAGGTTCGCCGTGGTGAAGAGGAAGTTCTTATCGTAACAGGCTGGAACTCCGAAGAGGATTGGAAAAATTGGGAAAAGAGCCCCGAGCACATTGCAGGTCACAAAGCAAAGATCGGTAAGCCAAAGCCTGATCATATTATCGAAGTTAGTCAAAGTGTTTATGAAGTGAAAGTAAGTAAATAAAATAATAAGCAAATGGAGAAAAACATTAAGTTTTTCTCCATTTTTTAAATTTAGAAACTATGAAAAGGTAATTTCTTTCCTATATTAATGTATCCATTGTACAACCTTAATCTTCTAGCTTATAATTTTGTTAATGGATAGGGGGGATTTTGTGAAAAAATTATTTTATCCACTTGGAATGGTAACGTTACTAGGATTTGCAGCACTTTTTTTATATTTTGAAACGGAAGAAATAATACAGTTTGATTCCCAAATGGCTCAGTTATTTGGCGACAACAAAGTAATAGTGTTATTTCACTACTTAGGGGAAACTAAATTTATAATTTTTATTTCGCTTCTATTAATAGCTTTTTTGTGGTTTCGTTCGAACAATTATCGTGGAATGCTCTTTGTTGTCTTTACTGTAGGGCTTGGTAATGTGATGAATCAATCACTGAAAAAGTGGGTAGAAAGAGAGCGTCCTGATGTGCCACAACAATTAGAGACTTTTAGCTTCCCTTCTGGACATGCGATGGTGGGAATATTGTATTTGTTTACGATTGCTTATTTTTTAACAGAACATCAATCCAACAAATTCGTTCGATTATTAATATGGATAGCCACTGTTTTTATCACCTTCCTTGTAGGACTTTCCCGAGTTGCGGAAAATAGACATTATGCATCGGATGTCTTAGCAGGATGGATGATTGGGTATACTTGGTTTGTACTTGTCGCAATGTGGTATGAATATAGAAGCAGAGCTTTTAAAAAGCATACATTGTAAGAACCTTTCCTCGTTAGGAAAGGTTTTTTTAAAAGGAGTGAATACCTTGTTCGAAATACCAGAAGAGCTAATCAAACTAGGAATGGAACGTATTGAGGGGTATCCGGTTGAAGGATTTGTCAAAGGCAAAGGACCAAAAAATCCAAGTATTCTACTCATAGGCGAGGCACCAGGGGAGAATGAGGCAATAAAAGGAGTACCATTTATAGGTAGAGCAGGAGATGAATTAAGTAAGTCATTGGCAAGTATAGGATTGACTCGAGATAATGTATATATGACAAGTGCTGTGCGGAGCCGTCCGTATGTATGGAGAGAAAAAAGGGGGAAAAATGGGGAGCTGACACAGAGAAAGTATAACCGTCCTCCTACCCAATCGGAAGTAATAGCCCATGCACCGATATTAGATTTTGAATTAAAAAATATCGTTCCACAAATTATTGTTACATTAGGAAATGTAGGTCTACAACGACTTTTAGGAAAGGAAGCGAAGGTATCCATGCTACATGGGCAATTGCTTGAGCAGCCTATACGGCATTTATATGCACTAGATTCGAAAGAGTTTGTATGGTCCAAAGAAAGCTATTTGCTCATACCTACTTATCATCCTGCATCTGTATTTTATCGTCCCTCCAACAGGGATTTTCTTGAACAGGATTGGAAAAATATTGGGAAGTATTTAGCTGAAAGAAAATTTTAATGTTTTCACTTGCAAAAAAGAGTTGCGCTCAGGAAACTTTCTGCGTATAATAAATGAAAATCGATTAACAGAAAGAAGTTGGGTCAATGGATGGAAATGTAGCCTTTGCTTTATTACTTACATTATTTGCTGGTCTTGCAACTGGGATTGGTAGTCTGCTATCTTTATTGACATCTCGCACAAATACAAAGTTTTTATCAGTTGCACTAGGTTTCTCCGCGGGTGTCATGATTTATGTGTCCTTAGTAGAAATATTTGTGAAGGCTAAGGATTCTCTCGTAGCAGAACTTGGAGCGACAAATGGTTATTGGATGACAATAGTTGGTTTTTTCGGTGGGATGTTTGTAATTGCGATAATTGACCGATTAATACCTACTCTCGGTAATCCCCATGAAGTTAAAAGTGTAGAAGATATGGATGTGAAATTAAGTAACCCAGAGCATACAAAATTGATGAAAATGGGTGTCTTTACTGCTCTTGCAATTGGAATCCATAACTTTCCTGAGGGGATTGCAACTTTTGCATCTGCCTTACAGGATCCTAGTTTGGGTATTGCAATTGCGATAGCGGTAGCTATTCACAATATACCGGAAGGAATTGCGGTAGCAGTACCTATATACTATGCAACAGGAAGTAGAAAGAAAGCATTTAAATTGTCCTTCTTATCTGGTTTAGCTGAGCCTGTTGGAGCGTTCGTTGCTTATTTAGTACTGATGCCATATTTAAATGGAGTTGTATTTGGAGTAGTATTTGCAGCAGTAGCGGGAATAATGGTCTTTATTTCATTGGACGAATTACTACCAGCAGCGAAAAAATATGATGAAACTCATTCATCTATTTACGGAGTCGTTGCAGGAATGCTTGTAATGGCCTTAAGTCTTGTACTACTAACTAAATAAGAAAAGTGACAGCGTCTATGTAAGCCTCGAAAAGCAGTGAAATCCTAAAGTTACTCGAGTAGTTTGGCGCTAGAGGCTAATGAATAAAAAGAGTTTTCTCTTGTCGTTAACTATAAAAGGCAGTGCAACTTCAAATGAGGTTGCACTGCCTTTTTATCGAGCCCTTTCTGTATCTTTTACTGTAACAACAATGCCCGTCCGATTCATAGGAACTACGGCGAGGTCGAAATCAGGGAACTGTCCTTTTAACTTAGAGATGAATTCCTCTTCTGTCCCTTTTCCAATAAGCGAAAGCAGGGTTGGTCCCGCACCACTAATACAAGTTCCATAAGCGCCTGCATTTTTGGCGGCAAATTTTATATTCTTACTCTGTGGGATCAAGTCGAGTCGGTATGGCTCGTGAAACAAGTCCTGTTCCATATAAGTTCCGGCTTGTTCAAATGCTTGGGATAGAAAGGCTGCAGTGAACAAGTTTGCTGTTGCGCTTGCCTGTGCTGCCTCCCTACGAGAATAGCTGTCTGGTAGCACTTGTCTAGCTTTAGCAGTTTTTAACTCGAAGTTAGGGATAAACAATACAAAAGAGGCCTCGATGTGATTGGCATGAAATACATTGATTTCTCCATTTTCTGCATTAGAAGAGATTGTAAAGCCACCGTAAATGGAAGCAGCTGCGTTATCCGGATGCCCCTCCATTAATGTTGCAACCTTCAATTTGTCCTTATCAGTTAGATGCAATTCCATTATTTGATTGGCTAGCTCAACTCCCGCCACAATTGCAGAAGCACTACTTCCCATCCCACGTGCTAATGGAATTTCACTCTTTACTCGCACTGTGCATGGTGGAAGTGAAAACCCATGTAAGTCGGCAGTTTTTTCAGCAGCTTGGACAATTAAGTGCTCCTGTGGATTTGGAACATTCGGAAGATTGCTAGACAGGTTGATAATTTTCCAATCGGACGCTAACTCTACCTCAAGCTCCAAATACTTATCTAATGCAATCCCAATGGAATCAAATCCGGGTCCAAGGTTTGCTGTACTTGCTGGAACTGAAATGCACCAAACCATTACGCGAGCACCTCCTCTATAAATGCACTAAGAGCTGGTGCACTACTTTCCAATTTATGTGGCTCAGCAACTTTTACGTCAATTGCAGTTTGTGGATCCTTTAAGCCATTACCAGTTAATACAGCAACTACCTTGCTTCCTGCTTTAATTTTTCCTTCTTTTACAGAACGTAATAGACCTGCAATAGATGCACACGAGCCTGGTTCTGCGAAGATACCCTCTCTGCTTGCAATTAGTTTATACGCTTCAATAATTTCATCATCAGTTACAGCCTCAATAACACCATTAGATTCATCACGTGCTGCTTCTGCACCTTTCCAGCTTGCGGGGTTTCCGATACGAATGGCAGTAGCAATTGTTTCAGGAAACTCAATAGGTTTTCCTTGGACGATGGCAGCAGAACCCTCTGCTTCAAAGCCAAAGATTTGAGGTAAACCTGTTTGTTTTTTCTCATTATATTCTTTAAACCCTTTCCAGTAAGCAGTGATATTACCTGCGTTTCCTACTGGAATTGCTAGGTAGTCAGGTGCGGTACCTAATACATCACAAATTTCAAAGGATGCTGTCTTTTGCCCTTCAATACGATATGGGTTAACGGAATTCACTAGTGTAATAGGAGAGGTTTCGCTAATTGCTCGGACCATATCTAGTGCAACATCGAAGTTTCCTTCTATTTGAATGACTTCTGCTCCGTACATATATGCTTGAGCTAACTTTCCAGCAGCAACTTTTCCTTCTGGTATAACAATAACTGCTCGCATTCCAGCACGAGCCGCATAAGCAGCTGCTGCAGCCGAGGTATTACCTGTTGAAGCACAAATAACAGCTTTGCTTCCTTCTTCTTTTGCTTTTGCAACTGCAAAAACCATGCCTCTATCTTTAAAGGATCCAGTCGGATTTGCACCCTCGACCTTCACATATAATTCAATCCCTAATTCTTTTGATAAATTTTCTAGCTTAATAAGAGGCGTATTACCCTCCAGTAAAGTCAATTTAGGTGTTTTTTCTGTTACTGGTAAAAACTCTTTATACTCTTCAATTAATCCTTGCCAAGCCATGATATATTCCGCCTCTCTGTTCTTCTTGAATAAACATATGTATTTGTATAAAGGACATTTTACTCTAATAAAGTGTAAAAAACAAGATAAAATTTATATTGTAACTTTCCTTATACATGCGTATACTAAACAAGTAAACTAAAAACTTTACAGGTGTAAAGACAGAGGAGAAAAACACAGCTATGAAAGAACAAAAAAAGATATCTAAAAATAAATTATTAGGAATAGCGGGACTTGCTTGGATGTTCGATGCAATGGATGTTGGAATTCTATCCTTTGTCATTGCAGCTCTAGCGGTAGATTGGAGTTTATCTCCAGAACAGATGGGGTGGATTGGTAGTGTAAACTCAATAGGGATGGCGGTAGGAGCCCTTCTATTTGGAGTTTTGGCAGACAAAGTAGGGCGAAAAAAAGTATTTATGATTACTCTATTAATGTTCTCCATTGCAAGTGGACTTTCGGCTTTAACGACAACTCTAGTTGCATTTTTAATCTTACGTTTCTTTGTCGGGATGGGTCTTGGAGGAGAGCTTCCAGTAGCTTCAACTTTAGTATCTGAAAGTGTAGAAGCAAAAGAACGTGGAAGAGTAGTTGTTCTATTAGAAAGCTTCTGGGCGGCGGGATGGATTATTTCTGCAATTATTGCCTATTTTGTTATTCCTGAACATGGTTGGAGAATTGCTTTGATAATTACAGCGCTACCTGCGTTCTATGCAATTTATTTACGATTAAAATTACCGGACTCCCCTAAATACACGGAGAAAAAATCGGAATCCAGAAGTATTATACAAAACATGAGCGAGGTTTGGTCAAAGAAGTATGCGAAGCGAACGTTAATGTTATGGATTGTCTGGTTTACAGTCGTATTTTCCTATTATGGAATGTTCCTATGGCTACCAAGTGTAATGGTCATAAAAGGATTCACACTCATTAAAAGCTTTGAATATGTATTAATCATGACTATTGCTCAATTACCAGGTTATTTCTCAGCAGCGTGGTTAATAGAGAAAGCAGGACGTAAATTTGTACTGGTTACTTATTTATTGGGAACTGCTGCAAGTGCATTGGTCTTTGGTTCTGCCGAGACGACTACATTATTAATTGTTTCAGGAATTCTCTTATCATTCTTTAACCTTGGGGCATGGGGAGCGCTCTACGCATACTCACCAGAGCAATATCCAACAGTTATTCGTGCTACCGGTTCAGGTATGGCGGCAGCTGTTGGACGTGTAGGAGGTATTTTAGGACCGTTATTAGTTGGTACTCTTGTCATGCAAGGCTATGAAATTGGATATATCTTCACGATTTTCTGTGTGGCAATCGTTATCGGAGTATTAGCAGTACTGTTCTTAGGTACAGAAACAAAACAAGTAGAATTAGAATAGAAAAGCAGCCTGTTCCTGAAGCGGAGCAGGTTTTTGTTTTGCCTAAAGCTGAAAACATAGTAAAATGAAGAATGGCAAACAAAGGGGGTAGGAGATGTATCAGTTTAAGCATAAACGTATACTCATCATCGGTTCCAGCGGGGCAGGTAAATCTACCTTATCGAAACGATTGTCTAAGAAATGGGATTTGCCTCTATTCCATCTAGACGCACTTTTTTGGAACGAAGGATGGGTACCTACACCAAAGCCAGAGTTTAAAGAAAAAATCCAAACAGTTCTAGAACAGGATGCGTGGATTATGGATGGTAATTTTGATTCAACGCTAGAACTACGTGCATCCTATGCAGATTTAATCATATTTTTGGATTTCTCACGAGTATTATGCACGTACAGAGTTTTTAAAAGGGCATGGATCTTTCGAGGCAAAACACGTCCAGATATGGCACCGGGCTGTAAGGAAAAAATCGATGTGGAGTTTGCAAAATGGGTTTGGCGTTTTCCACAGAATGTACGCCCACATACACTTAACATATTAAGAAACGTAAAAAATACAGATATATGCGTTTTGCAAAATCCTAAAGAAGTAGAAGGATTTCTAATGACCGCACCAATTATAAAAAATATCGAACATCATAGGAGTATAACAACATGACTAACAAACAACTAACAGCACAACAGGTTATCGATCTAATTCAACAGAATGCAGATATTATTCTTCCACTTACAAATGGAGAACCGCATAAACTGTTAGATATTTTAGAGGATCAAGCACATCAATTAAATAATGTGAAAATACATCAATTACTTGCTCTCCAATCACGAGAGTATATGAATGGTGCCTTTCCTGGAAAGCTACATCATGTCTCTTACTTTTTAAGTGGAGCAACAAGAAAACAGTTCCACCAAGGATTAGTAGACTTAGTACCAAATCATTTTCATGAGATGCCTCGTATTTTAAAAAGTGCTACAAATCTTTCGATGGTGATGGCTGTAGCTTCGCCAATGGACGAGTTTGGTTACTTTTCCCTAGGGACACAGGCAGATATCGTGAGTGAGTTTATCGGTACGGTTCCGTTTATATTAGAAGTGAACCAACATATGCCTCGAACTTTTGGTCAAAACCAAATCCATATTAGCCAAATCGCAGGATTTGTTGAAAATGATCGTCCTCTATTCGAGGATGTGTCAGTCGCTATTGGTGAAAAGGATATGAAAATTGCCGAGTATGTAACGGATACGATAAAAAATGGAGATACATTGCAAATAGGTATAGGGTCTATTCCAAATGCAGTAGTGAGTTTACTAAAAAGTCATCGTCATTTGGGTATTCATACAGAAATGTTCGTCGATGGAATCGTGGATTTAGTACAAGCAGGGGCAATTGATGGAACACAAAAGTTTACGAATAAAGGTAAGATTATTGCTACTTTTGCACATGGATCAAAGAAAATGTATGACTTCCTTGACAACAATCCTTCTGTACAGTTTTTACCTGTGAGCATTGTGAATGATCCACGGGAAATTGCTAAGGAAGAACGTATTGTTTCGATTAATGCGACGACAGAGGTCGATTTATTTGGACAATGTGCATCCGAAACGGTTGCTGGAAAGTATTATTCGTCTACAGGTGGGCAAGCCGATTTCGCTCGAGGAGTTCGTTTTGCAAAAGAAGGAAAAGGCTTTGTTTGTATGACTTCAACAGCTAAAAATGACGAAATCTCTCGTATAAAACTAAGTCTTACTCCAGGCTCTGTTGTCACTACTTCTAAAAACGATGTCGATATGATTGTAACGGAATATGGAGTAGCTAAAATGTTTGGGAAACCAATTTCAGAACGTGCCAAACAGCTTATTTCCATTGCACATCCGAAATTTAGAGAAGAGCTAACATTTGAAGCAAAAAAAATGGGGTTTATCTAATATGAAGCCGATTGATGGTCGTTTTTTTCATCAGCCAACCTTAGAACTTGCGCGCAATTTATTAGGAAATTATATCGTCCATGAACATCCTAGCGGGTTACTCATTGGTAAAATCGTTGAAACCGAGGCTTATATGGGACCTGAAGACCAAGCAGCTCATAGCTTTGGAAATAGGAGAACGAAACGGACAGAGGTAATGTTCGGTGAGCCAGGTTTAATCTACACTTATCAAATGCATACCCATACGCTCATCAATGTTGTTTCAGCCCCAGAGGACGTTCCCAATGCGATATTAATACGTGCTGTGGAGCCAGTAGAGGGCTTAGAACTGATGAAGGAATTCCGTAACGATCTTCCGATGAAACAGTGGACGAATGGACCAGGAAAACTAACAAAAGCTATGGGTATATCGATGGAACACTATGGTTCACATTGGACGGATAAGCCTTTGTACATGGCAGAAGGCGAGCAACCAACTTCTATTTCGACTGGACCAAGAATAGGCATTGAAAATAGTGGAGAAGCTGTCCATTATCCATATAGATTTTGGGAGACAGATAATGCATTCGTATCGAAAATGAGATAAACAGAGGTTGTCCACTTAAGGACAACCTCTGTTTTTAAATCTGTTTCCCCATATAATATTCATCTACAAATTGGTCATGAATAATTAAAGCATTTTTTCGTGTACCCTCTAACTCAAAGCCGAGCTTCTTATACAGCTTTTGCGCATTTATATTTTCTTTGATAACAGTAAGCTCTAGCTTAGAAATTCCTGATCCCTTTGCCCATTTTTCTCCTTGCAGCATGAGTGAAGAGGCGATTCCCTTCTTAGAGAAAGCTTGCTTAACACCAATAACGACTGAAGCCCGATGAACTGCTCGTGGAGCCGGACCTCCTATAAATTGTACATAGCCAGCATATTGGCCGTTCATAATAGCTAAAAGTAAAATCGAGTTAGGTGAAGTTTTCCACGTATTCATGCTTTTGCGGATACTTTGAACGGTCAATTGTCTATCCGATTTCCCGAATAACATAAAATCAGTTTCTGCAAAAATCGCTTCCTGTAAGTTTATAAAGGGACGTGCATCTTCTAAATCTGCCTCTCGAATAATAAGGATGTCTTTATTGTCATTATTATCCGACTGTCGTTCGTCTGTGTCATGTAAAACACTATGAAAATGAATGGCCTTTCCAAGTTCCACACTTTTTACGGAATAACCAGAATCTGTCCATGCAAAATAATGGAGTGCCGGTGGCTTCGTCTTTTTCCACCAGCTACTACTCAAATAGGCGGCATTTGGAAGAACATGCCCAATGATTGCTTCAATTTCTGTGTATGTTAATGTAATTTCTTTAGTAGTTGATTGTTTAAAAAAGTGAGCCAATGGAATGTATTTACTTTCGGAATTCTTAGTCATTCGGCGATTTCACTCATTTCTAGTTAAAGTATGTATAATATCCTAATTATAACATTATTGTTGAAAAGTGAATACATCCGAATATTTATTTCTAAGCTAAAAAGGTACTGCTGAACTAAGTTTAGTTGGAATTTTGAATGGCTTAGTTGGAAAAACAAGAGGGATAATTGGAAGAATATAAAATTACTCAGTAAGCAAGTAGTCAGCTACTTTGTAAAAGATGTGAAAAAATAAATGAGGTACTGGAGTAAAACCCTTTCAAGCTTCGCTATATTAGTTTTCCGTTACGACGGATGCTTTCCGCGGGCACGGTTCAAACCTGTGGTCTCAAATTCTGCTCGCTAGCAGTCGTCTTCACTTACATAAAAAAACGTGAAATCAGTTGTCCGATTTCACGTTTTAAGATATAAAATCATTTTTCGAGCTTCTTTATTCTCGAAATTGATTAGGCAGCCAAATTAATAATATTAAGCATTTGCTAACTCTAATTGCATTGCTGGTCCAAAGAATTCATAGTGAATATTTTCGTTTGGAACTCCTAGTTCCAATAAATAGTTGATCATCGCTTCCATAAATCCAACTGGTCCACAAACGTACACATCACCGTTTGCAATAGCGTATTCCTTAAGAACGTCTTTCGTGATAAAACCATCGCCACTTTCAGAGTAAAGTGTTACATATTTTGCATCATCCATGTTTTCCATCAAAGAGCGAATATCTTTGTCGAATGGATGTAAGTTTTCATTACGGGCACTATAGATAAAGGATACAGGGCGACTAGGATTATTTTTCGCAACTGTTTCAAACATACTCATCATTGGTGTGATACCAACCCCACCACTTACGAAAGTAACAGGTGTAGTTTTGGCAGGATCTAAAACGAAATCTCCAGCTGGAGCAGTAAGCTCTACTTTGTCTCCAACATTCACATTATTGTGAAGGTGAACAGAAACTTTACCTTCTGGATTATTTTCATCTTCTTTTTTCACTGAAATACGGAATGATTCGTTATCAGCAGCTTTTGATAAGCTATATTGTCTGTTCATCAAGTATTTTTCGCCAGGGATACTTACGCGAATCGTAATAAATTGACCTGGCTCATAAGTTGGTAACATTGATCCATCAACAGGTTTCAAGTAGAAAGAAGTAATGTTATCGCTTTCTTGTACTTTGTCAGCAACAACAAAATCCTTAAAGAATCTCCAACCGCCTTGTTTAGATTCAGTAGCCACATACATTTCTTCTTCAATGCCGATAAATGCATCTGCGATTACTCCGTATGCCTCAGCCCAAGCGTTGATGATATCATCTGTTGCTGCATCATCTAATACTTCTTTGATAGCTCCAAGTAAGTGTTCTCCAACGATTGGATAATGCTCGGCTTTGATGCCTAGGCTCACATGTTTTTGACCAATTTGTTTTACTACTGGGATAATGGCTGCAAGATTATCAATATGAACAGCAGCAGCGTATACTGTGTTCGCTAAAGCAGTTTGTTGACGTCCTTTTGCTTGGTTTGCGTGATTGAATATATTTAATAGTTCTGGATGAGCTTCGAACATATTTTTGTAAAAAGCTGTAGTAATAGCTACACCATGTACTTCTAAAACTGGTGCTGTAGATTTTACGATATCTATTGTTTTTTGAGATAACATTTATACACACGTCCTTTTCTATTGATTACAACCACAATATACTCCTCATAATATTTAAAAGCAATATATGAAATACATCTTTAATAATTCAGACACATTTATACCACAATCTTGTCAAAATCGTTATAATTATATGTAAGAATGGCGGTGGCAATATGAGAATGACTATGTATACAGATTTCTCACTTCGCGTGTTAATATACCTTGGTGCAAAGGAAAAAGATAAACTTTCCACAATACAAGCTATATCCGACGCATATGGTATATCAAAAAACCATTTGATGAAAGTGACACATGAACTTGGGAAATTAGGTTATATAGATACAGTAAGAGGAAGAGGTGGCGGCATCCGTTTAGCAATGGAGCCAGAAGCTATTAACATAGGACAAGTAGTTCGACATACCGAAGACGATTTTCATCTTGTAGAATGCTTTGATTGTCAAACGAATAGCTGTGCAATTACATCAGTTTGTGGATTACGAGCAGCACTTCGCTTAGCTTTGAATGCTTATCTACAAGTATTAGACGGATATACTCTGGCGGATTTTCTACATCAAAAGCATAAATTAGCAGATTTACTTTTCATTGACGCACAAGATGTATGATAAAATATAGTCGGAAATAGATTTTTAGGAGGATTATTCATGGAAAAAGTACTCGTTTTTGGACATAAAAACCCTGATACAGACACAATTACATCTGCAATCGTATATGCATACCTAAAAAATCAGATTGGTGTGGAAGCAGAAGCGGTTCGTTTAGGTGATTTAAATAACGAAACAAAATTTGCATTAGAAAAATTCGGTTTTGAGGCACCAAGATTGATCGAGAGCGTATCAACAGAAGCGAATAAAGTTATTTTAGTTGATCATAACGAAAAACAACAAAGCGCAGATGGTATTGAAGAGGTTCAAGTAACAGAAGTAATCGATCATCACCGTATTGCAAATTTTGAAACAGCTGACCCACTTTACTACCGCGCAGAGCCAGTAGGTTGTACTGCAACTATTATCAACAAAATCTATAAAGAAAAAGGCGTAGAAGTACCTGCAAATATTGCTGGATTAATGCTCTCTGCTATCGTATCAGATACATTATTATTCAAATCACCTACTTGCACAGAGGAAGACATCGTAGCTGCAAAAGAGCTAGAGAAAATTGCAGGAGTCAATGTAGAAGAGTACGGTCTGGCAATGCTAAAAGCAGGAGCAGATTTAAGCGATAAGAGCTTAGAGGACCTACTTACGCTAGATGCAAAAGAATTTGCTATGGGCGAGTCCAAAGTTGTTATCGCACAAGTAAACGCTGTAGATGTGAATGATGTGATGAATCGCCAAGAAGAACTTGAGGAATTGATCACTCATGAGATCCAAGAAAAAGAATTGGATCTGTTCTTCTTTGTCGTAACAGATATCCTGAACAACGACTCAGTAGCATTAGCACTAGGAAAATTAGCATTAAAAGCCGAAGCTGCATTCGATGTGAAGTTCGAAAACAATACAGCTCTACTAAAAGGCGTAGTGTCACGTAAAAAACAAGTAGTACCAGCATTAACAGAAGCATTAGCTGAATAAGACATAGAAAAAACGGTGCAACTTGCATCGTTTTTTTTTTTTTTTTGAAAGGTAAGAGTCAGTGAACACTGGGTTTAAGGGATTTGTAACTATGTAACTTTCCTTATATAGTAGACGCTATTGTTGATTGTAGCGCAAGTCGGCGACTCCTGTGGAAACAGCACGAGGGAGAGACTATAGGCTCGAGCCGTGCCCACGGAAAGCGTCCGACCGAAGCGAAAATCAGTGGCATTACTACGATTTTCTTTAGATCTAGAATTAGTTACTTAATTAAGATGTCGATTTACTTGAGTAACCGAACTTTTATTCCCTATATACAAGCAATAATTTTGAGTTTGAGATTTATTCCTATTACAATATAGCAGAGGTGATGATGGAGATGAAAATTGAAATTTGGTCAGATTTCGTTTGTCCTTTTTGTTATATTGGGAAAAGACGATTAGAAGAGGCTTTAGAGAAAACAGGTTTCGCTTCTCAAGCTCAAGTAGAATTTAAAAGCTTTGAATTAGATCCACATTCACCAAAGCAATCGGATAAAACCATGTATGAAGTGCTTGCAGAAAAATATGGTTCTACTGTGGAAGCAGCGAAAACGATGACAGCTGGGGTAGTAGAACAAGCTAAAACAGTTGGTCTCGAATATAATTTTGATGCTATGAAACCAGCTAACACTTTAGATGCACATCGATTAGTGAAATGGGCATCTGCACAAGGTAAAGCAAAAGAGGCTAATGAGTTATTGCTGCATGCTTACTTTATCGAAGGAAAAGATATTGGAAATAATGAGGTATTGCTTGACCTGATTGAATCTCTAGATTTGTCACGTGAAGAAGCACAAAAGGTGCTTGACTCGAAAGAATACTTAGCAGATGTGCGTATAGACATTGCGAAGGCAGGACAAATCGGCGTTCGCGGAGTACCTTTCTTTGTTATAAACGATAAGTATGCTATTTCAGGTGCTCAACCAACAGACACATTTGTAGGTGCGTTACAAAAAGTAGCTGAAGAAGAAGGATTACAAGGTTAAAAGTTAAAGTGAAATCTTACATAAAAACGTGCAGCTCTATCCGAGGCTGCACGTTTTTATTTTATCAAGACCTTGTTAAAGTAAAAAATGATTTTGTGGATATTTTAGTTAAATAGAAATTTTGGAAACCTATTAGTATTGAAGAAAAATCGAAACATCTCGAATGATGATAACGTCTTAGGATAAAATGGTAAATTAGTATTGAATTCAAAGGTGAATCTTTTCTGGAGAGGATTTATAAAATGAGTAAGATAATAACAATTTCAATAATGGTTTTTACAGTCACCATTTTGTTTGTCATCATTGTGTTGTATCAAGGATTAAACCCCACTTTAAGTAATATTCAAGTAGTTGAGGAAAATGAAGGAGGCATTTATTTTTCACCAGATGGTGAGAAAAGGATAACTGTCTATTTTAACGGAGGACTACTATTCTCTAACGACGTAACATATGTTGGGGTGCTTGAAGATTCTACCTCGGATTTAAAAAAGAATATTTTTCTTGTGGCTCCAGATGTTAAAGAAGTTCGATGGTTAAATAATGAAATGATTGTTGTTAATGGACAGGAAATTTCTATTGACGATACTTATGACATTAGGAATGAATAAAATATTGAAATATAGAGTTCTTGTTTAACTTACAAGTTGCTCTAATTAATTTTACTTTACCATCATTCGATGGCTTTTTTTATGTCCAAAACATACAGTAGATTCCCGTTATGATGTGCATTAAAATTTTTTTTGAAGTAATTCACCGCTAGAAAAGAATGAAGCTTGAACAGAAATATGTCTAGAAAAACTAAAAAACGGGTAAAGAAGTAGTTAGATGAAGCAACAGGAGGTAATTTTTTATGAAGAATCATGTTATTGGCGTATACGAAAATGAACAACAAGCTGCGGAAGTTGTTAAAGATTTGAAAGAGAAAGGTTATACAACTGGAGAAATTTCAGTTATTGCCAAAAATACAAAAGAACTATCCGAAATTACACAGGAAGTAAAACCCTCCACTAAGGATGGGGCAATTGCAGGAGCTCTAACTGGAGGAGCAATTGGAATAGCTGGCGTACTAGCAGGGTTATCCACTATATTGATTCCAGGATTTGGCGCTGTGTTGGCTGCAGGTCCTATTCTTACAACGATCGGAGGAGCAGTAGTAGGAGCAAGCACTGGTGCTGGTGGACTAAAGCATGCTCTTATGGAAATTGGAATACCGGTTGATGAGGCTGAACGCTATTCTAATGACGTCCAGGATGGTAAAATCCTAGTATTTCTTCATCCCGAAAGAGTGAGTACGGATTGAATGGTCTGCTGTTTACATATATATCACATAGTCATTATAGTTAAAGTCGCATAATCACTTGATGTAATATTACTTACAATATAGATAAATAATGTCCTGGTTAAAACTTTGTGTTTATGAAAAAAACCCTTGCCGGAATACAAGGGTTTTAAACGCGTTCTAATTATTAGCCTTTTCAAGAGCCAGTTTAACACCAAAACCTATTAGTATAGTCCCTGTTATTCCTTCGATAAACGTTTGGGTACTAGGTTTTTTCATAAAGAAGTGCTGTGCTTATTTTCTTTCAAATGAATGGAATCTCGTGCCCTGGAAAGTCAATAAACCTAAATCATCCTCTGCTAGCATTCCATATTCAGTTCCACTAAGTTGTAACTCCAATCGGTCACCACTATCAAACTGAAAAGTAACATAGTAGGAAGTCGAAGCCCTGCTATCACCGGCACCGCCACTTGTATTAGTTCGTTTAGTCACTACCTGAGCGGGTACGGATAACTTAGGGGAATTATTGTTTTTATTCCATTGCTTTAACCCACTAATAATTGCGAAGATAATAAACCCAAATACTATGATAAACACAGCGCTAATAAAAATAGGTGCAGCCCCTACAAAAAAGAACCCAAAACTATCCATGTTCATACTCCTCACTAAAACTGTTTTTCTGTTATACGCAAAATATTGAATAAAGTTTCATCAATAGATAGACACTGTATAAAAAGGAGGAAATACATTGTCCGATCAAATTTTACCAAAAGAAGCTAAATCCTACTGGAGAGCAACAAATGACCTACCGCAATTCCCTAAAATAAATGATAATCTCGAAACAGATATTGTCATTATCGGTGCTGGACTTACTGGAATTACCGCAGCGTATTTACTAAGTAATAGTGGTCGCAAGGTGATAGTCGTGGAAGGTAGTAGAATACTGGAAGGAACTACTGGATTTACAACAGCTAAAGTGACAGCCCAGCATGGTCCCATCTATCAGCAACTAATTACTACCTTTGGAATAGAGGACGCTCGATTATACTATGATGCAAATACGGAAGCGAAAAATTTTATCAAACAAACAATCGAACAATTAGGTATACACTGCGACTACGAAACAATGCCTGCCTATATTTACGCAGATACCGAAGTTGGTGTAGAAACAGTTGAAAAGGAAATGGAGGCCTATAACAAGCTTTTCATAGAAGGAGCAACCCTAACAAAGGATACGGGGCTCCCCTTTACAGTGAAGCAGGCACTGAAGCTAGAAGGCCAAGGACAATTCCATCCGGTAAAATACGCTAAGGCCTTAATGGATAAAGCAATCGAAAATGGTGTGCAATTTTTTGAAGAGTCTCGTGCAAAGACGATTAAGTCAAACACCGTAGAATTAATGGAAGGTCAGCAAATTCGGGCAAATAAAATACTAGTATGCAGTCATTTCCCATTTAATGATGGAGATGGAATATACTTTGCGAGGATGCATTCAGAGCGTTCCTACGCTTTGGCTTCCATTGCTCCGTCTAATTATCCAAAAGGGATGTATATAAACGTAGAAAAGCCAACGAGATCGGTACGAACGGCACTTGGACAGGATGGGAAAAGGTATTTGCTGCTCGGAGGAGAAGGTCATGTAACAGGTCGTTTTGAAGGAGATACAATGGAAAACGTTGAAAACCTAGCGGCTTTTGGGCGGGAGCAGTTTAAAGTGAAAAATTATGATTATCGCTGGTCTGCTCAGGATTTAGTCACGTTAGATCAGCTACCATATGTAGGTACGATGACAACAGGAATGAAGGATGTATTAGTAGCTACAGGATATGCTAAATGGGGTATGACAAATAGTACGGTTGCGGCGAAAATAATGGCCAATCTTGTACTAGACAAGGAAAATCGTTATATAGATTTGTATAATCCAACCCGCTCTAAAATGAAAAAAGAAGATATCACAAGTTTCGCAAAAACAAATGCAAGTGTGGCAAAAGAGCTTATTAAAGGAAAAACAGAGCTACTTGACTTGAAATTAGAGGACTTAAAAAATGGTAGTGGTGATCTAATAATGCTAGATGGCAAAAAGGTTGGAGCTTATAAGGATGACCAAGGAAAAGTATATTTAGTAAAACCAGCGTGCACTCATATGGGCTGTAATGTGTCCTTTAATAATGCAGAAAGGTCTTGGGATTGTCCATGTCATGGTTCAAGATTTAATTTTCAAGGAGATGTACTAGAGGGGCCAGCATTTGAACCATTAGAAAAAGTAGAATATGTCGATGAGAGTAGCTGACATATTCGCAACAAATTAAATAAGTTTTATCAAAGAGGAGTTGCCTAATGATTATTGGGCAACTCCTTTACTATTGTTTTTAATCGATATATCGGTTAAAGTTGTCGATATAGAGTGAGGAGCTGGTTTACATGAAAAGACGCAGAGGATTTGTGCAAATGGCCATCTTGCATTTATTGGATGAGGCTCCGATGCATGGATATCAAATCATGAAAGAATTAGAAATTAGGTCAGGGGGACATTATTCTGCCAGTGCGGGAACGGTATATCCTGCTCTCCAAGAGTTACTGGAAAAGGAAATGATTGGTCTTGAGCCTTCGTCCGATAAAAAAACTTATTTCATTGAAGCAAAAGGAAATAGTCGATTAGTGGAATTTGCTAATCGAAAAGAAGGTGAGTTTTGGAGTAACTGGGAGGATCGGTGGAGCTGGCAAAACTCTGAAGAGGCCATTCGGTTAAATGAGACAATCGATTTGTGGGAGCTTGAATTGAGAAAAGCGATAAAGCAAACTCGTAGCATTCCTGAAAATTCCCCGAGGCTTATTGCGTTTATAAAAGAAATAACAGAACGATTACAGCAAGAGAACTATTAGGGAGTGGAATTCGATGAAATCTTTTATAAAATTACTTCCTTATGTTAAACCATATATGCTTTTTGCTCTTTTAGCACCTATCTTGATGTGCATTGAAGTGGTGATGGATTTACTCTCGCCAACGATAATGCAACACATTATAGATGACGGTATAGCCAATGACGATACAGCTTATGTCGTGAAGCTTGGTGTTCTAATGCTGGTTACTGCAGTCATTGGGCTAATAGGTGGGGTAGGGTGTACGATATACAGCACTAGAGCAGCTGTAAATTTTGCAGCGGATATTCGAAGAGATGTATTCAAAATGACAGAGCGTTTTTCTAGTAATAATATGGACAATATTCGCGTCGGAAAGTTAATAACGATTGTGACAAGTGACATTACTGCTGTACAACAAGCTCTAATGATGACCTTGCGTGTTTTTGTCAGAGGACCGCTTTTGTTTATAGGAGCAGTTGCGATTGTCTGGTTTACAGCTAGAGAGCTGTTTCCTGTGTTGTTGGTCGTTATTCCTATCTTGATGGTTTTAATCTACTTTTTCTCATATAAGACAGGTAAATTATTTGCGAGAGTCCAAAAAGCTATGGACAAAGTGAATACGAAGCTGCAAGAAACATTCGCAGGCATTCGTGTAATTAAAGCATTTAATAGGCAAGCTTATGAAATAAATGCATTTAAACGTGTGAATGAAGCGTTAACGAAACGTAATATTTCAGCAGAACAAGTAATTCTTACACTTATGCCTGCAATGCTATTTGTAGTTAACATTGGAGTAATTATTGGAATGTGGATGGGCGCTATTAAAGTTAATGAGGGAACACTACAGGTAGGTGTTATTTTAGCATTCATCAACTATTTAACAATTATTATGAATGGGTTAGTATCTAGTAGTCATGTATTGATGCAAATTACGAGGTCGTTTACTTCCGCTGGTCGAATTCAACAAGTTTTAGAAACGAAAATTGATATAACGGACCCTGTAATACCTATATCGGACAATGATATCAAGGGAGAAATAGAGTATAAATCAGTCAACTTTAGCTATAGTAAAAATGGAGAATATGTATTAAAGGATATTTCCTTTCGTGTGAACAGTGGAGAAACAATTGGAATAATAGGACCTACAGGAAGTGGGAAGTCAACACTTATCAAACTCCTTCCTCGATTATACGACCCAGATTCGGGTGAGGTATTGATCGATGGAATAAATATAAAAGAGTTTTCTATTGAGAAGTTACGAGGGTTAATTGGGTTTGTACCGCAGAATGCAAAGCTATTTGCAGGATCAATCGAGGAGAATATACGCTTCGGAAAAGAAGAGGCGACTTTAGAAGACATGGAGAAAGCAGCTAATTCAGCAACTGCAAGTGAGTTTATAGACAAATTAGATGGTCGGTTTACGCATGAGCTAATGCAGGGTGCTACAAATCTATCTGGAGGACAAAAGCAGCGATTATCGATGACTCGTGCATTTATTCGTCAGCCGAAAATATTAGTTTTAGATGATTCGACTTCTGCGATAGATGCGATATCTGAAGTTCAGGTACAGCAAGCACTTGAACAGAATCTAGCCGATACAACTGTATTCATCGTATCATCCAAGGTATCTTCCATTATAAATGCAGATCGTATTCTAGTACTGGAAGATGGAATGATTGTAGCAAGTGGTAAACATGAAGAGTTGCTTAAAACGAGTGAAGTTTACCGAAGTATTTATGCAACACAAAGTGGAAGGGGGGTCCTTTCCTATGAGTAAAATATCAGCTCAACCAGCTTCAAATGCAATAGGTCGTGCAAGAGGACCAAGAGGTTTTGGTGGACCAGTAGAGAAGGCAAAAGATAAAAAAGGAACGATAAAACGAATCTGGAGATACATGGAAAAACAAAAAATTGCTATTGTAGTATCGATTATATTAGTAATAATTTCTACTCTACTAAACTTGTTAGTTCCTTATATGATTGGTGTCACCATTGATGAGTATATTATTCCTAAGGACATGGACGGAACACTTCGTTTCTTAGTTATACTGGCAATTGTGTACACAGCAGCTGCTGCGTTTACTTGGCTACAGAACTTTTTAATGGTAAGAGTGTCCTTGAAAACAATTAGGTCATTACGCCAAGAATTATATGAAAAGTTTCAAACATTATCTTTACGCTTTTTCGATAAACGTACGCATGGAGATCTTATGAGTCGCGTGACGAATGATATTGAAAGCTTGAATAACGCATTAAGTCAAAGTGTGATTCAAATTATTTCTACTATTATGATGGTGACAGGTGTAACGATAGCGATGCTTATACTTAACTGGGTGCTAGCAATCGTGTCGCTGTTAGTAGTGCCATTGGTTATTTTTACTACGAAAAAGATTATTACATATAGTAGTAGCAATTTTATCAAAAGACAACGTGATTTAGGCGAGCTAAATGGGTTTATAGAGGAAACCATTTCAGGAAATGAAGTAATAAGCCTTTTTGGACAGGAAGAAAAGAATTTCAACAAGTTCTCGATTGTCAATGAACGACTTCGAAGGTCAGCAACTGCTGCTGATACTGTATCGGGATTTCTTGGACCTATCAACAACTTTATCAACAATTTAGGTCTAGCACTAATCATTGGGATAGGGGCAGTGATGACGGTACATGAATTGGCAACTGTCGGGATAATTGCCGCATTTGTTAACTATTCAAGACAATTTTTCCGACCTATTAATCAACTTTCCACATTATTGAATACTTTTCAGTCTGCTATTGCTGGAGCGGAGAGAGTATTTGAAATTATGGATGAAACGCCCGATCTTCACGATCACGAGAAAGCTCATGCAATAGATAACTTAAAAGGAGACGTTGAGTTTTCCAATGTTGATTTCTCCTATGAGAATGGGAAACCAGTTTTGAAGAATATTAGCTTTGAAGCTAGAGCAGGAGAAAAGATTGCTTTAGTAGGTCCAACAGGATCAGGGAAAACGACCATTATCAATTTGCTTATGCGTTTTTATGAGATAGACTCTGGAAGCATTAAAATTGATGGGAGATCTATTAAGGATTATCAAATAAGTAGGCTTCGAGAAAAAATTGGTATTGTGTTGCAGGATACATTTCTATTTTCAGGCTCCATATTAGAAAATATTCGTTACGGTAGACTAGAGGCAACTGACGAGGAGGTAATGGAGGCTTCGAAGCTTGCTTCTGCTCATCGGTTTATCAAGCATTTACCTGATAAGTATGACACTCAGATTACGGGCAATGGATCAAATTTAAGTCAAGGACAACGTCAATTGTTAGCTATAGCTCGTGCCGTTTTAGCAGATTCGGATATATTGATCTTAGATGAAGCAACTTCCAGTATTGATACGAAGACAGAGATCGATATACAGCAAGGGCTCAATAGACTTTCAGAAGGACGCACTAGTTTTGTTATAGCGCATCGCTTAAAAACGATTGAAAATGCAGATAAAATAATAGTCATCCATCAAGGTGAACTAATAGAAGCTGGGACACATAAAGAGCTCCTCAAGAAAAAAGGTTTTTATTATGAATTATATGAAAGTCAGTTTAATATTTGAGGGAACATTTTATTGTAGCACCTATGAAAGTAAGAATAAAAATATTCGTTTAAATGCATAATTGGCACGTTACATTCACACATAAAATATATAGTATTCTATGTGCTCACATAATAGAGTTATAAGTAAGAGGTGAGCAAAATGTATAAAATTTTTTCTGTCAAATTATTGTTCGAACACATTTCTTTATCCGATATTATGGCCAACAAAATATACGAAGAAACCATTAATATCATACGTGCTGTAAAATTGGAGGATGTCGATCCTCTTGTTAAAGCTCATTATAAAGACGTCACGTATAAAAACATCTTTGGAGAAGACACGACGATAAGGCTAGTTATGATTCTAGATGTTTTTGAACTAGTGGATAATATTGAAGAGTCCTTAGAGTTTGTAGAAGTATATAGCCAGCATATTATTGTCGACGAAGAAGTGTCCGTAGAATAGTGGTTTCTCCTATAAAAACGAGTCCATCTTTTAAAGAGGACTCGTTTTTAGCAATTTATTCAGATTAAATCACCAATATCTGTGATTTTTGGTTTGTCATCCTCTGCCAAATGACCCGAACTAAAGACTGGAAGTGCGAATAGAACCAAACACAGTAGGACCCCAAATACAGCTTTTTTCACGACAATTCCTCCCAACTAGATACTTTTGATCGCTTCAAATGAAACTGAAAACCTAAATCATAGTAAATTGACGCTTGCTTATATTGTTTCGTTTCAGCTAATCGCTTAGCTAATACGTGACAATAAATCATACAGTGCTTATAATCCTGCTTACTTTCAAAATAATCTAAAGCTTTCTTGAAAGTGGGGATAAGCTCTTGTTTCCCAAGTAATATTGCTCCATATATGGAGAAGTGGTTTGTATATAAATCCTTTTTGTTTGCGGAAAGATGTTCGGAAATTTCATGCCCTTTTTGCAGCCATACTAAAGCATTCTGCAGATCACCATTTTTGTGATGCTCTTTTAAAATGGATAAAATGGTTACCACTTGATCATCAGCGCTATGCTTTGCTTCCAAACTGTATAAAAAGTGTTGCAGGGCTTGTGGAGAATCTTTTTGTAACGAGTAGCAGGAGCCTAAATTATGTTCAATCATGCCATTGAACTCCTTAGACTCTATTTTTAAGTTAATTTGATTTGCTCTTTCAAAAGTAGCAAGTGCTTCCTTTAACGCACCGGAATTTTTTTGAGCAATACCTAGAATTATTAAACACTCAATTGAGCGTTCGATTAATATTTCTTGATTGAAATAGGAAATGGCTTCTTTTACATAATCAATCGCGAGCATGTAACGGGATTCGGATAATAGTGATAACCCCGATATGTAATATAATTCTGCCATCTCCCAGTCGTCCATGCGATAACCTTTAATTAACTGGAAAACTTCTTTAAAAAAATGAGAGGCTTGGCTAAATAGATTATCCTGATAGGCCGAAATACCTTGAATAGTGTAGAGATAAAATAGCTGTTCAATCGTCATTTCTTTTTTGAAATCTTCTAAGATAGCAATGCTCCTTTGTATCTCTAATACTTCAGGTAACATAAGCATCAAACGAGCTTCCCATAAAAGCAATGTTAGTCGTTCTTCTCCCAGTGGATGCTCTTCATTATAGAGCTGAATATCAAGTAGAAGCTTTTTAGCTAGCTTTTTATCTCGAGAATTTAGAACTTGCTTTAACTGTAATTTAAACTTAACAATCATATTTTGATTATGATTGATATTAGACGAGTCCACTGGAATATTCAATCTCGCAAGAATATGATGCCTTATCTCTTCACTTGGAATAACTAAGCCATTTTCAATTCTACTTAAGTAAGAGGGAACGCATATTCCAGAAGCTAAAGCCTCTTGTTTAATATTTTGTCTCTGCCGCTCTAACTTGATCACTTGACCTAGGTTCATCTAATCTCCCCCAACTCCTAACCCAATAAATAGGAAAACAAATCCAATTATATAAATAACATACCATATTCTATTGAGAAAAACAGAGAAAGCTTACATTAAGAAAGTAGTTGTAAAAAACCACTTAAAATTACTCGATTTCACTAATTGCTTTCACAGGGTTCTGTAGAGTTTAGGTTTCAGAATAGTTTTAATAAGATATAGTTTGCGCTTCATTTGCCGATCGCTTTTGTAAATCTAAAACTAAAGGATCTGTCGATTCTAAAAGACTAGCCTGCTTCGATTGAAGGTCTAAACGCATTTTTTCTGTTTCGACTAAAAAATTGTTGTATCGAAGTTTTTCAAGTTCGATTTCGTCCTTTACAATTTGAGCTCGTATTTTTTGAGATTTTCGTAAATGATTTGTCCAAATTGCCGAAAGTGGTATGGAAAAAGTCAAAATAATAGCAACAAAACCGAGGCCTAACCCTAATAAATCTTCCATTTATATCCCTCCAAATCTTCTTCTATAGTATATACGATTTATAGGGAAAATAGTTTCAAAAGTCAGAAAACAAAATAGGTAGATTTGTCTGTTCAAGATATCTATGTATGAATCAAAAAAAGCTATCCATAAGGATAGCTTTTTGTAATTTCTTCATTTATTGAGCTGGGTTTAATTCAAGTTCAACGTTAATTTTAATATCTTCTCCAACAAGAACTCCACCAGTTTCTAATGCTTGGTTCCAAGTTAAGCCAAATTCTTTACGGTTAACTTTAGTATCAGCAGAGAATGCTACAACTTCTTGGCCCCATGGATTAGTACCTTTACCACCATATTCAACGTCAAATGTTACTGGTTTTGTAACGTCTTTAATTGTAAGGTCACCAGTTACGTCATATTCACCGTCTGCTTTTTTCTTAATATCTGTAGCAACAAATTTGATGCTTGGGTAAGTTTCGATATCAAAGAAATCTGCAGAACGTAGGTGGTTATCACGATCTTCATTGTTTGTGTTAATTGACTTTACGTCAATGTCAAAGCTGATTGTAGCGCCTGTTAAATCTTCTGTATTACCTTCTAAATCAGCAGTGAAATTAGTGAAAGATCCTTTTACTTTTGAAACCATCATGTGTTTTACAGAAAAGTCGATCATAGAATGTGCTGCGTCAAGATTAAATTTTGTCATTGTGTAATTCCTCCTAATGGATTGTTTTTTTTAGTATATAACAACATTATTTCGAAATCAAGAGTTTTTGTTTCGAAATAATTTAATAAAACCATATATTACTTTACCTGTTATCTTAAAATATAAACATAACAGGTTACTTTATGTAACTAAATATAGTTTAATATATTGGTTACGTCAAGTAATTTAATTACTTTTATTTTACAAAAGAAGTAAAAAAGATTATAATAGGAAGTGATAGAGGTGAATCAGATGAAAGAAACGTTATTATGTCCGCGTTTGTCAAAGGCAATGGAGTTGCTCGGAAAAAGATGGACTGCCCTAATCGTTTACCAGCTAATCGGTGGTGCAAAACGATTTAATGAAATTGAATCGTCACTTCCTATAAGTGGTCGTTTGTTATCAGAGCGTTTAAAAGAGCTTGAAAAAGAGGGAATAGTAGAAAGAACTGTCTTTTCCGAAGTGCCTATACGGGTAGAGTATAACCTGACGGACAAAGGTCTTGCGCTAAAAGAAGTAGTTAGTGAAATCGAGACTTGGTCTAAAGAATGGTTATAGTATTGTTACTTGATATATTCAGAGTAAAAATGCATACTATGTAAGGGTAACAGGTTAAAGCAGAAAGGATTGTCTCTCTTTGAATAAACAAAAATGGTTTCAAAATTTAACGGAAAAACTAAATCCAGCGAATATTAAAATAGATGAAGCATTGAATTTGCATACAGTAACTAAAATGGGTGGGAAGGCGGATCTATTTGTCACACCTTCTACTCAGGACGAGGCAGCCTTTGTTGTCCAATATGCATGGGAGCATAAAATACCGTTGTTATTACTAGGGAACGGGTCAAATATGGTTGTTCGTGATGGTGGCGTACGAGGAATTGTACTCCGATTAGAGAACTTGAACAAAATCATCATTGATGGTAACCGTGTGATTGCTGAAAGTGGTGCCGACATTATTGATGTGTCAAAGGCCGCTGCCCAGGAATCCCTCACAGGTTTAGAGTTTGCCTGTGGTATTCCCGGATCTATTGGTGGAGCAATGGCGATGAATGCAGGAGCATATGGCGGAGAAATCCAAGACGTCATTGTGCAGTGCACCGTGTTAACTCCAGCTGGAGAAAAACTTGTTCTTTCGAAGGAGCAATTAGAGCTAGGATATCGAAAAAGTATTATTACAAAAAAAGGCTATTATGTGTTATCGACGGAGTTTTTATTGGAAAAAGGAAACCAAGAAGAGATTGATGCAAAAATTGCAGATCTTACTTACCAAAGAGAGTCGAAGCAACCATTAGAATACCCTTCTGCAGGTAGTGTATTCAAACGACCACCAGGATATTTTGCTGGAAAGCTCATCCAAGATAGTGGCTTGCAGGGGAAAGGCTTTGGTGGTGCAGAGGTTTCTACGAAGCATGCCGGCTTTATCGTCAATAAAAATAATGCAACTGCAACCGATTATATTAGTACTATTGAAATGGTGAAAGCAGCAGTAAAAGAAAACTTCGGGGTCGAGCTAGAGCTAGAAGTGAAAATTGTTGGCGAAAATATAGATTAATACAAGACCAGACTCATGAATATACTTATTCATGGGTCTTTTTTTATTGTTTAGTAAATTATAAAGTCTTTTGGCATATGGATAACTTTCTACAAGTGAACCTCCATCCAGACTACAGCGCCTAGCCCCTTTAGTCGCTTCAGACGCGGAAGGTAGAAATCTAATAATGTCGAATACCGTAAAGGAGCAAAGGAGGTAAGGGATATGAGAAGAGTGTGGAAAATAACTGCCTGGATCCTAGGAGTAATTGGGATCCTAATAGTTATTGTTGTGGTGGGATTAAACATGTATTTGTCTAGCACGAAACCCATTATTGATGGTGAACTGGCAATGGACGTATTAGACTCGGACGTAAAAGTGGTACGTGACGCTGTTGGGGTTCCACATATTACTGCACAATCTGATGCGGACCTTTACCGAGCGCAGGGTTTTGTACAAGCTCAGGATAGACTTTTTCAAATGGACTTGGCAAGAAGGCAGGCGAGCGGACGTTTGGCAGAAGTGGTCGGAGAAGCAGCAGTCGATACGGATAAGTTTTTCTTAACTTTTAGTTTACGTGCAGCTGCCGATAAATCCTATGCTGGATATAGCGATGAAGCTAAGCAAGTATTAAAGTGGTATGCAGAAGGGGTTAATGATTTTATTGATTATGCAAAAGAAGAAAATAAGCTGAGTTATGAATTTAAGTTATTAGGCTATGAGCCAGACGAGTGGACACCATCCGACTCCTTAGCAATCGGAAAGTATATGGCGTATGACTTAGGTGGAAACTGGTCATCACTTGCTATTAGACATTGGGCATTAAACGAATTAGAGGAAGAAAAGGCGAAGGAGCTTTTTATAACGTATCCTGAAAATTCCAAATCGATTATAGAGGCTAATATTAATAAGCCCGTAAATATAGCTGGTTACTTTGACGCGTCGATTTTGCCGAATGAATTTAACGGAAGTAATAACTGGGTAGTGAGTGGAGAAAAAACTGCTAGTGGACTTCCTTTGCTAGCAGATGATCCGCATTTAGGGTTAAGTACTCCATCCATCTGGTACCAAATGCACTTAGAGTCACCCGAGCAAAATGTGAGTGGAGTTATATTTGCTGGTATTCCCGGTATCATACTTGGTCATAACGAAGAGGTTGCTTGGGGTGTAACAAATGTAGGGCCAGATGTACAGGATCTATATATTGAAACGCCTAATCCGGATGACCGTACACAATTCCTTTATGAAGGGAAATGGGAGCAGGCGGAAGTTCGTCATTCATCTATTAAAGTAAAAGAACAGGATGATATACCTTTTGAAGTAGTAGTGACGAGACATGGTCCTATTATTTCAGATGTCTTGTTCAAGGACGAGGAAGCATCAGCATTGTTTTCCATGCAATGGACGGCATTGGAGCCGACTCTTGAATTACAGGCCATATTGAAGATGAATAAGTCATCTAGCTGGGATGAGTTTGAAACCGCGTTGGAGGACTTTCATGCACCTGCACAAAATTTTGTGTTTGCTGCCAAGGATGGAACAATTGCGTACAAAGCAAACGGTAGATTACCATTGAGAAAGAGAGGCGATGGTCAATTGCCTGTGCCTGGAGACTCTGCCGACTATGGCTGGGAAGGTTATGTCCCTTTTAATGAGCTTCCCATTGTCGTGAATCCAAAGGAAGGTTTTATTGCAACTGCAAACAACGAAGTAGTGGATGATTCCTATCCATATCATATTACGGATTTCTGGGCCCAATCATATCGATATGAAAGAATAGCGGAAGTACTAGAGAGTAAATCAGATTTCACAAAAGAAGATATGATGAATTTACAAATGGATCAAACTAATTTATATGCAAAAGAGTTTTTAGCTAAAATGCTTGAATCGGTCGAAAAACTAGATGCAGAGAATGACTATAAAGAAATTCTTACTATGTTAAAGCAGTGGGACCAAATCGATGATAAAGACCAAGTAGCTCCGCTCGTATTTCATAAATGGATGAAGGAGCTCCCTCAGACATTGCTACAGAAAGAAATGCCGAAGGATGTATATGCGATGCTACCTGGTAAAGGTAATATTTCCGATCAATTACTTAGGAAAGGCTACAATAGCGAACAAAGTGCTTGGCTAGAATCATATGGTGGTATAGACAAATGGGTCTATGATTCATTCGTGCAGGCAACGGATGAAATAACGAAGGAGTTTGGTTCGAATGAAAAGAAATGGAAATGGGGAGATTACCACCAGCTAACATTTGATCATCCGCTTGGCGGGGCTTCTCCCATTTTAGCTTATCTGCTAAATCCAGATCCAGTGCCAATCGGAGGATCTAATATTACGGTTCAAGCAGCTGGATTTGGTGAAAATGGAAAAGTAGATCACGGGGCATCCTGGAGATTTGTTGCAGATTTAGCTAATCTAAACGAGGCTTTTCATATCGTAGGACCCGGACAAAGCGGACACATGAAATCCAAGTGGTACCATAGTCAAGTAGATGATTGGGCAGAAGGGAACTATCATACCACTGTCATAGATGGGGACATTAAAGAAGGTCATGAATTAATATTAAAAGCAAACTAATAAGAGGCAGCCGAAGATTATGATCTTCGGCTGCTTTTTAAGAAGAAAGTATATAAAAATGTACCGTGTACACTGAGTTGATGGAATGAAAGGAAAGAATAATACTACTGATTTTCCGTTTCAGGTGGACGCTTTCCGTGGGCACGGCTTCAATCTCCTCGTCACTACGAAAACATATGCTCCTGCGGTTACTCGTCGCAAAGACATTGGTCAAACAAGGATTGACCAATGTCTTTCCTGCGGGGCTTTCAGCTCGCGCTGTTCCCACTGGAGTCGCCACCTTACACTTCAATCAATTAAGTGAGTAGTACTCAACTATAAGATATTGCATAGCCTATAGCTTAGATGATAAGAGTAGTCAAAGTTAATGTAGGGATAAAATCGTCTTTTAAATTAGGGATACTATTCTGTAAGGAAGGATTAAGAAAGTAGTATTTCTTTTACACTAGTGGAAATAAAGAGAAATAGTTAGTGTTCACTAAATAAAGAAGCGAAGTAGCGAACGAAATTGTATCTTCGAGAGCTTCCTCTATGAATAAGAAAGTATCTTTTCTCTAGTTACCCAAAAATGCATTAACCTCTTTCTAGAAGTTGTAGGAGGGCGACGGACAGGCAAACGCCATAAGATTATCGGAAAAAGGGATATTGGTTGTGAGGAACGTCACAACCAATATGCCAAAAAATTCACTCGGTAATCATATAGCAAAACGTCGGTCCAAAGCCCTTCGAAAACGATAAAAACAGGTTTTTACCACCAAGGACCGGGCGTTTTTTTTGCCTGGTTTTTCCTATTGAAAAATCATTTGTTAAGCAAATAAATAAAAAAGCATTAATAATCATTCAAACGCCTATTTGAATAAGTTGCATTTTAAATATTCCGAACATATAATGAAAATAACAATCAAACAATCATTTGAATGAGGTGAAGCTATGCAAGCGAAGGATATGTGTGAAGTAAGATGTGAAGTAACAAAGGCAAATGAGGATGTAGTACTTTCTGTAAAGAAGCAAATGCCAGAACTAGAAACGGCTGCTCAAATTTTCAAAGCTCTAGCAGATGAAACAAGACTAAAAATAGCTTATGCATTAACGATAGAGGAAGAGCTTTGCGTTTGTGATGTTGGAGAAATTATAGGTTCATCTACAGCGACGGCATCCCATCATTTACGATTTTTACGTGATTTATCTCTGGCCAAATCACGACGCAAGGGAAAACTAGTATATTATTCGTTAGCGGACCATCATGTAAATGCGTTAGTAAAACTCGCATATGAACATGCGATAGAAGAGGGTGCAAAGGATGGAGAAGGCAGTTAAGCAAGAATATCGATTAGAGAATCTTTCATGTGCCAGCTGTGCTATGAAATTCGAAAATAATATTAAAAGTCTTCCAGAGGTAGAGGACGCGATAGTTAATTTTGGTGCATCTAAAGTATCCGTCATAGGAAAAGCAACAGTAGAGGATATCGAGAAAGCTGGAGCATTCGATGGCATAAAGGTGACAACTGTTAAACAACGTCAACAAGAAACTGTTCCTTTTTTAAAACGAAAAGAAAATGTCTTAACGGTTATTTCGTTTGTTTTTTTAGTAATCGGCATTATCGCATCATTCTCATACGAGGAATCACACCCACTTGCTATAGGGTTGTTCATCATCTCTATAGTTGTGGGAGGCTTTGACTTATTTAGAGGAGGACTAGTCAATTTATCTCGTTTTTATTTCGATATGAAGACGCTTATGACTATCGCAATTATTGGTGCGGCGATTATTGGAGAATGGCGTGAAGGTGCCGTAGTGGTGTTTTTATTCGCCGTGAGTGAAGCGTTAGAAGCATACTCGATGAATAAAGCGCGGCAATCGATCAGTCAATTAATGGATATTGCCCCACCTACCGCAACAATACGTAAAAATGGAAAGTTGTTAGAAGTTGATACAGATTTTATACAAATAAATGATGTGCTGATTGTAAAACCGGGACAAAAAATTGCGATGGATGGAGTTGTATTAAAAGGAACCTCAGCAGTCAATCAGGCACCAATTACCGGTGAGTCAGTGCCAGTCATGAAGTACATTGATGATGAAGTATTTGCAGGAACGTTAAACGAAGAGGGGTCACTTGAAGTGAAAGTGACGAAGCGAGTGGAAGACACAACAATAGCGAAAATCATCCATCTTGTGGAAGAGGCACAGGCGGAAAAAGCCCCATCTCAAAAGTTTGTAGATAAGTTTGCGAAGTATTATACACCTGCCATCATTATTATTGCGATATTCGTAGCGATTTTGCCTCCATTATTCGGAGCAGATTGGCAAACTTGGATATACCAAGGACTTGCGGTTTTAGTAGTAGGCTGCCCATGTGCATTAGTAGTCTCAACTCCGGTAGCTATTGTGACAGCGATTGGAAATGCAGCGAAACAGGGGGTATTGATCAAAGGTGGCATCCACTTAGAGGAAATTGGTCGACTTCAAGCAATTGCATTTGACAAAACAGGTACTCTAACAAAGGGATATCCTGAGGTTACACATGTTGAGGCTATTGCACCGAATGAGTTTCTTCAAAAAGTAATGTCTATCGAAACTTATTCTCAGCATCCCCTAGCGCAAGCTATTGTTAAATATGGTGCAAAACAACATATTCAGCGTGAAGAAATAGAGCAATTCCAATCTGTTACTGGAAAAGGAGCAGAGGGAGTGGTGGATGGAGCGAAATGGGCAGTCGGAAGCGTTAGTTGGATTTCTTCTATAAGCACTGTTTCGTTGGAAGTGCTTACTAAAATAGAACAACTCCAAACAGAAGGAAATACAGTCATGCTTGCGTCAGCAGATGGTGTATATCAAGGATTTATAGCAGTAGCAGATCTAATACGTCCAACAAGTAAAAACGTGCTAGAAAAGCTGAAAAAAGCAGGAATTCAGCATACAGTCATGCTAACGGGAGATGACAGCCGTACAGCAAACGCCATCGCAGAGAAGCTTGGAATGACGGATGTTGAAGCGGGGTTAATGCCCGAACAAAAGCTTTCTGCTATAAAGTTCTTAAAAGATAAGTACAGAACGGTTGCAATGGTTGGAGATGGTGTCAATGATTCTCCAGCGCTTGCTGCAGCTACTGTAGGTATTGCAATGGGAGGAGCAGGAACCGATGCAGCACTGGAAACAGCAGACGTAGCTTTAATGGGAGATGACCTAGAAAAACTGCCTTATACAATCCGATTAAGTCGAAAAGCATTGCATATTATCAAAGAAAATATTATGTTTGCATTAGGATTAAAAATAATTGCACTGCTTCTTATTATTCCAGGGTGGTTAACTTTATGGATTGCCATCTTTGCAGATATGGGGGCTACATTATTAGTAGTGTTAAATTCATTGCGACTTATAAAGATAAATAAATAGCACGTACGGAGGCGAGAAAATGAAGCTTACGGAATGGACAATGGAAGAACAAGAACAGCTGATCCACTTTATGACGACAAATAGTTGGCCGTATCATGGAAACTCACACCCGGCAAGGGAGCTAATAGAAAAAACGATTGAAGAGGGTGGATATCAATCGGATGAAGTCAAAACCTTTTGGATTGAAAATGAAGCAAATGAAAAAGTTGGATTCGTTAAAATTTATGATTTACAAGATGAGATTCCCCTATTTGACTTACGAATTGCTGATCATGCAAGAGGCAACGGCTATGGACCAAATGCATTAAAGCTCGTTGCTGAGTATGTGTTTCAACTCCCAGAAGCGAAGAATCGTTTAGAAGGTCATACAAGACAGGATAATTTTGCGATGAGAAAAACGTTTGAGCGAGCTGGATTTGTAAAGGAAGCTCAGCTACGACAAGCTTGGTTTTCACCTAAAGAGGACTCCTACTATGATGCCGTAACATATGGGCTGACGAGAGAGGATTTCTTAAAAGGGACTGCCACCCCAGTGAAATGGGATGAAGATTTCCATAAACCTTTCCCAGTTAAAGAAGAGCTATCTTTTCCTGAGGAATTTTACACAGAGCGTTTGTTGATACGTGCACCAAAAGTAGAGGATGCTGAGGAAATTTGGAAAGCGGTAAACAATTCAGATGCTGCGCTGAAAGAATGGATGCCATGGGCGCAAAAAAAGCAATCATTAGAGCAGATCACCACTAACATACGCCAAGCGGTTGCAGATTTTATAACTAGGAAGGATTTACGACTTCAGCTGTATTTAAGAGACACGGGTGAATTTGTAGGTGCTTCGGGTTTACATCGAATAGACTGGGATGTTCGTAAGTTTGAAATTGGCTATTGGATTGATAGTAAGTTTGAAGGTAAAGGTTTAATGACGGAAGCCTGTGAGCGAATTACCCAATTTGCATTTGAGGAACTACATGCTAATCGAGTTGAAATACGCTGTGATAGTGAAAATGTTCGAAGCCGATCTGTTGCGGAAAGAGTCGGATATACATTGGAAGGCGTGCTACTCAAAGATTCCTTATCTGCGGACGGGAAAAAGTTGAGAGATACATGCATATACGCTAAAATTAGACAATAACAAGCGATAGTTTAATAGTGTATATAAAAAAGGTGTTGCCGATTTGGCAACACCTTTCCTTACAGTGATCGTTTTCCGCTGATTAATTGGATGACAAAAACAATTACTGCAATAACTAATAGAGTGTGAATAAGTCCTCCACCAATCTTCAGTACTAAACCAAGTAACCAAAGTACGATTAATACGACGATAATTCCCCATAAAATTCTACCCATTTAATATCAACCTCTCTTTTTTTTATTTACTAAGTCTGTTGATATTAAAAAGTTACCCTTTTGGGTATATTATTAAACATGTTCCCATTTACTTATACTTGAAAGGAGTGTTGCCATTGCTTACGAATGTGATGCAAGAAATTGTTCAAAGCCTTGTCAGAGTTATGATGCGGGGAACTGAATACCAAACCTTTTGTAAATGTGAACAATGCGAACGAGATATTATGGCGTTAAGTTTAAATACGTTACCTGCTCATTATGTTACAACCGAAAAAGGAAGAATCGCCGTTTTCGAGCGTTTAAATACTGCAGAAAACTTAGAATGGATTAACAAAAGAATTATCCACTCTATTTATGTTGTGGGTAAATACCCACATCGTAACTAAAACCTTGTCTTTATAGATAAGGTTTTTCTATGTAACAAATTATCGGAAATAATAACTAAAATTGTGATAGGATCTTCATTGTAGTAAAATATATAGAGCAGAGATGAGGGGAAGATATATATGCCAACACCAAGCATGGAAGACCATATCGAACAAATTTATTTGTTAATTGAGCAGAAAGGGTATGCTCGTGTGTCTGATATTGCAGAAGCATTGTCTGTATTACCATCTTCCGTAACAAAAATGGTTCAAAAACTAGATAAAGATGGCTTTTTAATATATGAAAAGTATCGGGGTCTTACGCTTACCGCAAAAGGGATGAAACTTGGTAAGCGATTAGTGAAAAGACATGATCTTTTGGAAGATTTCTTACGGATCATTGGTGTAAAGGAAGAGAATATTTACAATGATGTAGAAGGAATTGAACATCACTTAAGCTGGAACTCTATCGATCGTATTGCTGATTTAGTATTATTTTTAGATGAGAATCCAACATTACAAGCAAAGCTTTTAGAAATTCAAGAACAGGACAGTGAATAAACACTATAGAAGTTTTTGACCAGACTAATGCAATATACATACAACCTTAGAGAAGGTTATTAAGCTAGTTTTGAAAGCGGATATTCATCGCACACATCCATTTACACCTATTGTTTATGGCGCTGATGAATCGGTTATAGGGAAGTAGTACAATTTGTGAATAGCAATTTTCAAAACCATATTTGGTCAGAAGGAGAGCGGTAATTTTGATAGGAACAGCATCAGGAGAAATAGTAAAATTACGAGTGAAGGAACAACAGGGATCGAAGTGGATTTTAACATACGATGGGATGGAAGTTCCGTTAAACGCATCCGAAGCGCCGGAGGACTTGGAGGTTGGTGGCACAATTCAAGCCTTCTTGTTTGTGGACAGACGTGGAAATTTATCTGCTACAACCCAGCTACCTTCTATTCAAAAAGGCACATATGGATGGGCTCGCGTCATTAAAGTTGCTGATAGAGAAGGTGTTTTTGTCGATATTGGTACGTCCAAGGAAGTTCAAGTAAAAGAAGATGACCTACCGAAGCTAAAAGAATTATGGCCGGCTGTGGGGGACCATTTGTATATGACACTCCGTACCGATAAAGAAGGGGAGTTATTCGGCCGCTTAGCAACGGAGGATCGTGTTGAAGAGCTATATATAGATGCACCAACGACTTTGTTCAATCAGAATCTTCAAGCTCGTGCGTACCGTTTACTTCCGGTTGGTACGTTTTTGTTAAGTGTTCCAGAAAATTACCGGATTTTTGTGCATGAGTCAGAACGACTAAATGAACCAAGGCTGGGAGAAGATCTAACGGTTCGAGTAATCGACGTGAAAGAGGATGGATCATTGAATGGTTCCCTACTACCACGAAGACATGAACGTTTAGGAGACGATGCTGAATCTATATTCCGCTATTTAAACGATGTCGGAGGGAAGATGCCCTTTACAGACAAGTCATCTCCTGACGAAATTCAAGAAATGTTTAGCATGAGTAAAGCGGCATTCAAACGCGCTCTAGGAAAGCTAATGAAAGACAAAAAAATTGTCCAAGAAGATGGTTGGACTCAATTGAAAATGTAATTTACTTGGAGTGAAAAGAATCGATTAATCGGAACTTTTTACTCCTATTTTCGTATTATTGAGAGAATGAAATGGAAAGGGGTAAAAGAGTATGAAAAAATTATTATTACCATTCATCACAGCGATGTTGTTACTAGGTATGGTCATTGGACCGACTTACTCACTAGCCGATTCAGACGGCTCCACGGAAGAAGTCGTAAACGAAAAATTTGGTGCACCTATCGTTGTATATGGGGGAAACTTAACAGCTGAACAAAAAGCCAGCGTTAAAAAAAGCTTGAAAATAACGGATAAATCAGATGTTCAGGAAATAGAAGTAACTGGAAAAGACTTAGCGACATATTTACAGGACGGAGATGCATCTGCAAGAATGTTCTCCTCTGCTAAAATTACACGAAAAGATGCTGGTAAGGGGCTTGTGATAAGCATTGTGACGCCAGATGATATTACAGAAGTAACCTCTGAAATGTATGCAAATGCCATGCTAACAGCGGGGATTCAGGACGCAGTTGTAGAAATTGCTGCACCCAAGCCTGTAACTGGTCATTCTGCGCTTGTGGGAATATACAAAGCGTATGAGGTAACAGGAGAAACACTAGACCCAGAACGCACAGATGTAGCGAATGATGAATTATCTATTGCTACCAATTTAGCAAAAGATGCAGGCATTGATGAAGCAAAGGTAAGTGAATTGCTAACAGAAATTAAAAAGCAAATTGCCGAACAAAATCCAGTTTCACGAGAAGAAGTGGAGAAAATTGTTTCTGAGCAATTAGCCAATTTAAATATTGAGCTTTCTGAAAAAGATCGTCAGCTGCTAATCGATTTAATGGACCGTATTCGTCAATTAGATATCGACTTCAGCCAGTGGTCAGATCAACTGAATGACTTAAGTAAAACGATTGAAGACAAAATCGGTAAAATTGTCGACAATGAAGGATTTTGGGCTGGTGTCAAAAATTTCTTTAACAATTTAATCGATTCGATTCGTTCTATCTTCAACTAGTGAGGGAACCCTTCATTGTCAATCATTCGGAAGATGTGATAAAATTCAGAAAAGGAGTGGTGAAAGATGGAGTTTCAATATAAAGAATTAGGAAACGATGTATATGCCTATCAATATATTCAAGATGGGGAACGACTTGGTGAAATTACATGGACATTACTGGGAGACGTAATGGTGATGGATCACACATATGTTTCTGATAAATTGAGAGGTCAAGGAATTGCTAAGAAATTGCTTGATAATGCCGCTTCTTATGCGAGAGACAAGAACTTGAAAATGGAGCCGGTTTGCTCGTATGTCGTATCAGCGTTTTCCAAATATGATGAATATAATGATGTAAAAGCATAAAAACCTATTGCGAATAAACAAAAAGGCAATCCGCTTCTATATAGAAAAGGATTGCCTTTTTAAGTGGAACGTATTATATTTGCGTAAAAAATACTAAAATTCCTGTTAATGCTGATGCACCTGCCAACGTATAAAGGAAATCTGATTGACTAAAAATTAATTTTTTTTCCATGAAACTCATCCTCTCATATTCTAGTTGATAGTTTAATATTACCCATGTTCAAAAAGTTTTAAACAGGTTTTAAACTATTTTATGGAGGGCACTTTAAAAATATACGAAACTTTTTCTAATAATTATCGTAGAATAAAAGGAGTATATAAAAGGAGAGGACTGAATTCTATGTCGCGTACAGGAGAAATAGTTTTAGGTGTTATTAGTGCAATTATGACATTACTTAGTATTATTTTAGTGTCGATCTTAGTGGTAAGTGGGAGCAGCTTGATGCAAGACGAAGCGTTTATAAGCGAATTCGAGAATATGATGATCACTGATCCGAACGTAACGGAAGCAGATTTGCAATTTGTAAATGATAATAAGGATGTAGCTATCGATGCATTTAACGTATTTGGTTGGGTGTTTATCATTATTCTTATAATTAGCTTAATCCTAAATATTATTGGTATCGTATCTGTTTCTAAAAATAAAAACCCGAAACTAGCAGGAATTATGTTTATTTTGGCGGGATTATTTGCAGGTATTATTTCGATAACATCCATTCTATTATACGTCGCTGCAATCATGTGCTTTGTACGTAAACCACCAGTTCAACTACAAGAACAAGAGGAATACTATACGACGGAGAAGACGCTTTAATTAACAAAGAACTTGAAAAATAGAGGAAATTAATCTGTCCCTGTGACGAGCTTTGCGCAGGAGGAAGAGGAATTCTACTCTACAGAGAAATCATTATAGTTAACAAAAACACCGGTCATCAAATGACCGGTGTTTTTAATAAGTATACGTACTTAGCAGTAGATAATGGATGTCCTTCAAAATATTCATCAAATTCTTCTAAGCATTCGAAGCCAAAGTTTTCATAAAAAAGACGAGCATTATCATTTTTGCTTTCTACGTAAACAAATAACTGGCGACCTGCTGGCATTTCGTTCAATCCGGCTAGTAAGAGTTGTTTGCCGTATCCAAGTTGTTTATATTCAGGTAATACATAGATTGCCGTAAGTTCTGCGTCTCCATCCTCGTCCACATAGGTAAAGTTGGCAAAACCAATAGGTTTCCCTTCATACTCAGCGACTAAGAAAATAGTTTTTTCTATTCTTTTCACAAGCATCATTGGGGAATAAGCCTTTTCTAAAAAAAGCGTTTGTATGTCATTAGGTATAATATTTTTGTAAGTATCGTTCCAACTGACCTTTGCGATCTGTTGAATTATCGAAATGTCATCTAACGTGGTCGCCCTAATCATTTGAACTCACCTCTAAATTCTTTTTGTAATCATAACAAAAATAACTGTAACCTTCTACAAATATATACAATTAAAATCAATTAGAAATCAAAATGTAATATAAAAATGGTAAACAAATGTGATAATCGGTAATAATAGTGATAAACTGTCCAAAGCACTTGAAAGAGGATTTTTCTTGTAAAGGTGTGAACCTATTAATTATGGGGTATGTATACTATATATAAAATTTGGAGGTAATGATAATGGCAAAAAACAAATCACTTTTATTAGCTGGATTAGCAGCAGGGGCATATGCGTATTTTAGTAAAAAAGAGAATCGTGATAAAGCAATCGTAGCTTTCAATAATACAAAATCTAAGGTGAATGCTTATATAGACTCACAAAAGCATCAAAAATCTGAATTTACCGCAGCGGGACATCCAGATCCCCACGATATTCAAGATAATAAAATGGTGGATGAAGGGGCTATGACAAGCGTCCAGTACTACAACGAGGAAGTCCAGGACAATTCTAAGAAATCTTCTAATGACACGAAAGAGACAGATAAAAAACCGAATGTTAACGAACAAATAACTTTATAATGATTTAAAAACAGGAATGGGTCAATAGACACATTCCTGTCTTATTGTTTCCTCCAAACAAGTGCCAAGATAGAGACAATCAACAAAATAACTCCTGTCAACGTAAAGCCGCCTGTTGCAGTTAGTTCAAGAAATCCCGTGATACTAGAACCTACCACAACACCAATAGAGAAGAACGCATAAAAATAGCCATAAGCCTTTCCGCGGAAGGACTGTTCGCTTGAATCGATTAAGAGTGTGTTAATAGAAGGGAATAGAAAAGCAAATCCTATTCCATATAACCCCATCCAGACGTAAAGTAAGCTCAGTGAATAGGTTTGGCCAAGCAATAACATACTAATTCCCATAAGACACATCCCAAAAGTAAATGTGTAAACGGGTTTCACGCGGTCAAATATTCGATTAATCGGCAGTATAAACACCAAAATAGCTACAAAACCAAACATACTTAGCAGCAATCCACTTGTTTTAGAATCAAAACCAAGGTGTAATACCTTTAATGGCAGCATATAAGCTAATACCCCTTGTGAAAACATTAAGAAAAACGCACCTGCAAATGACTTAATAATTCCGCTGCGTTGGAATATAGAGCGAACGGAGTGAGGAGAGGAAACTACCTTATCCTTTCTGTCAATTGCAATTTTTCTTAACAAAACAAGTGCTAGAATACTTAATACAAGCATAATGGAGCCAGTTAGACCTAACACAAACACCTCACTTTTTTTACTAGCGAGAATTCCACTTGTTGCTGGACCTGCGATTGCCGCAAGTCCAACAAATGCACCAGATAGTGCAACACCTTTCCCTCGTTTATCCTTTGAAGTTTTATTGGCTGAATAGGTAAATGCTGCAGGCACAATTAGTCCCGCAACTAAGCCGTGTAAAAACCGAATAACTAATAATTCTATGGGATCGTTGACAAATTGATATAGGAATAATGAAAAGCTCGTTGTAAACAAGCCGATGATTAAAATATAAAAGGGTCCTTTTCTATCCGTTAAGAATCCAGAGATAACATTACCGAAAGTGTTGGAAAGTGAATACATCCCAACGGCTAATCCAGTTATAAAAGGAGTAGCCCCCAATGATTCCGCAAAGGGGCTCATTATAGGTAGTTGGGAGAATAAATCAAAGAACGAGAAAAAAATAATAATATATATGAAAAAGTGCAACTCTGCTCCTCATTTCTATCGTAATCATTACTCATAGTTTACCATTTATTCTAAACCTAGGTTTTAAAAAGATTGATAAAGGGAATTTGAAACAAAAAAATGCTAGGAGGAAGTCCTGTGAAAGCAATGTTCATCTACAATCCGTCTTCTGGTAAAGCAGACGCAGATCAGTATAAAGAAATAACTATTAATGTATTAGAAGGATTGGGATATAAAGTCATTATTAAAGAGACGGAAAAACAAAATGATGCCACCGTATTTGCTAAACAGGCCTGTGAAGAGAAAGTAGACTTTTTACTTGCAATGGGTGGTGATGGGACGATTAATGAAGTTGTAAATGGTCTTGCAGAGCAGCCATATCAACCATTATTCTCTTTTATTCCACTAGGTACTGTAAATGACTTTGCACGTGCATTAGGAATTCCATTGGAGCCTGAGCTTGCCATTGAAGCGTTGAAAATGAACCATACAAAAATGGTGGATATTGGACAAATAGGCGATAAGTATTTCATGAATATAGTAGCTATAGGTGAAATAGCAAGTCGTGTAGCCGAGACAACGGTTGAACAAAAAACAAAAATGGGCTCCCTTGCATACCTGTTAGAAGGGGCTAAGGCTATTATTTCTAGTGAAGAAATAGAGATGACCATTACGCATGATCAGGGCGTTTGGAAGGGTACGCCTATTCTTATACTCGTAGCATTAACTAACTCAGTGGGTGGCTTTGAGAAAATGGTAAATTCCGCTGAAGTCAACGATGGGAAGTTGCATATCTATATTATTAAACAGGCTGGGCTGGCTGCCATAGCTCGAATGGGTGCAAAAATATTATTTGGAAACTTAGAAAAGGATGATGGAGTTGAATTGATTGAATCAACTAAAGTATTAATCGAATCACAAGCTCCATTATATTGTAATGTAGATGGGGACGAAGGAGATTGTACCCCATTAGAAATAAAAGTGCTTCCTCAACATGTAAAAATGCTTATTCCTAAAAAAGTTGATACAAAACAGTTGTAAAAAACGAAAATTTCCAGGATAATGGATTAAGTTAATACAACATACCTAATTAGGTTAATGGATATTTGGACCTATTAGGAGGGAAAAAGAGGGACATATGAAGACTGTAGAAAAGCGATTTTTAGAGAATTTTTCCAAAGTGTATAATAGAGAAATAGCTGTGACAACAAAAGTAGAAGGCCTAGACTCCTTTATAGAATTGGAAGAACAGCTATTTCAAAAAATGTTTTCTTTTGAAATAGACGAAGCCAAAGAAATTTTAAGAAGCATGATTGATTTAATAATTGCAAGAACACGTAAGAATATGATTTTAAACGTTAAGTATTACTATATACAACTATCAGCTGTCATGGGAAGAAAGTTAAATGAAAGTCAAGTGCCTATTGATAAAATTAGAGCTTTTAATATTGCATGTTTAGAAACAATTGAGACAAAAATGAGTGATGCACAATTTTTACTATGCGCAGATGAGCTAGTAGAGTTTTTTGTGATGGTCATTACCGAAAGGAAGAAACCATCATTCGGACATCAAACGGTTAACAAAGTAATTCTTTATATTAATGATGAAATAGAGACAAATCTAACAGTAGAGGATATTGCTAAACACTTTAATATTAGTACTAGTCATCTTTCTCGTATCTTTAGAGAACATACAGGAGTAACTCTTGTAGAATACTTAAATGTTCGTAAAGTAGAAGAATGCCAATATTTTTTAAGAAATACAAACAAGCCGATATCCGATATTTCGAGTAGCTTCCATTTTTGCAATCAAAGCTATTTCACTCGCATATTCAAAAAGTATACAGGACTTACACCGAAGCAATATCGAGATAACCAAGAACATCCAAGTTTTAAATATAACTTTCCTAATGAACAACAATCTGTTTAATTATTTTAGGTTAAATTTGATAAATAGCTTCATAGTAAGGTATACTTCTTTATAGTTTGAAGAGTGAAGGTGAATGGTTATGAAAAAGAAGATTAGTTTATTTTCTATTCTTGTATTTGCAGCATTATTGCTTAGTGGATGTTCTGGAGTAGAAAACAAAGAAGGTACTTTTTATAATATTTTTGTTCGACCTTTTGAATTTCTTATACATTTCTTTGGAGAAATGTTCAATGGTAGTTACGGATTAGCGATTATCGCGATTACCGTACTTATTCGACTTCTTCTTATGCCCTTGATGCTTAAAAATTATAAAAATCAACAAGGCATGAAAGAAAAAATGGATAAGCTTAAACCAGAAATGGATGATATCCAAAAGAGATTAAAAGAAACAAAAGATAAAGAACAGCAAATGGCTCTACAACAAGAGATGATGGGATTGTATCGTAAGCATGGAGTGAATCCACTAAACATGGGTTGCCTTCCGATGATTATTCAGATGCCTATTGTTATGGGATTGTATTTTGCCATTCTTTATTCGGCTGAAATCAAAGCACATCCATTTTTATGGTTTAACTTAGGTACTCCAGATATTGCTATGACACTGATTGCTGGAGCAGTTTATTTCATACAAGCAAAGGTTTCGTTATGGACAGTACCTGAGCAGCAGAAGCAACAAATGAAAATGATGATTTATATTTCGCCTATTATGATTATGTTCATTTCCTTTAGTTCTATGGCTGCACTGCCAGTCTATTGGGCCGTTGGTGGACTATTACTGATATTCCAAACATACTTAGGGCGTAAATTCTACTCTAATCATCCAGAAAAAGCAGAGAAATCTGTATAAAACAAAAACGAAGCGCTTGTTGCTTCGTTTTTTTCTTGAGTGTCCAGACCTCCAAAGCATAGGGGTCGTGTTTTTCGTAGGAGGTGTAAATACATGAATAAAAATTGGATTTTTGGTTTGTTAATTGCTGTAGTGAGTGTTTCAGCTTTGGTATTTATTATAAAAGGTAATATGAATATGGCTGTTTTGTTAATGACAGCAATTTTTGCACTAAGTAACGGCTTTCGAGCGATAAGCTTCAAGGAAAAAGGGTTCGTCAGAGAAGCGAAGTGGATGAAGGGCATGTCCATATTGTTTGCAGTGTTATTTTTTGTCGTATTATTATTAATGTTTCTCTAAAGAGAGCGCATTTACCTATAACAGGTAGATGCGTTTTACTTATTTAGGAGGATTCTATTATCCGTATCACTGGTTATAATTATTTTGGTAAAGTTCAAATTGAATAAGAGAATAGTTATGGAAAAAATGGTAAACTAGAAATATCGTAACAAGAAAGAAGGAAGTCCAAAAACATGCAATCAAGATATAAACTTTTACAGGAAAAAAAGAAAAAATGGCCATATATTGTTTCGGGAACTATTGCAGGACTATTAATAGGAGCAATGGTAGTGTGGGTAGGGATGAATGGTTGGAATATAGATAAAAGTATAGAGAAACTTCGTAATTTGACGGAGGTTGAGCAATCCGCAGAAGTGGATCAAACAGAAGAACCTATTATCGAGGAACCAATCGTAGAAGAACCGATCCAGGAAATTCCTGTCGAGGAAGAGCCTGTTGTGGAAGACGTAGATATGTCTGGAGCAAATGGCTATATTGGAAACGAATTATTGCCCCAGGAACCAACCGTAGTGGAAGGGCAAGTAATTGCTAGCAAAAAGTATCCTCTTCCTGCGGATTATGCACCTGGTGAAAGCAAAGAAGCAAGAGCCGCTTTTCAAGAAATGGCAGCAGAGGCTACTTTGTCTGGATATGAGCTTATTGCTTTCAGCACATATCGATCATTTGACTATCAAACAAAGCTTTATGATCGCTATGTATCGAATGATGGTCAGGCCGCTGCGGATCGTTATAGTGCGCGTCCTGGGTATTCCGAGCATCAAACGGGATTAGCTTTTGATATTGGAGAGCAGCATTTTGAACAACACTTCGCGAGGGAAAGCTTTGGTGAAACAGAAGCCGGTAAATGGGTGGCTGCCAATGCCCATAAGTATGGTTTTATCATGCGTTACCCTAAAGGGTCAGAGAAAATTACGGGCTATATGTATGAGCCATGGCACTTCCGGTACGTTGGGAAAGAACTAAGTGGGCAAGTATACGAAGCTAATGAAACATTAGAAGAATTTTTAGATTTATAAGAGAACATAAATAGATGTTTAAGAGGCTGGGACAGAACCTATTTCAAAATCAAAAGCAGTCCAAATTTTACGATAAGTAAAATTTGGACTGCTTCCTTTTTTATTTCAGCTTCGCCGCCGTTGTTCTCCGTTACGGCGGACGCTTTCCTAGGGGCACGGCTCGAGCCTGTAGTCTCTCCCTCGTGCTGTTCCCTTAGGAGTCGTCGCCTTCACTACGAACAACTATTTTCCCCTCTATATCAAGTAAATCTCCATAAATTCAAGTATAAAAAAGACAACCTCTGTTAAAATTTAAGTATTCTACTTCCAAATTCTAAACGAAAGAAGTGTCCCTATGTTTAGATATTTTTACCTCAAGATTTAGAGTTAAATAACAAAAAAATGATATCGCACACGCAATTTTCCTTTTTTCATTGATTGAGACTACTTCTGTCCCAGCCTCCCTAAAAATTAAACGGTAATTATATAGCGACAACGCTGTCCAAAGCCTACCTTAAACGATAGAAACGTGTTTTACCTCTAAAGGAATTTTCAGTGTCAAAGTTTCATTAAAGTATCGGTGAGATTAGGCGTGCTAAAGATTCCTTGAATTTAATCATTCTTGATCTTTTTTCATAAATATCTGCTGTCAGCTCTGTAGATAACTTCATATCCTCTTCAAACGTTTCCGCTAATTGATGAGAGGTTTCGCGATCATATATAAAGGCATTTACTTCAAAATTCAATTTAAAACTTCTCACATCAATATTAGCCGTTCCTACTGTTGAAGCCTCGTCATCAATGACAATCATTTTTGTATGCAAAAATCCATTTTCATAAATATATATCTTTGCTCCTGCTCGTATTAAATCACCTACATAGGAGTACGTTGCCCAGTAAACAAAAATATGATCAGGCTTGTTTGGAATCATGATTCTTACATCAATACCAGAAAGACATGCAATTCGTAGCGTGTCCATAAAGCTGGCATCTGGTATGAAGTATGGTGATTGAATATAAATATACTTTTTGGCCATCATAATTAACTTCAGATATCCATTTTTTATCTGCTCCCATTCGGAATCTGGTCCACTAGAAACAATTTGTAAACCAACAGATCCCTTCATCGGAATAGCGGGGAAAAATATATCAGAGTACTCGATATCATGCTCGGTGGATGCTTGGTTCCAATCGAGGATGAACCTAGTTTGAAGTGGATGCACGGAGCTACCTTCAATGCGTAAATGTGTATCACGCCAATAACCAAACTTCTTCTTTAACCCAAGGTACTCATCGCCAACGTTAAAACCACCGATATAGCCTACTCGTCCATCTATCACGACAATTTTTCGGTGGTTCCGGTAATTCATACGTGGGTTGATCAGTGGAAGAATAGAAGGGAAAAATGCTTCTACCCGGCCACCTAGTTCAATCAGTTCTTTAAAATGTCTCTTTCTTAACGAGCGTGATCCAGTATCATCATATAAAATTCTTACTTTTACCCCTTGTTTTGCTTTGGCTAACACTGCTTGATAAATTTGCTGACCTAAGGAATCTAAACGGAAGATATAGTATTGAATGTGGATATGATTCTTTGCATTCTCGATATCTTCCAGGAGTGCATCAAATTTTTCTCGTCCATCGGTGAAAATTTCGACTTTGTTATCCTGAGTTAAAACTGCTTGGTTATTATGAAGATGCATGACTATTAACTCTTTGTAGTGCATTGCATCATCTAAACGAAAATCGAAAGAGTCATCCTCAATAGCTTCCATTTGAAATTCAATGAGCTTATCAATACCAATTTTGTTTTTCCCTTCCCAACGGAATAAGGTTTTCTTTCGTAGCTTTCTACCAAATAATAAGTAAATACCGAATCCTAAAATAGGGATGAAGAAAAGGACTAAAATCCATGCCCACGTAGCAGATGCATCTCGACGCTCTAAAAATATAAGTGCAATCGCTAAAGAAATATTTAGTATTAAAATTCCAGAAACGATAATACCATAAAAACTTGCTATCAAATTTTTCACCCCCGTAGCCAATCTAATTATTCATTTATTTCTAGTATAGCTGATTTGACTTAAAGAAAGTAGGGAAGACCTATATTAGTTAGAAAGTAATTCCTACTTGACCAATAGGGATGAAAGTATTATTATATGATGAGCAAGAAAGACGGAGGTATTTATATGAATATATTATTTATTGTTCTTAACATTGTAGCTTTACTCCTTTTAGTTGGAGTTTTAATCTTTATGCAGAAGAAACATATTTCTTTTTCAAAACGTGTATTTACTGCACTAGGATTAGGGATTGTTTTAGGGTTAGTTTTGAATCTTGCCTACGGGGTAGATTCGGAAGTATTGGCGGAAACGGTACCTTGGTATAATCTAATTGGTACTGGTTACGTAAAATTATTACAAATGATTGTTATGCCATTAGTATTCATCTCTATTTTAGGGGCGTTTACAAAAATCACAATTGGTAAAAACTTTGGTAAAATGGCTGCAATTATTTTAAGTTTCTTAATCGGAACAACTGCTATTGCGGCAGTTATTGGTATTAGCTCTGCAGCAATATTCGATTTAAATGCAGATCAAATCATTCAAGGGGATGCAGAAACAGCACGTGCAGAATATTATGAAGGTCGCTCAGCGGAAGTTGCAGATAAAACACTTCCAGATCAAATAATTGACTTAATACCTGCAAATCCATTTTTAGATTTCACAGGTGCACGCCCGACTTCAACAATTGGGGTTGTAATCTTCGCAGCATTTTTAGGATTTGCTTATTTAGGAATAGCTCGTAAAGAAAAAGAAACAGCAGCAACGATAAAAACAGGTATTGATGCAATCTATGCATTAGTTATGCGAGTAGTGAAACTAGTACTTCGTTTAACTCCATACGGAATTTTAGCAATTATTGCAAGAACTGTAGCAACATCTGATTTTGGTGCCATTTACAATTTAGGTAAGTTTGTTCTTGCATCATATGTAGCTTTGGTAGTAATGTTCGCAATTCATTTATTGATCATTTCACTATCTGGATTGAACCCAATAACGTATGTTAAAAAAGCGGCAGAACCATTGATCTTTGCGTTCACTTCACGTTCAAGTGCTGGTGCGCTACCGATTAATATCAATGCGCAAACAACTAAATTGGGTGTATCCGAAGGGGTAGCAAACTTCTCCGGATCATTCGGGTTATCTATCGGTCAGAATGGATGTGCGGGAATTTACCCAGCAATGCTGGCATTTATGATAGCTCCATCAGTAGGTATCAATCCGTTAGATCCAATGTTTATCTTAACCGTAATCGCAGTAGTAGCGATTAGTTCGTTCGGTGTAGCGGGAGTTGGGGGCGGCGCAACATTTGCTGCGATCTTAGTTCTATCTGCATTAAATTTACCAGTTGCTTTAGCGGGACTTCTAGTATCAGTTGAACCACTAATCGATATGGGACGTACTGCAGTAAATGTAAGTGGATCCATGACTGCCGGTGTCGCAACTGCGAAAATCACTGGTGAACTAGATAAAGAACTTTACAATACACCATTAGACAAAATCGCAATTGACGAAGCCTAATATAATGAGAAAAGCTATCCTTTCAAAGGATGGCTTTTTTTATGTGGAGAATTAGAAAAATTTAAAAAAAGTCCTGTGCCCACGGAAAGCGTCCGAGGCCACTGAAAAATAAAAGATTTTTTGATTAAGAAGTTTTATTGAATAAAAAATGCCTATCTTTTGCATTTATATTTACCTATTGGACATTAGTTTTGGAAGAGGTCGTAGTGGATTGGAGTGAAAGGCAGCGACTCCTGCGGGAACAGCACGAGCTGAAAGCCCCGCAGGAAAGATTTTGGTCGAACTTTGTTTGGCTAAAGTCTTTGCGACGAGTAACCGCAGGAGCATATGTTTTCGAAGTGACGAGGAGATTGAAGCCGTGCCCGCGGAAAGCGTCCGACCTTCGCTACAATCAACAGCATATCTTCTTGGAAAACAACAGTTAATTTCTAATGAAGGCTAAATATTAAAAATATTTTAACATAAACTAATGTAGTAGTTTGCTATAATCGATTTAACTAGGTTGTAAGGAGATGTGAGAATGCTTCAAGCGATTAATCTTTCCAAAAGATTTAAAACAAAGGAAGTTGTTAGAGAAATCAATATGGAACTATTGGCGGGGGAATCGGTTGGATTATTAGGTCCAAATGGTGCAGGAAAATCGACGACTATTTCTATGTTGTCTTCTTTGGTCCAACCGACAAGCGGAGATGTCTTGTGGAATGAAAAGTCCATAGCAAAAAATCCAGAGCCATTACGTAAAACATTGGGGGTTGTTCCACAAGAGATTGCTCTATATCCAGAGCTTTCTGCAAGAGAGAATCTAGCGTTTTTCGGTAGAGTATATGGATTAAAAGGTGAACTTTTGGAAACACGGATAACGGAAGTACTCATGAAAATTGGATTGACTGATAGACAAAAGGATATAGTTAAAACCTTTTCAGGTGGGATGAAACGCCGTCTAAATATTGGGGCTGCGCTTTTACATAGACCTTCTATATTAATCATGGATGAGCCAACTGTTGGAATTGATCCTCAATCGAGGGCTTATATTTTAGAAACCGTTAAGCAGTTTGTGGAAGAGGGGATGACGCTTTTGTATACCAGTCACTACATGGAAGAAGTAGAAATGCTGTGTGACAAAATATACATTATGGATCAAGGGAAAATAATTGCACATGGTACAAAAGAAGAGCTTAAAGGACTTGTTTCGGAAAACCAAACAATTGAATTGAAAGCTAATTTACTTACGGAAAATTTTGAGAAAACCTTGATAGAACGGTTCCCAACAGCAACTCTTCATATAGAGGAAGAGGTATTGACGATTTCGATGTCCAAAAGTGAAGAGCCACTAGCTACTATTTTTGCGGTTGCTGCGGCAAATAATGTAGTGATTACCTCTGCGATTGTCAAAGTGCCATCTCTGGAAGATGTGTTCTTGCATTTGACTGGAAAAGCACTAAGAGATTAAGAGGGGAGATTGGGTGATGCTGTTTACTTTAATTGCGAAGCAAATGAAAATGCTAATTCGAAATAAACAACCGTTAATAATATTGTTAGTCATGCCGCTTGTTTTAATAACTATTCTTTCAAATGCTTTAGGGAGCATAATGGATAGTGGAGAAGAAGCAGCAATTCAAGCGAATTTGCTCATTGTAGATAATTCATCATGGGCTCAAGAGGAAAAAGCAATTAAGCTATTTTTAGAACAAGAAGGAGTAAATGGTCCTCCCTTGGAAGCTATGCTTATTCAATTTAAAAGTAGTGATCCGGTTGAATTATTGAATGGCACCATTTTAGCTTCCGATGAAATGAAGAAGTATATTGCAGTAGACTATAAAAAGTATGTTGATTTAAAGGTTGCACGGCAGGATGAAAACATAGATGGCATACTAAATATTCCTACTAATTTTCGATTGGATTATGTAAAATCGGCCTACTTTAATAACACTAACCTTCCAGACCTATCCTTATACTTAAACCAAGATAATGAAATTCGTGCTTCTATAATCGAATCTGTACTAACAGATTGGCAAACGGGCTATACACAATCGGCGGCACTTTTATCGGCAGATTTATCACCTCAGGAAATCATGAGTAACGTCACTAGTGTAGAAAAGTTAGAGCAGACTTTAGAGGCAAATGAGCGAAAGATTCCTGCATCTATTTACTACACAGTCGGGATGTTAGTGATGTTTGCATTATATATCCCTGCTTTTCTAGCAGGCTTTGCACTGCAGGAAGTTCAGTGGAAAGTATATGACCGTATTTTACTGGCCGGGGTTTCACCTATTTTATATACACTTTCCATTTTCTTTACGGGAACATTTGTGGCATTTATCCAACAAGTGATGATGCTCTTATTTGGTATGTTTGTATTAGGAATAGAATGGATTAGTTTAGAAGCAATGGTCGTTATTATTGTTAGCTATAGTGTATTTGTTGGTGCATTATCAGCCTTAATGACAACTCTCCAGTTTCGAACAAAAACAGAGGGTATTGCGAATGTATTTAACGGGTTATTTATTACGGTATTTTCTTTCCTTGGTGGATCTTTCTTTAATATTCGAGACATTTCCGAAACGCTCGGGAAAATTGGTGATTTTACTCCCAATGGTGCAACAATGTCTGCCATACTGTCTATACAAAAAGGTCAGGATTTATCAGTTATTTGGCCCTTTATGTTGGCTATATATGTTTTAGTGGTTGTTTGTGTATTACTATCCATTGTTTTCTTTCCGAGAAGAGGTGTAGCCGAATGAAAGGAATATGGATTGCTAGATTTCTGAATTTAAAACGTAAGCCTATCGTTTTAATCATGATGACGATAATGACTTTAGTGATGGCATCCGTGGTAGGCGGCTCTAGTAATGGGAAGATGAGTGTGGCAGTGGCTGTGGACGATTCTGAAACAACTCAAGCAGTACTAGAAAGATTAAAGAAAGAAAAAGGCTACTCACTTCTAGAAATTACAGAAGAAGAGCTACAACAAAAGGCAAAAGAAGATATTCGCATGGTCGGTATTGGATTGAAAGAAACATCTTATACTATTTATTCTGCATCAGATTCTGATGGGGTGAGAAATCTATCTTTAATAGTTGAATCGGCTTATAGGGATAACAGTTTTAAACAGCAAGTTATTCAGGCAGGGGGAGACGATGCTTGGGCAGAGTTAGAAGTAAGTTTAAACGATGATCAAGCATTCCTCATACAAACAGAGGCGATGGATGAGTCAGAAGTCTTTCGTTACGACAATGCTCTGCAAAGCTTGTTCGGTTTTATGCTATTTTTTGTTTTTTACACGGTAGCTATTAATGTTCAATTTATTTTAGATGATAAGCGCTCGGGTGTATGGAATCGTTTGAAGCTAGCGTCAGTTAGTAGATTCCAATTATACTTTGGACATCTGTCTTTCAGTTATATTATTGGACTTGTTCAAGTACTGCTTGTCCTGTTCGTTTTCCGATATGTGTTAGGGACTAATATGTACGATGGCTTTTGGAAAGTAGTAATCATAGCTGCTATCTATGTATTGCTTGTAATGGCATTCTCTGTTTTTGTTATTTCATTAGTGAAAACAGTAAGTCAGAGCAGTATTATCATTTCACTTGTAGCGGTAGCCTTTGCAATGATTGGTGGGGCGTACTGGCCTCTAGAAATAGTGCAGTCGGAAGGATTGCTTGCGATGAAATGGATTTCTCCTATCTATTATGCGATGGAATCTATGAAACGAGTGACGGTTTACGAGGGAACTTTAAGTAGTGTTGGGGCGTATGTAAGTATGATGATCGTTATTGCAATAGTACTGATAGTGGTAGGCATTAGTTTATTGGAAAAAAGAACGGAACGCTATCATTCCAGCGAATAGATAGGGGAGATAGGGATGTATTGGTGTAAAATTGCACGAACAGAAAAAGAATTTGAAGCTATCGCGCGATTAAATTATGAAACGTTTGTGGAGGAGATTCCACAACACGAGCCGGATCCAAGTGGGATGCGGGTCGATGCGTTTCATCATGAGAATGTATATGTCATTGTCCTGAAGGACCAAGAACTTGCGGGAATGGTAGCATTTCGAGCTGCCCGTCCTTTTTCTTTAGATTTAAAGCTTGGTCCGGTGGAGGGATTTCTGCCAAAGGATGCATTAAACGGAATGTTATGCGAAGTACGATTAATGGCTGTTGATAAGGCGCATCGAAACGGTCGAGTGTTTTATTACTTAGCTCGCGCTCTATCCGATTACGCTTACGAAAATGGATATGGAGCGGCAGTAATATCGGGAACAGTACGGGAACAGAAACTCTACAATCAGCTTGGTTTTGAACCGTTCGCTGATCCAGTAGGTACAGAGGAAGCAAAATTTATCCCAATGGTACTTACTAGAGATCGTTTCGATCAGTCCGTTGCATCTCGATTTAAACAAAAGAGATATTCTTTTTATCCTGGGCCCGTACAACAATCTGTTGCCATACAACAAGCATTCTTAGTTCCGCCATTGTCCCATCGAACACATGAGTTTGAGGTCATGTTAGAGCGAGTGAAGGATAACCTATTATCGATGAGTGGTGCGGCATACGTTCACTTGCTATTAGGTAGTGGAACGCTCGCCAATGAAGCGATGATAGCGCAGATATACGTTTTGGGTGAGAGAGGCTTAATCGTTAAGAATGGTGCTTTTGGTGAACGGTTGGAAAAACAAGCAGAACGTTGGCAGTTATCTTTTGATGTTGCTTCTTTCGAATGGGGAAGCCCCTATAATCTAACGCTAATCGAAGAAAAGCTTGCTACAGGTGCTTATAGTTGGCTCTTAATGGTACATGGTGAAACGTCTACTGGGATGTTAAATAGCCTGGAGGAAATGAAATTATTATGTAACCGTTACAATGTATTGCTGTGTTTGGATTGTGTAAGTTCATTTGGGGCACTACCCTTTAACTTAGAAGGAGTATATCTTGCCACTGGTGTAAGTGGGAAAGCTATTGGGACTATGAGCGGGTTAGCTTTTGTATTTGCTAACACCGAAATTACATCTAGTAGTAATATTCCTTCCTATTTAGATATAGGATTGAGCGTTAATAATGCTATTCCATTTACAATGCCCTCTCAGTTTTTACATAGTTTAGAGGTTGCTTTAAAGGCCTATGAAAATGGAGAAAGGTACAATTTGTTGCATAGTCGCATGCGATTTATTGAAGAGGAAGTGTCCAAGCATGGGATAGAATTGCTAGCAGAAAATCATTATCCGATGATCTTCACATGGCAAGAGGAAAAATTTCCTTACTTAGCGGAGGATGCAAGAATGTCTGGTTACGACCTTCACTATAAAAGCGATTATCTAATCGTAAAAGGCTTGCTACAAGTATCCTGTATTCAACCAGATTTCGAAGACGCATGGATGAAGTTCATGAATTGGTTGGACAACTATCGTAGGTATCATGACTAGTGTTATTGTGCCGTTAATCTTTGGAAAGAATAAATTTGATGAACTAATAGTAATGGTGCTACTATCTACCAACACAACTAATAGTTAGTTGGAGCTTCTAAGGGGTGTAGGATGGCGACGGATAGACAAACGCTGTAAGATTACTGAAAAAAGGGATGCTGGTTGGTTGTGACGTCCATCACAACCCATCAGCATCCCTAAAAAATAACTTTTTAATCATATAGCAAAACGTCTGTTCGATCTTCTTATACAAATTTCTCTATCATATTATCTTTGGGGAACTGTTTTTGTATATTACGTAAGTACACAAGAAATGAAATCTCGATGATGAAAGAAGCACCAATAACGATAATCATTAATGTCATACTTATATCCATTGGAATGTTCATCAAAAAAGATTGGGTCAATGATGTACCTAGCGTTACGATCATATACCAGGTGAACATGCGATTCGTTCTATTTAGGGCTTCATCCGTAGGAAGTAATTTAACAACAACACGTAATAACACAAAAAGGTAATAAACAAGCACTATCTTGAATAGACTTAGCAAGCTTGGATAGTATACGAGCCATTCGAATTGTGGAATCATTTGTTCGTTCAAGAAGAAATTAGGCACGGATATAATGGCTAAAACAATACATAGTATTTTTAACTTTTCATATGATTGAGAGGATAAGGTTGCAATTTGCTTAATACCGTTGTATATGAAGATGTAGCCAATAAAATCTGGAAGAATATCTACAACAATTTGTATTTTTAGAAAGACAAAAAGAAAACCAATAATGAGTTGCTTGAATCCTTGTCTCATCTAAGCTCACCCCTTGCTTTTTGAACGATATCAACCACATCCTGATTTGAAAGATTCGGTTCAATTAGTACAGGGAAAGTATGGGTAAAGGCTTTTCCGGATTCTGTACTACCAGACCAATCAATTTCAATGTTCACATAAGAATCACTATCTTTTACTTGAAATATTAGGCCGACCGAATCGCCCTTCTGAATTTCTAAAGGCCATTTTATGTCATCGTATAGTGGAGCGGCAATATCGTCCCAGTTCTTGCTCATTATTTTTTCAACATTTGCACTGTCGGAGGAGGTGTCGGATAGTAACTGCACCTTGAGCTCTAACTGATTCAATAGTGAATCTGGTAGGTCAATTGCACTCATCCTAACAGTTTCGGCTGCCTCAAGAATATTTCCTTGGATCCCTTGGTTGCTTCCAAATGATGCTTTGCTCGAAATGACATTTGTTACATTATGGGGAGGTTCGAAATTCAGTTCTTCCATTTGGACAGGTACAACCTGACCATTTGTAAATCGAGCGTATAGTTCATTGGCTTGGATCCCTTTTACTAATTGTTTCAAGGATTCCTCATCAAATGTAAAAATTGCTTGTTTTAAATATTGGTGAGTAAATTCCTGTCTGTACGATTGAGCAGTCGTATTCCCAAACCATGGAAAAAAATTTTGTTCATTGCTATAGGTATATCCTGCGGCAATTAGGGTTTCTAACTCCACAACTTCGCTTCTATTAGTCAAATAAAATAAAGAAAAGTTGGTATACTCATTAGATTGAATATCAATATAAGAATCTAACACGACAGGTTCTTTTAGTTGATGGAGTTCAAAATATATTAGATTAGCAATCCAGCTTATAGAGATGATGATTAATATTGCGAAAAACCAATTCTTCTTCAATAATCCGCCCCCTATGAATGTCTCCTTATTTGTTCGTACGTATTTTGGATAAATATTTTATATGGTGTTCCTGGCATTTCCTCGACGTTCCTCATCGCTACCTTGCTCATCCTTTTTGCTGTTTGTATTTGACCTAACTCTAGGTAGCATAAGGCAATATATGCATCCTTTTCATAGAAAATAGATAGATCGATCGGATGGTGAGTGACTTCGGGAATTTTTACCTCCTCGAATATCTCCAATGCTTCTTTAACTTTTCCTAACCCGTATAAAGTTTTGGCTCTTTCCAATTGGAAATAGGGAGTAAATATTTTTAGGTTAATTTGATCTAAAGAGTATTGTTTGTATAAAGCATCTGCTTCTATATACATTTTTTTATACGTATTTAAGTAGTGAAGATTAGCAAAATGGATGAAAGCGGAAGAATCGTCATCTTCGGCAAATTCGCTGTAGGCTTTCAATTTATTTAAATAATAATCTTTTCTCTTTTCATCCTCGTCCATTATTGCTTGAGCAGCTGCCAATCTATATAGGTTGTCTATCTGTTTAAATATTTTTTGCTCATTGCAATATTGAATCGCTTCGTTCATTACACGAATTGCATCTTCTTTTTTACCAACAGCAAAATAAAGTACGGACTCTAAATAGTCGTAATCGATTCGCGATAATGGATCTATCCATAACGGGTTAGCTTCTAGTTTTTTTCGCTCCTCTAACAAAATTCTTAAAGCATTCTCATAATCGTGACTCATAAATGGAATAATGGCAAGGTTTCTTCCTATGTCAGCGCTTTTTGTTATCAAGTGCAAATCTTCATACATTATTGCCGCCTTTTTCAAAAGAGCGGCCGACTGATCAGGTGATGTATAAGCTAAGCATCTTCCGTATATTTCGAGTAATCGCGTTGCCTCATACCCTTGAGTCAGGTTTGGTATATAGGGTTCAATTAAATTCATCAGACGTTCCCGTTCATCCGTAAGATCTTCATACTTTGTATTTAGAAGTAATTCTGCTTGATCTAATACCTCTCGTATCTCTTGTCCGCTTATTTCTTCCAGTAACTCAGTTACTTCCACACCTAACTGTGATGCGATATAGTTTAAGCTTTCCATAGAGGGGTTTGCTTTGTTGTTCTCTATTAAACTGAGCATTCCCTTTGTTAACTCTGTGCCTGCCAACGTTTCAAGTGTCATTTTTTGTAGTTTACGCAATGTTCGAATGCGTTCGCCTAATGTGGACAATTTTTTCACCTCTTTAATATAGTTTAATTATATTAAACTTTTTGTTGAATTGAAAGGGTGGATATGATATTATTTGTTTAATGAAATTAAACTTTTAGATTATTCTTAAAACAAAGGAGCAGGAAAGATGGATGAATTATTAAAGCTTAAAAAAGCAACCTATCACTTGTGGACGTTCACAATCAGTAAGTTAGTTTCCACTTTTGGTGCACAGGTGTATGCCTTTGCAATTAGCTTTTACATTTTACAATTAACAGGATCGGCATCCAGTTTTGCGCTAAATTTGATTTGCAGTATTTTACCAAGGACATTGGTTGCACCATTTGCAGGATACGCTGCAGACAAATATTCTCGTAAAATGATTGTCATCGTATCACAGATTGCTACAACTGTTGCAGTTGGGGGATTACTAATTGTTAGTTTGACAGCGGGTCTGTCATTAGTTGCGATTTATAGTACGACCGTCATTTTATCGTTAACTTCGTTATTTTCAGGAGTAACATTTAGTTCCTCCATTACTGGGTTAGTAGACGAGGGACGAATTCAAAAAGCAATGTCTCTAAACCAAATGTCTATTTCGTTTGCGGCGATTGGAAGTCCTGCGGTAGGAGGACTTCTTTACGGAGCGGTGTCTATGCCGGTATTCCTAATTATGTATATGGTGGCTTCTATTATAGCTGTTCTCTTGGAATCTACGATGGACTTCAAATTATTTGCGAAGCGAAAAGAAGTAGTAGAAGGAGAACCGAAGGAACCGATGCTAGAGAGCATGAAGGCGGGTCTTCGTTATTTAATGCAGCAGCCTATTTTGAAAACGATGATAGTGATTTCTCTATTTATCAACTTTTTGTTTGGGGCTTATATGGTAGGTTACTCATTTATCCTCATTGAAAAGTTAAAGGTTAGTCCAGAGCATTTTGGCTTTACGGAAGGGGCATTTGCGGTTGGGATGCTGCTGCTATCCATCTATTTTTCGACCCGTAAGGAATTGAAATATCCGTTTTTAGTATCTAAATGGGGTATCGTTGTTATGGGAGTTCTTATGGGAGCTGTTGCTTTGCCGTTACTAATAAATATGTCTTATACAGTAATCGTTGTATTTTATTTCGCATTAATGTTTTTCTTTGGAGTATCTATGATTGTAACGAACACTCCGATACAGGTAATGATGCAGAAAATGATAGAGGACGATTATAAAGGACGCGTATTTTCAATAATAGAAACGTGCGCCATGGCTCTAATGCCGCTTGGAATGGTGTTGTTTGGATTCTTATACGATGTTTTTCCAGCACAAAGTATTTTAATTGTCTCTAGTATTTTACTAATATTAGTAACACTATTTTTGGCAAGACCTTCTGTAGTTAGAGCCGCACATCCAGAGCTCGGACAGAAAAGAGTAGAGTATTTGAAAACAGACAGCTAGTTAGGTTTGGTTATAAGAGAAACATCCACCTTATACAGGCAGGATTGATCCATAAAAAAACGAGGCAGGGACAGAAGTAGTCTCAATCAATGAAAAAAGTGAAGTCGCGTGTGCGATATCATTTTTTGCTAATTTAACTGCTAAATCTAGAGGTAAAATGATTTGATTCATGTAATAATCTTTAAACAGAGGGACACTTCTTTCGTTTAGAATTTGGTAGTAGGATACTTAAATTTTAACAGAAGTTGTCCTTTTTTATACTTGAATTTATGTAGAGATTTGCTTGATATAGAGAGGGAAATAGTTGTTCGCAGTGAAGGCGGCGACTCCTAAGGGAACAGCACGTGGGAGAGACTACAGGCTCGAGCCGTGCCCCTAGGAAAGCGTCCGCCGTAACGGAGAACAACGGCGGCGGAGCTGAAATACAAAAGAAGCAGTCCAAATTTTACTTATCTTAAAATTTGGACTGCTTTTGATTTTGAGATAGGTTCTGTCCCTCACTCGTTTTTGCAATAAGTCTATGCAACTGCCCTCAAAGATTTAGTAGACTTGCGGTATGCGAAGATTAATCCTATAGAAAGAACTGCAAGCACCCCGGAAAGCATATAAATATTGTCAGGTTGTTTTGTAAATAACCAAGCAAATAATAATGGACCGATAATGCGACCTAAGTTATCCATCGAGTAGGACATCCCCGCAGCTGTGCCATAGCGTCCCCCAGACTCTTTCGTAGTTAGTGAGACAATTGTTGTTCGTGCTAGTGCATTTCCTGCAGTGAACACACAGAGAGACAGTCCAGCCCAGAAAATACTTTGCGTGAAAACAGTCATGAATAATCCGACCGCTGTAGCAATTTGCGCATATAATAGCCATTTTGTTTCTGTGCCATTTTTAATGCGGCGCACGACTCCACCTTGAATAGCTGCATCGACAAATCCACTGAACATAAACAAATATCCTATTTGTAATGGAGTAATTTCGATTCTTTCAATTTGGAACAACTGAAACGTAGCCTCAAGACCAGCAAGTAAAAACGTCACCATGAACGAAAATAAGAATAGATATTTAATACGATAGCTCCATAAACTAGCTGCTCCTTTCGGTAGAAGTGCTCGTTTATTGGCTTCACCAGTGCGATCCGGTTCCTTTAAAATGATTAAAGCATACACGAAAATTGCAAGTAATAAAATCGCGGAAGCTGTAAAAGGAAGTGCCAAATCAATATGTCCCAATACACCACCGATTGCTGGACCGAATATAAACCCTAAACCAATCGACATGCCAAGAAACCCCATATATTTATTGCGGTTCTCTTCATTAGATAAATCCGCTGCAAATCCGGTTACTGCAGCGTATAGTGCTCCAGAAAATAATCCACCAACTACACGAGACAGATAAAGCATAAATAACGAATCAAAAAATAATGAAAACAACCAAAAGCTCAAAGAGAATCCTACTAATCCAACTAAAATAAGTGTTTTACGCCCAATCCGATCAGATAGCATTCCCCATAATGGAGCAGTGAAGAAAGAAGCTAAAGAGTATACTGTCAATAGACCGCCAACGTGAATTTCATTATAATTTTGTTCTAATATTACCTCTGGCAATACTGGGATAATTATTCCAAAGCCAAGATAAACTAAAAATTGGATAGACATTAATATTAATAAAACCTTTTTCATACTTCGAACCTGCTTTCTGCAAATCTTATGAACTCTATATTACACGTTTTTAAATAGTTTGGCACGATGTAATAGGATATCATATAAGATAGCAGAAACAGAGTGAAACATCACCTAAACACTTGCAACCTATGGTAAATAAATGTAAAAAGCCATCCTAATTTAGGATAGCTCGAATGTTTAGAATTGCCGCGGTTCGGATATACTTTCCATAGCACTAGAAATTTCTTGGACATGTGGAAAAGGAAAAGCTAGATCCGCTAAAGAGACAAAGCCAACGAGTTTACCATCATCCATTACGGGAAGTCGACGAACTTGATGGCGCGCCATAATGATAGAAGCATCGGATGTGGAATCTTCAGGGGAGACGGAAATTACGGACTTTGTCATGACATCCTCCACTTTGCTCTTTATATCCTTGGCAACCGACCTTGTCACGATATCCCGATCCGTAATCATTCCAACTAATTTTTTGTTACTGACAACTGGCAAACAGCCGATGTCTAGTGTTCGCATTTGATCTGCCACTTCACTTACATAATCCTGTGGATTACAAGTTACTACTTCTTTACTCATTACATCTTTTACATTCAAATCATTCACTCCTTTAGGAAATAGCATGGTTTACAAGTAGATAATATATGTAACAAAATTGAAAGATTCAACTTAGGTAAAAAGTGGTATAATAAAACCGAGAATTTAGTTTAAATAAAGGAACTTTTTTAAAAGAAAATCGTAAATATTAAATAGAAGGACGAGGTGCATTCAATGGCAAAAGAAGTTGATTTGAAGAAAATTGTAAGTAATCTTTCAAAGCTGGGTGTTACTGTTACAATGACAAAATCTAGACTTGACCTACTGAAAGCTTTAGCACCACCAGCACAAAGTCCTCATGTGCAAAACTAAAAAGAAGGTGACTCTTAAATTTCGTTAAGAAACGAATAGAGTCACCTTCTTTTTAATATGAAAGTATTTATACCGTGATCACCGGGACCAAAACGGAACAATGCTCCTGTCGTTACTCGACGGCTATCGCTTATCCCGCTGGAGTCGCTGCGTTCCATTCCAATCAAATATTGTGTAGTACTACACTAAAAAATTTTCGGGGATTAAATTAGTAGTGATCTTATTGAATAAGAAAAACTTATCACCTAATACACGAATAGATATGTGATCTTGTATTAAACTATCCATATTGAAAGTGGAGATTGTTGATTGAAGCGCAGGGCGGCGACTCCAGTGGGAAAGCACGAGTGAGAGACTACAGGCTCGAGCCGTGCCCACGGAAAGCGTCCGCCCCGGAGTGAAAATCAACATTGTGAGGATTTTATTGCTTTTTACTCATTTGTCCACCTTGCCTCAGTCGTCTTCATTTTTTGCGAACATATACGTTCGATGATGGAACTTCATACTAAACACTAAACCAATAGCTAGCATATTCCCCATGAGCGAACTACCGCCGTAGCTTATAAACGGCAAAGGTATACCAGTAATAGGTAATAACTGAATTGTCATCCCGATATTTTCAAATACATGGAATGTGATCATTGCGATAATACCTGCACATACATATGTGCTATACGCATCCTTTAACTGCAGCGTAATTTTCGTCAAATGATAAATAAGTAAGAAGTAAAGGCTAACTACAACACTAGCTCCTACGAAACCATACTCTTCACCAATAACAGCAAATATAAAGTCGGTATGATTTTCTGGAACATAGACTATACGTTCTCCATAGCCTTTACCGAATATTTCCCCTGAGCCAATGGCATTTAATGAAGAGATTAAGTGCATTCCTTCATCTGAAGCATAAGAATAAGGGTCCAACCAAGAATATATACGCGCAAATTGGTAAGGGTTAAAGCCGAAGTTGTCAGCTAAAAAGTCTTGCATATAGACGGCCATCCATAAAAGTAGTGCGCCAATTCCTATACCCCCTAAAAAGATCGGAAGTATTATTTTCCATGTAATCCCGGCAACTATAATAAGGGCTACAGTAATTGCAAGGAATACTAACGAAGTCCCGAGGTCGGGCTGTGTCATGATAAAAGCGAGTGGAACAATTAATGTTCCCCCCATTTTAGCTAGCAATATTAAATCGGTCTTAACTGTTTTAATAAGGTTTCTCTCATGATGCATGGTGATTAATCGGGCAAGTCCCAGTATATAAAAAGTTTTCATAAATTCGGCAGGCTGAATATCACCTATAGGTAAGTGAAACCAACTCTTTGCCCCATTCATTGGTTTTACTAAAGCTAAACTATCAGGAAGTAAGAAAAGCACAATCAGTAAAAATACTCCAATACCGTAAATATACCAAGATAACTTTTTATATTGTTCTGGTTCAAAAAACATGACAAACCCAATAATAATAGAGCCAATAATATACCAAACAAGCTGTTTAGGTATAAAATTTATCCCATATTGTCCAGTTGTTTGTGCAGAAGAAATAGCAAATAAGCTAATAATTAGAAATAATAATAAAATAAAAGCAAGTGTCCAATCGAAACGATCAGCAAAGCCTTTTTTGTTCTCCATGTAAGTCACCTAAATTTCCTTCGAATTTCATTCACTTATTATAGCGTATATTGAATTTTTTTGCTTGTTGGTTTAATAGAGACGTGAGAGGGAATAAAGATGTTTCCTTGTAAAAATCGTGCTATTATTAGGAACAGATAAAGGAGTGATCTTAGTGGCAAAAAAAGAAGTTAGGGATACAGATGAGTATTTAACTCATATATATGTTCACGTTAATGAAGTAGAGCACTTTGCTCTATTCAGCGGGATTACGGTTCAACAGTTTATAAGAAATTTCTCTGACTTGTCAGCTCTTTTATTACTCAAACATTGTTATGATGATGCATCGTTTAATATGCATACGCAGCTAGAATTTATCGTTCCGGAGCAATATAACCATTTTATAAAAGGCTATGTGGAAAAACCCTTTGAACTATGCTTCATGGATTTTGAAGATGAACGTAAATTGAATATGCTTACTCCACAAGAACAAGCAGAGCTACTATACATAGCACATAAAAAAGAAGCGATTCGCTCACCGTTTTATCATCACCTACAAAATAGATTTGTCTATTTAACAGACGAGGGTGAGAAAATAACAAAAATCTATTTCCGAGATGCGGATGACTTCGATCATTTAGTTGCGAATGTCTTTACTCAGTTGATTGGTGAAAAATCTAAATCTACAGCTTTTTGGCGTAAAAAGAATAATATTGTATTACCAAGATTGTCTGCAGAAAAGGTTACAGCACATAACGAACTATTTGAAGATGGTGTGTTAATGTCTTTGTACAAAACAGATAAATCTAATTATGGGATTGAAATTCGTATTCTCCCGGAGAATATTTTCCCAGATGAAGTGTTAGAGGATTTAAAGTTATATATGTCTAAGCCAGCAGATGTCTTGATAGAAGTATAAATAGAACGCTTTTGCTACGTGGAAATAGCAGAGGCGTTTATTAGGTAATGGGGTGTAATAATGGCCTGGATATTATTAATAATAGCGGGATTGACGGAAATAGTATGGGCAATTGGCCTAAAGGAGGCTCACGGCTTCACAGAGCTCGTCCCATCTATCATAACGATTGTATTTTTAATCGTGAGCTTTTTCCTCTTTGCCCAAGCGATGAAGACGATTCCGATTGGTACTGCATATGCTATATTCACAGGGATTGGTGCTGCAGGCACGGCTATCGTAGGGATATTTTGGTTTGAGGAATCAGTTAGCGTTGGAAAAGTATTCTTTTTATTAGTCTTACTTTTTGGGATTATCGGTCTCAAATTAGTCGACGATGAAGAGGAGGCGAATAGCTAATGGAGTGGTTTTTATTAGTAATTGCTGGTGTATTTGAAGTAGCATTTGTTATTAGTATGAAGCTCTCAAACGGCTTCAAAAATATAAAATTTACAATTCTCACCGTCATTTCAGCTTCATTAAGCTTTTTCTTGTTATCTCTTGCCTTAAAAGAAATAGCAGTCGGTACTGGTTATGCGGTATGGACAGGAATTGGAGCTGCAGGAAGTGTTCTGATGGGTATGTATATATTTCAAGAGAAAAAAAGTAGAAAAAAATTGTTCTTTTTAAGTTGTATTATTATGGGAGTAGTAGGTCTTAAGTTGTTCGGATAAATGCTCAACTATTGAGGCTGTCCGTGATAAACTAATAGTATCCAAAACATGGAGGTAATTGAACCAATGAAAATTAAAGTAGGCTTATTATACGGTGGGAAATCTGCAGAGCATGAAGTGTCGCTATTAACGGCAAGGGCAGTTTCTCAAGCGATCGATTTTGATAAATATGAAGTATATCCAATTTTCATCACTAAAACAGGTGAATGGAGAAAAGAAGGTCAGTTAACGGCACCAGTAGAGTCCCTCGAATCTCTACAGTTCGGCAACGAAATATCAAATCCAAATACGATTACTAGTTTTTTGGCGAAACAAGGGGACGATACAACTCAACTGGATGTGATTTTCCCTCTTCTGCACGGACCTAACGGGGAAGATGGAACGGTACAAGGATTGCTTGAAGTATTGAATTTACCGTATGTAGGTAATGGTGTATTGGCGTCTGCTGCAGGAATGGATAAAGTGGTGATGAAGCAATTATTTGCACAAGCCGGCTTATCTCAAGTTCCTTATGTTTATTTCATTAGTAAAGAGTGGCAAAAGAATCAGGATGCTTTGCTTCAAAAAATAGAAGAAAACTTACAATGGCCATTATTTGTAAAGCCTGCGAATCTAGGTTCTAGCGTAGGGATTAGTAGAGTTACAAATCGAGAAGAACTTATTAAAGCGATAGCATATGCCTTCAAATATGATCGGAAAATTATTGTGGAGCAAGGAATTGTGGCACGTGAAATTGAAATGAGCGTTCTTGGAAATGATGAACCAAGATGCTCTGTTGCAGGAGAGGTACTACCGACAAAGGATTTCTATGACTACGAAGCAAAATATGAGGATGGTACGACAAATTATGCAATTCCTGCGGAAGTTTCTACAGAGCTTCAAGCGAAATTAGAGGATGCAGCTATTCGTGCGTTTAAAATATTGGATTGTTCAGGACTTGTTCGGGCAGACTTTTTTGTAACGGATCAAGAAGAAGTTATTATCAATGAAGTAAATACAATGCCAGGCTTTACACCAATCAGTATGTATCCAAAGCTATGGATGGAATCTGGACTATCATATCCAGGTTTAATAGAAGAACTTATTCGTCTGGCAATCGAACGCCACGAAGAAAAGCAAATGCTTGAACACTCGAAAGACGGGAAGTGACCAGATTGAAAAAAACATTAGGACAAATTGCTGAGTGGTTACAAATTGAAAAGAAAATAGAAGATAATCCTGTAGTAACAGGAGTTTCTATTAATACTCGCACAATTCAGCCTGGAGATTTATTTATCCCTTTTCGTGGAGAACAAGTAAATGGGCATAAATTTGTGCAGGATGCTTTTGCCAAAGGAGCTGCCGCATCTCTGTGGTTGAAGGACGAACCGAATCCACCTGAAGACGTTCCGCTTTTATTTGTTGATAGTGGGGAAAAGGCACTTCAACAAATGGCAGAGGCATATCGCGCTGAATTGCAGTCTGTGTTTATCGGAATTACTGGATCGAACGGGAAAACATCTACAAAAGATTTAGTAGCAGGTATGCTATCTCCTTATTTTCGAGTAAAAAAAACAGAAGGTAATTTTAATAATGAACTTGGTCTACCTTTAACAATTCTTTCATTAGACGAAGATACAGAGTTTGCAGTGCTCGAAATGGGTATGAGTTCATTCGGAGAAATCGAGTTTTTATCCAATTTAGCGAAACCGAAATATGTTGTCATTACAAATATTGGAGAAGCTCATATGCAGGACCTTGGCTCTCGTGAAGGCATTGCAAAAGCGAAGTTTGAAATCATTGCAGGGTTGGATGCTGCGGGTCAATTATTCTATGACGGCGATGAGCCATTACTTCGTCCATTCATTGAGAAAAACCCAACATTACAAACTAAATCATTTGGTACTCAAGAGCAAAACGATTTGCGTATTGAAGAGATAAACTTCACAGAGCAGGGAAGTGCGTTTCGTGTAACAGGCGAACTTAACGGTGAAATGTCTATTCCCGTGTTAGGGGAGCATCAAGTAAAAAATACACTCGCTGCTCTGTTAATAGGAAAAGAAGTTGGATTGACTGCAGAGCAGATGCGAGAAGCGTTAAAACAAATAGTTTTAACGGATATGCGCATGCAGGTGATTGAAGGGAATAATGGAGCAATTTTCATTAATGATGCATATAATGCCGCCCCAACATCAATGCGCGCAGCGATTTCCTTCCTAGAAAAGTCATCTATTAAATCCGATAAGTGGCTTGTATTAGGTGATATGCTGGAGCTTGGAGACAATGAGAAGCAGTATCATGAGGACATGAGCAAGTCGATTTCAAGTGCCGTCTTTAGTGGTGTTTGCTTGTATGGACCTCGTATGGAGTGGCTATATAACAAGCTTGAAGGAGACTTCACAGCTGAACGACTAATCTGGACTAACGACGATTCAGAAAAACTAGTTACTTTTTTAAGAAATAAAATAAATGATCGTTCTATTGTTTTAGTAAAGGGCTCAAGGGGAATGAAGTTAGAAAGAGTAATTGAGCCTTTTCAAAACTAAACGATGGGTGTGGGGACGATGAAAACAGGAGTGTTAGGTATACATGGTTTTACAGGTGGACCATATGAGATTCAACCTTTTATGGACTATTTGCAGGCACATACAGACTGGCATATTGTTGTCCCTACGTTACCTGGACATGGAGAAACGTTGGAGCTAAAAAATGTATCAGCAGAATCGTGGATGATGGCTGCGGAACAAGCGCTCCGACAACTACAAAAAGAAGTGGATCGGATTATAATAGTAGGTTTTTCGATGGGTGGAATCATTGCGATGTATTTAGCCAATCGCTATCCCGTACACAAGCTTGTTTTATTGAGTGCCGCAGCAAAATACATTTATCCAGCACAGCTTTTACAAGATATAAAAGACATGGTAAAAGATACAGTAACAGGGAAGCTCGAGGAAAATACTTTATACAAACGCTATAGCGAGAAATTGAAAGATACACCATTTCCTGCAACGCTAGAATTTATGCGTTTAGTACGAATAGTTCAACCTTATTACGGCCAAATTAAAGTACCAGTCTATATCGTCCAAGGTAAAAAAGATGGAATTGTCCCTTATGCCACTGCCCAATTTATCTACGATAAAATTGGTTCTTTGAAAAAAGAAATAGTGTATTCGGAATCAGGAAAACACCATATTTGCTATTGCGAGGACTGCGAAGATTGGTTTAACACCGTACTCTTATTTTTAACAGGAGAAGAGGAGGAGAGACCGCGAGTAATTAACTAATAATTATAACAGTTGCTTATTAATTGCAACTGACAATCTTGCATGGTATACTACGTTCAGAGCAATGGATACATTTTGTGTGAAGACTCTTCAGCGTTTATTGAAGAGTACTTTTTTTTGAACATAACGGTTTGTTGAAGTAGTATTGCACGATCACTCATTAACAGACCGCTCGGCAAAAGACCGGGCTTTCCCTTTATATAAGACCCCTCTGATCTAAAACCACAGAGAATTTTAAGTAACGGAAACGTTCCTCGTATAGGCTCGAATTTGCCGCAATTTCATCTGAAAATGTAACCATTTGTCAAAACTGAACAAAAAGGAGATTAAAATTTTGACAAATTTTTCAGAACTAAATATTAGCGCTTCTACATTAAAATCCGTACAACGTATGGGCTTTGAAGAAGCAACACCAATCCAAGAAGGTACTATTACACATGCAATGGGTGGACGCGATGTTATCGGTCAAGCACAAACTGGTACAGGTAAAACTGCAGCGTTTGGTATCCCAATGATCGAAAAAATCGATACTAAAAACCCGAATATTCAAGCATTAATCATCGCTCCAACACGTGAACTTGCAATCCAAGTTTCGGAAGAGCTATACAAATTAGGATATGACAAAAAAGTTCGTCTATTATCAGTATACGGTGGACAAGAAATTAGCCGTCAAATCCGTGCGCTTAAAAACAAACCACAAGTTATCGTAGGGACACCTGGTCGTATTCTTGACCATATCAACCGTCGTACGTTGAAACTTGATCAAGTTCAAACACTTATCTTAGACGAAGCAGATGAAATGCTTAACATGGGATTCATTGAAGACATCAACACAATTTTAGAAAGCGTTCCTCCTGAGCGTCAAACATTATTGTTCTCAGCTACAATGCCAGGACCGATTCGTAAAATTGCTGAACGCTTCATGAAAGATCCAGTTGAAGTAAAGATTAAGTCTAAAGAAATGACTGTTGAAAATATTGAACAGTTCTATGTAAAAGCTACTGAGCGTGAAAAATTTGATGTTCTTTCTAGAATATTAAATGTTCATCAACCAGAACTTGCGATTATCTTTGGTCGTACAAAACGTAGAGTGGACGAATTAGCACAAGCTCTAAGCATTCGTGGTTACCTTGCAGAAGGAATTCATGGTGATTTAAGCCAAGCAAAACGTATGTCAGTATTAAAACAATTCAAATCAGGTAAAATTGATATCCTTGTCGCAACTGATGTAGCGGCACGTGGATTAGATATCTCTGGCGTAACGCATGTATATAACTTTGATGTTCCACAAGATCCTGAAAGCTATGTTCACCGTATCGGTCGTACAGGTCGTGCAGGTAAAAGTGGTATCGCTACTACATTCGTAACACCTAGAGAGATGGGTTACTTACGTATCGTTGAGAATACAACGAAAAAACGTATGGAAGCTTTAATCCCTCCAAGTTCAGATGAAGCACTAGTTGGACTTAAACGTGTAGCAGTAGAATCTTTATCTGAAATTGTAAACAAAAATGATTTAGGCGATTATCGTCCATTAGCAAAAGAAATGCTTGAGAAGTATGAAGCAGTGGATGTTATAGCTGCAGCTTTAAAATCATTGACAAAAGAACCGAATGATACTCCGATTTCTCTTTCTGAAGAACGTCCACTTCCTGCTCGTGGAGAGCGTAGCGGTGGAGGCGGTTCTCGTTCCGGCGGTGGTTACAAAGGTAACCGTAGCGGCGGCGGACGTAGTTCATCTGGTGGTCGTGGCGGAAGCAGCGATCGCGGATCTCGTTCAGGTGGCGGTTCACGCCCAAGTTCAAGCGGACGTCGTAGCAGTGGTCCACGTGACGGCTCAACACAACGCAGCACAAGAACTCGCTCATCACGCAGCGAAAACTAAAAAGAAATCGGCAGTACCTATGTAAGCTCCAACTCGAAGAGCTAAGTGCTGAAGTTAGACAATAAAAAAAGCGTTATTATAAAGGGTGAGCTTACATTTCGGTGTAGGCTCATCCTTTTTCTTTTGGAAAATAGTGAAACATTTTACTGTCTGTTTCGTATACAATGAGGAAAGAGGGGGGTTAATATTATATGAGACAGGAACCGATTAACCGATTATCCGAAAAAGGATTGCGTGTATGGAGGATTTATGGCATATTCCAATCTTTGATCGCCTTATTAGTTGGCGTGGGAGTAGGGGTTATTAATTATTTCACCGGACAGCATTTATGGATATACATAGTAGATGGAATAGTGTTATTTCTCATTGGATATTTATTAATTTATCTATTTCCAAAAATTAGATGGACTCGTTGGAGATACGAGGTACGAGAACAAGAAATCGAACTTCAGCATGGTTTATTTATCGTCAAAAGAACGCTCGTGCCCATGGTTCGTGTACAGCATGTCGACACGGAGCAAGGTCCTATTTTGAGAAAGTATGACTTATCGTCGATTACGATCTCTACCGCTGCAACTGATCACACTATTCCTGCCCTCGTAACAGCAGAGGCAGACGAACTTCGTGGTAGGATTTCTATACTTGCAAGGGTGGCGGAAGATGATGTCTAAAGAAAAATTTACTTTACATCCTATTTCTGCAGTTATAAATTTTATAAAAGTATTAAAAGAAATGATTGTACCGTTAATCGTAGTTATTGCGGTGAATGGATTTGGAGGAGGGGGCAACGAAGGCTGGACCTCCTATATAGTCTATATTATTTATGCAGTCCTGTTAATCGCGATGCTGGTTAGCGGAATCATTAGATGGAAACGGTTCAGGTACTGGTTCGAAGAAGAAGAGCTTCGGATTGAATATGGTCTTTTCGTAAAGAAAAAAAGGTATATTCCATTTGAGCGTATCCAAAGCTTAAATTACACTGAGGGTATTCTTCATCGACCATTCGGATTAGTAAAGGTGAAAGTAGAAACAGCTGGTGGTGGCGCAACAAAGGAAGCGGATGCAGAGCTGACCGCAATTTCTAAAGAAGCAGCCGAACAAATAAAAAAAGAGATGAACCTTGCCAAAAATAGAGTTTCAGAATCTGAAGATCAAGACCTGCCGCTTCAACTAGAGGAACAGGTAGTACAACAACGGAAGCCGTTATTCCGAATGTCACAAAAAGATTTACTTATTCTTGCTAGTACATCCGGGGGAGTAGGCGTATTTTTCTCTGGGTTAGCTGTGTTTGTTTCCCAGTTTTCTGAATTAATCCCGTATGAAACGATTTATAATGAAATAATTATGTTTATTCGTTTTGGCGCTTTACTAATTGCTTTAGCTGTTTTTTTTGTGCTGCTAGTGGCTTGGATTGTATCCGTAGCGATTACTTTTATTAATTATTACGAGTTTACTATTCGAGTGGAAGATGACGAAATTATAATTACAAGAGGATTATTGGAAAAGAAGAAAATAACGATTCCCTTATCGCGTATTCAAGGCGTGCGAATTATGGAGAACCCTCTTCGTCAACTTACAGGGTATGCAACGGTCATTGTCGACAGTGCAGGAGGGTCAATGGCGGAGAAAGATGAAAAAATTCGATTACTCCCTCTTATTAAAAAGGATCAAATTACTCCTATTCTCGTTCAAATTTTTCCTAATTATGAATTTGAAGCTAGCTTTACACGCGTTCCAAAACGCTCTAGGAAGTTTTTCTATCGGTTAGATTTTTTGTGGATTATCCCAGTTGCAGGAGCAGTTAGTTATTTCTTCTATCCGTTTGGATTGTTGTCTCTATTATTATTACCGCTAAGCTTTCTGTTAGGGGCATGGCAGCATAAGACGGCTGGATATTGGATGGATGAAAAACAACTTGTTATACAGTACCGTTTATTTAGTAGAGTATCCCTGTGGGTGGAAAAGAAGCGTATTCAAGCAATGACGGAGCGTACGACGTATTTTCAAAAAAAGGCAGCAGTTTCTTCTATTATGACTACTATTAAGTCTGGAGTGGCTGGCTCGACTACGATTGTTCCACATATCGAAAAGAAAGATGCAGAGAGCTTGATGGAGTGGTATGAGCCGACAAGAAAAGAATCTATAAACATACAAAAAGAACAGCCCTTTTAGTGGCTGTTCTTTTTGACTATTTACATATATAAAATCTCGTGTATTAAGAAAGCACTACTTATTACATCTACTACACCGATTTCAGTTTGCGCTTTCTTTTCTTCCAAGCAGCAATACGTTTCGGATGGAAGTACACCATTCCTAATACAAACCCAGTTACCAACCCTGCTATATGAGCAGTTACATTAATCTGTGGCTGTAAGAACGTCATAATAACGCCAATTACGATGATTGGAATAATGATTTGCTTTAGCTGTGGCATAAATTTTCTCGTATAATAAACTAAAGCCGCGAAAGCGCCAAATATTCCGTAGATTGCACCACTTGCACCAACACTCCTGTAATTCCAGTCATGCATTAAGTATGTTGCAACATTCCCAACTATTCCCGCTAGAATATAAATAGTTAGGAAACGAGCTTTCCCTGCTAATTGCTCCAGCTCTGGACCAAATATGTATAAGGAAAACATATTAAACAATAAGTGAGCCAAAGAAGCATGTAAGAATATCGGAGTCACCAGACGCCAATACTCGCCCTCACTTATTAATAAGTTAAAATGAACACCGAAGTTAAAAAGTTGCGTTCCAACAATTGGAACTAACGTTAAAAGATGAATAGCAATATTGACTGCGAGCAAAGTAGAGACAATAGGATATAGTTTTATGTATTGTTTAAAATTTTCTGTTCTATTAAACATTATTTCACCTCGAGTTTTCTACTAATAGTATATCCTGTAAGAAGGAACTTTGGAAAGGAGAAACATTCATGATTACTGGAATTGGATTAGATATTACTGAAATAGAAAGAATTAAATCAATTTCTTCTAAAACATCTAAATTTGAAGAGCGTATACTTACTGACAAAGAAAGATTTCAACTAAATAAGTTATCAGAGGCAAGAAAAATAGAATATTTAGCTGGAAGATTTGCAGCTAAAGAGGCATTCTCCAAAGCTCTAGGCACTGGAATAGGAAAGGATTGCAGTTTTCAAGATATAGAAATTCTAAAAGAACCTTCAGGTAAGCCAACTTTATATTTTAAAGGAATAAAGATGAATGGTTTAGTTTCAATAACTCATACAAAAGTTTATGCAGCTGCTCAAGTAATTCTACAATCATAACCGGTCGTCCATCTACATACAATGAATGAACGCAGTGATAATAGAAAGGATGGACTGATTGAAGAGCCGCGTGGCTAAACTATTATTTTTATTTGCAACAATTTTAGTACTGACCGCATGTGGAGCCGAATCGAAGGAAGACGTTGTGAAAAAACTTAGTAACAAGTGGGTGGAAACAAAGGGGTATGAGCTCGCAGCTGAGATGAGTATCTTGACTGGTGATGAACCGAGAGTATACGGAGTGGAAGTTTGGCACACAAAACCAGATTTTTATCGCGTACAGGTAACAGATACAAATGCAGAGAATACTCAAATGATTGTTCGTAACACGGAAGGCGTATTTGTCGTAACACCAGCACTGAACAAAACGTATAAGTTCCAAAGCAAATGGCCAACTGAAAATAGCCAAGCGTATTTGATCGGTTCGCTAGCCAACGATATTAAAAAAGATAAGACAGCAACCTTTAAAGAAGAAGGAGACAATTATGTCTTCGAAACAAAAACGAGTAATAATCATAAAAACATGCTTCCAACTCAAAAGATTTACATCAATAAGAAAACATTACTACCAACGGATGTTTCTATCCTGAATGAAAACAAAGAGGAACAAATTCATATTAAATTCAATAAAGTATCGTTAGGAAAAACACATGCAGCAGCAGAATATAAAATTGAACAAAAACCTACCGATAAAGCCGAGGGTGCAGAAGGAAAGGTAGAGACTTCTGCTGAAATCGATGATTCTGAATTTGAAACATATTATCCTTTGTTGCAATGGGATCAAGTGCATAACATTGACGAAAAAGTAATGGAAGTCGATGGAGAAAAAAGAGTTATTTTAACATATAGCGGTGACAAGGAATTCACAATAATTCAACATCGCAGCGAACCAGGTGACTCTTCTATTATTCCTGTATTCGCACCTGGAGATCCGGTTGACCTAGGAGTTGCAATTGGTGCTATCACAGATCAATCTCTTGCTTGGGAGCAGGATGGTATGTCATTCTTTATTGCCTCTTCTACTTTGACAAAAGAGGAAATGATTGAAGTTGCTGCATCTATGACTACTGGCGGCTTAAAGTGATTACAGTTGACTACTTCAATACACTAGTAGGATAATCGGTTTAAACGATTAAAAAGAGGGTAAAATATGTCACATCAGCAATATAGACCTACGTTTATTCAAGTGAATTTACAAGCCATACAAAATAATATAAAACGACTCAAGCAAACACTATCAGAACACACAGATGTAATAGCTGTAGTGAAGGCGAATGGATACGGCCATGGAGATATTGCTGTTGCGCAAGCTGCATTACAAGCAGGAGCCAATCTCTTGGCAGTTGCCACGCCGGAGGAAGCATTGCATTTAAGGGAAGCTGGAATACAAGCTGATATACTTTTACTAGGTACATCCCCGTCCTCCTTTTTAGAGGAGGCTTCCAAACAGAATATTACACTTACAGCATATTCATATGAGTGGTTAAATGCTACTCGGGATTGCCAACTTCCCTTAAAGATGCATATAAAGATTGATAGTGGGATGGGTAGAATCGGTTTTACGGATGAAACAGAGCTTAAAAAGGCTCTTGCTTTCATTAACGAAAGAGATTGGTTGCAGATTACGGGTGTTTTCACCCATTTTGCTACGGCAGATGAGGAAGATCAAAATTTCTTCCTGAAACAAGTATCAACATTTGAAAAGTTTTTACAAGTATTTGAGAAAAGACCTGCTATAGTGCACACCTCCAATAGTGCAGTTGCTTTAATGCACCCTGATCAGCATTGGAATGCTGTGCGTTTCGGCATATCTATGTATGGGATAGCGCCATCTTCGTGGGTACATGGTGAGTTATCATTTCCACTAGAAAAGGCGCTTTCGTTGCACACGGAGGTTATGCATGTTAAAAAGGTTCCAAAGGGTTCTACTATCGGCTACGGTGCTACATATGTAGCACAGGAGGAAGAATGGATTGCAACCATTCCGATTGGTTATGCAGATGGATTATTAAGAAAATTACACAATCAGTCTGTATTAATAAAAGGAAAGAAAGTGCCAATCGTCGGGAAAATTTGTATGGATCAATGTATGATTCGTCTCGATGAAAAAGTAAAGATTGGTGAACACGTTGTATTACTCGGAAAACAAGGCAAAGAGGAGATTCTAATAGAGGAATGGGCCGAAGCTCTGCAAACCATCCCTTATGAAGTTTGCTGTACTTTCTCTAATAGAATTCCTCGAATATATAGCAAGTAGACTTTCGACAAAATTTAAGAATATATGCATAATTTGTCTAACCATTTCTCGTAATGTCTTTTAATTCACCTAGAGAAATGTTAAGATGAAGTATATTGTCATATTGGGAAATGTTTTGTCGGAGGTGTTTGCTGTGGTAAGTGATAAAAAGAAAAAGGAAGCGATTATCCAGCTTCCAAATCAATTGGTTAATGAAGGAGTAAAAACCGTCAAACAATCATTAACTGGAGTAGAAAGTTTCGTTCGTGTCCAAGCAAATGAATATGTAAAAAATGGTCAGGCAAATCTTATAAGAGAAGCGATGATGAAAGGCTATGTTGAGATGTCTCATATAAATCTATCCATTTGTACGGAGTGTTTACATGCAGAGTATGAAGCTCAACATACGACAGAGCGACTCGTAAGTGGAGGATGAAAATTTGATCGTAAAACGTGGAGACGTTTTTTTTGCAGATTTATCACCAGTAATCGGGTCTGAGCAAGGTGGAACCAGACCCGTTTTGGTGATTCAAAATGATATCGGTAATAGGTTTAGTCCAACTGTCATTGTGGCAGCTATAACAGCGCAAATTCAAAAGGCAAAATTACCAACGCATGTAGAGATAAACGCAAAAGAATATGATTTTGAACGTGATTCGGTTATTTTATTAGAGCAGTTAAGGACAATTGATAAATCTCGACTTACTGATAAAATCACCCACCTAGACGAAGAGGTCATGGAAGACGTAGATCATGCTTTAGGGATTAGCTTAGGTATTGTTAAATTTTAATACATAGTAAGAACACAATGTGGAACCGACAAAAACACATTGTGTTTTTTAGTAGAAAAAAAACCTTCTCATAACAAAAAAATGTATAAAAGGTGTAATCTAAGAGGAAGTTCTGTACAATATAATTACGAATATTCAACGAGGGGAAGTATGGAAACGATGAATAAAAGAATTGCTACATATATAAATGATAACATCGACGAAATTTTAAAAAATTGGCGAATCAAAATGGAAGAAGAGGAGGACGATCGCTTTTTCCAAATCATGTCGAATAATATTATTGACAATACGGTCCGTGAATTCGGCGAGTTAATGGTTTCTAGCCTGACGGAAGAAAGTTCAACATACACAGCGAAGTTAAATGAATTCTCCGTTCAAGTTGTCCGTTATGGATGGTCCATTTCTTTTGTATTAAAAGCACTAACGAACTTTACAGAAGTAGTATATGAAAAAATGGACGAAATAGAGTACTTAAATGAAGGAGATTTTCAAACACATAAAGAAATATTAACTAATTGGATTACTCCTTTAAACCATAGTATTGTGGATGCCTATTCTGTTGTGTGGGAAAAAACAGTGAGCTTACAAAAAATTGCCTTACAAGAGCTTTCTGCTTCGTTAATCCCTGTCTTTGAGAAAATCTCAGTAATGCCTTTAGTTGGTACAATTGATACAGAACGAGCAAAACTAATAATGGAAAACCTACTCCAAGGAGTGGTCAAGCACCGGGCAGAAGTAGTATTACTAGATATTACAGGAGTTCCAGTAGTAGATACGATGGTTGCTCATCATATTATTCAAGCAGCAGATGCTGTTCGTCTAGTTGGAGCCAAATGTATGCTCGTGGGAATCCGTCCGGAAATTGCCCAAACAATCGTGACGCTCGGTATTAATCTAAATGATTTCACAACAACAAGTACTTTACAAAAAGGGGTAGAACAAGCCCTAGCAATGACCAATCGAGCAATAGTAGAGGTGAATGCATAATGATGACGAGAATACCTATTTTAAAATTAAGAGACTGTTTAATCGTTTCAATTCAATGGGAGTTAGATGATCAAACTGCGCTATCTTTTCAAGAAGATTTGTTGGACAAGCTTCATACAACTGCTGCAAGAGGAGTAGTACTGGATCTTACGCCGATTGACTTTATCGATTCATTCATCGCGAAGGTATTAGGCGATGTTATTAGTATGTCTGGTCTAATGGGTGCGAAAGTAGTAATAACAGGCATTCAACCTGCTGTTGCAATTACACTGATCGAGCTAGGAATTAGACTGGAGAATGTAGTCACGGCTCTAGACTTAGAAAATGGATTGGAAAAATTAGAACGAGAATTGGAGGACTAGTCCATTATGAACTTAAGGTCTTCTGTTGATATAATAACTGAATGGGATATCGTTGCTGCAAGGCAACTTGGAAGAAATGAAGCAAAAGATGTAGGCTTCGGTACAGTTGACCAAGCTCGAATTACAACAGCGATAAGTGAGCTTGCTCGTAACATATACTTATATGCAGGCAAAGGTAAAATAGAAATTAGACAAATTACAGAAGGAAATCTAAGAGGTCTATTAGTCATTGCATCTGATAAGGGGCCAGGAATCCCAGATGTTCGTAAAGTGATGGAAGATGGATATACAACATCAGGCGGTCTTGGCGCCGGTTTACCAGGTGTAAAGAGACTAATGGATGACTTTAAGATTGAAACTGTTCTAGGAGAAGGTACAACGATTAGTGCAACTAAGTTGCTGAGATAGGAGGTAAGTTAAAAGTATGCCTCAAGAGTTTAAGAGACAATACAAAGAAATTTTGAAGCAATATACAGAAAGACAAACGGAACACAATTTGTATGAGGGTCAGAATTTCAGTAGACAACTCATACAAAAAAATATTTCTCCTGAGGAAGTTATAAGTATACATAAGGCTTCTCTAGAAGAGCTTATGCCTGATTTACCAAATGATGTTAGTCATTCTTTTGATTTATTAATAGAAGTGATGATTAGATATGGACTAGCATTGAAAGAACATCAAACATTAATAAAAAAACAGGAAAACTTTAAGATGGAGATGGAGCTAGCATCTAATGTTCAACAAACGTTGTTGAAAACAAAGGTGCCGGAGATGAATGATTTGGATATCGGGATGATCTCTGTTCCTGCAAAAGAAATGAATGGTGATTATACGCATTTTCTAAATGATGATACAACGGTAGGTATCGCTGTTGCTGACGTAATCGGGAAAGGAATTCCTGCCGCCCTATGCATGTCCATGATTAAATACGGGATGGATAGTTTGAATGGAGCGAAAACGGAACCCGTCGTTGTATTAGACGTCATTAATAGAATCGTTGAAAAAAGTGTAAGTGATTCAATGTTTATCTCTATGTTTTATGGAACTTATGATACGTCGCAAAGTGTGTTTACATATGCATCAGCTGGACACGAACCACCTTTATTTTATTGTGCAAAGTCTAATAGTTTTACAGAATTACAAGCAAAAGGGTTATTATTAGGCGTCATTTCTAATGTAAAGTATGAACAGCATACTATTACTTTAGAAAAAGATGATTTTATAGTTATGATGACCGATGGTGTAACCGAGTGTCGTTCAAAAGATGGGTTCATTGACCAAAATACCGTGATGGATATCATCGAAAGTGTTAGAGATCAGTCCGCTCAAGATATGGTTGAATATGTGTTTCATAAGCTGGAGGAATTACAGGAGTTTGAGCAACGGGATGATTTTACACTCGTTATTTTCAAAAAGAAGTAATAGAAGGTTTATTAAAGACTGTTTGGTGGTATACAGACTATATATTGTTAATAGGAAAAACGGGGGATAACTAAAATGAATATATCAGTTGAACTACAAAAAGTAGATGAGTTACACATTAAAGGATTAATCGGTGGAGAGATTGACGCTTTCACAGCGCCAATGCTAAGAGAGAAACTTGCGGAACTAAACTTACAGAAAGACTTACATGTTGAATTGAATCTAACGGATGTTTCATATATGGATAGTACAGGACTAGGAGTTTTTGTTGGTTTTTATAAAACCGTAAATGCTGCGAACGGTCATATGGAGTTAACAGGACTTTCATCTAGATTAAAACGCTTATTCGATATTACTGGTCTAGTTGAAATTATGGATATTCAGGCTACAGATAAAGAGGTGAAAATAGATGAAACCGTTTGATTATGTTGAAATCCGAGTTCCTGCGAAGCCTCAATATGTTAGCGTTGCGCGACTTACAATTTCTGGTTTAGCCAATCGCATCGGATTTACGTATGACGATATAGAAGATTTGAAAATTGCTGCAAGTGAAGCAATTACAAATGCTGTTCAACATGCATATGCGGATAATGAAGAGGGCGAAGTTGTTATTGGCTGCGCATTATATGAGGAAAAAATAGAAATCATGGTAGCAGATCATGGTAAAAGTTTTGACTTTGAAGAAACAAAAGCAAAAGTTGGTCCATATCATGATTTAGAAGAAGGTTCCTTCTTAAGAGAAGGCGGTCTTGGTTTATATTTAATCGAGACATTAATGGATGAAGTGAAAGTCCATCACCAAGAAGGTGTTACTGTATTTATGACGAAACATGTCGGAGTAGAGCAGGTGGATGAAAATGTCGAACACATCCCTTCCTAATAAAGAATCGAAAGAGAAAATATTGGAATGGATCAAAGAATATCAAGAGACGGAAAGTGAAGAGGCTCAAACAAATTTAGTGTTAAATTACACTAGGTTGGTTGAATCTATTGCTCGAAAATATTCTAATGGTAAGTCACATCATGAGGATATTGCTCAAGTAGGAATGCTTGGTCTACTTGGAGCTATCCGAAGATATGATCCATCTTTCGGTAAAAACTTTGAAGCTTTTGCAATTCCGACAATTATAGGTGAGATAAAACGCTTTTTAAGAGATAAAACTTGGGCAGTGCATGTTCCAAGACGTATAAAAGAACTAGGACCACGTATCCGAGTGGCAGTTGAAACACTAACGGTGGAATTTCAACGCTCCCCTATCATCCCAGAAATAGCAGATTTTTTAGGGGTAGATGTAGAAGATGTATTAGAAGCGATGGAAATGGGTAAAAGCTATCAAGCTCTTTCTATGGATCATTCTCTTGAATCGGATTCCGATGGTAGTACCATTACGCTATTTGATGTAATTGGTAAAACAGATGGCGAGTACGAGAAAACTGATCAACGTTTACTTGTAGCCAATGCACTCAATGTTTTGTCTGATCGAGAGAAAGAAATTATTCAACTTACATATATGGAGCAGCTAAGTCAAAAGGAAACTGGGGATCGCCTTGGGATCTCTCAGATGCACGTTTCTCGAATCCAACGGAAAGCTATAAAAAAATTACAAGAAGCAATTTTATCGTCAGGTGGAGTAGTAAATTGATTGATTTCTCAGATGACAAAGTAGATTTATTTGTATATCAGGAAGCCAAAAGTGGAAATTTAGAATCTGGAGATACGTATTATATTACAAAGACTGATGATTTTATGCTTTGTGCTATTGCCGATGGATTAGGGAATGGCCCAGTAGCTAAAGAGTCCGCTGATATAATCCCAGAAATTTTAGAGCAATATAAAGAAGAAACTTTAGACGAACTATTGTTACGTTGCAATGATTTGATGCTTCAAAAACGAGGAGCTGCAGTAGCACTAGTTAAAATAGATTATAAAAACCAAACTATATCCTACAGTTGTGTAGGGAATGTGAAGTTTTATATGTATAAACGAGCTACTGATAAAATGATTTATCCTTTACCAGTTATGGGTTATTTGTCAGGAAGAAAACAAAAGACAAATACTCAAACGTATGCTTGTGACAAAAATGACTTGTTCATGCTGCATTCAGATGGTGTAGTGATGAAAAGTCCAAAATCTACTATTAAAAATGCAGCGAATGCCGCATGTCTCTATCAAACCGTTTATCAAGAGATTGAACATGGCGACGACTCCACATTTATAGTAGGAAGCTTACTCTAATTTAGGGTAAGCTTTTTTTGTTCTGTCTTTTTCTAGAAGACGACAGATATGGTAAAATGAGTACTATAAAGAAAGGACGTGTTCGTTTTGGAAATAAAAAAGATGCTCCAACTTGTTTCAAAAGATACAGGTGTCAAAACATCGCAAGCAGAACAGGTTATAAAATTGCTAGAAGAGGGGAATACGGTTCCCTTCATCGCTCGATATAGAAAAGAACAGACAGGATCTTTAGACGAAGTCCAAATTAAAGCCGTCGAGGACCGCTATAACTACATACAACAGCTGGAGCAAAGAAAAGAAGAAATCCTTCGCTTGATTGAGGAACAAGGAAAATTAACCGAAGAGTTGACTACTTCTATTAATAATGCGACAGTACTGCAGCGATTAGAAGATTTATATCGTCCATATAAACAAAAACGTAGAACGAAAGCTACTATTGCAAAAGAAAAAGGATTAGAACCACTAGCTGCTTTAATAATGACTTTCCCTAAGGAGCCCGTAGCTGTATTAGCAGAAGAATTTCTGAATGAAGACTTAGAAGTTTTATCTGTAGATGAAGCTTTACTTGGTGCAAGGGACATCCTCGCAGAGCAATTCGCCGACGATGCTAAAATACGCGAACAGATTCGCAATATTACCCGAGCAGACGGTAAAATTATTGCGTCTGTTAAAAAAGCCGAGCTAGACGAAAAGAATGTATTTGAAATGTATTACGAGTACGAAGAACCGGTGAAAAAGATTGTCCCTCATCGTATACTAGCTTTAAATCGAGGAGAAAAAGAGGATATTCTGAAAGTTGGTCTTCATGTTCCGATTGAAAAAGTGACTAATGTAATGAAAGCGCAGTGGGTTAAATCCTCTTCTAGTAGTGCAGTGGAGCAGATCGAATTGGCGATTGAAGATTCGTATAAACGATTAATTCAGCCCTCTGTAGAGCGAGAAATTCGTGCAGAACTTACAGAAAAAGCAGAAGCGCAGGCAATCCATATTTTCTCGGAAAACCTACGTAATTTACTATTACAGCAACCTTTGAAAGGAAAAGTAATTCTAGGAGTCGATCCAGCCTATCGTACAGGGTGTAAGCTCGCGGTTGTTGATGATACAGGAAAGCTTTTAGAGGTTTCAGCTATTTATCCACATGCACCTAAAATGGATGTGGACGGATCAAAGAAAAAAGTGCTTGCGTATTTAAAAAAATACCCGATATCCTTAATCGCTATTGGAAATGGAACTGCTTCCCGCGAAACAGAACAATTCATAGTGGACTGCGTAAAAGAAGCAGAGTCAGAAGTAGCATATGTAATAGTAAATGAAGCAGGTGCCAGTGTGTATTCAGCATCTGAAACTGCACGTAACGAGTTTCCAGATCTACAAGTGGAGCAGCGTAGTGCCGTCTCCATTGCGAGAAGATTACAGGATCCTCTTGCAGAACTAGTAAAAATAGATCCAAAAGCAGTAGGAGTTGGGCAATACCAGCATGATGTTTCACAGAAAAAATTATCGGAATCGCTCTCCTTTATAGTAGAAACAGCAGTTAACCAAGTCGGAGTAAATGTAAATACAGCATCGGCATCCCTATTACAATACGTTTCTGGTCTCTCTAAAACAGTCGCAGAAAACGTTGTGAATATGAGAAACGAACAGGGGAGATTCACCTCTCGCGCCCAACTCAAGAAAATTCCACGTCTTGGTGCCAAAACATATGAACAAGCAATTGGATTTTTACGAGTGCCCGATGCAAAGAATCCATTTGATGCAACTGGTATCCATCCGGAAAGCTATAAGGCAGCGGAGCAGGTACTGGAAATTGCGGGACTAAAGAAAACACAAATAGGTACAAAGGAAGCTGAAGAGGCTTTAAAGAATATTTCAATAGAAGAGGTAAGTAAAGAATTAGAAATAGGTGAAATCACACTAAAAGATATTGTAGATACATTGATCAAGCCTGCACGTGACCCTCGTGAAGCTTTCCCACAGCCTATCCTGAAAAAGGATGTTCTCAAATTAGAGGACTTAAAGACAGGGATGGAGTTGCAAGGAACCGTAAGAAATGTTGTAGATTTCGGTGCATTTGTTGATATCGGGGTAAAACAAGATGGCTTAGTTCATATTTCCAAACTAAAAAAAGGGTTTGTAAAACACCCTTTAGATGTTGTTTCACTTGGAGATATAGTCACTGTATGGGTAGAACAGTTCGATGCTAACAAAGGGAGAATTGCATTAACGATGCTTCCTCCAGAACAACAAGTGTAATTCTTAGAGTTGTCCTTTGGAGATATTCCACTGGACAACCTCTTTTTAAATAGGGGTGAGTTAATATGTCAGATGAAAAACTATACGAGCTAGTGTGTCGTGTATCGAAAGAGATATTTGGGAAAGACTTTCAACATAAAGCGTATTTTAACCAACGGCTTAGAACAACCGGTGGAAGATATATGTTGAGATCACATCATATAGAGATAAATCCGTTAGTATTCGAAAAATACGGAATGGATGAATTGGTAGGCGTTATAAAACATGAGCTTTGTCATTACCATTTACATATTGAAGGAAAAGGCTATCAACATCGGGATGCTGATTTTCGTGAGCTACTTAAAACAACTAACTCACCGAGATTTTGTTCGACATTAATAGAGAGAAAGACAAGGAAGATTACAAAAAGGTATACATACATGTGTGCAAAATGCTCGCTCTCATATAATCGGAAAATTCGTTTAAATACACAGAAATACCGTTGTGGCAGGTGTTATGGAGAATTGAAATTAGTTTCTTCGGTAAATCTAAAATAAATTTCAAAAAACAGTTGACGTTTTGCAAAACCCTCTCTATAATAGAAAAAGTCGAGTAAAACAAAACGACTTAAATTATTCCGAAGTAGCTCAGTGGTAGAGCAATCGACTGTTAATCGATTGGTCGTAGGTTCGAGTCCTACCTTCGGAGCCATTATGGCCCCTTGGTCAAGCGGTTAAGACACCGCCCTTTCACGGCGGTAACACGGGTTCGAATCCCGTAGGGGTCATTACCTTTTATTACTTTATATTTTTGAACGGTCCCGTGGTGTAGCGGTTAACATGCCTGCCTGTCACGCAGGAGATCGCCGGTTCGATCCCGGTCGGGACCGCCATGTTGGGGTATAGCCAAGCGGTAAGGCAATGGATTTTGATTCCATCATGCCCTGGTTCGAATCCAGGTACCCCAGCCATATTTGAGCCATTAGCTCAGTTGGTAGAGCATCTGACTTTTAATCAGAGGGTCGTAGGTTCGAATCCTACATGGCTCATCAAATTGTTATTGACATTATAGGTGTTCGAGTGTATAATAAACCTTGTCCTATTAATTACTAAGCGGTCGTGGCGGAACGGCAGACGCGCTAGGTTGAGGGCCTAGTGGGGGATAACCCCGTGGAGGTTCAAGTCCTCTCGGCCGCACCAGTCACATAACAATTTAACATATAACATGCGGGTGTAGTTTAGTGGTAAAACCTCAGCCTTCCAAGCTGATGATGAGAGTTCGATTCTCTTCACCCGCTCCATTATTTAATACCATAGAATATTGAACATTGAAAACTGAACATGCAAAACGTTAAGACATACAGCTATCTGCTAACTTAGTTAGTCTGATAGCAAAACAATTTGGACATCATTTAATGATGATGCCAGCAAAACAAAATGAGCTTTTTAAGTTCTCTATTATGGAGAGTTTGATCCTGGCTCAGGACGAACGCTGGCGGCATGCCTAAT
>NZ_FNHY01000009.1 GCF_900103605.1 Psychrobacillus sp. OK028 | reverse complement strand
TTGATAATACAGCCATCCTACACACGCTCCCTTAACTTTCTTTTAGTATGAGGTTCGTGTTTTAACATGTCCACTTTTTATGCTAACTCTAAAAGTGCACAAAATTCCAACTAACTCCGTTCGGTCGCTCCTTTTACCTCAAATCCACACTCCATTTTCCGTGTTTAAAACAAAATATCTCTCAAAAAGAGGAAAAACCAACAAGTTGACGAAAATGAATAAATAGTATAAAATTCTATTAATTCATCTTGTTAGTTCTCTAGTGTGTTAAAGTGAAATTAGGAGTGGTAAAATGAGCAAAATTCAAATGTTTGAAAAGCCTCTTGGAATGAGAGATTCATTTCCAGAAGTAAACGAACAAAAAGAATACATACGATCGACGGCAAGAGATTTCATACGAAAAAAAGGGTACGACTTTATAAAAACACCTTCCGTGGAGTATTTTGAAACAATTGGAAAGGCATCTGCGATTGATGAATCGTCTTTGTTTAAACTAGTGGACAATCAAGGCGAAATGCTTGTATTACGTCCTGATATGACAACACCTATTGCTAGAATAGCAGCTTCTAAGCTATTAAAGGAAAAAAATCCGCTACGCTTAGCGTACTATGCAGATGTATTTCGTGCACAGCAACGTGAAGGGGGAAGACCGGCAGAGTTTGAGCAGCTAGGGCTGGAACTTATCGGGGATTTTAGTCCATATGCAGATAGTGAAATAATCTATACAGCAATAGAACTATTGAATGCTTTAGGTGTAGAAAGTTTCCGGATAACGATTGGACATGCTGAGATTTTAACTGCCTTCTTAACGAATAACACGGATAATCTAGAGCAAGTTGAAATACTTAGACAATTATTAGTAGAGAAGAACTTAGTTGGTTTCTCTCAAAAGTTAGAAAGCATGAACTTACAACAAGAACAGAAAGAAAGACTTATTAAAATAATTGATTATACAATAGATTCCAATGTTTTTTCGTATTTCCGTCAGTTCCTAAATGACGATCAGCAATATTTGCTTGATCAGGTTGAGGAACTGCAAAAACTACTTGAATTCCAATTAAATGATTATTCGATTGTATCGTTTGATTTTTCATTAGCGAGTCATATGAGCTATTATACAGGCATGCTGTTTGAAATCCATGCGGCAGGTAGTGGTTTCTCCATTGGAAATGGTGGCCGCTATGATGAGTTATTTAAACAGTTCGATGAAAAGGTAGGAGCTACAGGATTTGGAATTCGAGTCGACAGATTATTAGAGGTATTACCGAAGATTAGCGTAAATGAAAAGCATACACTGCTTTTATTTGATAAAGGATCTTTTTCTAAAGCAAATGTATTAGCGGAAGCTAGAAGAAACGCTGCGGAGCGCGTGACTTTGCAATTTGTGGAAAGTGTAAATGATGTTGCGGCGTTTAAACAAATTTTCGATGAAGTGATTATCGTGTCCGAAGGTGGTTCTTTCCGTGAATAAGTTAACAATTGCTATGCCAAAAGGGCGTATTTTCGAAGAAGCATATAAACTATTTGTAGAGGCAGGATTTAACTTGCCTAAAGAGATTAGTGATTCGAGAAAGTTAATAGTCGAAGCTCCTAATGAACGTATTCAATTTATATTGGCGAAACCGATGGATGTACCTGTATACGTTGAACATGGTGTAGCGGATATAGGTATTGCGGGGAAAGATGTATTATTAGAGCAGCACCGCGATGTCCATGAACTATTGGATTTACAGATAAGTAATTGCTATATTGCAACTGCGGGTCTTCCGAAGACGAAGATGAATGAGATTGCTCCACGTGTAGCAACAAAGTATCCAAGAATTGCTACAAACTTTTATAAGGAAAAAGGAGAGCAAGTGGAAATCATTGAGTTGAATGGATCAATTGAGCTTGCCCCAATGATTGGTCTCGCTGATCGTATTGTCGACATTGTTTCCACGGGACAGACGCTTAAGGAAAATGGTTTAGTGGAATATGAGAAAATCGTTTCTATCTCCTCACGATTAATCGTCAATCCTGTAAGCTATCGTGTAAAAAGTGAACGTATAAATGCATTTATAGCCCAATTAAAAAATGAATTGAATAAAAGGTAGGGAACCCTATGAAAATAGAAAAGCTTACAAATACCATTTCATTGTTACGTTCAGTCGAACAAGAAAGTCCCGATTATTTAACGACTGTCCGTGAAGTAATCGCAGATGTACGTCAAAATGGCGATCAAGCCCTTTTGCGTTATACAGAAAAATGGGATGGTGCAAAACTTGCATCACTGAAAGTCACTAAAGAAGAAATAGTTGAAGCGTACGCTAATTTTGATAAACAATTGATAGCTGACTTGGAAGAGGCTGCTGTTAATATTAGAGCATTTCATACGGCTCAGATTCGCGAGCAAATCGACTTCCCTTTAGCCAAAAATTCTTATATTCAATATAAAATATCACCTTTAGATGCAGTTGGTTTATATGTGCCAGGTGGGACCGCAGCTTATCCTTCTTCCGTATTAATGAATGCAATACCGGCATTAGTAGCTGGAGTAGAGAGAGTGGTCATCGTATCCCCTCCATCTAAGGACGGCAAACTACCTGACTCAGTATTAGTGGCAGCACATATAGCTGGCATTACAGAAATATATAAAGTTGGTGGAGCTCAAGCGATAGCAGCACTTGCTTACGGTACTGAAACGATCAAAGCGGTAGATAAAATCACAGGCCCGGGGAATAGTTTTGTTGCACTTGCCAAAAGAGAGGTGTTTGGGAAAGTTGCAATCGATATGATAGCAGGTCCAAGTGAGATAGCGATCATTGCAGATGATACAGCCTATGCGGATGAAGTAGCAGCAGATCTTCTTGCGCAAGCAGAGCATGATCGATTTGCAAGTTCTGTTTTAATTACAACCAGTCCATCTCTTGCTGAACAAGTTTCAATAGAAGTAGAAAAACAATTGAAGCTTCTTCCTAGAGAAGAAATTGCTCGTGCCTCTATCGAAAACTTCGGTTGTATCTATATTGCAGAATCAATGGAGCAAGCGTTAATTGCAGTGAATGAGCTAGCACCGGAACATTTGGAAATTATTACGGAGCAGCCCGAAGAACTCAGTAAAAAGGTAAAGCATGCAGGAGCTATTTTTATCGGTAGATTCAGTAGCGAACCAGTAGGCGACTATTTTGCTGGTACGAATCATGTACTTCCGACAAATAGCACCGCTAGATTTTCGAGTGGCTTATGTATTGACGATTTCGTGAAGAAAACAAGTGTCGTATATTATTCAAAAGAAATGTGGGAAGAGCAATATCCTAAAATTGCTCGCCTAGCAAGACTAGAGCAACTAGAAGGACATGCCAGATCAGTCGAGTCAAGAAGCTGGGAGAAGGGGGATTCACAATGACAAATAAAAGAGCTGCTAAAATAGAAAGAATGACTAACGAAACAAAGGTATGGGTTGAGATAGATTTAGATGGTGAAGGAAAAGCGGAAATAGATACAGGTGTCCCGTTTATGGACCATATGTTGGATCTGTTTACAAAGCACGGTCTATTTGATGCTTCTATTAAAGCTAAAGGAGATACATATATCGATGATCATCATACAACAGAAGATATCGGTATTGTTCTTGGGCAAGCAGTAAAAGAAGCATTAGGAGATAAAAGGGGTATTAAACGCTACGGAAATGCTTTTGTACCAATGGATGATGCACTGGCACAAGTAGTCATTGATATATCCAATCGACCGCATCTTGAGTTCCGAGCGCAGTTTCCGACGCAAAAAGTTGGCAATTTTGATACAGAGCTTGTTCATGAATTCCTATGGAAATTCGCTTTGGAGGCACGTATGAATGTCCATGTAATTGTTCATTATGGTGCAAATACACATCATATGATTGAAGCGATTTTCAAAGCATTGGCTCGAGCAATTGATGATGCTATTACAAAAGATGATCGAGTGAAGGGTGTTCCTTCTACAAAAGGTCTACTTACATAAGAAGGAGAGAATAATATGACGTCTATTCAAGTCTACCCAGCGATTGACATGAAAGGTGGAAAATGTGTCCGCCTTTATCAAGGGGATTATGAACAAGAAACTGTTTATGGGGATTCTCCATTCGATATGGCTAAAAAGTTTGCAGATGAAGGAGCAACTTGGATTCATTTAGTAGATTTAGATGGAGCAAAAGACGGCAAGAAAATCCATGCCGACGAAGTCATTCGTATTGCAAAGGAACTTCCAGTTAGCGTTCAAATTGGGGGAGGAATTCGTACGAAAGAAGACGTTCAGTTTTATTTGAATAACGGTGTAAATCGTGTCATTATTGGAAGTTTGGCTATTTCGCAGCCTGACCTAGTGGTTGGTTTAATCGAAGAATTTGGCGGGGATAGAATTGTTATTGGGCTAGATGCAAAGGATGGAATGGTAGCAACACATGGTTGGCTAGAAACCTCCACACAATCTGCCGTTGAAGTAGGTCAATATTTTGCCTCTAAAGGAGCCAAGCATGTTATCTTTACGGATATTGCAACAGATGGAACGCTACAAGGTCCCAACTTATTGGCAAACAAAGAACTAGCAGATGAAACTGGACTGTCGATAATTGTATCAGGTGGTATTAGTTCCTTGGAAGACATTGCTGCAGTAGCATCATTAGCAGAAACGACTACAGTTGCTGGTGTTATTACGGGGAAAGCCTTATACAATAAACGATTTACACTAACTGAAGCTTTACAAGAAGCATCTAAATAAGTAAACAACCATTCGTAAGGATCGAAAGAAAGAGGAGTGAACGATCATGGCTAATTTAAAATACGATGAAAAAGGCTTAATACCTGTAATCGTCCAACATGCAATTACAAGAGAAGTGTTAACACTTGCTTACATGAACGAAGAGGCCTATTCGAAAACAGTAGAAACTGGGGAAACTTGGTTTTTTAGCCGTAGCAGACAGGAGCTTTGGCATAAAGGAGAAACTTCAGGGAATACGCAAAAAGTAGTTTCAATTAAGGCGGATTGCGATTCAGATGCATTAGTAGTTGAAGTACTACCAGCTGGTCCGGCATGCCATACGGGTGAAAACACATGCTTCCATAACACATTAGAAAAAATGGATAACACGGTGGGCTACAATACGATTACAGCTCTTATTAATGTTATTGAAGAAAGACAGCAGTCCATGCCTGAAGGTGCATATACGACGTATCTATTTGAAAAAGGTGTAGATAAAATTTGTAAAAAGGTTGGAGAAGAAGCTGCCGAGGTTATAATTGCTTCCAAAAATAATGATGGAGAAGAGCTGAAATGGGAAGCAGCGGATTTGCTATATCATCTGTTAGTTCTTTTACAAAACCAACAAGTTAGCTTCTACGACCTACTCCAAGTATTACAGAAAAGACATGAAGCTAAAGCAGATAAAAATTAAATATATGTGATATACTGAAGGATATACTAATTAGGGACGTTTACTTAAACGTTCCTTATTATTTTTCGGAGGATTATGTTGAATAAAAAAAGTAAAAAAGTTCTTAAAGAAAATATAATTTCATTTTTACCTACAGGTGAATACTATTATAAAAAAGCTTTAGACGAACTACAAAAAGAACAATATGAAAAAGCACATAAATATTTAAAAAGAGCAGCTGAACTAAGTCCTAATGATCCCATGATCTTATTACAATATGCGATATTACAAATGGAAATAGATAACTTTGAACTAGCTCATGAGCTATTGAGAAGTGCTTATGCAATGGACCAAAATGAATCTGAAATTATTTTCTTTTTGGCAGAAGTAAACGCCCATCTCGGTAACTTTGTCGAGGCCAATAAATTTGCTAGCATGTACTTAGAGATGGATATTCAAGGCGAATATACAGAAGAGGCAATGGAGATTGTAGATTTCACAGAGCAGGAGGACATCGTGTCACTCCAAGCAGATTCACCCTCTAGTGAAGCGTTATTTTTACAGGAAAAATCGAGACGTTTGATGGAACAAGGAAAGTTTGCTGAGGCTGTAGAATTATTAGAGTCGATCGTAGTGGATCATCCAGATTTTTGGGCAGCATTTAATAATTTAGCACTCGCCTATTTTTATATCGGCGAAGAGGAGCAAGCAAAGGCGTTACTACATGATGTACTCAATGAAAATAGAGGGAATATCCATGCATTATGTAATTTAGCTGTCATTCATTATTATGAAAAAAATGAAGATGAGCTACAACAAATCGTAGAAATTTTAACTAAAATAAACCCTTATTTTGTGGAACATCGCTACAAGTTAGGTGCAACATTTGCGTTAATAGGCAAGTATGAACAGGCATTTAAGTGGCTAAGAAGTTTGCAGAGAAAAGGCTTTGAAGGAGATCCAGGATTTTATTTTTGGCTGTCTCATTCAGCTTATTTTTCTGGTCATGAAGAGGTTGCTAAAAATGCTTGGAAGGCACTATTGAAACTAGATCCAGAAAAAGCCGGTTTTGAACCTTGGCTACCAATAAAAAGTGAATCAGATGATGCTGCTTCTAAAATTCAAAAGGAATATATTTTAGAAAAGATAGAGCATAAGCACGTGAGCGAACGTATTTATGGATTTTATTTGTTAGGAAAGTCTAAGCATCGTCAAGAAATAATCTCACATCCAAAATGGATTGTTGTAGATGATTTAACAACGATGGAAAAACTTTTCCTTGCCAACTCTTTAGGGCATGACTTTGATGGTAAATCACCTGCAGAAAAAGCTTTCTTAAAAGCAATTGCTGCAACGGACCTATTGTATGATAAATATAAGCCTTTAGAGCATGAAGATGCATTTCTATTTCAAATGTGGTTTGTATTAGTAGAACGTGCACTTGAAAAAGGCTATGATTTCAAAAATCCCCGTGCTTTAGCAGCGGCAACGGAGTATATGTTTGAATCGTCACGTTCTAAAAATGTGACGAAAAAGTATTATGCCGAGCAATACGGTATTACTACTAATACATTAACTAAATATATTAACGAGCTTATGCAATTTTTGCCTCTTTTTGATGCATAGGCAAAAAAGTTGAAGCTTAAGAAAAAATCCTATAGATTGAGGATAAGAGCAACGTAGGAGGAATTTAAAATGACTGAAGATAAAATTTATGATGTGATTATAATTGGTGCTGGACCTGCTGGTATGACAGCGGCAGTTTATACTTCTCGTGCAAACCTATCCACTTTAATGATTGAACGCGGTATTCCTGGTGGACAAATGGCGAACACGGAGGAAGTAGAAAACTACCCTGGATTTGACATGATTTTAGGACCAGAGCTTTCGACTAAAATGTTTGATCATGCAAAGAAATTTGGTGCTGAATACGCATACGGCGATGTTTCAGGAATTATTGACGGTGAAGCATACAAAACAGTGAAAGTAAGCGGGAAAGAATATAAAACATTAGCAGTCATTATTTCTTCTGGTGCAGAGTATAAAAAAATGGGTATTCCTGGAGAAACTGAGTTAGGTGGACGCGGAGTTAGTTACTGTGCAGTTTGTGATGGAGCATTCTTTAAACAGAAAAACCTAGTAGTTGTAGGTGGAGGAGACTCTGCTGTTGAAGAGGGTGCGTTCCTAACTAAATTTGCAAACAAAGTAACAATTGTACACCGTCGTGACGAGCTACGTGCACAGAAAATTCTACAAGACCGTGCATTTGCTAACGAGAAAATTGATTTTATTTGGAATACCACTTTAAAAGAAATTCATGGCAAAGATGGAAAAGTAGCAAGTGTAACTTTAGTATCTACCGTGGACGGTACGGAAAGAGAATTTGAAACAGACGGTGTATTCGTATATGTAGGGATGCTTCCATTAACAAAACCTTTTGCGAATTTAGATATTCTAAATGAAAATGGGTATATTGTGACAAATGAGAAAATGGAAACAACTGTACCTGGGATATTCGGCGCAGGAGATGTTCGTGAGAAAATGCTTCGTCAAATTGTTACTGCAACAGGAGACGGAAGTATTGCTGCCCAAGCTGCGCAACACTATATTGAAAATTTGAAAGACAAAATAACTACAAACGCTTAACTTAATTTTTTCTTAATCGGATTGTAATCGTCTTGAAATAAATAAAGTGTATAGTAAAGAATATAAATTGACCCCCTTTTTATATATGAAACATTTGGACAGGCTGTTTCGCGATTTTAATCGTGGAGCAGCCTCTTTTTATGAAAAATAATGTATAATATATTTTATGAACACATGATAGATGTGGAGTGACGATTAGTGCAAAGAATAGCTAACCTACTTGTATGTAAAGATGACAAAGTACTACTATTGAAAAAACCAAGAAGAAATTGGTATGTGGCACCAGGCGGTAAAATGGAAATGGGAGAATCTATTTTTATTGCTGCTATAAGAGAATTTACAGAAGAAACGAATGCTGTTCCTTTACAGCCCCATTTAAAAGGAATTTATACAATGGTTATTGAAGAAAACGGAAAGCATCTGGATGAATGGATGTTATTTACGTTTGTTGCTAATGATATTGAAGGCTTACCTTATGAGGAGACAACAGAAGGAATATTAGAGTGGCATTCTGTCGAGGATCTACATCACCTTCCAATGGCTGAAGGCGACCGGACAAATCTATTATTTGCAGTTCAAGGAAAAGGGATGCAATATGGAACATTTGTCTATACACCAGAGTTTTCTCTTATATCAGAAACAATTCAGCAATCAACGGAGGGAGAATGAACAATGGATAGTCTTCAAAAGCACGAAACGGAAGTTGTAATTATTACAGGAATGTCAGGTGCTGGAAAGACTGTGGCTATCCAAAGTTTTGAAGACCTTGGGTATTACTGCATTGATAATTTACCACCAGAGCTGCTGAGTACGTTCATCAAACTAATGATAGATTCGAATAAACAGCCTCGAAATATAGCAGTTGTGATGGATTTACGAGGAGGAGAAATGTTCAACTCCTTAGCAGATTCAGTAAATCAGTTAGAAGAGGCAACAACTGTTACACCTAAGTTATTATTTTTAGATGCTGGCGATGAAGTATTAGTAAGACGCTACAAGGAAACGCGTCGTTCGCATCCGCTCGCAAACTCTGGATTACCTTTAGAAGGTATTAAAAAAGAAAGGCAAATGCTTTCTGATTTAAAGGGGAGAGCTCAATACATTTACAACACTTCGAAGATGAAGCCTCGTGAACTAAGAGAGAAAATTCAAGAAGAGTTCTCTTCCAAAAGCAGTCAAGTGTTTACTATAAACGTTATGTCCTTTGGATTTAAACATGGAATTCCGATTGACGCGGATTTAGTATTTGATGTACGTTTTCTGCCAAATCCGTATTATATAGAAGAACTTCGCTTGAAATCTGGACTAAACGAAGAGGTATCCAGCTACGTATTAAAATGGGTAGACACAAAGACGTTAATCGAAAAACTAACGGATTTGTTCCAATTCATGATTCCTCAATATAAAAGAGAAGGTAAAACCCAACTAGTCATTGCATTTGGGTGCACCGGAGGACAGCATCGCTCTGTTACGTTAGCAGAATACTTTGGAAAATTATTGAAAGAGGACGACAAAACGATTATTACGCATCGGGATGTAGTTATTAGAAAGGAATGAAGGAATGGAACCTACAAAACACCGTAAAAAAATAGTTATAATCGGTGGAGGTACGGGTCTGTCTACGTTACTTCGTGGTTTGAAGAATTTTCCACTGGATATTACTGCAATCGTAACGGTCGCCGATGACGGAGGTAGCTCCGGTAGACTGCGTGACGAATATGACATTCCACCTCCAGGAGATGTACGAAATGTACTTGCCGCTCTTTCGGAAGTAGAGCCATTAGTTGAGGAAATGTTTCAATATAGATTTTCTCAATCGAAAGAATTGGAAGGGCATTCATTAGGCAATCTGATGTTAGCTGCTCTTACATCCATAACTGGTGATTTTGCACATGCTATAACGGAAATGAGCCGAGTACTTAATATTCGTGGAAAAGTACTACCAGCAGCGAACCAAGTAGTAACTTTACATGCTCTTTTTGAAGATCAAACAACCATTGTGGGAGAATCTAAAATTCCGAAGTACGGGAAAAAGATCGAGAAAGTATTTATAACTCCTGCAGACGTAAAACCGTTGCCAGAAACGATTAATGTTATTCGTCAAGCAGATGTGATCGTTATTGGACCAGGAAGTTTATATACGAGTATTTTGCCGAATTTATTAGTGCAAGATATACAAAAAGCTATTAGACAATCGAAAGCGAAGAAAGTATATATTTGTAATTTAATGACACAGGCTGGCGAAACAGGCAATTATTCTGCATATGATCATGTTCATGCACTGATCGAACATGTGGGGGATAACTTCCTAGATGCTGTGCTGATAAGTAAGGAAGAAATTCCTGAAAATGTTAGATATTTATACAAACAAGAGCAGGCATCTCCTGTTAAAATAGATATTGATGAATTAGAAAAATTAAATATAGACATTGTGAAAAAAGACATTTCAGTTGTACACGCTGGTGCAGTTCGTCATGATGCAACGGAAGTCGCGAAATGGCTTGTAGAATACGCAGACAGTTTAAAAATGTAACTGTCCAGGAGAAAGGGGGAAACGGAATATGTCGTTTGCTTCTGAAACTAAAAAAGAGATGACTCAGGAAGAAAATGAGCCTTGCTGTGCACGTTCAGAGCTTTCTGCGCTTATCCGCATGAATGGGTCACTCTCTTTTAGCAACAAAATGTTAAGCTTAGACGTTCAAACAGAAAATGCAGCTATTGCGAGAAGACTATATACATTGATAAAATCGTTATATCCATATCAAGTAGAATTACTTGTTCGAAAGAAAATGAGATTGAAAAAGAACAACATTTATATTTGTCGTATTCGGGAAGGTGCAAAAAACCTGTTAGAAGATCTTCAAATATTAAAGGATGGCTTTCAATTTGAATACTCCATTTCCAAGGAGCTTGTTCAAAAAAGTTGCTGTAAAAGAGCTTATTTAAGAGGAGCCTTCTTAGCAGGAGGATCGGTTAATAATCCGGAAACCTCATCTTATCACTTAGAAATTTATTCTTCTTATAAAACACATAGTGATGCATTGGTTGATTTGATGAATGAATATGAACTGAATGCAAAAACAATTGAACGAAAAAAAGGGTTTGTCGCATATTTAAAAGAAGCAGAAAAGATTTCCGATTTTTTAAGTATTGCGGGAGCTCACAGGGCATTATTGAAATTTGAAGATGTTCGAATCATACGAGATATGCGAAACAGCGTCAATCGCCTTGTCAACTGCGAAACAGCTAATCTGAACAAAACAATTAGTGCAGCTATTCGCCAAGTGGACAATATTCGTTTTATCGAGAATTCTATCGGTTTAGATCAGTTACCAGAAAAACTTCGTGAAATAGCTAGGTTACGTGTAGAGTACCAAGATGTTACACTGAAAGAACTAGGTGAGATGGTTTCTACTGGCAATGTGAGTAAATCAGGTGTAAATCACCGATTGCGAAAGATTGATGAAATAGCAGATATGCTGCGTAATGGAGAAACAATTTAGAGAAATGGGGAGTAGACAATGGCAGAACAGCAGGTGGAAGTAAAATTAGCGTCAGGACTTCAAGCAAGACAGGCTGCACTTTTTGTACAAGAAGCAAATCGTTATATTGCGGACGTTTTTTTAGAAAAAGATACTAAAAAAGTTAATGCGAAGAGCATTATGGGAATTATGAGCCTGGCGATAAGTAAAGGAACAACAGTAGTTTTAAGTGCTGATGGTTCTGATGCGGAGGAAGCAGTAGAAGCTTTAGGGAAATTTATCTCAAGTGAATCATAAAAAGGAACGGCCTCATTAGTCACTTAAGACGAAAGGGCTTTTTTTTATCTCAACATGTACTCCAGACAAAGCTGAGCATCTAAAAAGTCAGTTATCCGCCCGAGCCTCATAGCCATTCGCCCGCGAAACTTGTTTATCCGCCCGGCGCAAACATTCGAACGCCCGAGCCACTGGCTTATCCGCCCGAGATTCATTGAAATTGAAAAAATTAAAAAGTAAAAAAAAATCCCAAAGGACTAATACCTTTGGGATTTTCATCGACTTATTATGCTTTTTTCATTTCGCTGCGATCGATAATGTGATCGATTAAGCCGTATTCTTTTGCACGTTCAGCAGTCATGAAGTTATCGCGATCCGTGTCTTTTGCAATTACATCGATTGGTTGACCAGTACGATCAGAAATAATTTGGTTTAATTTTTCACGTAGATATAAAATGCGCTTTGCAGCAATTTCGATTTCCGTTGCTTGCCCTTGTGCTCCACCAAGTGGTTGGTGAATCATTACTTCAGCGTTAGGAAGCGCATAGCGTTTACCTTTTGTTCCAGCAGTAAGTAAGAATGCTCCCATTGAAGCAGCCATCCCGATACAAATTGTTTGTACATCTGGTTTGATGAACTGCATTGTATCGTAAATTGCCATACCTGCTGTTATACTACCACCAGGGCTATTAATATAAATAGAGATGTCTTTATCTGGATCTTCTGCTTCTAGGAATAATAATTGAGCAACGATTGAGTTTGCTACGTTGTCGTCAATACCACTTCCAAGCATAATAATGCGGTCTTTTAATAATCGAGAGTAAATGTCATATGCACGTTCTCCACGATTAGTTTGTTCAATAACTGTAGGAATTAAATTCATCCTGATTGCCTCCTTCAAAGGTGGGTTAAATTAGTTAGTTACTGAGAAAAGTTCCCTCAGTTGTAACTTTATCATACACATAATGGTCAAGGAAGGTCAAATATTAAGCTTCAAAAAGTTAACTTGAATTATGCTCCTTCTATTTGTATAATAGATAAGTCGCTAGCCCTTGTAGTGTAATGGATAACACACAAGCCTCCGAAGCTTGTAATGTGAGTTCGATCCTCGCCGAGGGCATACCATTCCAACGTTTTTACTAATAATTTACGTGTTATTATATTGATACAAAACAGCACGTAGCCTCCGTTTATTTTGCGATAAAGCAAACGGAGGTTTTTTTATGAAAAAAAAAACAGTGGACCCCAATTTAACCCAAACGCTCATCAAAAAGATGCATACTTTAAAATGAATGTATTTTAGAATGAGGAGTGAAGTTGATTGGTTTTACCATATGGAAATGAATGGCGAGAAGAAAGTCCGAATCATCATCATCATCATCAAGGCTATCCTATGTATCCACATTATCCATATTACCCGATTTACCCATATTTCCCGCAATATCCGCATTACCCACATTACCCACATTACCCACATTACCAACCGTACCCATATTACCCGATGAATCAGGGATATGGCTATCCAGGGTCTCATGGGAATTATGGTAGTCATGGGCACGGTCACTCATAACATTAATCACGTAATTAAAAACGTGAAAAGCCATCACTCATGTTTCAAGTTGGTTGCGTTTTGATATTGTTAACAACAAGTCTACAAGCTTGTGATGTGAGTTCGATCCTCGCAGATGGAATTTAAAAAGCTGAGAAACACTCTTAACATAATTTGTTTAGGGTGTTTTTTTGTTTTCATTATTTCTTCTATCGTAGGATACTGCATAGGCTTCATGCCTAAAATGTAGAATTGGATCGTCCGGTAACTCTATCCCTTTTCCAACTATAGTAGGGTCGAACAAAAGGCTTTCTGTTGGAAATATTTTTTTATTAATAGCCAATTGACCTACTAGAATTTTTTGTCTGTCATCTGGCCAAACATTCGTAGGATCATCAGTAGTGTCTGTGCTCTCCGCTAATCGAATGTAAAGTTCGAATGTTACAGTTCCTTTATCGAGTCGTCTCTCCAAATCCTCGCTCAAATAATCGGTAGATAAGTTAAGTCTATCAAGGATAGAAGGTGATTTTTCCTGCTTCACTGGATGCCACTCGTATTTTATAGCCTGCCGCTTGCCTTCAGCATTAACAAAATAGAAGGCATGTATGGGGTAATAATTTAGAGTTGCATAACTTATTGGTGGTTGCTTTAGCTGTCCCTTTAGCGCCAGTAATGTATTTTTATGCTCCGGGAAAGTAGTAAGAAGTTGTGTTACACCTAGACCTAAATCAATTGAATGAATGCCGGTTTTGTGAGAGGTTAATATTTTTAACATGTCTGTAAATGTTTTGGGATCTTTCGTGACGAACATTGGAACGGTTGCACAAACTTGGTGACTGATAGAACCATCGGGCTGATGAAAATGAATAGCCATTCCTTTTGCTGGAGATAGGAAATCTGCTGCAGTAGGATTTGGTGGACTATTAGAAAAACGAACTGTAGCAGTCACTGGTGTTTGCTGTAAGTGGGGGGCTAAGGTATAGGCTGTCGCATTACCATTTGGTGTAAAAATAGCTTCATAAAAATCTCCTTTAGCATGAGCACGTCGATAGCCTGGAAATTTCCCCTGAATTTGTTCAAGCGTATTAACGGCTTCTTTTGGCAAAGTATCGCTCATCAAAATCACCTCGTTTTTTAGAATGAAAAGAAAGATTTCATTTAATAATCATTACCACTGAATGCTATAACTAAACAATGTAAGAAAGATTCTTCATTTAATCCAGCCTCTTTCGTATTACTCTCGGTACAAGACTGTTTACTTGCTCTTAAGATAGATTTACTAGCGCTCTAATTACAAATACTCGTGTTCAATTATGGATTACTCGTTCTACAGATAGCATTACTCGCTAAACGGAACATTCTTCCATTTTAAAAAGTTTGAAACTTAGTTTACTTCATTCCGTAAATAGAATAGGTTTTGTATTTTCAATATAAAGGTACAATAAGACTATAATTATTAAAGAGGTGAGCGAAATGAAGAAATTATTAATACCAATAATCATTGTAGTTGTAATTATTGCTGTTATTGCAGGGATATTCATGACAAGCTATAACGGTTTTGTAGACAAAGAAGAAAACGTAAACAACGCATATGCGCAAGTTGAAAACCAGCTGCAACGAAGAATGGATTTAATACCAAACTTAGTTAATACAGTTAAAGGCTTTGCAGCGCATGAACAAGAAGTACTTGGGAATATAGCGGATGCAAGATCTAAATTGGCAGGAGCGGGGACACCAGAAGAACAAGCTACGGCGAATGATGAATTATCTGGAGCTTTGAGCCGATTATTAGTAGTGGTAGAAAATTATCCAGATCTAAAAGCAGATGCAAACTTTAGACAATTGATGGATGAGCTTGCTGGAACGGAAAATAGACTTTCTGTAGCAAGACAGGATTATAATACAGTAGTTTCGGATTACAATAAAAAAGTAAAACGGATGCCTGGAAGTATAGTAGCTTCGATGTTTGGCTTTGATGAGAAAGAGTACTTCAAAGCAGCTGAGGGGGCAGAAGAAGCACCTGTAGTAGATTTTGAAGGAGCTGGAGACTGATGAAGAAAAGTGCTCGTGCGATTTCACTTGCGCTTCTCCTTACATTTTTATTTCCTTTGCTAACGTTTGCCAAATCGGACTATCCAGCTGCAATTCCTGGAGAACTATATGTACAGGATTTCTATGACGTGCTATCAGAAGAGCAGGAGCAGGAAATAGAAACACTTGGACAAAATTTAGAAAATGCAACTGGTGCGCAAATTGTCGTGATGACAGTGGAGTCTTTAAAAGGTCAAGACGTTTCGACATATACGGTAGATGTGATGCGTGGATATGGTATTGGGGATGAAAAGAAGGATAACGGCGTCCTTTTATTACTAGAGATGGACCCTAACAAAGTAGGAGATCGTGAGGTTTATATAAACGTCGGTTACGGTTTAGAGGGCGCTTTACCTGATGGAAAAGTGGGGAGAATCATAGAAGAGTACACACTTCCCTTTTTAGAGCAGGGAGATGTCCCGGGAGCTATACTTTCTACTTACCAGCTCTTATATAATCAGGTTGCTACCGAATATGGTTGGGATACCGAGTTGGCTAGTCCACAGGAGCCTTCTCCACTCGCAGGCTCTACAGGCGGTGGAATCTCACTTCCAACAATTATCATTGGTATTGTAGTTATTTATTTAATCATGAATATGATGTCTGGCGGCGGTGGAGGCGGTCCAGGAAGAAGACGTAATAGCACTAGAATGTTTGGTCCAGGAGGCTTCGGTGGTGGTTTTGGCGGAGGCGGACGAAGTTCTGGTGGTGGCTTTGGGGGATTTGGCGGCGGTAGCTCCGGTGGTGGTGGAGCAGGTCGTAAATGGTAAATATTTAATTCGAAAAAGCCCTGGATAGGGCTTTTTCTCGTTTTATCATTTTGATAAAGTAATGATAGGGGGGATTTTGGATGAAACTAGTAGAGATCAACAAAGATAATTGGTTACATACAGTTCTTTTGACTACGAATGTGGATGGAAAAGCGACTGTTGTAGAAAAATTTGTAGCTTCGAATGCACTATCTATTGTTCAATCGAATTACGAAACTGGGTGGATTGTAAGAGGCATCGAGGTAGATGGCAAAATTATTGGCTTCACGATGTATGGATTAGACGAAGAAACGAAAAATTATTGGATATGTCGTTTAATGATAGACTACACCTGTCAGGGGAAAGGCTATGGAAAAGAGGCTGTTCAGTTGGTATTAGATGAAATGAAACAGTTAGATAATTGTGAAGTGATTTATTTGTCAACCGAGCCAAACAATGAAGTAGCTATTAAACTTTACGAAAGCTTTGGATTCCAAAAAACAGGCAAGATTAATGATGGAGAAGCAGAATTTATTTTGACATTATAAAATAAGAAAAACCAACGATTTGTTGGTTTTTTTGTTATTAATTTTCAGCAAATTCATCTAGCATCAACTTTACCATTTCATAGACCATTCTATCGGGTTCGGTTGTAATGCCGCCGTTTGTTCCAAAATCAGAACCAGGTGAAAACATAACTATACCACCCTCGAAGAGAGTAATAGTATACAATATTGTTTCTTTATCTGCTGCGTTTGAGAGTGAAATTTGATAATTGTTGATAAGAGGGAGCGCCTCTGCCCTTTCTCTACTTTCTGCCTCGGTTGCCTCTTTTACAGAAAGATATTCAAAGTTTTTTAGAATAGCATTTATTTTGTTGTTATTCGAAGTACATCCTGATTTAAATTTTACTTTCTCTTCCTGATCAACAATTCTTCCATTGAAGCAAAGCGTATCAAAGGAAACATCAATAGATGGAGTCTTTATATCTCCAACATACGCATCAAAATTCTCTATTTTCTCCTGAAGCTCTAAGCCTCCGCCATCTTTCACTCCATTATAGCTCCCTATTTTTCCTGGCTCTGATTTTGAAAAAATAAATTCTTCTCTCACTTTATGAATAATTTGCTGTCCTTGACTATTGGTTAAGGAAACTTCTATTAGTGGGCGATATATATTGGGATGATCCTTCTCCTGATTAATTTGGACATTTTCAAGATTCATTTTTATATCATTGTCTATTAAATAATGATTATATTTAAAAACCAGATTTGAACTGATTGCATTTGATAACATATTCTCCGTGAAATAATCGCCAAAGGTAGTTTGATAATAATTCATAAAACCTTTGTATTCATTGGATTCCAGAAGTTGATCGTATTCTTCTTGAGTTTCTGCTTTGGTTGAGCTTTGCAGGTCCCACCACTCGTTCAATAATCGCGAAATTTCCATATCAGGTCCATTGTATTCTCTTTCTAATACTGCTTTTATAACCTGTTCATTTGACATTGGTTGTGCAGATTGTTCCGTCTCGGTAGGATTAATGTAAGTAAAAACTAAAAAGGAAGCGATAGCTATTATTGCTAGTGATATAAATACGGGAAATATGTTGCGATTTCTTTTTGTTTCTAGTCTGTCCTTCAAGGCTAGCCACGTATTTTTCTTTGCTTCAAGTGTACGCTCCACAGCTTTCATTTCCTCAAAAAGCTCATCGAATTCTTTTGATGGTTTCATTTGCATAATCTCCTTCCCGATGAAACTCCTTTTTAAGTGCCTCAAGTGCTCGTGTCATTTTCATCTTCACCTTTGCCTCAGTCCAGCCAAGTATAAAGGCAGTTTCTTGAATCGAACATTCTTGTATCTTGCGCAAAAGCAAGACCTCTTGATACTCTTTTTTTAGCTTATATAAGGAATCATACATTCTAGTAAGCTGTTCCTTTTGTTCGAATCGACTTTCTGGTGAAAGTACCTTTGTTTCTATATCATGCTCTTTCTCGAAGGTGAAAAATTGTATGAGCTTTTTCCTTCGAAAATAGTCGTAGGTCAAATTCCGAGCTATTTTTAATAGCCAAGTGGTAGGTGAAGCTTGTTGGTTAAAGGAATTTAGACCTTTATATGCTTTATAAAACGTTTCTTGTGTAAGATCCTCCGCACATTCTCTTTGACGCACAAGAAAAAATATATAGCTATAAATTCTATCACTGTGCTCTTTGTATAGCTGTTCAATTTCCATTCTCTGACCTCCCTTATCGCTATAGACGAATAGGCATATAAAAAGTATCGCTTTTATTTTAACCTTTTATAGAATAAATTGTATTTAAGTATTTTGATGTCATTCTTTTACGTAAATTTTTAGTTGACTCAACATGTCGAGAGTAGCATACGAATTGACTAAAAAAGGCTATAATAAATGTGTATTAGATGTTTGATGGGAGGAATACTAAATGATTATCAAATTCTACACAAGACCTGGCTGCCATTTATGTGATGATGCAAGGCTTATGCTAAAGCTAGTAAGAGAAGATGTTGAATTTGAAATAAATGAGATAAATATTGAAAAAGACGATGCACTTCATGAAAAATATATGCTGATGATCCCAGTCATCGAATTGGAAGACAAAATTATTCAATATGGGCAAGTGGATTACGCAACTATTTTGGAGGCACTACTCTAATCACAAGTTACCGTGACTGAATCGCGAGTCAAAAGTTCCAAACCGCAATATAGGAACTCATAATCGCTCCTAGCTCCCCTAAATCACAACATAGCCATTTATATGTTGAATGATTTTTTCCTTGAATTTGTTTACAAAATGTTTCAAATTCTTGCTATCGGGAATAGAATATTGTAAGCTTATTTTAGAAATTAATTTTTTTTAAGTATATGGGACAAAAAGTGAAGTGGTGGGACAAAAACGTCACAATCAGTTGGGATGTGAAAAATGGATTCATTACTACAGGCTCAATTAAAATTATTGCCTGAGATGAGCATCTTGTTACAGAAAAGGTATCGAATACTTCAAACCATTCAATTGTCTGCAGGGTCTGGTCGTCGAGTAATCGGAGATCTTCTAGGATTGTCAGAAAGAGAAACAAGAAAAGAATTAGACTTTTTGCGCAATCAAGGATTGATAGAAATATCGAGAGATGGAGCAAGTATAACTTCTAGTGGCAAAGATTTATTGATCGAGCTTAAAGAAGTTGTACGAGAATGGTCTGGTAGATTGCAGCTCGAACAATCACTTGCTAGTAATTTAAATATTAAAGAAGTGATAATTGTCCCGGGAAATGTAGATACTAATCCTAATTCTGTTTTACTTCAGTCACAAGAAGCGGCGAAATATTTAGAGAGTATTTTATCGGATGAATCCATCATTGCAGTTACAGGTGGAACAACGATTGCTTCTATTTCGAATTATGTTCATCAAACGGACAAGTGGAAGCGGCTGTTATTTATAGCAGCAAGAGGTGGAGTAGGTAAGGATGTTCGATTACAAGCTAATACAATCGCCTCTCTCTTTGCGAACAAAATGAATGGATCGTATCGGACATTATACATGCCAGATAGCCTGAGTGAGGAAGCTTACGCAGCAATGAAAAATGAGCCATTTATAAAAGAAATGATGGATTTTTATGAGCGGACGAATATCATTATTCATGGTATTGGAGATGCGCTTGAAATGGCTCGCCGAAGAAATTCTAGTTTAGAGGAAATGCAACGCTTGAAAGAAATCGGTGCAGTAAGTGAGGCCTTCGGGTATTACTTTAATGCCCAAGGAGAAGCGGTACACAGAATTCGCACGATTGGTGTTCAGCTTAAACAATTGGAAAATATGGAGCATCTTCTAGCAGTAGCTGGAGGCGCAAAAAAAGCAAATGCTCTGTTGTCATATTTTAAACAGGCACCAGCCCAAACGGTTTTAGTAACCGATGAAGGTGCAGCACATGAAATAATGCGATTAATAGAACAAAACAACTAGGAGGAATTTAAAATGACAGTAAAATTAGCGATTAATGGTTTTGGACGTATTGGACGTAAAGTATTCAGAGAAGCTTTAGAACAAAATGAACTAGAAGTAGTAGCAATCAATGATTTAACGGATGCAGCAATGCTTGCTCATTTATTGAAATACGATTCAGTTCATGGGATTTTCAATGCAGAAGTTACTTCTGAAGGAGAATACCTTGTAGTAAACGGTAAAAAAATTCGCGTATTTGCTGAAAAAGATCCTTCTGCATTGCCATGGAAAGAGCAACAAGTAGATATCGTAATTGAATGTACAGGTATTTTCAGCACAACTGAAAAAGCTGGTAAACATATAGAAGCGGGTGCTAAAAAAGTTATCCTTTCTGCTCCAGCAAAAGATAATATGCCTACATTTGTAATGGGTGTAAATGCTGATCAATATAATCCAGAAACAGACCATGTAGTATCAAATGCTTCATGTACTACAAACTGTTTATCACCAGTAGCAAAAGTATTACAAGATCAATTTGGTATTAAGCGTGGAATGATGACTACTATTCACTCATACACAAATGACCAACGTATTTTAGACTTACCACATAGCGATTATCGTCGTGCGCGTGCAGCAGCAGAATCTATGATTCCTACAACTACAGGAGCAGCTGCAGCAGTAGCAAAAGTACTTCCTGAGTTAAAAGGGAAATTAGATGGTATGGCAGTTCGTGTACCAACTCCAAACGTTTCTATCGTTGACTTTGTAGCTGAATTAGACAAAAACGTTACAGTGGATGAGTTAAATGCAGTACTAAAATCTGCTTCTGAAAATGAATTAAAAGGAATTATGGAGTACAATGAACTTCCTTTAGTTTCTAGAGATTATAACGGAAATACAGCTTCATCTACTGTAGATGGTCTTTCTACTATGGTACTTGGAGATAATTTAGTAAAAGTATTAGCATGGTACGACAATGAATCAGGATATTCTGCACGTTGTATCGACCTTGCATTACTTATGGCTAAAAAAGGACTATAACTCTTTCGTACTTGACTAAGGAAAGCACATAGTAACAATGTGATTTTTCGTGGCGATTCGATAGATTTACCTCTATAATGAAAGAGGGTAAAGGAGCCAGGGATTACCCCCTCGCTCCTTTTTTTTACAGATTAACAAGGAGGCTTATCTCATGAAGGTTAAACAAGCAATGAGCGATGTAGCTTTACAAGGAAAACGTGTATTTTGTCGAGTGGACTTTAACGTCCCAATGGAAGATGGAGCTATCACGGACGATACAAGAATTCGTGCGGCACTCCCAACGATTAGTTATTTAATCGAACAAGGTGCAAAAGTAATCTTAGCAAGCCATATGGGACGACCAAAAGGTGAAGTGAAGGAAGATTTACGTTTGACTAAGGTTGGAGAACATTTAGCAAAACTTTTGGATAAGCCAGTACAAAAATTAGATGAATCTATCGGCGAAGCTGTGGAAAAAACAGTTTCAGAAATGGAAGACGGCGACATTGTACTATTAGAAAACGTTCGTTTCCATGCAGGTGAGGAAAAGAATGACGCAGAGCTAGCAAAATCTTTTGCGAAGCTAGCAGATGTGTATGTTAACGATGCTTTTGGTGCTGCTCATCGTGCACATGCTACAACAGAAGGGATCGCAAAACTACTTCCAGCTGTGTCAGGGCTATTAATGCAAAAAGAGTTAGATGTATTAGGAAAAGCTTTAGCTGAGCCTGAACGTCCTTTTACTGCCATTATCGGCGGAGCAAAAGTAAAAGATAAAATTGGGGTAATCGATCATTTATTGGACAAAGCAGATAATATTATTATAGGTGGAGGCTTATCGTATACTTTTACGAAGGCACAAGGCCGTGATGTTGGAACATCTCTACTGGAAGAAGATAAAATTGACCTAGCTAGAGGCTTCATTGAAAAAGCAAAAGAAAAAGGTGTTTCGTTCTATTTGCCAGTAGATGTAGTAGTGGCAGATGAATTTTCAAAGGATGCTAACACAAAAGTAGTAGATATCACTGACATTCCTTCTGATTGGATGGGATTAGATATTGGTCCAAAAACAAGAGAACTATACGCAGACGTTATTAAAAATAGTAAGCTAATTATTTGGAATGGACCGATGGGTGTATTCGAAATGGATGCATTTGCAGAAGGTACAAAAGCTGTAGCAAATGCAATGGCTGAAACTGCAGGCTATACGATTATCGGTGGTGGCGATTCTGCAGCTGCTGTTGAAAAGTTCAATGTTGGCGAGAAGATGGATCATATTTCTACAGGTGGAGGAGCTTCCTTAGAGTTTATGGAAGGTAAGGATTTGCCTGGAGTTTCCGCTTTAAACGATAAGTAATGGAGGAGATGTCATATGCGTAAACCAGTAATAGCAGGGAATTGGAAGATGTATAAAACACTTGGTGAGGCAAAGGAATTTGCACTTCAGTTAAAAGAACAACAAGTGGATAGCACAAAAGTTGATGCAGTAATCTGCGCTCCAGCGCTATTTTTAGATCAGCTTGTTCAAGCGACAAAGGGTTCGTTCGTTTCTATCGGTGCTCAAACGATGCACGAGGAAAAAGAGGGAGCATTTACAGGTGAAGTTAGTGGTCATCAGCTGAAAGACTTAGGAGTAGAATACGTTGTAATTGGTCACTCTGAACGTCGTCAATATTTCAATGAAACAGATGAATCGGTCAATAAAAAAGTAAAATCTGCTTTTGAGTTTAACCTAACACCAATCATTTGTGTGGGTGAAACATTGGAGCAGCGTGAGCAAAACGAAACAGAAACGATTGTTTCTAACCAAGTAATGGCTGCAATTGAAGGATTAACAGAAGAGCAACTAATTCAATCGATTATTGCATATGAGCCAATTTGGGCGATTGGAACTGGAAAAACGGCTACTGCAGATGATGCAAATGACGTATGCCAAGCAATTCGTGAAACGATTTTAGATGGTTTTGGAGAAGAAGTAGCTAGTCAGGTTCGCATCCAATACGGTGGTAGTGTGAAACCAGAAAATATTGAAGAGCTTCTTTCCAAGGAGCATATTGACGGTGCATTAGTAGGAGGAGCAAGCCTACAAGTAGACTCTTTTGTGAAACTATTGGAGGCTGGTGCAAATGCCTAAAAGTCCAGTAGCACTAATCATTCTAGATGGTTTCGGTTTGCGTCATGAAACGTTTGGGAATGCTGTTGCTCAAGCAAATAAACCGAACTTCGATCGATATTGGAAGACCTTTCCGAATGCTACTTTGACGGCCTCAGGAGAAGCAGTAGGTCTGCCTGAAGGTCAAATGGGTAATTCAGAGGTTGGTCATTTAAATATTGGTGCAGGTAGAGTCGTATACCAAAACCTAACTCGAATTCACAAATCAATTCGTGAAGGAGAATTTTTCTTAGAGCCAAAGCTATTAGCTGCAATTGACCATGTAAAACAAACAGGTGGGAAATTACACTTGATGGGCTTGCTTTCAGATGGTGGTGTTCATAGTCACTATAAGCATTTGTTTGCTTTGTTGAAGCTTGCAAAAGAACAAGGACTCGAAGAAGTATTTGTCCATGGCTTTTTGGATGGACGCGACGTTGGTCCGCGCACGGCGATTGGTTATGTAGCAGAAACAGAGAAACAAATGAAGGAAATTGGTATAGGGAAATTTGCTTCTATTAGTGGTAGATACTATGCAATGGATCGCGATCGCAGATGGGAAAGGGTTTTAATAGCATATAAAGCCATTGTAGAAGGTTTAGGTAAAACCGCAGAATCAGCAACAGCTGGTATTTTAGCATCCTATGAAGAGGATATTGTCGATGAATTTGTTGTTCCTTTTGTGATAGAGGAAGATGCAAAGCCTGCTGTATCAATTGAAACGAATGATGCGGTCATTTTCTTTAATTTCCGACCTGACCGTGCTATTCAATTATCGCTAGCTTTAAACACACCATCATTTGATAGTATTCCTTTAAGCGACACGCATCCAACGAACTTGAAATTTGTTACGTTCACTCATTATAGTGATGATGTTGTGGCAGATGTAGTGTTTGAGAAAGAGAATTTGTATAACACAGTAGGAGAAGTAATTTCCAAACATAACAAAACACAATTACGAATTGCAGAAACCGAGAAGTATCCACATGTCACGTTCTTTATGAGTGGTGGTAGAGAAGAAACCTTCCCAGGGGAAGAACGTATTCTAATCAACTCGCCAAAGGTTGCTACATATGATTTACAGCCTGAGATGAGCGCTTATGAAGTAACCGATGCTCTGTTGGATGCAATTGCAAATGATCGATTTGATGCAATTATTTTAAATTTTGCTAATCCTGATATGGTGGGACATAGTGGCATGTTAGAACCGACGATAAAAGCTATTGAAGCAGTGGACGATTGTCTAGGCAAAGTTGTAGATGCCATTTTAGCAAAAGGTGGACATGCTATTATTACAGCAGATCACGGAAATTCAGATGAAGTAACAACGATGGAAGGTCAGCCAATGACAGCGCACACGACAAATCCTGTCCCAGTAGTAGTTACAGTAAAAAATGAAACGCTAAGAAGCGACGGAATTTTAGCCGATTTGGCTCCAACCATGTTACACTTATTAGGGATAGAAACACCGCCTGAAATGACAGGTAAAACACTAATCGAAACGGAGAGTTAAAAATGCCAATTATTACACAAATTCAAGCACGTGAAGTATTAGATTCACGCGGAAATCCAACAGTAGAAGTAGAAGTATTTACAGAAAGCGGTGGATATGGACGCGCAATCGTTCCGTCTGGTGCATCTACTGGTGAATATGAAGCAGTAGAACTTCGTGATGGTGATAAGTCAAGATATCTAGGCAAAGGTGTTTTAAAAGCAGTTGAGAATGTAAACAACATTATTGCAGCTGAACTAGAAGAGAATTTCTCCGTATTGGATCAGGTAGAAATTGACCATGCAATGATCGAACTAGACGGAACTGAAAATAAAGGAAATTTAGGCGCAAACGCTATTTTAGGTGTATCTATCGCTGTTGCACATGCAGCTGCAGATTACTTAGATGTTCCACTTTATCAATACTTAGGTGGATTTAATGCAAAGCAACTTCCAGTGCCGATGATGAACATCGTAAATGGTGGAGAGCATGCGGATAATAACGTGGATATCCAAGAATTTATGGTAATGCCAGTAGGCGCAGAATCATTCCGTCATGCATTACGTATGGGAGCAGAAATTTTCCATAGCTTAAAAGCAGTATTAAAAGAAGCTGGGCTTAACACAGCAGTTGGAGATGAAGGCGGATTTGCACCGAACTTAAAATCTAACGAAGAAGCTCTTTCTACTATTATGACTGCAATTGAAAAAGCTGGTTATAAACCAGGAGAAGAAGTACTTCTTGCAATGGACGTTGCTGCCTCTGAATTATTCAATAAAGAAGATGGCAAATACCACTTATCTGGTGAAGGTGTTGTAAAAACTTCTGAAGAAATGGTTGCTTGGTATGAAGAGCTTTGCGAAAAATACCCAATCATTTCAATTGAAGACGGCTTAGACGAAAACGACTGGGCAGGTCATAAATTATTAACAGAACGCTTAGGCAAAAAAGTACAGTTAGTGGGCGATGATCTATTTGTAACGAATACTGAAAAATTATCGCAAGGAATTGAACAAGGTATAGGTAACTCTATTCTTGTAAAAGTTAACCAAATTGGTACACTTACGGAAACATTTGATGCAATTGAAATGGCAAAACGCGCTGGTTACACAGCAGTTATTTCTCACCGTTCTGGTGAATCAGAGGATGTAACAATTGCAGATATCGCAGTTGCAACAAACGCTGGTCAAATCAAAACTGGTGCACCATCTCGTTCAGACCGTGTAGCAAAATACAACCAATTACTGCGTATTGAAGATCAGTTATACGAAACTGCTCAGTACCTAGGCGAAAAAACATTCTATAACTTAAAAAAATAATGTAAAAAAGCAGTTAGCGAAATTTGCTAACTGCTTTTTTACCTAAATATTTTGGGGGATAGGTTGTAAATGTACTTGTTTTTTGGTAAAATTATATATATTGTGAACGTTCTTTTCAGGAGGTGGAATAAATGCACGCATTAATATTGACTTTACTTGTCATCGTTGCGCTCGCATTAATCGTTGTTGTATTGTTACAATCAGGGAAAAGTGCTGGTCTTTCAGGAGCCATCTCTGGTGGAGCTGAACAACTTTTTGGAAAACAAAAAGCTCGAGGTATGGACTTAGTCTTACATAGAGTGACGGTTGTACTTGCAGTTCTATTTTTTATATTGACTATTGCCATAACTAAATTTTAATCCTACTCTATTGATAGGGTCATTTATTCCGGTGAGTGTATTATACACTAAAGCCAAAGCCTTTTGATTAATAAACAGATGTGAACCGCCTGACCGACTTCTGATTGGTTAGGCGTTTTCTTTTAACTAAAAATAATTATACATATGAAATATAAGGCATTATTCGGGCATATTAAACTAATTAATGAAATAATTAGTATGATAAATAATGCAAAAAGCTATTATTGATGGAGGTTTTACATATGCGAATTTCAACTCCTAAGCCATTTTTCTTTGAAGCTGGCAAACGTGCGGTATTGCTGCTTCATGGTTTTACAGGAAATTCTTCAGATGTTCGTATGCTTGGACGCTTTTTAGAGAAAAACGGCTACACATCACTCGCTCCTCATTACAAAGGACATGGTGTGCCACCAGAAGAACTATTGGAAACAGGACCACAGGACTGGTGGAAGGATGTTATGAGAGGATATGACCGTTTAAAAGCAGCTGGCTATGAGGAAATTGCTGTTGCCGGGCTTTCACTTGGAGGAGTATTTTCACTGAAGTTAGGGTATACAGTACCTGTAAAAGGTATTGTCACTATGTGCTCCCCGATGACGATGAAAACGACTGATATTATGTTTGAAGGTGTAGTAAAATACGCAAAAGAATATAAAAAATATGAAGGAAAATCCGAACAACAAATCGAAGAAGAAGTAGAGGCTATTCGAAAAACACCAATGGAGACATTGGCTGAGCTAAGAGAATTTGTTTACAATGTTCGTGAGCATGTGGATCATGTATATGCTCCTTTATTAGTTACTCAAGGAAAAAAAGATAAAGTTATCGATATTTCTTCTGCTGAGTATATATATGAACAGGCGGAATCATTCGAGAAAAAACTAAATTGGTATGAAAACTCCGGACACGTAATCACACTGGGTTCAGAAAAAGAACAATTGCACGAAGATATATTAAACTTTTTAGAGTCGCTTGATTGGAATGTGTAAAACAGTCCAAATGTGCACACGCTGAAAAAGGAGGGATGTTAGATGGAAAATATGAAACAACAATTACTAGATCTAATGAACACAGAAGAATATAAACCAATGACTACAAAAGAGCTAGAAGAGCATTTTAATCTGGTAGATGCTGATGAATTTAAAGAGCTAGTGAAAACACTAGTCCAAATGGAGGAATATGGTTTCGTCGTTCGCTCTAGATCGAATAGATATGGGATTCCTTCTCGCATGAATTTAATCGTTGGGAAATTTATTGGGCATGCAAAAGGGTTCGGTTTCGTTACTCCGGAAGAGAGCGGAATGGATGACATTTTCATCCCACCTACCGAGGTAAATGGAGCAGTCAACGGAGACAAGGTACTCGTTCGTGTTTCCAAAGAAACATCAGGAGATCGCAGAGAAGGATCCATTATAAAAATAACACAGCGCGGTATGACGCAGGTTGTTGGAACATTCCAAGACAATAAAGGCTTTGGATTTGTAATCCCAGACGATAAAAAAGTCCCTATGGATGTCTTTATCGCCAAAGGAGACACGCTTGGGGCAATTGAGGGGCATAAGGTAGTCGTAGAAATTACCGAGTGGCCAAATGAAAGAAAGTCCGCTACAGGGATGGTAACACAAATTCTAGGTCATAAAAATGATCCAGGTGTCGATATACTTTCTATTATTTATAAGCATGGAATAACGATTGACTTCCCAGAAGAAGTGATCAACCAAGCAGAGTCTGTACCAGATCAAATTGACGAGAAGGACATGGATGATCGTAGAGATCTTCGAAATGAAGTAATCGTTACAATTGATGGAGCAGACGCTAAAGACTTGGATGATGCCGTAACTGTTACGAAAAATTCCGATGGTACATATAAACTTGGCGTCCATATCGCTGACGTAAGTCATTATGTAACGGAAGGATCGCCATTAGACCGAGAAGCATATGATCGTGGAACAAGTGTATACTTAGCCGATCGTGTTATTCCTATGATTCCACATCGATTGTCTAACGGAATTTGTTCGTTAAATCCACAAGTAGATCGTTTAACCTTATCCTGTGAAATGATCATTGATGGGTCAGGGATGGTTACCTCACACGAAATTTTCCAAAGTGTGATTCGAACTACTGAAAGAATGACGTACTCGGATGTATACAAGATTATAGAAGAAAAAGACGAAGAATTAATAGAGCGTTATAAAGACTTAGTGCCGATGTTCGAGCTAATGGGAGAGCTAGCGGAAATCCTACGTAACAAACGTGAACGACGTGGAGCAATTGACTTTGACTTCCCAGAAGCAAAAATAATAGTCGATGAAGATGGCTGGCCAACAGATATTGCAACTCGAGAGCGTACTGTTGCAGAGCGTTTAATTGAAGAGTTCATGCTTGCTGCCAACGAAACAGTTGCAGAACATTTTAAATGGATGGACGTACCGTTTATTTATCGTATTCACGAAGATCCAAAGCCCGAAAAACTAGAACGATTCTTTAATTTCTTAACGAATTTTGGGATAGTCGTTAAAGGGACTGGTAACGAAGTTCATCCAAAAGCATTACAGGAAATTATCGAAAACATTGAAGGAATGCCAGAAGAACCGGTTATTTCTACGATGCTTTTACGTTCATTACAACAGGCTAAATACTATTCCGAATGTCTAGGACATTTTGGTTTATCAACCGAATTTTATACCCACTTCACATCACCAATTCGTCGTTATCCGGATTTAATCGTTCATCGTTTAATACGTACGTATTTAGTGAATGAAGACGTGTCGCAGGCAACCATTAACCATTGGGGAGCCATTATGGACGATATTGCTGAGCATACGTCTAAACGGGAACGTCGCGCAGTAGATGCTGAGCGTGATACGGATGCACTGAAAAAAGCTCAGTATATGGCTGATAAAATCGGCGAGGAATTTGAAGGGATTGTTAGTTCCGTAACGAACTTCGGTCTATTTATCGAACTTCCAAATACGATTGAAGGTCTCGTACATGTGACGAATATGACCGATGATTATTATCGTTTTGACGATCGTCAAATGATGATGATTGGGGAACGAGCTGGAAAGCAGTTCCGTATCGGTGATGAAGTTACGGTTCGAGTGTCTGCTGTAAAACCAGAAGAAGCTTCGATTGATTTTGAAATCGTCGGAATGAAAAAAGCATTCCAGCGCACTAGAAAAGAAACACCAAAAGTTATACATGCGTCTAAAAAGGGCAGCAGTGGTACTGGAAATAGAGAAAAATCTCAGCCTGGTCCGAAAAAAGGAACAAAACAGAAACAAAAGTTTTACGAGTCAGTTGCGAAAAAATCTCAACGTCGTAAACGACCGAAGAAAAAATAACGGAGCGATTACAAAGTCGCTCTTTCTTTAGTTTTTGAGGGGTGAATGAAATGGCTAAAAAGCATGATGATAAGGTACTTGCACAGAACAAAAAAGCAAACCATGATTATTTTATCGAAGAAACGATCGAAGCAGGGATTGTACTTCAAGGTACAGAGATTAAATCTATTCGTAATGGTAAGGTGCAACTAAAGGATGCTTTCATACGAATTCGTAATAACGAAGCGTGGATTTCCAATATGCATATTAGTCCATACGAGCAAGGAAATCGATTTAACCACGATCCATTAAGAGCTAGAAAACTATTGTTGCACAAAAAACAAATCAGTACGTTAATCGGGGATACAAAAAGAGATGGTTATACGATCGTACCATTGAAGATGTATCTGAAAAGTGGCTACGCCAAAGTATTGATAGGTTTAGGTAAAGGGAAAAAAGATTACGATAAACGTGACGTCTTGAAGAAAAAAGAAGCCAAACGTGATATGGAAAGAGCATTTAAAGAACGTAACCAGTAATAGGTTTACCATTGCTGGTAGAATGTCTCACTTGAATTTTGACCATATTTGATGTATAGTAAGTTATGTAACTAAGCAACATATTCCATAAACGGGGACGTTATGGATTCGACAGGGATAGTCTGAGCTTGAGTTGCGCGTCGGAGGCTCGGCTCCGTAAAAACGGAACTTATAACAACAGGCAAAACAAACAACAACTTAGCATTCGCAGCGTAAGCTCGGATCTGCTTTATCTATCCATCGCCCATGTGGCTAGGTAGAGCTCAACTTTAGTGGGATACGGTAGCCAGTGCAACTTGAGCTGTCTACAAGAGATTTTCAAGTTAGCGTACAGGACGCCCGCTTATCGGCATAATGCTACGCGAAACTTCAAATAGGTAAGATACACGCGTAGAAGCTTAAGTGTTAGAGTTTCTGGACGCGGGTTCAAATCCCGCCGTCTCCATCTGCAATACCCAAGTACAAACTAATAATCGTCTCAAGAAAAACGATTTATTATAAGCGAATTGGGATAAAGAACATACAAGACGAAAAAAGGAGCAGGGATTAATTTCCCTACTCCTTTTTTTTGTTACTTTTTGGTGATAATTTTTATTACTATTGTAGTGATGATTCAATCATTGTTATGATGTTTATAGGAAGGGGGAACTATAGATGTTTTATAATAATCAAAGTGAAGAACAAAGAAGAGAATATATTAAGTTATTACAAACAGTAGGTTCACTGTCTAACCTTTTTTCGGATAACGAGGTGCCTTACCTGTATTATCGTGCGGCTGAAAATATCTTTTGTAGGTCACTGGAAGCACACAACTTATCAAGAGGGGATATTACCTTCGATGCAATGAAAGATAAGGTAGGAATAGCATTAAAAACTTTTCAACACAGAAATGGTCGATGCGTAGAAAAAATTGCTGAATTTAACCATGCCATAAATTATTTCCAAAATGAGTCCCCTAATAAAATTATGGAAATAGTATCATGCTTAAGAAATGATCGTATTGATTTGGCTTTGCGAATTACAGATGCTGATGAAATGATTTATCACTTAGTGACTCGTAAAGAAGGTTCATTTGAAATTCATGAGGAGCAACTAAAAAAGATTGATTTAGATACATTGAGATTAAACACCACTGCGACTACAGCAAAAAACATTTGGTTTAGCGATCAATATGCAGAATACAAATTTTCTATATCAAAAAGTACGTTGTACAAGAGATTCATTACAGACAATGCAGTTGCTACTTTTGACGTGGACATATTGGACAATCCATTTGAATTCTTATTGGGTGAGGAAGCAAAAAATATGTATCTATCCCACGAAAGTTTGGAAGAACAATACGAATTTGTTGTGCTACCATTATATTCTGCACAAGATGGTCTAGTTTATCCGAAGAGTGGTTTAAATCAGTGGAATGCTAAGGAAAGAAGTGGAAAACCAAGACATGAGGATGAAGTTTATATTCCAATTCCTAGTTGGATTCATAACCGATTTGAAGGTTTCTTTCCATACGACAAGGTGACAGATCATAGAGAACCGTGTACTCTTATTCTACCGAACGGACAGAGACTTTCAGCGAAAGTTTGTCAAGGTGGAGGAAAAGGATTTATGTCAAATCCAAACAGAGAATTAGGAAATTGGATTTTACAGACAGTTCTACAACTTCCACCTCGGACTCTTGTTACAAAAGTATTGTTAGACAGTATAGGAATTGATTCTGTAGTTGTGACGAAACTAGATGATTTAGTATTCCGTATAGATTTTGCTGAAACTGGAACTTATGATGAATTTGAAGAGAACAATAAATAGCAAATACTAGACTTTCAGATGACAATATGTGAAAATATTCTCTTGGGGGCAGCCAGATTAGCAAAATCATGCTACAATTAGTGTAGATATAATTAAGAACATCAGTTCTTCCCTATGGAGGTTATTTTATGGAAAACGATAGATTTACAGTTGCCTCACTTTTCGCGGGCGTTGGTGGAATAGATAAAGGGTTTGAAAGAGCCGGTGCCATAATTAAGTGGGCAAATGAAATAGATAAAAATGCGGCTATCACATATAAAGCCAATTTTGAACACGAATTAGTAGTAGATGATATTCGTAATTTAGATGAAAATGATATGCCTGATGTAGATATTATTACTGCTGGATGGCCATGTGTTGCATTTAGTGTTGCAGGAAATAGACATGGAATGAAATATCAATGTGATGATTGCAAATGCCAACACGATGTAACTTATGAACAATATATTTCAGAAGTATTATGTCCAAACTGTAAAAGTAATAAGACAGAAGCAATTGATCCAAGAGGAACTTTATTCTTCGATGTAGTTCGTTTCATTAGAAAGAAACAACCAAGAGCAATTTTCCTGGAAAATGTTAAAAATCTAGTTGGCCATGATAAAGGAAATACATTTAAAGTTATTCAACAAATGTTAAGTAGTTCCGGGTATTTTATTGACCACAAAGTTATGAACACAATGGAATATGGAAACATACCACAAAATAGGGAACGAATTTTCATTGTTGGATTTAAAGAAAAAGAAGACCTTGATAATTTTATATTCCCCGACAAAATTCCATTAACTAGAACAATAGAAGATGTCTTAAATAGAAACGTAAAACAGGCTGACAACTTTTATTACAATGAAGAGTCACAATATTACGGTATGATCCATGAAGCAATGCATAATCGTGATACTGTATATCAACTTAGAAGAGTTTATATTAGGGAAAATCAAAGTAATGTATGCCCAACTTTAACAGCCAACATGGGGACAGGCGGGCACAATGTTCCTTTGGTTATTGACGATTGGGGATACAGAAAACTCACTCCAAGAGAAACTTTAAACATTCAAGGGTTTCCAACGGATTATGTGATTCCCGAAAAAATGGCTAATAGTCATGTATATAAACAAGCGGGAAATGCTGTCAGTGTACCAGTTATTGAACGAATTGCTACGAATCTTTTAAGTGCATTAAAACAAACAAGTAGTAGTAAAGTTGAAGAATATCAAAAAGTTAGCAATTAAAAGAGACCCCTCAGGGTCTCTTTTTTCTTGTTCCATTATCTCCTTTAACTGCTATTGATATTTTTGGATTAAAAATGGAATATTATTGGGATTCCAAAGAGGATTTACAAAAATACCAATCTGATATAAAAATAACCCTTTTGGATTAATGCCTTTTTTATTATTATTTTTTCTTTGAATGGTAGCATCCCATTTTATTTTTACAAGTTTTGTAGTATTTTAATTAACCTGTTTATAGGGTGCATATGTCCGGTTTGTATGTAATAGTTATCAGCATCCATTTTGTTTTTTTCATGAATGACATTTAGATATGCACCTTGAGGAATAAAATAATTATTTTCAATTAATTGAACAAGATTACGATTCGTAATATATCCTGGAATATCATAAGAGTATTCTTGTTGCATGATTAATTCCTTAAGACTATCTTTATCAATTATATCATTGAACAAACATCTGTTTTCTAATAATATAGATTGGGTAAAAGGTTGAATTCTAAGTAAAATAAAATAGTGATATAATTCATTTCCAGTATTCAGATTTGGTATATACAGTCCTTCATCATTCCAGTCTTCAGACTCTAACAGCATTAACTGGCCATAGGACTTTGTTGATTTTACAGCAATTTTTATATCCTTATATTCAAAATCACTAGTATCCCAAATTCCTTCTTCATACATTTCTGTGTCCGGTTTTGGAACTTCTAAATTATTGGAGATAAAAAAGTCCCATAAAGCAAACTCTGCAAGTTTTCCTTGAAAAGTATCTGCGAATATTTGGCCATTTCTTCTTCGATCAATACCACCTGCCCTATGATTTCTGTGGTATCCTTGACCTCCAAAACTCATTCCAAATGCAAATTCAAATACTTCTTCTAGTACTTCCGTACTGATAACACTGATAGGTGAAAACGCTTTTGTGTTTGTGAATGAATAAACAGTTTGACTATTATCTTCGTGATCGTATTGTTCTTCTACATGTAACCGCATAGTATCTCCTCAATCCTTTCTTTTTAAATTATACAATAAATTTAAAATATTCCGAAGTTTACGTTGGTATTTTTTAGTAAATTCATCATTAATATTTAATTATAAAAAGGTAATGAGGATTCAGTGTTCAATTAATTAATACGAAGAAAGGAGGAGATACTACATGGTACAAATGAGCAATGAATACTTAATCCAACTCAATAAAATTTTTAAAACATCTAAAACTTTGGTTAAGGACAATGGAAATTCTATTATTCTAACATACCTTGATGAAGAAGGAGAATTAGATACAACAGTCGTTACACCAGAGGAATTTGATTTAATAAAGCAAGACTATTACTTACTAAATTTCTAAGCCGTTGAATATACATATAACTTATGACAATATATACGAAGTAATTATAAATGTCCCTTCCTATATCTCTACTTAAAAGATTTTTTAGCCGCTCCTAAAGGATACATTTACATAAGAGTTCTCTTTTCTTAGGAAGGCACATACAGAAGCAAGATAAATAAAAAGTTATTCGTTACTACAGGAAGTCCCAAAAGGTTAAAAGGACTTCTTCTACATCCTGTTTGACAACAGTGTAGAAAAAGTCCTTTTAACATTTATATATTCAACTCGGTTCACACTCTTAACACATACACTAACTCAAAGGTAGGATTTTCGTGTTTCCGCACGGTATCCTTTTGTTACACTCACTATATTATAACTGAAAATTCGGAATAACTAAAGGGTTTTGTCTAAAAGAATCTAAGAATTTAAGGAGAAGTTAAGAAAAAAGTTTCAACTATAAAATATATTCTTTTAGTAACTATTTTAATCAAGGAGATGCCTCACCAATCTCAAATAGATAAGAATAAATACTTACTCAAGAAAGGGAGGATTTATCATTATGACAGATATTTTAAAGTGGAATCAATTGAGGAGACCATTTGCGCCTTCACAAATAAAAAAAAGAGAAGGAAAGAAAGGAATGTGGTATGACTATGTTCCAAACGCGACTGTCGTTGAAAGATTAAATGAACAGGAAGATTTAAGATGGGATTTCACCGTCAAATATGAAATTATTGGTAATGAAGTTCTTGTATTAGGAACTATGAAGATCGAGGAGGAGATCAAAGAAGCATTCGGAAGTTGTACATATTCAACTGGGTATATCGGGGATGCTCTAAAAACAGCACAAGCGGGGGCATTAACGAAAGTTGCTTCCTTATTCGGGATTCCTTGTGTTTTTAATACACGAAAAAAGGAATACATGAAACAGAATCACACTCAGACAAATCAACAACAATACAATAAGCCAACAAACAACTTCAACAATCAGACAGTTCCATATGAAAATGAACAAACACAACAGAATGAGCAACAAGTTTGCAATGACTGCAAAGGTCCAATCTCACAACAGGAGATCCAATTTTGTAATAACAATTCAAGACTCAAAGGTCAGAAAGTCTGTCGCAAATGCCAGCAGGAAAGAAGAAAAAGGGGGGCATAATTGCTTCCCTTTTTTTATTGCTTATCTATTACTTCTGAAGTTCTCCATAAATAATAAAATACAAACACTTTTAGATGATTAGATTCACCTTACACTTAGTTAAGCGTTTTCTAAATAATTCGGTTATAATGGGCTGGTAATCGATCAACTCAAATACGGAGTGAATAAATAGCAACAAGACTATCTTTTGCTTAGTAACTAATCTGTTGTGTTTAGTAAAAAAATCATGATTGTATTCTTTGTTGTATAGTAGTACTATACTTGAATTTTAATTGCGGTTAGTCATTTAATCAAAAATATAAGATAGAGATTATTAGGAGTGGTGATCATGTTTGAGCCTAAACAGGTGTATATTACAAAACGGGTAAAGGATGAAATTATACCAGAAATAATCAAAGGTATGATGGATTCTATAATGGAAATTAAAAATATTGTAGAACTTGATTATCTTCAAGTTTTTGATTTTTCCTTATCCAAAAATAAAAAAACAACATATATAAATCATAGTCAAGAAGAGCCTGTTTATAGTAAACAACTTATGCTAGCAAATTTAACTAATAAATTTATTGGTAAAGTTTTCATAATTGATGATGGGGATTGTATAACAGTAATGTTAGCGGAAGAATATTAAAAGGAAGATAGTTAATGATCTTTAAGTATTCATTATCACTTGGAATATCTTAAGGAAATCAGAGGCAGTAATTTGGAGAAGTTATGAAGATCATAACGTACCATTAATTTTGGATTAGTGGGTTTTGGAAAATTAACTCTAAAAGAGGCATTAAGATTTCAAGGGTTCTCGGTGGACAATTATTATTAAATTCCAGAAGGATTGCAAATTCACATATTTAGAAACAAGTCTGCAATGCTGTATCTGTTCCAGTTATCCTACGTATTGCAGAGAAATTTATTGTAGCGCTTGAAACAGTTAATGGAGAGAAAAAATAAATGATCCATAAAGAGTGACAGTTTAAAGAGACCTATCTAGGTCTCTTTTTCTTTGTTATTACGATAAATTAATTCTAACTTCGCGATTGATTTAATAGCCACATGTTTTTAAATTCTCAATTCTTTAAAAAGTATTGGCCATATTAGAACTACTTTGTTTTATATTTACCTATGAAAAGTAATTTATAAATTATACTAGGGAGAGGAGGTTTTTTTATAAATTTTAAAAAATCATTTATCAATTAAGGAGGCAAAATATATTAGGTCTCTTTGTTTGTAAATATCCAAAAGTGTAGTGTTACTGGAGTATTTAAATAGATACCCGCGGATAGAGTAACATATTCTATATGTAGATCCTTACTAAAATATTGATTTATAAAACTTTTAATTTCGTTTAATGCGTCTGGTTTTTTCTTTTGATAATTATTAATTTCTTCAAAATGGGTATTTAAAGGATACCACATGGGATTTATTCCATGTGGGAAATCAACTAAAATTAGAATTTCAAAAAAGGTGATATGATCATACAGCACCTGAAACTTTTTCATGCGCTGAATATCTTTTTCTATATAACTCTTTTTCTTTAATAAACTGGGCGTTAACTGATAAATTACCTCGCATTTAAACTCTAACAGAGACACAAGTGGGAAAGGTGGGTTCCCATACTTAGGTTTAAGTTTAGGGTATTCAAAAAGAGCAAGATCAATCGCTTGGGTGCCTTTTAGATCATAAGTAAATGTTAAATCCTTAATTTCCATTGGGAGTTTACTTATTTCTATTTTTCTTGTTTCTTTGTCTTTGCTTCTTATATTTATTCCTTTTTCTTTAACATATAATTCTAAATGTACTGGGTCAATGCCCCACTCTTTCCATGAAGACCACTCCCTTATAGGGAATACATTAGAAATACCTTGAGAAAACCTATCTGAAAAATAAAGATCTAATTTATCTCGAAATAGATATTCAGTCTTAGATTGGAAAGATAATTTCGCTAATTCGTTAGGAGTTGAGTACCAGGGAATTGCATTTATACTATCAATAATATTTTTTAGAGAAATCATTTAAAAGTAACCTCTCTCTCACAACAATCACATTTAAATGTGCTGTACTTAGCGTTCATACCAATAATCCCACAAGGATCGCAATAAATCGATTTTGAATTGCATTTTAGACATTCACCCAGAAAGTAAATACTGGTTGAACCATCATATTCTTCTACTCCATAGGGGCTATCCCAAAGGAGTATTCCCGGAATAATACTATCTTTTGTCGTACAGCATGTACATATATCGTTTAAGTTATTATTATAATCTAACTCAGTTATGATGCTCTTATATGCTTTTTTCCAATCCAATATCTGCAGTTCAATTTTACTGTTATTTTGAATCCTTTTCTTTGCACCTTTAGTAAATCCTTTGGTAGCAATTATTATTCCTTTATCGACACCAAGGTCTTCACACATTCCAATAAAACTTTCTACTTTTTTGATATCAACTTTATTGCTATACTTTTTACAATCAATTGCTACTTGGTATCCAGAAATATTAAAATCAACAAAAATATCAACCTGTCTTTTTTCCTCACTAATAAGACCAGTTAGCATCACATTATGGGAAACTTTCACGTTTATTGAATTATTTAGATTATGTAAAATTTTTGTGTTTAACCATTCATATACTTTCCACATTGGAATATCATTATCCATAAAAACTACCTCTCTCAAGATATCATTTTTTCAGAATTGACCGTAAGAAGTAACGCTGTTGTCCATGTTAAAGAATAGTATTAAAACCTTTCAGATGTTCCTTCTGTTTATCGCTCTGTATATTTATTTTCGGTAATCGAATAATGATAGATCTCAATGTCTGAATCAAGAAAACCTCTTCTTTTGGCTCCTTGTAGAGTCTGATACATATTTTCTCTTCCGACTGGGTTATCCGTATGAATGTATATCTTGTTTGCTCGTAAGTTATTTTCGCAAATATACTTGACTAAATCATAACCTGTTGGCAGTAGATTTCCTTTTTTATCTTCTCCTAAATCATGGTCAAGCGAAAGAATATCAACTTTCTGGTTTTCAAGTAAGTGAATCGCCTCTTGAAAAGTTCGTGCCACTACAAAACCAACGGGACAATCTCTTAAATCATCCACATATACATTTATCATGTTCCTCACCCTTTTATCACGACTTTAGTTTTTTCATTACGTTCACTGTCTTTCCGTGTTGTATAGTTGTGGCTACCTGAACCCCAGTATGAAAACAGATCCCTCCTTGAATGCGATTGTACTCCGGTATATACGCCCTGTTAATTTATTGAAAAATTTGCAGTAACCAAATAATGTACCAATAATTTTTTCAGATACCAGAAATAATAAATTTGTATTCGAATATTACATTATTATATTTCTACTCTTTGAATCTATTTTCCTTCATTCTATAGCATTATGTTTGTATTGCCTAAAGTCTATTTAACAACATAAAATTTAGACATTACTAATGTATGTATGCAACATAGAGTATTTTTAGATTCAAACCAATAAAATATCCAATAGAAAATAGTCATGCAAATGAAATGATACTTTTATATCAGATAATAATTTAATTTTGGTAAAAGGTCCTATTTTTTATGCTTGTCATTTGATATAATTTAATTGGTAGAATTCGGAACAAATAATAAATATTTATAAATAGGAGGATAATATAGTGTCTGATAGAGAAGAAGATAATATACCACTATCGTTATTTGATGTTGATCAAGTTGAAGCCAGAGTACCAAGAGCACCCACTCAAACTACACATATTTTAGATGATGACTTATTTGGGGAAGAATCAACTGTGGAGGATTTGGATCAGTTGCCGTTATCTGAAGAAGAACTAGAGGATCTAGTGTTTTATAGTATTAAAACGGGCAATTCTACAACAGTAGAGTCTATTTCAAATATAGATAATCCAATTGAAGTTCTCCAGTTAAATAGATTTAGGGATGAATTAGAAGCCGATCAAATTATCTTTATCGTTTTTGGGGGAGATAAAGGTAAACCGGAGGTAACGTGGGAAACTGGGTTAATTGGAATTGGGCATGTATTTAGAGCACCATATGACATTGGTTATGAAGGAAGGAATTTTAAACTTGAAATTAATGTAGATATTTTATTAGAAGAGAATATAAAAAAAGAAGATTTAATTCCCTATATAACTACATACAATTTACCCGGAATTTCGCCGGCCACAAAAGGTGAACCTAATCAAGCGTTAAGTTCTTTCAATGGAAAAAAGGCGGTTGGTCTTGTAAGAGCAATATTGGATAACTATTCTGATGAAGAGGAAGAACTGACTAATATTTTTGGTGAAAGGTTTATGCTTAATGTAAAAGGTGATATACGCTACCTAGTTGAGCAAACAATATCATTTGAGGATAGACAGCGCCAACTCGAAGATAATGAAGTTGAAGAGGGAAATGCGGAAGTACAAACTCATACTCCACAAACATTAACCAATGTCTATAATCCAGATATAAGCGTTATTAAAGGCTCTCTTGAGATGGAGACAAGCCCTATTGAACATTTAAAAAACTATATAAACATCCAGAAAAATATTATTCTTACAGGACCACCGGGTACCGGTAAAACTACTATTGCGGAAAGAGCAGCAGAAGAAGGAGTAAGAACTAATTATATTGACGGTTATATATTAAGTACAGCCACAGATGATTGGAGTACATTTGATACGATTGGTGGATATATGCCTGATCCAAATGAAGCAGGAAAACTTAAGTTTCATGAAGGAATAGTGCTTAAAAGTATTAAAGAAAATAAATGGCTCATAATTGATGAGATAAATCGTGCAGATATTGATAAGGCTTTCGGACAATTATTTACTGTACTTTCAGGAAAAAATGTTGAACTTCCTTTTGAATCTAATAATCAGCCTGTAAAGATAAAACATCATTCGAGAAGAGATTCATATTATGATTTTTCAACTAGTACATATTATATTGGTCAAAATTGGAGAGTTATTGGTAGTATGAATACATTTGATAAGAATAGTCTTTTTGCCTTTTCTTATGCATTTATGCGGAGATTTGCATTTATTGAAATTCCAATACCTGATTTAACCTATTATTCAAGGCTAATTAATTCTAATACTAATCTTACACAAGAGAATATAGATTTTATATATAGATTAGTAGAAGTGACACCCAAGCCATTAGGGCCAGCAATTATTATTGAACTTATGAAATATATAAGCGTTACCAACAATTCTAGTAGAATTGAGGCGATTTGTGGATCTGTTATACCTCAATATGAAGGTTTAGATCATAATGACATTAATGATTTGTATCAACAAATAGTCTCATACCTTTCAATTCAAGAAAGAGAGATATTTAAAAGATTTGTAACTGACTTTTTTGAGTTACCAAACAATTTTTTTAGGAATATCGATAGAAGATTAACACAAGTAGAGAATGTTGAAAGTGCAGATGAAGAGGATTCAGAAATAGTAACTCAACAACAAAATGAATTACTTGAAGAAAGTGAAAATGAAGATGTTCCAGAAGAATAGAATATTTTTTAAAGCAGGTAATTAAGATGATTACTAATAAAAACGATTGTTGGTCAGAACAAAATTATACTCATTTACTAAAACAAACAAATAAGCACCTATGGAGATTTATACAACATAATTCAAGTGTGGTATCAGCAGAAGATGTTTTCTTAGGGATAGCAAATGTATCTAAAAGTGATTTACAGAAGTTGAGTTACCTTTATTTTATTCTAGATGAAGAAGTTGAAAAGTTTATAGATAAAACCGCTCCATCCATTTTAAAACGTCTTTCAAAGACATCCTTAACTGAAAATAAAGTTTTAAGAGGTAATATTAAAGGGAAAATTAATTGGAGTAAGACTTTATCTAATCGAAATGCTGCAGGTGGGGATCCTTCTATATTTGTTTGCAGTCAACGATCTTCTATTTTTGATTTGCCGGAAAACAGATTATTACTTTTCTTACTACGAAGGATTATGTTTATTTGCAGTTCTTTAACAAATTCCGATTTTGAGAAAGATGAAACAAAACTTGGGGAATTAGAAGAAAAAGAGAAATGGATAGATACTGTTTTTAGAATAGGGATTAAAACAAACAAACTACTTAAAAATCCTTTCGTTAGAAAAATAGGGGATATGCATGATATTACTCATAAAACAATATTCCAAGCAGAAAGAGTCCGTGGACAAACGTATTCTCAATTAGCAAAAGTTGCTCAGACCTATTATCTTATGGTTAATAATCCGATAGATTATCTTGACATAGTATTACAGGGAAAAACCTTAGAGCCTCTAAACAAAGATACTTTGTATGAAATTGCTGTTCTTTTTAAATTATTTGAGACTATAAAAGATAATGGATGGATTGAGAAGAAAATTGCTCTTATAGGTGGCGGTTCAACGCTTGTTAGTAGATTTACATTAGGAAATAAAGAGTTGAAAATTTATTTTCAGGGTATTCCAAAAGAATTCTCTTTGAATAGTAAATATGGACCGTTAATGAATTTATATGGGATGAGTGACAGACTTAGAAGACCAGACTTAGTCCTAGAAGTACTTGAAGGAAATAAAAAGAATTTTTACATCATCGAAGTTAAAAGATCAGATAAGAGGACATACTTAGTCGATGGTGCATATAAACTATTTGGATATTTAAAAGACTTTGAAAGTATAAAAAATCCCAATGTTAATTTGTATGGGATCTTAGTCGGTTGGTCAAATATTCAAAAACTTGAGATGGTTACAGAAAGTGAAATTTATCTATCATCTTGGAGTAATTTAGAAAATATTTATGATTTCATTATAAAAAAAGAAATGAGATAATATGGTATCAATACCTTATGGATGTAAAATAACCCTAAAGGATATACTAAATAGTTTGTTATGGGTACTATTGATAATTGAATTATTTACAAATAATAAAAAGAATTGTTTTAGACCCTGATGGGTCTTTTTTTTTTGGCTTTTGAGCCAGTATTAAATATAGTTAGTTATCCTAAGAATTCTTACTACTGATTATTAACGCTTGTTAACGATTACTACTGATTATTAACGATTACTACTGATTATTAACTCTTACTAATGATTAGTAAGAGTTATGAAAATTCACATGTGTTGAGTAGATTTTGAATGTCCCAAATTAACTCTTATTTGACTAGAGAGTTTTTAATCAACAATCTATCCATCACTAATGGATGGCTCGTAAAGTTCAGTAGTGGTAGGAAATAAAATACCGCAAATTATCTATTTTGGTAATACTTAAAATACCGAATTTATTCCCGAAAAAAATGACCTATAAAGGAAAATAAAATAAGGGTGTGCATCGATAATAATGAAGAAATTAGCAGATTGCCGAATTAATTCAGCATTTAATTATAAACGGTCAAAATAAACTAAAATTGCTCAAAATCGCCTGAAATCAAGTATTTTCAAATGGCTATTAATTCAGGGATTTGGATTTTCCTATTTATTAATTTCTGGAGCCAAATCCACCATCACTAAAATGATGACAGAAATTATTTGAGAAATACCCATTGTTTATTTTCTATTTCTATAAAGAATTCTTTTCAATTGCGTGGAATAATTGCGTAGAATAGGCATTCTACGCTATCATGACATCATAATTTAGCGGTAAAGTATTCAAATTAGGAGAATAACTAATCTAAAAAATTGCGTAGAATTATTTTAACTAAAAATTTGGGAGGGATACACATGCAAAATCGTTTTGTAGAGGAAGCACTGAGAGGGAAATCACAAGCAACTATTAAAACATATTTACATGCGATCAAGCAGTTCGCAAATTGGTTAGAAGGTGCCGGTACTGATTTATCTAATTATGGAAGAAGTGATGTACAGCAGTATATTGATTATTTAGTTAGTAAAAGAAAGAGTGCCTCAACCGTCAATAAAATTTGGAATGCTATAAAAATATTTAGTAAATGGGCAAACAAAGAATATTCAATAGAAGATATTTCTGTGATAAAAGCAACTAATAATAAAAATATTGCACCTAGATCATTAAGTAAAATAGAGTTAAATAGATTAGTAAGAGAAATTGATAGATCAAGGAATCTTAGAGACATTGCAATTCTTCAACTTATATTGAACACAGGCTTAAGAGTTGCGGAGGCTGTGTCACTTGATATATTCGATGTAGAAATTAGTGATAGGAAAGGCCACGTTACAGTAAGAAAAGGTAAAGGAAATAAAGAGCGTACATTACCTCTTAACAAAGAAGCACGCAGAGCACTATGTAAGTATCTCGATGGTAGATTCGATAATGAGGAAGCATTGTTTCTATCTAACCGTAGAAAACGAATTAGTGTAAGGAGTGTTCAGCATCTAATTGAGAAACATGGATTTAATGTTCATGCCCTTCGTCATACATTTATTACTGGCCTTGTAAGGAATGGAGAAGATATAAGCATTATTCAATCTTTGACGGGACATAGCACAGCGGATATGATTCTTAGATATTCTGCTCCTACCGAAGAGGATAAGGCTAATGCTGTTGAAGATATCTGGGTATCTAGGAACAAATAATTTACTGACGTTTGTAGATTAAAAAGGTATTTATAGGAGAAAGGTAGAAATACTCAGGAAGTTTTAAACTTAAGTAAATTGATGATAAATTGTTATAGGATGAAAGTATTAAAACATTAAAATATAGCCCATAATGGCAATCATTATAGGGAATTCTTAATTAAATGATAGCAGAAAAAATTAAATCAGAATAGGAAGATGGATAATGAAAAAAATTTTGATTTTAACCTTATTAACTACCAGTTTATTTGCAGGGTGTGAAGAAACTGAAAAAACTACACCACAGCAAGAAAATGTGAAGGAAGAAAATAATACTGTAAAAGAAAGGGAATACAAAGAAGAAGTAGTGCAGATTGGTAAACCTTTTGATTTTCGACTTGAAACTTTTCCAAACCAAGAAGATTATATTGGAGTAACTTTTAAAAATATTCTATTTGTAAAGAACTTACCAATGAGTGAAGAAGAGAAGGGATATGCTGACAGTGAAAACGCGTCAGGTCAGCAGGTAAGATTATTGTATGAGAAAATTAATAAAAATGACTTTGTTATAATTAACTGGAAAGTAGAGAATAAAACAAACTCTGATTTAAGAAATTATCCTAATTTTATTGTAGAGAATGAGAGTGGTATGCAAGTACAAGAGGTACAACATAGTGAACACCTTATTACTTACATTGAGGGAATTCTTTCACCTGGAGGGGTAAATGAAGGTGTATTTATTCTTAAGGTTCCCGAAGATACGGTAATCAGCAAAATTTATATGTTGAACGGAAACTATCGAGAATACACTGATGTTCATTATATTGATTTGATCAATGTAGAAAATATAGATACATATACACCTTAATATTTTTTTAGGGATGAACAAAAATATTAAGTAATGATAATAGAAAAAACTATGTGGATATAAATAAAAGCAAAGTAAATAAAATGGCGTCTCTTTTTTATGAGAGATGCCTTTTATTTTGCCTATTTTTGTTGACTTTCTTTCATTTTAAAAAAAAAAATGATTATTTGTTAATTATGTTGAAACATACTTTTCCCGTCTTTTTAAATTTATGTTTTAATACAAATATAAGTTCTTTATCAATTCGAAATTCTCTTCTACAAACTAGAGAAAGTTCGAAAAGGAAGGAGGTGAAAAAAAGTGGAAAATAATAAAATAAATATTAAGCAGAAAGAAATAATAGAATCTGTAATAAAGGAAGCAGAGGAAATTTTGCAATTTACCAAAAATAAAATTGCTAATATAACAATTATTACTGAATTAATTACTCAAAAGGTTTTCGATGAAAAGCAATTATCAAATATTAACGGGATATTGATAAGTGTATTAACTAGCAAAACAGAAAAAGAAATGAATTACTACTTCCAGAACTTTAAAGATTATATTTGGGAATATAATACTTTAATAATGAACTCAGAAGGTTATAAGTAAAAATATTATTTTTTAGAAGAATCAATATCTTAAAGTACAACTTGAAGGGGGTGATAACAATGAATAGGTATAAGAATTAATTACTCATGAGTAATTTTATAATAAACAAGAAAGAAAACGGTGAATTATTAAAAAACAAACACATAGAATTAATTATTTTATTACATAGAAAAGAAAAATGCAGTGATACATCAAATAATAATTGAACAAGTAAACAAAAGGTAGGCTAAATATAATCCAAAATAGACCACATTATAATATTTTATAATTATCCTCCCTTTCAAATTGGAAGGAGATTGATAAAAATGACGAATTCAACAAATGAGCAAAATAAAGATATTAATAATGTTTACGGAAAACAAGCAGAGTACCATGAAGAAAAAATTTCAACAGAGAGTTTAGCAATGGTAATGGAGAATAAAGATAAATATATATCTAATTATAGAAAATCCATTGATAACATAATGGAATTAGAAGAAAGTAGATTTTATCGTTATGATAAGGGAGAAATAAAGTCAGTGAACACAGGTATATTTGTTGATGAATTAATAAATAAAAATAAAGGGTTTGTCTTGAATGAAGAATTTTATATTTATAGAAATGGTTATTATAAGAAAATGACTAAATTTGAGATAAAAGGTCTTATACAAGATAATTTAGATCCCGTAATTCGTACCACGGCTGTAATTAATGATATTTACCGCATGTGGCAGTTTCACTCATCTATGCTAGTGCAAGAGAGAGATGTAAATAATAAACCATATTTAATAAATTTAATAAACGGCATATATAATTTAGAGACTAAAACTTTCACAGAAGGTCATACACCCACAGAACTAATAACCATTCGTATAAATACCGAATATAAAATAGATTTAAATAAAGAAGAACATGGTAAAGAGTGGCATAAATTTTTAGATTTTGCCTTGCCAGATTTAGAAATACAAGCAGTTCTACAAGAAATTATGGGTTATTCACTAACTCAATATGTAAATGCTAAAAAATTCTTTGTATTTAATGGTGTTGGAAATAGTGGTAAATCAAAAATTATAGAGTTATTAACAGAATTAGTAGGCCTAGATAATACTAGTAACGTAGCCTTGCAAGAATTAAATGGTTTTAATACATCTGAATTATATCAAAAAACGTTAAATGTTTATGCTGATCTTCCTACAAAACCAATAACAAGTGACAATGACATTAAAATTCTCACAGGGGAGGACCTAGTCTTTGGAGATAGAAAACATATGTCTCCCATAAAGTTTTATGTTAAATCAAAAATGTTATTCTCAACTAATGGCATGCCTGAAAATTTTGGTGACAAGAGTCCTGCTTTCTATAAACGTCTTATGATTATTCCATTTAAGTATGCAAAAGGAGATAAAGAATTAGATACTAAATTAATGGAGAAATTCATTAGAGAAAAAGACTACATATTCATGTGGGCACTGCGAGGGCTAATTAGGTTATACAATAATAATTTTCAATTTACATATTCTTTAGCAATAGAAAATGAGATATCAGAATATAAAATACATAGTAATCCTCTACATCAATTCGTGAGTGAAGAATGTACATTGGAAAATGGGGAAAGTATTATTACAACTAAATTTGTTGAAGAGTTTCATAACTATTGTATTTCAGTCTTAGGAATAGAAAGAAAAAATTGTATTGGAAGAAATAAAGTTCTTAAAATGCTTGAAACAGATTTTGGCTGTCATTATGGTGATAAGATTAAAGAAAAAGGTAAGAGAATCATAAGAGGAATCAAACTAAAAAACTAATTATTACAGAGAATGCACTTTCAAAATTGGTGCATTCTTTTTTTGTCATTAAAGGACAATTTATTTAAAACCGGTATTATTAATAGAAGAAACGAATTAAAGAAATAAAAAACGTACTTTTTATTAATAGGGTAGTATAGTATTTCAGATACTTTTAAGCCGTTTTTCCTTTTTTATTGAAGAAGGTTTTATATTAAAAAAATTACTTTAGTTCAATAACCAACATAAAGATAAAAGTTCTAAGTAAAAAAAGGAAAAAAGGAATATCATTAACTAATCGTTGTAGTTATTGCTTTTTTAGATTTGTCTTATGTACGGTTCTGCTTAAAAAATCCTTTTTCTTCTCAATACTTCTCTAATAAAACGTGTTCTGTATTTAAATTCCTCTTCAATTTACGCAACTAGACTTTAGGTGGATATTGGTTATTTTGTTATAATTAAGTTTGTTGTTGTATAGACATAATATTTTGAGAGTTTATAAAGGTGAAAATTTCAAAAAAGGGGAGAAGAGAGGAATTATGTACGAATATAAAACTAATGATATTATCGATAACCGTTACAAAGTGATTGAAGAAATAGGAGGTGGCGGATTTGGTAAAGTTGTAAGTGTATTAGATCAGCATAATGGGGAAACTATTGCTTTGAAATACTGCTGGTCTGAATCCTCTGAAGATTTACTACGTTTTAAAAGAGAAGTACGCATTATGGAGAATATTGTGCATGAAAATGTAGTAAAAGTATTAAACTCACACGTTGACCATAATCCTCCATTCTTCACGATGCCTCTGGCCATACATTCAGTTACAAAAATAATTCCTGATTTACAAGGAGATACGGGAAAAGTAATCCAAGTTTTTGAAGCGATTTGTAAGGGTATTAATGCAGTTCATTATAGTGGACATACACATAGAGATATTAAGCCTGATAATGCTTTAGTTTACGAAGGATCTCACATAGTTGTTTCAGATTTAGGACTGGCAAAATTTGATGATCGAGATTCTACTGTATTAACAAGAGCAAGTATTTATATAGGAACTTATGATTATATGCCACCGGAACAAATGGTGTATGGGGGAACAAGAAACTTAGATCATAGAGGGGATGTTTATCAACTTGGTAAAACGCTTTATCATCTTTTAACAGGTGATAGGCCTATAGTATTGAATCCTAATGCAGTACCAGTTCCGATATGGTATGTAATTAAAAGGGCAACTCGTGAGAATCCTGATCAAAGATACCAATCTGTAGACCTATTATTGGATGCATTAAATGATGCAGTTCGAGCAATAGATCCTGAAATAGATTCATTTGGAAGTTTTGAAGAATTGATCAATATTACAGAAGAAAAGTTAAAAAGCAATACCTATGATCCGAATGATATTTTAAGGTTGCTTCAACTTCTATTCAGTATTGATAATCATGATGAATATATTAAACTTTTTCATCGTATACCTAATAGAATTCTCCAAGCCTATGCCTCCATTATGGTATCTGAATTTGAACCAGTTTTGGAAAAATATAAAGTAGCAATAGATGAAGTAGTAGGTTCCTATACATTTGAATTTGCAGAAAAAGTTGCCCAGAAAATGGAGATAATTTTCCAAAACACAAATTCTCCAGAAATAAAGACTGATGCTTTGATTTGCGTTCTTATGGCAGGCAGGAGACTTAATCGATGGGTTGCGATGGGAACTTTTGATAGACTGCTAAAAACAGTGAATGAGGAAACGGTAGCGTATTCTGTTGCAGAAGGATTAAGAGATAATATGTATGATTACAAAAGACTGTACGATAGAATTCCTAAGAGTGAACTACATCCTGCAATACAATTAGTATGGGAGGCTTGTAAAAAAAGGGAAGATGAAGTTTCAATTGAAGACTAACCTAAAATACTAAATCAGTAAAACATTTAGGATTAAGAAAAAACAAAAACAGAAGAATAAGTGGAATTGCAATGGCAGCAATGGTAATCTGCACTGATCAGTAACTCTTTATAATATTTGAACCACAAAAAGGGGCTTAATGCTCCTTCTTTTTTTGTCTCTAGTATTTCTATTTAATTTCTTCCTTTTAAAAGACAAAACAATTGAAGATGATTAGATTCACGTTACACTCTAGTTATCAACTATATACAAGGGGTGTTGTTACATGGATATAAACAATGAAAAAGATATGTTTACTGGCAAGTATGAGCATTTGTTTGAATGGGAGAAGGAGTATCTCGGGGTAGTTATTGGAGTGGGTGCAGATTTCATTAAGAAACACCTACTATTAAAGTACGGGGTGGAACAAGAACATTTTATCCAAACAGTAAAACTTCCTCACATAGGCTTGTTGGATTTATTAATACAAACAGAAGGTGTCGAAAACTTTGACAGAGTTATCGTCTATTCTAAAAATGACTTTAAACATAAGGAAGAATTCCTACACTTGTATAGAGTATGCAGTGAGTGGGAATTAAACTTCACTACTATCCGTGAAAACATACAAAGTGAAGATTTCAAGAATGAAAAAGAATTTATTCGTTTTTTAGGATTGTAATAAATCTGTAGACTTTTCTGAAATCTCGTGCTAATATAGATTTAATATACTAGTGAAATACGGGATTCTGCATGCAGAACAATTAGAAATACGGTTAAACTCCTTACTGTTTTGAAAAAAGATATATTTATGATACACGGATTTTAAACTCTATAATTGAGTTCTCTTTGTGTTCATATTTTGTCTTTAAATTCAAAATGGTGAGGAGTTTTTTATTATGAAAAAAATGTATTTAGGACTAATGGTAAAGGAAGAAAACTACACAGAAACAGTAAAATTTCTTGGAGATTATGCTTACGAGAATGGTCGTGAAATAGTAATACTAGACTTAAAGAACTTAGAGGAATTCTATTCAATAATCGAAAGTGAAGAGGTTAAACGAGCGGAAAAAATTGTAATAAGGAACATAGAAATGTTCGATGGTATAGAAGAACTCTGCTACTTCAACATTGCATGTGTCAAAAATAAAATTAATTGGTATGCTATTGAAAATCATGCTACTAACAAAGACTTTGAAGAAGCACTAATTGAGATAATAAATGAACATGGTGGGGGGGGTAAATAAATTATGTCCGAAAAAAGAAAAATCGGAGTAGGTTATGCTCGTGTAAGTAGTTCTATGCAAGCAGAAGATGGGCTGTCGCTTGAACATCAAACAAGTAAGATATCGGAATATTGTTATAAGAACAATATCAAGTTGCTCGAAATATTTGAGGATGCTGCTGTTTCGGGCTTTCATATTTCAGACAAGGAAAGAGAATCCTTGCGGGCAAAGAAGAAGTTAAGCAGGGAAGAAATGATACATAGGAAGAGATCTGGACTGTTGCTTCTATTAAATGCTATACGACATGAAGATATTGACTATGTAATAGTAACGAAGAATGATAGATTAGGTCGTGACGATGAAGAGAAGGCATTCCTGAAAAGAGAGTGCAGGAAGCGAAAAATAGAAATAATTTATATTGATCAACCCGGATTGACGGGTGCTGCTCAAACTGCAACGGAAATGCTCATGGACAGGATGATGGATTTACTAGATGAATTCTATTCTATGAACTTAGGGATGGAAGTAAAGAAAATCCACGAAGATTTGGCTAAAAAAGGACTGTACACAGGTGGAAGAGTTCCTATCGGTTACAAGTTAGCAACTCGACTAAATGAAAAAGGTAAAGATGAAAAGTTTTATGTAATAGACGAAGAATCTGCTCCAACTATCAAATTAGTTTTCAATATGTATGTAGAAGGTAAAGGATTCTCAGCAATTGCTAATCATTTGAATGAAATAAAGGCTCCGGGCAAAAAGGTTTGGACTGCTCAAAATATCAGTATAATTTTGAAGAATCCCAATTATTATACTCGTGTTTGGAATAGGCATGAATCAAAACGGATAGAAGGGATACTAAAAGAAGAGGAGTTGTGGATCTATAATCTAGACGAATCCAATGCAACAATAGTCACGAAAGAACAATATGACGAAGTACAAGAACAAATGAAGAAGAGAGTAAAGAATACAAACAAAGGCGACAGGAAGAATATTGACCACGATTCAAGGTCATACGGGAAGTACTTACTTACAGGAATGGTATTCTGTAAAAACTGTGGGAAGACAATGGTATCGAATAGGACTACTTCTGCACGAAGTAAAACTGTCGGATACTACTTCTCTTGTCCATCTAATAAGTCACTTCCAAAAGGGCACAAGTGTAGCAATAATTTAAACATGCAGAAGTTAGATTTTATCGTCTGGAAAGAATTATGTAAATTTTTAACTCCTTCCGAAATCATTAAAGAGATCGACAATCACTTAAAAACAACAGCAGAAGAGAACAAGGCGAAGAATCAAAAGTTGTATAGTTTCCAAAAGGATTTAAAGAAACGACAAGATCAAGTAGAAAATTTATTCGACATTGTTGCAGAAATGGACTTCTCCAATAAGTCCTTACTTGCTCGTTATAACTTGCAGATACAAAAGCACGAAGACGAAATAGAACTATTAAAAAGAAAGATTGATGAATTCGGTGAACCTCTCGATGAAAACATCGTCTTTCCATCCAATGTCGATATCGTAAAGGTAGAATATCTATTACATGAAGACTACTATACTTATTTAGATTTCGAAGTTATCCGTGCAATCATTCAATCTGTTGTCGATAGAATTGTAACGAAAAGAATAAACGAAAATGAAACAGAAGTTGAAATCTTTTTTAGGTTTAATCATCCCTCTATAAATGAAATAATTAATTTCAAAAAACAAACAATGAAGAGTAAGCAAAAACAACGAAAAGAAACGGTAAATCAAGCAGTTATGGGCTTTTTGTCGAAATTGTTCTTGGGTATAGACTACATTGTGCCGTCTCCATACATTTACTGCTAAAGATGCAATCGTATCAACGGTTTTAACTACAATGGAGTGTGAACGGGTGTTGAACTAGGAAGGAAACTTCCTAATAAGCTCCCTATCGAATTTGCGACAACGACCTTCTAATTTATTCAAATTAGGAGGTTTTTTGTATGGGCAGAAAACAGGTATTTTTCCGTTAATTCAGAAGAAGTTAACATTTCAACAAAGAAAAAAACAGTCAATAGAAATGGTTTAATAATTCCATATGCATTAGAAACAACTTATCAGCTGATGAGAATCGCAGGAAACCGATTCAGGACGATTGAAAGCTATGATTATATTTTTAATCAGTACGTATAGTTTAATATACTGGAATATTTAGAGGATATTACAGCAGAGAGCATTTACGAGTACTTAGGATCTTTAGAGGTAGCACAATAGACGAAATTAATCAGACTAAAATCGATTAAGGCATTTTAAGTAAGTTTAATAACAATGGTTGGATGAAGAAGAAGTTCTGGAGTAACATTAATATCAAGATTGATAAAAAGTCAAAAAGGATGCTAAGGCAAATGACTGTATGCTGCAAGAAAATCTTTTGTTTATGGTAATTCCATAAACATTTTAGATATACATCGCTAAGTCACTGGTTTCATTACCTCATGACAAGAACGACATTGTGTTACTAGATTATCTCTATGATGGTTACACCTAGATTTCTCGAATTTTTATGATATTTAAATATTATTCATCCCTAAAAGCTATTTCCAAGACCCTTGGCAAAGTCATAAAAAAGGAATTTGGTCAATCAAATTATACGTATAAGTATCATGTTAACCATACTCTCCATCATTATAGTTGTTTTAAAGTTGTGTTGAAGAGATAGAAGTTCTAATTCAAATAATTCTTTATCAATGGTATCTTTAATTAACGGAAAAAATAGATAGTTATCTAGTACTAATGTGAATAGAGGAAAATAATTGACACATACAATGCATGAAATAAGTAGTAAAGATTATTTACAAGAAACTGTTAATATGTTTATTGAAAAGAATAATATCAAATATAATTGTGAAGATCATTATGTCAAAAACTTTAAACAAAAAGTTGGAAGATTTTTGGCTCAGCCATTATTAAAAGATAATAGCGAAGTTAAGAATATATTATTGCAGTTTATTCGCGAATATAGGTATTATTCGAAATCTAGTTTAGAAGAATCCTTAAAAAATTTTTATTCGGAAATATTATGTAATAAACTAAAATTAAAAGATTTTAATACATTTTATAGCCCCATTCCAAGTGAAAAAGATGTTGCTCGAGAAAATAGTTCGAATTTTTATTTGACAAAATTTTTGGAAGTGAATTCTTTGGAAAGTAATGTAGTAGTTAATTTAAATTCATTAAACTTGCTATATGAAAATGAAAAATTAAAAGGTAGGCTACATAATGAAACTACTGCATATAAAAAATTATTTTATATGAAGAACGTGGTTCTAATAGATGATTTTTCTGGAAGTGGAAAAACCGTTAAAACCTTTTTAAAAAAAAATGCTGTTTTAATAAAAGATAAGAAAATAATATTATATGTATTTCATTTAACAAAAAATGCTGAAACTAGAATTATTCAAGCCTTTTCGGATAATGGATATTCAGACTACCAAATTCATTATGATGATATTTCAGATAATATCTTTATACATGAAAGTTTTAATGAGTATGAACCAGCTATTGAAAACTTCGAAAAAAATATAATTAATAGTGACAGACCATTAGGATTTGATAAATGCGGATCATTAGTTACTTTTTTTAGAAACTGTCCAAATAATACATTGAGTAGTTATTGGTATACAGAGAATCATAGTTGGAGGCCATTATTTCCTAGAAAAGAAAGTAAGCTTGACTTTTTTGGTAAAGGAATAGTAGCGGCAAAGAATAATATTTTATATAATTTAGCGAAATATATTCCTAATGATAAGAGAGAAACATATGATGTGAAGGAGGTAATAATATTATTATATTTGAAGGAAAGTAACTATAGTGTAGATACTTTTGAATTATCTAGGCTATTAGGGTATAATAATATACAATTACAGGAACATTTGAATTTAATGGAGTCAGATATGTTAATATATAATCATTTATTAACTGATTCCGCTATAAGTTTGTTAAAAGATTTGAAGATTTATAACTATACATTGAGAGACTTATCTAATGATGAAGTATTTGAATATACTGATCAGGAGTTCAATCAAGATAGCCTTTTCATTCCTTCTAAAAAAAATTAGGGTTCAAGATAGGCGAGTCGTCCTTTTCTAGGAGTAAACGTTTCTAAATAACAATAAAATAATTTCTGTTAAGGAAATTCGTTGAAGCTCAACAAATTACCTTAACAGTATTGTTCTATGTTAGAAAGCTATAGGTAAATTGTAATTTAAGGGAGAATGGAATTGGATTTAATTCTTTTAGAACAAGAACTTAAAGCTATGGAATTGGATAATGATATTATTAACAATTATATTTCATATGCTAGTAATTTAAAAAATAATAATGTTCCTGTAATTTTTGAATTAGAACATTTAAGAAAACTTCTACATATTAGTAGAGAAGAGTTCTTTGGAATTTATTATTCTATAAAATATCAATATCATACAATTTATATCCCTAAAAGTAAAATAAAGTATGAAACTAATAAAGGGATAACTAGACAATCTAAAAAATATATATTACCTAAAGTATATTATGATAATGAGGTAAGACATAAATTTAAAAGGTATAATAAAGTAATCACAGATTTGACTAATAATAAATCGAGTTATTATCGAAAACTAGATTTACCTTCTAAAAAGTTGAAATATATACAAAGGTATATTTTAGATAATATTTTGTATAGAGTAGATGTACATAATGCAGCTCATGGTTTTGTTCCTGGAAAGTCTACAATTTCCAATGCTAGGGTTCATGTAGGAAATGAGTTTGTGGCCAAATTAGATATGAGGGATTTTTTTCCTGCTATAACGGCACAAAGAGTATATGGACTTTTTAGGTCATTTGGTTATAACAAATCCCTATCATTTACTTTAACAAAAGTCTGTACTTATAACGGCTCTTTACCACAAGGTGCTCCCACTAGCCCATATATATCAAATTTAATTTGTAGGAAGTTAGATTATAGAATTTCAACTTTGTGTATAAAAAATAACTTGAATTTTAGTAGATATGCAGATGATATTACCATTTCTGGCGGTAGAAAAGTTAAGAGGGTTCTTCCAATAATCAAGGATATAATAAAAAATGAAGGTTTCAGGATCAATGATGAAAAAACTAAAATTCTTCATAATAGCCATAAACAAAAAGTAACAGGAGTAGTTGTAAATCAAAAAGTATCTATTCCTAAAAGTTTTTATAGAAATCTTAGGCAGGAATTATACTATATGAATAAATTTGGAGTTTCATCTCATTTATTAGAAAAACAAACAATGTTTAAATCTAATACCAAAGCTTATTATTTTGGGTTAGTACATTATTGTTATATGGTTGACCCTATTAAGGGTGAAAAATTATTACAACTTTTAGAAAAAATTAACTGGAATTCGTGAATAAAAAGCAGACTTGTTTTAAGTCTGCTATTTTTATATAGAAATCAAAAAATTCACAAAGATTATACTGAAATTAGCTACTAAATAGTTAATTTAAGAGTATATCCACTTTAGCCTTTGTTTTATAAATTATTATCATCTTTTCAGTAGTAGTCATCGGAAATTTCATTGAATAAAGTAGTGTACCTGTATCATATACATGCACGTTAATTCAAACAAACATGAAATAAGCGAAATTCACGTTTGAATCTGACACAGGGACATATCACAACAGTTTTTATAACTAGGGAGTTTGAATACGTGTTGAACTAGGGAGGAAACTCTTTAATAAATTTCCTATCGAGTTTGCGATAGTGATCTTCTAATTTATTTAAATTAGGAGGTTTTTTATTTGGGCAGAAAACATAGTATTTTTTCCATTCAATCAGAAGAAGTTAATACTTCTACAAAGAAAAAAGCTGTCATAAGAAGCGGTATAACAATTCCACACGCACTAGAAGCAATTTATCAGCAGATGAGGATAGCAAGAAATCGAATCAGAACAATTGAAAGCTATGATTATATTTTTTTCAGTTCGTACAGTTCAATGAATATGTAGAGGATATTACAGCAGATAGCATTTATGAGTACTCAGAATCTTTAGAGGTAGCACAACAGTCGAATTTAATTCGGCTAAAATCGATTAAGACTGTTTTAAGTAAGTTTCATAACAATGGTTATGGTATTTTTCTATTCAAACAGAAGAAGTTAATATTTCTACAAAGAAAAAAGCAGTCAAAATATACGGTATAACAATTTCCAAGCATTAGAAACCATTTATCAGCAAATGCGAATCGCAGGAAAGAGAATCAGAACAAATAGAGAGGCTACGGCTATATTTTCAATTGGTTCGTACGGTTCAATAAACTGGAATATGTAGAGGACATTACAGCTGATAGTATTTATGAATACTTAGGTTCATAAGAGGTAGCTCAAAAGACAAAATTAATACGTCTAAAATCAATTAAAGTTGTATTAAGCAAATTTCATAATAACGATTGGATGAAACAAAAGTTCTGGAGTACTATTAATATCAAAATTGATAAGCAAGTCAAAAAGGTTGCTAAATCAAATGATATTGAAAAGCTTATTGAACTTATTGACCAAAACACGTTCATCGGCTTTCGAGACACTGACAATTTATAAGACTGGTATTCGTATTCAAACATTAGGCTAATTGAAAGAAAGACATATTGAATACGAAAACCTTTCATTAAACCTAGGCGGCTCTATTTTGAAGAATCATAAGTTCTTAAAAACTACCAATCGATCCAAGAATTAGCTGAACTTAAAGTGTTGATTAAGCAAAATGATAAAATTTGAAGCTACTACAATACGGAGAACACAAATATCATTATTACTCAGAAAGGCTTACCGATTAATAATAGTAAAACGTCAAATAAAGCTATTTCTAAACAACTAAATAAATATTCGAAACGATTCGGCTTGGAAAACATTAATCCACATGCAATACGCAGAGGGTATGCTAAGAGGCTACTAGACGTAGGAGCAAGCATTGCAATAATATCAAAAGCACTCGTTCATTCTGACTTAGCTGTAACAACACAATACTTAAATTTGGATGTGGAAGAAGTGGCGAAGGATTTGATAGAGTATAGTAATATGGATCAATAAGAAGGGAGACTATGTTTTAGATTAAATTTAGTTGGTTTAAAACATAGGCAGTCATTTTCGCACTAATCTTTAAAAACCGGCTTAATGTAATAAAAATTTATATTAAAGTAATTTTATGTTAATATTTAGAATAGTTAATACTTAATTTTAAAGAGGTGAAAATATGAGAGAGACGTTATATTATCCTAGTTTCTTTGTTGAAGATGAAAAGTGGTTAAAATTTGCTTTACTGTATTTAGGTCAAGTCGTAACTATTATACCTATGGAAGCTAATTTTAATCTTTCGAGTCTTCATAGTCTTGTATTAAATGAGACAGATTTATTGGGTAGTCATTCTCCTACTCAAAATGAAGTGAGTTTTGCTGCAGATAGTTTGGGCGAAGAAATTTCTAAGATTGCTAATAATCCACTGTATAGCAGTAGAGATTTAAGAGGTAATTTGAAGCAACGAAACCAAAATGATTGGGAAATATATGATGGTAAAATGTCATATCTATTGAAGGATATGCTGTTATCAAATGAATGGGCAACTCCAACAGAGAATGGCTTAAATATGAATGGGGAATTAGCTGGAGTATATATGACTTTATTAGCTAATGTTATTGCTGAGGAACGTAATATACCTACTATAACTGATAAAAAAATGCCAGTTAATTTTAGCAAAATTAATCAAAGTATAAAAGGTGAATATAGGAATTCTCAGAGGTATAAAACTTTATCTAACGAACTGGAAATAAAGTTACCTAAGCATTTAGAAGAAATTGATATTGGAAGAATAATAGATTTTAGAAATAACCCACGAAATCGTCGGAATTTAGATGAGTTTCATAATGCTATAGAGAAAATGAATCAGCTTAATGATGTTAATCTTTCTGAAAATGACATGTTACATATAAAGAAAAACTTATTTGATGCTAAGCGTGAATATTTAAGTGAAATTGCTGGGCAATTTATTGTGGGGAGCGGATCGGTATTAGGAATATACCAATTGATTAGTGGAGATGCACCACATATAGACTTTTTAAGGGAAGTTCTAGGAATTGGTGTAATAAGTGGTGTCAGAAGTGCTTATGGTAATGTCAATGATCTAAGGAGAAATCATAGAGCAATAAGTTATTTATCAGATGTTGAGAACTTATCAAAAAAAAGACAGAGAAACCTACTATACCATAACAGGTTATAATTACAGTTATTGAATAAAAAAATAGGTTTTATGTTAAATTACTCTTAATTTTTCGGCTCCTATTAGGTTTAATACTCTGCATCTGTTGCAGCATTATTCTTTACGAGTCGTATTTAGACAGTTCATTGAAAAATATGAAACAACATCTAAGCGAAATTAAAAGCAGACTCATTTTTTTCGGTTCAGGCTTTTCACAAAGATCATTAATTCTCCAAGTTGGTATGGTCTGCTGAAACAACTAATTAAAAATAATCCAGAAATTGGTGTGCCAATTGAGTATTTTGTTCAAGAACATGATGGTGATTATACTGAAATTGCTTCACAATTAGTCGGCTAATATCGTGATTTTGCTTGGAAAAACCGTGCTGTTGAGGATTTATTTCCACCATCATTGTTCTTCAAACCATCGAAGAATATTTACTTGAAAATATACAATATCATCTTTGTTAAAGGAGTTAATGGAGTCCTTTGACTCTGATACAAATGAATATTCTGGTGAGATCAATTTATTTAGAAAATTATTGAACCCGCAATTATTACTACAAAATATGATACTTTTCTGGAGCAATTGCTCCCAAAATATGAACCAGTTATTGGACAACAAGTAATATATACCAAAAAGTCTACTGATTAAAAATTCATGATTCAGTTGAAGATAGTAATGACATAGTCATTGAAAAAAGGTTTACGACAATTTTTTTGGAAAACAAATTTATTTAGTTGCTAAGTTATTTACATATTTTACGGAACATCCAATTATTTCTATTGGTTACAGATTAAATGATGAGAATACTAAATCAATTTTATATAATGTTAAACAGATAATTGATTCTGAATCAGAACCAATGATTCCAAACATGTGGTTTATAGACTAGAGTAGTGAGTCGATTGATCCCAGGTTTAACTCCTCCTACCGAAAAATCTATTTCTGTAGGTAATGGCGAATCAGTTAAACTTAACTATATTAAATCAAACACACATATGAAAAATTATAAAAACATTGTATCAGGATTGAGTTGATATTGAATTTCTCAAACAAATTGAATAATGCGAATAATAAAAGATGTAATATTAGATGAACTTATTAATCTTAGTTATAGAAGTTCAGATGTATATGAGGATATGATAGTGTATTTGATGGAGCCTAAGTAAGAGAATTGAGGGTGAAGTAATGGTAATTCAAAATTGTTATTGGTGTGAAAATGAAGCAAATTCAATGGAACACGTACCACCTAGATGCTTATTTCCAGAAGATAAAGATGTGAAACGAGTATTTAATAAAACTTTTAGAGAACATTTAATTACTGTTCCGTCATGTGACGAACATAATATGCAAAAATCAAACTTAGATGAATATTTGATGGTAACATTGTCGGGGAGAGTGGGGAATAATGGTTTAGCTTATATACAGACACTTACTAAAATTGATAGAAGTAGAAAGCGGAATAGGAAATTACTAGATATCGAAAATAGCGATGTTATTAGAATCAACGACAAAGAATTTCCTGTACTATGGGTTAATGTAGATACACAAAAATTAAATCACTCATTTGAATCTATAGCACGAGGACTGTATTATTATGAGAATAGTAAATCATTTAAAGGGGAACTGACTATTGTCTCGAAATTATTTAATCATATGGAAGATCCAGACGGTACAGAATATAATATTAGATCGTCTGAAATAATAGAAATCGAAAGACGGCATTGGAATACTGAAGTAAAAGGTGAAAATAAAGAAGTTTTTTCTTATCAGTTTAGTCCATTTGATGATTTTAAGACTCAAACACTTGCTTTGAATTTTTTTGAAGGTATTGATGTCTTTGTTATATTAACTGAATTAACAGCCAAAGAAATTGAAGATGCAAAATCGAGATTATCATTTTTAAATAAACTATTATTTGGAGATTTGCAATTAAAATATGAGCGATAGAGATAAAGGTATTCAAGCATCAAAGAGTGGCACAAAGAAGTAAGTGGTGAAGACCGGTTTGGAAAAAGTGGGAGGCAGCAAATTATCCAGTTTTTCAGACATCCCCAAAATAGAAAAATCCCCTTAGGAGGGGGAAGGTAGTGACCCTTAAAGTTAGAGCTTTTTTCCTTACTTTTTGGTGTTTCCTTCTTGACACGACTCCATAGAAGAAAGCGTAAGGTCAAAATTGCCAGAAGATGCTGAGTAGCTGATACAAGCTGGCTTTCTAGAATAAACAGAATACAAATGTATTCAAACCACCATCATCGTTACAAAAAACAAAGCAAAAAGACTAGTAAAGAAGAATTACAGATTTTTTTCATATTTACTCCGTGCCTACACCACTAGCGAATAACCGCCCCTAAAAATCCTACATTCACACCCGATTAAAGGGTGACACCTCGGCACTTATAAATAGAATAGCAAACAGTTAAAAATATGTCATCATCATTATAGATAAGAATTCAGATTATTACTTAGATTATTATCAGATAGACTTAACCCTCCCAATCGCATCAATTATTGAGTTATAGCGTATTAAGAATCCACTATACTTACCAAAGTCAGGACGTTTCCGAATATATTTAATAGGTATTCTGAAAATTTTCATATCCTGTGCTTCTGCGATTCCAAGCTCCCATGGCATCCATCTAGAGTGATCGTAATGTCTACTTTGAACGTACATTAATGAGTCAGATATTGTTAGTCTTTTTAATATTAAGTTGCTAATATGTTGCTCACTATTATTGCTTTTTATTTCAATCTTCCTTAGTTCATTATCAATATCATTGTCTAGAAAAATCAATTGAAATCCTAATACATCGTAAATAACTTCAATTATTTTTTGTATAGCACGAGGATAATTTGCTTGTTTGTCATCAATCCAATCTACATATACTTTTAAATTGTTTTGATCCTCTAACATTAATTTTAGTCCTAATACTTCTTTGGCATCCCAACTACAGTGAGATAAAAATACATCGTATCTATCATTAACTTCATTTTCTCTAATCGTGGAAATTAATATATTTACTTGTAGTAGAAGTCTCGAAACAATTAGTCTTAATACATATCCAATGACTATGCGTTCATTGTCAATTTCTTTTTCGAATTTTGGTACATCATTTAAATCTAAATTTTTTATTGCATCTTTAATATCTATTTTGTTTTCCTGAAAAGTGACCCTAGTTTTAATTTGCTCAATTTCTTCTGTATGTAAAATTTTTCTAATGCCAATTAAAAGTGCTCTTATAGAATCAGACTTGATATCCGAAGACTGAAAATGGTTATAGTTGTTGCCCTCAAATGACTTGATTAAGGTGTCAAGATACTTACTTATATTATCTTCTAAGAAATTATCAATTTCACTTTTGTTAATTGCATAATTATTATTCAAATTGTTAGCCCCTTTAATATTCAGTATAATGTAATCGGAAAATAATGCCAACCATTTATGTAGTTACAATTGCACATGTTTGCTTCACAGTTCATCATCCAGCTAGAACTATGGTTAGTGTTTAAGTTGTATAATTCTATTAATTCGAAACCTTTTTACTAGTAGCTACGTATATACTAAAAAGAGAGAATTATCATTAAGAAGGGCGAAGTTGTAAAATCTCGAAACCCTATCAAATGAATTTGAATGAAGAGGGATAAAAATGATCGTAGAATAATAAATAGACACTTATTATTCTACATGGAGGTGTTAGAAACAATAAATAAAAATTTTACGATTTCACTATCTTAATATATTAATCCTATACAAAGAAAGGTTGTTAAAATTTGATATATAGTCCTAGTATTAAGGAGTTTTTAAGAACTTATGTAAAGGCAATTCATGACTCAAATGCAGCGATATTTGCTGGTGCGGGTCTCTCACGTCCAGCTGGTTATGTAGACTGGAAAGAACTGTTAAGAGGAATTGCAGAAGATATACAACTGGATATTGACCAGGAAGTAGATTTAATAGCCTTAGCTCAATATCATGTTAACGAGTTTCAAGGGAGAGGTAAAATAAACCAAATTTTGATTGAAGAATTCACAAAAAGTGTAACTACTTCTCATAATCATACAATTTTATCACAACTACCTATAGATACGTATTGGACGACAAATTATGACCATTTAATTGAATCCAATTTAGATGCTGTTGGAAAGAAGGTAGACAAAAAAATAACACCTCAAAATTTAAGTTATACAGTACCAGGAAGTGATGCAACTGTTTATAAAATGCATGGGGATAGTACTTTACCTCATGAAGCAGTTTTAACCAGGGATGATTATGAGGGGTATGATCAAAAAAGGCAATTATTTAGTACAGCGCTACGGGGGGATTTAGTTTCTAAAACATTTTTATTTATAGGGTTTAGTTTTGATGACCCTAATTTATCTCAAATTCTTAGTAGGATTAGAATACTATTGAATGAAAATACAAGAACTCACTATTGCTTTATGAAAAAGGTAAATATAAATGATTTTAAAAATAATGAAAAAGAGTACCATTACGCCCAGATTAAGCAAGATTTAAAAATTAAAGATCTAATGCGTTACGGTATTAAGGTTCTTTTAGTTGATGATTATCCTGATATAACAGAAATTCTCCAACATATTGCTTCACTGGTAATAAGAAAAAACATTTTTTTATCCGGAAGTGCAAGTGATTATGGCGAATGGGCTGAAAAGAAGACTTTTGAGTTTAGTACATCATTAAGTAAAAATCTTATAAAAAATAATAATAATATTGTCTCTGGATTTGGCTTGGGTATAGGAAGTTGCATCATTTCAGGTGCATTAGAAGAACTCTATTCAAGTCAAAAAAACAAGGTAGAAGAAAGGTTAAAGTGTAGACCATTTCCGCAGATTACAACAGGACAAGTTCCCATAGCTGAATTATGGACTAAATATCGAGAAGAAATGCTTTCAAATGTTGGTATTGCTGTCTTTATATTTGGAAACAAGATCAATACTGAAACCAAAGAGGTAATCGCTGCTAATGGAATGGAAGAAGAATTTAATATTTCTATAGAAAATGGAGTCATCCCTATCCCAGTAGGGGCAACTGGTTTTACTTCTAAAGCTTTATGGGAAAAGGTAATAAACAATTTTGAAAAGTATGTTGGGGTTGAAGAATTAAAACCTTTGTATACCGATTTGGGGGATGAAAGCAAGTCTCCAGAAGAACTAATTGAAATAATAGTAAAAATCATTAATCATTTGGCAAAGCACTGATACCCAAAGTTATATCCATAAGCTGGATATAACTTTTAAGGAAATCCAAAAGAGATAAGTGAGGGGAAATGGATTGGCTTATAAAACTTTTATATCATATAAATATTCCGAAGCTAAGGATTTAAGAGATAGAATAGTAGGAGCACTAGGTGAAGATGCTAAATATTATCAAGGGGAAACAAGTGAATCCCCTGATATGTCAGATAAAACAACTGATTATATCAAAGATAAATTAAAGGATATGATTTATTCTACTTCTGTAACTATCGTTGTAATCTCTCCAAATTTAATATTAAGTAATTGGATTGATTGGGAAATCGAATATGCACTTAAGCAAATAAAACGAAATGATCGCACATCTGGAACCAATGGTGTTCTAGGAGTTGTCATGAAATACAATGGTGGCTATTCTTGGTTAAGATCTTCAGTCATAAATTCTGATGGACATACCGCTATACAAACAAATAATGAATATCTTTATGATATAATACACAAGAATAGATTCAACCAGGAACCTCCTGAATACAATTGTGATGTTTGTAAAAACATAGATGTTTTAACAGGTTCATATATTTCTTTGATTAATGAAGAAGATTTCCTTAACGATCCCAATAAATATATTAATAATGCATATGATAAAAGCAAAAATACAAGCAACTACAGTCTAACCAAAAATAAATAAAAAGGTGATTTTTAAGGCACTTACCTTACAAACACTGGTATTATAGCCTTCTTGGAATGATTGAGTCAAATCTCGCCGTCTCCATATATAAAAAATCGTTCAATTCTCTGTAATATCAGAGGTTGAGCGATTTTTTTGTAAAAAAGTAGATTAGTTGAAGATACGATTATTAAAAATTTGGAAATTCAAAGCTCTTAATAATGTACTTTAGTTCTTAGAATAATCCTAAAATCAATATGATTTAATTTTCACCCGAAAGAGTGGTTGATTCATGATTCTATTTGTAGCTTATCCAACTTTCGATAAAGCGTTCTAACACTAATTCCTAATTCTTTGGCTACCATTTGTTTGCCATTGTAACTATTCCCGTAGAGATTTAGTTTTTGCATGATCATTTCTCTTTCCATACCTACTAATTCTATGCTCTTTCCTGAATTCAGATTTAAATTGTAATTGTCTAATAAGTATGGTGGAAGAGAGGCTTCAGTTAAAGTACTGTCATTTTCAAAATTCATACTATATTCAATAACGTTTTCAAGCTCTCGCAAATTACCTGACCAGTGATAAGCAGTGAGGGCTTCCATAAAGCCACTTGTATAAGAGTTGAAATACTTACCAGATCGGTGTTTCAAGTTTTCCATCATTTCTTCTACAAGTACAGGTAAATCAAGTAGCCTTTCTCTTAAAGGAGGGATATTAATCGGGATTACATTTAAACGATAAAATAGGTCTGACCGGAACTTCTTTTCTTGTATAGATTTTTCCAGTGGTTGATTTGTAGCTGCTATTATTCTAGCATTTACCTTTTTTACACTTGTTCCACCAACCCGTTGAATTATCCCATCTTGTAAAACCTTTAATAGCTTCGACTGCAAGTGAATTGGAATCTCCGCAATTTCATCTAAGAATAATGTGCCGTTATCCGCCGATTCAAAATAACCTTTTTTTCCACCTTTCCTAGCATTAGTAAACGCACCACTTTCATATCCAAATAATTCACTTTCAAATAAACTCTCAGGAATACTTGCGCAGTTAATTTCTACTAGCGGACCTTCACTCACTGTGCTATTTTCATGAATGTATTTTGCTAGCATACTTTTGCCAGTCCCTGTTTCTCCGGTAATAAGAACTGTAGATGTACTATTACGCATTTTCTTTACCAATTTAGTAATATATTTAAACGCATTACTCTCTCCGAAAATATAATTTCCAGAAGAATAAACAGGGGAAAGATTACTTTTAAATTCATTTGAATCCCTTAAAATTGAAATGATAATATCTTTTAAACGAGTTAACCACTCTGTGTAAAAATCCTTTTGATCAATTAAGACACTTTTATTTTCACTCGATAGACTAACAAAAGAAAGATATCCAAACTTTTCCCCATTAAACATCATATCTTGAATGAGTTCCGCTTTTGATGGACATTTATGAAAAAAATGACATCCCTCACACATGTTCATATCTCCAGGCTGGTGAAGTAGAGTAATGTGATTTCCATATATTTTATCAAAAAAAGGTGCATGGACCTTCATACCCTTAAGAGCTATATAATCCTCGGTTGCGGCTATTATACGTCCACTTTTATCAAAACAGGCAATATCGACTTGTAAAAGTCCTGAAAAAGCTTGAATTACTTTCGAAATGGAACTTAATAAGATCATTCAATCACCTCTCATTTAACTTATTCATCATCAATCAAATTATATTTATAAGATTCTGAATAGTCAATCTGAAAATGTTTTTTTGACAAAAATGATATGTCATTTGTCAAAAGTGTCATATGCAATTAATTTCTTTTTTCAATGTTCCTCATTTTCCTAGTCTTTAATCCTACTTGCAGACCATTTAAAATAGTTGGCACGAAAATTGCAATATTAATCTGTATAAGTAGAGTAAGGAAAATTCAAGGATGTTGACAATTTGCTTCTTGAATTATAGGGAGGATAGATATGTATAAAAGTTAAACAAACGAACCTTTTAAACAAATAATAATTGAGTATGGAGGAATGAATTCAAACATGAGTAAATATCAAGATAGTCTAGGTGGAAAACGTGTTGTGATAACTGGAGGGGCTAGTGGCATTGGGCTGGCAACGGCTCTTCGGTTTGCAGATGAAAAAGCTATTGTCACTATTATTGATAACAATAAAGAATCGTTAGAGAGAATATTGAGCGAATATCCGAATATTACACACGGTATCGTTGCGGATGTAAGCAATTTCGAGAGTGTACAAGATGCGTTTATAAAGATAGATGACTTAGCAGGTGGTATTGATATCCTTGTTGCAAATGCTGGCATAAGCGTAAGGTCTAGTTTTCTAGATATAACGCCAGAACAATGGAATAAAGTAATCGGCGTTAATCTAAATGGTATTTTCTATGCAGCACAAGAAGCGGCGAAGAGAATGATTAAACAGGAAAATGGCGTAATTTTAATGACAGCTTCTACTAACGGTTTAGTAGGACATCCAAATTATGCGGATTACAATGCCTCAAAAGCTGGTGTCAATCTTCTAGCAAGAACGATGGCATTGGAATTAGCACCTTCAATTCGTGTAAATACAGTTTGTCCGGGATATGTACTTACTCCAATGCAAATAGCAGAATATACCCCAGAAGCGTTAGAGCAAGTAAATGAGAAAATTCCATTAAAACGGCATGCCCAACCAGAAGAAGTTGCTGCATTATTTGCGTTCTTGGCATCTTCAGAATCGAAGTATATTACGGGACAACATATTCCAATTGATGGTGGAGAACTAGCATAACCTCACTAGTCTTATAGAGATAACGTAAATGACAAAACAGACAAACTTTGTCATCTATGACACAAGTTATCTATAGAATTATTTTCTACACATTAGCAATTTTCCTTTGTTTTAATATATTTCTTAATTTTAAAAAAGTTGGCATGCAAATTGCATTATTAATTTAGTAGAAAGGGAGAGATGCAATTGAATTACGAAGAATTATTAGGAGTAAAAAGTAAAGTAGTTGCTATTACAGGTGCTGCATCAGGAATAGGTTTAGCTACCGCAAATTTGTTTGCAGAACTTGGGGCCTCCGTAGCATTAATAGATATTAATGAAGAACAAGGAAAAAAGGTTGCTGCGGAGTTAAGTGACAAAGACGTAAACGCAAAATTTTACAAATGCAATGTGACATCTTCGGAAGATTGCGAAGCAACTGCGAAGAAAATAGAAGATGACTTCGGTAAAATAGATGTACTTTTCAATAATGCAGGGGTAATTCGGCGAAAAACAGTTGTCGATCATACGGAAGAAGATTGGGATTTAGTACTGAATGTTTCTTTAAAAGGAGCATTTCTATTATCTAAGTATATTATTCCTATCATGGATAAAAACGGTGGAGGAAGTATTGTTAATACCGGATCTGGGTGGGGATTGAAAGGTGGAGATTTGGCCGCATCTTATTGCGCAGCGAAAGCCGGCGTTGTGAATTTAACAAAAGCAATGGCCATTGATCATGGACCACAAAACATTCGAGTGAATTGTATTTGCCCTGGAGATACAGATACACCGCTTCTAAGAGATGAGGCAAAGCAATTAAAACATGATGAAGATGCTTTTTTAGCAACTTCGGCAGTTGATAGACCACTAAATCGAATTGGAACTCCTCTAGATATCGGTAAGGGTGTACTGTTCTTGGCTAGTGATATGGCTTCTTGGGTCACGGGAACGGTTCTTACGGTTGATGGCGGGGGTCTAGCATAACAAATGAGGAGGAAATTGTCATGAAAGAAACAAAAAAAATAGCACATCCTTATATCCCAAATACGGTACCGGAGATCAAAGAGCAAATGTTAAAAGAGATTGGTGTAAAGACGGTTGAAGAGTTATTCGCTGGAATTCCAGAAGAGCTTCGTTATCGTGGAACAATGAATATTCCGAAAGCGCTTTCAGAATATGAGCTACGCAGATATATGGATGGGTTGCTATCTAAAAATACGAGTACAACAGAATACCTGAACTTTTTGGGAGCTGGTTGTTGGAATCATTTTATCCCAGCCGTTTGTGATGAGATCAACTCTCGAGCAGAGTTTGTAACGGGGTATGCAGGCGATCCATACGAAGACCATGGCCGCTTCCAAGCTCTTTTTGAGTACCAAAGTTTAATGGCAGAGTTAGTCGATATGGATGTTGTTAACGTGCCGACATTTGATTGGGCACAAGCAGCATCGACATCTATTCGGATGGCAACCAGAATCACCAACCGTACAGATGTTTTACTGCCTAAAACAATCTCACCTGATCGACTGAAAGTTATTAGAAACTATTGCTCGCCGTATATAAATGTTAGTTTGATTGATTATAAGGAAGATACGGGACAAATCGATTTGGATGATTTGGAAAGTAAACTATCGGCAAATACAGCGGCTGTCTATTTTGAAAATCCATCCTATTTAGGATTTTTGGAAACACAAGGTGAACAAATTAGTAAACTAGCAAAAAAAAATGGGGCAATTACTATAGTTGGAGTCGATCCTAGTTCTCTAGGAATTCTCGAGCCCCCTAGTCACTATGGTGCAGAAATTGTTTGTGGTGATCTTCAACCACTAGGCATGCACATGAATTACGGTGGTGGTCAATCAGGGTTTATTGCAACCCACGATGATATTAAATTTGTGCAAGAATACCCATCTAGATTATTTGGAATTGCACCAACAGTTGTAGAAGGTGAATATGGGTTTGGTGATGTTTATTATGACCGAACTTCCTTTGCACAAAGAGAAAATGGAAAAGAATCGGTAGGTACACAGACAGCGTTATGGGGAATTACTGCAGGAGTTTATTTATCACTTCTCGGGCCAGAAGGAATGTATGAGCTTGGGAAAACTATTTTGCAAAAATCACAATATGCAATGCAACAGATTGGTAGTATTCCAAATGTAGTAGCATCACGATTTGAGTCAACCAGTTTTAAAGAGTTTGTTGTGGACTTCTCCTATACTGGGAAATCAGTGAAAGAGATTAATAAGTATCTTCTAGACAATAAAATTTTTGGTGGTAAAGACCTTTCAGAAGATTTTCCAGAATTACAACAAAGTGCTTTATTCTGTGTTACAGAAATTCATACTAAAGAAGATATTGACCAACTCGTTTCTGTAATTAAGCAGTGCATAAACGAAAAATGAAATAAATCGAAAAGGATGAATGGCTATGAAAAAAATTAACCGCGAAAATAAGGTACGAAATTATCATCAAGCAAAATGGGATGAGCCGATTATTTTTGAACTTCATAATAGTGGTGAAAGAGGTGTTTCACTACCCAAAGTGGAAAGTGAAATTGTGGATAGTGTAGGCGACGGGCTATCCGTTTTACCAGCCTCTCTAATTAGAAAATCGGCTCCTAAATTACCTGAAATTTCACAAAACAGAGTTCTTCGGCATTATTTAAGACTTTCGCAAGAAATGCTAGGGGGCGCTCTGAATGTTGAAATAGGTCAAGGGACTTGTACGATTAAATATTCTCCTAAGGTAAATGAAGAAATTGCCTCATCTCCTAAAATGACGGAACTTCATCCTCTACAAGATGAAAGTACCGTGCAAGGCACTTTAGAAATAACACATAAGTTAGATCTCTGTTTGAGAGAAATTTCCGGTATGGATTACTTTTCTTTCCAACCTGGCAGTGGAACACAGTCGTTGTTTACAATGGCTTCTATCGTTCGAGCTTATCATGAAAGCAAGGGGGAGGGTGAGCAGCGAAACGAAATTATTACAACTATTTTCTCACACCCATCTCAGGCAGCAACTGCCGCTGTTAAGGGATATAAAATTATAACACTGTATCCTGATAAAGATGGGTTTCCTGATCTTGAAAAGTTAAAGGAGGTAGTATCTGACCGTACAGCTGGATTTGTAGTAGCAAATCCAGAGGACACTGGTATCTACAATACACGTATAAAAGAATTTACAAAAGTTGTTCATGAAGCCGGTGGGATTTGCTATTACGATCAAGCAAATGCGAATGGTTTACTAGGAATTACTAGAGCTAAAGAAGCAGGATTTGATATGTGTTTCTTCAATCTTCATAAAACATTTTCTACACCACACGCTTGCGGTGGTCCGGCTACTGGGGCACTGGGAGTAGCTGAGAAACTTAAAGAGTTTTTGCCTGGTCCAATAGTTGAAAAACAAGGTGATCAATACATGTTAAAAAGTGATATGAAGCATAGCATTGGAAAGGTTCGTTCGTTTCAAGGAGTACCCCAGATGATAATAAGGGCATATGCTTGGATACGAGCACTTGGTGAAGAAGGGTTAAAAGATGTAGCTGAAATAGCTGTATTAAATAACAATTACTTATATCACCATATCTTAAAAATTCGTGGTGCAAGTGCACCATATATTAAAGGGCAGCGCTTGGAGCAAGTGCGCTACAGCTGGGAGCAGTTAACTCGTGAAACGGGAGTTACAACCGACGATATTTCACGGAGAATGGCCGACTTTGCACATCAATACTGGACTAGTCATCATCCATATGTTGTACCTGAACCTTTTACGCTAGAGCCAACAGAGTCAACTTCAAAATCAGATTTAGATGAATATATTGCTTCTTTGACATATATTGCAAACGAAGCTTATGAAAATCCTGAAAAAGTAAAAAATGCACCTTATAATAGCTCTATTCACCGAGTAGATGAGCAAGACTTCTTTGAAAATCCTGAAAAATGGGCGGTTACTTGGAGATCATATTTAAAAAAGTGTAAGGAAATAGAAAAAATTAGATCTTAAGGTTTTCTCCTCGTTAACGCATTCAATTAGCTTGTTAATGGGGAGTATTGATATTAAAAGTAGGTGGTATCTTACATGATAAAAGTAGAGAATTTAAAAAAATCATTTGGGGATTTAGAAGTTCTAAAAGATATCAATGTTGAAATAAACCAACAAGAAGTAGTTGTTGTTATAGGTCCGTCGGGATCAGGAAAGTCAACATTCCTACGTTGTTTAAACAAGTTAGAAGAGACAACTTCCGGAATCATTCTATTAAATAATATAGACCTAACAGATAAAAAAATTAATATCAATAAAGTGCGAGAAGATATCGGAATGATTTTTCAGCAGTTTAACCTTTTTCCTCACAAGACCGTTTTAGAGAATATTATTATCGCCCCTATGAGAATACGAAAAAAAAGTAGAAAAGAAGCAGAAAAAATAGCATTTAATCTACTGGAAAAGCTAGGCTTAGTTGAAAAAGCTGGGGTCTATCCCGACTCGCTTTCTGGGGGGCAAAAACAAAGGATAGCAATAGCAAGAGCACTTGCAATGGAACCAAAAGTAATGCTTTTTGATGAACCGACTTCTGCACTAGATCCTGAAATGGTTGGAGAAGTTCTTAATGTGATGAAAGAGCTTGCCAAGGAAGGAATGACAATGGTTATTGTTACGCATGAAATGGGGTTTGCACGTGAAGTAGGGGATCGTGTAATTTTTATGGATGAAGGCTATATCATCGAGGAAGCTCACCCATCCCAATTATTTAGTAACCCTCAACATGAGCGTACAAAAGCGTTTCTATCGAAAATTTTATAAGAAAAAATAAAATAAATAGTTTGTAAAATAGAGATGGAGGAAGAAATTATGAAAAAGAATTCTTTATTATCTGTAATAATTTTATGCACAACTCTTATTTTGATATTAGTAGGATGCGGAAACAAGGAAGATACGACGAATGTAAGTGCTAACGAGCAAGAAAGTGAAGCGGATTTGAAATTAGTTCATGATGGAAAACTAACTTTTGCGATGAGTGGGTTACTTAAACCATTAAACTATAAGGATAATGGCAAACTTGTTGGTTTTGATGTTGAGATTGGTACCGAAATTGCAAAACGTATCGGGCTAGAGCCAAACCCAGTGACGAATCCTTGGGAAACGATACTTCAAGGTTTAAAAGGGAACAAATACGATGTAATCATAGGAAGTATGACTGCCACAGAAGAACGATCAAAACAGGTTGACTTTTCAGACCCATATTATATTTCTGGAGCACAAATTTTCGTTGCAGAAACAAACGATACCGTTAAAACAAAGGATGATTTGGGTGGAAAATCAATTGGTGTAATGCAAGCAAGTACTCATAAAGAAGTAGCGGAGACATTATCAAACGAAGTGAAAGGATATCCAAGTGAAATATTTGCTTTGCAAGACTTAATACCAGGACGGATCGATGCAGTCATTACTGATAAAATCGTAGGGGTCTCAGCAATTAAGGAACAGGGAATGAAAATAAAAACAGTTGATGGAGTTCTAAATAGAGAAGAAATTGCAGTAGCAATTAACAAAGATCATCAGGCTTTACTAGACAAGATTAATGAAGCCATTGCAGAAATCATAGAAGATGGCACATATGAAAAAATAAGTATGAAATGGTTTGGCGTAAATATTATGGAGGACTAAACTGGCAACAATAAGGTTCCCTTAGTAAAGGAGATAACTTACAATGAGTTTCATCGAAAGTATTGCGTCCATTATCCAAAAACATGGAATTGCTTTTCTTGAAGCGACTACTATAACCATATCTATAACAGCCGTCTCTTTAATAATTGCAACTGTTATAGGTTTAGTATTTGCCTTCTTTAAAGTATCGAATATTTGGATACTTGAAAAACTTGCGGATCTCTACATCTTTATAGTTCGCGGTCTTCCATTAATTGTTTTAATTATGTTTTTGTATTATGGAATTTCCAGTGTTATTGTCCTAAGTGATTTTGTAGCTGGTGCGGTTGCCCTAGGTATTCATTCCGGTGCATATTTAGCAGAAATTTTCCGAGGTGCAATACAATCTGTTGATAGAGGACAAAACGAGGCTGCACGATCGCTTGGTATGACTGCTACTTTGACGATGAGTACGATTATTTTGCCACAAGCTTTTAAACGAGCGATTCCTGCATTAGGTAATCAGTTTATAATTGGTCTCAAAGATTCATCTCTTGTTGCTTATATTGCTGTTACTGAGCTATTCAGTCATGCCTTGACCGCTTCAGCTGAAAACTATATGCCATTTGAGACTTATTTAGTTGTTGGATTCTACTACTTAGCGTTAGTCTTGATATTTACTCTGTTACTCAATTATGTTGAGAAAAGATTAGATACTGATGTAGTTGGAAGGAAGTTAAAAAAGACTGCAATCTCTTCATAAATTATAAAAGTCCAATACGTAGTGTGGCAAGAAAAGGAGTATGAAATATGATTACTACAAAAAATGAAGTACTTAAATTGACAGAAGAACTTGTTCGTATTGAAAGCATAGTAGAAACACCAGGTGAAATCGATGCTGCTAAGAAAATATATGAAATGATTGCCAAGATGCCTTACTTTATTCAAAAACCTGACCAAGTAATTCTATCTAAAACTAGTGATGACCAATTCGAAAGATATAATGTAATGGCATTTATAGAAGGAACAAAAGAGAATTCTAACAAAAAAACAATTATCTTAATGGGCCATCTGGATACTGTCGGTATTGATGATTATACAAATTTAAAAGATGTTGCATGTAATCCAGATGAACTGATGAAGAAATTACAGGATGAGCAACTACCTCATTTAGTAAAAGAGCAGCTCACCTCAGGTGAATGGTATTTTGGCAGAGGCGTATTAGATATGAAAAGCGGTGTAGCTAGCCATATGTCGCTTTTAAAGTATTTCTCTGAACATCCTGAAGAACTAGCTGGAAATCTTGTTTTCTTTTCAGAATGTGATGAAGAAGTAAGTTCCAAAGGTGTTTTATCAGGTTTAAAAGATTTAAAAAAATGGAAGGAAGAGCGTGGTTTTGACTATGTAGCATTAATAAATTCAGATTTCGTAGCTCCTTTATATGACGGCGATGTGAATCGTTATATTTATAAAGGTACTGTTGGGAAATTACTTCCTTCTTTTTTCATTACTGGAGCAGAAACCCATGTTGGTTCTGCTTTTGAAGGGCTAGATCCGAATTATATCGCAGCTGAATTGACAAGACAAATTAGCTATAATCCGGAATTATGTGATCGTCATTTAGGGGAAACACCTGCTCCACCAATTTCCTTAAAACAGATGGATTTAAAACCTAACTATACGGTGCAAACTGCACTCTCTGCTTATGTGTATTTTAATTTATTCGTGCATTCATGGACTCCACAAGAGGTTCTAACTAAGCTCGTAGAACAGGCTAATACGGCTTTTGATAACGCCCTCAAAACATTAAACGAACGATATGAAAGTTTTTGTAAACTAAGTGAGCAACCTTTCAAGCAATTACCATGGAAATCACGGGTAATCTTGTATGAAGACATGAATAAAATATTAAAAGAAGAACATGGGTCCCTTTTTGTAGAGCATATGAACAATTTTAAAGCAAACCTCCTATTAGACGAAACCTTAGATACGAGAATGTTTGCAGCTAGAGTTGTAGAAGAGGAATGGAAATGGATGAAGGATCAAAGCCCAGCAATTATTTTACTATATTCATCCCTATATTCACCTTGCTTAGACCTTACTGGGAGAAATGAACAAGAGGAAAAGCTGATTTCGGCATTAGATAAAGCTATAGAAACAGTTCAACCTCAATACAAATACCCAATCGTTTCAAAAAACTACTTCCCATATATTTGTGATATGAGTTGTGTTGCTATAAAAGATGATGAAAAATCTATCCAATCAGTGATTAATAATAACCCTGCTTGGGGAACAAAGCATTATGTGAATTATGAAGATATAAGAGAAATTAATGTCCCTGCCATTAATATTGGCCCTTATGGATACGATGCTCATAAACGCTTTGAGCGTATGGAAATTGAATATTCTACCGAGGTCATTCCAGCAATAACGAAGGAAATTATTAAATCTCTTATTGGTTAACTTCTCTTCAAATGAAAACAGATACCCAAGATACCTATGTTAGAAAAATATATCTTGCTCCAGTACTACATCTTTCTAAAATGTAGTCGAAACCTTAGTTTAGTTTTGATAAAAGGAAAAAGTACTTAGCAGATAGAGAGTCAAATTCAACTGTCTCCATATAAAAAAAGTCGCTCAACATTCTGTGAAATCAGAAGTTGTGTGACTTTTTCTCTATTTAAAAAAGTTCAAAAACATTCATTAATAAATAATTGGAAAATTCTATTTTTTTATGTTTTTCTCTTTTCAATACTATGCTAAACTTAAGTAGTATTTTATATAACTATAAAAAATTATCTAACTAATTAAAGTGGTAGCTATGATGGAAAGCGCTTACATAAAATTATTAAAAAGGATGATTTTTATGGATCTTTTTATTCAGCAACGGCAAGAAATGAAAATGCTAATGACCGTTCAGCTTAGACAGTCTATTGAACTACTGCAATACTCCACGATAGAACTGGAACAATTTTTGCATCAGCAAGAATTAGAAAATCCACTTATTGAGTTAGAATATAAAGAGGAAGAGCATTATTTTGCAGAAAAAACTCATTATTCTACAGTGAGTAAACAAAACGATTATGTACAAAACCGGCCTGTTGACTTTCGCTATGAATTGTTTGAACAAGTAAAGTTTACATTTTCAGATATCCCAACGCAAAGATTATTAAAAACGATTATTTTTAATCTGGATGATAGCGGTTATTTACAAGTTGAAACATCGACTGAAAAGAGTTGTTTCTCTTTAAATGAGCAGGAAATAGAAAATGGTGTCCATTTATTACAACAAATTGGTCCCGCTGGCATAGGTGCTCGAAATTTAAAAGAGTGTCTCCATCTACAAATTACATATCGGTATCCCGGAGAGACGTTGGCTAAAATCTTAGTAGCTGATCATTTACATCTTCTCGCAAAGCATAAATGGAATGACATAGCTGCCAACATGAATATTTCATTGACTAAAGTAAAAGAATTAAACGATTTTATTAAACTTTTAAATCCTAAACCTTGTGCTGCATTTAACACACAGGTAACAGAGTATGTAATTCCTGATATTATTGTAGAACAAAAAGACAAACATATTGTCTATCACTTGAACGATCGCTTTTTGCCTACTATAAGCATGAATGACTACTATGCGACTTTTCATAAGAATAAATGCGAAACAGCAAAATATATACAACCACATTATCAACATTTTCAATGGTTAATAAATAGCCTTGAACAGCGTCGCCACACCATTATTAAAATAATGAACATACTGACTAAAAGACAAGAGGAGTTTTTCAAAAAAGGTTTTTTATACTTGGAACCGTTAACATTAAAAGAGGTAGCAGATGCTATTGAAATGCACGAATCTACCGTTAGCCGAGCAACAACCAATAAAATAATACAAACTACTTTTGGCACTTTTGATATTAGAACATTGTTTGCATCAAAACTTGAAACTGCAGATGGTGAGAGTATTTCACAAACGAAAGTAAAGGCGTTATTGCAAAAATTAATTGCTAGTGAGAATAAACTAAAGCCATATTCTGATCAAAAGATTGCTGAATATTTTAATGTTGAAAAAGGAATTTCAATTTCTAGAAGAACGATCAACAAATATAGGGAAGAGATGAACATACCTTCTTCTAGCCAAAGAAAGGAAATTTCCGTTAGTAAATAAAAGGGCATCTAAAGATCCTATTTTAGATGCCTTTTTTGGTGAGCCCTAGTTTAGGTGATGTACCGTAAAGCTAAATTGAGTCTTAGATGTGAATCTTATCTCTTTTCCAAGATCGTTGCTATTTACTTCGACTTGAATTGTTGTAGCCTCGTAAATATTATTTTGAAAGAACAAAGGTTCAATATAACTTAAAAATGATAGACAGGTAGCTCAAGGGTGGATGGCTCACTCCCTTATGAAAATGGGTGGTACCGGTGACAGTATTTGAAGCATTGATGTTTGCAGTGACTTTCGCAGCATTAATTGTATCAATTCTTTCATTTAACCATAAAAAATAACCCATCTATGCGTTGACAGCTCATATGCGTTACTAACGCCTCAATAGTCATTCCACTTGTGTGAAGCTACTATTATATTGGCCAATTGATGCACCTCGTTTTTCAAGTGTAGTTGAATAGAAAAGCACTTCCACTTGAAACGTTGCTTAACTCTTTTTTCGACTATAACAGCTACTTCGTTTTCACTTTCTTCCCAAAACATACTACTACTTCTTCTCAGTTCATTTACTTCGCGTGTCGTTCCAATTTTTGAACGTTTTATCTTGTCCTTAGACAATCTGATTAGCTCATCACACTCTTCGTTTCTTAAAACATTTCCTAAAACCACTATCAGTGGCTCCTCTAATCTAGTGAGTATGCCAATTTCTCTATCAGTAATATTTTGAAACACCTACCCTGTCTCAGAAACATTCATATTAATTCAAACCCTCGTGAATATTATGATTTCCACGTTTGTTTCTAACAAGGAAACAATTGACTTTTTATATACATTTTTTATACAATTGTAACTCGACTGAAATTTTAGAAAGGTTAGGGGGTAGTATCATAATGAGCACTATTTATGAAGCGGAGTTAAAGAGATTGCAAGAAGTTTTATCTACACTGGATGAGCGGATACACGAGCTGGAGAGTATTCCGGTTTATCATGGAGATAACTATAGTGAGCAAATTCTTGAAAGTATGAGGGAGTTAAATCGGCAAAACTTACGAATTGGTGTACAAGAGCCATACTTTGGTCGGTTAGATTTTAAGGAAGATGGTCAACTAGAGCCAAATCCATTATATATTGGGAAAGTCGGTGTTTCTGACGAGGGAGCGGGGAAACCGATAGTTATTGATTGGCGTGCACCAGTTGCGAGTATGTTTTATTCCTTTAATGGTGGAGAAGAACTGGCATTTTATCAATCACCCGATGGATTGATAGAGGGAGAAGTCTATTTAAAAAGAAACATAGCCATTCGTAAAAGAGAGCTGGAGCGTGTTGTGGATACGTATGTAAAAGGTAGTGAAGATGTATCACTGACAGACGATTTTCTCTTATACCGACTAGGTGAAAATAAAGATAATAAATTAAAAGATATAGTTTCAACGATACAATCGGAGCAAAATGAAATTATCCGAGCCGTGAAAAATATGCCATTATTGATCCAAGGGGTTGCAGGGAGTGGGAAAACAACTGTCGCTTTACATCGCCTTGCCTTTTTAATATATGAATACCGTGAAACGCTACAAGCAGATAGAATGATCATTTTCGCACCAAACAGTTTGTTTTTAGATTATATTTCTGGTGTACTTCCTGAGCTGGGAGTAGGTAATATTAAACAAACGACTTTCCCAGAGTGGGCGTTACGTCTCTTAGATAATGCGGTAAAATTAAAACAACCAGAAGAAAAGTTGAAGGAAGCTTTTTCCATTAATCGTGACAATAATAAAGTGATGCAGGGTAAATTGAAGGGATCCATCAAGTTTAAGTCAATTATTGAAAGAAGTCTTATTCAATTTGAAGAAAATCTAGTACCAACCACTGATTTAGAACTATGGGATGAAGCTGTGATAACAGTAGATGAAATTAAGAAGTGGTTATTGGTTGAATATAAGCATTATCCATTAACAAAGCGCAGAGAACGACTAGTTGCACGAATCAAGCGTTGGATAGAGATAGAACTTAAAAAGTTCGAAGGCACCAATGAGAAAAAGCTATTGAAAAAAGAGGCTAATATAAGATTAAATGCATATATGAAGTTTTGGCCGAAAATAACCGCTTTATCATTTTATACATCCATGATGAAACGTCAAGAAATAGTAGAACTTTTGCCAGAAGCGCTTGTACGAGAGACAGAAAAGAATTGTCAAAAGAAAGAAGTAAATATAGAAGATTTAGCGCCACTCCTATATATTCATCATCAATTAACAGGAATAGAAGGTAAACAAAAATTTCACCATGTTGTCATCGATGAAGCGCAAGACTTTTCACCATTTCAAATTTATCTTTTAAAAGAAATTACACTGGGAAATTCTTTTACCATTTTGGGCGATTTATCTCAGGCAATTTATAATTATCAGGGGATTGAGGACTGGAATGACTTTAAAGAATTGTTTCAAGAAACGGGTTATTATGAACTGACGAGAAGCTATCGTTCTACAAAAGAAATTATCGAATTTGCAAATGAGGTCATTAAGCATGCTGAAGTTCCTGTAGGTCTTGCAACACCAGTTTTTCGTAGTGGTGAAAAAGTGAAAGTGATTGCTACGGATGATCAAATTACCGAAATCGTAAAGGTTTTACAAGATTTACGAGAAGCAAATCACAAAACGATTGCGATTATAGGTAGAACAGACGCTGAATGCCGTTCGATACATGAAAAGTTACTAATTGCAGGGATTAATGCGAACGTCATTGAAGCAAATCAAAGTAAATATGCAGGGGGTATATCAGTCGTACCAGTGTATTTAGCTAAAGGGTTGGAATTTGATGCAGTGTTACTGATCGATGTGGACGCAAGTCACTATAAAGATTCAAAGAATGATGCCAAATTATTATATGTAGGCTGCACAAGGTCTCTCCACGATTTACGTCTTTTCTATTCTGGTGAAGCCTCACCATTAGTTCAAGGAATTCCAGAAGAATTTTATGAAAATAAATAATAGATGTTTGAAGAGGATTACTCAGTAGATTGTGCGGTTGGTATGGCGATCTGAATAATATCAGTCCGATAGAGTGTGCGTAAATGAGAAGGGTAGCCTATACTGCTCTTCTTTTTTTATTTGGTCAACTTGGGTTTGACGATAAAACCACTTGTCTAAAGTTCAAGAACAACATGTAACTTATGTAAATCTTTTCCGTCTAATATATCAGAAGGAATTACATGGGAATAAAGAGGATATCGGTTGGAAGGAGCGTATAACTTGAAAAGTGGATATTTGTTCTGGAAAAGGATCCCGGTGCTAATGATGGTTTTAATGCTAACTGCTTGTACAGGAGTAACAAAATCTGACGATCATACGAAAGAGGAGGCCTTAGAAGCTGAAGCGACTTCGCCTGACTCAACAGTTGCGGACGCTATAGAAACTCGACCGGCTGTCGAAAATTTCGAGCTGCTTACATCTGAGGGGAATCATTCTCTAGAGGCTGCTCTACAACATGGGAAAGGATACTCGTTGTATGTCTTTGAAAATTTTACATTTGATGCAGCTAAGGGTCGCCTATCAATGAGCAACAACCTGGGGTATTACGTTGATATTGAAGTACTGCCTTCCGACTATGATTTGGAACAACTTGAAATCATTGGTGAGGAAGAGTTGAGTCAATTTGGTGTAATGCAAAATTACAGTGGTGAGTTGGTTGAACACCCTCTTGTTTTCGCTGACCTCTACCTTCAAGTTTCAGGAGAAGAAGGCATTAGCGATTATATTGTGTGGAAATCCGAAGCGGGCGATGCTTTCTTGTTCCGCCTCCATAATCCAAAAGGAGAAGAGGCATCCGATTTCGCAGGACCTGTTTTGATTTCCCTATCAACCGTACAAAGTGAATCCTAGGAGTGCATCTTTGTACAAAATCTTTCGAGAGCACTGGTCGAAGCTATAATGCAATCCCTTTCCAGCAAAAGATCATGTCCCTGTGTTAGAACATTCACGTTAATATAAACATAAATGTAATAAATTTTATGTTTTCAAGCGAAATATTAAAAACCTTCTAATTCAAATAATGAATTAGAAGGTTTTTTCATGCAATTAATCTATTAATTTGGCGGATTTGCCAGCCCAGCATGTCATCTTACTTTCTGCTTTCTCATCCACTGCGTTGCCACCCACTTTTCACCTTTTATAACTGGCGCTCCACCATGTAAAGTTAAATCATTTAAGTTTTGATCGTTATAGAAGTACTCGAAATAAACGGCCATTCCTTTTTTGGGGGATACAGAAAAATTCAGTTTTGGGAAATACGTTTCTCCGCCTTGTTCTACATCATTTAAGTACATTACGAGAGTACTAATTCTATTATTATTTGCTGCTCTGCTAGTTGATGAAAAAAAGTCATTATGAGCTCTATACTCCTGACCAGGAGTATACTGTAGGATTTGAAGGCCTTCTCCGTGTTCAATTGGTATGTTCATAATAGTTGAGACTCTTTTTTCTACTCTCGTAACAATGTCGATTTCACTTTCTTCCAAAAACGTACTGCTACTAGTTCTTTGTTCATTTACCTCACGTGTCGTTCCAATTTTTGAACGTTTCATTTTGTCCTTTGACAATCTGATTAGTTCATCGCACTCTTCGTTGCTTAAAACATTTCCTAATATCACGATAAGTGGTTCCTCTAATCTAGCGACTATGTCAATCTCTCGATCTGTTATTATTTTGTTTCCAACGTGATCAAATATAGTTTGCTCTTTATTTTCAGTTATCAACCTAAAACACCTCTTCATCTATTAAATTTTAAAAACAGTACATTTATGCATAACATTATATGTGTTTAAAAGTCTTTCTTTTAATTCAAATACTTGAATTAAATGAAATTTTTATCCACTTTTTGGAATTATTTTTTTATTTATTTTATCATACTATTTTTATGTATCGCAAGATTGTGAAATATTACACAAGATGTTTTCTCAAAAATGACCAAAATAGTAATGACTTATTCGATAATACAATTGAATTTTAAGACTGTTTAAAGTCATTGTCTCTTTCTCTTCAATCATATACGATTGAATAATAAATTAATTTATTATTCTGTCAATTAATAAAAGTATTATTTTAAATGAAAGGGTTTCAACTCTTGTAGTAGACCGCTATCTATGTGTGGGAGCCTCAAGTATCCATATGATTTGAAGGAGGAAGGTTTGGAATAGTATGTGTAGGTAAATGGGATAGATACAATTACTGAAAATGAGAAGGGGTCAATTAAATGAAAAAACTAAAAATTTTTCTATTCTTGTTAATAAGCGCTGTATTACTTGTAGGTTGTAGTGAAGAAGCTGGGACTTCTAACGCTAAATCTGAAGACAAAGGAGAAATTACGGTATGGGCTCACCCTTATACAGATAACCAAGAAAAAGAAGGAGAAATGTGGAAGGAATTAATTGGTTCCTATGAGGAAGCTACAGGTGTAAAAGTTAACTTTCAACAAATACCTTGGGCAAACCGTGACCAAAAAATCCTTACTGCCTTAGCAGCCAATAATGGACCAGATGTGTTTTATGCAATTCCAGATCAAATGCCGCAATATGCAGAAGCAGGAATGCTATTAGATCTCAGCCCATATATGGAAGATAATGATATGGATGATTTTGTGGATAGCTCGTTGGTACCGACTAAATGGAAGGATAAAATGTATGGAGTACCAATCCTACAATCGGTTGAAACTTTTATATATAATGTGGATGTCATTAAAGCAATAGGAGAAGATCCAACAAAACTTCCTACTACATGGGAAGAATTTGAAGAGTGGGCTGCAAAAGCCAAAGAAAAAGGTTACTATGCCTCAAGTTTCCTAGGAGGGGGATCTATGAACGGGACCCTATATCCTTACCTATGGCAAGCAGGTGGAGAAATTCTTACGGAAGACAATGAGGTAATGATTAATAATGAAGCCGGAGTTGAGGCATTTGAATTTATCAACAAAATGTATAAAAACGGATGGATTCCAAAGGATTCTATTACTGCTCTAGAACATGATACTTTATGGGATAGTGGTAAATTACTATCTATACAAGGAGCAGGTCTATCAGTGAGTAGAATGTTAGGAAAAGATACATTCGAGTTTGTTATTGCTCCCCCTTTAAAAAATAAAAAACAAGCTACCTATGGAACTACTGGAATGTTTGTAGTCCCAATTAATTCGGATAACCAAGATGCAGCCGCTGAATTCATTAAAGTTATTACTAGTGCTGAAAATCAGAGAATATTTAATAGAGAAACACAGTTTATCCCTACGAGAGAATCTGCAAAAGACATCTATGATGATCAAAAATATTTAGCCCAACTAGCATCGTACACGGAGTTTACACAATCTGGAGTAATACATCCGGAAGGACGAAACATTATGCCTTTAATACAAGCAGAACTTCAAACTATGCTAGAAGGTAAAAAAACTCCAAAAGAGGCTGCTGATGCAGCAGCGGAGTCTATCAAAGGAAAACTTAAATAATACTAATAGGGAAGAGAGCTTGATCTTAATAGATTAAGCTCTCTCTTTTATAAGTAGAAAAGTAAAGTTTGGAAAATAATTTAAGTGATAGAGCGATTATATTTAGTTGTTTGAAGGTTGATGAATGTATGCAAGGTAGAACATCAACCCGGGATTCTTTTAATATCTTCTCTATTTCATGAAATTAAAATATTTTGTTATACTTGATTTAGATTAAATATTTGATGAAAGTAGGACTAATTATTGGACAATAAAAAATTGTTTTTTAATTTTCTTTTAGAACGGACATGGCTACTAACAGAAAGATGGTATGAGAATCTTAATAAAAATCTACAAGGAGTTTATAGCACTAATAATCCTAAAGAAATAAAAATACTTAAAGAACAAAATCATCTGTTCCATCAAAAATTTGTAAATCTTTTTAACGATTCAGATGAGGAGTATTTAAAAAGTTTCGATAATTTTATCCAATTGGTTATTGATGACTCAGCGCATCAACAAACTCCACTTCCAGTAATTATTGGCGAATTTTTTCGGCAACAATATCTATATAAAGAATTACTAGAGGAATTTATTGAACTGTATCCAAATCAACTTACTGGAAAGCAGATAATTACATATTATAACGATATTATTTCTACCATTAACGATGTGGTTCTAAGATTTAGCTCCAGATATATAGACCAAGCAGAGGCTAGATTGCTTGCTCATCAAGAATTGATTGGTGAATTGAGTGTTCCAATAATTGAATTAGTAAATAAAACAGCTGTTCTTCCAATTGTAGGGGAGATAGATACTAAAAGGGCTAAAATAATGTTAGAGCAATCTTTGAGTCAGTGTGTGGCTAAGAATATTGATCATTTATATATCGATCTATCAGGAGTTCCAGTTGTTGATACAATGGTTGCTCAACAACTATTTCAAATGATAGAAACACTTAAGCTTATAGGAGTATCATCGAGTTTATCAGGTGTAAGGCCAAGTATTGCCCAGACATCTGTACAATTAGGATTAGATTTTGAGGGAGTTGATACTCATTCAACTATCTCGCAAGCTATGAGAAAACATAATAACTTTTGAAAAGGAATAATTAGGGATAAACTTTTCCTGTAAACAAATAACTAATTTATCGTGGTTTTTTTAAGTTGAAAATACCTTTTTGTTTGTACACTTGCATCACATTAAAAAGTAGGAGTATTCGAATTAAAAAAGAGGTAAAGGTGCAAATGTTTTAATCTTTTATCATATAAAAATACCTTCAAGGTGGTACACTAAATCGAGAATTTAAATTCGGAGGTGTTTGGCATGAATAAAAGCCTAGAAGACGATGCGGTAAAAGAAATTATACTTGATAATACGCTAATTAAATTAAATCATTATGAAGAACAAAAAGTAAATGGTTTACACCAAATTTCCATTGTATTTAACGTAACAAGTGAAGAATATCATGATATTGCTACCTTACTGTATAAAGGTACTTTTGAAGTTACTGTTCCAGACTCTCTTCTATTTTTTAGAGCTACTATCACTAAATATTCTACTTCCATTACTAATTTATATGAGAGAGGTCAAGTCGGAGAATATAAATTGAGTTTGATGGAAACGGAAATATAGGAAAGGGGCTGCAGAGATGAAGTTAAGTATTCTGGATCAATCACCAATTTCTTTAAATCACACAGCTAAAGATGCTTTAAATGAGTCGCTGAAGTTAGCGCAAGCCGGAGAGGTGCTAGGGTATACTCGTTATTGGGTTACGGAACATCATTATTTACCTGGATTAGCAAGTTCAGCTCCAGAAGTGATTTTAAGTTATATTGGAGCGAATACCAATACAATTCGCATCGGTTCGGGTGCTGTTTTATTGCCTCATTATAAACCATTTAAAGTTGCAGAAATCTACAATACACTTGCTACTTTATTTCCTAATCGAATTGATATAGGTATAGGACGTGCTTCAGGTGGTTCAGCTGAAGTAACCAATGCATTATCCGATAACTTTTTACAAAATGTCTATAAAATGCCGAGCTTAGTGAAGGATTTACTCCATTTTCTGGACGATGATTTTCCTGTTGAACACGATTACTCTAAAATTTCTGCTTCTCCCATTCCAGAAGTATCACCAGCTCCTTGGCTTCTTGGGACTAGTAAGAAAAGTGCTTTACTTGCTGCTGAAAACGGGATTGCTTATGTATTTGGTCAATTTATGAGTGATAATGATGGTCCGTCCATTATTCAGGAATATCTGGATGCTTTCACTCCTAGAAAACAAGGTCAAACAGCACAAGTAATAGTAACTGTTTCAATTATTTGTGCAGAAACAACTGAAAAAGCGGAGGAAATATCGTTAAGTGCGCTCATATGGGAACTTCAAAAAGCAAAAGGAGAAGGTCTACGGGGAGTTCCTTCTATTCAAGAAGCGAAGCAATATAAGTTGGACAATCGAGAGAAAGATACATTCAATAATATGAGAAAGAACGTCATTATCGGTAATCCACAAGAAGTAAAACAGAAATTAGTCGAGTTGCAAGCGACTTATAAAGCAGATGAAATCATGCTAAGTACTATTACATATTCTGCTGAAGATCGAAGAAACTCATATAAACTAATAGCAAATGAATTACTCGACAATAATTAATCTTCAGCGTAAATAGTATGTACTGTAAAACAGTTGGTTAACATCTCCAACATTTGCTAATAATAAATACCTCCATTATGGCAATTATAATATCCATGGAGGTGAAGAAAAATGGCAAACAACAAAAACAAGCTTCCTATTGAAGCGCAAACAAATGCCCAAGAAGTTAGAAAGCAAAATGCTCAAGCTGCTCAAGGTGCTTCAAAAAACATGTTTAATGAGTTTGGATCAGAATTTGGCATATCAGCTGAAAGTCAAACAAATGCTCAAGAAGTGAAACAACAAAATGCACAAGCTAATCAAAAAGCTCAACAAAACGGACAAGGTGCAATGTCTAGTGAGTTTGGATCAGAATTTGGCATATCAGCTGAACGTCAAACAAATGCTCAAGAAGTGAAACAACAAAATGCTCAAGCTAATCGTAAAGCACAACAAAACGCAAATAACTTTAAAAAATAAAAACTAGTACTAAAAATGGTGGGAGCTTACATTCCCACCATTTTTTTTTGGATGAGAAAATCGATGTTGAATCTAAGATACACATAAGAAATAGTAATAGTTATGATTACAAAAAATAACAATATAATATTCTAAAAATTTGTGATAGAATAAAATATCAGTTTACTTAATGATAAAAGAAGTACATATTATTTCTTTGGGGAGAGATTGCTGTACTTTTTTATAAAAATGTTTGAAGAAAACTTTGGGGGATAGTATGATGAAAAAATTATTGGTTAAATGGAATGAAATTAGTCTCGTGAAAAGGATTATAATTGGTATTATTATCGGTATCGTTTTAGCGTTGACTGTTCCTAACTATGTAAGTGGTATTTCCATTTTAGGTTCTCTATTTGTCGGTGCATTAAAAGCAGTTGCGCCAGTATTGGTGTTATTCTTAGTAATGCATGCCATTGCCGCGCATAAAAGTGGTAAGAAAACGAATATGAAATCCATTCTTGGGCTGTATGCGATTGGTACATTGCTAGCAGGTATTGTCGCTGTATTAGCAAGCTTTATGTTCCCTGTTACTTTAACACTTGTAACAGGCGTGGAAGATCTTTCACCACCAGAGGGTATTGTAGAAGTTATTGAAACATTATTATTTAATATAGTTGCGAATCCAATCGATGCCATTATAAATGCGAACTATTTAGGTATCTTAACGTGGGCAATCGTTCTTGGACTAGCATTAAAACATGCGAGCCAGCAAACGAAAGATATGTTAGGTAGTTATTCGGATGCTATTACGAAAGTTGTACAATGGGTGATCAATTTAGCCCCGATTGGTATTATGGGGCTTGTGTTCGATGCGATTGTAACGAGCGGGCTTTCTGCTTTAGTTGAGTATGGTCGATTGATCTTGATTTTAGTTGGATGTATGCTGCTTATCGCCCTTGTAGTGAATCCACTAATTGTGTACATTTACACACGTAAAAATCCATATCCACTTGTATTCATGGTGTTGAGAGAGAGTGGTATTACGGCATTCTTTACTCGTAGTTCAGCTGCTAATATTCCAGTTAACATGAAACTATGTGAAAAGCTTGGCTTAGATGAGGATACATATGCAGTATCAATACCGCTTGGTGCTACTATTAATATGGCTGGTGCCGCGGTGACCATATCTGTGTTGACTCTTGCAACAGTAAATACACTTGGTATTGAAGTAGACTTTATGACAGCTCTAATGCTATCTGTAGTAGCAGCTGTTTCTGCAGCAGGTGCATCTGGAGTTGCAGGGGGATCTCTTTTACTAATTCCGCTAGCATGTAGCTTGTTTGGAGTTCCAAATGATATTGCAATGCAAGTTGTAGGTGTTGGTTTTATCATTGGAGTTGTTCAAGATTCTTGCGAGACTGCTCTAAATTCATCTTCAGACGTATTGTTTACAGCAACTGCGGAGCAGGCAAAAGAACGTGTGGAAGGAAAAGCTGTTACGGTGAATTCTTAATTACTTTATTATCAAAAGTCACGATGCCCATAAATGGGAGTCGTGACTTTTTTTGATAGAAAAAATGTATTAGTGTTACAAAATGGTGAACAATAATTGAAAATTAAAGTGGAAATTTATCTATTTTCATAAAATGTAAACGTTTTTATTTGGTGATAACAAAAAATGATGTATACTGATTTATGAAAGTGGTCGTCAGAAGTCAGACCTTATAAAAATACAAAATTGTGGGGGCATTAAATGAGTTATTTAATATCAATCATAGGCTTAGTTGTTGTTCTGGGTCTTGCGTGGATTGCGAGTAGTAATCGTAAAGAAATTAAAATTAGACCAATTATCCAAATGCTTATTCTTCAGGTAATACTAACATTTTTATTACTGAATACTAAATTTGGATTGATAATAATTGAGGGAATAGCAGCTGGTTTTGAAAAATTACTTAGCTTTGCTAATGAAGGAATTAACTTTGTATTTGCTGGCATTGCGAATGAAGGACAAGCTCCTTTCTTCTTAACAGCTTTACTTCCAATCGTATTTATTTCAGCTCTAATTGGAATTCTGCAACATATTAAAGTTCTTCCTTTCATTATGAAATGGTTGGGTTGGGGAATCAGTAAAGTTAACGGCATGGGAAAATTGGAATCTTATAACGGAGTAGCATCCGCTATTGTTGGACAATCTGAAGTATTTATTACGGTGAAAAAACAGCTTGGACAATTATCACCTCAACGTCTTTATACACTAAGTGCGTCGGCGATGTCTACTGTATCAATGTCTATTGTCGGAGCTTATATGACAATGATTGAACCAAAATATGTGGTGACTGCAATCGTGGTTAACTTGTTTGGTGGATTCATTATTGCTTCCATTATTAACCCTTATACTGTTTCCGAAGAAGACGATATTCTCGTTGTACAAGAAGAGAAGCAAAGCTTTTTCGAAATGCTGGGCGAATATATTTTGGATGGATTTAAGGTTGCAATCATTGTTGCAGCGATGTTACTTGGATTCGTTGCATTAATGGCTGGAGTAAATACCTTATTTGATATGGTATTAGGAATATCGTTCCAAGAAATTATTGGTTATGTCTTTGCACCATTTGCAATTTTAATGGGTATCCCTGTTTCAGAATCAGTAACAGCTGGTGGTATTATGGCTACTAAATTAGTTACAAACGAATTTGTAGCGATGCTCTCATTAAATGATTTAGCGTCCAATCTAAGTGAACGATCAATCGGAATCATTTCCGTATTCCTTGTTTCTTTTGCAAACTTCTCTTCGATTGGAATCATTTCAGGTGCTGTAAAAGGCCTTCATGAAAAGCAAGGTAATGTTGTAGCACGAATGGGCTTGAAACTTTTATACGGAGCAACATTAGTAAGTGTACTGACTGCGATTATTGTTAGTTTTATTTTATAATAGAGGCAATGTATTTGGAGTCTATACTTTAGAAAACAACACAGAAAATCATCTTACCTTTTTAGTCAAAGGTAAGATGATTTTTTTGATTAATTTTTTTTATAAACCTCTTAAGTAGTAAGACTAATAAAATATTACATTGTAATAATCAAGAATATAATACTAACTTTAGTCCTACTGATTATTATATAAGTGAGGCTATGCAATATTTTATGATGCTTAAAACCTTCTCACTCATTTTTATCTAACAAAATCAAGGAAGTTAATCTTTCTAGTAAAGTATACTTTAAAAGTTTACACACAAAATACAAAGTACTTTAGTTGACAAAATTCGACGCCTACGTAACAATTAATACTGGATAATAATTATTATTACTAATATTTTATGGAGGAATTATTACTATGTCATTAATCGGAAAAGAAGTACTACCATTTACAGCACAAGCATATAAAAACGGTGATTTTATTGAAGTTACTGAGCAAGATTTCAAAGGTCATTGGAGTGTTGTTTGTTTCTATCCAGCAGACTTTACTTTTGTTTGTCCAACCGAACTTGAAGACCTTCAAAATCAATATCCTGCATTACAAGAATTAGGTGTTGAGGTATTCTCAGCTTCAAGAGATTCTCATTTTACACATAAAGCATGGCACGATACATCAGATGCAATTGGCAAAATTACTTATACAATGATTGGCGATCCTGCACACGTTCTATCTCGCAACTTTGAGGTATTTATCGAAGAAGAGGGCGCTGCTGATCGTGGTACTTTCATCATTGATCCAGATGGTGTAATCCAAGCAATCGAAATTAATGCAGGTGGTATTGGTCGTGATGCTAGTACGCTTATTAATAAAATTAAAGCAGCACAATATGTTCGCAAAAATCCAGGTGAAGTTTGCCCGGCTAAATGGGAAGAAGGTAGCGAAACACTTAAGCCAAGCCTTGACCTTGTAGGTAAAATTTAAGGAGAGCGATACTAAATGGCACTTGATGCAGAAATTAAATCTCAATTAAATCAATACCTTCAACTGCTTGAAAACGATATCGTTCTTAAAGTAAGTGTAGGTTCCGATAAAGTTTCAGATGAAATGCTAGCTCTAGTAGATGAGCTAGCTTCCCTTTCATCTAAAATTGCAGTAGAGAAAGCAGAACTAACAAGAACACCAAGCTTTAGTATCAGCCGTGTTAGAGATGAAAATACTGCAGTTACTTTTGCAGGTGTTCCATTAGGACATGAATTTACTTCATTAGTTTTAGCTTTACTTCAGGTGAGTGGACGTGCACCAAAAGTAGATCAAAGCATAATCGATCAAATTAAAAACATCACAGGTGAATATCACTTTGAGACATATGTAAGCTTAACTTGCCACAACTGTCCTGATGTTGTCCAAGCGCTTAATATCATGAGTGTACTTAACCCTAACATTACACACACAATGATTGATGGTGCGGCATTCAAAGAAGAGGTTGAGAGCAAAGATATATTAGCAGTACCAGCTGTTTACCTTAATGGCGAATCGTTTGGAAATGGTCGAATGACAATGGAAGAAATTCTATCCAAACTAGGTAGTGGTCCTAATGTAGAAGAGCTTTCTGAAAAAGAGCCTTATGATGTGCTAGTTATAGGTGGTGGTCCTGCTGGCTCTAGTGCAGCAATCTATTCCGCTCGTAAAGGTATTCGCACAGGAATCTTAGCCGAACGCTTTGGTGGCCAAATTCTAGACACTCTAAGTATTGAAAACTTTATCAGTGTGAAAAGTACAGAAGGCCCTAAACTTGCGCAAGCTCTTGAAGAGCATGTAAAAGAATACAGCGTAGATGTTATGAACCTTCAGCGTGCAAAACGGTTAGAAAAGAAAGACCTAATCGAGGTTGAATTAGAAAATGGTGCTGTTCTTAAAAGTAAATCTGTAATTCTTTCAACTGGTGCACGTTGGCGTAATATTAATGTTCCCGGTGAGCAAGAGTTCAAAAATAAAGGTGTTGCATATTGTCCACACTGTGATGGTCCATTATTTGAAGGTAAGGATGTTGCGGTAATTGGTGGAGGTAACTCCGGTATAGAGGCAGCCATTGACCTTGCGGGGATTGTGAACCATGTAACGGTTCTTGAATTTAACTCCGAGTTAAAAGCTGATGATGTTCTACAAAAACGTTTATACAGCCTTCCAAATGTCACCGTCTTAAAAAACTCTCAAACAAAAGAAATTACTGGTACTGACAAAGTAAATGGTATTACTTATGTTGATCGAGCGACAGGCGAAGAAAACCACATCGAATTAGCAGGTGTATTTGTTCAAATCGGTCTAGTTCCTAACACTGATTGGTTAGAAGGAGCACTTGAAAGAAATCATGTTGGTGAAATAATCGTTGATAAGCGTGGTGCTACTACAATGCCTGGTGTCTTTGCAGCTGGTGATTGTACAGACAGTGCTCATAAACAAATTATTATTTCTATGGGTTCTGGTGCAACTGCAGCGTTAAGCGCATTCGATTATCTAATTAGAAATTAGTTATTCAACAGCGAAACAGAACTTTAGTTTAGTGGTTTTATAGACTAAAAAATAATCACTATCCTTTCTATATAGAAAGGATAGTGATTTTTTGCTTCCGAAATAAAAAAAGCACTATCTCCAAAAGAGATAATGCTTTTTTTCTAAAGAATTCTTTGTTCCTAAAGAACTCTTGCGGGTTTGGCACCCATTAATGTCGACTAACAAAATAATCGATAGTATGGAGGTCAAACATATTTATTTGTTGCTAGTAATCTAGTATAGCACGCTTCCAGATTAAAAACAACTTTTCTTTAGAAAGACTATACAAGGAATCTTAAAGTGGTGGTATAATAACACATTGAGATAGATTTAGAATTCATGAATCTAAATGAACGGAAGGTTTAATGCTTCTTCCTATACTTAAATAATATAGCCATTGGAGGTGTCAATATGAATAAAAAATGGACTATAGATCAGATAAGAGAATATGTCAGTAAGAACTCAGACTGTACATTGCTTTCAAAAGAATATGTAGGCTACTCGCAAAAACTACTATTTAAATGTTCGTGTGGAACTAATTTTGAAAAAACATTCACGAAGTTCAAAGGAAGCAAACAGAATAAATGCTCTAATTGTCAAGAAGCTAGAACCCCACGTTGAATTTTTTAGGTTTAAAAAAGTCGCTCCACATTTTGAGAAATCAAAGGGTGAGCGACTTTTTTTATTAGGCAAAAGATTATCAGAAAGTATACTTGGGGCCAAAGCAGGTAAGATTCCTAAGAGAGCATGAAGGTTTCAATATCGCTAGTCATCTGGATGCAGGTTATTTTGCATAAGCTCCTGTACCTTCCCAACCTGCTCCTTAGATGCAAGAGTGGTCTTATACCAACCTTTATTGCTCATTATCTCAAAAAGCTGGTAATGGTTTGAGCTTGCATTTTCAAAACATTGCTTATAAATTTCATGTAGCTGCTGATGAGACGTCTCTAACATGGTATAGCTTATGCTTCTACAACGTCCTTTCTCCAACTCCAGACAAAGCTGGAGCATTTCCCGGTCTGTTAAGCCGCGCCCTACGATATTATTTGGCATCAGAACCCCACCTTTCGCAGTTATTGAACATTGTTTGTTCGGTTAAAGTATTGGGAGAGGTCGACAATTTTTAACTGGTGTTTTTCTGCCATCTCCTCGAGTGTTTTTTTTAGGTCTTGGTCATTGCATTGAGTTGCGCACCAGTTCAACGTTTTTGCTGTTATCACCTCAGCACGGATTTCGTCCTCTACATATGCTAATTCTTTCATTGTTAGACCGGTCATCTAATTTCATCTCCCATATTTTATTCTTATAAGAAAGTCTTATTTGAATTAATACTTTAAATTACAGACAGTTCTTATGTGTCAGATAGTCGTATCTTTTTTTTATATAGGCTAACCGCCTCTATTAAGGTAGCGATATCATGTTAAACCTTCTCTGCATTGAAATTCATTATACTTTTTCATCTCACCAATCGTCTCTTCAATTTCTTTTAAAGAATCAAGAAATAATTGATCCTTATCCACTTCGGTGAAATTTTGTTTATCAATAGAATTTAGTAAAGCAATAATTCCTTTAAACTTTAGGTCATCTAAGGAGGGTATTTCTGGTTTACCCTGTATTTTACCAATGACGACAAGCTCGTTATTGGCATTTTCCATACTAAATTTAAATGTTTCTATTGGGTTCATTTCCAACTTAAATCACTCCTTATATTATTAATATTTCCAAAAGAACTTATTTTACTCAATATAAGATGTATAACTAATTTAAATGGAACAAATATTAATATCCAAAAGGAGGTCATTAACATGGATGCACAACGAGCACAGGAAATTTCATTTTCGCCAAAAATGGAGAATGTGATTTATAAAGGAGAACCTGTTTATATTGAGCATGTAGATCAAAATAACGGAACTGCCACTATTCATCCACTCGGTAATCCTAATGATAAACAAAGTGTAGATGTTACAGAATTAGAGATAAAAGGCGTTGTCCAATAAAATAGTTACTATCAAAAAAACCAGACCCTCTTATAGGCCTGGTTTTTTTATTTGACATTATGAAACACTATCTTTCTTGACCGCTTGCGCCATACGCTGTTTCTTTGATTTTCTAAAGTATAACAATTCATATATACATGGAATAACTATTAAAGTCAGTAGGGTGGCCATAGCCAATCCGCCAATCACAACGATAGCGAGACTTTGAGATACTAAGCTTCCTGTTTCTGCTTTTTTCAGCAATAGTGGAAGCATTGCACAGATGGTTGCAATGGCTGTCATGAAGATTGGTCGCATTCTTGTTGCGGTTGCTTCCACAAGCGCATCTCTTATAATCATTTTTTGCTCGTTTTGTTTCACTCGGTCTAACAGTACAATCGCATTCGTTACGACAATACCAATGAGCATTAATGCACCAAGAAGTGCTGTAATATCGACTGAAATTCGACTTATTAGAATTCCTAAAATAGCGCCGATTGCAGCCAATGGTAATGAGCAAAGAATGGCAATAGGTGCTTTGATTGACTTGAAAGTAATGACCATTATTAAGAACACAATCCCGATGGAAACGAGCATTATTAGAAATAAATCCGTAAAGTCTTCGGCTTGTTGACTACTTGAACCACCGATTAAAACTTCGACACTTTTTGGTATTTCCATTCCTTCATTATCATTTTCATCTCCGAATATCTCTAAGTTTACTGCACTTGAGATTTCTGAAAGCTTGGTAGGATCAACAGATGCTGTTACTCGTAGATATGCATCTCCGTCTTTATGAACCTGGTTAGTTGATCGCTCTTCACTTTGTAATGTTGCAAGAGAGGAGACTGGGACTATCCCTTTATTGGTCATAACTGGAATATCTTCAAGGTCTTCGGGTGTTACGGTATTTAGAAGAGGCTCCAGGAATACTGTTTTTTGCTTGTCATTTAAATTAATTGTTCCAATTGGTGTTTTGTTTAATAGTACCGCTAACTGCTGGGCAATTTGTTCTGTATTTCCCTTGGAAGGATCGACAATTAGTGAGTGTACAGTTTTCTTTTCATCTTGGTTGGTCGTAACTTTTTCTACGCCGTCCAATTTTTGTACTTTTTCCTTAATAGCTGTTGCTACATCTTCTAGTTCAGAGATATCTTCTCCGACCACATCAATTGTAATATTGGTACTAGCTCCTCCCATCATAAAGGAAGCTGTACTTACTTCAAATTGGGCATCAGAATATTGATCTTTTTGCTTTTCCATTTCTTTTACTATAAAGTCCGTATCCTTTTTGTCCTTAAGTAAAATACTGAAAGATGCTTCTGTGGAAGAACCAATCCAACCATACTGTGCGGCTTCTGGAGGAGAACCAACTTGAGCGAATAAGTGTTGAACTTCATCCATAGCAAGTATAGATGATTCAAGCTCAATGGTTTTTTCCTTTACTTTTTCCATCGGTGTATCATTTGGATAGCTCAGTGTGACGGAAACATAGTCAGCAGAAGAACTATCAACCGCGCCTTTAGGGATGACGAAGTAAGCTCCAATAGAACCGGCGAATAGAAGGATAGAAACCAAGAAAATAATCCATTTATGGTTTAGAGACCAAGTAACCATTTTAGGGAAACGAACGGCTGGTCTATGCTCAGGAATCTTAGCATTCTTCAATAACCCCGCGCTCATCAGTGGTACAACTGTCAATGCAACAATTAAAGAAGCAAGTAAAGAATAAGTAACCGTTAAAGCAAATGGTAAAAGGAATTCTTGAAGTCCTCCATTTAACAAACTCATTGGTAGGAAAACGGCTACTGTTGATAGGGTAGAAGCAGTTATAGCCACGCCAACTTGTTTAGTTGCATCAATAATCATTTGGATAGAGAACTTTTCTGTTTGCATCTTGCGGAAAATATTTTCAATAACCACAATACTATCATCTACAAGACGTCCAACTGCAACAGCGACGCCGCCTAGCGTTAATATATTTAATGTTACACCAGACCAGGATAGCAAAAATAATGTAAAGCAAAGTGATAAGGGTATCGATATGATCGTAATAAAAGTGGAACGTATATTTCGTAAAAAGAGCATAATAACGATCGTTGCAAATAATGCACCGAGAAGAACCTCTTTTATCATCGTATGAACAGAATTCTCCACCATATCGGCTGAGGATAAATAAATAACAGATTCCTGATGATCATACTTATCATTAATTTCTTTTGTTACCTTTTCAATTTCCTTGCTAATTGTAACTGCATTGGATTGACTATCTTTTGTAATGCTAATATCCAAGCTATCCATACCATTAAAACGGCTAATGAAATTTAAATCCTTCGTTTCTTCAATAGAAGCAATATCACCTAGTGGTACTTCAGGAGTTACTGGAAGATCTTTTAGTTTCTCCAGACTATTAATATCGCCTATTACTTTAATATTGCTTGTTTTGCTATCAATGATTTTTTCTCCAACTGTTACAGAAGTATTTTGACCTTGAAGGATACCTACAATCGATTGAAGGGGAATTTGATTATCTTCTAATTTTTCATCATCAATGTTAATCGAAATGATGGAATCTGTTATCCCATAAACATCTACTTTAGAAACACCTTTTACTTCTTGATACATGGATTGGAGTTCGTTACGTGCGAACTCTTTATTTTCTTCCGTCAAACCTTCATCGAAGGTAACTGCAATGTTGACAATTGGAATCATAGAAGTATTAAGCTGTGAAATAATTGGCTTAGATATATAGGGCGGCAAAGAAATACTATTTAAAGCATCTTGAACATCCAGTTTTGCCTGCTTCATATCATATCCTGCCTCGAAAAACAGGTCTACTTTAGAAAAACCATCTCCAGTTGTGGAATAAACAGACGTTTTGCCATTCAATCCCGTGACTGTCCTTTCAATCGGGATGGTCACTTCTGATTCCATCGTTTTGGAATCAATACCCTGACCCATGGAAATGATAGTAACTTGCGGATTATTCGCAGTCGGTAAAAATTCCATAGGCAGTCTAAAATAACTGACGACCCCTATAACTAATATTAAAACAGTTAAAACAGCTACCGCTGCCCTGTTTCCAAAAGCCCATTTTGTAAATAATGACATTATAAATTTCCTCCTAAATTAATTGCCTGAGTATAAAAAAAGAAAAAATGCTCAAATCAAAGGCTGTGTAGCAATTTATAATACTGATTTTTTTCGAGTGCTCCTTCCTGAGAATGGTTTGGTTACCATTTCATTGTATAAAAACGATTTGTGCACTACATTGAGCCTTAGATTTAAATGTTACTAGGTCTAGAGGCTTAGGGAGTTGTGCGTAAACCAAAAAATAGTAACTTAACTGGGAACCGATTTACTTTTTCAGTTAAGTCACCTACTACAAAGTAACCTTTATAAAAAAAGTTTCCAATATGTGATAATATTGACCTTTGAAGGATTATGAGAAGATTTACAGAATGTTATCGAAATAGCACTTTTAGGAGGAATTACATCATGGACTTCATAACTACTTTATTTAATTCGCATTATGATTTATACATTCGTTTAGGTGTGGCAACTCTTATAGGATTTTTCATTGGACTAGAGCGAGCGATAAAAAATAAACCAGCTGGTATAAGGACACATATTTTAGTCTGTTTAGGAGCCACTTTAGCTATGGCATTGTCATCCTTAAATCAAGGAGCCTATATGGATCCGATGCGTTTAGCAGCACAAGTAATCAGTGGTATTGGGTTTCTCGGCGCGGGCGTTATTTGGGTAGACAAGGATAATGTAAAACGAGGACTTACAACTGCAGCAAACCTTTGGATCACTGCGTGTGTGGGTTTAACTATTGGGTATGGTGCATATGATCTTGCAATCATTACAGTCGTCCTAATGTTCATTGCGATGAACTTACCAAAGTTAGTAGTTAAAATGGGTATACTTCCTGCTCGTGGAAAAGAAGAAGAGGATAGCGATGGGGAATGGGATTGAATAAATAAATGTTAGAAAAACTGTCATCACTGTTATAAGCAGTGATGACAGTTTTTTTATTTGAAATAAATATTTTTTATTAGAACACATGAGTAAATAAGGGTTGTAAGAACTTTTTAATTAAAAATTAAAATATATTCAGAAAATTTTGTTGACATTTACTTGAAAATGAATAGAATAAAAATATAAATGATGTCAAGTTTTCTTACATGAAAATATGGTGTTAACTAAAAAAGGGAGAGATGACAGTGGAAGATGTAATGTATTTGATGAACAGTGTGTGGACAATGATTGCTGCAATTTTAGTCATTTTTATGATTGGTGGATTCATCTTACTAGAAGCTGGTTCAACAAGAATGAAAAATGCTGGTCACGTTGCAGGAAAAACAATATTTACATTTGGTCTAGCGTCTATGGTGTTTTGGGCTGTTGGCTATGGGTTTATTTTCGGAGGTAATGCAAATTTCTTTGTAGGAATGTCTGATTTTTTCTATAGAGGGGAAATTTTAGAGGGAGCAGGTCTTGCAACGACTGTATTTTTTGTTTTCCAATTGGCATTTGCAGGAATTGCAATAACAATTGCATTAGGTGGATTTGCAGAACGTGCAAAATTATCCGCATATGTTATTTTCACTATTCTTTTCGGAGTAATTGTGTACCCTGTAATTGCGCACTGGGTGTGGGGGGGAGGTTGGTTAGCAGGACATGGTAAGCAGGATTTTGCAGGCTCAACGGTAGTTCATTTAACAGGTGCAATGGCTGCCCTTGCAGCAACAATGATTCTCAAACCAAGAATTGGGAAGTTCAATAAAGACGGCTCGGCAAACAATCTTGCCGGACATAATCAAGTATATACTGCTTTAGGTGTGCTTATCCTTTGGGTTGGGTGGTTCGGATTTAACGCTGGTAGCACGATATCTGTAGATGCAGCATTCTTTGGATTTGTGGCATTGAATACAACGCTTGCTGCAGGAGCTGGTGCTGTTGCGGCAACATTAATATCATGGGTAGTGCTAGGTAAGTCTGATATTCCAACAATATTAAATGGTGCATTAGCAGGATTAGTTGCTATTACTGCTTCCTGTGCATTCGTAGATGTATGGGCATCTGTTGTCATAGGTTTAATAGCTGGAGTATTAGTATTTTATAGCGCAAGATTTTTTGAAAAGAGAAAAGTGGATGATCCAATTTATGCGTTATCTGTACATGGTGCAGCTGGTGTATGGGGAACATTATCAACTGGTTTCTTTGCAACACCAGAGCTTGCCTCCGTGGGTAAAGCTGGATTATTTTACGGAGGTGGCTTTGAACAATTGGGTGTTCAACTTATGGGTGTTGTATCCTGTGGTTTATTTGCATTTATAGTTTCATATGCGATCCTTTTCACAATGAAAAAAGTAATGGGTGGTATTCGTGTATCGGAAGAAGAGGAGTTAACTGGTTTAGATATGAGCGAGCATGGCAACTATGGCTATCCAGAACACATGATTTTAGAAGAGTCAAAATCTCATTAATCTCTAAAGGTCGTACGCAAATTTTAAAAAGCACTACAGGAGTTTTTCCTGTAGTGCTTTTTGAATGCATATACGTAAGAACATTGTATTACTAAAGAAAAAAAGATTTAATAATAAGTCATGGATAGAATGTCCTCCTACATAAGTTATATGAGTACATATGCTAAGAAGGATGGAAAACATTTTCATAATCATATGAGGATAGTTCTTTTTTGTTGGAGCGCCGAATATTCTTTTATGTACGAAATTGTTTTCTAATATTTTATGTTAGGAGAACAATCCGTGGAAAAATTGGATCGACCGTCTTATGAACATGTACCGTCTTTTTTCTATCGTAGATTTGTTAAAAGAACGGTAGATATAATAGGAAGCAGCTTTCTACTTCTTTTTTTATTCCCAGTCATACTTATTTTTTCAGTCACTCTATTAATCTTCTCAGGACGTCCAATATTTTATAAACAGTTGAGGGCAGGCTTGTATGACCAACCTTTTTTTATCTGGAAGTTTCGGACAATGCAAGCAGAAGAAATCGAATCGAGCTCTCATAAATATGAGTGGAAAGATGAGGTGCCACAAGATTTTGAATTTACAACACCCCAGACCTTATCAATCACAAAAATCGGGAAAATATATAGGAAATATAGTATCGATGAAATTCCTCAGCTTTGGAATGTTTTGAAGGGGGAGATGAGTGTCGTAGGACCTAGACCCGAAATGATTGAAATAACTAAACATTATTCCTCTACCCAAAAAAAACGATTACAAGTAAAGCCAGGAATAACAGGATATGCCCAAGTAAATGGTCGTTCAGCGATCACTCACGGGGAAAAGATTGCGTACGATTTATATTATGTTAAGCATTGCTCGTTTTTTTTAGACCTAAAAATCTTACTTCAAACAGTTTATATAGTAATAACTGGGAAAGGTGCATGGTGAACGATTCAATATAGAAAGGAAGAGGGTTTTGCTAGTAGACATTCATAATCACATTTTACCCGGTCTAGATGACGGTCCTAAGTCTATAGAAGAAGCTCTGTTACTTGCAAAAAGTGCCGTTTCTAATGGTATCACGCATGTCATTGCAACCCCTCATCATTTGGATGCAAAATATAGAAATTCATCCTTAGAAGTTAGAGAGGCAGTTGCGGGTTTATACAGAGAGTTTTCTAAAAGGAATATACATTTAAAAATTCTACCTGGACAAGAAATTCATTTAGCAGCCAATATACTGGATGAACTTGAAACCGACCTTCTCACGCTGGCGAATAGTGGTAAATATTTATTAATTGAGCTTCCAAATGCCTATATACCTTCACAGACTTTGGAAGTTATATATATTATCCAGTTGAAAGGATACATCCCCATTATTGTACATCCAGAAAGAAATAAAATTCTTCGAAAAAACAAACAGTTGCTCTACGAATACGTATGTAAAGGAGCACTTATTCAAGTAACAGCTTCTAGTTTACTCGGTCTTAATGGTAGAAGCTTAAGAAAGTATACAAGAGAGTTAATTAAACACAATTTAGTTCACTTTATTTCATCTGATGCCCATCATTATTTAAAAAGACCATTTCTTTTGAAAAAAGCTTTTGAATATGTAAAAAAAGAGTTCTCCGAAAGCTATGTCACTTATTTTTGTGAAAATGCTAGTCATATCGTATATGGCACGGACATACAACCTTTATCGCCTATTAGTTTTAAAAATTATTACTAAATTCAACTTTGGAATGGATGCATGGGACAAGGAGGTAGAAACGGAATGGAAGAAGCGGTTAGTCTACAAGAATTGTTTAAAATTATAAAAAAACGATTTGTACTCATTATTTCTATATTATTTATTGTTATGTCTATAGCTGGTGTAGTTAGCTACTATTACCTGACACCTATATATCAAGCATCGACACAAATTCTTATTAATCAGAAGGAATCCGATCAAAATCAATTTAATAGTCAAGCCATCGATACTAATCTTCAATTAATCAATACATACAATGTCATTATAAAAAGTCCAGTCATTCTATCAAAAGTTATTAATAATTTAAATTTAAAAACGACACCCGATTTACTCTATAAACAAATAAACGTCAATAGCGAGCAAAACTCACAGGTAGTGAACGTCAGCGTACAAGACTCGGATTTACAACAGGCAATCGACATTGCTAATATGACTGCCAAAGTATTTCAAGAAGAAATCAAAACATTGATGAATGTAGATAACGTTAATATTCTATCACTAGCAGTATACACAAAAGATACGCAGCCTGTTAAACCAAACTCAATACTTAATGTAGCGATAGCAGGGATCATCGGCTTAATGATTGGTATTGGGATAACTTTTCTAATGGAATATTTAAATACAACTATTAAAACTGAACAGGATATTGAAGAGTTGCTAGCACTACCAATTTTAGGGCTGATCAGTCCTATTTCACCTAAATTTCTAAAAAAAAGTCAAGAATCGAAATCTCCCAATAAAAAAAGGAGGGCAAAAAATCTTGTTTAAGAGGAAGAAAATAAAAGCTGTCGCTCGAAAACTCGTCACAAGTACAAATCCACAATCCATCATATCTGAACAATTTCGTACTATTCGAACCAATATTAAATTCTCTATGCCAAACAGGGAGCTTAAAACTCTCCTATTTACTTCCTCCTCTATAGGAGAAGGAAAGTCAACAATTGCAGCTAATGTCGCCATAGTATTTGCGAAAGAAGGAAAAAAAGTACTTCTTATTGATGCAGACTTAAGAAAGCCAACAATGCATTTTACATTTCTTAAAACAACCTCTCCAGGATTAACCAACTTACTAACAAGCCATTGGAATCTTAGCCAAGTAGTAAAAGAAACAGGAGTGAAAGGATTAGACCTCGTTACAAGTGGTCCAATACCTTCCAACCCAGCAGAAATTCTAGGATTGCCTTCCATGGATACGTTAATAAAAAATATGAAAGAACATTATGACTTAATCATATTTGATGCTCCTCCAGTGTTATCTGTTTCAGATGCACAAATCCTCACCAACAAATGCGATGGCACCATTCTAGTAATCAGCTCGAACTCTACAGAAAAAGTTAATGCCATAAAAGCCAAAGAAGTCCTTCAAGCTTCGAATGCAAACATCATCGGAACAATTCTTAACAACTATAAAATCGGGAAAGATCATTATTATCATCAGTATTATGGGTAATCAAATATACATAAGTATATCTAAATTACTCCAATTATTCATGCTTAAACTTTAATATATAAATCATGAAGGTGGCTATTAATATCGATATAATGTTTAAGGAACCTATATATATCACTAGACCACTTCTTCCAAATCTTCAAGATATTTATATAAAATTGAATGAAGTGTGGGAAAGCAAGTGGCTTACTAATAATGGTCCTCAGCAGATTAACTTGGAAAACGTATTAAAAGATTATTTGCAAGCAGAAAATCTATCTTTATTTAACAATGGCACATCCGCATTACTCTTAGGTTTAAAAGCTTTAAACCTAACTGGAGAAGTTATTACAACTCCTTTTACTTTTCCTGCAACAGTTCAAGCACTAGATTGGAATAGTTTAACTCCCGTTTTTTGTGATATAGATCCCACAACTCTTACCCTAGACGCTGCAAAAATCGAACCCCTCATTACGGAAAAAACCTCTGCTATCCTTGGTGTTCACACATTTGGAAACCCATGTGATGTAGAACAAATTCAATTGATCGCAAACAAATATAATTTGAAAGTAATCTATGATGGAGCCCATAGTTTTGGTACAAATTTTAAAAATAAGCCTATTAGTGAGTATGGAGATATGACGATGTTCAGTTTTCATGCAACAAAACTCTTTAATACTATCGAAGGCGGTGCATTGACTTTTAGAGACAATAGTTTAGTTGAAAAACTGAGCCTCCTAAAAAATTTTGGAATAGCAAATCCGGAGGAAGTTGTTCTTTCAGGTCTAAATGCAAAGTTAAACGAAATTCAAGCCGTAATTGGACTGGAAGTATTAAAGCTTGTGGAAAACGAACGCAAGAAGAGGCTTAAAATAAAAAGAGCGTACGAATCGTACTTGAAAGACGTACCTGGTATTAGCGTGTTGACGAAATTAGAAGATGAATGCAGCAGTTATCAGTATTTTGTCATTCAAATAGATGAAGAGTTGTATGGTAAATCAAGAGATTGGCTGCACGAGAAACTAAAAGAGTACAACGTATTTACACGAAAGTATTTCTATCCTTTATGCAGCGACTTTGAATGGTATCAACATTTAGATTCTGCTCGTAAAGAAAATCTTCCTATTGCAAATAAAACTGTGACAGAAGTATTAGCTATGCCATATTACGGTGATCTTCAATTGGAATCGGTGGAGAAAATTTGTAAAGTGATTCGTGATGCAATATGAAAGGAATTATTTTAGCTGGTGGATCTGGTACTCGTTTATACCCCCTAACAAAATCTATCTCAAAGCAAATGTTACCAGTTTACGATAAACCAATGATTTATTATCCTCTTTCTGTTTTAATGCTTGCGGGAATAAGAGAAATATTAATTATTTCAACCCCAAGGGATATAGGAGGGTTTCAGGAGTTATTGGAAGATGGTACTAAAATAGGAATGGATATAACGTATGCCGTACAAGAAAATCCGAAAGGTCTTGCAGATGCCTTTATTATTGGCGAGAAATTTATAGGTGACTCTTCAGTAGCCTTAGTTTTAGGGGACAATATTTTCTATGGCTCTAATTTTGGGCATAGACTTCAGGAAGCAGCAACCAACTTGTCAGAAGGTGCTCTTATTTTCGGGTGTTATGTAAGAGACCCTCGAGCATATGGTGTAGTTGAGGTAGATGAAGAAGGAAATGCTATTTCAATAGAAGAAAAACCAGATAACCCCAAATCTTTTTACGCGATACCAGGTCTATATTTTTTTGATAATAAAGTAACAAAAATTGCTAAATTGGTTAAACCATCTTTCCGAGGAGAAATAGAGATTACTTCCATTATTAATGAATATCTTCACTTGGGAGAGTTGAAGGTAAATATAATGGGCAGGGGATTAGCTTGGTTAGATACTGGAACTCATGAGTCTCTTTTGGAGGCATCGAATTTTGTAGAAGCTATACAAAACCGACAGGGGTTATATGTGTCATGTATTGAGGAAATAGCCTTTCGCAGAAAATATATCTCGAAAGAACAATTACTCCAACTTGCGAAACCATTAATGAAGACAAACTATGGAAAATATTTGGTCGATGTTGCAAATTCTAATAGAGCTTAGAGGAGACTAAAATGAATATTCTAGTTACAGGTGGAGCAGGGTTTATAGGTTCGAATTTTATAAGACATATGCTCTTAAAATATGATTACACCATTGTTAATTTAGACTTATTAACTTACGCTGGAAATCTTCGGAATTTAAAAGATATCGAGAATAGTGAAAAATATCACTTTGTAAAAGGAGATATTTGTGATCGAGAATTATTAACTAAACTCTTTCAACAATTTGATATTCAAGCTGTTGTGCATTTTGCTGCCGAATCCCATGTGGATAAAAGTATTGATGATCCTGAGTTGTTTATAAGAACCAATGTGTTAGGAACACAAGCTTTATTAAACGCAGCAAAACAGTATTGGAAGGTAAATCAAACAGATAAGTATTGTAATGAATACAAGGAAAAAACTAAATTTATTCAAATTTCAACAGATGAAGCATATGGTGCATTAGGAAAAGAAGGATATTTTACCGAGGATACAAATCTCTCACCTAATAGTCCCTATTCAGCATCTAAAGCATCTGCAGACATGATGGTACGTGCTTACTATGAAACATACAAATTACCTGTAGTAACTACAAGATGCTCGAACAATTATGGTCCATTCCAATATCCTGAGAAGTTAATTCCTTTAATTATTTCTCGTGCTTTAAATGACCTTCCATTGCCAGTATACGGTGATGGGAAACAGGTGAGAGACTGGTTGCATGTAGAAGATCACTGCACTGCAATAGATACTGTTCTCCATAATGGAAGGCTTGGCGAAGTATATAACATAGGTGGAAATAATGAAAAAGAAAATATAGAAACGATAAAAATAATTCTAAACTATTTAAAAAAGAGTGAGGATTTAATCCAATTTGTAGCTGATAGACTTGGACACGATAGAAGATATGCAATCGATAATTTAAAAATCAGTAAAGAGTTAGGATGGTCTCCTTCTATTTCCTTTAATGAAGGTATTGAAAAAACAATTCAATGGTACTTTCGAAATAAGTAAAGTGCCATTTCTGTTATTTCTATTTCGAACTAGATTTTTGAAAATTTCTACTACTGGGGTGTGCTAATGAAAACGGTTATGTTACTTGGAGGATCAACTGAGCAAGTTATTGCAATAAAATATGCAAAAGAACAGGGGTATTACACCATTCTGTGTGATTACTTACTAGATAATCCAGGGCAATATTTTTCGGATGAATATTATTGTGTAAGCACAACAGATAAAGAAGCAGTACTAGAAATTGCTAAGCAAAAGAAAATCGATGGAATTGTTGCTTATTCATCAGAAATAGCAATAGCTACAGCGGCTTATGTAGCTAATAAACTAAACTTACCATCTAATCCATATGAATCTGTATTAATTTTATCCAATAAAAATTTATTCAGAAATTTTTTAAGGGATAATGGCTTCAACTGTCCAAAAGCGAGGAGCTTCTTTTCAAAAAGTGAGGCAAAGGAATGCCTAATAGAATTTCAGTTTCCATTAATGGTTAAGCCAGTTGACTCCAGTGGTAGCAGGGGAATTTCGCGGATATTTTCTGAGGAAGAATTTAACCCGGCATTTGAATATGCTCTTTCAAAGTCAAAACAAAAAATGGTCATTGTCGAAGAATATATTGATATGGCTCATGAGTATACGATTGGTGGTGACTTAATAGTAGTAAATGGAATAATTGAATATTTTGGTTTTATAAACGGTTATAGAGATATTGAGGGAAATTCGTTTGTTCCAATGGGCAATAGTTATCCGGTGTTCATGGAAGAAGAAAAACTATCAATCGTTCGGAATGAATTACAAAAAGTAATTGATTGTTTGAATATTAATATGGGTGTTTTAAATTTTGATGTGGTGTTCAATCAGAATGGTAATCCTTTTATTATTGAGATGGCTGCAAGGAATGGAGCAAATAGGGTTTCCCAATTATTAAAGGTCGCAACTGGAGTGGACTTAGTAAAAGTGATAGTGGAAGCTACAGTAAATAATTTTGTGATTAGAATGGAAGATTCCAAATATCCAAAATATTATGCTACCTATTATCTGCATTCATTAGAAAAAGGGGTTTTGAATAATATAAAGTTTTCAGATGAAATCAACGGCAATATCATTGACAAAGTGATGTATAGAGAACGTGGGGATGAAATCGATGGCTTTGATGGGTTAGATAAAATTATAGGAATTATATTACTTGAGTTTGAATTTTATGAAGAGTTAAAATTCAAAATGAATAATATTAAACATTATATAGATATACAAATTACAACTAAAGAGGCTAATTATGCAGAAAACTCAAGATAATTGGGAAAGTGAGAACAAGGTTGATTCAGAAAATCTCAACCATTTAAAAAAACGATTTGGTGATTCATTTTACCTGTTTGATTTAGAACAGCTAAGAGCGAATTATTTAAATATGTTTTCAGCATTTAAAAGTAGATATAGCAATATTATTATTGGATATTCATATAAGACTAACTATTTGCCCACATTAATAAAAGAGATTTCTAATTTAGGAGGCTACGCTGAAGTTGTATCTAGAATTGAGTATGACCTAGCTCTCAAAATAAGGGTAGATCCCAAGAAAATTATTTTTAATGGTCCGCTGAAGTCTCAAGAGGACATTGCTTTGGCGTTAAAAGAGGGAAGTATTGTAAACCTTGATTCGTTTTACGAGATTGAGATTATAAAAGATTTAATTCTCAAAGATAAAAGTAAAAATTATAAAGTCGGATTAAGAGTCAACTTTGATATGACTATCGACGGAATGAGTCCGCTACAAGATGGATTTAAACAAAGTAGGTTTGGTTTTTGTTTAGAAAATGGGAACTTTGAAAAAGCATTAAGTGAGTTAAATAAAATAGAAAATTTAACCGTAGTCGGCCTTCACGGACATTGCTCTACTCATATAAGAAGTTTAAAAGTATATGAGAAGATAACTCAAACATTATGTGATATTTCAAAAGAATATATGTCAAATACACTTGAATATCTTGATATAGGTGGAGGTTTTTATGGAAATGTACCAGAGACAATGCAACTAAATAACGTTCCGTCTTATGATGATTACGCCACAACGATCTGTTCTATTATGAATAAAGAAAAAGCTCATTTTAAAAATGAGCCATTTTTAATAATGGAACCTGGTTTGTCTATAGTAGTCGATACCTTCAAATTCTTTTGTAAAGTAGTCGACGTAAAGAAGAATAAAAATGAATATTTTGTCCTTGTTGATGGAAGTGTTCATAATATTAAGCCAACTATTTACAAGAAAAATACCCCTATGGAGCTAGTGAAAACAAACAAAGATGTTTATAAGGCTGATAAGTTCAATGTAGTTGGTTGTACTTGTATGGAAAAGGATTATTTACTGATTGATTATATAGGTGAAATACCTAAAATTGGAGACTTCCTTATTTTTAGTAATGTTGGAGCATATACAATAGTTCTAAATCCTCCTTTCATTAAAGAAAGGCCACCAATTATAGCTAAAATAGGGAAAAATTTTAAGATAGTTAGACAGAAAGAAAAGCTAGACGATTTTATTAATAGTAATGTGTATGTCTTTTAATTATTACTTCGTTTTCAATTTAAGAACGATGGATATGAAACGAGTTTCACATCTTAGAAAATGTATAGAAAAAGATTTTCACGCATTGAAATCCAATCAAATCGGAGGAAAACATTTGAAAGTATTAGTCACTGGAGCAGCAGGTTTCATTGGATCTTACGTCGTTCAAGCCTTACTCGAAAAACAAATTGCGGTAACAGCAGTAGATAATTTATCAAATGGAAGTCTAACTAACCTACCAGAAAATATTTCCTTCTATGAAATTGATATTACCAAAAACGAGTTAGAAACTGTTTTTCAAATAGAATCTCCAGATTATGTTATTCATTTGGCTGCACAATCTTCAGTCATCCAATCAATGAATAACCCAGTAGAAGATTGTCAAGCCAACTTATTTGGCACTTTGAATATTTTACGTTATTCAAGACAATATGAAGTGAAAAAATGCGTGATAGCTTCTACAGCAGCCGTATATGGTAATCCTACTAAATTTCCAGTTTATGAAGACAATAAACTCTCAGCACTGTCTTTTTATGCACTTTCTAAACTATCTGCAGAAAAGTATGCACAGCTATATGAAAAATTATTTGATGTTAAAAGCAGCATATTGCGATTTTCCAATGTCTTTGGCCCTAAGCAACCAAATGGGGTCATTACAAGTCTTATCCAGCGTTTAATAGAAGGTGAAACTCCCATTATTTATGATGGCAAGCAAACAAGAGACTTTATCTATGTAAAAGATGTTGCACATGCATGTATTCAATCCATGCTATCGGAGCAAACTGGCATTTTTAATATTAGTTCAAATAGAGAATTGTCTATTAAACAATTATATAAAGAGATATCAGACTTGATGGGGGTTCATACTGAGCCTGACTATAAAGTATTGAGAGAAGGAGAGATTGAAAGAAGTGTTCTCTCAAATAGTAAAGCGATAGCTACCTTAGAATGGTCTCCTATTTATCGGTTAGAAGAAGGGTTAAAAGAAACGATTCAACATTATGTTAACCTTAACCATATATAAAAAAAAAAACTATCTCCTATTCAAAAAACAGAATCATAAATTTCTGTTTTGCTGTACATTTTTCATTTGGAAGGCGATTGACCATTGATGAATATAAAAATCAAGGGGATATTTAAGGATAGATTTACGAAAAATGTGATTATGATTGCAAGTGGCGCGGCTTTTGCGCAAGTAGTTTCGCTTTTGTTATCTCCTGTCATTACTAGAATATATTCACCAGAAGAATTTAGTACACTCACTTTATTTATTTCTATCCTAGGAATAATTAGTTTATTGGGTACTCTAAGCTACGAATCTGCCATTCCAATTGCAGAGAATGATAATCAAGCGGTTAATTTACTTTCGTTAAGTCTAATTATTTTATGTTTAATTTCTCTTTTACTTACAATATTTATTTTTCTCTTTAGTGAATACTTTCTTCTTATGCTTAATGCTGCTAATCTAGTTAGTTTTAAATATTTTATTGTCTTAGGCTTCTTTATGACGGGATTATACTCAATTTTGATTGAATGGGCTTTAAGAACAAAGAATTATAAAGGCATTGCCAGGACAAAGTATTCACAAAGTATCATTGGTAACGGTGGGAAAATTGCTCTTGGTCTAATGAGTTTTGGTCCTATAGGTTTAATAGTTGGTCAAATTCTTGGTCAAAGCGCTGGAATTCTTAATCTCTATATTCCAATTGCAAAAGAACGCAAATCACTATTTATAAATATTGATAAAAGGTCAATTTGGTGGTGTGCTAAAAGGTATATTAAGTTTCCAAAGTTTTCTGCTCCAACACTTTTTATTATTTCCTTAACAAGCCAGCTCCCTGTGTTATTTCTTTCTGCTTTTTATAGCCCTGAGACAGTCGGATATTATGGTCTTGCCTTAACAATTACATTTTTACCAATGGGTATAATAGGGAAATCCGTGGAGGATGTATTTTATGGTGAAGTAGCTAGCTTAGGAAGATTAAATCCTAAAGAAATAAAAAGATTATCTAGCAGTCTATTAAAGAAATTATCAATTATTGGTTCAATGCCTATGATTATTCTACTACTACTTGGTCCAAAGTTATTCGTTTTTGTATTTGGTGGGGATTGGTACAATGGCGGTGTTTTCGCTAGCACATTGGCAATATATGGATTTACACATTTTATATTCCATCCAATTAGTATGGTTTTTTTTGTTTTTGAAGAGCAGCAACTTCAATTATATTTGAATATTACTAAAATAGTACTAGTTATTTTCGTATTTTATTTTGCGAAAATTTTAGGTTTGTCTGCCGTCCAAGCAATTCTGATCTTCAGTCTCGCAATGGCGGGAGCTGAGTTTGGTAAATATCTATTAGCACAATATGTACTTAAAAAACACTCCTTCCAAAGTTAGTGGTATAAAGAATCAGAATATATTTAAACATAATAAAAATCCAAATCCTGAAATTATTTTTATAATATTATGTAACAAAGTAGTAGTGTAGCAAGGAGGAACAAGAAGTGCTAAAGAAAAAAATAGTTTTCATAAGTAACCTAGCAGCCCCTTACCAAGTAAAGTTTTGTTATGCACTACAAGAATATTTTGATGCAGAGTTTTGGTTTTATGAGCATATCGGTGAAACTAGACCTACATGGTGGAAAATTCCCCTTGGTGACAAATGTAAGATAATGAAGTGTTCAGGTAGACTGCCAATGATAGGATATTTCTCTTTTGGCTTATTCTTTGATCTTATAAGATTTAAACCAGATGTTATTTTGTTAGGTGGGTTCATGAAATGGCACTATCTAATATTTAAACTGGCTAAGTTGTTTAATAAAAAAGTTGTTTTCCTGAGTGAGCCTTTAAGGTATGTTAAAAATGATAGCGACCAATCAAATGACTTAAGGACTAAAGAGAATAGTAAAAAAGAGTTAACTGTCCTAAATAGGTTTTTTAGAGGTGCGGACCTGTATCTTGGAATGGGTCAAGTAGCTCAAAAACAGTTTATAGAAGAAATAGGATTTGATAAAGAAAAGGTAAATTGGACTAGTTATCCTCAAGATTTGGATGAATATTATGCACACCCATTAAGAGTAAAAAATAAGAGTGATGTATTTAGAATTCTCTTTGCTAATAGGTTGATTGAAAGGTATCAGCCTTTATTTGTAATAGAAGTTTTTGAAAAGATATTTGAAAAATATCCTAATACTGAATTACTTATGAATAGCGATGGACCTCTTCAATTAGAGTGTGCAGCTTATATTGAAAAAAAGAAAATAAAGAATGTTAAATTCTTGGATAAAATAGATTCATGGGGTAATATGCACTTAGTCTATAAACATTCAGATATATTAATTCTTCCAGCTACTTACTCAAACGGAAATGGCACTATATATGAAGCAAGAGCTTCAGGAATGGGGGTAGTAATTAGCAATAAAATTAATCATATCGATTACCATTCAATAAATAATGTAAATTGTTTTATATGTGAATTGAAATTAGAAGATTTTGTTGAGAGTATCATAAAATACATTGAAAACCCAGAACTATTTGTTTCTCATGGTGAGATAAGTAGAAAATTAGTTGAAAAGAGAAAAAATGAAAATACTGCTAAGCAATATTACGATTTATTTCAGAAGTATGGAATGCTGTAGCTGGAAAAGGGATGGCAATTTATGAATATCAAACTATTATTAATCATATGTTTTTATAGGAAGAAATAAAAAATTATAAAAGAATATGGTGAGTGGATTCAATGATTAGACCTATGAAAAATGGTGAAAAGTTAGTAATTGTAGGGGCTGGTGAGCTTGCAGAAATTGCGTATGAATATTTTACTTACGACTCTGCCTATGAAATAGTAGCTTTTACTGCTGAGAAAGACTATATAAAAAATGACAAGCTTTATGATTTACCAGTTGTTCCTTTTGAAAAGGTACATCAGACTTTTCCAGCAAATGAATATAAAGCATTTGTTGCAGTTCCCTATACAAATTTTAATAGATTAAGAACGAGATTATATCACGAAACGAAGAAACTGGGATATGAATTAGTAAGTTATGTTAGCTCTAAAGCCTTTGTTTGGAGAAATGTAACAATCGGAGAAAATTGTTTTATTTTTGAAAACAATGTATTACAGCATCATGTTAGTGTAGGAAATAACGTAATTTTATGGAGTGGAAACCATGTAGGACACCGTTCGGTTATTAAGGATAATTGTTTTATTTCATCACATGTAGTTATTGCTGGAAATTGTGAAATTGGAGAAAATTGTTTTATAGGAGTAAATAGTACATTTAATGATGAGATAAAGGTTGGTAAGGATTGTTTTATTTCCTCTGGTGCATTAGTAATTAAGAATGCGGTCGCAGGGCAAATATATAAAGGCAGCCCTGCTAAAGCATCACCCGTGGATGTTTATAAATACTTCAATATAGATCGTTAGAATATCATAAAAGATTAAATCCCAGAGAAAGAGGCTGTCCAACAGGGGTATTTAACAAGTATACAATAAATATTGAAAACGCAAGAATGTTGTTAAATCAACATTCTTGCGTTTTTAATTTGAACATTTTTTTGATTTGAAATGGAATGAAGTGTAGGAGAGGAATTTTGGAATTACTGAGGGTTATTAATATTACACAAGATTAAAGCATATTATAAAAATGAGGATCCTAAAAAATACTACTTTGCTAAGGGACAAAATTGAGGTGATAAACATTAAACAAGATGTAGCAATCTTATGTCAATACTTTTATCCAGAACATGTTTCTTCTGCAACTTTAATCACTGAACTTGCGCTAGGTTTTAAAAAAAAGGGATTAGATGTAGGAGTAGTATGCGGATATCCACATGAATTCATTTCTAATAATTTTAAAAAAATACAACTTAATGAGAATTTGGAAGGAGTGTCTATTAAAAGAGTTAAGTACACCATGTACAACAATAAATCAAAATTCGGTCGTATATCTAACTTTTTTTCACTTTTCCTATCTATGTTTACTAAGTTTTTTTACTTAAGAAAATTCAAAATAATCATTGTATACTCAAACCCACCTATTTTGCCTCTAATCACGTATTTATTAAAGAAAGTTTGTGGAACAGAATTTATATTCGTTGCTTTTGATGTTTATCCAGATAACGCTTTAAAGATTAATAGCATAAAAGAAAACGGAATAATTCACAGGCTAATGAATTTTATTAATAATCGAGTCTATTCAAATGCTTCAAATGTTGTCCTTTTAGGAAATGAAATGAAAGATTATGTATTGAGACACAAAATAGCGAAGAGTTCTAAAAATCTAAAAGTTATTCCGAATTGGTTCTCTAATGAAGAAATTGTTCAGAGTTTGCTAGTTGTTAATAATGAATTTAAGGAAATAAAAAACAAGTATAAATTCATAGTTTTATATTCTGGGAATATGGGTCCAGTACAGGATATGGATACCATTTTACAGGGAATCTTAAGGTTCAAAAATAAAGAAGATATATTTTTTGTTTTTTCAGGACACGGAAGTAAAGTAGAGTACGTCAAGGATTTTTTAAAAAATAACAAAATAAAAAATTCCAAAGTCTTTGGATTTCTTCAAGGACAAGATTATGCGGATGTTTTATCCATAAGCAGCTTATGTTTGGTTAGCTTAGAAAAAGGCATTGAAGGTCTCGGAGTTCCAAGCAAAACCTATGGATACTTAGCGGCAGGTAAACCTGTTTTATCAATTATGAGTCCGGAAACTGATATTGCAAAGGATTTAGCAGAATTTGAATGTGGTGTGAATGTTGCGCAAGGTAATATAACGGATTTCGAGAATGGTATTAATAGATATTTTTTAAACTTACCATTAACTGAAATGGAGTCTGTAAATGCAAAAAAATTGTATGAAACTAAATATACCAAAGAGATTAATATAGATAAATATTATAAATTAATTTAGTTATTATTTTAAAAGAAATGATGTGAGGTTTAATGTTTAAAGATAAAACATTACTTATTACAGGTGGAACAGGATCATTTGGAAATGCTGTAATGAATCGCTTCTTAAATACCGATATAAAAGAAATTCGAATTTTTTCACGGGATGAGAAAAAACAAGATGATATGCGCAAATTATATAATAATAACAACAAACTGAAGTTCTATATAGGGGATGTAAGAGATTTAGCTAGTGTTAAGTACGCAATGCATGAAGTGGACTATGTCTTTCATGCTGCAGCTCTGAAGCAGGTTCCATCATGTGAATTTTTTCCAATGGAAGCAGTTAAAACAAATGTCATTGGGACAGAAAATGTATTGAATGCATCTATTGAATATGGAGTGAAAAAGGTAATTTGTCTCTCAACAGATAAAGCGGCTTATCCAATAAATGCAATGGGCATCTCAAAAGCCATGATGGAAAAAGTCGTTGTTGCAAAAGCAAAAACTGTTATTCCTGAACAAACACTAATCTGTGCAACAAGATACGGTAATGTTATGGCTTCCCGTGGATCGGTTATCCCACTATTCGTAGAACAATTGAAAGCAGGAAAAGCACTAACGGTAACAGATCCAGAAATGACAAGATTTTTAATGAGTTTAGAAGAAGCTGTTGATCTAGTAATATTTGCATTTCAACACGCCAATTCAGGAGATATTATGGTGCAAAAATCACCAGCATCAACAATTGCTGACTTGGCACAAGCAATAAAAGAATTATTTAAAGTTAATAATGAAATCAAGATTATTGGAACAAGACATGGAGAAAAACTTTTTGAAACGTTATTAACTAAAGAAGAAAATGTTGTTGCCGATGATTTAAAAGGGTTTTATAGAGTTCCAGCAGATAATCGGGATTTAAATTACGATAAATATTTTGAAGAAGGAAATAAAAACCTTTTATCGGACGAAGAATACAACTCTCATAATACCGATCGACTATCAATTGAACAGATAAAAGTTAAACTACTTCAATTACCTTATATTCAAAGTGAATTGAAAGGATGGAAAACCCTTTGAAAATTCTTATAACTGGAGCATCCGGTTTTGTTGGTAAAAACTTAGTTGCAGAATTGAAAAATAGAGGGTATGAGGATCTATTTTTATTTACGAGAGAAAATACATTGGAAAATCTCAAACAATTTACAAAAGAATGTGAGTTTGTTTTTCATTTGGCAGGTATAAACAGACCGGAAAATGAAGAAGAATTTATGGAAGGTAACTTCCGGTTTACTTCTAAACTGTTAGAATTTCTAAAGATGCATAATAACAAATCACCTGTTCTTATTACTTCATCGATCCAAGCGGAAAAAAATACTTCTTATGGTGAAAGTAAAAAGTTGGCAGAAGAAGTAATATTCAACTTCTCAAAAGAAACAGGAGGAGAGGTCTATGTATATAGGCTTCCCAATTTGTTCGGAAAATGGAGTAAACCTAATTATAATTCAGTAGTAGCAACATATTGTTATAATATTGCAAGAAATTTAGACATTAAAGTTAATGATCCAGAAGCGGAGCTTACTCTTTGTTATATAGACGATGTTTTAGAGGAATTTGTAGGAGCATTACAGGGCTCACCTACAAAACTCAATAATAGTTATTGCACCATACAAAAAACCTATCCAATTAAACTTGATGAATTAGTAGATCATATTGAAAGTTTCAAAGAGAGTAGAACGACATTAAGTATACCTAATATGGAAGATGACTTCACGAAAAAGCTTTATAGTACATATTTAAGCTTTTTACCTAAGGACCAGTTTTCATATGATCTTAAGATGAATGTAGATAATAGAGGTTCATTCACCGAATTTCTGCGAACATCTGATAGAGGACAAGTTTCAGTGAATGTGTCCAAACCAGGAATTACAAAAGGTAACCACTGGCATCATACTAAAAATGAAAAGTTTCTAGTGGTGAGCGGGGAAGGCCTCATAAGATTCAGGGAAATTCATTCGGCAGATATTATTGAATACCAAGTAAGTGGTGAAAAACTTCAGGTAGTCGATATTCCTGTAGGATATTCACATTCAATTGTAAATATTGGTGATAGCGATCTGGTCACTGTTATGTGGGTAAATGAGTGTTTTAATCCTAAAAATCCAGATACTTCCTATTTAGAGGTATAACTATGAAAAAATTAAAAGTCATGACAGTAGTTGGTACTAGACCAGAGATTATACGATTGTCAGCTGTTATAAATAAATTAGAAGAGTCTAATGCTATTGAACATATACTTGTTCATACGGGACAAAACTATGATTATGAACTAAATGAAGTGTTTTTTAAAGATTTTAATTTAAATAAGCCAAATTTTTTCCTAAATGCTGCTGCTATAACAGCAGTTGAAACCATTGGAAATATCCTAATTAATATAGATTCTATTATGGAAGAAGTAAAACCAGATGCCTTGCTAGTCTTAGGAGATACAAATAGTTGTTTATGTGCAATAGCAGCAAAAAGAAGGCATATTCCCATTTTTCATATGGAAGCTGGAAATAGATGCTTTGATCAGAGGGTTCCGGAAGAAACGAATAGAAAGATTGTCGATCATATTGCCGACATTAACTTAACTTATAGTGATATTGCTAGAGAGTATTTGTTAAGAGAGGGTTTGCCTGCAGATAGAATTATTAAAACTGGAAGTCCGATGTTTGAAGTTCTCAACACTAGAAAAGATGATATCGAAAAATCAGCTATATTAGAGAGCTTGGGACTTGAGGAAGGAAAATATTTTGTAGTGTCTGCACACAGAGAAGAAAATATTAATACGGAAACTAATTTTTTAGATTTAGTTGATAGTTTAAATGCTCTTGCAAAAAAGTTTCATATGCCTGTGATTGTAAGTACGCACCCTAGAACGAAAAGTATGATAAATACTAAGGGAATAGAGTTTAACCCATTGGTTAAAACAATAAAACCACTAGGATTTAATGATTATATTAAGCTTCAAACTAAAGCAAAAGCAGTTTTAAGTGATAGTGGGACTATAAGTGAAGAATCTTCCATACTTAGGTTTAGAGCACTTAATTTAAGACAAGCACATGAAAGACCAGAGGCGATGGAAGAGGCAGCAGTAATGATGGTTGGTTTAAAAAAAGAAAGAATATTGCAGGGATTAGAGATATTGGAAACTCAATATACTAATACTTTGAGAGAAGTGGCTGATTATAGTATGCCAAACGTCTCAGATAAGGTACTGAGGATAATTATTTCATATACAGATTATGTGAATAGAATTGTTTGGAGTAACAACAAATGAAAGTACTACAGATAAACTCCGTCTGTGGAATAGGAAGTACAGGTAGAATAGCAACGGATATCCATGACATTTTATTAAAGCAGGGACATGAGAGCTATATTGCATATGGTAGAGGCACTCCACAAAATTGTGATACAGCACTTAGAGTAGGAACAGACTTTGATAATTATTCACATGTTGCTTTAACAAGAATTTATGATAAACACGGATTTGGTTCAACGAAAGCTACAAGTAAATTTATCAAAGAAGTAGAAAAGTTAGATCCAGATATCATTCATTTGCATAACATTCACGGTTATTTTATTAATATAGAAATACTATTCGAATATCTTAAAAGATCGAATAAACCTGTTATTTGGACTTTACATGATTGTTGGTCTTTTACAGGACACTGCAGTCACTTTGATTTTATTGATTGTAACAAGTGGAAAACAGGATGCTTTAAATGTCCACAAACAAAAGAATATCCTAGCAGTTTGATGTGTGATAATTCTGAAAATAATTACTTTATGAAGAAAAAAATATTTAAAGGTGTAAAAAATCTTACTATCGTGACTCCTTCTAAATGGCTAGCAGGGTTAGTAGAGAAATCCTTCCTGGGTGAATATCCAATTAAGATAATTAATAACGGAATAGATTTAAATGTTTTTAAACCAACAAAAAGCAGTATTAAGAAGAAACAAAATTTAACAGATGATTTTATTATTTTAGGTGTTGCAAGCGGATGGAGTGAAAGGAAGGGTTTTAAGAACTTTATCGAATTATCGAATAGATTAAACGATAATGAAAAGATAATTTTGGTAGGTCTTACCGAAAAGCAAAAAAAAGGACTCCCACCTAACGTTGTTGGAATAACCCGTACAAATAACGTGAAAGAATTAGCAGAGATTTATACATTAGCGGATGTCTTTGTAAATTTGACATTAGAGGATAACTTTCCTACCACTAATTTAGAGTCGTTAGCTTGTGGTACACCTGTTATCACATACAATACTGGGGGAAGTGTAGAAAGTATAGATAGTAAAAGTGGTTTTATAGTAGCACAAGGAAATATTACCCAGGTTCTTGATTTAATACGTATGCTAAAAAACGAAGATAAAGGAATTTATACAGATAAATGTATAGAACGCTCTATATTACTCTATGACAAAGATAAATGTTTCAAAGAATATATAAATTTATATTCTAGATAGATATATTACTCTATTTTTTTTGAGGAATTTTTCCAAAGAAGGATGATATCATTGGAAAATAAGATTACTAAAAACTTCCTAAAAAGATACTTTGTTTTATGCAGTATTACACTATTTGTAATAACTTATTTAATTTCTATCTTTAAAAACCTTATTAATTTTGATCCAATTATTTTAACAACTTTTATTATTATAGGTGGACTTAGTTTTTATAATTCAATAACATCTTTAAAATATGAGTTCAGTTTATATAAAATTCATGGTTATTTTTTTCTGATTTTTTTATTTTTAGCACCTTTACATCAATATGTAACTAGGTCATTCCCATGGCAATGGAATATTAATGAGAGAGTAATTATTTTAGGAAATCTTCTAATTATAGTTTGGTTAATAATTTATTTAACGACATATTTTTTGATGCCAGCTGCAAAAAAAACAGGTCATTTCTTACCACAAGGCAATAAGTATATTATTCTAGGATTTTTCTTAACAGTATTGTCCTCAGTAATTACGGTCTTCAGTGTGGGGGGGATACCTAATTTATTTTCAAGGGCAGGAGCAGATGCACCTGTTTTGCAATCAATTTCTTTAATACTAAGTACATCGGTTAGGCCGTTTCCAGCACTTTTTTTTAGTTACTTATTTATTATATCCCGAGAAAAAAATGAGTTTAAAAGATTAAGATTCTTATTGATTATAGTTTTAATTATAGTTGTAATAACTAATTTTCCAACTGCAGTTTCGAGATATCATGCCGCGGCTGTTTATATTGGTATTATTTTATTAATTTTCAATAAGAAAATTTCTTTTGATATCTTATTCTTAATAGGAATAGTTATAATTTTTCCGACACTAGATTTATTTAGAAGATCTACATTTGGTGATGTGTTCTCAGATATGACATTTCAGTTTATTGAACTATCAAGTGGTCATTTTGATGCATATTCAATGTTAATGCGCACAATTGAGGTTGTAATAATTGAAGGACCTTCTAATGGTTATCAATTGTTGGGAGCGTTATTGTTTTTTATACCTAGATCTCTATGGATAACCAAACCTGTTGGATCAGGAGCTTATGTAGGGGAATCATTGGGTCTAGAATTTCTTAATATATCTTCCCCTTTAATTGCTGAGGTGCTAATAAACTTTGGATTTGTATTTTTTATAATTGGTCCATTTTTATTGGGAATCTTAAATAAAAAAATTGATACAAGATACTGGAACTATAATGAACCCCTACGATTTATAAGTATTTATTTTCTTTTTTTTATTGGATTTTTCTTTTTTATTCTAAGAGGTGACCTATTGAGTAGCTTTGCATATACAATAGGCTTTTATATTCCTTTGTTAATATTTAATCTGATATACAAATTTAAAATTAATTAGTTTAATCCCCTATTTACTAGGATCATTAAAATTTTATATTAATTTTAATACAAGATACCGAAAAATAATTTGGGTAGAAATTTCAATATGATATATATTCAAATTTGCATATTGAATTCATTATAGTATAAAAAGGAAGTGAGTTTTGAAAGTAGCCATTATGCAACCTTATTTTCTCCCGTATATAGGATATTGGCAATTAATTAACGCAGTTGATAAATTCGTAATCTACGATGATGTAAATTTTATAAAGCGTGGATGGATAAATAGAAATAACATATTAGTGAATGGACAGTCTAAGTTATTTAATGTGAGATTAAATAAGGTTAGTCAAAATAAGCTAATTAATGAAATTGAGGTTAGTCACGATCTTAATTATAACGAGGACTTACTAAAAACAATCGGAGCATCATATAGTAAAGCTCCTTTTATTGAGAAAGTTTTTCCTATAGTGGAGAGTGTGATAAACCAAACTGAAAAGAATCTAGCAAAATACCTAGAGTTTTCGATTAAAGAGGTTTGTCGTTATTTAAGTATTGATACAGAAATAATAAATTCTTCAGAAATCCCTAAAAGAAGCGGACTTAAAGGGCAAGCTAAGATTATAGAAATTTGCAATTTGCTTTCATCAGAGCAATACATTAATCCAATTGGTGGTCAATCTTTATATTCAAATCTTGATTTTGAATTACATGGTATTGAACTAAAGTTCTTGAAAACTAATGATATAAGATACCCTCAATTTGTTAAAAATAAATTTGTACCTAATTTATCAATATTGGATGTCATGATGTTCAATTCACTAGAACAAATAAATTTAATGTTAGACGATTTTGAGCTTATATATTAGAAGATAAAATGAGAATTCCTAACAAATAAATTTTGTGTTAGCATCAGTTTTATTTTCTTATAAAACAAACTTAATAAGAATGGAGGATCATTTGGAACTCGTTTTCATAAACACCTTTAAACATTTGAGTATATACGAGAAGGAATGGTTAGCAATATTAGAAGCAAACCAAAATACAAACCCGTTTTTAGAGTATGAGTATGTTTATAGTTTGTGGGAAGCTTTAGGGGAAGAAAAAGGTGTAGAAATCTATGCGGTAAAAGAGCATAACCGAATTATTGCATTTTTTCCTTTTCAATTTAAACAAACTTGGTTTGGTTATAAGCTTTATTTTATAGCTCAGGATGAAGGTAATTGTATGGATATTATTGCAAAAGACCGAGATAAAGATCGAATTATTATGTTTGTTTTTGATGCATTAATTAAAAGAAAGAAGAGTATCGTTTTCTCTCTAAATGGTTTATTAGAAAGTGGAGATACTTTGAATAAGTTATCTCGTTATTTACAAGCTAGAAGTATGAAAGAATATTCACGAGTGGATGCTTTCCAATTAAATTACAAGTATATTCCTAAAGAATCTTCCAATGCATTCTATACAAAAGTTATGTTTTCAACAAATACCTTAAGAGCCAAAACGTATAGGAATATCTTATGGACTAAAGAGATGGTTACTGCCAAATTTATTAGAAAATCAAAAATGAATGGTTAAATACTGGGTGCATTTTATATAGCTAGATTTTGAATAAGCCTGGAAAACTCCAGAGAGGTTCTTGCTTAATTCATGAACCTCTACAGGCTTATCTTATCTTATCTTATCTTATCTTATCTTATCTTATCTTAAATGATACAAATCACGTCTTCTTTTATGCTATTCCATACTTCCGCTCAAGCCCCACAAGCTCTGCATCCTCATTTCGATTGCCAAATATTAAATCCTTTAATATTTGTGATCCTAGCATGCTATATACTGTTCCATTGCCACCATATCCAAGTAGATAAAAGTGATTTTTCTTTGTTGGATGTTCTCCTATGAATGGAATATTGTCAATTGACTCACCAAAGCTTGCAGCATACGCATAATCTATCTGAATATCGTAGGCAGGGAAGAGCTCCTTTGCTTGTTGCAATAAGTTTTCTGCTCGCTGTTGAATGATTTCATCAGATTCTGGTGCTTCTGGTTTATCCTCATCTAATCCCCCCACAATTAACCTTCCGTCAACTGTTGATCGAATATATAAATAAGGTCGCTTTGTTTCCCATATTAACGCTTGTTCATACCAATCACTAAAACTTGGAATGGGGTTGCTGACAAATGCATAGGAACGATTAATATCGGCTCCAATCCGCTTACCTACAGGAGTTGTTTCATAGCCTGTTGTGTAGGTGATTTGTTTGGCATAAAAGGATTGACCAGATGTACGTATTTCTAAAGAATCGTTGTTCTCAAATACATCCAATACCTCTGTATATGGAAATAAATGTACTCCTAACGCCTCAAGCTTTGTTAAAATTCCATGGACAAACTTCAGTGGATTAATCTCTGCATCTCCAAATGTTACTAATGCTCCATGTTTTGAAAAAGGCATTTTTTCAGCCATTTCATTTCTTCCCCAATAGTCGCAAGGAAAGCCATATTTTTTCAAAGTATCATATTCAGCTTTTATCTTTTCTACATCGTTTTCATCGCTAGCAAAACAAATGCTTGGTCTCCGGATAAAGTCTACTTCGAAGGGAAGGCCCCTAGCAATATTTTCTAGGTAATCCATAGATTCATAGCAAAGCTGATAGAATCGAACAGCATCCTTTTCGCCTATTTGTCCGATTAGCTCATGCAGCATAATATCGTTGGAGTATTGCAGTAGTCCTGTATTTGCACTAGAGCTACCTGTTGCAATCTCGCGTTTGTCTAATATTGCTATTTTCAGACCACTTTCTGCTAATGCAAGTGCAGTAAGTGATCCGGACATCCCAGAGCCAACTATTACGACATCATATATATCTAGTTTTTCATAAGTTGTTTTAGGTGTGAACTGCTTTGTAGTAGTTGGCCAATAAAGTGATCCATTATGTATTTTCATCTTTCTTTCTCCATTCTATCAGTTTCAAACTATATACCCAATGTTTAATAGATTGAATCCACTCGTGTTATAATAAGTTAACTATAAAAAAAGGGTGTTTGAAATGACTCAGGAAAAACCACATGTATTAGTAATAGATGGAATGGCATTATTATTTAGATCGTTTTTTGCCACTGCAATGTCTGGGAATTATTTTAATAATGACAAAGGAATTCCGACAAATGCAGTACAGGGATTTGCTCGCCATGTATTGGCCGCACAAAATTTAATGAAGCCAACACATATGGCTGTTTGCTGGGATAAAGGCATGCTGACATTTAGAAATGAGTTATTTGACGGCTATAAAGCAAACCGTCCTAAGCCAGCTGAAGAACTTATACCACAGTTCGATATGGCACAGGAGTTATCGGAGCATTTGGGATGGATGAATTTTGGAATAGTTGGAATGGAAGCGGATGATACAATTGCTTCGATTACACATAAATGGAAAGATGATGCTAGGTTTACGATAGTTAGTGGAGATAAAGATCTTCTTCAATTACTTGAGCCATCCACAGAAATTGCATTTACGAAAAAGGGATTTACAATTTATGATGTATACAATGAAGATCGATTCCTTGAAGAATACGGTATTTCCCCATTACTTTTCCCCGATGTAAAGGCATTTATGGGAGATTCTAGTGATGGCTATGCGGGAGTGAAGGGGATTGGACCAAAAACAGCACTACAGCTTGTCAAAACCTATGGCAATGTCGATAAAGTAATAGAAGCATTGCCACTTTTGAAAGTAGGTCAACGAACGAAAATTGAAACGGATTTAGAGATGTTAAAGCTTTCCAAAGAGTTGGCTACTATTCGTAGGGATGTGCCAATAGAAGCAGAGTTAGACCATTTACTAATCGGAGATATCTCTTCGGAAAAGCATGACTTTTTATATGAACATGGTTATACAATTTTGGCTAGGCAGCTTCAGAAATAATTATGTCCCTAATGGAGTTATTTGAACAAACGTTAATATGGAAGCATTATCTGCATAGCGAACTCTTCTAATCTGACTGGGACGATTTCTGCCGCCGTTATCATGGATTATTAGTATTATTTCATTATCTACTAATTCATAGCCTAAAAGAGGAACCCAGTGATAGGAAAAAGAGAATTTTTTGTTCCACTTAAGCGAAAAGTATTTATCGAATTTTAATGCGACGGGTCTTCCTTCTTTCAATTCGTTTAAAGCTACTTGCAATGTACATTTGTTTACTTTCCAATTAGGTCCGAGTAATTTTCGCATCTTTCGAATAAAACGATAGGTAAATAACCCAATGCGCGTTCCACCTAATTTATTATATAAAACATTAGGTGGAAAGGGGGATGCTTGAGGAAGCAAATAATTTAACAAAACGTAAGCAGTAACTGGTCCACACGCAGAAGCTCGGTAATTTGCTTGTATCGATGCATCATATTGAGAAAAACCTTGAACCCGAAGCTGTACTTTCATGTTCGACCTCCTAATAATAGAGTTTTCCTTTTACACTTGGGAAACTCTTTTTTTAAATCTAATAAAATTTTTATTTTCTTAATTGTTCGTCTAATCTATAATACAATTTAACATAATCGTTAATAGAGGGGGAAATGGAATGATTAGGTTACTACAAACAGAGGACTGGAAACAAGCAGCCGATATTGCTTCACTTGCATATCCTGGGATGCTCATCCAGTCGGACGAAAAGAAAAAAGAATTCATAGAGCGGTTGGAAACAGAACAAAGTCAAGATAATGATATTCAATTTTTTGGTTGTTTTGATGAACAGAGTGATGAGCTTTTAGGAATATTTCGGGTAAATGATTTTGAATGTAATATTAATGGGAAATTCCAGCGTATATTCGGTATCGGCATGGTCGCTGTTCATTTATTACATAAAAAAGAAAAAATCGCTTTTAAACTACTTTCGTATTTTCATAACTATGCTCGGCAAGAAAATATTGCACTCGTTTCGCTTTATCCATTTAATCCAAGCTTTTATCGGAAAATGGGTTATGGCTACGGACCATTACGATATGAATTTAAATTTAAACCAGGAGCCCTCATAACAGATGGCAATAAAAGTAAGGTGAAATTTTTGTCACCATCGGATGAAGAGGCTATCGTATCTCTATATAATGAATACGCTCAGAAAAATCATGGAATGTTCAAAAGAACTTGGAAGGAAAGGGAATACATTAAAGCTAGGAAAACATATTATGTTGGGGTAGAAGAAGAAAATCGTCTAGTAGGTGCCCTAGCTTTCACTTTGGAACCGGTAAAAGATAGTCATTTTCTACATCAGCATATGATTATTCATGAATGGATATGGAGCAATCCAAGTGCTTATAAACAACTAGCTTCTTGGGTAAGTTCACAGCAGGACCAAGTAGATCGAGTTATTTTCCCTACGAATGATAAGTCCTTAGTCTATAGTCTTTCTAATCCCATGAATGATTCCAATCATGTAATTCCAAGTGTGTATCATGAAGTGGCAGCGTCAGGTTCGGGAATCATGTATCGTATTACTAATATAGAAACATTTGTTAATGATACTAATTTTCACGGTTTAGGAAAACCTCAAGGAAATACTAAGGTTTTGTTAGAAGTGGAGGATTCATTTATACCTGAGCAGCAAGGGATATATGAATTGTCTTATAGTAGTGACCAGTGGAAAATCCATAAAGTTGAGAGGAACCATGGTCAAGCAAATATTTCTATCGGGATTCATGATTTAAGTTCATGGTGGATGGGTTGTGTAACGATAGAATCGCTTTATAATTACGGGGAAGTGAAGGTGCAACAGCAAAATCCAAAAGAACTAGACGACTGGTTCAAACCAAAGAATGGGCCAATTTGTTTTACATCTTTTTAAACATTAACTAGTGTTCTAGTTAACAGCAAAAAAAGGAGAGTTGCTTTTAATAGCAATTCTCCATAACAATTTTTATTTAATACTGATGGATTTTTTTGATTCTACTAAAAGCTTGTTCAAGGCATCACGGAAACTTTTATATGTCTCGATGTCCACTTGAATACTAGCGTGAACAATTTCACGGATAAACCGAGGATTGAACCCTACATACATGGGGCGTATTCCCATTAATCGAAGGGAGCTATTTAAACTGGAAATGGACATAGCAAGTTCGTTGTAATCGAATGATTCCACATCTTCTACATTAACTCCAGTAAAGTCAAAGACTGCATGTTCTATTTCTTTATGCTCTCCGATATAGTGGAGTGTTTTCGTCTGTATATTTTCAAAGCGCTCTCTAAACATATATCCAGCTATCGGTATTAGTATAGTCTTCGGCACGATCGAAGGAATTATGGGAGTAGAAATTGTATTAATAATTCGCTCGTAATAAGCAATTTTTTCTTTAAGTTCAATTATTTCTTGTTCTTGGGACATCTTGGTAAGCACCTCTGTTTTATTTCATATTATACTATATTATTAGTTCACAAAGTGTGAAAAATAAAAGGCTGCTTCTTGACGAAACAGCCTTTTAATTATTAGTTTGTGCCTCTAGAAATTCAGTTACTGTGCTCCTGCGCGAAGCTCGTCGCAGTATAACATTTAGAAGCTTGGTCTTAGAGATACTTTCTTACTTAGTTTGTGCCTCTAGAAATTCAGTTACCTGCTCAGGTGATTTTGCATTTGCACTATGTAGATGTGCTTTTTTCTCGCCATTTTGGTAAATAAGAAGACTTGGGATACCCATTACTTCGTATTTCTCAGCAACTTCTGGAAGTTCGTCACGATTGACTTCGTACCAAGTATACTGGTTATATTCTTCAACGATTGGATCGATGAACATTTCCATACGACGGCAATCAGGACACCAGCCAGCTTCAAATTTTACTAAAACCTCTTTGTCTCCAGAAATAATTTCGTTGAATTGTTCAGTAGTTGTAATTTTTTGCATGTTTTATTTACCTCCTATGACTTTGATTACAGTGTACACTGTTTCTTAAGTAGGAGAAAGAAAAAAGAATTATTTATTCATTTTATTATTGCGAAAATTTAAATATTGTTCTAAACTATTAGTTATAGAGGTTGCTTTTATTTTTTTTGTAATTAAAATGAATGAGCATTCATTCAAGAAAAGGGGAGGCTTTGCACGTGACATATCAAATTAAAAAGGCTGCTGTTTTAGGTTCAGGGGTAATGGGTTCAGGAATAGCTGCTCATTTAGCGAATATTGGCATTCCTACATTATTATTAGATATCGTACCAAAAGAAGTGAGTCAAGATGAGGAAGCAAAGGGATTAACTATAGAGCATCCAACAGTAAGAAATAAATTTGCTGAAACAGCCATTCAAAAATTGTTGAAGCAAAAACCAGCACCACTTACTTCTAAGAAAAACCTACAGTTAATAACTGCTGGAAATTTAGAAGACGATTTGGAAAAACTAAAAGACGTGGACTGGATTATTGAAGTAGTAGTAGAAAACTTAGAAGTTAAAAAGAGCTTATATGAAAAAATAGATGCATTCCGTAAGTCAGGAACTATTATTAGTTCCAATACATCTGGTATTAGTATTAACGCAATGGTAGACGGTAGAACGGAGGACTTTGGAAAGCATTTCTTAGGTACACATTTCTTCAATCCACCACGCTATTTGAAACTATTAGAAGTAATCCCTGCTAAGACGACAGCTCCTGAAGTTGTAGCGTTCATGAAGCAGTTTGGAGAAGATGTATTAGGAAAAGGTGTCGTACTTGCAAAAGATACTCCTAACTTCATAGCAAACCGCATTGGGACATATGGTTTACTTGTAACATTACGCGAAATGCAAGCAAGAGGGTATTCCGTTGGAGAAGTAGACTCAGTTACAGGTCCCCTGATTGGTCGTCCTAAGTCAGCGACATTCCGTACATTAGACGTTGTTGGTCTGGATACATTTGCGCATGTTGCAAAAAACGTATATGACCAAACAACTGGAGAGGAACAAAAAGTATTTGAAGTACCTGCATTTATGCAAAAGATGCTGGATAACAAATGGCTTGGAGCTAAAACTGGGCAAGGGTTCTTCTTAAAAGAAGGAAAAGAAATAAAAGAGTTAAATCCTGAAACACTTGAATATGAAGCAATGAAAAAATTGAAAACGCCTTCAATAGAAATGGCGAAGCAACAAAAAGGTCTTGCTGCAAAAGTGAAAACATTAACTTATGCAAAAGATAGAACTGGTGAATTGCTTTGGAGTATTTTAAGTCCTACGTTAATCTATTCGGCTAAATTACACGGAGAAATTGCGGATGATATCGTTGCAATTGACCAAGGGATGAAGTGGGGCTTCGGCTGGCAACAAGGTCCCTTTGAAATATGGGATGCAATCGGAGTCAAGGAATCAGTTGAAAAGATGTCTGCTGAAGGACTTGAAGTTCCAGCGTTCGTTCAGTCTTTACTTGATAAAGGATTCCAATCCTTCTACAAAGAAGAAAATGGAGATCAATACTATTTCAACGGAACTGATTATTCATTAGTTCCTGTAAGTGAAAAGGCGATTGATTTAAAAAGATATAAGAAAAAACATGGCGTCATTAAATCTAATTCGGGTGCTAGTTTAATAGATTTAGGAGATGGAGTTGCTTTGCTTGAGTTCCATTCTAAATCGAACTCGATTGGTCTAGATATCCTTCAAATGATTAGCTTTTCGGTGGAGGAAGTAGAGAAGAACTTCAAGGGACTTGTTATAGGCAACCAAGGTAAAAACTTCAGTGTTGGAGCAAATCTTGGAATGATTTTAATGGAAGCACAGGATGATAACATTTTCGAATTAGATTTTGTTGTTCGTCAATTCCAAAATGCCATGATGAAAATTAAGTACTCGGCTAAACCAGTAGTAGTTGCTCCATTTGGTATGACTTTAGGTGGGGGAGCAGAAACCTGCTTACCAGCTGCTCATATCCAAGCATCTTCTGAGACATATATGGGGTTAGTAGAAGCTGGTGTTGGTCTTATCCCAGGTGGTGGGGGTAATAAAGAGCTTTATATCAAGCATTTAAAAGGACTTCCACACGGTGTAGAAGTTGACTATTTATCTGTTGCAAGCAGAGTATTTGAAACAATAGCTATGGCAAAGGTTTCAACATCGGGTGAGGAAGCTCGTGAAAATAATTTCTTGAATTTTGCAGACGGTATAAGCGTGAACCCAGACCATTTAATTTACGATGCGAAGCAAGCAGTGTTAGCTCATGCCGAAGCAGGGTATAAAGCACCGATTCGTGAAAAAGTACCTGTTTCAGGGTCACCTGGCTACGCTGCACTTATTTTAGGTGCTGAAGGAATGCTTCTTTCAGGATATATCAGTGAGCACGACCTCAAAATCGCGAAAAAGCTTGCTTATGTTATTGCAGGTGGAGAAGTTCCATACGGTACGTTAGTGGATGAGCAATATTTACTTAACTTAGAGCGAGAAGCTTTCTTAAGCTTGGTGGCAGATCCAAAGTCGCAAGCAAGAATGCAGCACATGCTAGTGAAAGGTAAACCATTACGCAACTAATGTTGCATAAAGGTAAAGGAGGAAAACTCATGCGTGAAGCAGTTATAGTAGCAGGGGCGAGATCGCCTGTAGGAAAAGCGAAAAAAGGATCTTTAGCAACTGTTCGTCCAGATGATTTTGGAGCACTAGTAGTTAAAGAAACATTACAACGAGCGGGTGGTTATGATGGCCCGATAGATGATTTTATATTAGGCTGTGCAATGCCTGAAGCAGAGCAAGGGATGAACGTTGCACGTAATATTGGTGCATTAGCAGGACTACCGGATACCACACCAGCAATAACAGTAAATCGTTTCTGTTCATCTGGTTTACAGTCAATCGCATACGGTGCAGAGCGTATAATGTTAGGTCACGCCGAAGCGATTCTTGCAGGTGGAGTGGAATCTATGAGTATGGTGCCGATGATGGGAAATACAATTCGTCCTAACGCACATCTTGCACAAACAGCCCCACAGTATTACATGGGAATGGGTCATACAGCTGAACAAGTAGCAACTAAATATGGTATTAGTCGTGAAGATCAGGATGCATTTGCCGTAAGATCCCATGAATTAGCTGCAGCGGCGATTGCAGCAGGAAAGTTTAATGATGATATTGTGCCGGTGGAAGTTATTAAGAATTTTGTAGATGAAAACAATAAAGCACAACAGAAAAAATTTATGTTCGAAATGGATGAGGGAGTGCGTGTTGGTACGTCTATAGAAACTCTTGCGAAACTGCGTCCTGCATTCAATGTTCGTGGTTCTGTTACAGCGGGAAATGCTTCACAAACCTCTGATGGAGCAGGTGCTGTTCTAATCATGGACCGCGAAGTTGCAGAAGCACAAGGATTAAAACCGCTTGCGAAATTCCGTTCATTCGCTGTTGGGGGAGTACCTCCAGAAATAATGGGTATCGGTCCAATTGTTGCAGTTCCTAAAGCATTAAAACTTGCAGGTCTGTCCATTGAGGATATCGACCTTTGGGAAATCAACGAAGCATTTGCTTCCCAGTCCATTCAAGTAGTTCGACACTTAGGATTAGATATGGATAAGGTTAATGTAAATGGTGGAGCGATTGCACTTGGGCATCCACTTGGAGCGACAGGGACTATTTTATCGTTGAAATTGATGAGTGAGCTTAGACGACAAGGAAAACAATTCGGAGTTGTAACAATGTGTATCGGTGGCGGTATGGGAGCTGCTGGAGTGTTCGAAATACTATAGACAAACAATTAGGAGGAATGGATATGAACGAATTAAAGGATGTAGTAAGAGGCGGAGCATTTTTAATTGAAGATTTAGACGCTAGTCGTGTATTTACACCTGAAGATTTTAATGATGAACAAAAGATGATTGCGAAAACGACAGAGGAGTATGTGAAAAACTCTGTTCTGCCAGTAGTGGAAAATTTGGAGCATCACGAATTTGATCACTCTGTGCGTTTATTAAAAGAAGCAGGTGATTTAGGTTTACTTGCTGCTGATATTCCTGAAGAATATGGCGGAATTGGCTTAGACAAAATTTCATCTGCTCTTATTGCAGAGAAGATGTCTGTGGCTGGTGGATTCTCTATTACACACGGAGCACACGTAGGAATTGGTACTTTACCAATCGTTCTTTTTGGTAATGAGGAACAAAAACAAAAATACCTACCAAACTCTGCTTCAGGCGACAAAATATTTGCTTATGCATTAACGGAGCCAGGTTCAGGTTCTGATGCATTAGGTGCAAAAACTACTGCAAAGTTAAATGCAGAAGGTACACATTATGTGTTAAATGGTGAAAAACAATGGATTACAAATGCAGGATTTGCTGATGTATTCGTAGTTTACGCTAAAATAGATGGAGACAAATTCTCTGCATTTATCGTTGAAAAAACATTCCCAGGAGTATCTGTTGGAGCAGAAGAAAAGAAAATGGGTATTAAATCTTCTTCTACTCGTACACTAATTTTAGAGGATGCTCAAGTTCCTGTAGAAAATCTATTAGGAGAAATCGGTCGAGGGCACGTTATCGCATTCAATATTTTAAATATTGGACGTTATAAATTAGGAGTAGGTACAATTGGTGGTTCTAAACGTGCATTAGAATTAGCTATTTCTTATACGAACCAGCGCCAACAATTTAAAACACCAATCTCTTCCTTTAATTTAACGAAGAACAAATTAGCAACGATGGCTTCTAAATTGTACGCAACAGAAAGCTTAATCTACCGTACAGTAGGATATTTTGAAGAGCGCATGAGTCAATTAAGTGCTGAAGAGCAAAAAGATGGAAAAGCAATTGCTGCTTCTATAGCTGAATATGCAATTGAATGCTCTATTAACAAAGTTGTAGGATCAGAAGTTTTAGACTATATCGTTGATGAGGCTGTTCAATTACATGGTGGATATGGCTTCATGCAAGAATATGAAGTAGAGCGCATTTACCGTGATTCACGTATTAACCGTATTTTTGAAGGAACAAACGAAATCAACCGCCTAATCGTTCCAGGAACATTCCTGAAAAAAGCGATGAAGGGTGAATTACCACTTCTTCAAAAGGCTCAAGGCTTACAAGAAGAGCTATTAATGATGATGCCAGAAGAGGTTGGCACGGAAGCTCTTGCACAAGAAAAAGTATTAGTAGCTAATGCGAAGAAAATTGGTATCTTAGTAGCTGGTCTAGCTGCACAACGTTTTGGTACAAAGCTAGAGGCAGAACAAGAGGTACTAGTGAACATCGCAAATATTGCTAATAACATATTTGCGATGGAATCAGCAGTTTTACGGACAGAAAAAGCAATCGGACGTGATGGAGAAGAAAAAGCAGCACAAAAACTTCTTTATACACAAATCTTCACTCAAGAAGCCTTTATTGAAATCGAACAAGCAGCAAAAGAAACACTTATTGCATCAGTAGATGGAGATACACAACGTATGATGATTTCTGCTTTACGTAAATTAACTCGCTTTACACCATATAATGTAATTGAGAAAAAACGTGAAGCATCAGTTAAATTGATTGAAGCAGAAAAATACGTTCTTTAATTAAACATATGAAAAGCCGATTCTAAGGGGTCGGCTTTTTGTATTTTTTTATAATATTAGGTATGATAAAAAGAAAAAGGTGGTACCATATGACAATTGAATTTTACGGTTATCCTAAATGTAGTACTTGCAGAAAAGCGAGTAAATGGTTAAAGGACAATGGAATTAATTACATAGAAAATCATATCGTAGAAACTCCCCCAACTAAGGAACAACTTCAAGAAATGCATGAAGTAAGTGGATTAGAGCTAAAAAAATTCTTTAATACTTCTGGTATGAAGTATCGTGAACTTGGACTGAAAGATAAATTATCTACAATGTCAGAAGATGAACAATTATCTATACTTGCCACTGATGGGATGCTTATCAAGCGACCAATTGTTTTTGACGGGAAAAAATTAACATTAGGATTCAAGGAAGAACGGTTTGAAGACGTTTGGAAGACTTCTTAAAGTGACTTGTTTTTACTATAAAAATATGTGAATATTATAGATGAATGTATTAATAATGGAGAGGGGAACATTTAATGAACACACCTAAGGATTTAAAATACTCAGCAGAGCATGAATGGGTAAAAACTGAAGGCGGAAATGTCCGTATCGGTATTACTGAATTTGCACAATCAGAACTAGGAGATATCGTGTTTGTCGAGCTTCCACAAGTGGGAGATGAGATCAAGGCAGGAGATCCATTCGGTAGTGTAGAATCTGTAAAAACTGTTTCTGAGCTATATGCACCGATTAGCGGTAAAGTGTTAGAAGTAAATTCAGAATTAGAAGATAGTCCTGAATTTGTAAACGAATCCCCTTATGAAAATGCATGGATGATCGTTATTGAACCTGCTGATTTGGCAGAAGTAGAGGCTTTACTTTCTCCAGAAAAATACGAAGAATTAATTTCACAATAATTATGAAAACGCCGCTTAATAACGGCGTTTTTTTCATATAATATTGGAAAGGGCATAGTTAGGAGAGATGCGAAAATGGCTATTGTCTTTAGTGAAAAAATAATTCTTGTTGAGGGAAGATCGGATAAACTAAAGCTTCTTCAACTTCTTGATGAATCAACAGAAATTATTTGTACAAACGGAACGATATCGAATGTAAAGCTTGAAGAAATTTTAAGTCCTTATGACGGTATTCCTATATATGCGTTTTTAGATGCAGATAAATCAGGAGAGCAAATTCGCTCCGTTGTACGAAAAGAATACCCTGAAGCAATTCATCTATATACCAATCCAATGTACTGTGAAGTAGCGACTACACCGTTCAAAGTTTTGGCTTCTATTCTAAAAAGTGTTAATATAAAAGTGAAAAGAGACTTTTTACTTTAGGATGATGGAATATGAATGAATGGACACTTGATCAGTGGAATAGAAACAAGAATAGCGGTCAGCTTACAATGTTATATATATATACACCTTTATGTGGAACATGCCAAGTTGCAAGTAAAATGATGCAGGTTGTACAAGAAATGAAACCTTTTTCTATTGGTCAAGCAAATATAAACTATTTGGGAAATTTTGCTGCGGATTATCAAATCGAAAGCGTTCCATGTTTGCTAATCGCTAAAGATGACATGGTATATAAGAAAATATATGCCTTTCAATCAGTTCCCTTTATTTTAGATACGATAAAAAGAGTTGACGAGCAAGTAGGCATGTGATAATATACGATATACTACGAAACTTAATAGTAACACTCTTATTAAGAGAGGTGGAGGGAAGTGCCCTTTGAAGCCCGGCAACCGTCATGTACATGAAATGGTGCCAAATCACGCAAAGCAAATGCTTTGGGAAATGAGAGAATGGATGAATGTTATTAAAATGGATAACGTAAAACCCTTCTGCTCTTTTGCAGGAGGGTTTTTTTAGATAGAAAGGTGGCAAGGTTCCCATGATTAGTTTAAATAATGTTTCAAAAAAGTTTAGCACGAAACAAGGTACGATTGTTGCGGTAGAAGAGGTGAATCTTGACATAAAAAAAGGTGAAATCTTTGGCATCATCGGATATAGTGGTGCAGGTAAAAGTACACTTATTCGATTATTAAATGGATTAGAAAAACCGACTTCCGGTCAAATTATCGTCAATAATCAAGATATCACAAAGATAAATGAAGTAAAGCTTCGTCAAGTAAGACAAAAGGTTAGTATGATTTTCCAACATTTTAATCTGTTATGGTCTCGAACAGTTGCAGAAAATATTGCATTTCCGTTAGAAATTGCTGGTGTTCCAAAAGAACAGCGCATAACAAGAGTTAACGAGCTAATTGATCTAGTAGGATTAGAGGGTCGCGGACATTACTATCCATCTCAATTATCAGGCGGTCAAAAACAACGTGTTGGGATTGCCCGTGCATTAGCAAACCGTCCAGAAGTACTTCTCTGTGACGAAGCAACATCGGCTTTAGATCCTGAAACTACGGATTCTATTTTGGATCTTTTAGTTAGCATTAACGAAAAGTTAGGTCTTACGATTGTATTGATCACGCATGAGATGCAAGTAATACAAAAAATTTGTGGCCAAGTAGCTGTAATGGAAAAAGGGCATGTTGTAGAAGAAGGAAATGTTTTAGATGTATTCCAAAACCCACAGCAGGCAATAACGAAGCGTTTTGTTTCGCAAATCAATGATTCCAGTAAAGCTTTACAAACAATCCAACAGTTAAAAGAGCTTTATCCAGATGGAAAACTGATCAAACTAGGATTTGTTGGTGAGCAAACAGTTCAGCCTATTTTGTCTAGACTTATCAAGCAGTTTGATCTAGATGTAAACATTGTTCAAGGTAATATTTCACATACGCAAAATGGCGCATTTGGTACGCTGATCCTTCAACTTGAAGGAGATGCATTATTAGTGGATAAGGCAATTCGCTATATTCACGAACAAAAAGTAAATACAGAGGTGATCAACAATGATTAATGATTTATTTCCAAATGTTGATTGGCCTAAAATGTGGGAAGCAACACTTGAAACATTATATATGACTGCCGTATCAACTATTTTAACGGCAATTATTGGACTAGTTCTCGGTCTTCTACTTTTCTTAACTAGTCCGCATCAGGCATGGGCGAACAAACTGGCTAATTGGTTAACTGGAGCGTTCGTTAATATATTTCGCTCCATTCCATTTATCATTTTGATCATTTTATTGATCCCATTAACGAAGTTTTTAGTCGGTACAATGCGTGGACCCAATGCAGCATTTCCCGCTTTAGTAATCGGAGCAGCTCCATTTTATGCACGTATGGTTTTAATAGCACTACGTGAGATAGACAAGGGTGTATTAGAAGCCGCAAAATCAATGGGTGCTAAAACTTCTACTATTATATGGAAGGTTTTATTACCAGAGTCAATGCCTGCTTTAGTATCAGGAATTACGGTTACAGGTATTTCACTAGTCGGGTACACGGCAATGGCTGGAATCATCGGTGCAGGCGGACTAGGAACTTTAGCTTTCTTAGATGGATTCCAAAGAGGTAGAACAGACGTAACATTAATTGCAACGATCTTAATATTAATCATGGTATTTATTATCCAGTGGATAGGCGATGTAATTACGACTAAAATTGATAAACGATAAATGGTGTTAGCGAGAATACTCGATCACATAGAAATAAAAGATAAAAAGGGAGAGATTTTAGAATGAAGAAGTTTTTAGCTGGAGCTTTATTATCAGTGAGTGCATTAGCACTAGCAGCATGTGGAGAAGAAGATAGTAGCAAGCTTGTAGTAGGTGCATCTAACGTACCTCATGCTGTTATATTAGAAGAAGTTAAACCTATCCTTGAAGAACAAGGAATTGAATTAGTTATAGAAACGTATCAAGATTATGTATTACCAAACAAAGATTTAGACGCAGGTGATTTGGATGCGAACTACTTCCAACATATCCCTTACTTTGAAGGACAAAAAGCTGATTTTGGCTATGACTTCGCTAAAGCTGGTGAAATCCATATCGAACCAATCGGTTTATACTCTAAAAAATATGGTTCTATCGAAGAACTTCCTGAAGGTGCAACTATTTTAATGAGTAACTCCGTTGCAGATCACGGACGTATCCTTGCTATGTTAGAAGCAAAAGGTCTTATTAAATTAGCAGAAGGCGTTGACAAAACAAAAGCAGAAGTTAAAGATATCGTAGAAAATCCTAAAAACCTTGAATTCGACGCAAACTATGAATCAGCATTGATGGTTCAGTTATATGAAAATGATGAAGGCGATGCACTATTGATCAACTCTAACTATGCAATAGACGCTGGTCTTAACCCATTAGAAGATTCAATCGCTATTGAAGAGTCTGATGAATCACCATACGTAAATATTGTCGCTGTAAACTCTGGTGACGAAGATAGTAAAGAGATTAAAGCTTTAGTAGAAGCATTAAAATCTAAAGAAATCCAAGACTTCATCCTAAGTGAGTGGGGCGGATCAGTAGTACCGGTAAAATAATAGTATTTTGAGAAAACAGACATCCTAGGGTGTCTGTTTTTTGGTGGGGTGTTGTGTCGAGGCGCATAGCCCATAAAGTTATGGAAATAGCCCATAAATGAGCAAGGATAGCCCATAAAACACCACATATAGCCCATAAACTTCGAAATAGCCCATAAATACATTAACATAGCCCATAAATGTAGTCGAATAGCCCATAAAACGTGAGTATAGCCCATAAGATATTTCTGGAATTATTATCTAAAAATTCTAACAACTACTTTCTTTAACAATCTATCTTTGGTAATCTATATGGGAGGTGATAATAGAGTGATTATTAAACCGTATTCCAACTCGGTTCATTTAGAAGCAATGGAGTTGTTAGCAAAAAGACTCCCTCTGATGCATCCGTTTTACAACAAACTACTCATCGAAATTCAAACTACACGAGCTGGAGATTATGGTGAGAAAATTGTATTTAAAGAATTAGAAAAACTGCAATTACCATTTAAATGCTTTGTTTTCCATAAAGTTATGCTTCGCACGGAGAAAACTTTTGAAATGGATGTTCTACTTATTACACCATATGGAGCAGTAATACTAGAGATAAAGAATATTACTGGAAAATTGGAATTTAAGGAGAATCCATCACAGTTGATTCAAACTAGGGATTCTGGGGAAGTCAACAATTACCCTTGCCCGGTAACACAGCTTACAGAATATAAATACTTACTCTCAAAATTCCTATCCGCTCATAACTTCTCTATTCCCGTCAATGGAGCTATAGTATTTGCAACACGAAAAAGTTTTGTGGAAACCTCTAGTAGTAAAGCATCCATTCTTTATACAAATGAAATACATTCTTATCTTCGAAATCTGCAAGATCATACTCCGGTTCTTACCAACTCACAAATTGATTTACTCAAGAAACTTATCTTAAAGAAAAACTCTCCTTTTTCTTATTTCCCGCTTACCAAACATTTTTATATTGATGCTAGTGATGTTATACGAGGTGTAGCGTGTCCGAATTGTGGACAAATCGGCATGCAAAAAATTCAAAAGAAATGGTATTGTCCACAGTGTTATTTGAAGGATTCAAAGGCACATATAGAATCACTTCGGACCTATTTTTTGTTGTGCAATAATTATATTACGAATAAAACCTGTCGAGAATTTTTGCTATTAAACAGTCGCTATGAAGCTAAAAGAATATTAATAAATTCTAGTCTAATTAAAATAGGAGATAAAAAATCAACCAAATATATAATGAAAAGCTCAATCCCCCGTGAATATAGCCCATAAATGTCATAGGATAGCCCATAAACCATCAATAATGGCCCATAAAATGAAATATAGCCCATACATTCAACGAAATAGCCCTTAATCGAATACAAATAGCCCATTAAATTGTGGATATAGCCCATAACCACATCAAACCACCCCTCCATTAATAAAATATTCCGTATATTATCCACCCTATTCACTTTAATAAGTGAGTGTGCTAAAGTATACAAATGCTTGAAATAATACATTTGTACGTTTGAGGAGGACAATATATGAAGAGGTTTGGTTTATTACCGAGAATAGTAGTAGCGATATTGGCTGGTGTTTTATTGGGGTTAGTAGTACCTAAAATAGTGGTTGAGGTAATGGCTACTTTTAATAGTATTTTTAGTGCATTTTTAGGTTTTATTGTTCCATTCATTATTATTGGATTTATCGTTCCGGGTATAGCTAAGCTAGGAAAGGGTTCTGGGAGATTACTGGGAATTTCAACCGGTGTTGCTTATTTATCTACAATTGTAGCTGGCTTAATAGCATTTTTTGTAGCTTCGAATTTACTGCCTATGCTTATCGGTGGTAAGGAGAGTGTTAAGTTAGAGAATCCGGAGGAATTTCTAATTGGTGGCTTATTTGAGATGCCGATACCTCCGATGATGGACATAATGACTGCGTTAGTGTTCTCATTTATCATGGGAATTGGGATTTCTAAGTTGAAAGGAAACACTTTGCTAAATGTGTTTGAAGAGTTTAGTGAGATTATTGAGAAGGTAATTTCTTTTATCATCATTCCATTGTTACCAATCCATATTTTTGGGATCTTTATGAATATGGCATACGGGGGACAAGTTGCAAAGGTATTATCTGTTTTTGGAGTCGTGTTTATCATGATTATAGCTTTGCATCTAGTAATGCTTGTTTTGCAATATACTGCTGCAGGTACGTTGACAGGGAAAAATCCTTTGAAGCTATTGAAAATAATGTCGCCAGCTTACTTTACAGCTTTAGGAACACAATCGTCAGCAGCAACTATTCCAGTAACGTTAAAACAGGCACAGAAAACAGGGGCTTCAGCAAAAGTAACTGACTTTACAATTCCCTTATTCGCAACAATCCATTTGTCGGGTAGCACGATTACGCTTGTCTCATGTTCCATTGGTGTTTTGCTTATTAATGGGCAAGGTATTGCGTTATCTACATTTATACCATTTATATTTATGCTTGGCGTAACAATGATTGCAGCTCCCGGAGTTCCAGGTGGAGCAGTTATGGCGGCACTTGGGCTATTGGAAACTATGCTTGGATTTAACGGGGCAATGATAGGATTGATGATTGCTCTTTATATCGCTCAGGACAGTTTTGGAACGGCGACAAATGTCACTGGTGACGGTGCTTTAGCTATAATCGTAGATAAGTTTTCTAAAAAATCTTAAACTATTTTTAAATTAATTGTTTAAAGCTAAAAATAGCGGGTATATAAGTTATGAACTAAAAAACAGAGAGGAATGATTCATTATCAGTTCGGACGATTTACCTTATACAGAACAGATGGACCACGCATTTAGAGGAGTACATGGTTTTGGGTACGATGAATTGAGACAAAGTCAGGAATTACGATTGCAAGTTGAAAATAAGCGACAAGAAGATCATGAAAAGTCTATGCAAATAGCGGCAAAAATTGATGCCCAGGCATTTAGGGGATAATATACAAGAATCCACGGAGAAGTTCTCCGTGGATTCTTTTGTTTTGTTTTCACTACATTCATAGTGAAATCGTTTCTCATTTAGCTTATTCTTATTGAAAACAAAAAGAGAATACTATTTGCCTATTAGTTTAGTGTAAATGTCAAGAGAAAACAGGAAATCTGTATATTCTACAATATTAAATAGAATATGCTCCAAATGATTTGCAAGGTACCTCCGTTTGGGTTAAGATTAGAATGATAATAAATTAGAATGATTATACATTCGTATTTACTTAATGGAGGTTATTAGATGTCGACTTTAGTTATTAAAGATTTACACGTTGCAATAGACGGTAAAGAGATTTTAAAAGGTGTTAATTTGACGATTAATACGAACGAAATTCACGCAGTTATGGGTCCTAATGGTACAGGTAAATCTACTTTAGCTTCTGCTATTATGGGTCATCCAAAATATGAAGTTACTTCTGGTTCAATCGAATTGGACGGAGAAGATGTTTTAGCGATGGAAGTTGACGAACGCGCACAAGCAGGTCTATTCCTAGCAATGCAATATCCAAGTGAAATTACTGGTGTTACAAATGCAGATTTCCTTCGTTCAGCGATCAACTCGCGTCGCGAAGAAGGTAATGAAATCTCATTAATGAAATTTATCCGTGAGCTTGATAGCAAAATGGAATTTTTAGAGATGGATTTAGATATGGCTCAGCGTTATTTAAATGAAGGTTTCTCTGGTGGAGAGAAAAAACGTAACGAAATTCTTCAATTAATGATGCTACAACCAAAATTCGCTATCCTTGATGAAATCGACTCTGGTCTCGATATCGATGCATTAAAAGTTGTATCTAAAGGGATCAATGAAATGCGCGGCGAAGGATTCGGTAGCTTAGTAATTACTCACTATCAACGTCTTCTTAACTATATTACTCCTGACCATGTGCATGTAATGATGCAAGGTCGCGTAGTAAAATCCGGCGGTCCTGAGCTTGCTCAACGTTTAGAGGCTGAAGGCTACGAATGGATTAAAGAAGAGTTAGGAATCGAAGATGAAACAGTTGGACAAGAAGCATAAGAAAGGGGACGAATAAGCATGACGGTTGAAACAAAATTGGCATTAACCGAGCAAGATATCCGCTCCTTTTCAGAAGGTAAACAAGAACCAAGCTGGATGACAGAAATTCGTCTAAAAGCACTTGGTGAACTTGAAGCACTTCCGATGCCAACACCAGACAAAACAAAAATTACTAACTGGAATTTCACAGAGTTTCCAGTTCATACTGTAGATAGCAGTAAATTTACAACTTTAGCCGAGCTTCCTGAAGAAGTGAAAGCAGTTGTAAATGCAGATGAGCAAAAAAATATTTACATTCAACATAATAATACTCCTGCTTTTCTTTCATTATCAGAAGAACTTAAAGCAAAAGGTGTTATTTTAACCGATATTTATACAGCAGTTAGAGATCACTCAGAGCTAGTTCAACAGTACTTTATGACAGATGGTGTCAAAGTTACGGAACATAAATTAACTGCACTTCATGCTGCACTATTAAATGGTGGTGTATTCGTATACGTACCTAAAAATGTAGTTATTGAAGAACCAATTCAAGTTATCTATTTACATGACGATAAAACTGCCTCGCTATTCAACCATACTTTACTAGTAGCAGATGACAATAGTTCAGTAACATATGTTGAGAACTACCTCTCTACTGTTGAGCATGCAGAAGGGCAAGCAAATATTGTGGCAGAAGTGATTGCCAAAGATAATTCAAAAGTTACATTTGGAACAGTTGATGTTCTAGCAAATGGATTTACAACATACGTTAACCGTCGTGGTGTAACAAGCCGTGATGCTGTTATTGAATGGGCATTAGGTATGATGAATGACAGTGATACAATTTCTGAAAACACAACGCATTTAGTTGGGGATAATTCAGAGGGTCATGTAAAAATGGTTGTTGTAGGTCGTGGAAATCAAAAACAAAACTTTACAACAAAAGTAATTCACTGGGGCAAGCATACAGAAGGTCAAATTCTTAAGCACGGCGTTATGAAAGACGAAGCATCATCTATTTTCAATGGTATTGGTAAAATTGAATACGGAGCAACTAAATCTAATGCTGAGCAAACTTCTCGCGTTTTAATGCTTAGTGAAAAAGCCCGTGGAGATGCAAACCCGATTCTTTTAATTGATGAAGATGATGTAACAGCAGGTCACGCAGCATCAGTTGGCCGAGTAGATCCACTTCAGCTGTATTATTTAATGAGCCGTGGTATTTCTCAACATGAAGCAGAGCGTCTAGTAATTCATGGATTCCTTGCTCCTGTAGTAAACGAATTACCTATCGAAGGCGTGAAGAAACAGCTGACGGAGGTTATTGAAAGGAAAGTTCGCTAATGCTGAATACTAAAGAGATTCGTAGCTATTTTCCGATTTTAGATCAAGAGATCAATGGACATCCATTAGTCTATTTAGACAATGGTGCAACTTCTCAAAAACCAATTCAAGTGATTGAAGCTATTAAAAAGTATTATGAATTTGAAAACTCTAATGTGCATCGTGGAGTTCACACACTTGGTAACCGAGCAACGGACAGTTATGAAGGTGCACGCGAAAAGGTTCGTAAGTTCATTAATGCTAAATCAACTAAAGAAGTTATTTTCACTCGTGGTACAACGACTGCTATCAATATGGTGGCGCAGAGCTACGGCCAAGCTAACCTTAAAGAAGGCGATGAAATTGTTATTACGCATATGGAGCACCATTCCAATATTATTCCTTGGCAGCAACTAGCTAAGAAAACTGGTGCCGTATTAAAATATATTGATTTAGAAGCAGACGGTACACTTTCTTTAGAAAAGGTTAGAGAAACAATTACTAACCAAACAAAAATAGTGTCGATTGTCTATGTTTCAAACGTTTTAGGAACAATGAATCCAATTAAAGAAATAACACAAATTGCACATGAACATGGAGCAGTTATGGTAGTTGATGGTGCACAGGCTGCACCTCATCTAAAATTAGATGTTCAAGACTTAGACTGTGATTTCTTAGCATTCTCTGGTCACAAAATGTGTGGACCTACTGGTATAGGGGTACTATACGGGAAAGAAGCATTATTGGATAAAATGGAGCCATTTGAATTTGGTGGCGAAATGATTGACTTCGTAGGTTTGTATGATTCTACGTGGAAAGAGCTCCCTTGGAAATTCGAAGGGGGAACGCCAATTATTGCTGGTGCCATTGGTCTTGGAGCTGCTATAGATTTCTTAGAGGAAATTGGCTTAGATGAAATTGAAAAGCATGAACATGAGTTAGCTGCTTACGCAATGGAAAAAATGTCTGCGATTGATGGTTTATCCATTTATGGACCTGTGGATCCTACAAAGCGTGCAGGAATTGTTACATTCAATTTAGATGATGTACATCCACATGATGTTGCAACAGTTTTAGATATGAGTGGAATTGCAGTTCGTGCAGGACATCACTGTGCACAACCATTGATGAAATGGTTGCAATGTGTGGCAACTGCTCGTGCTAGTTTCTATATATACAATTCAGAAGAGGATTTAGATCGTCTAGTTACTGGGTTGCTTTCAGCAAAGGAGTATTTTAACGATGTCTTCTAATTTAGATCAACTTTATCGCCGTGTCATTATGGATCATTATAAAAATCCTCGGAACAAAGGTAGTATTGAGGATGGCGCTTTGACAATTGATATGAATAACCCTACTTGTGGAGATCGCATTCATTTAACACTTCAAGTGGAAAATGGTAAAATCCAGAATGCAAAATTTGATGGTGAAGGATGCTCGATTTCTATGGCATCTGCATCTATGATGACACAAGCAGTGAAAGGAAAGTCTGTAGAGGAAGCTCTACAACTTTCTACAACTTTTTCCGAAATGATGCTTGGGAAAGATTACGATGATTCTCTAGAGCTTGATGATATAGAAGCATTAAGTGGTGTTTCTCAGTTTCCAGCGCGTATCAAGTGTGCAACATTAGCTTGGAAAGCGATGGAAAAAGGGGTTTCAGAGGAAAAAGAATAACAAACGAACGGAGGAAATACGATGGCTAAAAAAATGCCTGAAATTGGTGATTATAAATATGGTTTCCACGATAAAGACGTATCCATTTTCCGTTCTAAACGTGGCTTAACGAAAGAAATCGTTGAAGAGATCTCACGTATGAAATCAGAACCACAATGGATGTTAGATTATCGCTTGAAAGCGTTAGAAATTTTTTACTCAAAACCAATGCCTCAATGGGGTGGAGATTTAGGGTCATTAAACTTTGATGAAATTACGTATTACGTAAAGCCTTCTGAACAAACAGAAACTTCTTGGGATGAAGTGCCAGATGAAATCAAAGCTACATTTGATAAATTAGGTATTCCTGAAGCGGAGCAAAAATACCTTGCTGGTGTTTCTGCACAGTACGAATCAGAGGTTGTATATCATAACATGAAGCAAGAGCTACAAGACTTAGGGATTGTATTTAAGGACACTGATTCCGCTCTTCGTGAAAATGAAGATATATTCAAAAAACACTGGGGTACAGTAATTCCTTCATCTGATAACAAGTTCTCTGCTCTTAACTCAGCAGTATGGTCGGGTGGGTCATTTATATATGTACCACCAGGCGTAAAAGTGGAAACACCACTACAAGCATACTTCCGTATTAACTCAGAAAACATGGGTCAATTCGAACGTACGCTAATTATTGTTGATGAAGGTGCTTCTGTGCATTATGTAGAAGGATGTACAGCTCCTGTCTACACGACTAACTCACTGCATAGTGCGGTTGTTGAAATTATAATTAAAAAAGATGCTTATTGCCGTTATACAACAATCCAAAACTGGGCAAACAACGTTTATAACTTAGTTACAAAACGTGCTGTTTGTGATGCAAATGCAACAATGGAATGGATTGACGGAAACATCGGCTCTAAATTAACGATGAAATATCCAGCAGTTATTTTAAAAGGTGAAGGTGCTCGTGGTATGACCCTTTCTATTGCAATTGCTGGTAAAGGGCAACACCAGGATGCTGGTGCGAAAATGATGCATCTAGCTCCAAATACTTCATCTACCATTGTTTCAAAATCTATTTCGAAACAAGGTGGTAAAGTAACGTACCGTGGTATCGTTCATTTCGGACGTAAAGCTACAGGTGCTCGTGCAAATATCGAATGTGATACATTGATCATGGATAATCAGTCAACTTCTGATACTATTCCTTACAACGAAATCTTGAACGATAATATTTCTTTAGAGCATGAAGCAAAAGTTTCAAAAGTGTCTGAAGAACAATTATTCTACTTGATGAGTCGTGGGCTAAGTGAGGAAGAAGCTACTGAAATGATCGTAATGGGCTTCATCGAACCATTTACAAAAGAACTTCCGATGGAATATGCAGTAGAGATGAACCGTCTCATTAAATTCGAGATGGAAGGCTCTATCGGTTAATCTACCACTATATATAAAAGCAGCAAGGTGTAAAATTTCACCTTGCTGCTTTTTTAGCATTGTTAGTTTAAGTATACTCATACAGTGGTAATCATAATAGAGGATAAATCTTTAATCGAATGACCTAAGAGGAGCTAATAAAATGATTCTTTTTGAACGAGAAAATAGCTATGTAATGATCACGCAGGATGATCATGCGCAAGTATCGAAGAAAATTGCAGACCATTGTAAAGATGAATATTATTATGATGCTAAACACTTTGACGAAGTAATTTTAGCAATTCAAGAGCATGACCGTGGTTGGATAGAACCAGATAAGGCTCCACTTTGGAACGATAAATCAAAGCTTCCTTACTCTTTTATTGATTACCCTACGGATCTTAAAATTTCCTTTTACCAAAAAGGCTTAGATGAAGTGGAAGAAATGAGTAAATATGCTTGTTTGCTGTGTAGTTTACATTACTCTTCTTTTGTACAGGATGCAGAAGAAGCCGCTGTTCAGGAGTTTTGGGATTTAGAGAAGCAGAGACAGGATCGACTTTCCAAAGAGCTTGGCATAAGCGGTAATGAAGAGAAGAAAGAAGTATTGATGTATCATCTGGATCTGTTAAAATTTTCGGATTTTCTATCTTTGTTTATTTGTTTACACGAACCAGGAAAAAATGGGTCAAAACATCCTTTTTTCAAAAATGGATTTCCACAATTGTTTCTATTTGTGACGGATAAGCCAATTATCGCAAGTTGGGAAAACGAAGAACTCGTTACTTTATCGTTCTCACCATTAAAGAGCGAACTAATTGTAGAACTTCCTTATAAGGAAGTTCTGAAAGACCAGGTTGAAAAGGATGGGCTCTTGCAGGCATTTAAGGATACACCAGTTTCTATAAGAAAAGTTAAATTCAAATAATTTCAAAAAAACCAGTCAAAACACTTTGACTGGTTTTACCTTGCTTTAGGAATTTATAAAATCCTTGGCAGGTGGATAACTTTCTATAAGGTATTCTTCATCCAGACTCCAGCGCCTAACCCCTCGAGGCGCTTCAGACTTGCGAATAAAGGCAAAAAGCGCCTTTATTGCAATTCTTCCAGCGCTTTTCGGGGCTGACATAGGCGCTTGCACTTTTGTTCTTAAACCATTACAACAAATTGCGATGCAAAGGATTGTTCTTTTTCCAACTGTAATGCTTGAATTTTAGCAACTTCTTTTTTCCTAGTCGTTGCACAATCCGATAGATTGATTTGATTAATCGTATGGTGATCAATTAGACTTGCGAGAAAATCGGCATCCTTCAAGGCACTATTTAATCCAAAAGCTCCGGTTGGTGTCATCGTATGAACTGCATCCCCTATTAATGCAACGCCTTTTTTCCCCCAGTGTTCACTACTGCTGCTGTAGACATCTAATAACACGAAATCTTTCCACGACTGAATATTTTCACGAACGGTTTGTTCTAGCTCTGGAAAAGCAACAATCAGCTGTTCGATAAATGGTGTGAAAGGTAACTTTCTAAGTATTGGAAAAGATCCTTCCTCGATATTCCAGCCAATTTGAATAAAGCCGTTTGTTTGGCTAAATAAGGAAATTTGTTTATCGTCAATTAACGCCATTTTAATAGAGGGTTCCCAATTTTCAGGTGCAGGAATTCTTGCCCAAAGCAAATCATAGCCATGCTTGCGAGTTGTCACATCTAGATTTGCTTTTTTGCGAACGGTCGAATTTCGCCCATCTGCACCAATCACCAGTTCACTTTCAATGATTATTATTTCTTCACCATTCACTGCTTTAATACCAGTATACGTACCATTTTCATCCTGTAAAAGTTCATCAACCTTTGTATTTAGCATTAAATGGAATGCTGAGTATTGTTCAGCTGCTGCTATTAATACTTGCAGTAAATGTGCTTGGGGCACATGAATACCGAGATGGCCAACCTCTGGGTCTGGTAAAATGGTTTTAAATAGTTTGCCATTATGCCAATATTCCAGCTGTTCCATTCGTAATAATCCAAGCTGCTCAACTTCGTCAAATAAATTATATTTTTTTAAAATCGTTTCGCCTTCTTCATTTAAATGTTCTCCACGAAACGTTTTACCAATTTGATTTGTTCGCTCTATTAACACAACAGAAACATTTTTCTTTGCCAATAGATAAGCAAGAAGAGCTCCTCCTGGACCAGCACCTACGATACATACATCTACTTTCATTTATAATTCCTCCATTTGTTGCAATAAGCTTTCTGGGCTTTTCGTCAAAACATATACTTATATTAGCTAAACAAAAACATTTAATCCAATATTTCATATTGAAAGGTTTATTTCTATTGGACATCCAAGTAGAAACAGAACAATCTGAATGATATGATTGTATTTATAGGGAGGTGTTGTAAATGATTCAAATCGGCCTAACTGGCTGGGGAGATCACCCCGACTTGTACGTTTCCTCTGCAAAGGAAAGATTGCAAGATTACAGTTCACACTTTCCAGTTGTGGAATTAGACGCAGCATTTTACGCAATTCAGCCGATTAAAAATAGCTTAAAATGGATAAAAGAAACACCCGATAATTTTCAATTTGTTGTTAAATGCTATCAAGGGATAACTGGTCATTTACGTGGCGATTTTCCTTTTGATTCCACTGAGGAAATGTTTGAGTTATATCGGCAGTCGATTATGCCATTTAAAGAAGCGGGGAAGCTATCAATGGTCCTAGCCCAATTCCCTCCTTGGTTCCAGTGCAATAAAGAAAGTGTACAATATATACGGAAAGTAAGAGAAGAGTTGAAGGATTTTGATGTGGTCATTGAGTTTCGTCATCAATCCTGGTATGCTCCTGAATACAAAGCCTCCACACTTGAATTTCTGAAAGTGAATAACTTTCATCATAGTGTTTGTGATGAACCACAGGTTGGTGATGGCAGTATACCTTTAGTTCCTGTTGCCACTTCAAATAAAGTGCTAGTTAGATTGCATGGTAGAAATACTTTTGGCTGGGTTAATCCGGGTAATAATGTGAAGTGGAGAGAAGTAAGGTACTTATATGATTATAATAAAGAGGAACTTTCTTCTATTAAAAGTGTTTGTCAGCATTTAGAGAAACAGGCAAAGGACGTTATAGTATTATTTAATAATAACTCAGGAGGACATGCTGCAAACAATGCAAAGACATTTCAGCACATGTTAGGACTGGATTTTGTAGGTCTAGCTCCAAAACAATTAGATTTATTTGAAGGAGATTTTTAAATGGAATGGATTATACTTGCAATAAGTGGACTTTTCTCTGGAATTGTCGGAGCATTGGTTGGTTTAGGTGGTGGGGTTATTTTAGTGCCCGCTACGCTATTTTTTGGCGCAACTCTCGGGTTGATACCAAATATTACACCTCAGAGTGTGGTAGGGCTCTCTGTTATCATGATGATTTTCACAGGGTTATCTTCAACGCTTTCCTATATGAAAACCAAAACCGTTGACTTTAAAAGCGGATTTATCTTCTTCATTGGTAGTATTCCTGGAACTATACTAGGGGCATTTGTGAACAAAGGGTTGGACTTGCCTTCTTTTAATTTATATTTTGGTATTTTACTTGTTATTTTATCTACTTTGTTACTAGTGCGAGACCGCTTAAGTCCAGTTCGATGGTTTGTGGATAATGGAAAAAAGAAAACCTTTAATGATGGTGAAAAAACATATGTATACGGGTATCCAATTTGGTTTGCATTATTATTAACTTTTGGGGTTGGATTTGCATCAGGTCTATTTGGAATCGGTGGTGGATCAATCATCGTACCTGCCATGATTTTATTGTTCCTATTTCCACCTCATGTGGCTGTTGGTACGTCCATGTTTATGGTGTTTCTATCATCATTAGTGAACTCAGTCACTCATATTTCGTTGGGAAATGTCCCATGGCTATATACGATTCCCGTAATCCCTGCAGCTTATTTTGGTGCGAAACTTGGAGCAAAATTAAATAAAAAGTTGAATTCCGATATGCTCGTGTTGGCTTTACGAATTGTACTTCTATTATTAGGTATACGATCTATTTTAGATGGTCTACTTTGACGGGATAGGTGAAAAATGAGGGAGACTATTTATATTTATCATACAAATGATTTGCATAGTCATCTAGAAAATTGGCCAGCGATTCATCAATTTCTCTCAAGTAGTCGAAAAAACCTTGGGCCACAGGCATCCTTCTTAACATTAGATATAGGTGATCATTTAGACCGGTCAAATATATTTACAGAAGGAACGCTTGGAAAAGGCAATGTGCTTTTATTAAATGAAGCAAAGTATGATTATGTGACGATTGGAAACAATGAGGGGATAACTTTAAGCCATGAAGATTTGGAGAGCTTATACAAAGACGCTAATTTTGAAGTGATCGTCTCCAATTTCACAGATTTAGATGGGGAGATTCCTTCGTGGTTATTACCCTACAAAATACATGTGACCCCATCAGGTATTAAACTAGGGATTGTTGCGGCAACTGCTAATTACGACATTTATTATAAGAAGTTAGGCTGGCATGTTCAAGAGCCAATTCCACGTTTGAAAGAGGTATGTCATATGCTTCGTCCGCAAGTGGATATTATTATTTGTATGTCTCACTTAGGAATGTCGCTTGATGAAATAATTTCGTTGGAAATTCCAGAGATTGATTTGATACTAGGATCGCATACACATCATGTATTTGAAGAAGGCAAGGTGATAGGGAACACCTTGCAAGCCGCTACAGGTAAATACGGAATGAATGTAGGACTTGTTACAATGGAATTTGACCATTTAGCGAGAGGGATTCAATCGAAAAAAGCAGAATTGTTTCGTGCAGAATCCTTACCGAATCCAGCCGACGCCGAGGAACAACAGTTAATTTGGGAAAATGAAGGTATAGCTGAAATGTCTAGAATTGTTTTTTACAATCCTTCTGCACTAAAGAAGGAATGGTTCATGGAATCCGATTTATCTCATTTCTTCGGAAAAGCATTGCTTTCATTCACTAAGGCTGACTGCGCAATGTTCCCTGCTGGTATCTTTTTAAGAGACCTTCAGCAGGGACCAATTACTGCGAGGGACTTACATCAGTGTTTACCGCATCCCATTAATCCGTGTGTCATTACATTAACTGGTGCAGAGTTACTTGAGGTTATTCGTACGGGAAAAAATGAAAAATGGCCAAAGCTTGAAGTAAAAGGACTAGGATTTAGAGGTAATTATCTTGGAGCAATAATATACGAACAGCTTCAAGAGCTAGAAGATGGGACGGTGCTAATCAAAGAAAGACCTCTTGAACTGGAAAAAAGTTATACATTAGCAACGTTAGATATGTTTACATTTGGTTACTTTTTCCCTTCATTAAAATTTGCTCAAAAACAATATTTTATGCCAGAAATGATTCGAGATATTGTGAAATGGTATGGACGACGTGAAAAATTTGAATATGAGTCATGAAAATCCTCCTCCTTACATAAGTAGTAAGTAGGAGGATTGTTTTTGTTCTATCAAAAGAGGAAAAAACGATTTGCTATTTTCACTAGTCAACGCAAGTTAGCCATTTTTTTAACATGTTTTATGTTATCAATTGCAGGCATCATTTATTATATTAATGAGCAGCTGACCCCTACGTACTTAAGATATGCAGAAGTCCAAACAAATAAAATAGCATCCATGGTAATTAGCAAAGCGATTAACTCAAGGATTGCAAATGCACTGGATGTCAATGAAATAATTGAAGAAGTACCGTCTGATAGTACAAATATGGTAACAACTCGATTCAATACAGAAATAATTAATCGAATACTTGCTGATACAAATAGCTTAGTTCAATCTCATTTGGAGCAAGCAGAGCAGGGGAATTTGTCTAGCCTTCCATATTTGGATGATATTGAATATGACAAACAAACGATGGAAGACCAAGGTGGAATCGTATTTTTCGTTCCTATGGGGCAAGCGATGAATATTCCCATCATTGGTAACCTTGGCCCGAAAATACCTATACGCTTTCACGTAATCGGTAATGTACAATCGAATGTAACATCTTCGATAACTAAATTTGGTATTAATAATGCTTATGTTGAAATCAATATCCATATCAAGGTAAATGTACAAATAATCGTTCCTTTAGCTAGTAAAATGAGTACGGTTGAACAGAGTATTCCTGTTGCAATGGGGATTGTGCAAGGTCAGGTTCCTTATATATACACAGGTGGCGATGGGGATGCAGCTCCATCCATAGAAGTTCCACTTCCATTACCAGAAAAATAAAAAACCTTCAAAACATAGTATTTACTGCTATACTAGTAGAAATGAATAAGAATAGGTAGAGGCCGCATCACTTAAGAGTAGTTTACAGGAGAATGACAACTGTGATTGTAAACGGAAGGAAGTTTTGCCGAAATTAGATGTTGATTGTCAGACAAATCTAGTTGGGGTTATTTTGAACAGAAATAACACTGTCGTTTATACAGATGTATAAATGGAGAGCTACAGAGTATAAAATTATGCTTAAAATTTTAACTAAAAGCCAACCTATGTATATATATAGGTTGGCTTTTTATATTTGGGAGGACTTGCTTTGGAAAATACATTATTTTCGATTTTACCACCACTTCTAGCAATTGTTATGGTGCTAGTGACAAAAAGAGTTTTATTATCATTGGGGGTTGGAATTGTTTCTGCAGCCTTGTTAGTAGAAAGCTTTTCCCCAATTGATTCATTCATCATTCTTTGGGATTCCTTTATCACTTCATTCTGGGATAATGGATGGAATATGTATAATATTTATATATTGCTGTTCATATTAATGCTTGGAGTAATTACTGCTATTGTTAGTTTATCAGGTGGAAGCACGGCTTTCGCGGCATGGGCAGTGAAACGTATTAAAACAAACCGTGGCTCTAAGCTTTTAACAGCTTTTTTAGGAATTATTATTTTTGTAGATGATTATTTTAATGCACTTGCAGTTGGACAGATTGCTCGACCTATCACTGATTCTCATCGAGTATCTCGTGCAAAACTAGCTTATTTTATAGACTCTACATCAGCACCAGTTTGTGTAGTTTCTCCAGTATCTAGCTGGGGAGCATTCTTAATAAGTCAGCTTGGGGTTATTTTTGCTACTTATGCGATTACAGACTATACACCACTTGAGGCCTTTATGTTAATGGCTCCGATGAACTTCTATGTGATTGCTTCGCTTGCGATGGTATTTTTTACTGCATGGACAGAAAATGATTTAGGTCCAATGAAAAAGCATGAAAAACTTGCAAAAGAAACCGGTGTGCTTTTTGATCCAAATAAATCAAATCCAGGTGATTTACAAGGTAATTTCCCGGAAAATAATTATGGGAAAGTAAATGATTTAATCTTACCAATTGTTTCATTAATAGTTGTTACATTATTTACGATGTTTTGGACAGGTTACCAGGCTTCCGGAAAAGTGTTGAATATATTTGTTGTTTTTGAAAACACAGATGTCCCATTCTCTCTATTTTTAGGTGGGATAGTATCGACTGTTTTTGCTATTTTCCTATATACTCGTCAATTTAAAAGAAATCCAAAAGCTAATGTTGGATTAATTGGAAAAGCTATTATTTCCGGTATAAATTCGATGTTACCTGCTATTTTTATTTTAATATTTGCTTGGTCCCTTTCGTTTTTGATAAACGCACTCGGAACTGGTGAGTATTTAGCTAAGCTTGTGACAGATAATAATATTCCAGTTGGTATAATTCCAGTTTTACTATTTGTCTTAACAGCTTTTATGGCGTTCGCAACAGGCTCCTCATGGGGATCATTTGGTATTTTGTTACCAATTGGAGCAAGCATTATAATGGTGGTAGAGCCAGAATTATTACTTCCTGTTTTAGCTGCCGTTTTAGCTGGAGCCGTTTTTGGAGATCATTGTTCTCCTATTTCCGATACAACAATCATGTCAGCGACTGGAGCGGGGGTTAACGTAATAGACCACGTAACGACTCAACTTCCATATGCTATTATTAGTGCAGTTATTGCGGCAGTCGGTTATCTAGTTTTAGGTTTAACAGGCTCAGTTATGATTGGATTTGTAAGTGTAATTGTCATTCTTATCGTATTTTTTGTGGTTTGGAGTATTAATAGTAAACGAGCAGTTTAATTAAATTTAGATAGGTAATCTCTGTTTTTGTGTGGTTGTTTCTAACTAAATATTATGTTACATTGACAACAGTGTAGTTAGTTTATTTAGAATGGGGTCGAGTAAAAGTGACATCGTGTAAACCAACGAAAACAGAGTACCAAAGAAAACCAGATTGGTTAAAAATTAAGTTAAACACGAACGATGAATACAAAGGTTTAAAAAAGTTAATGCGTGAAAATAATTTAAATACCGTATGTGAGGAAGCTAAATGTCCAAATATACATGAGTGCTGGGGTTCGCGAAGAACAGCTACATTTATGATTTTAGGGGCAGTTTGCACCCGTGCATGTCGTTTTTGTGCAGTAAAAACTGGACTGCCTAACGAATTAGACTTGGCAGAACCAGAAAGAGTTGCAGATTCGGTTGTTATAATGAATTTAAAACATGTTGTCGTAACAGCAGTTGCGCGGGATGATTTAAAAGATGGTGGTTCTGAAGTTTTTGCTGAAACGATTCGTGCAATTCGACGCAAAAATCCTTTTACTTCTATAGAAGTTTTACCTTCTGATATGGGAGGTATTGAGCAAAACATTCGCAATATTATGGATGCAAAACCTGATATTCTTAACCATAACATCGAAACTGTTCGAAGACTCACTCCGAGAGTTCGTGCAAGAGCAAAATACGATCGTTCCCTAGAATTATTGCGTCGTGCGAAAGAAATGCAACCTAGCATTCCAACAAAATCGTCGCTTATGTTAGGTTTAGGGGAAACACATGAAGAAATACTAGAAGTGATGGATGACCTTCGTGCTAACAACGTTGATATTATGACGATTGGTCAATACTTGCAACCTTCTAAAAAACACTTACCAGTACTTAAATATTACTCCCCAGCTGAGTTTGGAGAATTACGTAAAATTGCTATGAGTAAAGGGTTCTCCCATTGTGAAGCTGGTCCACTTGTTAGAAGTAGTTACCATGCAGATGAGCAGGTTAACGCTGCAGCTAAGCAAAGACAATTGCAAGGCGAGGAACTTCTAGCTACTCCAAATAGCTAATGGATGGTGATTGAATGATAGTTGCAGAAGGCTTTACTTATGAGATTATAGAGAATTATCGTGAGGCATTTAAAGAAGAAGCCTTTTTGGATCGGTATAGTGAAATATTAACTAAATACGATTATATTATGGGTGACTGGGGTTATGGTCAGCTTCGTCTTAAAGGCTTCTTTGAGGATCGTAGCCACAAAGCTACATTTGATACGAAAATAGGGACGCTTAAAGATTATTTATATGAGTATTGTAATTTTGGTTGTGCCTACTTTGTCGTGAAGAAAACTGGCGTAGCCCCTAAAATAGTACCTGTAGAAGCTACAATAGAAGTAAGTGAAAACCTTGAGCAAGATCAACTATGATCTGCTCGAGGTTTTTTGTTTTGTCGGGTTCTTATGGGCTATAATTCGATTGTTATGGGCTGTTTTTGCTGACTTATGGGCTATCCTTCATGATTTCAGGGCTATCAATAGCTATTTCAACAATTGTGCCAAGTTTATGGGCTATCTTTTAGTTTTTATGGGCTATCCCAAAGTCTAGCACCAGAAGCAAAAAAGCTAGTCATGAATATAATCATGACTAGCCGTTTTATATTAACTTAATAATTCTCGTAAATAATCACGTAATTCTACTGCTTCTTCCTCTGATCTATTAAACACATGCTCTAGATAGCCCGGTTCTTCTACATCATCTGATCCAATAATAGCAGCTCGTCCATATTGTATGTCCATCACTAGTACTTTTCCGAAAAATCGAGAGCTTTGGGAAATAGCTAAATCGTATCTCTGGGATTCCCCTGTAAAGCCGACAAATCTTGTTTTAGTATCTTCTACATCATCGTACAAATAAAATCGTTCCACCACGTGTCACTCCTTCCTACCTTAGAATTATGGTACTATAGAATAGGAGTACATATCAACTGAACAACAATTAGGAGGCTTTTCAATGTATTTTGTAGATAGAAAAAAAATTGCTTTAACATTGGCTCATATGAATCAGTTGTTAAACCTTATAGAGACAAAAAAAGATTGGCAAGCAGATGAAGTATCCAAATTAGCGTTTGAGCGAATTGGTCATAATATTATAGAATCAATTATCGATGTAGGTAATTCAATGATAGATGGCTTTATCATGCGCGATCCAGGTGGATACGATGATATTATCGATATTTTAACAGATGAAAAAGTTATCTCAGTAGAGATGGATGGTCCGTTGAAAGAAGTAATCAGTTATAGAAAAGTTCTTGTTCGTCAATTTTATGCGGTAGACCATGCAAAACTACATGAAGTTCTAACGAAGAATTTGCAATACCTGAAGCAATTTCCTACATCAGTGGATACCTATTTAGTAGAAGAGTTAGGTCCGGTTTCTGCTTTTTTACCTGAGGATTCAAATGTTAAATTATAAGGCATATTTTATTGATTTAGATGGAACCGTTTATAGGGGAAAAACGCCAATTCCTGAGGCTGTGGAATTTGTTCATTATTTGCAAAGCAATGGAACCCCGCCTTTTTTCGTTACGAATAATTCTTCGATGACGCAAAAACAGCTTCAGGAAAAGCTAGCAATGATGGATATCCATACAGACAAGGAACATATTATTTCATCAGCAATTGCTGCAGCTAACTATATTAACGAGTATATACCAGGCAAAGAGGTATTTATGATTGGTGAACTTGGATTGGAAGATGCGCTTAAAACGAGAGGCATTTCCATCACTACTGGAATGGCGGACGTAGTTGTCCTAGGAATTGATCGCGCTATTAATTATGAAAAGCTAGCTACTGCTTGTCTTTCTATACGTGCTGGAGCAGCATTCTTATCCACCAATAGTGATCATGCTTTTCCATCAGAAGTAGGATTTTTACCTGGTAATGGGGCATTTACAAAATTAGTGGAGCATTCTACTGGAGTAGAGCCTTTATATTTGGGTAAACCACAACCTTTTATGTTAGAGTTCATACAAAAACAATATGGATATATTAAAGAGGAAATGGTTATGATCGGGGATAATTATCAAACAGATATTTTGACCGGAATTCGTTTTGGAATTGATACAGTGCATGTGAACAGTGGGGTAAATAGTACCGAAGAGGTGAAGCTTCAAGCACAGCAACCTACTTATTTTTTAGAATCTTTACGCGAGTGGACAAAATAAAAAAGACTGTAGATTAAAATCTCAGTCTTTTAAAATAAAGGATTATCCTCTATATATTGATAAATGTTTGCAACAAGTTCACTTGGGGTATTTGCTTCTACAACTTCACCATTAACTATGGCAAATAAAGTTTCAGAACAGATGGAGCAATAACTCAGGCAACCGTATTCTAAAACATCTAAATTGGAGTCCTGTTCCAATATGTCAAAAGCTTCTTGGGAACCATTTGCAAGGTTGCTTATGCAAAATTCAACCATTGGATTCACAGCTGTTCACCTCACTACAAGGTCATGCTACTCTTTTTTAAAGAAAACGTCAATTAAGATGTTCTATTGTGAAATGTATCACAATCTATTATAATTTGAGATGACATTAAATTTAAGGGAGAATATTATGCGAAAATTAGTCTTGTTAGGTGGGGGATATGGGAATATGCGAATATTACTTCGTTTATTGCCAAATAATATCCCTGATGATTTAGAAATTACTTTAATAGATAGAACACCGTTTCATAGTTTAAAAACAGAATTTTATGCGCTTGCAGCAGGTACCTCTCCGGATAGTGGTATCCGTGTTGCATTTCCGGAGCACGAAAAGTTAAAGATAACTTACGGGGAAATTATTGAAATAGACGTAGAAAGCAAACAAGTCCTATTAGCAGATGGACAAGCAATTTCTTATGATGATCTTGTAATTGGTCTTGGATGTGAAGATAAATACCATAACGTGCCTGGGGCAGATGAATTTACTTATAGCATTCAAACAATTGGTCGCTCTAGAGATACGTATAATAAAATCGGAGGTTTACCTTCAGGTTCGGTTGTAGGTATTGTTGGAGCAGGATTAAGTGGAATTGAACTAGCAAGTGAACTACGTGAAAGCCGCCCGGACTTGTCCATAAAATTATTTGACCGCAGTCCACGTGTTTTAAGAGACTTCCCAGAAAGATTAAGTAATTATGTACAAAAGTGGTTCGACACGAACAATGTAGATGTTGTCAGTAATTCGAACATTACGAAAGTAGAGCCGAACAAATTATATAATCATGAAGAAATAATTCCTGTAGACGTAGTAGTTTGGACAGCTGGTATTCAACCAGCGGCTGCTGTAAGAGCTCTACCAGGAGAAAAAGATAAAACGGGTCGCGTTATTTTAACACAATATCACGACTTACCAAGCTATCCAAATGTATATGTTGTTGGTGATGCTGCATCTCTTCCTTTAGCACCGAGTGCCCAGTTGGCAGAAGAACAAGCAGAGCAAATTGTTAAAGTGCTTCAAGCTCGCTGGAAAGATGAGCCACTTCCTGAAAAGATGCCAGAAATCAAACTTAAAGGATTCATGGGATCTCTTGGGAAAAAACAAGGTTTTGCATATTTGGCAGATATCTCGGTAACTGGACGAATCGCACGCTTGATGAAATCAGGCTTACTTTGGATGTATAAGAGACATAACGGATAATATAAAAAGCTTCGAAGGCGCTATTTTGAGCCCTTTGAAGCTTTTTGTCATTATATTATTATTCCGTATAGCCATATTTCTCTAATGCAGCATAAATCGGTTTCAGCTGGATATAGCCTTCTCCAATCATCTCACCATTAATCATCACGAGTGGATAAAAAAATTCATCCTCTGTTATTCGATTGGCTATTTGTTGCTGTTTTTCATTCTCAATTGGCTTTTCGATATCGATATAACTGAAAGTAACTTGGTGATTTGGGAATTTACGGTCGATAGCAGCTTGTAGCCATTCATATGTATCCTTTGAAGACGGAGCATTTACGCAACTAGCACAAACAATATCTGCTCCATAAATTTCTATATTTAAAGATTGAAACGACACATTGGTGACCTCCTTAGAATTCTTTAATGGATTTTTTCTCTCCTTCACATTATAATGATTATAGTGAAAGGAGTCGATAGATATGACTGATACAATAAATGAACAAGTTCAAGAAGTTTTAGATAAATTGCGTCCATTTTTACTACGTGATGGAGGAGACTGCGAACTTGTAGACGTTGAAGACGGTATTGTAAAACTGCGCCTTTTAGGAGCTTGTGGGAGCTGCCCAAGTTCAACGATTACACTTAAAGCAGGTATTGAACGCGCACTTTTGGAAGAGGTTCCAGGAGTAGTAGAAGTAGAACAAGTATTTTAATAAAAAACAAAAGTATAACAAAAAAAGAAGCCTTTCAACGGGCTTCTTTTTCTTTTTGAGCTCTAATTTCTTGCCACCGATCTTTTGCCATATCAATTACTTTTGGTTCAATAGAAGAGTTCTGTTTTTCAATTACCTTTGAGAAAAAACGTGTTGCATATTCTATATCACCAATCTTTCTGGATAACTCTGCTATTAAGTAGAGGATACGAGTTTCAGACATTTGAGTGCCATTATAATCATCACTTGAATAGGAGTCGGCATAGCGATCACGAGCAATTTCCATAAATCGAATTTCCTCTTCATTCTTATCCTGTAAACGATACAACCATGCTGTACGAAGGGCTAATCCAGCTATACTTACAAACTTTTCTTTTTTTAACTTACCAGATAGAATTCCTAGTTTATATGCCATAATTCCCTCTACTATCGACCGCTCATTGCCAAATGACCTTGGTGTCCATTTACTAGCAACTTGTTCTTGGATTATTTCCTTAACTCCAGGAGCAAAATATTTTGTGAAATCATCTGTAAACGAAAAGCCACAATGCTCACATACAAATATGTTATATAATAAAGGATTTACTTCTTTGTTCTCGTATATAGGTCGAAAGTCTGTGTCATGTTCTACAACCTTTATAAATTTTGAACGGACCTTAGTCGTTTTAAACTTTAACTTACAATGTAAGCATTCAATATCCTTTTGATAATAGGGAGTTAGTTCCACCTTAAGTCCTCTTTTCTCGCGTTCTATGAATAGTTCTATTATACCTGATACACGTCTTGAAAGCGAAATAAATATTCAAGTAGTTTTCCTTGTGTACATAGTAAAAACATTGATATGATAGAAAGAAGAAAGGGAAGGTGATTCAGATGTCAGAAGTAGTTATTTTATCTGAAGCGGCAGCTTACCGTGTGAAAGAAATGATGACGCATAACGGAGAAGAAGGCTCTGCCCTTCGTGTATCAGTAAATGGTGGTGGATGCAGCGGTCTTTCTTATGGTATGGGATTTGATAAAGAAAAACAGCAAGAAGATATAGAGCTTCATCAGCATGGAATTGATATATTAGTGTCAAACGAAGACGCTTCAATTCTAAACGGAACGACCATCGATTATAAGGAGTCATTAATGGGAGGCGGGTTTACGATTGAAAACCCTAATGCCATTGCATCTTGCGGTTGTGGTACTTCATTCAGAACTGCTAAAAAAGAAGGAACTCCAGAAAGCTGTTAAATACTCGTAAGAACATTTTCTTTTATTGGAAATGTTCTTTTTTTAAGAATAAATAATACTCCATCTTTCCGTTTCAAGTGTACGCTTTCCGTGGGAGAATGATGAGGGTTTTGACTTTTGAGGTATCTGATGTTTTATTTTTCACTTTTCTTATTCTACTTTAAATCTTATTTTTATTATCTAGTATTGTATGAGTTATTAGCTGTATTTTCAGATGTTTACAATTACGCAACATTGTATTGAAATCGTGTGAGAAAAGGTCTAAAATAGAAGTTAAGGGTTTTTGTCGAACAATAGACAAAGATGAAGAGTTTAATGATGTATTTTTTGTGTCATAACTTTTCTTAAAAAATATAAAAAGGTGGTTGCGATCTTCGTGAAAAGACCAACAATTCTAGTATTAGGTGCGGGTTATGGTGGATTATCTACAGTAGTAAACCTTCAAAAATTAGTAGGTGCAAATGAAGCGGATATTACTTTAATCAATAAAAACGATTATCATTATGAATCTACTTGGTTACATGAAGCTTCTGCTGGTACATTAAGTCCAGATCAAGTTCGTTATGATGTGAAAAGTGTTATCAATTCTAGTAAAGTAAACTTTATAAAAGCAACTGTTGATGCAATTGATGTTAATACGAAAAAAGTAACAACTAGTGCTGGTGAGTATACATATGACTACCTAGTAATTGGTTTAGGCTTTGAAGGTGAAACATTCGGCATACCAGGCTTAGATAAATATGCACTTTCAATCGCTAATGTAAATGCAGCTCGTCAAATTCGTGATCATATTGAATATCAATTTGCTACATGGTCAACAGAAGAAGTACAAGATGATACTCGCTTAACAATCGTAGTAGGTGGAGCAGGATTCTCTGGTATTGAATTCCTAGGTGAACTAGGTAATCGTGTGCCTGAGCTTTGTAAGGAGTATGATGTACCTCAAGAGAAAGTTCGTGTAGTTTGCGTAGAAGCAGCTCCAATGGTATTACCAGGATTCGATCCAGAGCTAGTTGAATATGCAGTAAGACAATTAGAAGCTAAAGGAATTGAATTCTCAATTGGAACTCCAGTAGTAGAAGCAACTCCAGAAGGCGTAAAAATTAAAAAAGGCGAAGAGGAATTCGAATTCATCAAAGCTGGTACAGTTGTATGGGCTGCAGGAGTTCGTGGGAATCGCTTAATCGAAACATCTGGTATTGAAAATATGCGTGCTCGTGTTAAAGTTGATAAAGATATGAGAGCTCCTGGGTTCCCAGATGTCTTCATCGTTGGAGATTGCGCTCTAATGATCAATGAAGAAGCTAACCGTCCATATCCACCAACAGCACAAATTGCAATGCAACAAGCAGTAACTGTAGCGAAAAATATTGTTGCACTTATGAATGGTAATGCAACAGAAGAATTTACACCAAGCTTAAAAGGAACTGTATGTTCTTTAGGTGAACATGATGCAATTGGCGATGTAATGGGAAGAAAACTTACAGGTACAAAAGCCTCTATCATGAAAAAAGTAATCGATAATCGTGCACTTTACATGATCGGTGGAATTCCATTAGTAGTGAAAAAAGGTAAATTCAGCTTATAATCGAAAGTCATTATGAAAGCTCCTACTTATTTTGTAGGAGTTTTTCTATTTTATAATACTTCTCCTTTACAAATAAATTTGCACATGGTATATTATCAGAATATTAAAAATAGGGTGAAAAGGAGACGATTAATATGACAAAAATGAGTACACAAACGAAAAATACGCATTGTCCTTATTGTAAAGGGGAGGGTTACTTCCAACTGCGATTAGGGGGATCAGAAACTTGCAATTGTTGTAACGGTTCAGGGAGGAAGTAAAGTAGATTATGACAAAAAAGTGAAAACAAATATGTTCATTGAATACTAACCTCCGTTAAGGTAAACTATTTACAGATGTTACGGAGGTTATATAAAATGGAGTTTATGTTAGTTCAAATGATACTTTCAGTTGTTATATTTTTTGTCATGTTTTTTGGGATCGCCTTCTTATTGAATATGTTGCTTCGTATGACATGGTTCATGGCCATTCTTTATCCGATTGTAGTTGTACTTATAATTGATGAAGTTGGATTTTTTGATTACTTTACAAAACCAGGCTCGGCTTTTTCTGCTCTAGGGGAAAAAATTGTTTCTCTTCATGCTGCAGATATAATTATTTTAGCAGGTGGTCTTGTAGGTGCAATAGCTGCCGGCTTTGTCATAAAATATTTAAGAAAAAATGGATACCAGATGTTTTAATAGTAAAAGAGGCTGGGACAAAACCTATCTCAAAATCAAAAGCAGTCCGAATTTTACGATAAGTAAAATTTGGACTGCTTCCTTTTTTATTTCAGCTTCATCGCCGTTGTTCTTCGTTACGGCGGACGCTTTCCTGGGGCACGGCTCGAGCCGTGCCCACGGAAAGCGTCCGACCTGAGCGGAAATCAGTGGCATATGGGGCGTTTTTTACCCGGGTTTTCTTTATTGAATAAAGGTATAAATTATAATGGAAATCAGTATACCTGTAATGGCTCCCATGAAAACTTCAATTGGTTTATGGCCAAGTAAGGTTTTCAGTTCTTCCATTTTTTCTTCGTTTTTTTTATGTGACCAATCTTTCGTTTGCTCTACGAATAATTGAAAATCAACGCGCATCTGATTGATCATAATTGCTTGTTGACCAGCTTGAAAACGGACTCCTGTTGCATCGAACATAACGATTACGGCAAATACGGTTGCAACTGCAAATAATGGAGAACCAAGTCCTGATTCATAAGCAATAGCGGTACATAAGGACGTAACTGCAGCAGAGTGAGAACTAGGCATTCCACCAGTAGAAGTGAATAACGACCAATCCAGTTTTCTAGTCATCAAAAAGTGAATCGGAATTTTGACGAATTGTGCAAAGAAAATAGAAAAAAGTGCAGCCATAAGTGGAGTGTTTTGGAGGATTGCCAAAGTAGACACCGCCTTTCATTTGAAGTTATCTTATGGATAGTATAACACACTCAAACAATTCGAAAAATACGAAAGGTTCCTATATAATAAGATTATATTCAAAATAGTAGGGGGAAAAATAATGATTATCCATACAAATGAAGTATTATTTGAAGAAGTGCAATCAGAAACGCTAGTAGTAGGTGTCTCTAAGCACGTTGAAAACACACCGAAATGGGATACTTTCTTAAAAACTTTTGGGGAGCATATTGGGGACTGGGTTAAGAGTGGAGATATTTCTACGGAATTAAAGAAAATCGTTAAAATTCCAGTATCCAACCATGAGGGCGTAAAAAGAATACTTTTTGTTGGACTCGGTGATCGAAAACAATTAACACAAGAGAAAGTGCGAGAAGCTTTTGGACTTGTCGGGAAGGAATTACTAATTAGTAAGCCAGAGTCCTTAGGAGTTTGGATACCATCATTTACTACTGAAGCAATAACTGTAGCAGATGTTGCATATTTAGCAGCAGAAGGTATTGGTATGGGTTCATTTACATATGAAGGGTATAAAACAACTTCGAATGTTCCCGATTATTACTTGCCGTCTATAGAATTGTTAATGGACGAAGAGGATGACGAAGTCGTTTCATATTTTGAAGTAGGTACTATTTATGCAGATGCAGTTAATGAAGCAAGAATACTTGTAAATACGCCTGGAAATGTATTAACTTCCACTCAATTAGGAGAATATGCGAGAGAGCTTGGAGAAACATACGGATTTGAAACAGAGATTCTTGGGAAGAAAGAAATTGAAGAGCTTGGCATGGGCGCACTTCTTGCAGTAAACCAAGGTTCCGTTGAAGAACCACGTCTTATTGCCTTAAAATATCAAGCAACAGATGATTGGACGGATGTTGTAGCTTTAGTAGGGAAAGGTATTACCTTTGATACAGGTGGATATTCTATTAAAACGAAAACAGGAATCGTTGGTATGAAGGGTGATATGGGAGGAGCAGCAGCTGTTTTAGGAGCAATGCAAATTATTGGTGAGCTTCGTCCAAACAAAAACGTTATCGCTGTCATTGCTTCCACAGACAATATGATTTCAGGAAATGCGTTTAAACCAGATGATGTTATTACATCTATGAGTGGCAAAACGATTGAAATTTTAAATACAGATGCTGAAGGACGCTTAGTTTTAGCAGACGCTGTTACTTATGCAAAACAACAAGGTGCGAATTATATAGTGGACGTTGCTACGTTAACTGGCGGTGTAATTACGGCATTAGGTTACGATAAAACGGGTGCATTAACGAACAATGAGGAATTCTTCGAAACGTTCATGGAATCCTCTCTTGAGACTGGCGAATTCGTTTGGAGATTGCCTCTAACTGAAAACGATAAAAAACGTATTCGTAAAAGTGATGTAGCAGATCTTAATAATTCACCTGGTGGAGATGGTCATATGATTTTCGGTGGTGGATTTGTTGGGGAATTTGTAGAGGAAACTCCGTGGATTCATCTGGATATTGCTGGTACATCTGATTCAAAATCTGCTCATGACTTTGGTCCAAAAGGTGGTACTGGTGTCATGGTACGTACACTAGCTACATTAGTGGAAAGAATGGCAGACCAGGAGTAGGGCAAACACACAGACTCACTTTCCCCAGTGGCATACACTGAGAGGAAAGGAGGAGTAGCATGGTAAGATTTCGGGGAGGTTTTAGGGGTCCTGGATTTGGCGGTTTTGGTGGCCGAGGCTTTGGAGTCCCATTTGTTGGTGGCTTAGTAGGAGGTCTTGTAGGTTCTGCGTTATATGGAGGATACGGAGGGTATAGACAGCCATACCCATATTATCCGTATTATCCGTATTACCCGTATCCATATCCATATCCTTATTACTATCCATATACACCATATCCTTATTAGACATACAATGGTGGTTATTAATAATAAAAACTGTAACTAGAAGAAGGCTTTTGTATCCTCGGGTAATTCGTGGGTACAGAGTCTTTATTTAATTATTTTAGGTAGACAAATAAGAGCGTGTTTTGAAAAAATATACTTTTCAAAACACGCTCTTTAAATTAATTAGAAAATAACCCTATTGAAGCTTTTCTCTTTTCTTTTTAACGACTTCAGCTAAATCATCACGTACCGTTTTATCGGATAATTTCACACCTGATAAATAAGCTGCACGACCCATCATATGACCACCAACTGGTCCAGTGATGAATAAAAAAGCAATTCCTAGTAGAATTCGAGAATTGAAATGACCTTCGATTAACCAAAAATGAATAAATACCCCTAGTAAAATGCTCATAACACCTAAAGTTGCGCTTTTTGAAGCGGCGTGCGCTCGAGAGAAAGCATCGGGTAATCGGATTAAACCAATAGCAGTCACTATTATGAAAATAGTTCCAAAAGAAATAGTTGCAATGATAAGTATATTAGCTATTACGGTCACGTTGAATGATTTCTCCCTTCTCCGTGAATTTAGAAAAAGCTACTGTCCCGATAAAGGAAAGAACTGCTAGTAGCAATATAACCTCTAGGAAAAAGATAGTATCGAACAGAATGGATATTAACCCAATTAGCGTAATAAGTCCAACACCTATAGCATCTAAAGCAATAACGCGGTCTGGAGTAGAAGGACCCTTCACTAGGCGATATACAAAACCTAGAACACATAAACTAATTAACACAACAATTATCCATAGAAAAGTTGTCATGATCTACTCACCTCCAAAATTGCTTTTTCAAATGTATTACGTATGGATTCTATTGCTTCATCAATATCTTCAAAATCGATTGAGTGGATATACAATGTTTTATTGTCATCTGAAATATCAATAACTATTGTACCTGGTGTTAGGGTGATTAAACTAGATAAAAGAGTAATTTCCCAATCTTGTTCAAGTACAGTCGGCATCGCAAAGATTGCAGGACGAATAGGCATGGTTGGCTTTAATATTAACTTCAATACAGAGATGTTCGACAACACAAGCTCTTTAATAAATAAAGTGCCTAGTTTGATGACTGCCCATAGACGATCCATATAAAATCTGGTACTTAGGGATTTACGCAGCATGAACAACATGAGCAAACCGAGTATATAACCGACAATAAACGTTGTAGGTTTAAATGATACAGATAGGAACATCCACGTAAATGCGATTAGTACATTCAATAAGATTTGGAAAGCCATAATTATTTCACCCCTTCGAATACAGAATCAACATATATAGAAGGGTCAAGGAGTACATTAGTGGCATCGGACATAAATGGTACTAAGTATTCTGCCCCTACTCCGTAAAGGACCGTTATCCCTGCTAATGTGATGGCTGGAGCCAATAAATGACGATATTTTTTCTCGCTTATAAGATGATCTCCTTTTTCCTCACCCCAGAATGCGTAAATGAAAATACGAATTACTGAGAGTAAAACTAGAAGACTGGATGCCAGGATGAAAATGCTTTGCCATAATAGCTCTCCTTCAAATCCACCTTGCACGATTAAAAGTTTCCCTATAAAACCACTAAGCGGAGGAATACCAGCTAATCCGAATGCAACGATTAAGTAGCTCCACGCAAGCAATGGATATCGCTTCATGAGACCACCCATTTTACGTAAATCGGCTGTGCCTGTTATTTTAATAATTATTCCTATGAATAGAAATAACGCACCTTTGATGAGAATATCATGTATCAAATAAAATACAGAGCCCATCATTCCGTTTTCATTCATAACCGATGCTCCAAACAAAATCACACCGACTGCTATAACTATATTGTAAATAATAATTTGTTTTACATCAAAATACGCTAGCGCTCCTATGCAACCCACCACAATAGTAATTATCGATAGAATCATCAATAAGCTATGCGTATATCCTACATCGGTTGTGAAGAACAGGGTATATGTTCGGATAATTGCATATACCCCAACTTTTGTGAGCAATGCTCCAAACAGGGCAAGTACGGGCACAGGTGGGGCAGCATAGGAGCCTGGTAACCAGAAGAATAACGGGAATATACCGCCTTTTATACCAAATACGATAAGGAACAACACCGCTATAACAGTCACGATACCTGAAGGACCTATTTCTGCAAGTTTTACAGAAATATCCGCCATATTCAGCGTACCAACTACCGAATACAAATAGCCTACTGTAATAACAAATAACGAGGAAGATACGATATTAACGAGTATGTATTTAATCGACTCTTTTAACTGAATTTTTTCTCCTCCTAAAACGATCAAAACATAAGAGGACATTAATAACACTTCAAAGAATACAAACATATTGAAAATATCACCAGTAGTAAATGCACCATTCACACCTGTAAGCATAAATAGTATCGCTGGGTAGTAGAATGCTTTTTCTCGTTCTTCGCCGATCGCAGTAAAACTAAACCACACGACAAATAATGCGATGATTAGAGAAGAAGTAACCAATAAAGCAGAAAACATATCAGAAACCATCGTAATTCCAAATGGTGGTGCCCAGCTACCTAATGTCAGCGTTTGTACTCCATCCACTTTTACTTTGTAAAGTAAAACGAAGGAGGAAGTTAAAGCGAATAATAAACCAATCATTGTTACAATTCGCTGAGCTTTTACTTTTTTAGGAAAAAGTAATAAAACAGCAGCAAACAGAAAAGGAATTAGGACAGGAAATAATAATAAGTTAATCATTGTCTTCATTTCCTTTCATCAAATCCATATTGTCAGTGCCCACAACTTTATATGCGCGGTAAGCTAAAACGAGTGAAAATGCAGTTACACCAAAACTAATAACAATAGCTGTTAATATAAGTGCTTGTGGTAGGGGGTCTACATAATCAGTAATTCCATCTGCTAAAACCGGAGCAGATTCTCCACCTAATCCACCCATTGTCAGTAACAGTAAATGTGTTCCATGACTTAGAAGGCCTGTGCCAATTATTATACGTAGTAAACTTCTAGAAAGTATTAAATAGACGGCAGCCATAAATAGAAAGCCGATTAAAATGGACATAAGAATCTCCATTATTCATCTCCTCCTATCATCTGAATGATGTTCATCGTTACGCCTACAACTACTAAGTATACGCCTGTATCGAAAAACATAGCAGTATGGATAGAGGTTTCTCCGAGCAGTGGTAAGTTAAAGTAATCATAGACATGAGTGAAGAAAGGAACATTAAAGTAAATGGAACCAGCTGCGGTTAATAAAGAAATTAACAAACCGATGGCAGTAATTACTGTGTAATTGAACGGTAGCATGTCCCGAACCGTTTTCAAATCAAAAGCTAGCATAAGTAAAACGATTGCGCTTGACATGACAAGTCCGCCAACAAATCCTCCACCAGGTGTATAGTGACCAGCAAAAAAGATATGAATGGAGAATAGAAAGATAATGAAAAATACTACTTTTGTAGTCGTTTGAATAATTAAATCATTTGTTTTCAACTTTTCTATCTCCTTTCTTTTTTGCCAGACGAACTGTAATCATACCGATAATTCCCAATGATGCAATCGTAAGTACACTAATTTCAAATAATGTATCGAAGCCACGGTAATCTACTAAAATAACATTTACAATATTCCCTCCACCAGCCTCTGAATATACCGTTTCCTTGTAGTACTCTGAGATGGATTTAACTAGCTTTTGCGAATGTGAAGCAATAGCTATTAGGGAAACCATTACCCCTACTCCTAAAGCAATAAGGAAATTATTCAAGCGGAAAAGACGATCTTCTTTTCCTTTTTCATACTTATCCATTTTAGGCAGATGATAAAACGCTCCTAAGAATAGGGCAACTGAAACAGTTTCAATCACTAACTGAGTTAGAGCAAGGTCAGGCGCTTTAAAGATGATGTAAAATAACGCGACCGTGTAGCCAACAGCTCCAAGGGAAATAATTGCAGTTAGTCTTGACTTGGTAACTAAAATAGTAATTGTGCTTATAATTAACACAACGGAGATTAATATCTCAAAGAATTGAATTGGTGCTAAATTGGTTAAATTTATAACAAATGCATCTTTTGTCCACATCGTGAAAGCCAATAGAGCAATAACCGCTGCGAACATATAGATTAAGTACGATCGAATAGAGCCAGTCATATAACTTGAGGATAGGCGATTGGCGCCTTTATCTGAAAGGTTCATCAACCAATCGTAAAATCCGTTGAGGGACATCCTAGCTGGTAACATTCCGTATATAGGAGTCCATTTTGCAATTGATTTGTACAAAAGGAAACCTATTAAAAAGACGCCCAATGTCATATACAATGCTATAGAATCAAAGCCGTGCCATGCTTTAATATGAAAGCCAACATCTGCGGGAACTTTATACGCAAGTGGCTGGATGGCAGCTACTGCAGGTTTTATAAAAGTATTTCCAAAATAGTTTGGTACAAAGAATATGATAATCACTAATACTGCTAATACTGCTGGCGAAATAAGCATACCAATTGGTGCTTCATGTGCCTTTTTCGGTAATAAATCAGGTTTATATTTACCACGGAAAGTATGCAACACGAAGTACAGGCTATAAACGAAAGTGAAGACACTCGCAATCCATGCGACTATTGGAAATAGCATCCACCATGACTCTAAAGAATGGACATTAAAATGCTGTAAAGAAAGAGTGGCATCTAAAAACATTTCCTTACTTAAGAATCCGTTAAATAGTGGAATACCGGCCATTGAGAAACTTCCTATCATAGCAATTGTAAAGCTAATAGGCATCAAGCTCATCAACCCGCCGAGCTTACGTATGTCTCGTGTGCCCGTTTCATGATCAACAATACCTGCAATCATAAACAAGCTACCTTTAAATGTAGCATGATTCATTAAGTGGAAAATCGCTGCAAAAGAAGCAAATGTAAAGATAGTTACTAAATCTCCAGTAACGTGATAGGAAATAGAGCCGATACCTAGTAAGGACATTATTAGTCCAAGCTGACTGACTGTAGAGAAGGCTAGTATAGCCTTTAAATCGGTTTGCTTCACAGCAAAGAAAGAGCCCCATAATAATGTCAGTAATCCTACACCGGTTACGAGCCAAACCCAGACTTCAGATAAAGCGAATATAGGTGTGAATCTTGCAACTAAATATAGACCTGCTTTAACCATTGTTGCTGAATGTAAGTAAGCACTAACCGGAGTTGGTGCTTCCATTGCATCCGGTAACCAAATGTAAAAGGGGAACTGTGCTGATTTCGTAAATGCGCCTATTAGTACGAGCACTAGTGCTAATATAAAGAATTCTTGTCCAACAAGTGTTGGTGCTTGTTCTATCAATTCACGAATAGAGAATGTTTCTCCCATGATTCCTAGTAAGACAAATCCCCCAAGCATCATCAGACCACCGAAAACAGTTATCATCATCGATTTTAAAGCGCCAAAACGAGAACGATCCTTTGTATACCAATATCCAATAAGTAGGAAGGATGATATAGAAGTTAATTCCCAGAAGAAATACAAACTAATAAGGTGATCTGATTGAACAACTCCAAGCATTGCACTCATAAATAGTAAAAGGTAAACGTAAAAGTTACCTAGTTTCTCTCTATCTTTATCCAGATAGAAGACAGAGTATAGAACGACTAATGCCCCAATTCCTGTTATGAGTAAGGAAAACAGTAAACTAAGCCCATCTATATATGAAACCACCGATATATCCAATGATGGAATCCATTCAAATTTGTCTATATATGTAGTTCCATCCATAATAGCGGATATATAAGTTACATAATGACCAACTAAAACAACGGGTACTATTAATACAAACCAGCCTGTATGGATACTTGAAATTTTCTTGAATAAAAATGGAATCACAATAGCCACAAGGATGGGTAAGAAAATTGCAAAAATTAAGGACAACGTAATCCTCCTCTCAAGTGTATGTATTTATATGCATCTCTAAAATTATAACGCAATTAAGCATTATTTGCATCGGAAAGTTACTGTTGCTATTGCATATAGACTCTATCTTTCGATATGATATTTAGGAATAGTTAAATAAGTAGAACTAGATTATTTTAATGTGTCACTAAAAATTCACTTGCTTCTACAACAGTCTCGAAAAAAGAAATATAACAGTAACAATCTATCAAAGGAGTACATATGAAGAACCCTTATGTGTTTGGCTTTTTACCATTAATAACAATTCTATTATTCAGTTTGTCATTTGCGCTTTTTACGATGAATAAAGTAATAGAGCTTTTTAAAGTAATTGGTGTATATAGTGGAATGAGAGAATTTCTTTCAGATGTAGAACTAAAACTATTTTTATTAATTATATTGGCATTAATCTACTTTATGGTTTTTTCTGCATTGAAATTAATTGCTGAGACAATACATGAAATAGGTATGTTATTCTTCTCGAAGGATTATGAAGGAAAAACGATGGCACAGGCTCGTGGCGGCTTTGTTATCTTTTTTGTAGGGTCTATTATTTCAGCAGTTGGATTTCAATCGATTCAACTATTGCTTATAATCTTTTTGATAACTACGTTTATCTATTTTGTTTATGTTGTATATAAATTAAGCAGTTCGATGAGTCTTGTCGGTACTTTAGGATTAGTAATGTTTGAAATCATCGTCTGGAGTCTTTTTCTAGCACTAGTTATTTATATAGTTATTAAATTGTACAATGGGATTGTTGCAAGTCTTCCATTTCTATAGATGGAAGCTTTCCACCAGACGGCTCGAATGAACGAAACCCCCCAGATGATTTAGATTTAGGGGTATTAGAATTGTAAAAAATATTTTTTTATTAAAATTCTCTTTTTTGTGCTACTGCTAACAGGGAAGATTAGTCCCAAAATTTTGAATGGAGTTGTCTAATGAAGAGGTTAGTAATTATGACGGTCGGAAAGACGCATAGTGGAAAAACGACTTTTGCCAGAGCATTAGAAAAAGAGCTTGAGAACTCAGTTGTAATTGATCAGGATAATCATGCTGAGTTCCTTCATACTTATTACCAATCTTTATTACCTAAGCAGGGGAGTAACACGATAAAATATGCAATTACAAAAACGATTGTCCATCATGCAGTACATGAGACCAATTGTCATGTTATTCTTTGCAATTCAAATCGTAATCGTGGAGGACGATTGAGACTAATAGATTATTATCAAAACAAAGGATTTACTTGTATCCTCGTAAATTTTGAAATTCCGGATTATATTTTGAAAGAGAGAATTACGAATAGTAAGCGTAGTACGTCGATTTTAAGAGTTGCTTCTACTTTTGACGAAGTACTCTCTAGGCAACTGGAAGAGACGGATACAGGTGAAATAGTAGCACCGAGTGAAGAAGAAGCTGATTATTTATTTGTTATAAAGGATTCAGATGATATACAGTCTGTTATTCAAAAAATAATAGAAACTGTTTAATAAAGAAGCTACAGAGCCAATACTAGAAAAGAAAAGCTGGTCGTGACGTTAATCACGACCAGCATTTTTAAAAAATCATTCGGTAACACCCTGTTTTTCTCAGTTCATTATTTTATTAAATATTTTATGGTGAATCTTTTTAGCTTCTATTAGTTTCATATTGTGCGGCATATCATAGCCAATCCACACTGCTGCTGTGTATTTATCAGTCAGTCCCGTAACCCAGTAATCATAATAGTCATTCGTCGTGCCTGTTTTAGCCCCGACATAAGTGGAGTTAACATTTACCCCTTTTCCGGTTCCGTTTACTACAACATCCGCTAACAAATCTCTCATTATAGTAACAGTTTTAGGAGACCATACTTCCTTCTTTTCTTCTTTCCACTCATAAAGAATTTCACCATGCTTATTGGTAACTTTTCGAATAGCATGAGTAGGCTTGTACATTCCATCTATAAAACCTGTATAAGCATCCGCCATCTCAAGTACGGTTACCCCATTTGTTAAACCACCAAGAGCAGCAGGGAAAGTATGATCTTCCACTTCCAAATGTTCAAATCGGAATTGTTCTAATTTCGCAAATGCCTCTTCAATCCCAACATTTTGTAATAATCTCACTGCAGGAGTGTTATGACTAAAACGAAAAGCTTGTTTAAGTGTAACGTCACCGTATACAGCTCCTCGATAATTTTGAGGACAATAATGTGAGATACATAATTTTCCTCCATTGATCTTATTGTTAGGAGTTAAAGAAGTCATTTCAAAAACTGGACCATATACTAGTAAGGGTTTTAAAGCAGAACCAGGTTGTCGAACTGCTTGATTTGCCCGATTAAAATCAAATTTACGATAATCCTTTCCGCCAAACATGCTGACAATTTCTCTTGTCTCATTATTAATCACTACAGAAGCAGCTTGTAAATCTTTTGTATTGTCTAAAAGTTTATCAATATAAACAACATCTTCCTTTTGTTTCTGCGGATCCAAAGCAGTATGAATGGTTAGTCCCTGGGAAATTACTTCATTCACACGGGTTTGTAATTCATTTTTGAAAAACATTGCCTGCTGCTCATTAGAAGCAGATTCGATTTTCTCTTGAAATCCTTCGCTAGAACTTATTAATGATTTTAGCTCGTCAAATACATATGTGCTATAAACAGGGTATAATTGAGTTTTTGTTTTTGTTTGAAGAACGATTCGCTCATTTTTTAATGTATTTCCATGCTCGGATGAAATTTTATCGTTTTTCACCAAAATATCAATTAACAATTCTTGCCTCTTTTTCGTTGCTTCAAAATTTTCCAATGGATTATATAGGGACGGGTTATTTGGAATAGCGCTTATAAAGACTTGCTGGGCTTCCGTTAACTCACTTAATGGTTTTCCAAAATAATAGGTTGCTGCAGCTCCAATACCATAAACCTGATTGCTGAAGTAAATTTCGTTTAAATAGTTTTCTAGTATTTCTTCTTTATTTGATTGTTTTTCCATCTCGTAAGCATAGACCAGTTCGGTCACTTTCCGTTCATATGTTTTTTCCGTTGATAAGTAACGAAGTCTCACTAATTGCTGAGTGATTGTACTTGCACCCTGGTCACTTGCATTGGCTGCTGCATTAGCAAAAACAGCACGGAAAATCGCACTAAAATTAAAGCCAATATGACTATAAAACTCTGCATCCTCGCTTTGTATAAGTACTTCTTGTACGAAAAGAGGGATAGAATCTAGAGCTAATGGATCTCGCCACTCCACGTAATTTTCCGAGAAAATGCGATTATCTTTGTCTAAAAGAACAATTGGCGATGTAATAACAGGTGTATTAAGTGGGATAGCCTCTTTCAAATCCTCTTTAAATTCTGAGGCTACTAAAATCTCACTATGGATAAATGAATATAAAATCCATATGAGTGGAAAGCAAAGAAAAACGAACATATATCCTATTGCTTGACGCATGAGTTTGTTGCACTCCAATTCTTTTTTTCTAATAAAAAGAATAGCACACTTTCGGCGTGGAAAGTGTGCTATCTTCATGATAATTTTGCATGCATTTCTTCTTCTATTAATACATCCTCAAAATCTATCCGAGGTTTCTTTCTAGCAAAGTATATAATCACAAACGCGATTAAGAATAATGTCGCTGTAACGAAAAAGACGGATGATATACCGATAAATCCACTTATAAAGCCGCCAAACATTGGCCCGATAATATTGCCTAAAAAGCGGAAGCTTGTGTTATAACCCATAAGTTCTCCTTGAACCTCTATCGGAGCCTCTCTACGTATTAAAGCAGTCGTAATAGGTATTAGCCCACCTGAGGCAATGCCAAATAAGAAACGTAGAATTACGAGTTGCCAAAGGTCTGTTACGAATGCTTGTGGAACGATAAATATGAAAGCAAGAATTAGAAGGAAGGATAATATTCTTTCATATCCATGTGAATCTCCGAGCTTACCCCAAATCCTAGCAAACAAGAGACTTCCGACTCCTGTCGCACTAAAGGTTATACCCGCAAGAAGTGCAACTTCTTTAGAATTTGTTAATTGAGAAACATATAAGGACAAAAGTGGCTGAATACTAAACAAACCAATTTGTATCAATGATGTAATCATAAGAACATTTAAAATTAAACGGTGATGAAAAATACTAGATATCACTGTTTTTCTTGAATATTCATGATCGCCAGCTTTTTTCTCTTTGCGAATTTCATGAATACCAAAGAGCACCATTAAAGCAGCAATTGAAACTGCTGTTGCTGTAATTATGAATGTATATTGGAAACCGAACGTATCTGCTAGAAATCCACCGATAATTGGACCGAATAATGTCCCGGAAACACTGCCCATCTGTAGAGTTCCCATTGTCTTACCAGCAATATTCTTTGGAGTTTGAGAGCTTATAAAGGCTAAAGAGGTAGGGATAAATCCAGTAACAATTCCCATAAATAAACGAAGGACAAAGAAGGCTTCTACAGAATTGACAAACCCCATTAGCAAAACACTAATCGCAATCCCAAATCCGTTAATGATTAAAATTGGTTTATATCCATATTTATCTGCGATTCTTCCCCAAATTGGTGACATTAGAAATGCGGATACAAATGTAGCACCAAATACAAGTCCTGACCACTTTTGAACATATGCTTCAGAGAAATCACCCATCGTATTTATATATAAAGACAAGAATGGCATGATCATCGTCATTGTGGCAGATACTAGAAAGTTAGAAAACCACATGATCGTAAAATTCCGTTTTTGTACGCTCACTGAAATCCCTTCTTTCTATAGTTACATAACCTTTTAATAATCATTATAGAACATTTAGTGTGTCGAAGAAAGTTAGATACTTTGTCACTGAAATAGGAGTAGTAGTTATGGTAAACTAATTTGGGGTGATTAATTCGTGAAAAAGATATGGTTAATACTTGGTATAGCAACAACGATTCTCTTTTTAAGTGCCTGTGGATCAAAAGATTCTAGTGCACCTAAAGAAGAAGTTGAAAAAGAAGAAACTAATGTAAGTACAGAGACTAAACAAGAAGGAGAGATAACTATGTATCCACAACTTTCTAAAGAAGTTGCTTCCAATGAAGCCTTAGTTACGATGAATACATCAATGGGACCAATTAAGATTAAGTTATTCCCTGAACTAGCACCAAAAACAGTGGAGAACTTCTTAACACATGCAGAAAATGGATATTATGATGGGCTGATTTTCCACCGAGTTATTCAAGACTTCATGATTCAAGGTGGAGATCCAACTGGTACAGGTATGGGTGGAGAAAGTATTTACGGGGCGGAATTTGAGGATGAGTTTTCTATGAATCTCTTTAACTTAAGAGGAGCTCTTTCCATGGCAAATGCAGGACCAAATACAAATGGTAGTCAATTTTTCATCGTTCAAGCTACTGAGCCTCCAGCAACAGCACAGCAAATGATCGATGGTGGATGGCCAAAAGAAATTGCAGAAGCTTATGCTGAAATGGGCGGTACACCGCATCTTGATCAAAAGCATACAGTATTTGGACAAGTGATCGAAGGTTTAGAAATAGTGGACCAAATGGCAGCAGTAGAAACTGGGGCTAACGACAAACCAGTTGTAGATATTACAATAGATTCTATCGAAATTGTTCAGAAATAATTAGAGGAGTGTATATATGTTTTCGTTTTTACAACTAGCTTTTTTGTATTTTCCAGAAGACAAGTCGGAATATATACCTGTCGTAATCGAATTAGCTGTTTTAATAATTGTTTGTATATTCGTCTTTAGATGGTTACAGAAAAAGTCTAAAAAAGATGCAGAAAAAGCAAAAGTATTAGAAGATAAAATTATGCAAGCCAAAAAAGATAAACTTAATAGATAAAAGATGAAAACCCTAAAAAGACCTTTCTTGTTGGAGGGACTTTTTAGGGTTTTCGTGTAAGTATGGTAGTAAAGTGGTCCTTATATATTTGGGGATAATAACCTATTCCAACTAAAGCGACTAATATTCCAACTAAACTCTTCAAAATTCCAACTAAATAGGAAACCTGAAAGTAAATCAACTAAAGATGACTACTTTATACGTAACTTTTGATGAAAGCTCCGTTTTAGCTCAAAAATAAAAAGTGGAGAATATGACATCAGTCATAAATCTCCACTTTATTGTTTCTAACGATATCTATTGAAGTGATTTAACGAAACGTGCCACTCCATCCTCCACAGTAGAGAGTGGACAGGCAACATTCATGCGCAGAAATCCTTCTCCGCCTTGACCATACTTAGAACCAGGTTCCAGAGCAAGTTTACCTACAGTTAGAAGTCTATCCATTATCTCTTCTTCGGAAAGACCTGTCCCACGATAATCTATCCAAACTAAATAGGTGCCCTCAGGTTTGGAAACTTTTATGCCCTCAATTTTCGATAGATGCTCCACAACATAGTCCATATTCAAAGACAATACGGCTAACAGTTCCTCTAGCCAAGGGGTGCCTTGTTCGTAAGCGGTTTGAAGTGCTGTAAGTGAAAATACATTCAAGCCCATGTATCCACGAATCATCGCGAGATTCTCTATCACTTGTCGTTTTTTATCATCTGGAACGATCATAGCTGCAGCTTGGATTCCTGCAAGATTAAATGTTTTTGTTGGAGCCATAAGTGTAATGATGTTATTTGGAACATTAGCTACACTTAGCATAGGAATATGTTTATTTGGCTCAAAAATTAAATCTGAATGAATTTCATCGGATAACACTAACACATTATATTGCTGACAGAGTGTAGCCATTTTCGTTAAGTCGTCCTTGCTCCATACTTTTCCACCTGGATTATGTGGATTGCATAAGATGAAAACTTTAACATCCTTACTCAAACATTCTTCAAATGATTCCCAGTCAACTACATAAGAATTGTCTTTCTCTATTAACTGACTAGTAACTACTTGTCTGTCTAAATTTTTTGGTACACTCATAAATGGTGGATACACGGGAGTGTGTATAAGCACTTTGTCCCCAACCTCCGTAAAAGCTTCAATCACTTCAACTATTCCTGGTATTACTCCTTGGCGAAACATAATCCACTCATTTTTTATCATTAGCTGATGTTTATCTGCGACCCAGTTTTTAAGTGCTGACTTTGTTTCTTCTGGTGTAATTCCATAACCGAAAACAGGATGTTCCAATCGTTTTTGTAATGCATCAATAATAACGGACGGGATGGCAAAATCCATATCTGCTACCCACATAGGCAGTATCTCCGAAGCATCAGGAATTGAATATATTTCTTCTAACATATCCCATTTTGCAGAATATGTATTTCGTCGATTAAAAACAGTAGAAAAAATTGACATAATAATTTCCCCTTTCAATTTATATTTATTATGTTATTATAACCCTATCTAATAAATCTAGATAGGTGAAGGTAAAAATGGACACAATTGAAATGAATAGAAAAGCAGTTTGGACATTGCAACAATGGGATCCTTTTCATATTGGAGAACATGCCTATGAAACAGAAACGGCAGATGTAGTCGCATATTTGCAAAACATAGATCATCCATCTGAATTGGCGAAAAAAATTCAGGAAATTTATGAGCATTCTTTTGAAGAATGGATTCCTTTAGAAAAATGTATGGATATTTCTTATAAGCTAATCGCGCTAAAATACGAAATGAAATGTATTATATAAATGAAAAAAAGCTTTCGGTTTAGATGCCGAAAGCTTTTTCTTATTATTACGCTTCTTGTATGCCGTCTAATAAATTAGAAGCTGGAACTTCCAACGCATTGGATAATTTCAAGATTGTTTGTACGGATGGAGTTTCTTTTCCTGACTCATAAGCTTCAAGCTTTCCTGTACCAATTCTTGTTTTTAATGCCAAAGTTTCTAATGTTATACTACGTTCTTCTCTTAATTGACGTAATTGTACATGTAAATCTTTTTTCATAATTCCATCCACCCCTGTCTTAATTATTATTATATTATAACACAATTTATTTTAGTACCCTTGATAATAATGTCAGAAAAAGTACAATTATTACATTAAAAGTTTCATGACACCTTGGACCAAAACGATTATTATTGCCATCGGTGCTGCAAAACGTATGATGATATACCAAGAATTTAAAAGGAAATTATTCACATTAAGATCATGGATGAGCATAGATTTTGAAAAATGAAAGCCCGCAAATACGGATATAAATAATGCTCCTAACGGTAGACCGATACTACTAGTTAGGAAATCGGCAAAGTCAAAAACAGACATACCTAACAAGCGAACATCTGAAAGTATGCCAAAGGACAAAGCACTAGGAATTCCTAATAAGAATATAAGAAATCCATATACCCAGGCAGCCCTTTTCCTTCTATCATATTTAGTTTTAATGCCAATTGATACAACTATTTCTAACATACTGATTGAGGAGGTAAGTGTTGCAAACAAAAGTAGAATAAAAAATAATATCAGGAAAAATTGACTGAACATAATTTGGTCAAATACGGCAGGGATAATGATAAAAGCTAATCCAGGTCCTGCATCGGGTGAAAAACCTAATGCAAAAACAGCTGGGAAAATTACGAGTCCTGCCATAATGGATATTCCAATGTTCAGTAAAGACACACTTAGTGCAGAAGTACTTATGTTTGTTTCTTTTGGCAAATAGGACGCATACGTAATCATGCCAGAAACACCTACACTTAAAGAAAAGAAAGCCTGTCCTAAAGCAAGTAAAGCTGTTTCCCATGTAAAATAGAACCAATTCGGAACCAATAAAAACTTGATCCCTTCAAAAGCACCGTCTAGTGTTAGGGAGCGAATAGCTAATATGACAAAGAATATTAGCAATAGCGGCATCATCCACTTACTTGCTTTCTCAATTCCTCCTTTAATCCCACCCGATACAATCCAAATCGTTAGCAGTATGAAGGTTGCTTGAGCAATTACTACCTCCCAGGGATTGGAAATTACTGTATTAAATAAATCATTAAAGAATGTTTCTTGACTCCCACTTAAGCTAAATGTAATGGAACGGAACAAATACGATAAAATCCACCCGCCGACAACACTATAGAAGGATAATATGATAAAAGAAAAGACAAAACCGGTACATCCGATTAAAAACCATGGTCTCCCCGGTGCGAGTTTTTTAAAGCTTGTTACTGCATCTGCTTGACCTTTTCAATGATAAATTCAGCAAGTAGTATTGGTAGACCAATAAGTAGCGTACAGAGAATAAACAAGATTACAAAAACACTTCCTCCATTAGTTCCTGCTATATATGGGAATTTCCAGATTGCGCCTAGGCCAATTGCACTTCCAGCTGCTGCTAATATTAATCCGATTTTAGAACTAAAATGTTCTCGGTTCGACACGATAACCCCTCCGTTTTATAGGACAGTCTTATTCTATACGGGGATTTAAAGAAAATGCAGGGAAATGTGAAACAATTTAAAATAATCTTTCGTATCATTATTAGAGCAACAGAGAGAGAGGGAGGACTATGGTAGAGCTTGAGTTAATTGAGCGAGCACAACAGGGGGACAAAGCTGCATATACAGAACTAATACACATACATCATCGGACAGTTGAAAAATTTGCGTTCCAGTGTGGCGTTCGGGTCAATGATATTCCAGATGTCACTCAAGAAGTATTTGTAAAGCTTTATCGATTTTTACATCAATTTCAGCGAGAACGATTTACGACGTGGTTATATAAAATCACTTTAAATACTGCAAGAGATTATTACAGAAAAGAAACAAAAGAAAAAGTGAAGGAACAGAAGTTAAATTTTGAAGGTGGATTAAATTATACGACCAAATCAGCAGAAGACCGAGTTTTAATATTTGAAGAAGACCGAGAACTCCATAATGCCATTCAGACACTCGATGAAAAATATCGTCATCCTATAGTAATGTTTTACTTCCATGAATTATCATACGAACAAATTGCTGAAGTATTAAATGTTCCGTTATCGACGATTAAAATCCGTTTAATGAGAGCAAAAGCATTATTAAAATCAGCATTGCAAATGAATGGAGGAGTTAAACATGGACGATAAACAATTAGAAGAACGCTTAAACCTTTTAAAATCATCCTATGATCGTTTACCTTCATCTGTAGATACTGATGAAATTTTAAGGAAGATAGAAGATGAAAATAGGATGGCTCCAATTGAAAGGAAAGATAAAGGATTCAAGTGGCAAAAAATTACTGTGTGGGCAGTTAGTATAGCTAGTGTGTTTATCATTGGGATTTTGGGAACAACTTTTCTACATGATATTAACGAAGGGACCACAAATGATCAAACATATAGTGAAGATGATATAAAGAAATTGGAAACACAATATGAAAGGGAACGGTTAAAACGTCAACAGATGCTCCAATTGGATAAAGAACAATTTGCGACCTTGGAATTTGTTCAATATGCAGACACTATTTTCGCTGCACAAATAAGTCCTGGGACTTTGGAGGGGAAAAATGACGACTTATCTATAAAAGACGGATACCAATTTGCTATGGAAAGATTAAAGTTGCCGTCTGAAATGGTTGAAGAAACGATTAACAAAGGAAAACTCGATGAAGGTCAAAGTATCAGTTTTATACACGAATTTATAGCTAAGTCAGAGCATTTAATTAATTTTTATGAATCTCTGCTATATGATCACGATGCACTGGTCCAATCTGCGAAACACGATGGAAAACTTAGTGAGCATATTCTCATTGCAAATCGTTATAATATGCCGGAAGAAATACAGAGCATGATTGAAGTGTTACCTAAGCAGGGATTAAAATTGACTGTTAATGCAGATGGAACGGCATTTCAGGTTGTACCTGATTGGGCCTTATTTACAAGAGATCTCTTTACTGTTCTAGATGAAAATGAGTCACGCTATTTGTCACTTTATAGTTCGATTCCTGGTTATGGAATAGCTAATTTGCTAGAGGAACAAGATTTTTCTGTCCTAGGCTACTATTTAGGAGAAATAGAATTTACACTATTAAATACAATGCAAGATACAGGTATGCATTTCCGATTTGAAAATTATTACTTTGATCTTGCAGAGACTATTCTTTTTCCTTCAGATATAAACGAAATGTTCAATGAAAACAATGAAATAAATACGGACACACGTATGGTTTGGGAATCGCTAGTTAATATCCCAGGTGTATCTCCAATTGCTACATTGATGAAGCCTGTTGTTGCATCTATGAATGCGAGTGATTGGAAATACAACGAAACTTATAAATTATTAGACATAGAGCAACTTAGAGATTATTACATTATGGCTTTAGAAGGTTCGCTTGAAACAACAAAATTAGATTGGTTTTCAATATTACCGGATGGAGAAGAGAGAAGTTTAGAAACTCCCTATGCTTTGTATGGTGTACATGAATTATATAAAGAATTTAACCGAAACTTCGATCCATTAGTACTTCATGGAGTTGGTCCGATAGAAACCATTCTCTTATATTATTATGCAGACGGTGAAAATAACCGTGAAGTAATGTGGGAGTTGATGAGTAGTGCATTTAAAAAAGAGCATGATAAAAAAGATTTCATAGATAATCCGACTCTACAGAATATTATACGAGAAGGCTCTAAAAATCTTTACTTTAATAAAGACCATTTAATCCAAGACGAAAAATATTTAAAGACTTATATCGGGCAAGAGAAAGGAAATCAAGTTAGCTACGATTTACTTCTCTATCTAGAAAGTGATGATATTTGGAGAATCCATGGGGTAGAGGATTACTTTGTAAGTAATCCAACTCTAGTGGACGAAAATTTTGTCCAACAAGTCCATGGATTATATAAATTATTCGCTGGAACGCATGATCAAACTATATTAAAAGAGGCTACACCTGAGGAAATTGTAGGGTTGTATTATTACTCAAACCAGCTTAAGGACTATGAAACACAGTATGCATTGTATATTAAAGACGAAGAGTGGATACAGATACCAAAAGAAGAATACATGAGCGCGCCACACCTGAATATAGACGATATTAAGTCTGAATTTACAAAAATGGAATTTGAAGAAACCTCTAAGGGGGAAGGATACGTAAAGCTTACAAGAAATCCCGATTCGCGTAATTTTGGAGATGAAAAGGTAATTGGTTTTCAGCTCATTAAAACTGAAAACGGATGGAGACCACCGTTTATGCCAACTCAGTGATTTTTGCCGTCATACTTCCTCCTATGTTATAATTTAACATGACTATAACGTATATAAGAAAGTAGGAAGGGATTATGACTCAAAAATACAAGGTGGGAGATGTTGTCACGGGTAAAGTTACAGGGATTCAGCCATACGGTGCCTTTGTAGGCTTAGATGAGCAAACACAGGGCCTCGTGCATATTTCGGAAATCACATACGGCTATGTAAAAGAAGTGGAAGAATTTTTAACTGTAGGGCAAAAGGTAGAGGTGAAAATTCTAGAGATTGACGATGAGGCTGGGAAAATTAGCTTATCGATGAGAGAGCTCCAAGAAAAACCAACACTACCTAAACGTGATGATAGACCTCGGAAATCACTTCAAGATCGTGTAGATGAACATGACGAAGAAGGGTTTAATACATTAAAAGAAAAATTAGCCGACTGGATTAAAAAATCGGCACTATAAAAAGGAGTTCTACAGTAAAGAAAGTCACTGTAGAACTCCTTTTTTCTTGTAGTAAATTTTGCGGTTTTTAATAGAATACAATTATTGCTGGTTTCGGTCTGGAGCAGAAATCAACGTTGATCGGATTTCACTATTTAATATGCTTAAATGAGATCTATAGTTTTTATTTCTTCATCTTACGTATTCTGTATTGTAAATTTTGCCTGCTCATACCTAGTGCTTCAGCAGCTTTTGTAATATTGCCGTCGAATTTATCTAACGCTTTTTGTAAATAATATTTCTCTGCAGAACGCAAATATTCATCAAGTGGAAGCAATTCTTTATCGGAAGTAATGACAAAATCCTCTGCTTTCCTAGAAGTCTCATTAAAATCCTGAACTTTAAGCTTGAAGTGTAAAGGCAGCATATCAAACTTTAGTACTTGCTCCGTTGTAACCATTGAGCTAATTTCATCCAGTAGTAATTCCAATTCTTTAAGATTACCAGGCCATTCATACATCAAAAAAGCTTGGATTACATCCTCATCAATCTCCTGAATGGTGGATCCATAGCGATTTAAATAACGATTAAAGTAATCATTCATAAAAGGAAGGATATCCTCCGTGCGTTTCCGTAAAGGTGGAATACTTATTGTTACCTGTGCAAAATAGTAATATAGCTCTTTACTCAACTTGTTCGAAGATATTAAATCTACCGGATCTTCACCAATACTTGCAATATATAAATTTTGTCCTGCTTCATTTGCAGAAAGAATTTGCAAGAGTTCATTTTGCAATTCAAGGGATAATAAATCAATTCTTTCACAAAATATTGTACAGTACGACATATCAGAAAGCTCTTTTTTAAATTTACTGATTAAAAAACTATCTGAGCTATGGCAATAGAGTGAGATAAACTGTTTATTTACGGGCGAAAGCTGATTGTGAATACCTTCAGCTATTAAATCCTTGCCAGTACCAGCTTCTCCCACTAAAAGTACAGGTAGACGTACATGCGCAGCCTTGATCGAGCGTTCTAGTACTTCCTGCATTTCCATCGACACTGCTGTAATGCTAGAAAGGGTGATTGCTTCATTGTAACGCTTTAAAGGCTGATAAATTAGACGTTCTAAAGCGGTAATATCACGAGAAAATTCAACTGCCCCTACAAGTTTTTCATCTTGCAGTATAGGGTAAGTATCATTAATAGTAGTTATTTCTTGTCCATTTCGATTCCAGTACGTCTGTTTAGCACGTAAAACTGGTTCTCCGCTATGTAATACTTTAAGTAATGTACTTTCTTGTTGTTCAAATTGGAAAAGTTCAAAGATAGATCGGTCGACAACGTCTGTTAAATTTAGACCTTCAATTTCTTTCATTTTTTCGTTATAAATAATGGTTTTACCAGATAGGTCAATAGCGTGAATTCCTACTGCTACATGCTCTGCTGCAAATTTATAAAAGGGTAGAAAATCTTTTATTTGTTCGTCCAAGTTGCTCACCTCAAAAAAATATTTCACATTTTAGAATTTTTTACTTGAAAAACGCAACAATCTTTTGCATTATTATATATGTAAACTAAAAGAAACTGCAAATATTTTTTGCACACCACTTAAAGGAGGATATACATTTGATACCTTATAAACACGAACCATTCACAGATTTTTCGAAAGAGGAAAATAAAAAAGCCATTCAAGAAGGATACAAAGTAGTAGACGCATACCTAGGAAATGATTTCCCATTAATAGTTGGTGGAGAACGTATTACTACAGAAGCTAAAATAAAATCTTATAATCCAGCAAAAAAAGAAGAATTAGTTGGTGCTGTTTCTAAAGCAACACAAGAAATTGCTTCTAAAGCGATGGATATTGCTGATGAAACATTCAAAACTTGGAAAAAAGTAAAACCGGAAGTTCGTGCAGACGTACTTTTCAAAGCTGCTGCAATTATACGTCGTCGTAAATTCGAGTTCACTGCTCTATTATCAAGAGAAGCAGGAAAAACTTGGGTTGAGGCTGACGTTGAAGTGGCTGAAGGAATTGACTTCTTAGAATATTATGGTCGTGAAATGTTACGTATTAAAGATGGAGCACCTGTAGAAAGTCGTCCTGGTGAATATAACCAATATAATTATATTCCACTAGGTGTTGCTGTTGTTATTTCACCTTGGAACTTCCCATTTGCAATTATGGCTGGTACTACAGTTGCAGCTATGGTTGCAGGTAATACTGTATTATTGAAACCAGCTTCTACAACTCCAGTCGTTTCTTATAAATTTGTAGAGGTATTAGAAGAAGCGGGTATGCTTCCAGGAGTAGTTAACTTCATTCCAGGTTCTGGAGCTGAAATAGGTGACTTCATGGTTGAACACCCACGTACTCGTCTAATTAGTTTCACAGGCTCACGTGATGTTGGTCTAGGAATCGTAGAAAAATCTTCTAAATTAGCTCCAGGGCAAATTTGGATTAAACGTTCTATTCTTGAGATGGGTGGTAAAGATACAATTGTAGTTGATAAAGAAGCTGATTTAGAATTAGCTGCTCAATCAATTGTGAAATCTGCATTTGGTTTCAGTGGTCAAAAATGTTCTGCATGTTCACGTGCAGTAATCGTTGAAGACGTTTATGAAACAGTGTTAAATCGCGTTGAAGAGTTAACAAACGCTCTAACAGTAGGTATTCCTGATAATGATGAGCATTTCGTTGGTCCAGTAATTGATGGAGCTTCATTTAAAAAAATCATGGATTATATCGAAATTGGTAAAGAAGAAGGTCGTCTAGTTACAGGTGGTACTGGTGACGATTCTAAAGGATACTTCATCCAACCGACTGTAATTGCAGACTTATCACCTACAGCACGTATTATGCAAGAAGAAATCTTTGGACCAGTTGTTGGTATTACGAAAGCAAAAGATTTCGACGAAGCATTAGATATTGCAAATAATACTGAATATGGATTAACTGGTGCGGTAATTACAAATAACCGTTTAAATCTAGAAAAAGCACGTGAAGATTTCCACGTTGGTAACTTATATTTCAATCGTGGATGTACTGGTGCGATAGTTGGATACCAACCATTCGGTGGATTTAATATGTCTGGTACAGATTCAAAAGCTGGTGGACCAGATTACGTTCAACTTCATATGCAAGCAAAAACAACATCTGAAATGCTTTAATATTTTCAAGGCAGACTTAGTTTAAAGTCTGCCTTCACTTTAAATAAAAGGGGTAATGCATGTATGACTATTTCATCACAAGTGATTGAACAAACGAATAAATTTGGTGCTAACAACTATAACCCACTTCCAATAGTAGTATCAGAAGCTGAAGGAGTATGGGTAAAGGATCCTGAAGGCAACAAATACATGGATATGCTGTCCGCATATTCTGCAGTAAACCAAGGACACCGCCATCCGAAAATTATTCAAGCATTAAAGGACCAAGCGGATCGTGTTACATTAACTTCTCGTGCATTTCACAATGACCAATTGGGGCCGTGGTATGAAAAAGTTAGTGAATTAACAGGAAAAGACATGGTATTGCCGATGAATACTGGTGCTGAAGCTGTGGAAACTGCATTTAAAGCAGCTCGTAGATGGGCTTATGATGTAAAAGGCGTAGAAGCAGATCAAGCAGAAATTATTGCTTGTAATGGAAACTTCCACGGTCGCACAATGGGTGCGGTTTCACTTTCATCTGATCCTGAATACAAACGTGGATTTGGACCGATGCTACCAGGTATTAAATTAATACCATACGGTGATTTAGAAGCACTAAAAGCTGCAATTACACCTAACACTGCAGCATTTTTAATCGAACCAATCCAAGGAGAAGCTGGAATTATTATTCCACCAGCTGGTTTCATGAAAGCTGCTCTAGAATTATGTCGTGAAAATAATGTATTGTTTATCGCTGATGAAATACAAGCTGGACTATGTCGTACAGGTAAAATGTTTGCATGTGAATGGGAAGAAGTAGAACCAGACATGTACATTTTAGGAAAAGCATTAGGTGGAGGAGTATTCCCGATTTCATGTATCGTTGCAAACAAAGAAATTCTAAACGTATTTAACCCAGGTTCTCACGGTTCTACATTTGGTGGTAACCCGATGGCATGTGCTGTTTCTTTAGCTGCATTAGACGTTCTAGTAGATGAAAAATTAGCTGAAAGCTCATTGGAATTAGGTAATTATTTCATGGAAGCGCTGAAAGATATTAAACATCCTTCTATTAAAGAGATTCGTGGTCGTGGATTATTTATCGGTATGGAACTGACAGAAGAAGCTCGTCCTTATTGTGAAGAATTAAAGGAATTAGGATTATTATGTAAAGAAACACATGATACTGTAATTCGTTTTGCTCCTCCTCTAATCATTTCAAAAGAAGAATTAGATTGGGCGATCGAAAGAATTCAAAAAGTATTCACTAAATAATAATTCATAAAGAAATATCAACAATAATATGTTACAATGATTCCGAAGAAATATTAAAACTAAAGAGGCGAAAAAATAAAATGGCTGAAAATTTAAACCTGTTCACTTCAACTCAGGCTGTTATTAAAGAGGCTCTGAATAAACTTGGTTATGACGAAGCAATGTATGACTTATTGAAAGAACCACTACGTATGTTAGAAGTTCGTATTCCAGTACGTATGGATGATAACACAGTGAAAGTTTTCACTGGTTACCGTTCACAGCATAATGACGCTGTTGGTCCTACAAAAGGGGGAGTTCGTTTCCATCCAGGTGTAACACCAGATGAAATGAAAGCTCTTTCTATGTGGATGACTTTAAAAGCGGGTATTGTTGACCTTCCTTATGGTGGAGGTAAAGGTGGAGTTATTTGTGATCCACGTGAAATGTCAATGGGAGAGATCGAACGTCTAAGCCGTGGGTATGTACGTGCTGTTGGGCAAATCGTAGGACCAACAAAAGACATTCCAGCTCCAGACGTATTTACGAATGCTCAAATCATGGCATGGATGATGGATGAATACAGTCGTATGGACCAATTCAACTCTCCAGGTTTCATCACAGGGAAACCGCTTGTACTTGGTGGTTCACAAGGACGCGACCGAGCAACAGCTCAAGGTGTTACGATTATTATTAACGAAGCAGCTAAAAAACGTGATATTGATATGCAAGGTGCACGTGTTGTTATCCAAGGATTTGGTAATGCAGGAAGCTTCCTAGCTAAGTTTTTAAGTGATCAAGGTGCAAAAGTTATTGCTATTTCTGATGCTTACGGAGCTCTACACGATCCAAACGGATTAGATATTGACTATCTATTAGATCGTCGTGATAGCTTTGGTACAGTAACGACTCTATTTGAAAACACTATTTCTAACCAAGAGCTATTAGAATTAGAATGTGATATTTTAGTTCCAGCAGCTATCGAAAACCAAATTACAGCTGAAAACGCTCATAATATTAGAGCTACTATCGTAGTAGAAGCTGCAAATGGACCAACTACAACAGAAGGTACTAAAATCCTTTATGATAGAGGAATTCTATTAGTTCCTGACGTTTTAGCAAGTGCTGGTGGAGTAACTGTTTCTTACTTTGAGTGGGTACAAAATAACCAAGGTTATTACTGGACTGAGGAAGAAGTAGATGAAAAACTAGTGAAGAAAATGGTAGATGCATTTGAAAATATTTACGAAGTTGCAACAACTCGTAATATTGATATGCGCCTTGCTGCTTATATGGTCGGAGTACGTAAGACTGCTGAAGCATCACGTTTCCGTGGTTGGGTGTAATTAATAGTAAGTTGAACCACTTGTATTTTACAAGTGGTTTTTCTATTATTAAGAAAGTATGAGTAAGGAAAGAGGAGGATGTTGTATGAATGCTTTTTCGTTTTATAACCCAGTGAAATTGATATTTGGTAAAGATCAAATAAGCAAACTTAAAGGGGAGTTAGCTCCTTACGGTAAAAAAGTTCTTGTAGTATATGGTGGAGGAAGTATCAAGAAAAACGGCTTGTACGATACGGTTATGACCGAATTGAAAGATGCAGAAATGGAAGTTTTTGAACTAGCTGGTGTAGAACCTAATCCAAGACTTTCAACGGCTAAAAGAGGAGCAGAAATCTGTAAAAAAGAAGGAATTGACCTAATACTTGCAGTCGGTGGAGGTTCAGTAATAGATTGTACTAAACTTATTGCTGCCGCAGCAAAATATGACGGTGATCCTTGGGATTTTGTTACGCGCAAAGCTGTTCCACAAGAAGCACTGCCATTTGGAACTATATTAACTTTGGCAGCAACTGGCTCTGAGATGAATTCTGGATCTGTTATTACTAATGAAGAAACGCTTGAAAAATATGGCTGGGGAAGTCCTTTAGTTTTTCCGAAATTCTCTATATTAGATCCAGTGAACACATTTACAGTCCCTCTAGATCAAACAGTTTATGGAATAGTGGATATGATGTCCCATATGTTTGAGCAATACTACAACAATGCGACAAACACACCAGTCCAAGACCAATTAATAGAAGGAACTCTACGTACAGTCATAGAAGTTGGTCCAAAACTGATTAAGGATTTAACAAATTATGAGCATCGTGAAACGATTCTATTTGCTGGTACGTTAGGATTAAATGGATTCCTACAAATGGGTTATAACGGCGATTGGGCAAGTCATAATTTAGAACATGCAATTTCAGCAGTATATGACATTCCGCACGGGGGAGGACTAGCTATCGTTTTCCCAAGATGGATGCGTCATAATGTAAAAGTAAATCCACAGCGTTTTGCTAAGCTTGCGACTAACGTATTTAAAGTGGACGCTGAGGGTAAATCAGCAGAAGAGGTTGCTTACGAAGGAATTAACCGCTTAGAGGAATTTTGGAAGTCATTAAGTGCTCCGTCCAAATTAGGGGATTATAATATAGATGAAAGCAAAATCGACCTTATGGTAGAAAAAGCTATGGTCTATGGAGATTACGGTAATTTCAATAAGCTAAATGCAGAGGATACAAAATCTATACTTACTGCTTGTTTGTAACAATATGAATCCAAAAACCCCCATGACGGAGTTCGTCATGGGGGTTTTTAATGAATTTTAAAGATTTTATAAAACTCTAGTTACGTGTTTTTAGGACAGTACGTTGATCCTTATGTTGCGTCCACGTTCTAATACCATCATCTTCATCAAATGAGATGGTAATATCTGTTACACCTTGCTGACTTAAAATTAGTTCTTTAATATTGTCTCTAATATCGTCCACCTCAGCAAATGTATATTGAGGATCGATCTCTATAATTATTTCTACATGTAAATATTCGCCTTCTTTTATAACCTCTAGCTTTTGAATATCCTTTACATGCTGATTTTCAGACACTAAATGTGCGATGTGTACAAGCATTTGTTCATCCGTTTCCCCAAGTGCTCCTCGAGCGTTATCCAGGAATACTTTTCCTACTACATAGAACATCATAATACCGATCATAATAGAAGCGATACCCTCTGCTTGTAAAAAACCAGTGAAATGAGAAATTAAAACAGCAACAAAGGCTAATATACCTCCCGATGTTGCAACTAAATCCTCCATAAAAACGAGTTTTGTAGCAGGTTTTGCCCTACCCAAGTTAGCAAAACTTGTTGTTAGAGGAGAAAGCATAGTACCCTTAATGCCTACTTCGTGTAAAATTTCTTTTCCTGCCTTATACAAAACAACAAATTCTAAAATAATGGCAATAGCTAGTACGCTAAGGGTTATTGCTACACCAGAAGATTCCGTTGGATGTTGAATATGATGCCAACCTTCTATAATAGTCTCATAAGATAAAATACCAACAATAATTACTGCGCCTAAACAAACGAGGTTTACAAGACGCCCAAAGCCATTTGGAAATCTTGGTGTGGGTGCTTTTTTAGATAACGATGAACCGATGTAAACAAAGAATTGGTTTGCGGCATCTCCGATTGAGTGCATCATTTCTGCGAACATCGCTACGTTTCCTGTAAAGAAAAATGCTCCACCCTTTAATAATGCTATTACCGTATTTACAATAGCAGCTAATAAAGAAGGTTTGTTACCGTTTTTTAACAAATTTAATAAGTCTCCCATATAACTACTCCTTTTATATAGATTCTACATCTACCGACTCGATGAATTTTTGTTTTTTTATAATAGCGTAAAAATCGACTATATTTTTTTTCGTAATAATAGATAATCTCATTTCAATTTCGTGTTTAACTATATTATTGTCTAAAATGATGTCTTTAATGCGAATACTTTCTATATAAACACCACTTCCCTGTAAAAAGTCATATACCTTGGCGATGCTTTCTGGATTTCCTACCAAAACGGTAAGTGATAATTCCTTAGATCTTAATCGTTTTGGTCCTATTCTAGTTAGCAGTGGAGGAATTACTTCAATTCCCACTATTACAATAATTACGCTTAAAGCAGATTCAAGATAAAACCCTGCACCAACAGCTATTCCAATTCCACCTGCTCCCCAAATCATAGCCGCGGTTGTTAATCCAGTGATATTATCATTTCCTTTGCGTAATATAACACCCGCTCCGAGAAAGCCTATCCCACTTACTATTTGTGCTGCTAAACGTAAAGGGTCCATCGTGATGTTTATAGCATCATTGTGGACAGCTTTATAAGCAGCTTCTATGGATATGTAGGTTAAAAGACAGCTGAATGTGGCTATCACTATACTTGTCTTCAATCCAATAGGTTTCTTCTTTAGTTCCCGTTCTATACCTATTATTAAACTTAATAATGCTGCAAAAATTAATTTAAATATAATTTCACTGTAATCACTAAAATAGGTTAACCATTCCATCAAAAATTCCTCCTCCATTTCTTTTATCTGGTGATGGGCTTTTTTATATGATCTACTATATTGCCCTTATTTATGGAATAGCATAGGCTGGTAGTTTTGTTTCTATTATTATAAGGACAGAGGTAGTTAAAATAAAGCTCTGTTGTTTTATTCTTATTGTAGAGTGAACTACTTATTTTAGAACCACTCTTAATATAGATGGATAGGATTCTATTACTCAAACTTATATTTTATAACTTGAACAGAATCTATTTTTTTAAGATGGGGAGTGACCAATGTTTTGATTGAGTAAAGTAAATCCTTTATAGAATGAGGTAAGAAACTCAATATTTTAATATATATTTAAGTTTTTTTATAAAAGGGGTTGCTTTTATGTTTTAAACGATGTATATTAATACTTGTCCTTCGGAACGAGATACAAACAACTTGAAAAACTTCAAAAAAATGTTTGACATCAAATCCGAAATAAGTTATATTAATAAAGTCGCCAAAACGACTTGAACAACATGAACATTGAAAACTGAACATGCAAAACGTTAAGAAATATAGCTTGAAAGATTAACTTGATTAATCTGATAGCAAAACAATTTGGACATCATTTAATGATGATGCCAGCAAAACAAAATGAGCTTTTTAAGTTCTCTATTATGGAGAGTTTGATCCTGGCTCAGGACGAACGCTGGCGG
>NZ_FNHY01000011.1 GCF_900103605.1 Psychrobacillus sp. OK028 | reverse complement strand
CTCTTGATAATACAGCCATCCTACACACGCTCCCTTAACTTTCTTTTAGTATGAGGTTCGTGTTTTAACATGTCCACTTTTTATGCTAACTCTAAGAAAGGTCAAAATTCCAACTAAAGTGGCCATTATTCTAACTAAATCTTCCTTATTCCAACCAAGCCGCTAGAAATTCCAACTAAATGCATTTGAGCAACAAAAAAAGCATACCACCTCAGCAAAAGTGGTATACCTATTTCAAAATTATGCTAGTGCTTGTGTTAAATCCTCCAATAAGTCTTCTACATCTTCAATTCCTACTGAGATTCGGACAAGTCCATCTGTAATGCCAAGCTCTGCACGACGCTCGCTTGGAATAGAAGCATGGGTCATACGAGCAGGCACGGAAATTAAACTCTCCACTGCTCCTAGGCTTTCTGCAAGAGTAAAGTATTGAAGCTTAGCCAAAAGCTCATCCGCTTTCTCAGCACTTCCCACATCGAAGGAAATCATTCCTCCAAAGCCTGTTGTCTGTTTTTTCATCAACTCATGTCCAGGGTGAGTAGCCAATCCTGGATAAAAAACATTCGAAACAGCTTTATGACTATTCAAAAACTCTGCAATTCGTTGTGCGTTTGAATTATGCTCTTCCATCCGAATACCTAGTGTTTTAATACCACGCATTAGCAGCCAAGAATCCTGTGGTCCCAGTACTGCTCCTACTGAGTTTTGCACAAAATGTAAATCTGTTGCTAGCTGATCGGAGTTTACAACAACGAGACCCGCTACGACATCACTATGTCCACCCAAGTATTTTGTCGCACTATGTACGACAATATCGGCGCCAAGTGTAATCGGTTGTTGGAAATAGGGAGTCATAAACGTATTATCCACAATAGTTAATAATCCTTTTTCTTTTGCAAACTTTGCGATTGCTTCTATATTGGTAACTTTTAGTAACGGATTCGTCGGTGTTTCTAAGAAAATCGCTTTAGTATTTTCATTGATTGCCGTTTCTACATTTGCAATATCGCCAGTATCCACGAAAGTTGCTTCAATGCCAAAGCGATTCAATACTTTAGAAATAACTCGGAAGGTCCCACCATATACATCATCTGTCAAAATAACATGGTCACCTTTGCTTAAAAGCATCATGACTGAGCTTGTTGCTGCCATTCCTGATGCAAAAGCAAAACCTGCAACTCCACCTTCTAGCTCGCTGATCAATACTTCTAGAGCATGACGAGTCGGGTTTCCAGTACGTGAATATTCATAGCCCTTGAATTTTCCTACTGCCTCTTGTTTATACGTACTTACTTGATAAATCGGTGTGGATACTGCTCCAGTTGCCTCGTCGCCGACAATCCCAGCATGTATTAATTTCGTTTTAGCGCGCATTTTTATTCCTCCTTGAATAGTCCATAGACATTCTGACTTAAATAACGTTCGCTCGAATCTGGAAAAATCGTCACAATATGACTACCCTCTTTTGCTACCTCTGCTTCTTTTAATGCAGCATGAAAAGCAGCTCCCGACGAGCTTCCCACTAGCAAGCCTTCGTTTTTTGAAAGTGCTCTTAATTGTTTAAAGGCATCCTCATCGCTTACTGTATGGATCGCATTAAAATAGGAAGTATCCATAAAGTCCGGTAAAAACTCCATACCGATACCTTCTGTCGTATGGGAACCTGCTTCTCCGCCATTTAATATGGATCCAACGGGCTCGACGATAACCGTTTTAATCGATGCATTTTGCTTTTTCAAATATGTTGAAGTACCCATAAATGTGCCGCCTGATCCGGCACCAGCTATAAAAACATCAATTTCACCATCTAAATCTCGCCATAATTCAGGGCCTAATGTCTTCGAATACGTAGCAGGATTTGCAGGATTTGAAAATTGTGACGGAGAAAAAGCATCTGGCGTTTCAGCCACTAGCTCTGCAGCTTTTTTTATCGCTCCCTGCATGCCTAGTGCTGTTTCTGTATTGACGATTTCAGCACCTAATGCACACATTAATGTTTGCTTCTCTACACTAAATTTCTGAGGGACAACAAAAATAACTTTATACCCTTTTCCAATAGCAGCCAAAGCAATTCCAATCCCTGTGTTGCCAGCTGTCGGTTCAATAATGGTACCACCAGGAACAAGCTTCCCAGACTTCTCTGCATCCTCAATCAAAGACAAGCCTAGTCGATCCTTCACACTACCACCGGGATTGAGATATTCTAGCTTTGCAAATATACGACACTTATTCGGTATTGGGATATGCGTAATTTCTACTACTGGTGTATTGCCTATTAAATCTTGCACGTTACTAAATATGTTCATTATGCTTCCTCTTTATAAATTTGACGCCATTCATCTTTTTTAGCTAGCATTTCAGCTGCTATTTCTTTTGCACCTTCTAAACTATGACTAGCAGCCCAACCACATTGAACTTCATTGCATGCTGGAACCTCTGTTGCTTGTAAAACATCCTGTAATGTTTTTTCTAGAATATCCAGAATTTCTTCAAAGTTATCATGATTGATAACAGACAAATAGAATCCAGTTTGGCAGCCCATTGGACTAAGATCTACTACCTGATCAGTATGGTTGCGAATATTTTCTGCCATTAAATGCTCTAATGAATGAAGACCTGGCATTTCCATATGCTCTTTGTTTGGTTGTTTAAAACGAATATCATATTTTAGAATTTCATCGCCATTTTTCCCAACTTTCGTTCCTGCTAGGCGTACAAATGGTGCTGCTACTTTTGTGTGGTCTAAGTTAAAGCTTTCTACATTCATTTTTTTCATCATTATCGCTCCTTATTTTTTCGTTGCGTCCATTAACCAAACATAGTCATTCATTTTTACGAATACTACTTGAAATCCTGCTTCTGTAAATAATTCTTTAAGTACAGGTATAGTTGTATAGTATTCTCTTTCTAGATCTTCTACTACATTTAAAAAGCCACGGTTTCTTTCCTTCAAAATCTGTGCTTGTTTGGCTTCTTCGGTAAGAAAAACAGTATCTGCAAAAACAACCTTTCCATTCTTCGGAAGTAAGCTCGCATATTGTTTTAGTGCTATTCTCTTTTCTTCATCTGTTAAATGATGGAATACATATGTGCTTACAATGGCATCTATATTCTCAGTGTCTACACTAAATTCAAGTAAATCCCCATCCACTGCTTTAATAGTAGGAAAACGTTTAGCAGTTACTTCAAGCATCTTCTTATTAGGTTCGATACCAATAACAGAAAAACCTGCTTCTACTAGCTTTGCTGTTAAATTTCCAGTACCCGTTCCAAATTCAATAATTGTACCAGTAACACGTTTAGCTACCTCATTTAATATAGTTTCATAACCTTCAAATACATCTCGATACTCCGGATCTTTTCCAGAAACGGACGCATCGTAAGAGTCTGCCCATTCATCAAAAATATTGACAAATTCTCTCCCCATTTTAGAACCCCTTTATGAATCATATTATTCCAACCTGCATACTTTGTTTTAGGCTTAATAAATTAGTTATATCATATTCCAAGAAATTGTCAAATAAAAAAAGCCTCTCTAATAAGAGAAACTTTTTTCATTACAATGGGAAAAAAATAGGAATTGCAATCATCATGATGATGAACATAATTATTTGCAGAGGAATCCCCGCTTTTACAAAATCAAAGAATTTATACCCCCCTGCGGTCATCACTAACGCATTTGTAGGAGAAGCTACAGGAGTTGCAAAAGCCATACTCGAGGAAACCGCAATAGCTATTAAAAACGTATACGGATTTGCATCTAAGCTAATGGCTGCAGTCATCGCTATTGGTGCAAATAACACAGCGGTCGCCGTATTACTTATAAATTGACCAAATACCATCGTAATAAAATAAATACCGGCTAATACTCCCATTGCACCGAACCCACCAAGGAGATTAACAATCCCCTCGGATAAAATGATCATGCCGCCAGTTTTTTCTAGGGCTGTTGCCATAGGAAGCATGGCCGCGATCAAAATAATACTTTCCCAGTTCATCTTGCCATAGGCGTCATCCATATTTCGAAGACAGCCTGTCATAACCATTAAAGTTGCTGCTAGGAGAACAGAAATAACTGCTGGGAAAACTTCAAAAATCATTAAACCGATCATTAGTAACATGATTGCTCCAGCAATTGGTGCTTTCCCACTTGCAGCGGCCATGCTAGCATGCTCCTTAGGTTGACCGATAATCACTACATCTTTTACCGCTCTCGACAGTAGCTCAATCTCTTCCCAAGCACCTTGAACGAGTAATGCATCCCCAAATCGCAAACGCACATTAGCCATTTCGGTTAATACATATTCCCCTTTGCGATTGATCCCAAGTATATTTAAATTATATTTTTCTCGGAAACCAATGCTACCAACCGTTTCATTAATTAAATTAGAATGTGGTGTTAAAAGTACTTCTGCAATACCTAACTGTTTTGAAACTAGCTCCTCAGCGTTCGATTCTTCATCCTCTATCTCCAACTGAAAATCCTGTACAAACTGCAGCGTACTTTCAGGTGGACCTTGAATATATAAAATATCCTTCGCTTCAATCACACTCGTTGGGCCAGCCATTTCCTGATAACGGATAGGTAGAATATTCATCCCTTCCGTTGATTTACGATCAATTTTTAAAATGGCTAAATGATATTTTGCTGGGAGCTTTAATTCTGAAAGCTGTTTTCCAATAATTAAAGAATCTTCCACCACTCGAACTCGGTGCAAATTACCACCTAACTCATAATCTGCTGCCAATTGCTTTGGAGATAGCTTATGTCCTTCTCCTGCATTGTTTTTTCTTTTATCATTCGGCAACACATATTTACGAGCAAATAGAAAATATAAAATACCAGTAGTTATCCCGATGATTCCTAGTGGAGTAATTTCAAAAAATCCAAGCTTTTTAAATCCATTATCGACAAGCACTTGGCTGACGATTAAGTTCGCAGGTGTCGCAATTAGTGTCATCAGACCTGATAGGCTACTAATATAAGACAGTGGTATCAAGTATTTAGACGGACTACTATTAATACTGATCGCAATACTAATTACAATCGGCAGCATCAGTGCTACCACTCCCGTGTTACTCATGAACGAGCCAACACTACCTGTAATGATGAGTAATAAGACAAATAGCTTTATCTCACTTTTTCCAGACCATTTTAATAGTAAGTTCCCCGCAGACTGTGCAAGTCCTGTCCGAACAATCCCTGCTCCCACAACAAAAAGTCCAGCAATCATAATGACTACTGAATTAGAAAAACCGGCGAGTGCCTCTGTCGGCTCTAACACACCTGAAATAACGAAGGCCAAAAGTGCAAGAATTGCTACTAGATCCGCGCGCACTCGATTGCTTATAAATAGGATGATACTTATCGCCAAAACAACAAATGTTATCGTTAATTGCATAATAGAGCGAATCCTTTCTTACATAATTCTAATTTCATTATATAAGAAGTATGCCGAAAGTTCCCAACCTAAGACATAGGTGTAAGTCTATTCTTTAGGAAGAGTCACATAATATTCAAAACTGAATTAAATTCAATTTTCACCGCCGTCATTTTCTATTCTCAATCCTCTATGTACTACTCATTTAATGTAGGTAGTTCCATTTATATAATATATGGGTTAAATTAAATATAGAATATTCAAATATATCATTTTTACTATATTAATACTGCTTGGAAAAACATATTTAAAGTAAGTTCTCCTCAAAGTTGCATTTCATTTTTGAAATTGGGATAAGTTGTTTGATAAGCATGAGTTTACAAATTTTTGAAAGGAATGATTTCTTTATGAGAGGTTTAAACAAACTACTAAAAGGAGATAAAATAGGAATTTATTCTCCTTCATCACCTATTACATATTCTTCCCCAGTACGCTTTGAAAGAGCAAAAAAGTTTTTAGAAACAAAGGGATTTGAAATTTTAGAAGGAAATTTAACAGGTAAACACGACTTTTATCGCTCCGGGAATATCCAAGAACGTGCCGAAGAGTTAAACGAGCTTATTCGTAATCCCGAAATCCACTGTATTATGTCTACGATTGGCGGGACAAATTCTAATGCAGTTTTGCCATATATAGATTATGAAGCTTTTAAAAAGAATCCTAAAATCATGATTGGCTACTCTGATGCTACTGCAATTTTGCTAGCAATTTATGCTCAAACTGGAATACCAACGTTTTATGGGCCAGCATTAGTACCGTCATTTGGGGAGTTTGAACCGTACGTAAACTATACATATGATTATTTCAAGGACATATTAATAAAAGAGCAGCATATTCCTTTTACTGTGCCAAAACCCCCTTACTGGACAGACGAACCAATCAACTGGGAAATTAAAACCGAGGACAAGCAACTTAGGCAGAATGATTGGATTTGCGTAAATGAAGGAATTGCTCAAGGCAGATTAATAGGTGGGAATCTAAACGCTATGTACGGTATATGGGGCAGTCCTTATATGCCTATGATAAATGAAGGAGACATTCTGTTAATAGAAGACACGATGAAATCTGCATCTGTAGTGGAGAAAAATTTCAACTTATTAAAGTTGAATGGCGTCTTTGATCGAGTGTCCGGAATAATATTAGGCAAACATGAATTATTTGATGACCAAGGAACCGGTAGAAAACCGGCTGATATTTTAGTGGAAACGATTGGGAATACATCGATTCCAATTCTTGCAGACTTTGATTGCTGCCATACTCACCCGATGCTAACGATGCCAATCGGATGTAGTGTCGAGCTGAATTCCAATAAAAAAGAGATTACTATAATGGAGCGATGGATAGAATGAATAAAGAAATAGAAGCAGTTTTTCTAGATCGTGATGGGACGATAGGTGGGACTGGTCATTTTATGCATCCAGATGACTTTATTCCTTATAGTTTTAGTATGGAAGCAATTAGGTTACTTCAATCTCAGGGGATTAAAGTGTTTGGATTCACAAATCAACACCGAGTGAGTCGAGGAGAGGCAGAGTTAGTGGAATTTCAAAAAGAATTCCTATCCTATGGTCATGATGATGCCTTTATTTGTCCACATAGTCTTCTAGATTCCTGTTTGTGTCGCAAGTCAAACCCAGGTATGTTACTTGATGCAGCCAACAAATACAATCTGAATCTTAATAAATGTGCAGTAATTGGCGATGTTGGTGGTACCGATATGCTAGCTGCTAAAGCTGTTGGAGCGATGAAAATATTAGTATTAACTGGATGGGGAGAATACTCCTTATCACAGTATCGAGAAGAATGGAAAGAAGTAGAACCTGATTATATTGCAGACAATTTACTTGAAGCCGTCAAATGGTTATTAGTGCAATAAAAAAATGATGCAATTAGCGCAACACAATCTTTTATAAAGTCACCTATAACTAGTACGACAAAAAGAAAATGTAAGCACTAGTTGGATAGCGTAGGCACTTTCAAACAGATTTGTGTTTGCATCTACACTTAACTTTTTGGGGATATCAAAGTTGTTTAGTAAAAAATGATGTGTAGGTTGGCTTAATAGCCAATTATAATTTATTGACCTTATCCTTTTCTGATACACGTTCTTCCCATTCTTCTCTTAATAATCCCATTCGGATAGAGTCATAATAGACTCCATTATAAAATCGGCATTTGCGTAGTCTTGCTTCCATTGTCATTCCTAATTTTTGCCCGACTTTAATCATGCGTTCATTTCCCGACCAAGTTGTATAACCAACTCGAACAAGTGGTAGTTCTTGAAATAAATGATCGATCCACATTCGGAGTGCCTCTGTTCCGATTCCACCACTCCAGTAACGGGGCTCATAAATGACAATCCCCATTTCAAGCCATAGGGATTCTTCGTGCTCCCAATAGTAACAAAGAGAACCAACTAATTCGCCATTTACATAAATCCCCCACATATCTTCTTGATGAATCAATTGTTCCTTTTTTTCTAAAAATTGTTCTAAAGATATAGAAATATGAGGATAATAAGGTGCATCCCATTTCTTCCATTCAGGTGCTTCTTCCTTTGCACTTAATTCCCAAAGTCGAGTAAGCTCTTCTTCGAGAATAGGACGAACTGTTACTATTTTCATTATTTAACTCCAATCTATCATGCTTTGTATACATAATTTTACCACATTATCAGTATGATAGACTGTTCCCAATATACACATTATTGTGATAGAGTTTTATATTACAAAGTACTAAATTTAAAAGGAGTGATATTGCTTGGGTGGAAATCAGCAACTACAGCGAGGTTTAGAACAACGACATATCACCTTAATGTCATTAGGAGCAGCTATCGGAGTTGGTCTTTTTTTAGGTTCAGCAACGGCCATAAAGCTTGCAGGACCAGCTATTCTGATTTCCTATATTGTCGGAGGAATGGCCATTTTTATCATCATGCGAGCACTTGGAGAAATGGCGGTACATAATCCAGTTTCAGGTTCTTTTAGCCGCTATGCAAAGGATTACTTAGGTCCTCTTGCTGGATACATAACAGGTTGGAATTATTGGTTTTTATGGGTAGTTACTTGTATGGCAGAGATTACTGCTGTAGGAGTATACATGAAAATGTGGTATCCAGATACAGCCCCTTGGATATGGGCATTAGCCGCATTAGTTATTATGACACTCATTAACCTTATAGCTGTAAAAGCTTATGGGGAATTTGAGTTTTGGTTTGCGCTTATTAAAATAATTGCCATATTAGCTATGATTTTTGTAGGGCTAGGAGTTATTCTTTTTGGTCTCGGTAATGATGGAATTGCAGTCGGTATAAGCAATTTATGGACGAACGGCGGCTTTGCACCAAATGGAGTTACTGGCGTATTTATGTCCTTACAGATGGTCATGTTTGCTTATTTGGGTGTAGAGATGATTGGGGTAACTGCAGGTGAAGCTAAAAACCCTAAAACGGTCATTCCACGAGCGATTGATACGGTATTTTGGCGCATTTTACTTTTCTATGTTGGTGCACTATTTGTTATAATGTCCATTTATCCATGGAATGAGATAGGAGCTAATGGTAGCCCATTTGTTTTAATGTTCGAGAAAATTGGTATTGGTCCAGCTGCTGGTATTATAAACTTTGTTGTCCTAACGGCTGCATTGTCTAGTTGTAATAGCGGTATATTCAGCACGGGACGTATGTTATTTAATTTGGCTCAGCAAAAACAGGCTCCTAATTCATTCGCTAAAATTGGCAGTACAGGGGTGCCTTCCAAAGCAATTATCTTCTCTGCCATATTATTATTAGTTGGGGTTGTATTAAATTATTTAGTTCCTGAAAAAGTATTCATTTGGGTAACGAGTATTTCGACATTCGGAGCCGTTTGGACATGGGGAATTATATTATTATCCCAATTAAAGTTCCGTAAAACACTAACAAAAGGCGAAGTATCAAGGCTTTCCTACAAGGCTTTGTTCTATCCGATAGGTTCCTATTTAGCACTAGCTTTTTTAGTTTTGGTACTTGGCCTCATGGCTTATTTCCCTGATACACGCATTGCACTAATAGTAGGTCCTATTTGGATAATCGGACTAGTATTTGTATATTACAAGAATGGATTTCATAAAAGAAGATAATGTATGTTGGTTTCTACCGATTAAAGAAACCCCCTTCAAAGTGAAGGGGGTTTCTCTATTCTCAAAGATATTTTGCAAACCAGCTCGTGATTTGTTCTAATCGTGTTTGCCTTAAATTTGGCAGTCCTACTCGAGATAAATTATGATCAGACTGCGGGAAGCGGACAAAGCTAGTCTCTTTACCCATAGCTTTTAACGTAATATAAAGCTGTTGCCCTTGTTCAATAGGACAACGATAGTCATTTTCGCTATGCAATATTAATAAAGGTGTCTCCACATTAGCTGCATATTTTAGAGGAGAAGCATCCCATAATTTATCGATATCCGTCATATCTGTGCCAATTTGCCATGGTGTGAAGTAGTACCCAATATCAGAAACTCCATAAAAGCTGATCCAGTTAGAAATGGAGCGTTGCGTAACTGCTGCTTTAAATCGATTCGTATGACCAACAATCCAGTTAGTCATAAACCCGCCGTAGCTCCCCCCCGTAACGCCTAAACGATTCTCATCAATCCAGTCATTCTCTTTCAATACATAATCTACTCCAGCCATAATGTCTTCATAGTCGCCACCACCATAGTCACCGCGAACAGCATCCACAAATTGCTGACTATAGGAATGACTTCCTCGTGGATTTACATACAATACTCCGTATCCCTGCGCTGATAAGAGTTGTAGCTCATGGAAAAAGGTGTTCGCGTACATCGTATGTGGTCCACCATGAATTTCTACAATTAGTGGATATTTTTCGCCTTCATTATAGCCTACTGGTTTCATCAACCAACCATGTACATCCCAATCATTAAGACCTTTATACACGATGGCTTCTGGTTCGACAAGCTCTACTTCATTTAACAACTCTTCGTTAAATTTAGTGAGTGCAATTCTTTCACCAGTCGCCAAATTTAGTTTAAATAATTCCCCGGGAAATATTGGACTACTTATTGTCGCAAGAGCATAGGTGCCATCTCTAGTAATATCGTATCCATATACATGCTCATTTTCTGGAGTTGCGGGGTAAATTTCTCCTTCAAGAGAAGCAACATACAAACGTACGTCCCCCATGGTGGATACTTGGAAATATAAGTGATTTTGATCAGTCCAAACAACATCTGGTGCATTTGCTCCTTGTTGGATATCTGCTCCTGCATAATCTCCTACTGGTGCATCAATCCCTTCAGTAAGTATTTGAAGGTTTCCAGTACTTACTTCATATACATATATCTCTGCATGTGTTGCGTTTTTAAATGTACGAAGCATTCCGCTAAAAGCGATGTATCGATCATCTGCTGAAAAAATTGCGCCTCCAAAATATCCATTTTCTTCAATAATAATCGTTTCTTTTTTCGACTTCACGTCAATTAATAGCAGAGGTTCACGGAATGAAAAATCTTGATTTTCATCTCGATTCACACCGACTACTAGTTTTTTCCCGTCATGTGAAATAGCCTGAAGACTATGATTAAATGTTCCTTCTGTAAATGCTGTAATTTCTCCAGATGAGATTTCGATTGATCCAATTTGACGGTAGGAGTCTTTTGGTAACAATCCTACACCGTCGTTATGGTACTTCATTTTTTCTACAATATAGGCTTCTGGCAGTTTTTTGTCTTCTTTTTCAACCTCATCTGACCAATTTTTACCTTCCTTCAAAGAAGCCGAGAACCAAATCTTTTTACTACAAGGAGACCAGATAAAGCTAGAAACACCTTTTTCAAATTTTGTCAGCTGTTTTGCTTCTCCACCTTTAGCTGACATTATATAAATTTGATTTTTGTCGTCACGATTCGATAAAAAAGCTATTTGTTTTCCATCTACAGACCATTTCGGAGATGACACTTTCTCTTTCGAATGAGTCCATTGTGTTATTTCATTTGTTTCGATATCCACATGATATAAATAAGCATAGTATTTATTATCCTCTTTATGCATCTCCGTTCGAATAAAAACAGCCTCATTTTCGGCCGGTGAAATCACAGGATTTGTTATGGATTGTATGGCAAATAAGTCTGTTGCTTCTAATTTTCTTTTAGTCATTTTAATAGTCCCCTCTTGTTAATTATGCTATCACTATTTATTTCGACATTCGAAATCTTTTTCCTTCTATTTTTAAAGGAAAGATCATGATAATTCAAAACCTTCGTTATCCGTATAGTCGTTATTTATTAACTGGTAGTGTCGCTCTATTTACTACACAAGTCTTCTTCAATATTGGAATGAAGACTGATAACAAAAATAAAACAGCGGCAGCCTTGGACGAGAAAATAAAGTCCTAGACTGCCACTGTTATATTGAACTATCGTACTCGATATCGTAATTTACTTTAGTGAAACAAGGTCATCTAACCGTTTGGTAAACGAGACCTATGGCTCCAGAATTAAAGGTCTTGTTTTCGATAAGTTTAAGATTGATTTTCTCCGTGAGACCTTGGAATAACGGCAACCCGCTTCCGATCAGGATGGGAGAAACCGTAATTTTATACTCATCTATTAAACCAAGCTGCATAAGGTAATGTGCGAGCCTAGGACTGCCGAGGATGACCATATCCTTGCCAGGCTGCCTTTTGAGGTTCTTGATCTCTTCCTCGACATCTTCTTTCACCAGTCTAGAATTGTTCCATTCGACTTTCTCCAGCGTTGTGGAAAAAACGATTTTTGCTGTCTTTTCGATCCACTCGGCATGATTCTTTTCATGCTGCGAAGCTGATGGATTCGATGGCACAGAAGGCCAATAACTGTGCATCATCTGATAAGTCCCACGTCCCCAAATAACAGTATCGGCAGTACTCAGAATTTCTTTCGCGTGTTTCTCCAAATCAGCATCGTAGGAAACCCAGCCAATGTCCATTTCACCGTTTGGTCCTTCTACAAAACCGTCAAGAGATGCGTGCAAAAATAGAACAAGTTTTCTCATTTTCAGTTCTCCTTTGTTCATGAGGGATATTTACATTAATCATTTTAGCATATTTCAGCTTGGGTTATTTCTTATGGATTGCTAATTTAAACTACCCGTTAGCTTAGAGATCGCTACTTATTTCAAACCTTCACAGAAATCCATTGTGAAGAGGGAGAGCAGAGTGAAATTGATTAAAAAAATGGCAGCGTGTCAATACGGTAAAAGATTAAGGAATAGATGAAAACCAAATTTAATAAATTGATAACGGGAAGAAATGAGGTGATCGTATGTTAGAAAAACTTAGAAAAGTAAATATGAAAACGGCTGTATATATGGGGATATGTTTTTACTCTTTTACATTCTTAATACAAGTTCTTATTATTAGTGGGATTATTCCATTTACATGGGTTAATGGTGGAAGGTCAGAATCCTTAGCAACTCAGATACCAATATCTATTATCAATATCATTATTTCTATAATAGGAGGAGTTTTCACGCTAATTGTTGGTGGAAATATGTTATATAAATACAAGAGAGGAATAAACGTGATGTGTTGGATTTTCGTAGTACTATGGTCTTTTGGGTTTATACAACAATTGTTAGGAACACCTTTTGAAAAAATGGTAATGTCGTTAATATTGCTTCTCGGTGTCGTCTCGCACATGCGTATGGCGATTGAAAAGATTAGCAATAAACACTATTATTAAAACATGAATAATAGTTTATATTTTAACAGAACCTTTATTGGCATATATTTACTTTTCTAGTTTAACTAACAGGTGCTTTACTTCAAGAAGGAGTAAAGCCTTTTTTCTTCTTTAATTAAAGAAACAGATTAGTTGAAGAATGTTTTTTAACTGAAGTTTAACATTCACTCTCTTCAAAGTTCATTCACTCCTAAGCTTTTCAATTATTTTTAAATCTGTCATTAGAATAGTCTTTATTAAATTGTAAGGGGTGATATCTATGCATAAGAAGTTAACCTTAAGTATTATTTTTGTAGTTGCATCAATGATCTTGTTTGCTTTCTCACCTTGGATTACAAAAGATATTGCTGAAAAAAGAGCATTAACGGGATTTCAAAACCAACAAAAGGACATTGTTGATGGATGTGGATTTAATTGTGTTGGATGTGGTGTAGTAACATCCGAGAAAGTATTGTTTGGTTATATAGTCCGAATTGAATATGCTTGTGGACTAATATCAGAAGACATTAGGGAAAATCACCAGAAAAAAAATGTATTTGTTTCTTTTTTAGGAACTGCACATTGATTTCCACAAACGCGGCAGGTTAGTTCAATAAAAGCATTTTTAAAGGGGATTTGTTATGTCCATATCAGATTATTATAAACAACTTCGAGTAAAGGTTGGTAAAGACCTAATATTTATGCCGAGCGTTGCTGCGATAATAAGAAATACCAATGATGAAATATTGTTCCAATATCCTGGAAAAGGTGAATATTGGAGTCTGCCTGCTGGAGCAATTGAACCAGGTGAAGCTCCTGCTCAAGCACTTATTCGTGAAGTATGGGAAGAAACTGGATTAACAGTTAAACCTAATAAATTATTAGGAATATTTGGTGGGGAAAGTTTTCGTTTTACATATCCTCATGGAGATCAAGTTGAATATAATGTGTTTGTTTTCGAATGTAATATAATAAGTGGAAAATTAACTGCAATAGATGGCGAATCTGTTGATTTACAATTTATTAAAGCAGAAAACAAGCCGAAACTTGCTTTACCATATCCAGATTTTATATTTAACAAGCAACATTCAAGTAATGTTTATTTCCAGTGGGACAATAATTGGACGAAAAAATAATATACAAACTTATTAACATAATGGTCTGCTTTGCTCCAAGAAGGAGTAAAGCTTTTTTTTCATATTGAACTAAGCAGTTTAGTATAAGAGAGGAAATTCAACAGAATTCCTTATTCAATTAATGGGTGCTTTAGTAAACATAGAGTTGAATACAGCTCTTTTTCTTGTTCACTAATGCACCAATTATTTTAAAAAGTATACGAAGAGATGGCGTACTATGAAAAAGATTGCAATGATTAGTTCGGGAGGCTAAGGTAAGTCTACTTTGGCATGAAAATTAGTGGAAAAGCTGAACATAGATACCTTCTTTTGAAAAGGGGAAAACAACGAAAAGTTCAATACGAATTGGTTAAAAAGTTTATTAAGTATCACAAGAAATAATCTGCCAAACCTTGAAGCCAGAGTTTCTTATTAACTTTAATAGTTGTTCCACTTCTCTCTTTATTCACTGTTCGTTTCGAGATTTTTCTTTTCATCCGCTTGCCTTTTTAACTTTATTAAATCGTTAATAGTTACAAACTGATAGCCCTGTTTTTGAAGTTCTGGTAATATTTTTTCCAAGGCTTTCACGGTCTGTGTTCTATTTCCACCCCCATCATGGAATAGAATAACATCCCCTTCTTTCGTTCCTTTTTAAAACTGTATTCACAATTTTATTCACACCTGGGTTTTTCCAGTCTAGTGTATCTTGGTGCCATGACCACATGACAACTTGAAAACCGTCTTTTACAATTTCTTCGATCATAGCATCCGTATATTGTCCTTCGACTGGTCGAAATAGGGTTGGTGTGAAACCTGTAATGCTGTAAATGGTGTCATTTGTTTGTTTAATTTCTTTCATAATCATCGAAACATTCCTACTGTAAGGGTGTGTATAAGTATGATTAGCCAAATCATGTCCCTCTTCATACATTCGTAATACAACTTCCGGATTTTTCTCTGCTTGTTCACCAACAAGAAAAAAAGTCCCTTTTGCGTTGTATTGTTTGAGTAAATCCAAAACTTCAGTGGTATACTTTTTATGTGGACCATCGTCAAATGTCAAGGCAACTACCTTTTCCTCTGTTTTAATATCCCAAATAATCATTCCTGCTTCTTCATAAAATTTTCGTCCACGGTCTGCCGAAACGCTTTTATTCTGGCTATCATTAACGTAAAAAATGGCCACACCTATGAGGAACAAACCTAGTAATGAAAGTACCACTTTTTTCACAAAAACACTCCCTTCAATATATTTCGATGTAATTTATTATTTGTTAATTTCACGAAATAAATGTACTGTTTTTGTGAAATTAAATTTGCGAATTTTATCCATTAATGTTCAATATTCGACCTTAGTTTTATATTGCAAAATAATATTTTGAATCCTTCTTTACACTAAACGTTTTAAATGTTCCCCTTTCACCTTTTCTATTCTATCTACTTCGTCAGTGTGACCTTTTGCTAATCTTTCATACCTCTTCAAATCTTCAACTGACAATTTTCTTAAGCTAACAGGTGCTTTAGTAAAAAACGACAAAAAATGAGCTTGGAAATGCTCCAAACTCATTTTCTATACAAAATCAAATATTCCCTTTAATATAGCCAAATAAAATTATCTCTTAAACTGTTTGTGGTTTTAAAGAGCGTCTCAGAATTTTACCTGTTGTATTTTTAGGAAGTTCCTCTAAAAATTCAATTTTCTTCGGCACTTTATATTTTGCTAGTTTTTCTGCACAATAGTCATGTAATTGCTGTTCTGTTAGAGTAGAATCTTTTTTCACAACAAAAGCAAGCACTTCTTCTCCAAAGTTTGGATCAGGAACTCCGACAACCGCAGCCTCCACTATACCCGGATGAGTAAATAGCACTTCCTCTACTTCTCGGGGATAGACATTAAAACCACCGACAATTATCATATCTTTTTTACGATCAACGATGTAGAAATAGCCTTCTTCATCCTGTTTTGCAAGATCTCCAGTGTATAACCAGCCATCACGAATCGCACTCTCTGTTTCTTCCGGCATTTTGTAATAGCCCTTCATCACGTTAGGTCCGCGAACGATCAGTTCTCCTACTTCTCCTACTGGAACTTCTTCTCCAAGCTCATTGACTATTTTATTCTCAACATTTACGATATTTGTTCCAATCGAACCTGGCTTACGATCTCTGTCAATTGGGTTAAAGCACGTTACCGGGGATGCCTCAGACAAACCATATCCCTCAGACACACGTAAATTGAACTTTTTTTCAAAGTTATGCAACAGTGCTACAGGCAAGGAAGCTCCACCCGAAATTGCTAAGCGAATGCTTGAAAAGTCCTCTTCGTTTGCATCCTGGAATTGATACAAGAAATTGTACATTGTTGGAACACCTGCAAACACTGTTGCTTGATGCTCTTTCGCGATTTTAAACACTTCTTGCGGGCTAAATCTTGGAATTAATAGTAGAGTTGCACCCATTAATAATGGTGCATTCACCACAACTGTTAAAGCAAATACATGAAATACAGGTAAAGTCGCAATTACACGATCCTCTGTATTAATCTGCAAGTACTCGGCAACATCTCGAGCATTGGAGTAAATATTATTGTAGGTTAACATTGCGCCCTTTGGATGACCAGTTGTCCCCGAAGTATATAAGATTACAGCTACATCATCTGGATCAGTATCCACTGCAGAAGTACCCAATATTGCAGAAGAAATCATTACTGAAAACGGTTTCACTTTTGTCTTCAAGTTTTCTGGGAGAGCAGCTAGTTTTTGAACAGTATCTGCCTGTGTTTCACAAATGATATAGTTTTCAACTGACGTAAAAATACCAGCTGCTTTCTCCACTAAAGGCAATAGTGCATCAAGGGCAATAATTACTTTAGCATCGCTGTTTTTAACAATATAGCTTATTTCATCTGGCGAATAAATTGGATTTATCGGAACTGCCGTAGCACCAATACGCATAGTAGCATATAAAGAAATTAAAAAATGAGGTGAGTTACCCAATAAAAAGCCTATATTATCCCCTTTTTCCACACCAATTGATTTTAGAGCTCCTGCAAATAACTCCACTGACTGTTCGAATTCTGCGTATGTAGTATCTTTCCCCATAAAATGATAGGCAACCTTCTCCGGATGCTCTTTGGCAATATGTTGAACACGTGGAACTAAAGTCATATTCTCGTCTCCCATCTTTATTAAATGAATAACCATTCATTTTCCCCATATTCATTATATAAGAAAAGTTTTGACAATTCAAGAAAAACTAGAATATAGAATACTAGAGGTTAAATTGGTGATATAAAAAAGAAGGCTACTGTCGTAGCCTTCTTCCCTTATTGAATATGTGCAATGTATCTCCAACGGATCAAAAAGAAATAAGAAACTTGAATTATCGTGAATGCTATTAACACGAGTAACATTTCCATCGCAATAGAAACAGCTGCTAAGTCCACCCAAAACGCTTGTAAAAACATAAAGGAAAAAGTACTATGCACCATGGCTAACCCCCATGGCAAGAAAAATTGAGGAATTAGCTGGCGATTGACGATTTTCACTAGCTCTCTATCCGTAACTCCCATTCTCCGAAGTACATCATATTGTTTTTTATCACGCTCCAAGTCCGTATAAAGCTTAAAGTAAACAAAGCTCCCAGCCGCAAGTAACAATACAGCCGCCACAAGTAGCCCTGTAAATAACAATAAGGAAAATGTAGCTCGGATAATCGAGTAATTTAAGCCGGGATTGGCGAAATAGAAGGCGTTCGGATTTACAGTTGAAATACCCATAGATTGTGTCATAATTCTGTCTAAGTTAGTTCCTACATCCTTCGTGCGGAGCCATTCAGAAACGTGAAAAGCATAAAATGTCATGTGAGACTCTCTTAAGCCATGCCCATATAAAGGTTCGGTAACAAGTTCATAATCTTCATCACTAATTATTAATGATCTATTTTTAATAGCGAGTGAAGGAAATATTACTCGTTCATAGACACCTTTAATTTGAATTGGTATACTACTTTCCTCCAACACTGTTTGCTCGTCTTCTGTTCTAATACCATTAAAGTCCTCTTGCGTATTCGGTAGAATCATTGCTTCCCCTTCTTGTAGGTCTATCAAAGGGAATTTCAATGCAACCGCTAAACTATTCACTTCCGATTCTTTTATAAGATTTACTTTGTCTCGTAAATTGGAGGAAGTTTGTTTTTTCACCTTAAATTTAATCAACTCATAGGATAGCCCTTCCATTTGAAGCTCCTGGGATATTTTCATCACATGCTCTTCCTCAAAGGGATTATCCCAATTGCTCGAGTAGAAAACACTAATTGGATTCATTTCTCGATATTGTGCTGTAAAAGAAGTAAACGAGGTTACGACACCAACCGATAGAAATGCGATCGTGGAAACAATGGTTACGATAAAAAACATCCGAGCATTTTCTCTTATCTTTATAGACCCTTCTGCAAAAGCGATCAATCGAAAAGAATGCCAATACAAATTTTTGCGCTTTCTAATTATCCCTAACAAATATAAAACACTATCTGTATAAAATAGATACGTACCTACTATAGCTAATGCAATAATGATAAAACTCATATATACTTTAAGCTGAAAAAGAGAAAAAATTACTAAACTATAGGCAACCAACAGCAGGAATAGCCCTAAAATTGCCCTTCCCTTACTATAAACCTCTTCCTCATTTTGCTTACCAAATCCCTTTAGTAGCTGAATTATATTCTTTTTACGTATGAATACCGAGCTACTAATCGAAATAATGACAAACAATGATAAAAACACAAAAATAGTCAATGTAAAAGGCTTCCATGAAACATACAACGGTAAGCTATCTAACAAAAACATTTCTCGTATGACCATAAAGAAAAACTTAGAAAAAGAAAATCCAAAAAAAATTCCGACCGTTATCGAGATAAACCCTAAAATCATCGTCTCTAAGAAAATCATCCGATTCAGCTGACGTTTGTCCATTCCTAAATTGAGAAGTACTCCAAATTCCTGCGAACGTGCCTGCAAAAAAGCACTCATCGAATAAAACAAGAAAAACAACGTGAATATAATCAAAATGACCTGTGCAATGAACATTCCACCAAATGCGATATTCTGCAAAAATTGATCTTCAATACTTGGGTGAAACATTAGCATTGAATAAACAAAGAACACTAAAACAGAAAAAATACTCGCCAATAAAAATGCAGCATAGACGCGAGCATTTCGAATAACGTTATGATAAGCGAATTGTTGAAAGGTCATTTACATTTCCACCTAGTAAAGATAAGACATTTAATATACGTTGAAAGAACGTTTGTCTTCGGTCATCTTTATAAATTTCATTAAAATACTCGCCGTCTTTTATGAATAGAACTCGATCACAAAAGCTTGCCGCAATTGGATCATGGGTCACCATAATGATGGTCGTATTACTTTTTTGGTTTACCTTGGACAATAGTTCTAATACATCCTTTGCGGCTTTCGAATCCAGATTTCCCGTTGGCTCATCTGCGAGTATAATAGAAGGCTCATGTATTAGAGCTCGTCCAATAGCAGTTCTTTGCGCCTGCCCTCCTGATATTTCGAATGGTCTTTTTTCTAAAATAGAACTTAACCCCAACTGCTCCGCAACTTTATTTACTTTTTGTTTCATAATACTTACGGGCTGATCGTCTAAAGTTAATGGCAATACCATATTTTCTTCAACTGTTAATGCAGGAAGTAAGTTGAAATCTTGAAACACAAAACCAAGCTGTCTTCTTCGGAATAATGATAAATCATTGCTTTTCAATTGCAGAGGATTTAAATCATTAATCGTCAAATCTCCTGAAGTAGGCTGATCTATCGTTGATATTAAATTAAGTAAAGTTGTTTTACCGCTCCCTGAAGGACCCATAACTGCAAGAAACTCGCCTTTTTCTACCTCGAAGCTCAGCTGATTAATCGCTAAATGCGCAACTTTCCCCTCATACACCTTCGTTATTTCTTTCAACTTCAATATCGACATCGAGCTCACCTCGTTCTGTAGATTCATGCTGTTCAAATATAATCGATACAGAGGTTCCTTCTCCAACTGCTGACTCTATTTTCATCTCATGTCCTAATCTATGACAAACCTCTTGGGCCAAATATAATCCCATCCCAGTAGATTCGCCAGTTTTTCTGCCATTTTCTCCAGTGAAAAATGCTTTCGTTACCCGTTTCATATCAGAAGCTGGAATACCTATTCCTTCATCTCTTACCGTCAAAACGACTTGATTATGTTCAAAGGAGGTTTCAAAGTATATTTTTTTGTTTTCCTCAAATGTATATTTGATCGCATTCGTTAAAAATTGTGCTAGTACAAACCGCAGCCATTTCGGATCAGAGGTAATTATACATTCTTCCGCAATCGAAATAACCGGAAATACATGACTCCCTATAAACAAACGCTTATTAGTCGAGACTACCTCCGTAACAAGCAGCTTTATATCAATCTGTTCAATTTGCATATCTTCTTCAAATGTATCTAGCCGTGCATTCATTAGAACTGCATCCAGCCCACGCTTCAATCGATCCATTTCCTCTGAAACACCAGCTGCATCTATTTGATCATTCCCTTGCGTCATCAGCTCTATAACAGATATAGGAGTTTTCATCTGATGCACCCAGCTATTCATAAATTGCAAATGTCGATTTTGCCTAGCATAGAGAAGCTGTACTTCTTTTTGATATAAGCGATAAATATGCTGCAAATATGCCTCGACCTGTTTTATCTCAGGGGACCTAGCCTCCCGTTGTAATACCCCTTCTATTTCAGTAGGTACGGATAGAATCTTTTTATAGAAAGCATATTTTTTTATAAATAAAGTTCCTAAAAAAGTGAGGGTCAATATACTAGTAATAACAATGGAATACACTGCAGTGTCTACATTTCTGAAACCATCTAGCCAATATAATAGCATTACAAATAAGACCAATAAAACCTGAAACACTAAAAATACTAAATGCTCCTTTAAGAATAATCGGATCATATTATGACTCCTCCGGGCTTAGGATTAGTCGATACCCCGCTCCTCTTACTGTTTCAATCGTTGATAAAACATGATAATCACTTAACTTTTTACGAACTCTTGTCATATTTACATTCAATGTATTTTCATCTACAAAAGACTGATCATCCCACAGCTCTTCTAATAGCTGTTCTCTAGTCACTAACTTCGGATAATTCCCTAATAATAACTCCAAAATTGTACACTCCTTCTTTTGGAGGGGAATTTCACCTTGTACAGTATGTAACTCCATTCGTTCCATATAAAGCTGTAGTCTACCTACCTTTACAACTCTTTCTTCTTGCTTGGCGGCATATTCACCATAAGTTCTTCTCAAATGGCTTCTTATTTTAGCTAGGACGATTTCATAGTGAAAAGGCTTCGTGATAAAATCATCTCCACCATTTTCAAGCGCAAATATTTGATCCATTTCCCCAGATCGCGCAGAAACGAATATAATTGGGCAAGTAGTTAACTGGCGCAATTGGCGACACCAGTAATACCCATCATACGATGGCAAATTTACATCCAACAAAACAATATGCGGATCAAACGCAGTAAACTCATCTATTATTTGATCAAAATCCTCAATTGTATGCACTTCATAATGATATTTCCTTAAAGTATCTGCAAGCAAAGATGCAATCTTTCGATCATCCTCTACAACTAACACACGATGCGTCGTCACAATAATCCCCCTTCACAAAAACAGTTCTCTCTTTATCATATCAAAAAAGAGCCCAACATACGTCAGACTCTCTTCCATTTATTAATAAATTAATTGAACAAGCTCTTCTTTTGTAACACCACCGAAGTATTTAGGTACGTTACGTTTGGAAACAGTCATTCCAATAACTCACTTGAAGAAGTTAATCGTTGTGATGATAATCGGTGCGCTAAATACAACATCAATCAGGAATGCTCCTACAATTGGTACGACCAGGAACGCTGTTCGAGAAGGACCAAACTTGCTCACTGTTGCGGACATGTTCGCCATTGCGTTTGGTGTTGCACCCAGCCCGTGACCTAAGAATCCAGAGATCATTACTGCCGCATCATAGTCCTTGCCAAGCATTCGGAACATCACAAAGATGGCATACAAGACGATAACGATAACCTGTATGAGTATAATGCCGATGAGTGGTAGAGCGAGATCTGCGACTTCCCACAACTTGATGCTCATCAGTGCCATCGAAAGAAAGATCGCAAGTGAAACGTCACCGATAAAGTTGATTTCCTTCATGTTCACCGTACCCTTTACAAAGCGGTCGGCAAGATTCCGGACAATGACCGCCACGAACATCGCCCCTATATAGGACGGCAGGACGAAACCGGTAACATTCGTAAACAATTCACCAAGATAGGTTCCGACTGCCATGGAAAACGTGAGGAGTGCGACCTGGACCATGAACGACCATTCTTGAATCGGTCTCTCATCTTCCTCAACATACTCTTCTATTTCACCCGATGCAGGCTTTAAGTCGTGTTTCTTAATCAGGTATCGCGCAACCGGACCGCCGGTAAGGCTACCGAAAATCAGGCCAAGTGTGGCTGCGGCCATGCCAATCGTCAAAGCTGAGGAAATTCCTAAGTCCTCAATCGTTTGTCCGTACGCCGCAGCACCACCATGTCCTCCGTTCATCGAAACTGCCCCAGCCATGACACCTAATAGCGGGTCAATTCCAAACAATTGAGCAAACGAAACACCGATGACGTTCTGCAAGAATACCGTGACGCCGCACAAGAGCAGGTAGACGACTAAGAGTTTCCCACCCAATTTGACGAGCTTGAAGCTTGCTCCAAGACCGACCGTCGTAAAGAAAGCGATCATGAACAGCGACTGTAGAGATGTGTCCAATGTAATTTCGACAATCCCCGTAGTTTTCAACATTAGCGCTAAAGTGGCAAATATTAAACCGCCGACGACAGGCGCCGGGATCAGGAACCTGTTAAGGAATCCAATCCGGTTTACAAGTGCCATTCCAAGCAGATAGAGAGCTACTGCGAGGAACAGAGTGGTAATCTGGTTGAGTTCAATCATATATCTTCACCTTTCTAAAATCCTTTACCGTTATCATTTATGAAGTTTCTCACATCCGAACCGTTCAGCCGTTTTCATCAAGATTTTGATCAACCTCGGATATGTTAAAGCTTGTCGTTTTTTCATTTACACATACGCAGCCAATGAAAGAAGCAAGCTGATCATGGCATGATTCGAATTCCGTTCTCTCCAAACACATATGTGACACCGAGCTCATCTCCACGGTTAAAAAGCTCTTGCGTGTTGCAATCGTCTCAATGTTGATTTGTCAATTCAAAGATTGCAATCGCTTTTTTTAGACAAAATGTTCACCCTAAACTAATGGCCGTACACAAGGCAAGGCGAAAATATTACATATCTTAGTAAACGCTTTCATCACTAGGAGATAGAGTTATATTAAAAATTTTACGGGAGCCTTATTGAATCCTACAAAATCCGACGGTCCCCGTCATACATTTTTTAAAAAGTGGTGAATTTTACTCATTCGTTCAAATAGCTCTCGCTAAACTTTTCATTTCCTTTAAGATTGTTCGTCTACAATTTACATAATATAAAAGACTAGACCACCAAAATCGTTGTCAAATCAACGTTTCAGGTGGTCTTCTTTATAAATCACACACATTTATGGTAGGGTTCTCCATTAGCTTTAGCAGAAGTCTTATTTGAACTAATAGCTATAGCTGTTGCTCATGTAACGGATTGTCCTTATTGAATCGAAGCTCATGTAACTGCAGCCAAAAAATTAGAAGTTTCTACTTTTTCTTCTTTGATTGAATCCATTCAAAATACCTGCCAAAATATAATATTAGAAAGCAATTTTCAAACCGAATTATACTAGCGAGGTTCACCCTTGGTTAGTCTCTTGACAGAACTCCATTGTTCAAAAAAAGAGCCCAACATAAGTCAGACTCTCTTCCATTTATTAATAAATTAATTGAACAAGCTCTTCTTTTGTTATACCACCGAAGTATTTAGGTACGTCTACGTTTGCTAATGCTGCCTCAATGCCTTCTTTACTATAAGGCTGACCAGTTAGAAGCTGTTCTACTTCTGCCATATCACCGACGCCGAAGAAGTCTCCAAAGATTTTCACTTCTTCTATTATTCCTTTGCTTACATCCAACCGAACATCTACACCACCTACTGGGAAACGATGTGAATGCTTCATATTGAATTTAGGTGATTTACCGAAATTCCAATCCCATTGTTGGTACCGTTCTTCTGAAAGCTTGTGGATATTTTCCCAGTCTTGATCGGTTAGCTCCCAGTATTGAATATTTTCCTCTCCTTCAAAAATAGAAGCAAGAAGTTCTGTACGGAATTGCTCGATTGTCATTGGATTTTCTAACAATTCGCTAATGTTTGTAACACGACTCCGAATGGATTTAATGCCTTTGGATTCAATTTTATCCTTACTTACTTTTAGGGCTGAAACAACAGCGTCAATTTCTGTATCAAACATTAATGTTCCGTGACTAAACATACGTCCCTTAGTAGAGTACTGAGCATTCCCAGAGATTTTCTTCCCTTCCGCCAAAATATCATTTCTGCCGGACAACTCCGCATTTACACCCATTTTTGCAAGTGCATCTATAACAGGCTGCGTAAACTTTTTGAAATTACGGAAGCTCTCTCCATCATCCTTTGTTAAAAAGCTGTAATTCAAGTTCCCTAAGTCATGATACACAGCACCGCCACCAGATAGCCTCCGGACTGGGATAATCCCATTCGCTTCAACAAAATCAGTATTTATCTCTTCTATCGTATTTTGGTTTCTTCCAATAATAATGGAAGGTTGATTTATGTAAAACAGAAAAAAAGAATCTTTTTCCACGTCCATTGTATTCAATGCATACTCCTCAATCGCTAAGTTAATACGTGGATCTGTAATTCCTTTATTATCAATAAAATACATGTTCATCTCTCCTTTAAGATTATTTTATCAAAAGTTCCTATAATATGTTGACAAATTGTTCTGTGTTATAATACAATACTAATAATAAAGTTAGTTATATAACAGATGGAGGTGGAACAACTATGTTAGAAAACGTAATTGAATTTTTCCGTAACCTGCCCGCAAAGAAATGTGCTACATGTGGTGAAGCAATTGAAGAACAACATGAATGCTACGGGAACCACTGTGATAAATGTACTAAAATTTAATTAATAATAAAAATCCCACTAGATATTCCCCTTTCTAGTGGGTTTTTTTATGAATTATAGAAAACAGACGAACACTTTAAAACCATTATTTATTTCTATCGTTTTCACTAGTATTAGAACAGGCTAGTTGCTATTTCATTATTGTGCAATTTTTTTATGAGTCTGTATTAACTTAAGTTCTACTCACTCTATTGATTGTGTGGGAGGAGGCGACTACAGCAGGATGAATGTGACTGATGAGATATCACAATTATACTTTAACCAAAAACCCACCTCTTTTGCGAGATGGGTTTAAAAAATTATGCTTCCGCTGTTTCTTTAGAGTAGCGTTTTTTGAATATTAGCATGAAATATCCAAAAGTTAAGGCCAGACATACTATCATAAATCCTAATAACACACTATTAGTGGACCAGAAATTGCCCAAGTCTCCTGTTGAAATGGAAGCTTTAAAGCTTTGGACTGAATAAGTCATCGGTAAGAATTTATTAAAGATTTGTAACGGCTGAGGTATTAGTTCCAATGGGAAAGTACCAGCACTAGTCGTCAATTGAAGTATTAATATAACAATTGCAACAAAGCGACCAGGATCACCAAGTACCGTTACAAGCAATTGGACAATAGCTAAGAAAGTAAAGCTTGTTATGATTGTAGATAATATAAACAATCCTACACTTTGTGTCTCCAATTTTAAAGCAAACAAAGCGATAGCTACAACTACTAGAGATTGAATAATTCCTACTACTCCCAGGACTGAAATCTTACTTATAAACCAAGATGCTCCACTTGTAGGCTTAATCGCAGACTGCACAAATGGAAATACGATTGATATAAGTAATGCACCAACAAATAATCCAAGAGATAAGAAATATGGTGTAAATCCTGTGCCATAGTTCGGTACCTCATTTACTCCTTCGACTTTTACATCTACTGGAGATGCTACCATTTCATATGTGGAATTATTGGCTGATACCTCTTTAGATTGTTCACTAGCATCCTTTAAGCTCGATTGTAAAATCTCCGTTCCTGCTGCTAACTGTTCCGTTCCCTCTGTTAATTTTGTTGAGCCATCTGCTAATTCACCAGATTTTTCAGCTAATGTTCCAGTTCCTGTTTTTAACTGACTTGAACCAGCAGCTAATTCATTTAGACCTGCTACTAAATTAGAAGAACCTTCATATGCTTGCTGCATACCTGTTGTTAATTCGTTCATTTTTGAAGCTAGTGTACTAGTTCCTGCTGCTAATTTTTTAGAACCTTCTATTAATGAACTTGAAGAGCCATTCAATTGGGATATCCCCTGCTGTGCTTGTGTATAACCTGCACTAAGCTGATTTGCTCCACTGCTTACTTGAGTTGTTCCTGTTGATAAAGCTGCTGTGCCATTTGCCAGCTTTTCTAAACCAGCCGATACAGTGGAACTACCATTTTCTATCTGTTTTATTGTTTCTTTTAAGGTTGCTGCCTGTTCAGCTGGTAATGATTCTGAAAGCTGGTTTAACTGTTGCGCTAATGCTTGAATGCCAGCAGTAACCTGAGTAGAACCTCCAGATAACTGTATTACGCTATTATTAATAGCTTCACTGCTTGACTGTAATGTAGCTAATGATTTAAGTAATTCTTTTTCTTTTGCACTTAATAATTGATAGCTTTCGTTTAGTTTAGCTACTCCACTTGTATACGTTTGAATTCCACTGTTTAATTGATCTGCCCCTGTAGCAGTTTGATTAACACCGTCTGCTAATTGCTTTGTTCCATCTGTAAGTGTGGATAATCCCTTATTTAATTCTGTAGAACCAGTTGTAGCCTTCTGAATACCATCCACAACTGTACTAGTGCCATCTCGAAGTTCGATTGTACTACTTGCCAACTGCCCTAAATAGCCTTTTAAATCGGATGCGCCTGTATTAATTTCTACCGCACCATCTTTTAATGCACCTGCTCCATCGGAAGCTTCAGCAAATCCATCTCCCAATTTTGTAATAGAATCAAATAATTGTTCCGCATAAGTTGCAGATACTTGTTTATTTACCTCCGCCCTAATTCGATCCATTGCGGTTTCACCAATTTGAGAGGATAGAAAGTTATATCCTTCATTTGCTTTGTAGGTAATAACCATCTTTTGAGGTTCTTCATCTAATAATGTTGTTGCATGTTGTGAAAAGTTTTCTGGAATCTCGATTAATAAATAATAGTCTTCATTTACTAATCCCTCATCTGCTTCTTCCTTTGAAACAGAAACAAACTTAAATTGTCCACTTTCCTTTAATTTCTCAGATAGGTCATTTCCTAACGATAAAGTAGTATCGTTATAAGTAGCACCCTCATCTGCATTCACTACTGCTACTGGTAGATCACTTAAGTTTGCATAGGGATCCCAAAATGCCCATAAAAACATTCCTGCGTACATAACAGGTATGAATAACACTGCAATTATTGGAATGAGTAGTTTCCTATTTGTTAAAATACTTTTCCATTCTGATTTAATCATAAAATATCCTCCTAATACCAAATGACCACTTTGTTCATTTGGTCATTTTTCTTTAAAAAAATAAGCCTCAAATAATGAGACTTTTAAAAATAGTTCCTTGAAAAAAGTCTGCGATTTCCTGTTCTGTTAGAGATTTCTCATGCGTTAAGTTCCAGTCATTAACGAACGCTAAATACCCTTTTAGTAGCAAGTATGCAACGAGTTCACTATTTACCTGACGAACTTCCCCTGCATTTATATATTTATCAATCTTCTGTTTTATAAAAGAAACAATTGCCTGCTCAATTTGGGCTTTCATCTGCTTAACCTGTGGAGTTTTCAATTCCTGTTCCTCTGCAATAATTTTTGAGAATAACTCATGGGTTTCGCGAAATTCTAGCATCTTCATCAGGGCAGCATACGCATTTTCTTGAAAAGTTGCCTCCTCTTTAATCACTTTTGTCGCTTCTTGTTTCATTTCTGCAATAATACGCAATACAATTTCTTGAAACAGTACTTCTTTATTATCAAAAAAAGTATAGATTGTACCTTTCCCTACATTTGCAATCTTAGCTATTTGCTCCATAGTTGTAGCTTTATAGCCGAATAAAGAAAAAGATTTAGTTGCAGCATCTACTATTTCCTGTCTTCGATCCATTTAATTCAACTCCAATCAAAAAAAATGACCAGAAAACCTTTTCGGTCATCTAGTCATTATAATACACCGCTCTTATTTATTTCGCAAGTATTTATTCATGATTCATGTGACTCATCGAATCATCTGCATCATCCGGAATTACTTTAGTCATATCTGGATTTCCAACGATCAGTTCCTGTTTAGGCATAACATGAAGTCCTCTTGCATTCGTATGAGCAAACATATAATAGATTCCATCATGGTCAAATGTAAAATTTGCTTCGTACACGCCATCTTCCGTTAAATTGCCTTCAATCATATGACCTTCGTCACGCTTTCCTGATTCCCATACTTCAAACTCAACTGTAGCATCATCTACCGCTTTATCCGATTGTGATACTTTGGCAGATAATACAACTTCATCTACAGCAAGTTTTTCAGCCGTTTGGATATGTACTACAACTTCTTCTAATGTTCCTTCATTATGATGAGTAGAGGTACTATCCTGTGCTTCTTTATCCCCACATCCTACAAGTGTCATCGTTGCTAATGCAAGAACTGCTAATGTTTTTTTCATAAAAATGAATCCTCCCAAATTGGTAATGTTATATAAGCGACGGTTCCTTTTTTTATCTCACTTTTGAAATCAAGTTTGCCTTTTTGCAATTCAATAAGTTGAGAGGCAATAGATAATCCAAGACCAGTACCACCATCTAAACGACTTCTGGCCTTATTTACCCGATAAAATCTTTCAGTTATATGAGCTAGATGCTCAGGTGCAATTCCACATCCCTCATCTTTAATATGAATGGTTGTCTCTTTTTTTGATAGTTCATTACCTATAATAATGGTAGAAGAGTCAGACGAGTAGTGGATAGCATTCTCTAAAATATTTATTAATATTTGTTTGGTCATTTGTTCATCCGCTTTTATAATTGTTTCCTCGTCTATGGTAACCGTAAACTTAATATGTTTCTTATCTGCTAATGATTTTACGAGTTGCAATACTTCGCGGACAACCTCCGATAATACTAATGGTGTCAAGTGAACTTCTTGATGGTGTTCCGAACGTGCTAAAGTGAGCAAATCATTTGTCAGTTTCTGCATTCGATTGGCCTCTTGCACAATAAGGGTATATATCTCTTTTTTCTTTTCTTCTGTAACGAGCCCTTGTTCAAATGCTTCGCCATAGCCTTTTATATAACTAATCGGTGTACGCAACTCATGGGAGACAATCGATAAGAAATCTCTTTTTTTCTCATCCTCCTGTTGAATAGAGGTTGCCATTTGGTTAAAGGTTTTCGCAAGTTCCCCAATTTCATCGGAGGATTTTATGTTAACTCGCGTTTCATAATTCCCTACTGCCATTTCATTTGCTGCTACTTTAAGTTTGTCTAACGGTACGAGAACCTTTTGCACCGTTTTCAAACTAATCCACGCCATTAAAAGGAGTAGAAGAGATACTGTTGCCAATAAAAAAATTACATCCTTTGAAGCCATTTCTGTCATTTTAGTTAAAGGTACATATACATAAATAATTCCTTCCAACCTATTTTCATCAACTAAAGGATAAATAACAGAGACAACTTCTCTATTAAATCTCTTCTCATATCCCCGTTTAATAACTGTTTCTCCTGCTATAAGTTGAACACGTTCCTCAGGTCCGATCAATGATTCATAGTCTATATCAAATGGGAGGCAAGCACTAAGTTCTTTCGGGTTTCGAACTGCAAAAACCTCCATATCGGAAAAACGATTGAAGTCTTCAGTTCGCTTGATGAATTCATTTGTTACAGGTCCACCATTATACATATCTTGTAAATTTACTGCAATCTCGATCATCGAAGTTTCTGTATCCTCAACATACAGCTCCTCATAAAGAAAATTAGTGAATATTACTAAGAATACAATCGTGATAGCAATGAATAAAAGAAGTAACATCCAAATTTTCACTGATAGTTTTTTCATTCTACAACCTCAAATCGATAACCTATCCCCCATACTGTCTCAATATATTTCCCTGCCTGTTCTCCTAATTTCAAGCGTAGCGTCTTAATATGCGTATCAACAGTGCGGGTTCCACCTTCATAATCTATCCCCCAAATCCGTTCCAATAACTGCTCTCTGGAAAAAGCTTTCCCTTCATGATTCATAAATATAAGAAGTAGTTCGTACTCCTTTAACGTCAGCTGTATTTTTTCATTATTAACTGAAATTTTTCTACCTACTGAATTGTGTTTAATAATTCCTGCTTTATGATGTTCATCCACAGTAGAAATACCAGCTCTACGAAATATTGCATTAATACGTGCCATTAGTTCAATAGCTGTAAATGGTTTAATAACATAATCATCCCCGCCTAGCTTTAACCCCTTCACTAAATCTGTCTTAGCATCTAATGCTGTTAGAAAGATAATAGGTACAGATGAAAATGCTCGTATTTTCTCACAAACCTCGAAACCACTCATTTCTGGCATCATTACATCTAACAATATTAAGTCCACTTTGGAAGTATGTACTACTTCAATAGCGACCTCGCCGTTATCTGCATGGAGTACTTGATGACCTGCTTGTAGTAAATGAAGTTCGACTAGCTTACGCATTTCTCGTTCATCGTCTACGATTAAAATAGTAGTCATCGCTCTACCTCCCTTACGACCAATTGGAACGGGCCTTTTCCGACCTGTAATTTTTTTATAATATCATTCGATTGTATAAAATATAATTGGTGATCATCATAACCAGCAAGAACCATACTTTCCCCAAAGGAGCTAATCCAAAACGGGTTGGCCCCAGCTTTGAGTGAGTTTAACACTTCTCCAGATTCTGAAAGTTCATATACTGTACTACTTCCATGACTTACGGTGAAAATATGTCCATTTGATGCTCTAGCCATATTTATTGGCATTATTGGAGCTTCGATTTCTCCTATAAGTTCACCAGATTCTATATTAATTCTCTTGATAGAGCTATTGGGGCTACTCCCTGCACCGTGACCACCAAGCCAAAGCTCATTGTCTTGTATGAAAAGACCGTGAGAAGAAGTCGGTATCACCCACTCATCCACTTGTTCCAAATTCATAGAGAGAACAGAAAGGACTTCATCCTTAAAGTTGACGACAAAAATATGTTTTCCATCAGAAATCATTGCCATAGGATAATTACCAGTAGAACTAGCCTGCAGTTTTTTTCCTTTTATATTATAGGCAGATACGGTATTTTTTAGTGCATTTGCTATATAAACTTTTTCTTCATATACATATGCATAGGTAGTACCCTCGCCTACATCAATGGAAGCTACCTGTTTGCCAGTTGACAATTCAATTATAGGGGCCTGTTCAACGGTATATCCGTAGAGCAGGAGTAAGTCATCTTTTACTAAGGCAAATCCAGTATAGGCCTCCTCTAGCTCCCAAGACTCTAATATTTCAGCCTCATCGGAAATAAAATCAATACTACCACCTAATGAATTTAAGCTAGCAACAAAATCAGTATGTGTGGGGATGGCTGGATAAGCTGTCTCTGAACAACCACCAATAAAACAAATTAACAATAGCATATATAACTTTTTCACCTATCCACCCCCATTTCTTTCATTATAACGAGGACATGTGAAAAAAGTTTGAAATAGATTTGAATATTTGAGGTTCCATTCAACTGCGAAGAGTTTCATATTATAAAAAATGTCCTAAACACCAAGAAGATGTTTAAGACGTTTAACCTAACTCTTATAATATTATCTTAAATGCTTCAAAACAACATCAGCCATTGCATCGATAAATTGAGGTTGAGCATTTGGCATTTCTGGGCGCACATATGTTGCACCGATATCATCACATACAACTTTACATTCGTAATCATTATCATAAAGAACTTCTAAATGCTCTGCAACGAATCCAACTGGAGTGTATACAAACGTAGTGTATCCTTTTTGTTCGTGTAATTCACGAGTTAAATCCTGTACATCTGGACCTATCCAAGGCTCAGGAGTTTGTCCAGCACTTTGCCAGCCTACTGCGTAGTTTTTCACGCCCGCTGCCGCAGCAATTAGGTCAGCTGTTTCTTGCAATTGATCTGGGTATGGATCGCCTAATTCTTTAATTTTTTCTGGTAAAGAGTGAGCTGAGACGATTAAACATGCTTTTTCACGCTGCTCTTCTGACATTTCTGCGAATGCCGCGCCAACCTTATCGCTCCAATACTGGATGAATTTTGGTTCATCATACCAGCTTTCTACAGAAGTAATTTTCAGGTTACCCAGCTTCTCTGCTTCCTCTTGAATACGACCATTATAGGACTTAATAGAGAAAGTCGAGAAGTGAGGTGCTAATACCATTGATACTGCTTCCGTAATGCCGTCTTTATGCATTTCTGCAACCGCGTCCTCTAAGAAAGGCTCAATATGCTTCAATCCAATATATAGTTTAAATTCAATTTCATCTTGCAATTCATTTAAACGATTACATAATCCTTTTGCTTGGCTTTCCGTTATTTTAGCTAGTGGAGAAATCCCACCGATTGCTTCGTAACGTCCAGTTAGATCAGCAAGTTGCTCATCACTTGGCTTACGACCACGTCTGATATGTGTATAATATCGTTCAATATCTGCCTCTGAATATGGAGTTCCATAAGCCATTACTAATAAACCCATTGTCTTTTTCATCATATTCACCTCAAAAATTTAGTTTGATTTTGCTGCGATAAGTTCTTTACTATAATCATGCACAAAAGAAGTTAAACGTTTTAAAGTATCTGGATCTACTTCTGGGAACACTCCATGTCCAAGATTGAAAATATGTCCTGGCTGTGCCACACCTTGCTCTACAATAATTTTCGCGCGTTTTTCAATCTCTTCCCAGCCGCCAATTAAGTATGAAGGATCTAAATTCCCCATTAATGGCTTTGTTAATCCTTTTGCACGAGCTTCTTCTATAGATAAACGCCAGTCAATTCCAACTACATCCACAGGAAGGTCATGCCATTCCATTGCTAAGTGACTTGCGCCAACACCGAATGTGATAAGCGGCACGCCTGTTTCACGAAGCTCCGTGAAAATACGTGTCATCACCGGTTTGATGAAAATACGGTAATCCGCTACATTCAATGCGCCAACCCACGAATCAAAAATTTGAATTGCCTTAGCACCCGCTTTAACCTGTGCTTTGATATATACAATAATCATATCCGCAAGCTTGTCCATTAATGCAAACCACGCTTGTGGTTCGGAAACCATAAATGCTTTCGTTTTGTTATAGCTTTTAGAAGGTCCGCCTTCAATCATATAACTTGCTAGTGTAAATGGAGCCCCTGCAAATCCGATTAGTGGAACATTTAGCTGCTCTGTCGTTAATAATTTTATTGTCTCTAAAACGAATGGTACATCGTCTTCAGGTGATAATTCGCCTAAATTAGCCACATCTTGTACAGTACGAATTGGATTGGAGATAATAGGTCCAACTCCTGACTTGATCTTCACATCTACGCCAATACCAACGAGCGGTGTAACAATATCCTTATAAAGGATGGCTGCATCGACATTATAGTTTTCTACTGGTAAACGTGTAACGTAAGCACATAATTCAGGTTCATGTGTAATTTGTTCCAAGGAATACTTTTCTTTTATTTTTCTGTATTCGGGTTGTGATCTTCCAGCTTGCCTCATAAACCAAACCGGTGTGTGTTCTACTTGCTCTCCACGTGCTGCGCGAAGAAGGGTATCGTTAAATTTAGTCATTAAAGGTACCTGCCTCTCATTATATAAACGTACTGTTTTTACTATACGTTACCACTATAGACGTTCTTTTTTCTAAAGTATAGCAAAATAGGGTATTTGTCATAAAATTGTTCGGATTACTATATGATACTTGTGTATTATGTTTTTAAAGATTAGATTATGGGAAAGATATAATAAATAAGTAAGAAGGGAGATATATTCCATGTATTTATATATGACATCCGGAACACCGGAATTTATGCAATCCATAAAGAAGAAATACCCGAACGAACAGCTCTTTCTATTACACGGAACTGGAAATTCAGTTCTTATCCAAGAGTCTTCCAATAAGACAGTTTTCCAAGTTCCAAGAAAATATGAAATCCTGGAATCAGTAGGACATTTTTCACATAAAGGTTACTTCGTTTTGCAACATATACCCATTACAGATGAAGGAAAATCTATTTTCGAGCACAAATATACGAACCTTGGTTCTACAGCGCAAATAGAGCCTGGGTTTATCGCACTTCGCGTGTTAAAACCTATTAAATCCGATACATATATTATTTTATCGGAATGGTCTGGTCCAAGTAGCTACGAAGTCTGGGAAAAATCAGTCAACCTGGATTTTTCAATGGTCGCTGATAGACAAAATCTTTTCACAAGTGCACCATATATCGCTACTTATCAATCCAAAGAAGAAGAGGAAGCTTTTTAAAGCTCCCTCTTCTTTTCTATATATAAAAATAACTCGTCAACACTGGAAATAAGGAATTTGTAAGAATAAATAATCCTAGGATTTCCGTGCCCACGGAAAGCGTCCGACCGGAGCTACAATCAACGGCATATCTAGTTTTTCGTTCTTCAAGGACTGGCCGGCTTTTCATATATTTTACTAATCCTTAGTGTTACTTCAGAAACAATTATCATCACAATTGGTATAAGCATTAACTCCATTATGAACCCTGCTTGTACTAAAATTACGATTAATACAAAGACTGCCTGTATTAGTTGGATCACTCTGATCAATTTATCAACCGCTTTTTTTCGCGTTCCTTCGTTAATAGGAAACAGCAAATCCATTCGAAATTCCTCGCCAGAAGATAAGGATTGCCGCAGCTGTATTACTGTTGCAAACGCAAGTGCACTAGTAAAAATAATCGCAACGATTGGAAACGGTATGAAAACAGCTCCAATAACAGCGAGTGCGGTAAGACGAACCCACAAATAAAAATAATCATTTGTCCGGACAAACGTACGCAATACTAAATAGAATTGTGTATTTTTTTGTTCATAAGGTGCAAGTTTGTACAGAATATCAAGCCATTTTCTTCGCTTCGTCATACCTTGGATATGCGGAACATCTGTAAAATAATTTGCAAATCGATAAAAACGCATCATGCGTGCCTGCTCCACTTCGATGAAATGATCAAATGGAAATGGTACTTCTGCTTTTTTCTTCTTCCAAGCTATTAAATACAGCACTTGAATAATAACGACTGCAAGTAAAAACAAATAGTTTGTACTGAGTAAGAAATATAAACCTGCAAACAATAAAATCATTCGCATGAAATAATCTATCCAAACATTTTTACCATTAGATGCCCACCGATATTGGAACTCCGTTTGTATACTCCAATATTTCCATATAAGAATTGCCACGAAGAAATACAAGATTTCCTGAGATGTGGATCCTGCTATTCTTGTTAATAATGGAATCGATACAACTAGCGCTGCCAACGGTACAATAACGGATGAAAAGAATGTCCAAGATAGGGCAAGCTTTAAATATTCACCTAGTTTTGTTTCTAAAGGAAGAAAGTAAACACTATCCGCTTTTTTCATTAACGTTACTGGCGTACTCAGTGCTATTAAAATACTCACAATGAATGCCACAACTAAAAAGGCAGGGAAATCCTTTGGAGCTGTATTTAGCCATTCACTATACGTGTAACCTGCAGCACCTATTACGAAAACAATAACAATTGCAATATGCCCTGAAATAATATACTTCAAGTATTTTTGCAATTCATTTATATAAAATAAAAATCGTTTACTCCATACTTCACGCAAATTGTTCATTTTGCTGTTCCTTTGTCATTTCGATGTAAAGATCATCCAACGTAGCATGAGGCATTTGAAATGCTGCCCGTAGATCATCCATTGTCCCCTGAGCACGAATTTTCCCATTATGCAATAACAATATTCGATCGCAGTATTTTTCTGCAGTAGTCAATATATGAGTCGACATTAATACAGATGCTCCCTCATCTTTTCTTGATTTCATCTGATCGAGTAATGATTGAATTCCTAAAGGATCAAGTCCAACAAACGGTTCATCGATAATGAATAATGCTGGATTCACTAGAAACGCACACATAATCATAACCTTTTGTCTCATACCTTTAGAAAAATGAGCCGGAAACCAATTTAACCTTTTTTCCATACGAAATTCTTTTAGAAGAGCCTCTTTTCTCGCTTCAAAAACAGATTCATCTAGATTGTAGGCCATAGCTGTTAGCTGCAGATGTTCCTTTAATGTTAATTCATCATATAGCACTGGAGTTTCAGGTATATATGAAAATGATGTACGATATTGCGCTGGATCTTCTTTCAACGTTTTACCATTCAGTAGGATTTCACCCTTTAAAGCGTTCATTGTCCCTATAATATGCTTGATGGTAGTACTTTTACCAGCACCATTCAACCCGATTAACCCTACTAGTTCTCCCTTTTCAATCGAAAAGTTTAAATCATGCAAAACAGGCTTTCTAGTATATCCGCCCGTCACGTCTTTGACTTCTAACACAGTCATCTTACGCACCTCACTTCTTGTTAATAAGTTTACCAAAATAATTTCAAAAAATCCTCTATCTTCCCACAGCCTGTCCTATTATATGTTAAACTTTTCATAACGATGAATTTGGAGGGTGTATGATGAGTGAATGTATTTTTTGTAAAATAATTGATGGTTCTATCCCAAGTGCGAAAATCTACCAGGACGAGCATGTGTACGCTTTTATGGATATTATGCCTCTAACAAAAGGTCACACGCTAGTTATTCCAAAAAATCACAAAGAGAATGTTTACGATTTGTCTGAAGAGGAAGCTAGTAACTTGTTTAAAGTTGTCCCAAAAATTGCAAGTGCCTTAAAAGAAAGCTTTGGTCCTGTGGGCATGAACCTGTTAAATAATAATGGTGCTCCAGCTGGGCAAAGTGTGTTCCATTTCCATTTACACTTCATCCCTCGCTATGACCAAACAGACGGCTTCCGCGCAACTTGGATGACTAAAGAGAAAACCTTTACTCCTGAGGTCATTCAAAATTTAGCCGGGGAATTATATGAAAAATTGAAGAAGTAATTCTTGCTTTTGATACTCAGAGCACGTACAATCATAGATAAGATTCTTGCTAACGATCACGAGGATACGTTAGAAGAAAACAACAAACAGAGCTTAGAAAAGTTGAGGAGAGATGAGAAAATGAATACGAAGAATTTAGTTTTGATGGCCTTATTAGTAGGGGTCGGAGCAGTACTATACATTATTATCCCCGGGATTAATGGTGGGATGAAACCAGATTTTATGCTGACAATGATGTTCATAGGAATTCTGTTGTTCCCGAATGTTAAAAGTACTTTCTTACTTGGCATTTCAACAGGAGTTATTTCTGGACTGTTTTCTACTTTTCCAGGAGGATTCGTTCCAAATATCATTGATAAAGCAGTAACAGCATTTGTTTTTCTAGGACTTGTCTTATTGCTGAATAAATTAGCTAATAAAGTTGCAGTTGGAGTAGTACTTACAGCAGTAGGGACATTAGTATCAGGTACAGTCTTCCTATCTACTGCTATTTTTGTATTCGGTGCAGGTGCCATTTTCCAGGAATTATTCGTGATAGTAGTACTTCCAGCCATTGCCATAAATGCAATAGCATTCTTCATCATCTATCCTATTATCGGAAAATTGATCAAACGTACTAGTTTTGATACAGCACTTACAGCTTAAAATTAAACTATCTGCTTTCCTTTTCGGAGGAAAGCTTTTTTTGTGCCAACAATTATGTTTTAATTATCATAAGGTAAGGAATAATACATATAAGCAAAGGAGTGAATTATTATGAAACTAGCACCATTATTTTGCGGTATTGCAACTGGTTTACTAGTCGGGGCTTCAACTGTACTTATGACCACTCCAAAATCAGGTTTGGAAGTTCGCTCTTCCTTAAAATCTACCTCCAATGATTTTCGAGACAAGCTTTCGGACATAAAGGTTCAGCTAGCAGATGTGAAACAGGCGATAAACAACTTAACCAATTCTTCTAAAGAAGTGGTTCCAAGTACAATTGAAGATATTAAATCTAGTATTGCCCAATGGAAAACGGAAACTGCCCCTTTACAAGCTCATCTTCAGCAGGAAATTTCATCTATACAAGAGGCAATGGCAGAGCTAGAAAGTAAATTACCAAAGAAAAAAGAAGCATAAGTTTAATACCAACGAAAGATATATCCCATCTCAATCGGGGTATATTTTTTTATTATGAAAAGGGTATATTAAATCAATTCAACAGACACTTTTATTATAAAGTGAATAATGTTTTTAAAACTTGTATTCACTTACATACTTTCTTGCTATAATGTTTGAAAGAAAATAAATACAGAAAGTAGGGGTTACATGGCAGATCAATTTTATACGATGAAAGAAGCAATGCTCTACAGTCAGCGGATAGCTCAATTATCTAAAGCACTTTGGAAAGCTGTAGAAAAAGATTGGCAAACATGGATAAAACCTTTTGACTTAAATATTAATGAACATCATATTTTATGGATATCATATCATCTACAAGGGGCAACTATTTCTGATATAGCAAAGTTTGGTGTAATGCATGTTTCAACCGCATTTAATTTTTCGAAAAAATTAGAAGAACGAGGTCTCCTTTCTTTTTCCAAACGGGATACGGATAAGCGTAATACATATGTGGATGTAACAAAAAAAGGAAAAGTGCTTTTAGAAGGGATGTATGAAAATTATCACGACACACCACACGCTGTTCTCGAAGGTTCTCTTCCTATAAAAGAGCTTTATGGAAAATTCCCAGATTTCATGGATGTAACGGCCGTTATTCGCAATATTTATGGGGATGATTTCATGGATATTTTTGAAAGGTCTTTGAAGAACATCGAGGATACATTCAACTTCCATGAAGAGTAGAGTTCCATTTGAAAGCGTTTAATAATTCTTTACAATTAAAGTGGTTGCTTTTTAGTAAGAAAAGGATTATCTTATGTATCTAATATCATTTTTTTATAGGAGATGCATACATTGCACTGCTGGAAAACAATAAATGTGAGAAAACAATATGGATTAGAGAGATTGTTTATTTTATCTTCTTTATTAGTTATATTAGTTTTTTCATTTGCATATGCCTTATTAGGAATTATTAATAATGTGCATAAATCGGACGATTACTTTTGGGTATTCATAATCGCTTTTTTCGGTGTTTATCCACTTCATAAATTATGTCATTTTATCCCTATGTTTAGCCATAGAGATAAAATAAAATTCATTGTCGTTAACCAATTTAGATTTATCCCTATTTTGCATTTACGTATAATAGAACCAATTCAAAAGAGTAGATTTCTCTTTATCTTAATAGCTCCCTTTATATTCGTTAATATATTTCTTATAATTGGTGCTTTAGTTTTTCCTAATTTCGCTCACTACTTTACTATGTTATTTGCTTATCATTGTGGCATTTGTTTAATCGATTTAATCTATGTGAAAAATTTAAATAAGTCACCAAAGTCAGCCTATATTGAAGAAACAGACGCAGGGTACGAGATTTTAATAGTGGAACCAAACTATTAACAATATGTAACACTTGTATATGCCCCTCATTGTTTGTTATGCTAAATTAGGATATGAAGGGAGTCTAGACATGATTATATTCACGTTAGTTCTATTCTCAGCATTTTATTTGCTACAAATTAACCGAATGACATACGCTTTAGTAATGTCAAAAGAAATTCCGGAAGAGAAACATCCAAAGATTTTTCGTACAATAAATATTTTGATCACGATTCTTCTTGTTTCCTTTTACGTTGAGCTCGTTTATGCAGTTTAAGAGAAAAAAAGTGGACCCAAATCATTTTTTATGATTTAGGGTCATTTCTTTTTTTCGCACTACCAACTGAAGGAAACTAAGATCGTTTTTTAAGCAATCTTAGTTTCTCTTTTTAAATTAGTAGATAAACGCTGCGCCTACAATGATCAACAAAATAAATAAAACCACGATCAATGCAAAGCCAGAGCCATTGCTATATCCGCCACCGTTATATTGTCCGCTCATTTAAAACACCTCCTTTTCCATGTATCCTATGCGCAATTTTAAATATTCGGTAGGCTAATGAACGGGAACTATTTTTGTTTTTATTTCGTTTATGTTATAGTTACAACTGGCAACACAAAGAAGTTAGGAGAGAATATCTTATGAAAAAAACAGTATTAACACTAACGCTTGCAGCATCTGTTCTTGCATTAGGAGCTTGTAGTGGGGATTCAGCAGATAGCAGTGAAGTAATTGCAACATCTAAAGTTGGAGACATTACACAGAATGATTTGTACGAAGAGATGAAATCATCCATCGGCGATCAAGCATTCCAATTGCTAATGATTGAAAAAGTACTTTCAAATAAGTACGAAGTAACGAAAGAGGAAGTAAACAGTCAACTAGAAGCTGATAAAGCGCAATTAGGCGAGAACTTTGAAGCTATGATTGCTCAACAAGGCTATACAGAAGAGTCATACAAAAAATACTTAGAACTAAACCTATTGCAAGAAAAAGCTTTAATAGAGGATATTGAAGTATCAGAGGACGAAATTAAAGCAGAATATGAGAATATCAAAAATGAAATTAATGCTCGTCACGTATTGGTAGAAGACGAAGCAACTGCAAAGAAAGTAAAAGCTGAGTTAGAGTCTGGTAAAGACTTTGCAGAAGTTGCAAAAGAGTACTCTACGGAAGAAGCTGCCCAATCAACAGGTGGAGAACTTGGCTGGTTTGGTAAAGGTCAAATGGTTGCTGAATTTGAAGAAGTAGCCTTTGGTTTAGAGAAAAACGTAATATCTGAGCCAGTAAAATCAAACTTTGGTTACCACATTATTGAAGTAACAGATAAACGTACAATTAAAGAATCATATGAAGATAAAAAAGCTGAAATTGAAAAACAATTGAAGCTAGACAAAGCGGATCAATCTACACTGTTACCAAAAGTAGCTAAAATGATGAAAGATGCTGATATCAAGATCAAAGATGAAGATCTGAAAACATCACTAGATCAATTTTTAGCAGCAGCTGAAACAAAAGCACCTGCTAAAGATGCTGAGGCTAAAGAAGATACAGAGGCAGATAAAGAAGCAACTGAGGATGAAAAATAAGTAAGACAAGCATGGTGGTTGGTCCTGACTTCGGTCATGGCCAACTTTTTTATTTATTGGGGTTCTTGTATTAACTAAGAAAAACCGCGGAAAAGACGCCTTGTCCTTTAATTATGAAATGTAGATATGCCATTGATTTCCACCCCGAGCGGACGCTTTCCGTGAGCACGGCTTCAGCCGCTTCTCTCGCTGGCGCTCTGCTCATCGCTCACCCCGCGGAGGCAAACAGGATGTTGGTCACAAAGGCGTTGCACACGAGGTGTCGCTCTTAGCCTTTGTACTCCACCTGAAACGGAAATTTGCAGTATCATTGTTTATATCCTATTATTCAAATTACCTGGATATCTGAGTTCGAGGCACATAATTTTATACTAAAAAAAGCGTAAAGGTTTCATACATGCCTTTACGCTTTTTCTTTTATTCAAATGTAGGCTTATAAAATGAACGGTTTTCCAGTGGGAATAATCGCTCGGAGAATTCACCTGGGTTTGTTTTATCTAATGCACGATTAAGCATATTCATTTTTGCATCTATATTATCGATATAATGCAGCATCTCTGCCTCACGGAGTGCAGGTCGTTTTGGGCTTCCCCATTCTTCTTTTCCATGATGGGATAGTACCATATGCTGAAGAAGCATAACCTCTTCGCCTTCAATTTCCAACTCTTCAGCTGCTTTAGAAATTTCATTGACCATGATCGTAATATGTCCAAGTAAATTTCCTTCAATTGTGTAAGTTGTTGCAACAGGTCCCGAAAGCTCTATAACCTTCCCTATATCATGTAAAATGATGCCAGCGTATAAAAGGTCCTTGTTTATCGTTGGATACAGCTCACATAGCGCCTTTCCTAGCTTTAACATCGACACTACATGATCGATAAGGCCTGAAGCATAATCATGATGGTTTTTAGTTGCTGCCGGGTATGTCATGAATGCTGCCTGATGTTTTTTCATTAAGTGTCTTGTAATGCGTTGAATTAATGGATTTTTCATTTCAAAGAAATATTGTAAAAGCTCTTCCATCAACTCTTCTTTTGGTTTGGCTGAAGATGGAACTAAGTCATTAATCGAGATAGGCTCTTCTGATTTTACCGGTCGAATACTTTTTACACGTAGTTGGAACTTTCCACGGTAATCCTGTATTTCGCCTCCTACGCGAACAATTTGACTAGCAGCATAAAGTTTTTCATGCTCCTCATTTGTATCCCAAAGTTTTGCTTCAATATCTCCGCTCTTATCTTGTAATAATAGTGACATAAATGGTTTTCCAACGGTTGTTACACCTTTTGTTGATTGTTTTATCAGTAAGTAATGATCAACTGGATCGCCTACTCGTAATTGTGTAATGCCTTTCATTTCACAACCCCTACCTTTCTCGGTAATAATGTCGCCACTTGAATGACTGATGCATCTTCCCATTCATATTGCATATTATCATGACAGGTAAAATACAAAAGTTGGTGTTCTTTTTGTAACTCTGCCATTAATTGTACCACTTGTTGAAGTCTGACACGATCGAAATGTACAAATGGATCGTCCATGATGATTGGAAATGGTGCTTTACTTTGCAAAGAAACAGCAAGTGCAAGTCTCAAGGAAATATAAGCCTGCTCTTTTGTTGCTTGGCTTAGCTCCGCTATTTTAAATCGCTGTCCAGTTGCTTTAACAGCCTCAAAGCTTCCCTCTGGCGATAATATCAATTGTTCATATGAATTGTTTGTAAGCAGCTTAAAATAACGCTGAGCACTTTCTAATACTTCTGGAAGTCGCTCTTCTTTTAACTGTTTCATGATTTGCTTAATTGATTCCACGATTGCCTTTTGCGCAGCCCATTTTTTCACAAGGTCATGTAGTTCTGCTTTTTTCTGTTCGAGTAATTGAAGTTGTTCACTTATCTCTTCATCTTCTAATAATTTCTTTGTTTCATAGGACAAGGATGCTTTTTCCTCATTTAATTCATTTCTCTTATTTTGTAAGTGAAGTAGTTTTTGCTTACACTCGTCCTCAAATACATCATCAAAATCGTTCAGATTTATTTGTTTTCCATCTAACTGCATGTGAAGATCGTGTAATTCCTTTTCAAGCTTTACTTTTTGTTCATGGATAGAATTTGCTGAATAGTAGTCGCTTTCTATATCTACATTTGCCTCCCGAAACAAAATATAGATTTGTTCGGTATAGGATTGTTGAAGTAACGATAGTTCCTGAAGCTTCTTTTGGTATTCGTAAATTCTTGCCTCTTTATATTGCACTTCTTCTGATTTTTTCTTTTCATCTAGGTAAAACTCTCTTAATTGGTGAAACAGCATATCTTCAGTATGGTTTTTAGGAGCTTTCTCCTCAGCTTGTTTAAACAACTCTTGTATTCTTATGCGAACTTCATAAAGCTTAGTTTCCATCTGGTCAAGCTCTATTTGCTGTTCCTGAATCATTCGTAGACGCTTAAATAGTTCGGGTAATAGACTTGGTGATAATTGTTTATTAATATGGTATTTATTCAAAAACTCATTTACTTGTTTTGATATTTCTAGCTTTTTACTTTCTAACTCACTAATTTGTTGTTTCAATATAGAAATATCTTGTTGTAATGACTCCTGTTCCTTTTTCAATAAATCAGCATATGTTTGAACATCATTCGATTGGTTCCATGTATTCATCAACTGGGTAAAGCCTACATATACAATTCCACTTATGACAACAGCTGTAAGAGCTACCATCCAATTCGATTGTGTAACCCCTATGAATATCCCAACAATGACTATGACTGCTATGATTGCGTACATTATTTTATTCGCTTTTTGGTTAGCAGATGTTTTATTTGCTCGTTTTGTCTCTGTCACTCTTTGTTGTTGCTGAAGGAGATCCTGTTCCTTCATTTGTAATAATCGTTTTTCCTGTTGCAGCTCGAGCTCCAAGTTTCTTTCTGTTTGAAGAATCGTAACTAGTTTATCCTCTTGCTGGATTGAAACATCGGCTTGGACAATATGCGTCAAGCTTTTTTCCCAGTCAACTCCGACTAGTGCCAACTGTTGCATTTGGTTCTGAAGTGTTTTACTTTGTTCCTCTTCTATTTGTATTCGTTTGGAAAGAAGCTGATGCCATTCTGTTTCTCGATTTAGAAAAGATTGTAATTCTTCTAATTGCTGTGAGGTTAAACTAGTTGCATGGATTGTTAACATATTCAACTCTTTTTTTAACTGTTCCATTTCCACATTGTTACGATTCAATTTGTCTTTTATTAATTCAAATCGACGGATACCATCTGAGGGAAAAAGCTGATGCTTTACTAAGTCTAGTTCCTGATGAATTTCTGTTTCTTTTTCTTTCAATGGTTTCAGTTGTTTCCATTCCAAATATTGTTGAAACTGTGTAGAAATCTCTTTCTCTTCTTGATCTAGTTCCTCCACAATTAATTCAAGCTCGTTAAGACGTTTAATAGAAGGTTCATATTTTTCTACTTCCTCTAGCTGATGCTTGTAGGTAGTTTCTAATGCACGTAGCTCTTCAATTTTTTGATTGATAAGAGGCTTTCTACCCGTTGGTTTAAATAGCTCTCCCATTTCTTTTAAAAATTGGTTTTCAACGACCGCTAATGTATCTATTCCCGTCGTACCGGAAGATAATAATGTTCTCGTTAGCTCCTCTTCTGTCATCTTCTCGAAGCCCTGTAATTGTAGCAAGGAAAAAGAGAAAATTGCCTCAAAATCAGCCCGAGAGTATCCATGCAGAATTTTGGTTAGCTCCCTTTCTCCTCCTCTGCTACCGTCTGGAAAGTATACCGTAACATCTCCACTTGCCTTCCCTTTAACTCGTTCAATTGTTATAGATTGGCTCTCATGGTCGATAATCTGAACATTACCTCCGTATGTGGAACTGCTTTTAGGCTCATAGCGAAGAAATGGAGAGTTTCGTTGTGGAAAACCAAATAAAATTTGCAAAATGAATTGTTGGATAGTTGTTTTTCCTGCTTCATTTTCACCGAAGAACACATTGATACCGTTGATCAGATTAATTTCCACGTTCTCGTGCTTCCCAAAGCCGTATATATGCAGTTTTGTAAGCTTCAATTATTACTCCCCCTCGCTAAAGCCTTGGAAACTATTAAATCTGCTTCTGTTAACACTTCCTCTATAAAGCCCAGGTCAATAGGCTGTAAATACCTACTCCCTTTAGGATGCTGATAAAGTTCCTTTAAAGCGTGCTTCCATCCCGAAGTATCCCACTCCTTTAAAGCAGATAGCAACATAGTAGATTCTGTGCTCTGCTCAATTGGAGATTCTATATGTAATTCTTTTATTATTAAAAAGTCATTTGCTAGCTCGAGACTCTCTTGAATTAATATTAGCCATTCATCCTTATGAGTCGACTGTAATAATTCAATTGTTTCCTCTGTCTTACCATTTATCGAAAGCTCAATGATGGCTTTTCCGTTTATTTGACTATAATTTCTCAGTTCATTTTCAATATGAGTGATTAATTCATTCGCGTGGATTATGCCCCCACAATCTATGGTAAGCTCATCATAAATAAAAGCAGCTGATGGGACAAATTGAAGCTCTGCTTGATTGCCAAGTAACGATACTTCATAAAATCCTTTCAGGCCACTTTCATTTCGATGCCTGCTTTGGGTGTTTCCTGGATAAACAATTGGCGGGTCGGAATGGATAATTTGGCGCTTATGTATATGGCCGAGTGCCCAATATTGATAGCCTTTTTCTAATAAATCGCTTTTTCGAAATGGCGCATACACATCATGCTCACTGTTTCCTTCTAAACTACCATGTAGCATACCAATATAAATCTCATTGGGCTTTGCAAAGGGATAGTGACTATGCATAGGCTCTAAAATATGACGCTCTCGATAACTAAATCCTGTAATATGCACTTTTTCCTCGTTTATTTGGAGTGTTTTTGTTTCTACCTTGTCACCAAATACATGAACATTTGATGGCAATTGAAAACGAACCCAATTTCCACTTAAATGATCATGATTACCATGGCAAATAAATACCGGAATATTTTCTACATGCAATGCTTCCATTCCTTTTTGAAATAAATGCTGCGCACGAAGACTACGGTTTTCCCCATCATAAATATCACCAACTATTAATACGAAGTCAGGTTTACTTTCAACCGCATAATTAATCATGTTTTGAAATGCTTGAAAAGTACTTTCCCGTATATCTTTCCATCTACTCTTAGGAATAGAGGAGATACCTTTAAAGGGGCTGTCCAAATGTAAATCTGCCACATGTAGAAAACGTATTCTTGCCATCTAGTGCACCTCATTCGAAAATAGAATATTTGTTCTTATTTTACCATAAAGAAAAGGCTGTTTACAACTAAATATAGGTAGTCAAACCTATTATTGTTGTATAATATAGATGATTACAATAAAGGGGTGTTAGATTGATGAAAGCATACAAATTCACAGCATTTGAACCAACTGGGGAACTAATTTTAGAAGAAACTTGGGAATTTGAGAATGATGATGATGCAAAGAAAAAAGGTGAAGCGGTAATCGAAGAAAAGGGCTTTTCTGAAAAAACACATCGCTTAGTGAATAGCTCTGGCAAACTAGTATTATTTCACGTATAAAATGAGGAAAGGGACTTTAACCATTTTTTTGGATAAGTCCCTTTTGTTTATCTTAATTTCCTTTGAATTGTGGTTTTCTCTTTTCCACAAAAGCCTGAATACCTTCTAAATGATCATCTGTTTTACGCATTGCCGATTGAGTAACAGCTTCTCTTTCTAGTATGGATTGTAATTCGTTTAACTTTGTTGCGTGTAAGATTTCCTTTGATGCAATCATGGCAGCAACTGGTGATTGCAGTAGCTTTTGTGCATAAGATGCTGCTGTTGCTGCTCCTAAACCATCGGATGCAACTTCATCCACCAGTCCGATTTTCTGTGCTTCTTTGCCGGTGAAAAGCTGGCCACTCCACATAAGCTGTTTGGCTTTCGGAATACCAACCCTCTCTTTCAAGAAGAAATGTCCTCCTCCGTCAGGAACTAGACCAATTCCTATAAAATTCATAGCAAGCTTACTATTCTCTTCTGCAATGATAATGTCACAGCCCAACACCATACTAAATCCTAACCCTGCAGCCGCCCCGTGTACTGAAGCGATAGTAATTTGGGGTAACGTATATAAAGTTTTAGCAATTCGTGTAAGGTAGGTCATGGCCTCTTCCATATCAAAAGGATTCTCTTTATCTAGCATCGCTTTAATATCTCCACCAGCTGAAAATGCGCGCCCCTCCCCTTTAATAACCAACACCTGAATCGATCTGTCTGATTGTAGGGATTCAAGGCTTTCTGCCAGCTCTCTCATCATTACCCCATTCATCGAGTTCATCGCTTCTGGACGATTTAATGTTAAAGTCGCAATACGACCTTCTTTTTCTAATAATAAAGTATTATACATATACATTCCCCTTTGTAAGTGAATAGTCATTCATTCTTCTATATAGATTCGCCATTATACCATTAAAATCCTTTTTAAAAAGAGGAAAACTATTTATAGCTTTAAATTTAACAAGTAAGAATCCTCTCTTTTCATAGTTAAATCTAAGTTACTGACGTTTCTTTTTATTTTCTTCAAGCTCGATGAGTGTTTACTCTTAAAATGGAATATTTTCCACTTTGTTTACTTTCCACTTCGCAGAAAATGAAAAAAGAACCTCTCCATAGTAGGAGAAGTTCCTTTCATTTGTTTTCTTAGATACCTTCATAAAGTTCTTGAACAGGCTTGATCAAGACACGATTTACTTCTTCAATAAGTTGGCTTAAAGCCATTTCTGCTTGAAGCATATGGAATATCTTTTCATTTCCTTGCGCTAACTGAGCTGTTTTTTGTGCATACTCAATCTCTTCTCCAGAAATTTCTTCCCCGTTCATTTGCTTCTCTTGAAGAGACAATTGAACTTTACGGAAGCTTTGGAATAAAGCTAGAGCCTGTTCATCAGCTTTTACAGATTCTACTGCAGTTTTTACATTAGAAAATTCATCCGTTTGGCGTAGTGTTTTTTCTAGTTTGTTAATGTCATCATAAATGTTAATCATGTTAGTTAGCCCCTTTAGTTTAAGTAGTAAAGAATACAATCAATCCTTGAATAATACCGATAAGCCCACCAAGAACACCACCTAAAATGGTAATCATTTTGAACTCTCTCTTCGAAATACCAAGAACAATTTCCTCTAAGCGAGATACTGGGAAAGTGTCTACTTGCTCTTTTACCATATCTTCTAATTTCATTTTGCGCAAGACTTCTTCTAGCTTTGTTTCTGCTTCCTGGAATGCGAACGATGTCACTTTTGGTATAAGATATGACTCTGTCCATCCAGTTGCTCCTGGAAAATAATGAAGGAAGCTATAGTTTAATTTTTCTTCGATCGCCAATTGTTCTGTCAAATATTCCTTTACATTTTTAACAATTGGCTCAAAGTCAAAGCCGTCCATCATTTCAATAAGTGGACGATCTTTTAATTTCTCCCATTCATTTCGTACAATTTTTTCTAGCATATTTTTCGTTCCAGGTGCTCTTAGGAATTTTAATATTTCTGGTTGAACTTTTCCGGCAAGTGATGATGATTCCCCCATGAACATTTGAATCATATTGCCGAGTGTCCCTTTAGTAGAAAGGAAATCATCAATAAGATTTTTTACGGTCATCTTACCTTCTGCTGATTCAAAGAAGTCTTCACCTTTAACTAGAATATACGAAACGATTTCTCCTACTTTGGCATCAGCTTTTTGTTGCCAATCGATTGGTGCAAGCTGACGTATAGTTTCCTGTTCGAATCTAACTTTTAATTGGCTAAATTGAACATCCACCTGGTCTTCTATTTTTTCATTTACAATAGTTGGAACGTTTTCTATTCCAGCAAGTTTCAACCACTCTTTTATCGACTTATCCGATTGAAAGATTTTATCGTTCAGTTGCTCCGTTAGGAAATGAGCTGCTTTATTTTTCATTTCTTCATTGAAATACTTTTTCTTAAAGATATCAGGCGTCAACAAATGCTGGATAACAGTATTTCCTAATTGTCTTGCTAGTTCATCGCGTCTTTTAGGGATTAAACCTGGAGTGAACGGGATGCGCCAAGAGCCTATAAATTTTGCCTCATGTGGTCTAAAAAGCATTTTAATAGCTAGGTGATTAGTTACTGCTCCGATTGCTGCTCCTACCACTGCCATAAATGTGATTGTCCATATAAAATCCATCAATTTCACCTTTTTCCTCTAGCTTCTAGATTATTATAGCAGAGGAAAGGCAAACACTAAAAGAATTTACAAAAAATGAAGCATAGTGGAAAGACGTATTGCATGCTCTGTCTCATCATGCATCGCAACAAATAGCGGTGCATATGCTTGTTGGATTGGTATTAACAATAACATTTCTTTATAAACCTCGGCACCTTCTAATTCATCCCTTATTGCATCTTTTATGCAGTCCTTCAAATCTGTACATAATTGAGGTTCCGGAAAGTTTTGAACAAACGTACCAGTCAGCATATAATAGAGTTGTTGGAACATTTCGTAATGGCTTTTTTCATCCTCATATATATGTTCGATAAAACCTTGCAAATACGGATCATCAGTCAATTTATACATAGAACGATAAAAATGATAATCATGATACTCATTAAGTATGGCTTGCCTTAATTGCTCATTAAACAATTCGATGCTCCTTCACTAGTCATTTATACTAGTGTATGCGAACAAATTCCCTCACATGAAAGGTTGATATTCTTGCTACAACATTTTAGCTTTAAATCACTCTATGAAAACAAACAACTTCCAGGCTGGTCCGTCTCTTTCTTTTATAAACAACAACGGTACGCTGCAGAATATGAACAGGATGGCAATATAAAATGGCTCGGTGAAACACCAGCTGATGAAGAAGCAGTGAAAAAAATGATACATGAGCTAATGCTATTTCATGTATATGATTGAGGAATTAATATAAATACGCCAAGTTGTATGGAAATGATTTCTTCACTTCCATACACTTTTTTATTTCCACAAAAAAATGGATATATTTAATTGGTACTAATCTTCTTTCGCCCAAACACAAAATAGAAATAACTAGAGGCAATAATATAAAGTATTCCTGTAATCGTAAACGTATAAGCATATCCCCAATAGAAGCCAAATGTTACTACAAGACCTGTAGAAATAGCTCCAGTACTTGCCCATCCTACATTGAATACCATTTGATTTACCGAATTGGCAAGTCCCTTATATTTATCCTGTACTAGGTCCATTGCAATTGCACTTTGAATAGGATTCCCAGCATTCATCAAAGCTTGGCGCATTAAAAACGCAATGGAGGCAATGAGTAAAGAATTGGTATAACCAGTGATGAACAAAAATGGAATCGACATTAGCTGAAAAATAACTAATGCCTTTACTTTCCCAACCCTTTTCACTAAAGCAGGTCCTAGCAACATAGCTACCGCAGTCATTGCAGAGCCAAGAGACAATATGAGTCCTATGTATGTATTGGATGCATCAAAGCGATTAGAAAAGTATAAATTTAAATAAGGAATGACAAGCCCTGAACCAGTTCCAATTAATAGATTTGCGAAACCAAATAATATAATAACCTTCAAATTTTTGCGGAATCCGCTCGGTGCATTTGTTTCCAATTCTTCAACCTTGTTGTTTTTATCTTCTTTAACATTTACAGGTTTAAGCTGGAACAAAGGAAGCAAGCCAAATGTAAAGATGATTGCTCCTATGATTAAGACATACTTAATTGAATCTACCGTAGAAATATTCCCAATAACATGAAGAGCGTCAGCTAACACCCCTCCCCCTAAACTTCCCACTACACTAGCAATTGTCATTAAAGAAAAGTGAATACTAAAAAGATGCATTCGCTGACTAGAATCTGTATTTTCAGCTAAGAAAGGAACGCCCGATACTTGAACTAATGCCATAAATAGTCCTGTAAAGAATGCAGCATAAATGAGAGACTGCTCTCCCGTAACTAAACTTCTATAGAATAGTGTACTTGCAGAAACTATAGCTCCCGCGATTATGATTCTTTTCCTACCTAAACGGTCACTTAAATAACCAGCTGGCACTAACATAAGCGCTGAAGCAAGTGAAGTCACAGAGATTATTTTACCGTTTAGTGTTTCAGGAAACCCTAGCTCTTTTATATATAGGTTGTACATAACCATAAATACACCCATTCCAATTTGAATGAGTATATTTGCAAGCATAAACATTTTCACATTTCTATTAAAGGAAGATATCTTCTTTTTCCAATCAGCAAACCAAATAAACATAGAGTACCTCTTCTCTTTATTTCGGTACTCTAAATATATGATTTTCGAAGTAAAATTTCAATCTATATTTTTGGCTATAGGGTTATTGACCTGCCGACGAGGTCCCCTCAGTAAGTTTTGCCTCGAACATATCGATAATTTCGATAAAACGTTCTGCTTCTCTAAACGTGTGGTCTGCTAATAGCGGATGAATATTGCTCTTAATACGACACGCCTCAATTAAATCGCGTGCCGTTTTCTTAAAGTCTCTTAAAGAAACGACAGATACTCGATTTTGATCCATAAACTGGTCAAGTAGTGGAGGTGTCTCTGATTGTGGTTTCATATGTTCCAAGTCAATTGCTTGATATAATAACTGATCAAAATCATGGCTAAATTCTCTTGCCTGTTCGACTAATTTTCGTTCACTTGGGTCCAAAAGATGACCAATAAATTTAGCATGGTCTGCCATAATTTTAAGGAAAAATACATTTTCCTTAATGATTGCTTCTGGTAGAGGCTGTAGCTTCCCTTCATTTAATTCTTTTAACCTTTTAGCAAAGTAAGCTGCCTCTCTACTAGTATGATCAACTAATAATGGATAATTGTTCGTTCTGATTTCGCATCGTAGGATGAGCCCTAAAACTTTTCGTTTATACGCATAAATTGATACTGCCGCTTGATACACATGTGTATTGAAAGCTTTGACCTGCCGTGGATCAGAATTCACATTGTAACCCGCTAACTGCTCTTCGATTTTTTCGAATATTGCAATGTACTGTTGTGCTTCTTCAATCAACTTTTGCTCATTAAAAGTAAATCCTAAGCTTAAAAAAAATGCATGTTCCTTCATAATTCTTGACCAAAATCTAATTTCATTTAATGACCTTTCAACAAACTCATTCGCCAACTAGCCACCTCCAAGTTTTCTCCCTAACATTGTATGATTCGTTTCACAAAATAATTTCCAAACGATGGGGTCAAGAGTATCATTCAACATATATCCCCTATAAAGGCACAAAAACATGTGTTGTTCCCGCTTGAGTCGCTGCCCGCTGCTCCAATCAGGGTGGTAAATTGTGTTAGTTGGAATTCTAACCGTTTTAGTTGGAAAAATGACTAGCCTAGTTGGAATTTTAATCATTTTAGTTGGAATAATCATAGCTCTAGTTGGAATAGGAAATTAATTCCACACTTTAACTGCAAAAAGAAGATTGAAGGCTACAGAAACCCTCAATCCTCGAATACACATTGTTCAATAAGTAAGCGAACAAAAAAAGGGAGTATCCCCGCATGTGTTACACATGCTGAGACACTCCTGCTTGTAATTTATACATTTGTTCATAGCGACCTTGCAACTGCAATAACTCATCATGAGTTCCACTTTCAACAATTTCCCCACGATCTAGTACTAAAATGCGGTCAGCATTTTTAATCGTAGAAAGACGATGTGCAATAATAAATGTCGTTCTTCCTTTTTTCAAAACGTCCATTGCATGTTGAATAATCTCTTCGGTTTCTGTATCTATATTAGAAGTCGCTTCATCTAATATTAAAATCGCCGGATCAAAAGCAAGAGCTCTAGCAAAAGAAACGAGTTGTCTTTGTCCAGATGATAAGGTGCTCCCTTTCTCGATAACCGGTTCATCCAATCCTTTTTCTAGATTTTTCAACACACGTTCTCCACCAACAGCCTCTAAAGCTGCCTCTACTTTCTCTCGTGAAATACGTGGATCGTTTAAGCTTACATTGGATTCAATCGTTCCTGAGAACAAATAAGGATCCTGCAATACAATGCCCATATGTTCTCGAATCGTTTGTCTCGGTAAAGCTGTTATATCCGTGCCATCTATTAGAATTTTGCCTTTTGAAGGATCATAGAAGCGGAACAACAGGTTCATAATAGAGCTTTTACCAGATCCCGTATGACCTACAAGTGCCACTGTCTCTCCTTTATTTGCTACAAAGTTCAAATTCTTCAAAACATATTCGTCTGCTTTATATGCAAAGGATACATCTTTAAATTCTACATTTCCTTCATAACGCTTCATACGTTCGTCTTTTACTTCTTCTCCAGTTTCATCAAGTAATTGGAACACTCGTTGTCCAGCAACCAAGGATCTTTCCAACTGCGAAAACTGGTTAACTATCCCTGTGATTGGGTTAAATAATCGAGTCGTGTAGTCAACAAATGCATAGAGCATACCTGCTGAAATAATAGTATTTGGCTCTAGAGATAAGCTTCCAAAATACCAGATGAACATGACAAACATAATCGTACGGAGCACACTCACCAAGTTGAATGAAGTTGCTGAGTCTAATGTTAATAACTTTTTCTGATAGCGATAATGTTCTTCATTCATTTCCTCAAATTCGTGCTCCATTTGCTTTTCGCGTTTAAATGCTTGAATAATGGACATCCCTTGAATGGATTCATTGAGCATGGCATTTAAGTCAGCGATTTTTGTTCGAACAATATGATTATATTTGGATGCATATTTTCGATAAGCAATCATCCACACATACACAATTGGAACAACAAATAATGCCATTGCAGCCATTTGTACATTTAAGATGAACAAAGCGACGTAAACCCCTGCAATTGAAATAATACTTGTGGCAAACTGAGAAAGTACTTGCACATACAAGTTACGAATTGCTTCTGTATCATTCGTAACACGTGCTACAACTTTTCCAGCTGGTAGGTTATCAAAATACTGTATTGGCAATGTTTGCGTATGTTGAAAAACATCATTTCGAAGCTTTTGCACAACTCGGTTTGCACCAATCTGTAAATTGATAAACATAAAATATCTAAACACTGCTGTTACAATCGCTAAGCCGAAGTAAACAGCCAACAGCATTAATATAGGCTGAAGATTAATAGCTCCTTCGGTAATATGGTCGTCGATAATTTTCTTCGCAATGAATGGACCAGTTAAATCTGCGAACACTGCAATAGTTAAAAAGATTAGACCAAGAATAATTGGCTTTTTATAAATTAACGCATAATGGTAGAGTCGTTTTCCTGTACTCATGACGACACCCCCTCAAGCTGTTGACGATCATATTGTTCTTTGTACCAACCATTTTGTGCAAGAAGTTCTTCATGAGAGCCTTCCTCTACAATGAGACCTTCATCTAATACGATAATATGGTCCGCATGCTGGATACCTGATAATCGATGCGTCGTAATAATTGTTGTCTTTCCACTACGTTCATTTTGAATATTTTCGATAATTTTAGCCTCTGTTTTTGCGTCTACTGCTGAAAGAGAATCATCTAACAGTAAAATTTCTGGGTTCTTAATAAGTGCACGTGCTATAGATACACGTTGTTTTTGACCACCAGATAAGGATACCCCTTTTTCTCCAACTAACGTTTCTAAGCCCATTGGTAAATTCATTAAATCTTGCTGGAAATGTGCTAAACGAATTGCTTCTTCTAGCTCATCCTCCGTTGCATCCTCTTTACCAAAAAGAATATTTTGGCGAATCGTTCTAGAAAACAGCACGTGGTCCTGTGGAACATAACCAATCCATTCTAGTACTTGATCTTTTGTTTGTGCTGAAATGGCCGTATCGCCTATTGTTAACTGACCCACTCCAATTGGATACTCCTTTAGTAATTGCTTCATAAAGGTAGTTTTTCCAGAACCGGTTTTCCCTACAATTCCTAAGGTTTGACCTTTCTGTAAATTCACTCGAATATTTTGCAAATTTTTTACTTGAGACAATGGGTATTGGAACCCAACATCCTCGAAGCCAATAGAATTCACACTATTTAGCTGTACTGGTGAAGTAGGATCTTTTACATCCTGGTCGTAGTCTAATGTTTCTTGCACTCGATCAAGCGAGGCATTTCCACGTTGCATAACATTGATAAGCTCACCGATTGCAAACATCGGCCAAATCGCCATCCCTAAGTAGACGTTAAAAGTGATTAAATTTCCAACCGTCATTTCACCCTTTGATACTAAATAAGATCCGTAACCTAAGGCAACGACATAACTAATACCAGTTCCGACCTTAGTAATCGGTCCAAAAAGGGCATCAATTCGTTCCACGACCATATTTTTTTCATAAACCTCTTCGCTCATATCGGCGAATTTTTGTTCTTCCGCTCTTTCCTGGACATATGCGCGAATAACACGAACTCCAGCAACAGATTCTAAAACTCGGTCATTTAAATCACCAAATGCATCCTGTGCAACCATATACTTTTCGTGAATAATCTTTCCAAGATATTGCATGATAAATGCTAAAATAGGTATTGGTAATATTGCAAAAAAAGTAAGCTTCCATGAAATGATAAAGCCCATTGCAAGTATAAGTGCTGCCATATACATCGTTGAATCGATCAATGTCATAATTCCAAATCCTGCTGTTGTTGCTACCGCATTTAAATCATTTGTTGCACGGGCCATTAAATCTCCCGTACGATTTTTTTCATAAAATGTAGGTGTCATATTCAAAAATTTCAAGTTTAACTTCGAACGTAATATACGCTCAATCGTTATCGAGCCACCAAATAATTGGTATTGCCAAATAAAATTTAGTGCATAACCTACAAAAATTATTCCCACAAAATAAAGAACATATTGCATTAACGACTCTTTTGTCATTGCACCCGTTGTTATGGAATCGATTGCTTCACCAACTAACCAGGGTGGTAAAACCTCAAATGCACTAGCAATTATTAATATACTAACTGCTACTGTATAACGCTTCCAATGATCTTTAAAAAACCATTTCAATTTAAATAAAACAGAAAACATTGTCTAATCCCTCATTTCTTCTTTCTACACTGTACTTCTTAGCTATCCACCTTCAAGAGATTCCTTCATTAAAATTTGCTTTTTCCGTTGAATTTTCATATCCTACACTCCTTTTTGAATTTTCACACCAAAATATGGAAATAAAAAGACGTAAAAAAGCGCATTACCCAACTAGAGGTAATGCGCTTTAATAGTAGACAATACAATACGAATACGTAAATGTCTGTTATTAAATCATTTCCGGTCTAATGGTAGGTATGAAAAACTTATTGTATTATTAGCTTTAACTTTTAAACGAATCATTTTGTCATACCTCCATTTCCATTTTTTTGTGTATATTAACAGTAGCATACTGAAAATTTAATTGTCAATACTTTTTGAATTTTTATAAAGCATGAACAATTGCACCTAACAAAACACTAACGATTACTACTTTAAATGGTGCTAATTTGTAGACTACTAAAAGAGTAAATGTCACTAATACAATAACAAAATCAATCGGACTCTTCACAGCACTCGTGAATACTGGATCGTAAAGTGCCGCTAGAAGTATTCCTACAACCGCTGCATTAACGCCTTTTAATGCAGCTTGAATCCCTTTTTTAGAACGAATAATAGACCAAAATGGCAGTGTCCCAATGACCAACAAAAAGGATGGTAAAAACATGGCAAACACAGCTAATAAAGCTCCACCTGTACCAGCAGTTATTTGTCCTAAAAACCCAGCAATTGTGAATAATGGACCAGGTACTGCCTGTGCCGCTCCGTACCCTGTGAGGAACATATCTGCAGATACATCTACCTCTCTTTGCAGCATTGGTAATACAACATGCCCGCCACCAAAGACAATCGATCCAACTCGATAATATGTATCGAAAATAGTGTAATAGACAGATTGTACAAAAGGCTTTAACAAAGGTACTAAAACGAGCAACAGAAAAAACAGACTCCAGCTAATTATTCCCGTCTTTTTCCCAAAGCTAAGCTTCATCTCTGGAGCAGCCTCTATTGTTTCATTTTTAAAATAAATATAACCAAAAACGCCTGCAGCAACAATAATTACTATTTGTCCAATCGCAGTAGGAATAAGCAACGTGAGTATAGCGCATGCTATGGCAATAGAAATTCTTATACGATCTGGTGCCAATGTTTTTTGCATTCCAATTAACGCATGCGCTACAACAGCTACAGCCACTATTTTTAAACCTTGAATCCATCCACTATCAAAAGAACCTGAACTCGAAATAACTGCAGCAAATAGCATTAAAAGTATTACAGATGGCATCGTAAAGCCTAGCCAAGAAATAATACCTCCTAATATTCCTCCTCTTAATAAACCAATTGAAATCCCCACTTGGGAGGAGGCTGGACCAGGTAAAAACTGGCATAATGCAACGATATCTGCGTACAATTTGTCATCTAGCCATTTTCTCTTTTCCACATACTCATCACGAAAATACCCTATATGGGCAGCTGGTCCTCCAAAGGATGTTAAACCTAGCTTAGTAGATGCTTTTAATATTTCTATATACTTATTTTTCATCAAGAACCTCCCATAATTATATTAATCTCTATTATCTAATATTCTTCATTGCAGTGATATTAAGCTTTTGTAAAAATTGATAATCGAATATATGTATTTAAAGTAGAAAGATTTGTAATTTCATTTTATATATTTTATTATTAAACGTATAAACTATTTTTTAGAAAACAGGAGGTGTACACTTTGTCTTACCCCTCATTTGGGTTAGGGACAAAGTAATTATTTGGACATAGCCATACGATTGACAGCATTTGCTGTCTTAATCGCATTCACTGCATTTTTCGTTGCGAGTGAGTTTGCAATTGTAAAAGTAAGAACTACAAGAATTGATCAGCTTATAGCTGAAGGGAACACTAAGGCGATAAATGCCAAAAAAGTAGTTTCCAATTTGGATGAATATCTTTCTGCATGTCAGCTTGGAATAACCATAACAGCTTTAGGGCTAGGTTGGCTCGGAGAACCGACAATAGAACGGATTCTACATCCGGCATTTAATTATTTTGAGCTCCCAGAGAGTGTTGCCTCTTTACTTTCATTTATTATTGCATTCTCTCTTGTAACATATATTCATGTAGTTGTAGGAGAGTTAACACCAAAGACATTCGCCATTCAAAGATCCGAACAGATTACATTAGCAGTAGCAAAATCGCTTATCATTTTTGATAAACTTATGTATCCAGTAATTCATGGGATGAATGGTTCCGCACGATTCTTAGCAACTAAAGTATTTGGTTTAGATGCGGTATCAGAGTCAGAGGTAGCCCATTCCGAAGAAGAGCTTCGTATGATTCTTTCCGAAAGTTTCAAAGGCGGAGAGATCAACCAAGCCGAGTACAAATACGTAAATAAGATTTTCGAATTTGATGATCGCATTGCCAAAGAAATAATGGTTCCACGTACAGAGATAACTTCAATCGATAAAGATTTTACGTTAGATGAAGTATTTCAACTTATCGGAGTCGAGCAGTTTACGAGATATCCGGTAACTGATGGAGATAAAGACCATATTATTGGACTTGTTAATATGAAAAACTTATTAACCGCATATATTAAAGATCCTACAAATGCAACCACTCCAGTAAGTGATTATATGCAACCGATTATCCGTGTTATTGAGAATATGCCAATCGCCGATCTATTACTTAAGATTCAACGTGAACGTATCCATATGGCAATCTTAATGGATGAATACGGTGGAACATCTGGACTTGTAACTATTGAAGATATTATCGAAGAAATCGTAGGCGATATTCGGGATGAGTTCGATACCGATGAACTTCCAGAAGTTCAAAAGTTAGCGGAGAATCATTATATTGTCGATGCGAAAATGTTAATCGAAAACGTAAACGACTTACTAAGTATAGATATCGACGAAGAGGATATAGATACTATAGGCGGTTGGTTTATGACCAAAAGCTATGAAACCGTAAAAGGTGAAAAAATTCTAGAACAAGGCTTTGAGTTCATGATAAAAGAGATTGATGGGCATCATATTCAATACTTAGAGATCATTAAAAGTGAGCCGCCTGTTGAAGAACCTGAACCTATAGAAGAACAATAAAATCCATTATAGATAACAAAAACGACTCTCATCTGAGGGTCGTTTTCCTATGTCTATAATTGTTGAAATGAGGAAACAATGTGGAGCTATATACAAACTTACGTGAAGGGGAAAAAGGTGCTTGGATAAGTATTACCATTTATCTGTTATTAAGCACAATTAAGCTAACCATTGGTATAGTTGGTTCCTCCGAGGCCTTAAAAGCAGATGGACTAAATAATTTTACAGATATCATTGCCTCTGTCGCTATACTAATCGGACTGCGTATTTCTCAAAAGCCACCAGATAGTCATCATCAATATGGACATTTACGTGCAGAAACCATTGCTTCCCTCGTTGCTGCATTCATTATGGCATTTATCGGAATCCAAGTACTTATTCAAGCGATACAACATCTTGCTAACCCTATCAAGGAAACTCCTTCACTTTTAACCGCAGTTGTTGGACTCCTTAGTGCTATTATCATGTACATTGTCTATCGATATAATTTGCGGCTTAGTAATCGTATTAATAGTGCTGCCTTAAAAGCTGCCGCTTATGATAATCGATCTGATGCATTAGTCAGTATCGGTGCAACTATCGGGATTGTCGGATCTATTTTAGGCTTCCCACTTTTAGATGGAATAACTGCCCTTTTAGTTGGGATTATCATTATTTATACCGCTTATACTATTTTTCATGATGCTGCTTATACATTGTCTGATGGCTTTAATGTGGACGAAGCCGAATCCCTCTCTACAATAGTGAGGCATGTCGAGGGTGTCGATGAGTTAACGGACTTTAAAGCAAGAATGCATGGAAATTTGATGTTTGTCGATATTACCGTAACTGTGAATCCTAATTTGAATGTGGTCAATAGCCATCGCATCACAGAGGAAATAGAACAACGAATTATGAAGGTCAAGCCGTTTTCCGTGGTATTGGTACATATTGAACCTAATATGGACATGTTTGCTGAAAAGTAAGTTGTTTTTGTGGTCGATCGATTATTGGGGCTCATCGATCGATTATTCCGGTCCATTGATCGGTTATTCGACTCCATCGATCGGTTATTCCACCTCATCGATCGATTATGAGGAATTATTGACTATTACGCCATATTCGCAACTTTCGAATGCGTTTGTGCAACATACAGTTCGATATGCACAACTTTTTAATGTTCTATCTTTTGAACGAATAATTTCTAGTTGGTGGATGGCCTATACTAACAAAAAAGCACGGTAGATCGCATTGTCATTGCGACTCTCCGTGCTTTTTTATTGTCCACTCGGCTCTGTTAATCCGTGCTTTACTGCATATAGAGCGGCTTGTGTACGGTCTTGAACATTTAGCTTGGCAAATATGTTGGAAATATGTGTTTTTACTGTTTTTTCCGTAACAAACAATGAAGAAGCTATTTCTTTATTGCTTTTTCCTTTCGTTAATTCGGATAATACGTCCTGCTCCCTTGGCGTCAATGGATGTTCCTCATGAGGACTTAGTTCCACCGAATCCCCCTCTTTTTCTAACTGAGTTGTCGCTTCAGGATGTAACGTATTTTCCCCACGCATAAGCTTTCTTATTGCGTCAGCTAAGTCATCAGGTTCTATATCCTTTAACTGATATCCTGCAGCACCCGCTTTTAAAGCAGGAATGACATGGTCTCGATCCGAAAAACTAGTAAGCATTAAAATCTGTATTTCAGGATTACTTTCCTTTATGCGTTTTGTTGCTTCTATTCCATCCATTACGGGCATGACCAAATCCATCAATATTACATCGGGATTTAAGCTTGACGTTAGTTGTACAGCTTCTTTTCCATTGGTAGCCTCTCCTACAATATCCATATCCTTTTGTGTTTTTAGAAAAAACATTAACCCTCTTCTTACAACATGATGATCATCTGCAATAAGTACACGTATCATAATAACTCCCTCCTAGTAAGGCAATCTTACTAATATCTCTGTTCCTTTACCCCACTCCGTTACCCAATCGACGGTTCCACCTACAAAGTTTGCCCGATCTTTCATGCTTTGGAGACCGATCGAGCGTAGTTTTTTAGGTTCTTTCATATGAAATCCACAGCCCTCATCTTTTACAACCAATAAAACATCTGTAGAAGTAACAGTTAAATATAGTTCTGCTTGGAGTACACCAGCATGCTTTCGAATATTATTCAGTGCTTCCTGAGCAATTCGAAACAGTGTTTCTTCAATGATTGTCGGTAGGTTAATGACCCCTTTTACCTTCACAGTCAATGAAAGTCCCAAAATTTCTCCATACCCTTTCAGACCTTCGATAATTCCTGATTCCACCCCTTTTGGTCGAAGCTGCCAAATGAGTGCACGCATTTCTGTGAGTGCTTCCTGAGTTAAATATTGAATTTCTTTAAATGTATTTTTTATTTCCTGCTGCTCTGTCATTTCAACCCCGCCACGAGCAGTTAAAGTTACAGAAAATAATAGTTGGTTCACCGAGTCATGTAGATCTCGTGCAAGTCTGTTCCGTTCTTGTACTAGGGCTACCTGCTGCTCCTGCCTAGTGAGTAATATTCGCTTTATGGCTGAACCAATTTGAAATGCAACTGATTCTAGTAAGGCAAGCTCACCCTCTGAAAAGCGTACAGTGTTTGGTGTTGCAACATTTAATAAGCCAAAGCTTTCTTGTCCTGATTGTAATGGTACAGTCGCATGATGTGTAATACCACCACTATCCTCATTACTCTGCTTTCTAGCATTGACTATCCGTTTACATTCAATAATATTGGAAGCTTTTTTTAGCTCTCCTTTTTGAAACCTGGTAACACACCAGCAGCCGCCTTTTTGCAAATACCTGCAATCATTTTGCTTTAGTGCGTTCGGTAAATTTTCGTGTGCGATTAGCTGTTGCTTTCCTTTTTCATCAATAAAAAATATCCAACCGGTATCAAATAATGTACCTTCTAATAGTTTCTGTAGGGCTCCTTGCAGCATTTGTTCCATTTCTGTTTCTTCATTTAACAATTCCGCTATTTCTTTTAATAATTCTATGTTCGAGAGTTCATTTGATCGCATGTAAACTCCTCCATGTAAGTAGTTCATCTTACTCCATATTATCACTTATCTACTTTTCGCTGTAGATTATGGACGTCATACTTTTGACCGAAAAAGAAACCGACATAAAGACGCTCGATTTTTTAAAGGTAAAAACCTGTTTCTATCGTTTTCGAAGGATTTGGTCAGACTTTTTGCTATAAGATTACCAAGTGAAAAAAGAGAGGATAGTTTTAACAGACGTCACAACTATCCTCTCTTTTTTCGCTAATCTTACGGCATTGGTCTGCCCGTCGCACTTCTACAACTCTTTTTTGGATAACTAGAGAAAAGAACCGTTCCTATTCATAGTAGAAGCTCACGAAGATGCAATTTCGTTCGCTATTTCGCTTCTGTATTTAGTGAACACTTACTATTTTTCTTTATTTCCACTACTATAAAAGAAAATCTCTTTTCTTATCTTTCTTTGTATAATAGCATTTCAATTTCAAAACGATTCAAATAACTTAATCACGCTCTATGGATTACTAAGTTCAAGAAACAAGATTTTATACTTTATTAATCTATTAAAAAACAGGAAAAGCAATTTCACTTTTCCTGTTTCTCTATTAATCTATTAAGTATTGATTCATCTTCAAAGAAAAATCATCTTGGAGGGCTTTTAGTTTTTCTGAGCTTTCTGCTTCTGATCCACTAAGCACCCCATAATAATATTTAATCTTAGGTTCGGTTCCACTTGGTCTTACACAAACCCATGAACCGTCTGCTAGGAAGTACTTAATAACATTCGATTTTGGCAGGAATATCTCCTCTGTTTCTCGTCCATCCGTAAATGTTCTTTCGGAATGCAAGTAATCCTCTTGAGAAAGAACACTAATTCCTGCAATCTCTGTAATAGTATTTGTACGAAGTTGTTTTAGTAAATTTTGAATAGCATTTACTCCACTTACCCCTTTTTTCGTAACAGATTGAAGACCTTCCAAATAGTAACCATGTCTTTCATATAACTGGGCCAATACTTGGAGAATTGTCATCCCTTGTTTTTTATAATAGGCAGCTGCTTCAACTATTGCTAAAACACTTTGCACAGCATCTTTATCGCGTGCGAAATCTTTTATCAAATAGCCATAGCTTTCCTCATAGCCAAATAAAAACTGAAATTCTTTCGTCTCTTCGTATTGTTTAATCTTTTCTCCGATAAATTTGAAGCCAGTTAACACATCTTCTGTGCTTACTCCGTAATATTCTGTTATTACTCTTCCTAGATCAGAGGTAACTATTGTTTTAAACACACGTCCATTGGCTGGAATATTTCCTTTTTCTTTAAGCTGTGACAGCAAGTATTCAATGAGAATGGCTCCGGTTTGATTGCCTGTTAAAAGCTTATAACCGGAAGTCGCTTTAACAGCAATTCCTACACGGTCTCCATCAGGATCGACTGCTATTAAAAGATCTGCATCGTTTTTTTCCCCGTGCAATATAGCGTATTCAAAGGCACTTTGCTCCTCTGGATTTGGAGATTCTACTGTGGGAAACTCTCCATCTGGCTCCATTTGCTCCTCTACATAATAAATATGATTGTAGCCAACCTCATTTAATATATGTTGAACTGTTGTACCAGATGCCCCATGTAAAGGAGTGAATACTACTTTCAAGTCTGAAGAGGTTGCGAATTCTTCGTTTTCCTGCACAGTTTTTAATGCATCCATATAGGCTTGATCCAGTTGTCCATCTAATTGAATGATCAATTCTTTGTCGGGGTTTCGTTGATCGATATGAAGTGCATCCCCTGCATCGTTCACATGCTCGATAACGACTTCTGCATCAGCTAAATTCAACTGCGCCCCGTCCTCTCCGTAAACCTTGTAGCCGTTATAATCTGGCGGATTATGACTCGCTGTTATGACAATTCCCATGAATGCATTTAAATGTCTAACGGAAAATGACAGCTGGGGTGTCGTTCTAGGCTCCATATATAAATATGCTTTAATCCCATTGGAGGCAAGTGTATTGGCAGCTTCACGTGCAAACTCTGGAGAAAACCTGCGACTATCGTACGCAATGACTACCCCACGCTCCATCGCTTCTGCTCCAGCACCTTTTATATAAGATGCTAATCCAGTAGTTGCTTTTCGAACAGTATATGTATTTATACGATTCGTACCAGCTCCGATTTCGCCACGCATCCCACCTGTTCCAAATTCTAAATCGCGGTAGAAGGCATCTTCAATTTGTTTTTCATCCTTTGCAATGAACTGAAGATTCTCTTTCCAAATAGATTCTAGATCAGTGTAGTTATTCCACTGATCATATAGTTGTCTATATCGCATATTTATGAACTCCTCTCCATCACTTTTTATATTCCACACTGTATATATCACGTCGTCTGTCTTTTAACTGCTTGACTGTACCATCTTGACGTTGGCGACGAAGGATTTCTAAATCGACATCACCTATTAAGACCATTTCCACATTCGGCTCCGTTTCTCCTACAATGCCGTCACGTGCAAATTCAAAATCAGACGGTGCGAAAATAGCAGACTGAGCATATTGGATATCCATATTTTCTGTTTGCGGTAAGTTTCCAACAGTCCCTGAAATTACTGTATAGATTTGATTTTCAACTGCCCGTGCCTGCGCACAATAGCGAACACGTAGATAACCTTGACGATCCTCTGTACAAAATGGCGAGAAAATAATATTCGCACCCATATCAGTTGCAATGCGTGCTAGCTCTGGAAACTCTATATCATAGCAAATTTGAATGGCGATTTTACCACAATCCGTATCAAATACTTGTACAGAATCACCCGCACTAATCCCCCACCATTTACGTTCGTTTGGAGTAATATGGATTTTATATTGCTTGTCAATTGCACCATCTCGATGGAACAAATAGGCGATATTATATATTTCTTCATTTTCTTCTTCCACAAAGTGGGAGCCCGCGATAATATTAATATTATAACGGATCGATAAATCTGAAAATAACTCCATATATTGCGGTGTATATTCCGTCAATTTGCGAACAGCCTGGCTAGGAGATGGCTCATTCAGGAAAGACATTAACTGTGTTGTAAAGATTTCCGGGAACACGACAAAATCAGATTGGGCATCAGAAGCCACGTCAACAAAATACTCGCATTGGTTAGCGAACTCTTCAAATGAATTAATTTTACGCATCATGTATTGTACTGCACAAATCCGTACAGGATAGCTTGTTTTGAAATGTCGTTTCGAAAGTGGAATATAATCAATATTGTTCCACTCCATCAGAGTTGCATATTTTGCAGATGCTTTATCGTCCGGTAGATAGTTTGGGTTAATACGCATTAACGTAAAGCCATTCATTAATTGGAACGTTAAAACTGGATCATATATTTTATGGCGAGAAACAGATGTTACATACTCTCTTGGAGACATCTCTTCTGCAAATTTATGATAGTTTGGAATACGCCCACCAATAATAATTGACTTTAGATTAAACTGCCTTGCAATATCTTTTCTGCCTTCATATAAACGCTGTCCAACCTTCATACGTCTATATTCAGGGTGCACCATTACTTCAATTCCATATAAATTATATCCTTCTGGATTATGATTAGTTATATAACCTTTGTCTGTCACATCCGACCAAGAATGGCGGTCGTCATACTCATCAAAATTGATAATAAGACTTGAACAGGAACCAATTACCTTTCCATCCAACTCAGCAACCAGCTGTCCTTCTGGAAAAATAGTTAAGTGACTACGTAGATGAGCTACCTGCCATGGTTCCATACCAGGAAAACATAAACGCTGAATTTCTAAAATTGACTCTATATCGGAGAAAGACATTTGTCTTATAATCATGCTTTGTTCAAACGGTGATAAATCAAATTCTTCAGTCATTTTATCGGCTCCTCTTTATATAAGTAACTTTCATTATATAGTTCTTTTCGCTGCAGTTAAAATATTTTACTTGTATTTAAAGAAGGATTATACTTTTATTTGAGTTCAAAGTAATTTAAAGGAGTTCCTATGACAAAAAAACTAGAAAATCTACTACTATTTATGTGGACAGTTGCCTTGACCGCAACACTAGGATCTCTCTATTTTTCAGAGATAAGAGGGTACGAGCCTTGTGATTTATGTTGGTATCAACGGATACTCATGTATCCACTTGTGCTAGTATTGGGGATTGCATATGTTCAAAAAAATCCGAGAATCGCTATGACCACACTTGCATTTTCGGTGATCGGTGGATGTATTTCTGCCTATCATTATAGCATTCAAAAGCTTTCTTTTATGCAGGAAGCTGCACCAGCCTGTGGAAGAGTGCCTTGTACGGGGCAATATATTAATTATGCAGGATTTATCACTATTCCATTTTTAGCGCTTATTGCATTTATTTTGATCGCGATTACAAGTGTTATCGTATTGAAGACTATCAAGGAGGAAAATTAATTGAAAAAGCTACTTATATTTGGTGGGGTTATCGTCGCAGTCTTTGTGTTAATCTTTGTTTTAAACTCACAGAAAAACAAGGACGCATTAGCTAATAATCCGTACGATACCGACGATTTAAGACAATCTACTATCGATTTAATCGATGATCCAAACTACCAAAACATTATTTTACCAGATGAATTGGAAAAGAAGATCGCTACTGGAGAACCTGTTACAGCTTACTTCTTCAGCCCGGAATGTGTACATTGTCAGGAGATGACTCCACGTCTTACACCACTTGCTGAAAAAAATGATATTGAAATTGTGAAATACAATGTACTTGAGTATGAAGAAGGTTGGAACGTCTATGGCATCAAAGCTACACCAACGATGATTTATTTTGAAAATGGCAAAGAAGTTGTACGAGTAGAAGGCGCTATTTCTAATAATCAAATTCAAGGATTCTTTGATCAAGTCGTTTTAAAATAACCAAAAGGGTCTTGTCTAGTAGACAGGACCTTTTTTTAAAAGGAGCAAAAAAATGATTCATACATTTACGTATACTGTACAAGAAGATGGCTTAACAATAGATAGTCTTTTCCAAAAGAAATGGAAACTCGGCAAAAAGTTAATACATGAGTTACGTATGCAAAAGGCGGTCAGCAATACAAGTGGAGAACTTCTACAATGGAAACTTCCTAACAAAAAAGGAGATGTACTTGTGATTAAATGGGAAGGAGAATCTTCTAACTATCTTCTTTCCGATCAAATTCCATTGTATGTTGCGTATGAAGATGAGTATTTATTAATCGCTTCTAAACCACGTGGTGTAGCAACTCATCCAAATGAAGAGGGGCAAAACCATACCTTTATGAACACAGTGACAAATTATTTACATAGTAAAGGTCATCATTACGGAGAACATGTACATCGTATCGATGAAGGCACAAAGGGTTTAATCGTCATTGCAAAAAATCCACTTGTCAAAGGCATGCTTGACCGAATGTTAGAAAACAAAACAATCGTCCGCACCTACGAGGCAATTGTAGAAGGACAAGTAAAAAATCAGCATGGCACCATTCGAGCTGCGATAGGTAATGACCGCCATCATCCAACGAGAAAAAGAGTTTCACCATCAGGACAAAATGCGATTACTCATTACGAAGTCGTAGGAAAGCACGAACAGTTCACGAAAATACATGCGATTTTAGAAACTGGACGAACACATCAAATTCGAGTTCATTTAGCTCACTTAGGACATCCAATAGTAGGCGACGAACTATATGGGGCTAAAAAAACACCTACTAAAATGTATGAGCTCCATGCATTTAAAGTCCAATTTAATCATCCAATTACAGGTGAATTGCTAGTTGTGGAAGATAAACGATAAACATGGTTTAACTAATTTGTGACTATTGCAGAAAGCTTGCAAAAGTTTTTCACTAGCATCTTAATGTTGTGAGTAATTGGTTGAGAGTTGCGTATAAGCTGCTGAATGTTGCGCATTTGCTTGCCGGTGTTGCGAGTATATGCCCAAATGTTGCGCAAAGAGAAAAAGTAGAGGAGAGATTTTCGTTTCTCATCTACTTTTTTTAAATTCTAAATATTTTTATCTAACTTTACTTCAAACTGAGGATTCGTCACGTATTCCATATATTTTACCGTGCCATTAAAGTTTTCATATACCTCAAATCTTGTTCTAATAGCAGCTGCAGTAATAAACTCTAGTACTTGCTCCTTCTTAACCCAACGACTCTCTGAAGTTTCCTCGGAGATACTTAACACTCCACCAATGGGCTTACATACAAAATCAAACATTACTTTTGTAGGAACATCCGTAACCTCGTCATACCATTTATATATCCCCGTATTTGAATAAGTTCCTATTAAGTGACCTACCTCAATATCGATTCCACTTTCTTCTTTCACTTCACGAATTAACGCTTCTATAAGATTTTCTCCTACCTCTACTTGTCCACCAGGATAGACCCACCCTCCATGCTGGGTTTTTACTAAAAGAATTTCACCTTGCTCATTTTCAACAATTCCTCCAACAGCAACAATATGTGTAGGCATAATCATTCAAATCTATCCCCTTTATTATTTCTACTCTTTCTTTTTAAGCATAAACCTTACAATTCTCCATCCAATACATGCTGCTCATACTGTCTCCATTTATAAAAATTATAGAAAAATTGGCCAACATACCCCACACAGCATATAATTGTGAAATAAAAATTTACGTTGGTCGACAATACCTCAACTTTATATATAAATAATAGACAGCCGATTAGAACGGGGGCTATCCATAACGTGCGAATCATCTTTCTTCTATAGGTTAGTTTATGATATGCAAATACTAATCCTTTATCTATCTTTTCCTTATTTTTATTCACTTTTGATGAAATATAACTTATACATACACAGATAAGTGAAATTACAATAATTATTAAGATTTCTAAATTAGAAATACTAACACCTCCTTTACTTCTATTGTTTTTTTGAAAGGAAGATCTTTGCCATATAATAGGCATGGGCAGTAAAAAGCTGGGTTTTTATCTCATTCGTTTTTATTAATGAACCTAATAATTCAAAATCCATCAACTGTACATTAATCTCTTCAGTTGCATCTAAATTTTGTTCACCTTGTTTAAATGCATCCAGCAGAAGATAGGTTCTAATTTTGTTATTTTGTGTAGCGGGATTTATCATAAATTCCCCTAGCAAAATTGGCTTCATATATGATACAAAACCAGTTTCTTCTCTAATTTCTCTTATAATCCCTTCTTCGTCAGTCTCATTTTTTTCTTTTTTCCCTGCAGGAATTTCTAAGTAAATATCATTTCCAGCATGTCTATATTGTTCAACAAGTACCACCTGATTTTCCTTTGTAAGTACAATCGCATTTACCCAATCGGAATATTCGTTTACATAATACTCATCGATAACAACCCCATTAGGAAGCTCGCAAGTATCTTTTCTTATATTGCCATAAGGACTTTTATGAACATACTCCGATTTTAACGTTTTCCATTGATTCATATTAATCACCGCTTATTCCTTTATTTCATCATCTCATTAAACATATAAAGATTGTACAATGTAGGGATTAGCAAGCTTGCTGCAAGGCAAATTACCGCTCCAAATTTAGATTGTTTAGTTAAGCGAGCATCATCTTGTTTTAAGTATTGAAAAAAAGTAAGTGTAAAATAGAAGCACATTATAATTAATACTGTAGAAAAGATTCCTAACCAATTTCCAGTTCCCATAAAATTTCCCATATATACACCTCCTGTATTTCGTTACTGAAGAAAAATAGCAATTAAGAAAAACAAGATTCCTAATCCTATTTCTTTTCCTACAATTATCTGACCTTCTTTTTGAAAGTAGCTTTCGACTCCTTCTACAATGAAATTAATACCTAATAATATAAATACTAACTTCACATAGATAATATCGATATCGTTGACAATGGCCATTACTATCATTGCAATCATTAAGACTATCAGTAACACCTTGAGTATTAAGAGTGGCATACTACTCTTTTTCTTCCTCGTCTCTTCGAAAAATATTCTCATTGAATTGACCCCATCTATTATATAATCATCTATATTACTAATACGTAAAAATATGTAATAGGTTTCATTTTTGAGCAATATTTCCATTCTATACAAAAAATCGGTAGTTAAACTTCTTGAAACGAAGTATAACTACCGTGCATGTTTGACTATATTATTAAAAACTAAAATTATCTGGATCTTTACCAGTACGCTCATTTAAATTAAGTGCATCAATATTTTTCATGTCCTCGAATGATAATTCGAAATCATACACATCCATATTTTCTGCGATTCTAGATGGATTTTCTGACTTGGGAATGACGATTAAATCATGCTGTAGATGCCATTTAATCACTATTTGGGCAGTTGTCTTCCCATACTTTCCACTTATACGTTGAAGAGTTGGCTCTTCTAAAATGCGACCTCTTGCAAGTGGTGACCACGAAGTTATCGCGATTCCCTGCTCTGCACAATATGTACGTAAATCATACTGAGTAAGTCGAGGGTGACATTCAATTTGGTTGACCATTGGTTTAACGTTCGCTTTTACGGCAATCGCCTCCAAATGATGCGCATGATGATTTGCTACTCCAGTTGCACGAATTAGCTTTTCATCATAAAGCCGTTCTATTGCCCGATATGTATCTACAAAAGTTTCTTTAACTGGCCAATGGGTTAAATATAAATCTACATAGTCCATACCCAATAGCTCCAGCGATTTTTCAAAAGCTCTGAGTGTTTGATCGTAGCCTTGATCGGTATTCCACACTTTTGTTGTGATGAATATATCCTCTCGTGGAACATCAGAAGCTCGAACAGCCTCGCCAACCTCTTTTTCGTTTGCATACAAACTAGCCGTATCGATATGACGATACCCATAATCTAGCGCCGCTGTTATTGCACTAATAGCAATATCAGATTCTGTCAATTTATATATACCTAAACCAAGTCTTGGCATCTCTATTCCATTAGCTAATTGTTTTGTTGAATGTATATTTAGAGTCATGCTTCTCGTCCTTTCTTATGAGGAAAACGACTGATAAATCAGTCGTTTTCTCTTTTCTTCATGGAAGAAGTATCTTCAGCTTGAGCTGGATCGGATACACGGTTATCCTCTTCTAGCTCTTTGTTGTCCCTCATTCTATCCATCTGTTTTCCTAATAGCTTTATTTCTTCCATATTCGTTGCCATTGAACCGTTCTCTGGACCATTTTTGAATTCATTCATTCCAAAAATCACTCCTTTTCTTTATGTTAGTAGAATATTCCAAAGGTTGCAACATTCAAATGAACGATTTTCGTCAAATTTCATTTTTTCGTATTATTTCTTTTTCAAACAATTTAGGGTATACTAGGTGCAGAATACTATAGAGGAGGCACTCCATATGAAACTAATCCTAATTCTTGGTGTTTGTATTTCATTCCTTGCTGCAATTTTCAAAGCAGGTTACGACGACAAACCAGGTGCATCTGAAAAATAATCTATTATTAAAACGGACGAGTCTATATTGACATCGTCCGTTTTTTTAGTGTAAATTTGGATAGTTTTGTTGACGCAATGCTTCATAGATTAGTATTGCTGCGGTATTTGATAAATTCAAAGAACGAATATTATCATTCATAGGAATTCTTAATGCACGGTCGGGGTGTGCATCGATAAACTCGCGTGGTAATCCTTTTGTCTCACGTCCAAAAATAAAGAAGTGATCTTTCTCCAAATCACTAAAATCAAATGTAGTATGTGGCTTAGCACCAAACTTCGTAATTAAATAGTACTCTCCTGCTGGATGAGCAGCAAAAAATTCATCAAGGCCGTCATAATAAGTAATATCAACATGCTCCCAATAATCTAGTCCAGCTCTCTTTAACATCTTGTCATCTGTTGAGAAACCTAAAGGTCGGATTAAATGTAATTTAACTCCTGTTCCCGCACATGTTCTAGCTATATTCCCTGTATTAGCAGGTATTTCTGGTTGATACAAAACTACATTTATACTCAATTATTCCACTTCCTAATTCTCAATTGTATAGTATTCTAATCCTTTTCGAATCTCTTCTAAAACTTCTTCAACTTGTTCATTTTGTGCAGCGTCCTTAAGGGCAAGCAAGCCGTCTTCTGTATTTATTTTACCTAAAGCCCATGCTGCAGTACCTCTAATTACTGGTCTGACATCATTCTGCATTAAATCTATAAGGGCCGGAACAGCTTCCTGCTCTTTAAAATGAGCTAGTGCAATTATAGCATTCCGTTGGATTGGATTCTTCCCTCTCCACGCACCTGACATATGTCCGTAAGTTTCTTTGAAAGTACGATTTGTCATTTTTAGTAAAGGTAGAAGCAAAGGCTTCACTAATTCAGGATCAGGCTTAAAAGCTTCTTGGTGAAGATTAGCCTTTCCTTTGTTTTTGGGACAAACTGTTTGGCATGTATCACAGCCATAAATTCGATTGCCTATTTTGGCTCGAAACTCGTCTGGAACCATTGTTTTCGTTTGTGTAATAAAGGCAATACAGCGCTGTGCATTTAATTGACCGCCTTCTATTAATGCTCCTGTCGGACAAACATCCAAACATAACCGACAATCACCACATTGGTCTTCCATCTGCTCACTCGGAGCAAAAGGAATAGACGTAATCATTTCTCCAAGATAGACATAGGAACCAAACTCAGGGGTAATAATGGAGCAGTTTTTCGCACTCCATCCTATGCCTGCCCGTTCCGCAACAGCACGGTCTGAAAGTTCTCCCGTATCTACCATCGAACGAAGTTTAGCATCTGGTATATGCGTTAAAATATATAATTCTAATAGTGCTAACTTTTCTCGTAAAACTGTATGATAATCTATACCCCATGATGCACGTGCGAAGATTCCTCTTCTTGCACCTTTCACACTTTGTGGTGCATTCTTCATTTTTGAAGGGTACGCAATTGCAATAGAAATGATACTATGAGCTTCTTCTAGCAAAATTTTAGGATGCACTCTTTTGTCAATATCAGGTTCTTCGAATCCAGAAGCATACCCTAATTCCTGCTGCCTGATTAATCGATTTTTTAATTCGTGAAATGGAGAAACAGAAGTAAATCCAATTTTATCAATTCCAATGGATGCAGCGTAATCTATGAGGTTTTGTTGAAACTGAATGATATTCACAAATGTTCTCCTTTCTTATGCTACACTAAAGAAAATAAGTGTAAGGATGGTTGATATGATCGTAAAACTGGATGATTTAATAGTTGAAATAGAGCCTACCTTTAAATTAGGCATTATCCATTATAGCAAAATTGTTGTTACTTCTTCGCCTCAAATGCTTAAGGGCCGCCTTCAATTATTTCAAGAACAACTTTTCTTTGAACTGGAAGACAAAGCAGTAACTGATTTTGAAGGGATAAAGGAATGGAGAGCTCTTTGGAAAAAGTTCGGAGCAGATCCAAATCGTTACCGCCCCTCCATGGAAGCAATGTATAGAAGGATTGCAAAACAAAATTATATCACACCGATGCATTCCGCTGTAGATTTAAATAACTTCTTCTCCCTGCAATACGAAATTCCAATGGGAATCTATGATATTGCAAAGATTCATAGTGATATTACACTAACAGTCGGCAATGCAGAAACAAAATATATTGGGTTAAATGGTCGAGAAAACAAATTACAACACATACTTACTCTTCAGGATGAATTGGGACCATTCGGCAGCCCGTTTGTAGATTCCGTTCGAACTGCTGTGTCTGAAAATACAACCGATGCTATGCATGTGGTATTTTTACGACCCTCTATTAGCAAAGAAGATGGACAGCAATTGATTACTTCTATAGGGACAATGTTTACACAAATACATGGTGGAAGTTTTGAAACTACATTTATCGGTTAGTTTACTATAATTTTAAAGGAGAAGAATAATGGTAATTAATATTTGGTTCAATAGATGGTTTTCCACTGTGTCACATTATATGGAGTTGATCCGGCACAACCCCGATCAACAGGAGTTTGTTATTTACGGAACGCATCCTAATCCAGACACGGTATATTTTAAGTATTGTGATGTGTCTGGTACAGAGCCAGATATTGAGGGAGAAGAATATATACAATTTTGTTTAGACTACTGTATACAAAATCAAATTCATATATTTGTTCCTAGAAAAGAAAATGTACTTATTTCCCATCACTTAGATAAGTTTGAAGAAATCGGCGTAAAAATATTGGTTTGTCCCGATGGGGAGTTAATGGCCATGATGGATGATAAAGCAGCGATGTATCGATCTTTACAGAACGAAGAAAATGAAGGTAATTTCATCGTAACTATTCCTTCCTACCGAATTGTTAACAACGCAAAGGAATTTCAACAGGCTTATGCCGAATTAAGCAAGGATAATATGAAATTATGTATTAAACCTGTAATTGGCGAAGGAGCAAGTGGATTCCGTATTATAGATAATAATGCAGATACTATTCCTTTTATTTTCAGTACGGCTTCATCTCAAAAGATTTCCTACGAAACCGCAGTGAAGATTTTACAAACGCAGGAGCATTTCCCAGACTTAATGGTTTTAGAATATTTAGATGGCTATGAGTATAGCATTGATTGTTTAGCCGACGCAGATGGAACTTTACTTACTGCAATACCGAGGAAAAAAGGAAATGGGCGTATCAGAGAGATTGAATACAATGAAGAATTAATTGAAATTGCTGTAAAAATGGCTGCACAATATAAAATTCCTTACGTGTTTAATATCCAAGTCAAGTATAAAGATGGCGTCCCTAAGTTACTTGAAATTAACCCACGTATGAGTGGAGGCTTACATATTAGCTGCCTCGCAGATATTAACTTCCCTTATTATGCTATTAAATTATTACTAGGTCATCCGTTGGAAGCTCTTTATCCTAAGTTTGGTCTTAAAGTAACTCATATAGAACAGGCTGTAATTCTATCTTCAGAAGAGTCTGCAGTTTTAGTATAGGTTGACAATATTAAAATAGTGTTGAGGTGGACGTGATTATGGCTATGTTAGTACTGTCCAGGGAGTATACCGGGGAGGTAGTCATTAACTAGAACAAAAAGTATCCGAAAATTTAACAGAGCAATAAGAAAAGCACCCTACAAAAGTGGGGTGCTTTATAAACTTTTAAACAAAAACTAAGAACTTATAATCCTTAGGATCATATGTACCACAAGATGATGAATTGTGATTTTAGCGAATAAAGACCTCATGTTCACCTTCACTGTCCAGCACAATTAGAGTCAGGGATTTGTCAGGCTGCGCTATTGCGAGCGGTACTTGTGCATAGATATGAATCTTTTGTTCCTCTAAAGGATCTATGCTCGCTCCTTGAAACTTGGATCCGTCAAGTGACTCTGTATCAGCTAGGAAATCGAATTCATGTTTGTTATCATAAATCGCTTTAAATTTTACACCAGCCAGTTGATGACCATATTGGAATGCTTCCATCGTATCATTGCTAATAGTCCCTGTTAAATGCAGAAAAATTTCTTTATCGGAAATAATATTACGTGGACTAGCGCCTGTAGACGTCGCCACTTCTTTCGTAAATTCCGCGTGATCAATTGTCATAACTACGTCGCCATCTTCATATTCAAATACGATATTTTCTTTTAGTATATTTTCTCCATGTGCAAGATTGTTAGCAACTTCATCCTTATTTTCTTCTTTCTTTTCTTCAGTAGCTTTCGTATCATTTTCTGGCTGTTCAGCATTTGCTGTTTCTGTTTGTGTAGCTTCTGCCACTTCTTTTTCTACTGTTGCAACATCTGAATCTTCACCACAAGCTGCTAACATTAGTGATATTGAAGCAACTACAAATAACATAACTTTTTTCATACACTCATCTCCGAATCAAGTTTGTTTTCTTTTATTATAATCAGTCAAATTCTGACATAGCAAGCTGTTATGGGTGATATTGGTAAAAATGGTACTTTAGAAACTTCCAAAAATTAAGGCTTTAAAACTAGTGAGTAAGTATTTCATACTAGTTGAACATTAAGCATACAGTATAATGCGGTGAACTAGTTGTTTTAAAATCTGGATATTATTTCTTGCACACTTGGGGGGAAATACTTACCATATAAAAAATCAACCATTTGGAAAAACAATGGTTGATTTTTTTATTGTATCTACTATTTAATTAGTAAGCACGACCGAACCATACAGTATGTTTCGAATCCTTACCACAGTTAATACATGTTGTTTTTTCAGCTGGTGGGTTGAATGGAATATTACGTGTTGTAAATTTCGTTTCATTTTTCACATTCTCTTCACAAGCGTCATCCCCGCACCATCCTGCAAGTATCCATCCAGGTATTTCACCTTTTTCCGTTGAATCAGTAAGATGTTGCTTTAATTGCTCAAGAGAATCAACATTTGTATGGGAATTTTCATCACGGAAAGCTCGAGCTTTTTCAAGTAAGCGTGTTTGCATTGTAGTTAATTCTTCTTCAATACGTTCCACTAAAACAGCGATGTCTACTGATTCTTTTTCAGTCAGATCACGTGCTTTCATTAGTGCTTGGTTGTTTTCTAAATCACGAGGTCCTAATTCTACACGAACTGGTACTCCTTTAAGCTCCCACTCGTTAAATTTATAACCCGGAGATTGATCGGAATCATCAAGTCGAACACGTATACCTTTTGCTTTTAATGCAGCATACAGCTCATCTAATTTCTCCATTATTGCTGGGTTCTTCTTCCAAGGTCCTACTGGAATCAGCACTACCTGAGTTGGTGCAACACGTGGTGGCAATACAAGTCCTTGCTCGTCACCATGTACCATAATAACCGAACCGATTAATCGAGTTGATGTTCCCCAAGATGTTGTATGCACATGCTGATGTTTATTTTCTTTGTTCAAATATTTAATATCAAACGCTTCTGCAAACTTTGTTCCAAGGTAATGGGATGTTCCCGCTTGAACAGCTTTCCCATCTTTCATCATAGCTTCGATTGAATACGTGTCTACTGCTCCTGCAAAGCGTTCAGAAGGTGTTTTTTGACCATCGTATACAGGGATAGCTAATAGCTCCTCTACCACCTCTTTATAGATGTTCAGCATCTGCATTGTTTCGTGACGTGCTTCTTCTTCATCTACATGAGCCGTATGCCCTTCTTGCCATAAAAATTCAGAAGTACGGATAAATGGAAGAGTTTTCTTTTCCCAACGGAACACGTTTGCCCATTGGTTTATAAGAACTGGCAGATCACGATAACTCTTAATCCAATCCGAATATAAATGACCAATCATTGTTTCTGATGTTGGACGTAACGCTAAACGTTCTTCCAATTTTTCACCTGCTGCCTCCGTTACCCAAGGAAGCTCTGGAGCGAACCCTTCAATATGATCCTTCTCTTTTTGGAAGAAAGATTCAGGGATTAGCATTGGGAAATAAGCATTACGATGACCCGTTTCTTTAAAACGTCTATTCATTTCATCTTGAATATGCTCCCAAATTTCAAAGCCATCTGGTTTAAAAGCGATACACCCACGAACTGGCGTATAGTCCATTAAATCTGCTTTCTGAATCGTATCGATATACCATTTAGTAAAATCGTTTTGCTGTTGATTTGTCATTATAAAATCCTCCTATTAAAATTGAATTAAAAAAGCACAAAGCTGTCCTTGTAAAAGGACGTCTTTGTGCTGAGTAGACGTGGTACCACCTTAGTTTAGCCTAAAATTAATTTAAGCCCTCTAAACGTTTTGTAACGAAAACGAATCGGTTATGTTTACATAACATCTCCGTGATAGGTTTCAACAAGAAGTGGTGATATAGCTCTCAGCGTTTGCTATATTTTCTGTTTCACAATTCTCATTTACTTGGTCACTTCGCAGATTGTATTACTAATAATATACCAAATATCCTACTTTAATACAATGTGGATTAAGGTATGCCTATCATTTCTTTTTATATATTGAATTGCGATGATCCATTGTTCGGAACTAACTTACTCATTCGAAATAGGTATTCACTCATATAAATACTTTTGAGTATCTTATACTTAAAATGGTATTCATGGAGGAATCAGTGTGGGTTACTTTGTAAACGTAGAGCAAGGAGTAAATTTATTTGTAGAGGATATCAACTCTAGTTCAAGCAAGACACTCGTTTTTTTACATGGTTGGCCATTAAGTCACGAACAATTCGAATATCAGTTTGATGTTCTACCCTCAATGGGATACCGCTGCATTGGAATTGATTGGAGAGGATTTGGAAAATCAGATAGACCAATGCATGGCTATAACTTTGATAGATTAGCAGATGATATCCATGCAGTAGTTAGAGCACTCCAACTAAATAACTTCACACTAGTTGGCCATTCGACTGGAGGAGCAATTGCTATTCGCTATACTGCTCGTCATAACGCTTATGGAATATCAGAACTAATCCTAATTGATGCCGCAGCTCCCACTGGATTTACACAGGAAACTGCAAACAGACTACTAACAGAAACATTAAATGACCGCCCCAAAATGATGAAAGGTATAACAGATACTTTTTTCTTTCAATATATTACAACCCCATTCTCCAACTGGTTTACAGGACTCGGGTTACAGGCAGCAGGATGGTCCACCGCGGCTATTATTAAAACGCTAAGGGATGAAAAACTTGATGCAGATCTTCCCAAAATAACAGTCCCGACATTAATCGTACATGGTGTACATGATAATGTTATCCCATATGAACAAGCTCATATACTTAACAAGGAGATAAAAAATTCGTATCTTGTTCCATTTCATAACAGCGGCCATGGGCTTTTCTGGGAGGAACGTGTAAAGTTTAACGAGCTAGTAAAGCAGTTTGTAGTATAAATAGGAATAATGTATTTTACTTATAAAAATGGTTCATCTGACAGCTTACCCTGCTACTCGGTGAACCTTTTCTTATTTTTAAAAATGTAGTAAATATTATTAAATTACTCTATACTAAAAGTTAATTAAACTTTCAGTTATTTAAGTGTGGAAGGCGGAGAACTAATGAAACTAGGTGCATTTTCAGTAAGTTTAAATGTGAAAGATATTAATGCTTCCAAAGAATTTTATGAAAAGCTAGGATTTCAAACATACGGTGGCGAAATTGCTCAAAATTGGGTAATCATGAAAAACGAAGATACAATCATTGGCTTGTTTCAGGGAATGTTTGAGAAGAATATTCTAACCTTTAACCCAGGTTGGAATAGCAATGCCGAGAATTTAGAATTTTACACTGACGTACGAGAACTTCAAAAGCAGCTTAAGGAAAAAGGGATGAAACTGCAGACCAAAGCAGATGAAACTACTAAGGGACCTGCACATTTTACACTCGAAGATCCAGATGGCAATCAGATTCTAATAGATCAACATAGATGAGTAAACAGAAAAATATTTATTTGTACAAGCTAAAGACGAAAACGAATAAAGAAAGGGTGTTAAAGCAGGTTCAAAAAAACCTGCTTTCTTTTGCTAATTTTTATACGTTAGCGTCAGGAAACTTATCCGCAACTAGATTCAACATTATATGATGCTCTAGTAATGCCTTTAAGCCACAAAGAACAATCGTATATCCACCTGTTGAGTCTACTACTTTATTTACTATTTCAGTTGAATTGCCCTTAAACCCATAATTTTTGATCTCGACAAATGTACCTTCTGATTCTCTTGGTGTAAAAAGCCATTCAGCCGTTGTATCATCATCAAATTGGATAAGAATACGTTTGTTTTGTTCAATTTCCTTCACGACAAGCTCTGCTGATACACCGTACATCTCCCAATCCCAGCGAATACGTTTGCCCTTTTCTAACCTTCCATTACTTTTAGTAAACCAAAATTTTGTCGTAATAGCTGGATCAACAAAAGCTTCAAACACCTCATTAATTGGCTTTCTTATAAGCATACCAACATTTACAATTGATATTTCATCTAAATTAGTCATTATTTTCTCCTTCATTTAAAGCAATGGCAGCTTGAATAAGTGATCTAAATGCCTCTGATTGAATTTCCTCTATCTTTGTAATCTTAATATGTCTCATATTTTTTCCAGACCCCTGAAGTAAATTGTTTATGTCTTTATCGACAAGTTCATTCCCTTTTTGAAAGCCTAAATTAACATGTTTTTTTGCTGTTTGTAGATAACAAACTAATCCTTTATACGAATAGTTAGGCATTGACCATTTATATTCCTCCACAAGCACTGGTGAAGAATCTAATATGATTTCTCTTAAAGTCTTCGCAATGTTTTGGGTATCCTCTGGCAAACCTAATATAAACTGATCTACTTCTATAATCTTTCTTTCGTTATCAACCACTATGTACCTCCTTCATGATAGCATTGAAAAGCGCCTGAGATCAGAGTAATCTCAAACGCTGATAATAGAGACTAAAGTTTCACTTTGCATTCTTATCAGGCTGATGAATGCCAAAAACGTTACCTTCCGTATCAACATAATATCCTTGCCACGCCATTCCAGGTAGTGCGTACTTTGGCAAAGCTACTTTTCCACCATGCTCAAGAATTTTAGCTTCCGTTGAATCATAATCTGCTATGCCCAATGTACAAGAGTAGCCATTCATTGGCTGGTTTAGTTCAGGTGGAGGAGTTTGACGCTTTACTAACGCTCCATCGATACCAGGCTCGCTTGTATCCCCTGTAATAGCCCCAAAGTAAGGCATACCTGCATACTCAGACCAATCCTCGAATTTCCAACCAAATATCTCCCCATAAAACTTTTTAGCACGCTCCATGTCATCCACGTGAATTTCAAAATGAACTAATCTCCCCATGATTTCCCTCCGATTTATACTTTCAAATAACTTTTGGTCTCTAATATTGTAATTAAGTTTGAAAATTAAATCAATTTTAAAATAAAAAACTTATTTAAGATCGAAGTTCTATAATCATCGCTCTAAGAATGCTATCAGCGCATCTAAATCTTTTGTGGATGCTTTTTTAAAGGAACCTGCCATCATTTTACCCAAATTTCATTTGCAGTATCTAAATCTAGTAAACCTTCCAATACTTGCTGTATAGAAATATGGGTAGATCTTTTCACTTCAAAATTAATACTCAAGCCGACAGCCCCTTAAAATGTTCCCTGAAGTATATCATACCGCCTTGTAGTCATTACTTTAAAGATAATGCTTAATTATTGTCCAACCACTTTTCCAAACGAGGGTTGACATAAACTTTTCTATAACTTAAACTTCTCTAAAACGTTAAAACTCTAGCCTCTAGCTATGAAAGGATGATTAAGTTGAGCATTGAACAACAATCGAAACCCCTCTCGCTTAAAGAGAAATCTATATCTTTTCTTCAGAACGTAGCATTAGGGAATGTTCAAGAAGCATTCCAGAAATACATTGGCCCTGACTTTCTTCATCATAACCCATTTTTTGCAGGTGACTCCAAATCACTAATGATAGCGATGGAAGAAAGTGCTACCGAAAACACTAATAAAAGATTTGAAGTAAAACTTGCAATCCAGGAAAAAGATATGGTTACTGTTTACTCACACATCAAGCAAAGTTCGGAAGATCCCGGAGCAGCTGTAGTACATATATTGCGTTTTAAAGATAACCAAATCGTTGAAATGTGGGATATAGGTCAACCGATACCTAAAGATTCTCCAAATGAGAATGGGATGTTTTAATAAAAAATGAAAGACAAAAAACACTTACAATTGTTGGTTTAACAACCTTGTGAGTGTTTTTTTAATAATTAGTTTGTTGTAATGATACCTGTGGAAGAGAACTGCCAAAAATAAATTTAAAAACTCTTTTAACATAGTTTTGTCATCTCTGTTATTAGTAATATATAATGAACCTTGAAACGTTATTAAAGGAGTATGAATTCATGCAAACATTAGAAAAACTTTCAGATCGTCTCTTCTACCTGCCCCCATATCAAAAAACAGATCGACCAATATTAGTTGCTGTTGTAGGGGATGATCAGACACTATTAATTGATGCTGGGAATTCTTCTATGCACGCAAAACAATTTAAGGAGCAATTAGCTTCCTATGATGTCACTGGAGATATTCTGGCTCTAACACATTGGCACTGGGATCATGTATTTGGCTTACGTGAAATGGATATGCCTTCAATTGCCAATTTCATGACTTATGACAAAGTAAAAGAACTACAAGAGTTATCATGGGAAGACAAGGAGTTAGATAAACGTGTCGAAGCAGGAATTGAAATTCCATTTTGTGCAGACGCGATAAAGCTAGAGCTTGGAAGTATGCGAGAGATTACCATACCAAATCCCACTATCCTTTTTGAAAAGCGAATAAAACTAAATATCGGTGGGGTTACCTGTATCATTGAACATGTTGGGGGAGATCATTCGTCTGATTCGAATCTCATTTATATACCGGAGGAAAAAATGCTATTTCTTGGTGACTGTCTTTATGCAAATATGTACGCAGAAAAATGGCATTATACCATTGAAAAGATGCACAACCTTTTAGAGAAGATTAAAGATTATGAAGCCAAACTCTACTTCCTATCCCATCATCCAGCACCTTTGACAAAGGATGAATTTGCTTCCTTTGTTTCTTTATTGGAGACAAGTGCTGAATTAACAATTAAACATAAAGGAGAAATTGAAGCAATTGCAGCAGAGATGTCCTCTCGTTTTGGACGTAACTTAACTGAAGATGATTTAGAAATAATCAGGTACTTTGTAAATGGCTATGCTTAACATGTATCGATGTTTTACACATTGCAGATTTTTCGGATAAGAAAGCTTACTTTTTCAAGCAGTATAAATAGTGCAAACCGCTTTAAAATCTACCGTCTCAATTCGAATACTTATATAACACAAAAAGCTCACAAACTCTATGAAATAAAGGTTTGTGAGCTTTAAGTATGTATTAGACGAAGATACGTTTCGTCTACTGATACCGGTGGTCGGGGTCGAACCGACACATCCGAAGATACGGGATTTTGAGTCCCGCGCGTCTGCCAATTCCGCCACACCGGCATAATAAAATTAAAGGCAGTAATATTAAAATTGGAGGCGGCAACCGGATTTGAACCGGTGATAAAGGTGTTGCAGACCTGTGCCTTACCACTTGGCTATGCCGCCGAAAAGTAATTGGAGCGGAAGACGAGGTTCGAACTCGCGACCCCCACCTTGGCAAGGTGGTGTTCTACCACTGAACTACTTCCGCAAAAAAACTGGGGTACCTGGATTCGAACCAGGGCATGATGGAATCAAAATCCATTGCCTTACCGCTTGGCTATACCCCAATGGGGCGACTGATGGGAATTGAACCCACGAATGCCGGAATCACAATCCGGTGCGTTAACCACTTCGCCACAATCGCCATAGTTAAATAAAAAAAGAGCTAACTCAAAAGGAATATGGGGCGACTGATGGGAATTGAACCCACGAATGCCGGAATCACAATCCGGTGCGTTAACCACTTCGCCACAACCGCCATTATTCAAAGTTAACTTAAAATTTGGCAGGGGCAGTAGGAATCGAACCCACATCAAAGGTTTTGGAGACCTCTATTCTACCGTTAAACTATGCCCCTATATAAAAACTGGTGGTGGGGGACGGATTCGAACCGCCGAACCCGAAGGAGCGGATTTACAGTCCGCCGCGTTTAGCCACTTCGCTACCCCACCACTATAGTGGTGCCGGAAAAAGGACTTGAACCCTCAACCTACTGATTACAAGTCAGTTGCTCTACCAATTGAGCTATTCCGGCGTATAAATATGGTGGCTCAGGACGGAATCGAACCGCCGACACAAGGATTTTCAGTCCTTTGCTCTACCGACTGAGCTACTGAGCCTCTTCGATTTATGCTAAGCTGCGCATCTCTTTGTCAGCTTCACTCGCTCAATCAGTCACGTACTTGGGTACGCTCCTTCTTTTGCTCGATTGCTTCCTCGACCTGCTTGCTTATCCTAAATCTCAAAAAATAATAAATGGCGGTCCCGACCGGGATCGAACCGGCGATCTCCTGCGTGACAGGCAGGCATGTTAACCGCTACACCACGGGACCATTTGGTTGCGGGGACAGGATTTGAACCTGCGACCTTCGGGTTATGAGCCCGACGAGCTACCACTGCTCCACCCCGCGACGTTATAAAACTTACTAACATTATAATACTTACAATGTTTTTAAAAGAAATGGTGGAGGATGACGGGCTCGAACCGCCGACCCTCTGCTTGTAAGGCAGATGCTCTCCCAGCTGAGCTAATCCTCCTGGGTAAAATTACGATAAGTTTCGCATCTCTGCGTCAATTTCATTGAAATAAATGGTGACCCCTACGGGATTCGAACCCGTGTTACCGCCGTGAAAGGGCGGTGTCTTAACCGCTTGACCAAGGGGCCATACTTTTATGTATTTGTAGAAAACTTATCTGGCGGAGAGCAAGGGATTTGAACCCTTGAGACAGTTTAACCCGCCTACACGATTTCCAATCGTGCTCCTTCGGCCACTCGGACAGCTCTCCAAAAATGGCTCCGAAGGTAGGACTCGAACCTACGACCAATCGATTAACAGTCGATTGCTCTACCACTGAGCTACTTCGGAATAATACAGCCTAGCGACTTCCTACTCTCACAGGGGGAGACCCCCAACTACCATCGGCGCTGAAGAGCTTAACTTCCGTGTTCGGTAAGGGAACGGGTGTGACCTCTTCGCCATCATCACTAGACATTATTAATTTGAAAGACAATATTTATTATACCAAAACTAGATATTATTACAAGCTTTTTTATAATTTATTTGTACTTTCAAAACTGGATAAATGACATTGTTACGTTAAACAAAATTTGGTTAAGTCCTCGATCGATTAGTATTCGTCAGCTGCACATGTCGCCATGCTTCCACCCCGAACCTATCTACCTCATCGTCTTTGAGGGATCTTACTTACTTGCGTAATGGGAAATCTCATCTTGAGGGGGGCTTCGTGCTTAG
>NZ_FNHY01000021.1 GCF_900103605.1 Psychrobacillus sp. OK028 | reverse complement strand
TGGTCTTCTGTAAAGAAAGTAGACATATTAATTCACGATGTTTTTTCTTTTACTACCGCGCTAACGCTTGCTGGGATAGTGAAAACAGGATAGGTCAAAACCATACCTATCCTATTTCCACTATCTCTAATTTTCTCACCCGGCAACTGATAGTCGACGTTTATTGTACGCTTGTTCGAAGTCTACTGGACTTAGATAACCCAACGTGGAGTGTCTACGTCTAGTGTTATAAAACTCGTTGATATAATGTCTGATTGATTTAATGGCACCTTCTCGTGTTTCCCATTGGTAACGATAGATTAATTCTTTTTTGATGGTCGCATGGAAAGACTCGATACAAGCATTATCATAGGGATCTCCTTTGCGACTCATACTTCCACTCATTTTTCTCTCAAGCATTAGATTCGTATAATCGTTGGAACAATATTGCGCTCCCCGGTCGGAATGGTGGATGAGCCCTTCACCTGGATCCCTCACCATAATTGCTTGTTGGAGAGCTGCCAACGGCAACTCTTTTTTCATGTCGGTCCCAATGCTCCAACCTACAATCTTTCGAGAAAACAGATCCATCACACTAGCCAAATATAGCCACCCTTGAATGGTCCAAATATAAGTGATATCTGTCACCCATGCCACGTTGGGGGCATCAACCATGAACTGACGTTCCAATAGATTTGGATAGATAAAGTGTTTGTGGTTAGAATCGGTCGTCACTATATAGGGGGTATCGGGTGTTGCGCGAAGCCCCATTTCTCTCATTCTTTTGCCTACTGTTCGCTCACAAAGGCTTAACCCATGCACTTGTAATTCTCGCGTGATTCTTGGGCTTCCGTACGTGCCATGGCTCTCTATAAAACACAGATTGATTTTTTGATTGATTTTTTCTTTTTCTTTGTTTATCCGATCTCGCTTCCATTTGTCTTTCAACCATTTATAATAACCACTTGAAGACACCTCTAATACTTCACACATCTTTACCACGCGAAATTCATGTTGGTGTTTCTCCATGAATGAAAATATCACGTGTGGTTTTTGGCGAAGACATGCATGGCCTTTTTTAATATTTCATTTTCCTCCTTGAGCTCTTTTTCCTTCTTCTCCAATTCGGCTATGCGTCTTTTTAATTCCATGGAAGAGCTTAGCTCACCGTCACTCAATAGAGTTTGTTTCTGTTTGTAAACTCTAACCCAATCACGTATTCTTTCAGGTTTCACCCCATATTCATAGGCCAATTCGGAAGCCTTTCTTCCATCTTCCACCACTAATTTTACTAGGTATTCTCGCATTTCTCTTGATAATACAGCCATCCTACACACGCTCCCTTAACTTTCTTTTAGTATGAGGTTCGTGTTTTAACATGTCCACTTTTTATGCTAACTCTAA
>NZ_FNHY01000008.1 GCF_900103605.1 Psychrobacillus sp. OK028 | reverse complement strand
AGCGTTCGTCCTGAGCCAGGATCAAACTCTCCATAATAGAGAACTTAAAAAGCTCATTTTGTTTTGCTGGCATCATCATTAAATGATGTCCAAATAGTTTTGCTATCAGACTAACTAAGTTAATCTTTCAAGCTGTATGTCTTAACGTTTTGCATGTTCAGTTTTCAATGTTCATGTTGTTTAAGTTGTCGTCTTGTTTCAGCGACCTTTGTATCTTAACATCTTTTAAACATTAATGTCAACACTAAATCATAAAATTAATTAAAACGATTTGAAAAGGTGTGTGTTTCTATGAAAACAAAGGCTTTGTTGGTTGGTTTATTGATAGTTTTAGGTTTGTTTTTATTTAATGTACCAAAAAACTTTTCTTCGCTGCTCCCTGTTTTTCAGCTTACAGAAAAGCCTACTGTTATTTCAAAAGGATCGTACGGGAATACGGTAACGATAGATTTGACTTTTGGGAAGAGTGATATAGAAAAGCTGGTGAATGATCTGCAGGCTCCTTATCCACATTTTTTTATAAGTATTGAATGGATTGAGCGTTCCGAGGAGATTATAGAGCTCATGAAAGAAAAAAATGTACCTATTAGCCTTTTAGGTAAAAGTGGAATTACTTATATAGAAAATCCAACATTGTTTGAAAAAGAAGTGGAACGATTTGAAAAAGCAATTGGTGAAAGACCACTTTGGTTTAGAACAATCGATTATGAATTTCCTATTGAACTTCAAAAACAGGCTTGGGAACAGGAAGTAAATTTACTCAGCTCTAATAAATATTGGTCCGACAAAGCCCCTAAACTTGAAAAAGGAGATATCCTCACTATTCCCCTGCATCAGGAGGAACGGGTAGATATGCAACAACTAACTAAAGTCATTCAAACTAAAAAAATTATTACCATTGAACAAAATATCTTTGGTTTAAAAGTTAAAACAAAAACCTATCCAGAATAAAAAAGTTGCTCTGACTCGTAGTCAGAGCAACTTTTTATTAGTTCTTTGCCGATGCTGCGTCTCTTCTTTTCTTTCTGCGTTCTTCTAATTTTAAACGGTCTACTTCTGACTGTGCATTGTATTTTGGAAGCGCCAGTAATTGGAATGCATTAACTGCAAGGATAGGGAATAATAATAGCGTCACCCAACTATCTACATTGTCTGCACGTACCATTAATACTGGTAGCCACTCTAAAGTAGATACAACAATCATGAAAAACAAAGCAGATATTAACGTGTGCTTTTTGGTTATATTTGCTTTAATAATTGCTACCACTAGTGAGGTAATAATTAGTACCGCGAGCAAGATAACATATAACCATATTTGTCCCGTGGTTTCCGCATTTGGTTTAAAACGGAAAAAGATTAAATCAAAAATAACAAATGCAATAATTAATAGTTGCACCCAGTTCCATAAAGTGAGTGTTCTAAAAATATTTACTCCCATTTGGTGAATTGTTAAATAAGCGAAAAAACCCATTTGTGCGATGACACTGATGGTAAAGCCCATTATGACCATAAAGGCAAATGCAGCAAAAAACTCACTCCATTGTCCTGCTTCAAAGTATTTTGAAAAAGCATCGTCCCAACGTATAAATAAACCAAAAACGCCTGTTATTAAACCACCGATTAACATGGCATTTAGAAAGAATTTAAACCAATTACGAATAGTCACTACAAGATATCCTCCATCTTTTCTATTTCCTCTATAAATTGTAACAAGCCTTTTAAGAAAAATCTATTTCTTCCTACCTACTATACATATTTCCTAACCAAATGTGAACAATATTCGAAAGGACGGTGACAGATATGAAATACTTTGCACTCTTATTAATGAGTATTGGACTTCTCGCTAGTTGTAGTTCTCCTGCTGTTCAGCCTTCTTATGAGGAGAATAAGAAGATGTTCATCGATGCACTGCAAACAGAGGATGGAAAAAAAGCAATCCGAACATTGCTTACAGACCCTCAATTCAAGGATCTTTTAGTTTTAGACAGTGAACAAGTGAAAACATCTGTTGAACAGACAATGCTTTCAAAAGAAGCAGAGGACTTTTGGAAAAAAGTCTACTCCGATCCAAAATTTTCAGAGACAATGGCTAAAAGTATGGTCAAGCAGCAAGAGGAATTAATGAAAGCCCTAATGAAGGATCCCACTTATTTAAAGGATTTAGAAACTTTTTTTGGCTCAGCTGAGATGAAAAAAGAATTGTCTAAAGTATTGGAATCAAGTGATATGCGAAAAGAAATGCAAAAGGTTGTAGAAGAAACAATTCAAAGTCCTTTGCTTCAATCTAAGTGGCAGAAATTAGTGGAAGAAGCTGGAGGTAAAACAGAGAAAAGCGGCGGAGGGGGAGCTAGTTCTTCGGAGGAAGATAAAAAGAAACAAGAAGCAAAATAAGGCCGCTCCTCTGTGGAAACGGCCTCTTTCTTATGCTTTTTCGATGATTTTTTGTGCAATGTCCAAATAGATTTTCCCCGTATTATGCGTTTCTCCATAAACAGAAGGAGCGAAATCAATATCATTCCAGTCCGGCTGCCCTAATGGTAATTGTCCAAGTAATTCTGTACGTAGTTCATCGGCAAGCTTTGGACCGCCGCCTTTACCAAACACAAATTCTTTTTCACCAGTGGATTTTGACTCGTACCACGACATATTTTCAATTACGCCAATAATTTCATGATCTGTTTGAAGTGCCATAGCGCCAGCTCTAGCCGCAACGAAAGCTGCTGTTGGATGTGGTGTTGTTACTACGATTTCTTTTGATGCAGGTAGCATTTGGTGAATGTCTAACGCCACATCTCCAGTACCTGGTGGTAAATCAAGTAATAAATAGTCTAGTTCTCCCCACTCAACATCCTTGAAGAATTGGTCTAATACTTTTCCAAGCATAGGTCCGCGCCATACTACTGGAGTATTGTTCTCTACAAAGAAGCCCATAGAGATTACCTTCACACCTTTTCGTTCTACTGGGATGATACGGTCTTCTATGATTTGTGGAATGTCTTTTACACCCATCATATCGGGTACACTAAAACCATAGATATCCGCATCTACCAGTCCTACTTTTTTACCTAAACGAGCAAGTGCAACTGCTAAGTTAACGGATACTGTTGATTTACCAACTCCACCTTTACCCGATGCGATTGAAATAATTTTCACTTTGCTGTTTGGTGATAAAAGGTTCTCGTTATCACTCTCTTTTGTTTTCCCTCTGAACTGCTCTAGTACTTCTTTTGGCAGTTCTTCAAATCGAATACCTACAGTTGCTGCTCCAGCTTCTTTCAATACTTCTACGACTTTTCCTTGTAGTTGCATTTGTTCTGCTGAATTTATTTTAGCTATAGCTAGTTTTACACTCACGTGATTTTTTTCTTCTTTAATAGACACTTCCGAAATCCCGTTTGTTTCTTCTAGTGTTCTATGTAAAAATGGGTCGTTTAATGCTCCTAGCAAGGTACGAACTTGTTGCTCATTAATCATCTGTAGACACTCCCCTTAAGTTTCACTATTCGCCCTATAGTATACCATAACCTGAGTGTCTACAAACGTTAGTTAGTCTTAGTAAATATTATCTTCCACAAATTTAACTACACCTTCTGAAATTGCTTCCACCATTTGCTTTTGATATTTTTCAGATTTAAGTAATTCACGCTCTTCATTATTGCTTATAAATCCCGTTTCCACTAACACTGCTGGTGCTTTTGCTTTCTTCAATATATACACCTGTTTAATAGCCAGGGCCTCTCGCTCTGTGTTTCCGATATTTTCTCGAATGGATCCTTGAATAGACTTAGCCAGCAGTTCGCCACCCGCGTGTCCTTCTGCATGATAGAAAACCTGAGCACCTCTCCATCTTTCTTCTGGAACAGCATTCACATGAACGCTAATAACTAAATCTGCCTCTGAGTTATTCATAATTTCTTCACGCAATAACAGATCAGCGCGTTTTCTCGCTCTAGTAGTAGGGAAATCTTCATCCGGTCTGTGCTCAGCGAGTGAATCTCCTTCTTTACTACGCGTCATGATCACTGTCGCACCTTGCGCTTCTAACTTTTTCTCTAGCATTAGGGACATAGCAAGAGTGATATCTCGTTCTACGGTGTCTCCACTAGTAGCTCCGCCATCAATTCCCCCGTGCCCCGGGTCAATAACAATTTTCACTCCGCTCATCGGTTCGGGTAAGAAGAAACCAATATCACTCGCTTTTGTTCCATACACAACTGCAAGAAGGGATATCAAAAACAAAACCAAGATAACAAGCCATTTTTTCAGGTTTATCGCTCCTTTTTCACTCATTATACGTATGAGGGACAAAGAGTATGATTAGATTTGTCCACGTATTTTTGAACTATAGTAGAACGATGGGATTGCCAGTAAAGTCACAAATGAAATAATAAAAAAGACCATTGCACCGCTGCTCATTATATCTAATAAAAATCCACCTAGGCTCGGACCAGCTATTCTACCAACAGACTTTACACCGGATAGAGCAAAATAAGTACCCTTCTCACGATCCTCACACATTCCATCCAAATGGATATCCACCATAGTAAATACCAATACTTCGCCTGCAGTAAAAATAACCATTGCGACCATTAACCACAATATGTAGCCACTTTGCCCGAAGAAAAATAATCCGAGAGACAATAACCCACTTCCAATCATTAAAGAAGTAGTCGTGCTCATCCATTCACCTAGTTTATAAACAAAGTATTGTATGACTAGCACGGTAATAGCATTTGTAGTTATGAGCCAAGCAAAATATTGGATCGCCAGTTCATGGTCAAACGACTTTCCTAAGTATTGGCTGAATGTAGAGTCAAATTGACTGTAGCCAAAACTAATAAATATTAGTGCCAAGACAAAAATAGTAAAACCAGCATCCTTTTTAAAGACATATAACGATTGAAAGATAGATGGCTTCGTTTTATTGATAAACTCCTTTTTTAATGGGTACTTTTTAAATATAATGACAAACGTAACTATATTAAGTAAGAATATCAGCCCTACAATAAAAAATAGATTCTCCATTCCATATTTCTGAAAGTACACAGAGGTAAGTGGAGCAATTGCAGCAGATATATTAATCAAAAAATAGCGGATATTAAATATTAGCCGCCGATTTTCCGGCTCTGTGTATAAGCTCAGCAACACTCGGTAAGTAGGTTCCACTATTGCCTGACTTGCCCCAAGTAGAGCAGCAAATGCGATAAACCCTGCATAATGCTCAATAAAGGGAAAATAGAAATAACAAACTAAATATCCAATGAGTCCAACAATAATAACTTTGTTCTTCGGATATTTATCAATATAAGGTCCAACTATAAAACTCATTACTAAATTTGATAAAGCCAACGTTGATATTATCGCCCCAATTTGCATGCCTGAATAATGGAATTCCTCGAGTAAAAAAAGGGTTAAATAGGGCAATACTAAAAATGTTCCAAAACGTGCAATAAAAATACTAATAAGAATCGTCCTCGTTACAGCATTAAATTTACTTCTCATACTATTCCTCTTTTTCTTTAAATCATTACTTACTTATATATGTATACAAACTAACTGCCTTGCCTTTTAACATTATTTCTTTCTCTAACTGCATTCCATTTTTGATGGCTACACGACGGGATCTTGTGTTGTCTGGCTGAATTAAAGAGATTAGACGATTTATACCTAACAGGTTGACTGCTCGGTTAAGCAAAGCGCTAGCTGCTTCTGTTGCATACCCATTTCCCCAAAATTCTTTAGCAATCCAATAACCAATTTCTAGTTCAGCCTTTCCACTAATTTGTTGTGGTATTATTCCCGCATGTCCTACTGGAATTCCATCCTCTTTACGAATGAGTAATTTTAAACCAAACTCTTCATTTTGCTCATAATGACTCTGAATCCATTCTAAAAATGCAAGTGCTTCTTCTGTATTTCGCGTTTTACCATTCCCTATGTACTTCACCATCTCCGAATCATTTAACATCGAGTACAAAAAGTCAAAATCTTCCGGCTCATAGAAACGAAATATTAATCTTTGTGAAGTAAGCTTCATTTTCACTACCCCTTTATAATTGTTTTCTAAATATACACCTCTTAAAATCTACATACAATTACTTTTTCAACATTTTGACAATCCTCTAGCTTTTTCAGAAAAAAATAAAAAAAGCACTCCCCGAGTAATCTCGGGAAATGCTTTGAACTGATAATATAATATTAACGTTTTGAGAACTGAGGTGCACGACGAGCGCCTTTAAGTCCTGGTTTTTTACGTTCTTTCATACGTGGGTCACGTGTTAAGAATCCTGCTGATTTCAATGCTGGACGGAAATCAGGATCTACTGTAAGTAGCGCACGTGCAATACCGTGACGGATTGCTCCTGCTTGTCCTGTGAATCCACCACCATTAACGTTTACGTGTACATCGTAGCTACCTAAAGTTTGAGTAGTTACTAATGGTTGTTTAATGATTTCACGTAAAGTTTCGTATGGTACGTAATCTTCTACGTCACGTTTGTTGATAATGATTTTACCTTCGCCCGGTACTAAACGTACACGTGCTACTGAACTTTTACGGCGACCAGTGCCGATATATTGAACTTGTGCCAAGTGAATGTCCTCCTCTTAATTATTATCCGCGAAGCTCGTATGCTTCTGGTTTCTGTGCTGCATGTGGGTGTTCTGCTCCAGTGTATACATGAAGCTTGCTGAACATTTGACGACCTAAAGAGTTTTTAGGAAGCATTCCTTTAATAGCTAACTCAAGCATTTTCGTAGGGTACTTAGTACGCATTTCTAAAGCTGTGCGTTGTTTAAGTCCACCAGAGAATTGAGTGTGACGGTAGTAAATTTTATCATTTAGCTTGTTCCCAGTTAAATGAATTTTTTCTGCATTAAGAATGATCACATGATCACCTGTGTCAACGTTCGGTGTGAATGTTGGTTTGTTTTTACCACGTAAAATAGCTGCAACTTCTGAAGCTAGACGACCAAGAGTTTGGCCTTCAGCGTCTACTACTAACCATTTACGTTCTACTTCGTGACCTTTAGCCATGAATGTTGTACGCATGTATTTTGTCCTCCTAATTCAATCATAATCGATCTAAAATTTTCTATATCCTCATACCAATAAGTTTCGGGGCTTATATTGTGGGGTTAAGAAATACCATACATCATCATACCTCGAAAGGAACAATTAGTCAAGTATTTTTCGAAAAACACCTGGTGAGGTTGTTTCATACCTCATAAACCACTTTTTCGAGGTATAAACCGTGCGCTGGAGCGGTTTTCCCCGCTTCCTTCCGAGCACAGGCTAAGAGGATATCTGGAATACTCTCCACAGTTTTTTTTCGAATACCAACTTCCCATAATGTACCCGCAATAATACGAACCATATTATATAAAAAGCCACTTCCACTAATAATCATATGAAGCTGTTGCGTTTCTTTCTTCACTTCAAAGTTAATAGAATAAATAGTTCTCACAAAATCATTTACATTTGTATTAGCTGCACAAAAACTTGAGAAATCATGTGTCCCTTGTAAATGCTGAGCTGCTTTTTGCATAGATGCGATATCTGGTTTATATCGTTCTGCATGTACAGAAAAATCACGTTCAAATGGACTATGTATTTCACTAAGTGACCAAATATAACGATATGTTTTTCCAACTGCATGGTATCTAGCATGAAAGTCATCAGATACCTGCTCTACCGATAGTATACGAATATCTCTAGGCAGTTGAACATTTAAGGCGGTGATCCAACGATCTATTGGAAATGTTAGCGGACTATCAAAATGAATAACCTGTCCTGTTGCATGAACACCTGCATCCGTTCTTCCACTTGCGACTATTTTCACAACTTCGCCTTTATGAATTATTTCTAAGACACGCTCAATTTCTAATTGAACAGTTCGTTTTCCCGGTTGTACCTGATAACCGGAAAACTGACTGCCATCATAGCTAATAATTGCTCGAAGTCTCACGCCAATCAACTCCTAATCATTGTCTAAAGTAAACGAGTATTGCGGCTAATACTACAAGACATAGGATAATGAGCGTGTCTCTCGTAGCCCACTCTAGCTTTCGATATCTAGTACGACCTTCTCCGCCTTTATAGCCTCTTACTTCCATTGCAGTTGCTAAATCCTCTGCACGTTTAAATGCGCTAACAAACAAAGGTATTAGAAGTGGAACTATCGCATTCATCCTCTCCTTCATACTACCTGTTGTCATATCAGAGCCTCTCGCCATCTGTGCTTTCATAATCTTATCTGTCTCATCCATCAAAGTCGGAATAAATCTCAATGATATAGACATCATAAGCGCCAACTCATGCACAGGAAGCCTCCATTTTTTTAATGGATTCAGCAAAATTTCTAAAGCATCTGTAATCGAAATAGGAGTCGTAGTTAACGTAAGAATTGATGTCAAAACAACGAGTACAGTAAAGCGAATAGATATAAAAATACCTTGCTTCAAACCTTCCTCGTATATCGTGATGAACTTCCAGTCAAATATAATTGGACCCTCTCGAGTAAAGAACAGATGTAATAAAAAAGTAAATATGATTAAAAAAACAACCGGTTTTAATCCATTAATCAAAAAGTATAGCCTAATTTTGGATAAACGGATAATTAATAAAGTAAAAAGAAGTAATATTCCATACGTAATCCAGTTATTCGCAATGAAAACAACCATGATAAATAAGAATACAAATATCAGTTTTGCACGAGCATCCAAACGATGTATAAAAGAATCTCCGGGAATATAACGCCCAAATATCATTTTTTCAAGCATTAGATTTCACGCTCCTTTTTCATCAGGCGTGCTAGTTCTTCTGCTAAAACCTCTTCTGTTAAACAAAGTGTCGGGAGCTTTTCGCCTATCATCTCTTCTATTTTCTTTTGAAACTTAATAGATTGAGGTAACTCTAATCGATAATCCATTAAACGGTCTTCATCAGAGAATATATCCTGCGGAATACCTTGCAGTACACATTTCCCATTATGCATAAGAGCAATTCGATCAGCATACCTTGCTGCATCTTCCATGCTATGTGTTACAAGTACGGTCGTTAAGCCTTTTTCTTCATGAAGCCGCTTAAACAGCTCCATTATTTCTTTGCGACCTCTCGGATCAAGCCCAGCAGTTGGTTCATCCAATACCAGTACCTCTGGATTCATCGCTAGCACACCGGCTATGGCAACTCTTCTCATTTGGCCTCCAGATAAATCGAAGGGCGACTTTTCCATAACCTCATCTGGTAAACCAAGTAACTTTACTAATTCTATGGCACGTTGCCTTGCTTCTTCTTCGGGCACACCAAAATTCATAGGTCCAAACATAATATCCTTCAGCACTGTTTCATCGAACAATTGATGTTCAGGAAATTGAAAAACAATCCCTACTTTTTGTCTAATCTCTCGTAATTTTTTATTCTTTTTATCTGCTACAACTTCCGTACTACCTATTCGTATGACACCCTCTGTAGGCTTTAGCAACGCATTTAAATGCTGAAGCACCGTAGACTTCCCAGAACCCGTATGACCAATAATCGCTTGATAAGAACCGGAGGGAATAAGTAAATCTACATCATATAAAGCCCTTTTTTCAAATGGAGTATCCTTTGCATATGCGTAGCTTACTTGTTGAAGTGAGATGTCCATAAATCATTCACCAACTCTTCTTCTGACATGTGATCTGCTACAATTGGCACACCCTGTGCTCGTAGCAATCTAGACATATTCATCGCAAAAGGAAGGTCTAATCCTAAATCGATTAACTCTTGTCCTCGCTCAAATATTTCTTTTGGTGTTCCTTCTGCATATTTCTCTCCCCGGTTCATAACAACCACGCGATCTGCAAGAAGAGCTTCTTCTAAATCATGAGTAATAGAGATAACTGTTAAGTCTGTTTCAACTCTCAGCTGGCGCACTGTTTGTAATACCTCATCCCTACCCTGTGGATCTAACATGGAAGTTGCTTCATCTAATAATAAAATTCTTGGCTGAAGTGCTATGGCCCCCGCTATGGCAACTCTTTGTTTCTGTCCACCAGATAGATGATGGGGCTCACTATTCATAAAGTCGCTCATTTTCACTTTTACTAAAGAGGCTTGTACTCGTTCTACCATTTCCTCAAAAGGGATTCCGTTATTTTCTAATGCAAATGCTACATCATCCTGTACGGTTGCTCCGACAAATTGGTTATCTGGATTTTGAAAAACCATCCCCATTTTAGAGCGAGTGTCCCATAAATTATGTTCATTGAGTGGTTCTCCAAAAATTTGTACCGTTCCCGTCTGAGGAAATAGAAGACCATTCATTAATCGTGCTAATGTAGATTTACCAGAACCATTATGGCCAACAATCGCCACCCATTCACCTTCATTAATCGTGTAGGACACATTTTGTATCGCTGGTCGTATACTTGGATCTTCCTCAGTATATGTAAATGTAACTTCCTGTAAAGAAATAATTTCGCGTTTCATCCTTTACCTCCTCTGCTCAACTCAGCTGTGCTAATATTCTACATCATTTTACGACAAAGTAAAACTTCCTGTTGCCCGGAACCATTCGGACTTTACGGAAAAATTAAAAAAGCGCGCACCTCATTTTGAGAAATGCGCTCTTCTATAACTTATTTCCAGATTGGTTGCTCAAGACCAATCAGAAAAATGAGGTGCGTAGAGCTAGACGAGTCGCCACTTCTCGGGATTTGAAACCCTGAGGAGTCCGCTCATCGTAACACTCTGCTTTTATAATGTCGTATAAATCTGTTTGAAAAAAAGAGGGCGGTAGTATCCCACCAAATACCCTCTTCAATTTGGCAGACGAATAAACGCCTGTTAAATTGTTAAATCAAATTTATTTGCAGACGCAAAACGTCATAAAAATAAATTAAACTAATTCGATTACTACTACTGGTGCTCCGTCTCCGCGACGAGGTCCAGCTTTCATAATACGAGTGTAACCGCCTTGACGATCAGCATAGCGTGGTGCTACATCATCAAACAATTTTTGTAAAGCATAGATTGTAGATTCGTTACCTTCTTCATCAGTAGAAGCAACTACCTCACGACGAATGTAAGCCGCAGCTTGACGACGAGCGTGTAAATCTCCGCGTTTACCTAAAGTGATCATTTTTTCAACAACAGAACGTAATTCTTTTGCACGTGCTTCAGTAGTTTGAATACGTTCATTAATAATTAGGTCCGTTGTTAAGTCACGTAACATCGCTTTACGTTGAGAACTTGTACGTCCAAGTTTTCTGTAACCCATGGATGTTTCCCTCCTTTGGTGAATAATTCAAGTCTTGCTATATCAAAACCCGTTTAGTCTTCTTTACGTAATCCTAAACCAAGCTCATCTAACTTCGCTCTTACTTCTTCTAAAGATTTACGTCCAAGGTTTCTTACTTTCATCATATCGTCTTCTGATTTGCTTGCAAGCTCAAGTACTGTATTAATACCAGCGCGTTTTAAGCAATTATAAGAACGAACAGAAAGATCAAGTTCTTCAATAGTCATCTCTAAAACTTTTTCTTTTTGATCTTCTTCTTTTTCGACCATGATTTCAGCAGTTTGTGCCTCATCCGTCATCCCTACAAAAATATTCAAGTGCTCTGTTAAGATTTTTGCTCCAAGAGAAATCGCCTCTTTAGGACCTGTGCTGCCATCTGTCCACACATCAAGTGTTAGTTTATCGAAGTTAGACAATTGTCCAACACGAGTATTTTCCACTTGGAAATTCACGCGTGAAACTGGAGTATAAATAGAGTCGATCGGGATTACGCCGATAGGAAGATCCTCACGTTTGTTTTGAACAGCAGGAGTGTAGCCACGGCCTCGACCTGCGTACATACGCATACGGAAATGACCATTTTTGCCGATTGTAGCAATATAGAGTTCCGGGTTTAAAATTTCTACGTCACTGTCATGTGTAATGTCAGCAGCAGTAATCGTTCCCTCACCTTTAACATCAATCTCAATGACCTTTTCCTCGTCAGAGTAGATTTTCAAAGCTAGTTTTTTCACATTCATAATAATAGATGCTACATCTTCCACTACGCCTTCAATAGTTGAAAACTCGTGTAAAACGCCATCAATTTGAATAGAAGTAACTGCAGCTCCTGGTAAAGATGACAGAAGGATGCGTCGTAAAGAATTACCCAAAGTATTTCCATAGCCACGTTCTAGCGGTTCTACAACAAATTTACCAAACTTGGTATTTTCGCTGATTTCTACACTTTCAATCTTTGGTTTTTCGATTTCGATCATTCCAATTTACCCTCCCTCAAAACATCGAATGTATAGGTTCTTTCCATCATGAATTCGATCGTTAACTGATTGCTGTTAATACATCCTCAGTCTGTACAATAAATGATGTTCTCAAACAAGTCGAGTATCACCTATTAAACGCGACGACGTTTTGGTGGACGGCAACCATTATGTGGTACTGGTGTTACGTCTTTAATTGCTGTAACTTCTAGACCTGCAGCTTGAAGTGCGCGGATTGCCGCTTCACGACCAGCACCTGGTCCTTTAACAGTTACTTCTAAAGTTTTAATACCATGTTCCATTGAAGTTTTTGCAGCTGTTTCTGCAGCCATTTGTGCAGCAAATGGAGTAGATTTACGAGAACCTCTAAATCCAAGAGCTCCAGCACTTGACCAAGAAAGTGCATTTCCTTGCATGTCTGTGATAGTCACAATTGTGTTGTTAAATGTTGAGCGAATGTGAGCAATACCGGATTCGATATTCTTTTTCACACGACGCTTACGTGTTTGTTGTTTACGTGCCATGTTAAGAAGAAACCTCCTTTACCGATTATTTTTTCTTGTTAGCTACTGTCTTACGTGGACCTTTACGAGTACGTGCATTGTTCTTCGTATTTTGTCCGCGTACTGGTAAGCCTCTACGGTGACGGATACCACGGAATGAACCGATTTCCATCAAACGTTTAATGTTTAGTGATACTTCACGACGAAGGTCACCTTCTACTTTATATACACCGATTTGTTCACGGATTTTGTTTAGTTCGTCTTCCGTAAGATCACGTACACGTGTTTCTTCTGAAATACCAGCTTCTGCTAGTACTTTTTGAGAAGTCGTTTTACCAATTCCGAAAATGTATGTTAATGCAATAACAACGCGTTTATCGCGTGGAATGTCAACACCAGCAATACGTGCCATATGTGTCGTGCACCTCCTTCTTATTATCCTTGTCTTTGTTTGTGTTTAGGATTTTCACAGATTACCATTACTTTACCGCGTCGGCGAATTACCTTACATTTTTCGCAGATCGGTTTCACAGATGGTCTCACTTTCATCTAACCTAACCTCCTTAGTAGTCCGGAGTGCAAAAGATTATTATTTAAAACGGTACGTAATACGACCGCGAGTTAAATCGTAAGGAGAAAGTTCAATTGTGACTTTATCTCCAGGTAAAATACGAATGAAATGCATACGAATTTTACCCGATACATGCGCAAGTATCGTATGACCGTTTTCTAATTCTACCTTAAACATCGCGTTTGGCAAAGTCTCAACAACTGTTCCTTCGACTTCAATTACATCATCTTTCGCCATCAACCCTGTCTCCCTTCTATATACAAATCAGGTTCTCATCAAACTCAAACGTAATTTGCTGTTAGTATAGCCTCGAGTAGAACGAAACTATTCGTTCAAGCATATGTTTGGAAATCATGAGAGATGTTCGAAAGACACTCGTAAGGTTTCGCTTATAGCAATCCACGGAGTATACGTCTCCCTCATGTCAACATGTTCGTACGAATGTGTTGGTTGAGTTCCATAGTACCCGTTCGTTACACAGATGCTTCCACGAAACCCATTATACCTCGTAAGTATCATAAATGCACGTGGACAAGGGAGTCCCCGCTTTTGATGCATTCTTTTTCCTCCGAACGTATACCGGGCGCAATATGCTTTTGCAGCTCTCGAAAAAAACATTTTCGTTCTTTGCACACTACCCGGGTATTCAGTCGTCTGCGACGGGCACCGGGCAATTATATGCGGTTGCCCTGTAACAGAGCATCAAGATCAGCGAATACTAATTTAATATCCTGCTGTCCATTTATATTAGATAAAACACCTTTGTCTTCATAAAAATCAAGCAAAGGCTGTGTTTGCTTCATATTTACTTCCAGACGGTTAGTTACCGTTTCCGGATTATCATCAGCACGTTGATAAAGCTCGCCACCATCTTTGTCACATACTCCATCTTTAGCAGGTGGATTAAAGACTAAATGATAAGCAGTTCCACATTCTTTACAAATGCGGCGACCTGTTAGACGCTTGATCAATTCTTCTTGTTCTACTTGAATATTAAGCACATGCTCAATAGATTTATCAAGTTCCGAAAGTAAAGCATCAAGTGCTTCTGCTTGTGGAACTGTACGAGGGAAACCATCAAGTAGGAATCCTTTTTCACAGTCTGGTTTGCTTAATCTTTCGCGGACAATACCAATCGTAACTTCATCAGGTACCAAAGCACCTTGATCCATAAACGATTTTGCTTTCAAACCTAGTTCCGTACCATCTTTAATTGCTGCACGAAACATATCGCCTGTAGAAATATGAGGGATTGCGTACTTCTCAACAATTTTATCTGCCTGAGTACCTTTACCAGCACCAGGTAAACCCATTAAAACGATATTCATACGAAAATGCCCCCCAGGACTATATAGTTGATTTTTAGGAACTCAAAGTCCCTAAAAACCTACCTTATTTCATAAAGCCTTTATAATGACGTTTAACTAATTGGGATTCTAACTGCTTCATCGTTTCGAGTGCAACCCCAACCACGATTAACAAACTTGTTCCGCCAATTTGTGCAGACTGCGGAAGATCCGCATATTTCACAAACAGCATCGGCATGATTGAAATAACAGCTAAGAATATAGCTCCTACAAAAGTTAAACGATACAATACGCTAGTTAAATAATTTTGTGTATTGATTCCTGGACGAATCCCTGGAATATACGCACCTTGCTTTTTCAAATTGTCCGCTACGTTCTCTGGGTTCACTTGAATGAACGCATAGAAGTAAGTAAACGCAATGATTAAAGCAATATAAATCGTCATACCAATAGGTTGTGTATAATCTAATGCTCTCGTAATACTATCGGTAACATTGTTTTGTCCGAAGAATAATACGATTGATTGAGGCGCCATAAGAAACGCCGATGCAAAGATTACCGGAATTACTCCTGCAGCATTAACTTTTAAAGGCAAGTGAGTTTGTTGACCACCCGTTTGGGCAGTACCAGAAACACGCTTCGCATATTGAATTGGAATTTTACGCAACGCTTGTTGAACGTAAATTACTCCAACTGTTACTGCGATAATCGCCAATAAAAGTAAAAGTACTATTACAATATTGATAAACAGTGCATCGCCTGCACCTTCAATTTGTTGCGCATACACTTGGTTAACTGCGTTTGGAATGGCAGCAACAATACCAGCGAAGATAATAATAGAAATACCATTACCAACACCTTTAGCGGTAATTTGTTCTCCTAACCACATTAAAAATGCAGTCCCGGCTGTCAAAACAACTGCAATAACTAAGTATGTCAATATACCGTCTTCCTTTATCAAAGAACCACTATACATGCGGTTAAAACCGTATGACATAGCAATTGCTTGGATAAAAGCTAACACAATTGTGAAGTAACGAGTGAATTGTGCAAGTTTCCGTCTTCCGACTTCTCCTTGTTTAGCCCACTCCGTAAACTTCGGAACAACATCCATTTGTAGTAATTGTACAATGATGGATGCGGTGATGTAAGGCATGATACCCATCGCTAAAATAGAGAAGTTAGCAAGGGCCCCACCACCAAATGTATTTAGGAAACCGATCAAACCTAATTGATCTGTTTGCTTTAGTACATCGGCATCGACATAAGGCACTGGAACGAATGTCCCAATACGGAAGACGATTAACATCAACAATGTAAAAATGATTTTATTTCGAATATCTCTCACACGCATAAAGTTGGAGATTGTTTGAAACATTAAACCACCTCTGTTGATCCGCCAGCGTTCTCAATTGCTTCTTTTGCTGATGCAGAGAATTTATGAGCTCTTACAGTTAACTTCTTGTCAAGTGTTCCGTTACCCAGAATCTTAATACCTGATTTTTCACTGCTCACAACACCTGTTTCGATTAATAAAGCAGGTGTAACTTCTGTGCCTTCTTCGAAACGATTTAATGTGTCAAGGTTCACAATTGCGAATTCTTTACGATTAATATTCGTAAATCCACGTTTTGGTAAACGACGGAATAACGGGTTTTGACCGCCCTCAAATCCTGGACGAACGCCTCCGCCTGAACGAGCGTTTTGACCTTTATGACCTTTACCTGATGTTTTACCAGTTCCAGAACCGATACCACGTCCAATACGCTTACGCGATGAACGAGAACCTTCTGATGGTTTTAACTCATGAAGTTTCATATGGTGGCACCTCCTTATTCTTTAAATAAAGCTTAAATTTCTTTTGTTGTTACTAAGTGAGCTACTTTGCCAACCATCCCGCGGATAGCTGCATTGTCTTGATGCTCAACAGTTTGATGCATTTTACGTAATCCAAGAGCTTCTACTGTTTTGCGTTGAGCTGGTTTAGTACCGATCAAGCTTCTAGTAAGGGTAATTTCTAATTTAGTTGCCATTGTAATTTCCCCCCTTATCCTAACAGTTCTTCTACTGATTTACCACGTAATTTAGCAACGTCCTCAGCACGTTTTAATTGAGTTAAACCTTGTACTGTAGCACGTACCATATTGATAGGTGTGTTAGATCCAAGTGATTTAGAAAGAATATCTGTAATTCCAGCTAATTCAAGTACCGCACGAACCGGTCCACCAGCAATAACTCCTGTACCAGGTGCAGCAGGTTTAACTAGAATAGAACCAGCACCAAATTGTCCAACTACAAGGTGAGGAGTTGTTCCTTTAACTCTTGGTACTTCTATTAAGTTTTTCTTCGCGTCTTCAACTGCCTTACGGATAGCATCTGGAACTTCTTGTGCTTTACCAGTACCAAATCCTACATGACCGTTTTTATCACCAACAACTACTAATGCTGTAAAACGGAAACGACGTCCACCTTTTACAACTTTAGCAACACGGTTGATCGTTACTACGCGTTCTTCAAGTTCAAGTTTGTTTGGGTCAATACCACGCATGAAATATGTCCCTCCTTCTTCTTAAAATTCTAAGCCGTTTTCACGTGCAGCTTCAGCTAACGCTTTAACACGTCCATGATATAAGTAACCGCCACGGTCAAATACAACAGATTTGATGTTTTTTTCTGTAGCGCGTTTTGCGATTGTTTCACCGATCAATTTAGCAGCTTCTACATTTCCAGCTGTTCCATTGAAATCTTTATCCATAGTGGATGCACTTGCGATTGTAACACCTTGAGTATCATCAATCAGTTGTGCGTATAAATGTTTGTTTGAACGGAATACATTTAAACGTGGACGTTCAGTAGTACCCGTGATTTTTGTACGAACACGTGCATGACGTTTCTTACGAACTTGATTTTTGTCTTGTTTCGTAATCACAGTGGTCACTCCTTTCTAATGCGAGATGCATTATTTACCTGTTTTACCTTCTTTGCGGCGTACAACTTCGCCTTCATAACGAATACCTTTACCTTTATACGGCTCTGGTGGACGAACTTGGCGAATGTTAGATGCTAAAGCACCAACGCGTTCTTTATCAATACCGCGAACGATAATTTTTGTATTAGAAGGAACTTCAACTAAAACTCCATCTTCAGGTGTGAACTCAACTGGATGTGAGTACCCTACATTAAGTACAAGTTTAGAACCTTGTAATTGTGCACGGTAACCTACCCCAACTAATTCTAGTCCACGTTCGAATCCAGCAGATACTCCCGTGATCATGTTAGCTAGCAAAGCGCGAGTTGTTCCATGAATCGTACGGTGTTCTTTTGAATCTGAAGGACGCACTAAAGTTATTACAGTACCTTCTTGCTCAATTTTAATATCTTGGTTAAAAGTTTTTGTTAATTCACCTTTTGGTCCTTTTACAACTACTGTATTTTCAGCGTTAACTGTTACAGTAACTTCTGCAGGAACCTCTATTGGTTTTTTACCTACTCGAGACATTTTGTTGCACCTCCATTCGTTTGTTGATTATTACCAAACGTAAGCTACGATTTCTCCGCCAACTTGTTTAGCGCGAGCTTCTTTATCTGTTAATAAACCATTTGAAGTAGAAACTAAAGCAATTCCTAAACCGTTCAATACTTTAGGTACTTCGTTTGTTTTAGCGTAAACGCGTAGACCAGGTTTTGAAATACGTTTCAAACCAGTGATAACACGCTCGTCGTTTTGACCATATTTTAAGAAGATACGGATGATACCTTGTTTGCTATCTTCTACATATTCAACATCACGGATGAAACCTTCGCGTTTTAAAATCTCCGCGATTTCCTTTTTCAGGTTTGAAGCAGGAACTTCTAATTTCTCGTGACGAACCATGTTAGCATTACGAATGCGTGTAAGCATATCTGCAATTGGATCTGACATTGTCATTACATTTACCTCCTTCCCAGTTATAGGGGATTACCAGCTTGCTTTTTTAACGCCAGGAATTTGTCCCTTGTATGCAAGTTCACGGAAACAAATACGGCAAAGCTTAAATTTACGATATACAGAGTGCGGACGTCCACAACGCTCACAGCGTGTGTATGCTTGCACTTGGAACTTTGGCGTACGTTGTTGTTTAACGACCATTGATTTTTTAGCCACGTTTTCGCCTCCCTTTTTTTACTTTTGGAATGGCATACCGAATTGTGTTAATAACTCACGAGCTTCTTCGTCAGAGTTCGCAGTTGTTACAATTACGATGTCCATACCGCGTACTTTCGAAACTTTATCATAATCGATTTCAGGGAAGATTAATTGTTCTTTAACTCCAAGAGTGTAGTTACCGCGACCGTCGAATGCTTTTTTAGAAACACCACGGAAGTCACGTACACGCGGAAGAGAAATAGCAATTAATTTGTCCAAGAAGTCATACATACGTTCTCCACGTAGAGTGACTTTCGCACCGATTGGCATACCTTCACGAAGACGGAAACCAGCGATCGATTTTTTAGCTTTCGTAACTACAGGTTTTTGACCTGAGATGATTTGTAATTCTTCTACAGCAGCATCAAGAGCTTTTGTATTAGATACAGCATCACCAACACCCATATTGATAACAATTTTATCAACTTTAGGTACTTGCATTACTGAGTTATATTCAAACTTGCTCATTAGAGCAGGAGAAACTTCCTTAAGATACTTTTCTTTTAGGCGGTTCATGTGTGTACCTCCCTTCTCTTTACTTATTTAATAATTTCACCGGATTTTTTCGCAACACGAACTTTTTTGCCATCTTCCACTTTGTAACCTACGCGAGTCGGCTCGCCAGTTTTCGGGTCGATTAACATAACATTCGATACGTGGATTGCAGCCTCTTGGCTTACAATTCCACCTTGCGGATTAGCTTGGTTTGGCTTCATATGTTTTTTGATGATGTTTACACCTTCAACTAACACACGGTCTTTCTTAGGGAAAGAAGTAAGAACAACACCTGTTTTACCTTTGTCTTTACCTGAGATTACCATTACTTTGTCGCCTTTTTTAACATGCATTCTATCGCACCTCCTTGATTGGCACTTTCATGTAAATTAAAGAACTTCTGGAGCTAAAGATACGATTTTCATGAAATTGCTGTCGCGTAATTCACGAGCAACAGGTCCGAAAATACGAGTTCCACGCGGTCCTTTATCGTCTTTGATAATAACGCAAGCATTTTCATCAAATTTGATATAAGTTCCGTCTTTACGGCGTACGCCGCTCTTAGTGCGAACGATTACAGCTTTAACGACGTCACCTTTCTTGACAACGCCACCTGGTGTTGCTTTCTTAACTGTACATACGACGATATCGCCGATATTAGCAGTTTTACGTCCAGTACCACCAAGTACTTTAATAGTTAAAACTTCACGTGCACCTGAGTTGTCAGCAACTTTCATACGAGTTTCTTGTTGGATCACTTAGGTAACCTCCCTTCGGAATTTAATAGTTCCGAACTTATTATTAGATAATAACCGCTTTTTCTACAACTTCCAATAGGCGGAAGCGTTTAGTAGCTGATAACGGACGAGTTTCCATGATACGGACGATATCTCCGATTTGGGCTTCGTTTTGCTCATCATGAGCTTTAAATTTCTTAGAATACTTAACACGTTTGCCATATAACTTGTGTTTTTTATGAGTTTCAACTAAAACAGAAATTGTTTTATCCATTTTATCTGATACAACACGGCCAGTGTATACTTTGCGTTGATTACGCTCAGTCATGCCAGAAAACCTCCTTTATCAGTTGTTTGCACTGATTTCTCTTTCACGTACCACAGTTTTCATACGCGCGATAGCTTTACGAACTTCGCGGATACGAGCTGTGTTTTCTAATTGACCAGTCGCCAATTGGAAGCGAAGGTTGAAAAGCTCTTCTTTCAGTGATTTTACCTTTTGTTCGATTTCTGCAGTAGTAAGTTCACGGATGTCATTAGCTTTCATTAGATTCACCACCAATTTCTTGACGTTTGATTATTTTACATTTGATCGGAAGCTTATGTGATGCTAAACGTAATGCTTCACGTGCAACCTCTTCAGAAACGCCAGCTATTTCAAACATGATTTTTCCAGGTTTTACAACTGCTACCCATCCTTCAGGAGCACCTTTACCTGAACCCATACGTACCTCAAGAGGCTTTTTCGTATATGGTTTATGAGGGAATATTTTGATCCAAACTTTACCGCCACGTTTCATGTAACGTGTCATTGCAATACGAGCTGATTCAATTTGACGACTTGTGATCCAGCTTGCTTCAGTAGCTTGTAAGCCGTATTCACCGAATGCTATTTCTTTGCCGCCTTTTGCTTCACCACGCATTTTACCACGGTGTTCACGACGATATTTAACGCGTTTAGGCATTAACATATTATTTGCCTCCTTCCTCAGAGTTCTTCTTAACTGGAAGGACTTCACCACGATAGATCCATACTTTAACGCCTAGCTTACCATAAGTTGTGTCAGCTTCAGCATGTGCATAATCGATGTCAGCACGTAATGTATGAAGTGGTACAGTTCCTTCACTGTAATGTTCAGCACGAGCGATATCAGCGCCACCTAAACGTCCAGATACTTGAGTTTTAATACCTTTAGCTCCAGAACGAATTGTGCGTTGAATTGCTTGTTTTTGAGCACGACGGAAAGATACGCGGCCTTCTAATTGGCGTGCAATACTTTCTGCTACTAATTTAGCATCTAAGTCAGCTCTTTTAATTTCTACGATATTTATGTGTACACGTTTACCAGTTAAATCGTTTAAGTGCTTGCGAAGTGCTTCCACTTCCGTACCACCTTTACCGATTACCATACCTGGTTTAGCAGTGTGAATTGTAACGTTAACACGTTTAGCAGCGCGTTCGATTTCTACAGTAGAAACAGAAGCTTCTTTCAAACGAGTTTCGATGTACTTACGGATTTTCAAGTCTTCGTGTAGTAGAGTTGCATAGTCTTTACCAGCGTACCATTTTGACTCCCAGTCACGAATGATGCCTACTCGTAATCCTATAGGATGTACTTTTTGACCCACGAATTATCCCTCCTTCTTCTCTGATACCACGATTGTGATGTGGCTAGTACGTTTGTTAATTGCACTTGCACGTCCCATAGCACGTGGACGGAAACGTTTTAATGTTGGACCTTCGTCAACGAAGACTTCAGAAACAACAAGATTATTAACATCTAAATCATAATTGTGCTCAGCGTTTGCAACAGCAGATTTTAATACTTTCTCAACAACAGGAGATGCTGCTTTTGGAGTAAGTTGTAAAATCGCAACTGCTTCACCGATTTGCTTACCTCTGATTAAATCAACGACTAATCTTACTTTACGAGGGGCAATGCGCACTGTTTTAGCAATAGCTTTTGCTTGTGACATTTGAATGACCTCCTCTCAAATTAGCGTCTTGTTTTCTTATCATCTGCACCATGGCTTTTATAAGCGCGTGTTGGTGCGAACTCGCCTAGTTTATGACCTACCATATCCTCAGTCACGTATACAGGAACATGTTTACGTCCGTCATATACCGCGATAGTTAAACCGATAAAAGTAGGGAAAATTGTTGAACGGCGAGACCAAGTCTTAATTACTTGTTTTTTCTCAGAGTCCTTTTGTGCATCGACCTTTTTCAATAAATGATCGTCTGCGAAAGGTCCTTTTTTCAAGCTACGACCCATGCTGAAACCTCCCTCTGTGATAACACCACGGCTCTATCAATGAACCGTAGTAAAACCACTTTATTTTTTACGACGACGAATGATAAGTTTGTCGGATTTGTTTTTCTTGTTACGAGTTTTGTATCCAAGAGTTGGTTTACCCCATGGAGACATAGGTGACTTACGACCGATTGGAGTTTTACCTTCACCACCACCGTGTGGGTGATCGTTCGGGTTCATTACTGATCCACGTACAGTTGGGCGTTTACCTAACCAACGAGAGCGACCAGCTTTACCAATGTTCACAAGTTCATGTTGTTCGTTTCCTACTTCACCGATAGTAGCACGGCAAACACCTAGGATCATACGAACTTCACCAGACTGTAAACGTACGATTACGTACTTACCTTCTTTACCAAGTAATTGAGCAGATGTACCAGCAGAGCGAACTAACTGACCACCTTTACCAGGTTTCATTTCAATGTTATGGATAGTAGAACCCATTGGAATATTTATTAATGGAAGAGCGTTCCCAACTTTAATATCAGCTTCTGGTCCTGACACGATTGTCATTCCCACTTCTAAGCCTTTAGGAGCTAGGATGTAACGTTTTTCCCCATCCGCATAATTAATTAATGCGATATTCGCAGATCGGTTTGGATCATATTCAATAGTAGCAACGCGTCCTGGTATACCATCTTTATTTCGTTTGAAATCAATGATACGGTATTGACGTTTGTGTCCACCACCATGATGACGAACAGTAATTTTACCTTGATTGTTACGGCCGCCTTTACGTTTCACAGGAGCAAGTAGTGATTTCTCTGGCTTGTCAGTTGTGATTTCAGCGTAATCTAATGATGTCATGTTACGACGTCCGTTTGTCGTTGGTTTATACTTTCTAATCGCCATGTTATTCCCTCCTTCTTGAGTATTAATTCCTTTTTACAGGATTAGATTTCGAATAACTCGATTTCTTTGCTGTCTAGAGTTAACGTAACAATTGCTTTACGGCGTTTGTTCGTATACCCACCAAATTTACCTACACGTTTGTATTTACCTTTGTAGTTCATGATGTTTACTTTTTCAACATCTACTCCAAAGATTTCTTCAACCGCATATTTAACTTGAGTTTTGTTAGCGCGAGTGTCCACTTCGAAAGTGTACTTTTTATCTGCCATTACTTCAGAAGAACGCTCGGTAATGACCGGACGTTTAATAATATCACGTGCTTCCATTATCCAAGCACCTCCTCTACTTTTTCTACTGCAGCTTTAGTCATTACAAGTTTGTTATGACCGATTAAATCTAAAACGTTAATGCCTGTTGCAGACACAACTGTGATTCCAGGGATGTTACGAGCAGCTAATGCTACTGTTTCATCTAAATCAGCAGTTACGAATAACGCTTTTTTATCGATTGAAAGGTTAGATAACACTTTCACGAATTCTTTTGTTTTTGGTGCGTCAAATGCTAAACCTTCTAGTACTACGATGCTTTCTTCACGAACTTTTGTTGAAAGAGCCGAAAGAAGAGCTAAGCGACGTACTTTTTTAGGTAATTTAAAGCTATAACTACGTGGAGTTGGTCCGAAAACAACACCACCGCCACGCCATTGTGGAGAGCGGATAGAACCTTGACGAGCACGTCCAGTTCCTTTTTGTTTCCATGGTTTACGTCCACCACCAGCAACTTCAGAACGGTTTTTCACTTTGTGATTACCTTGACGAAGTGAAGCACGTTGAGAAATGATAGCTTCAAATAAGACAGATTCATTTGGTTCAATACCGAAAACTTTATCGTTTAACTCGATTTCACCAACTGAAGATCCTGCTTGATTGAATAATGATACTTTTGCCATTCCTGTTTCCTCCTTTCTTTAGAGAATTATTTCGATTTAATAGCAGCTTTAACAACTACTAATGATTTACGAGAACCAGGAACATTACCTTTTACTAATAATAGGTTACGTTCAGCATCCACTCTTACGATTTCTAAGTTTTGGATAGTTACTGTATGTCCACCCATTTGACCAGGTAATTTCTTTTGTTTGAATACACGGTTCGGAGCAACTGGCCCCATTGAACCTGGACGACGATGGTAACGAGATCCGTGAGCCATTGGTCCACGAGATTGTCCGTGGCGTTTAATAACACCTTGGAAACCTTTACCTTTAGTAGTACCTGTTACATCAATTACATCGCCTTCTGCAAAACTTTCTACCTTGACTTCTTGACCAACTTCGTAATTAGCTGTATCCAAGCCGCGGAATTCGCGGATGAAGCGCTTAGGAGCAGTGCTTGCTTTAGCTACGTGCCCTTTCGCAGGTTTGTTAGAAAGCTTTTCGCGCTTGTCTTCAAAACCTAACTGAATAGCTTCGTAACCGTCTGTTTCAGCTGTTTTCTTTTGAAGTACTACGTTTGGAGTAGCTTCAATAACAGTTACAGGGATTAAGTCACCGTTCTCAGCAAATACTTGCGTCATACCGATTTTTCTACCTAAGATTCCTTTGGTCATCCGTCACACCTCCTACAATAATTTGTGTTTTTTATTTTTTACCATTAAAGTTTGATTTCAATATCAACGCCAGATGGTAAATCAAGCTTCATTAACGCATCAACAGTTTGTGGTGTTGGGTTAACGATATCGATAAGACGTTTATGCGTACGCATTTCGAATTGTTCACGAGAATCTTTATACTTATGAACAGCACGAAGAATCGTATAAACAGATCTCTCAGTCGGAAGTGGAATCGGACCCGATACACTTGCACCTGAACGTTTAGCAGTTTCCACAATTTTCTCAGCAGATTGATCCAGAATTCTGTGATCATACGCTTTTAAACGGATACGAATTTTTTGTTTTGCCATTACTTTCCCTCCTTTTCGCCTATTTTCTAGACATTCTCCACGAAAATTTTCCGTACACTCGCCATGGCAAAGCGGCCGGGTGTGTCGGTAACCTCTCGCTTCATCGCAGTCAAAGACCAACTACAATATTATAAACAATTAAAAAAGATTTCGCAAGTCTTTTTACGAAATTCTTTTTAATATTATAACCGCATTACTTTTTCTATAATACTTTTGTTTTTCTAAGCCGTTGACTAGTATATAAAATTCCATTGAAAATAGCAACTGATAAGGGTATTTATATTTTAGGTATACATAATCTTTATATAAAATAACTTAAACAAAAAAAGAACACCTCTTTAATTGAGATATCCTTTCTTTCTATTTCTATAGAACAAACACTACTGCGATCCATCCGAAAAGCACGAGCGGAATATTATAAGCCATAAAAGTCGGAACGCATGTATCCCAGATATGGTTATGCTGTCCGTCTACATTTAATCCCGCTGTTGGTCCGAGCGTAGAGTCGGAAGCTGGTGAGCCTGCGTCACCTAAAGCACCTGCCGTCCCTATTAAAGCAATTGTCGCTAATGGACTTAATCCTAGCTCCATAGCAAGCGGAACAAAAATTGCTGCGATAATAGGAATAGTGGCAAAGGACGACCCTATTCCCATAGTCACGATTAACCCGATAATCAACATAATCAGTACTGCCACACTCACATTACCCGCTAAAAGCTCAGACGATGCTTCCACTAGGCTTTTCACATGTCCCGTAGCATTAATGACCGCAGCAAATCCGTTAGCTGTAATCATAACGAAACCAACAAAAGCCATCATGCGCATGCCTTCTGTTAGAAGTACGTCTGCCTCTTTCCTCTTTAATGCTCCACTAACATAGAGAACAACTATACCAGCAAGTGCTCCCGCGATCATAGAATCTGTTTGAACCTGAACAACCAATGCAGCTATTAAAGAAACGATAGTAAAGATTATACTACTCTTCTTCACTTCCACATTTAAATCACTTATTTCTACTACTTCCTGTTTATAGTTTCTTGGCTTTCTATATAAAACAAACGCCATTATCAGTCCAAATACCATTCCAAGAGCTGGAACCGCCATTGCCTTTGGAATATCACTTAATGCTATCTCTAAACCAGATAACCCCATCTGCGTAGCAACGATGTCCTGATAAATTGCACCAAACCCGTACGGTAGAAACATATACGGTGTAATTAATCCAAAAGCTAAAATACAAGCAATTAATCTTCTATCCACTTGTAACATGTTTAACACTTTTAAGATTGGAGGTACTAACAATGGAATAAAGGCGATATGAATTGGTATTAAATTTTGAGAAAACACGGCCATCATCAGTAACAATAAAAAGACTAAAGCTTTCACTAGCCCAGTTTTATTGGAATCTCCTTTACTCTTTACTATCTTTAGAATTGCCAGTACTAATACCTCTGGAATACCAGTTTTAGAGATAGCAACGGCAAAGCCTCCAAGCAATGCATAACTTAAGGCTATGGTCGCTCCAGCGCCTAACCCACCAGTAAATGCTTCAATCGTCTCTGCGACTGACAGACCTGCTGTAAGGCCTCCTACTAGAGCTCCTATAATTAACGAGAATACTACGTTGATACGAAGTAAACTCAACACTAACATGACTATTACTGCAATTAATACTGCATTCATATAAAACACTCACTTTCACACACTAGATTACTAACATGATAAAGTTTATAACCATTTGGTTGATCTGTCAACAAAAAATACCTCTTCGCATAAAACAAAGAGGTATGGTGCTAATTATAGGGAATCATTCACTACTCTACGGTAGTATCCAATAGTTAAAAAAGCAAAGATGGAATACAAAATTACATAAATGCTCATTGTAATTAGTAATGGCATTACTAATTCGGTCCCGAAAAGCATCCAACCAGATTTAACAGCGAAATAACTATGCAGTAAGCCAATTACTAATGGGACCCCAAAGCTAAACAATTGCTTTATATATATTCCTTTCATTAATTCATTTGCGGTGAAGCCAATTTTTCTAAGTACCGTATAGGAAGCTTTCTCTTCTTCCGCCTCCGTCATTTGTTTAAAGTATAGAATGCTGCCAGTAGTCATTAAAAATGCTAAGCCTAAAAATCCTGTTACAAATATAATTAGTCCATATACATCTAGCATCGACAATCTGAATTCTTCTTGTGATGCCATGTTCACGGAATCCACTACACCGTCTTCTTTTGTAACTTCAAAACGACCATTATTTGTTGTATCCTCATATATCGTTTGAACCTCTTTTAGTTGAGATCTATCTACTAAATTGATACCAACCTGTTTGCTCCAAAGAGTCTGTTCTTGAATTCTACTATCTGTTGCCAGTTTTTCGAACTGTTCATCCGTTACAACTAAAGCTTCTCCTGCGCCTGTTAGAGAATAACTAAGTACTGATTCTGGTATAAGTTCCTTAACAGTAAGTCTCTCTTCTCCTGCTTGTGTAGTGAGTTGTACCGGATTATTAGCTTCCCACTTTATAATAGTAGACATCATATCGCTGTAACCAATAATATAGCCTTCCCCTTCTTTTAAGGTAAGCTCTGGCATCACTTTCTGAACATCGCTTAACTTAGTGATTGGGATAAGTCCCTTAGTTGCCGCAACGAGCTCAGCAGGCAAATCACTTGTAAAAAGCTCTTTCTTTTCAACCTCTACATTTAATAATTCAATATCTGTTTGTAAAAATTCTATATTTTTCTCATTTAATTGCTCTAAAAATACTTCACCTTGGTCATTCACAACAATATAATCAAACGGAATACTCTGTTTTGCCGACGAACCTGCTGAATAATAGGAGATATACGATAAACATAGAATTCCTAAAGCAGTGGCTGATATAATCGTAATCGTCGTTAGTGACATTGCATTCGATTTCATTCGATGCATTATTGGTGATAGAGATAACACATCCTGAATAGACAAATGTCCTCTTTTTCGCTTTCGTATTAATTCTAATACAAATGCTACAGAAAATCGGAAGATAAAATATGTTCCACCAATTGTCGATCCTAAAATAGCAATCATCTTATACAACAGCATATTGACATTATCACTATCTATTTCAAACAAAGTGGTCGATAAATAATACCCATAACCTATCAAAATAATCCCGATGAAACCAAGTAACATTTGCATCCCACTAAATCTCTTCACATTCACCTCTGATGTTGCGTTTGCTGTAAACAATGTAAGTAATGAAACGCGTCGAATACCTATCGCTGTCTGGATTAAGACAATAATCAGTAAAGCTAGAAAGACAAAGATCGTCATTTGTAAAGCTTCTACAGAAAATATCAATTGTACGAGCACATCTTTTTCTAAAATGTGCAGCAAAATCATTGCAAAAATTCTAGAAGATAAAAAACCTAATCCTACACCTATCGCGAGCGCACTAACCCATAGGAACGCGTTCTCAAGCACTAATAACCTTGTCACAAGTCCTTTGGACATTCCTATTAGCTGATAAAGACCTATCTCCTTACTTCTTCTTTTCATAAATAGACGATTGGCATATAAAACGAAAAAAATAACAACAAATAACAATAAATACGATGCTGCCTTTAAACCGGCCGAAATTTTAATATTATCCGAAACCTCTACTACAGTTGGATTATATTGCAATGTTACAAAAGAAAAGTACAGTGTTACGCTGAAAATCAATGCAAAGAAATACAAATAATAATGTCTAATGTTTTTCTTCATACTACGGAAAACTAATTGACTAAGCGTCATAACCGTCACCGCCAAGCACACCTTGTGTATTGATAATCTCCTGGAAAAACTGTTTACGGTTCTTCTCACCTTTATATAACTCTGTATATAACTGGCCATCTTTTAAGAATAAGACCCTAGAACAGAAACTAGCTGCTGCGGCATCATGTGTTACCATCATAATAGTTACTCGTTTATCTTTATTAATCTTTTCTAAATTACTTAATAGAGCGGTAGCCGATTTAGAGTCAAGCGCTCCAGTTGGTTCATCTGCAAAAACAATCGTAGGATTACTGATTAGCGCCCTTGCAGCGGAGGTCCTTTGCTTTTGCCCTCCCGATATTTCATTTGGGTATTTGTTTGCATGTTCATGGATGTCTAGCGTTCTAGTAATTTCTTGAAAACGTTGTTCCGCATCCCTTTTAGGGATTTTACTAATAGAAAGTGGGAGTAAGATATTTTCTTTTACAGTCAATGTATCTAACAAATTGTAATCCTGAAAGATAAAGCCCAATTGCTCTCTTCGGAAATTGGATAGCTCTTTTTCCTTCATCGTACGTAGATTATGCCCACTTATTTCGATAACCCCTTCTGTTGCTTTATCTATAGAAGCAAGTACATTCAATAGAGTTGTCTTTCCAGATCCAGAGGGACCCATTATCCCTACAAATTCTCCTTCATCTACCTTTAGATCAATCCCTTTCAACACTTCCTGCGCCATAGCTTTTTTACCATATATTTTCTTTATTTTGCGACCGCTCAAAATAGTCATGAATGTTCCTCCTATAACTTAGTAACTTTATTTTACGGTTTTTCTTTCCATTAATCGTTTGATTAACGTTACAAACAAATAAAGTAGATGACAATTTTGTCACCTACCTAAAATCTTCACTATTTCATTTTTTAAAGGAAATTGTAGGGATAATGTCGAACCTTCTCCAATAGTAGAAGAAACTGATATGTGGATACCTAACTGCTCAGCGACGTTTTTAGCCAAGTAAAGTCCCATCCCAGTAGATGCAGTAGTTTGTCGACCAACTTTTCCGGTAAAAGCTTTTTCAAAAATTCTAGGTAATTCAGCTCGAGAAATCCCTATTCCTGAGTCTCTAATCATTAAAATGACATGATCTGTGTCATCGATATAGGTTCGAATATGAATTTCGCTGTCTGCATAGCTATACTTAATTGCATTTGATAATATTTGTCTTACAATAAAAGCTAACCATTTTTGGTCGGACATCACTTTCACTTCTAAATTTCCTAAGTCAAATCCAATGTTTTTCTGAATACACCATGCTTGAAACTCTTTTATTTCCATATGTAATATCTTCTGAATGTCTACCCCCTCTATTATATAATCTTTTTCTATAGTAGAGAGTCTTGTGTTATGTAATTGTTGGTCTAATAATAGGTGGATTCGGAGCCATTCTACTTCTAGCTTTTTTTGAGCACTTCTATCATCTAACGAATCTATCATCAGCTTCATACTAGTAAGTGGAGTTTTCACTTCATGAATCCATGAAAGTGTGAGGTCATTTTCTTCTAAATGCTCTACTTTCAACCCATTAAGCTCTTCCTTTGCTACTAGAATAAGATCATCTATCGTAGTAGATAGCATCTTCTCAAAGCTAGAATATCCACCTGGAAAAGATTCTAGTATGAAGTCTAAACTTTTTTCATTAGACAAACTATTCTCTAACGCTTTAATATACTTAGTTTCTTGATAATATCGCCACATAAAAAATACAACAAATGCAGTTATATTGATAAAGTTTATATATAGTAAAGAGATTCCGCCAAAAGCTACATCCAAAGTAAGTATGAAATTCAACCAAATCTGAAGAGTGATAAAAAAGATAAGCCAAGCCTTTCTTTCTTTGATGTACAAAATGAACAAAACTACTATCCCTCCCTAGAAATGGCCATATACCCTAAACCTTTTTTAGTTACGATTACATCCATAAGCCCAACTTCCTCTAATTTTGAACGAAGACGATTAACATTTACCGACAGAGTATTATCATTAACAAAACGCTCGTCATCCCAAAGTTTTCTCATTAAATCATCCCTCGACACTATTTTCCCTACAAATTGTAGTAGTACCCTCAATATAAATAACTCATTTTTTGTTAGTTCTATCGTTTTATCCATATATGTAATTTCACTTTTAGCAAAATCTATAATAGCTTCATTCCAATTACTAATATCCATAGACTCTTCTTGGTAATCGTTAGTTCTTCTTAGAAGCGCTTGGACTTTGGCAACTAATACATCAAGGTGAAACGGCTTTTGCACAAAATCATCTGCACCCATCTGCATTGCCATGATCATATCCAACGGGTGATCCCGTGACGATAAGAAAATAATAGGAACCTTTGATATACGACGTATTTCTCTACACCAATGAAATCCGTCAAATGCCGGTAGCTGAATATCAATCAGAACAAACTGTGGTTCTTCTTCTATAAACGTAGACATTACTTTTTGAAAATCATTTGGTCTAGTAACATCAAATGACCATTGTGCAAATCTCTCTTTAATCATTTCATAGATTGCTTGGTCGTCTTCTATTACTAATACTTTTATAGTCATTAACTAAATCACCTCTTTAAACTAGTTTACACTATTTTTTCATACAAAAAAAACCACCTCGTCGTCACGAGATGGTTTTATATTAAAGAATTATAGATTACTTAGTGATAGTAGCAACTACACCAGCGCCTACAGTACGTCCACCCTCACGGATAGAGAATTTAGTACCTTCTTCAAGAGCGATTGGTGAGATTAGAGATACAGTCATTTCGATGTTGTCTCCAGGCATAACCATTTCTACACCTTCAGGTAAGTTACAAACACCAGTTACGTCAGTTGTACGGAAGTAGAACTGAGGACGGTAGTTTGAGAAGAATGGAGTATGACGTCCACCCTCTTCTTTTGAAAGAACATAAACTTCAGCTTTGAAGTCTGTGTGTGGTGTAATTGAACCTGGTTTAGCTAATACTTGACCACGTTGGATCTCTTCACGAGAAACCCCACGAAGAAGAGCACCAATGTTATCTCCAGCTTCAGCATAATCAAGAAGTTTACGGAACATTTCAACACCAGTTACAGTAGTTGATTTTGCTTCTTCAGTAATACCGATAATGTCTACAACGTCACCGATTTTAACTTGTCCACGCTCAACACGTCCAGTAGCAACTGTACCACGACCAGTGATTGAGAATACATCCTCAACTGGCATCATGAATGGTTTGTCAGTTTGACGTTCTGGAGTTGGGATATAGCTATCTACAGCGTCCATTAATTCAACGATTTTTTCTTCCCATTCTGGTTCACCTTCAAGAGCTTTAAGAGCAGAACCTTTAATTACAGGAATGTCGTCGCCTGGGAAGTCGTATTCAGAAAGAAGGTCACGAATTTCCATTTCAACTAATTCAAGAAGTTCTTCGTCATCAACCATATCACATTTATTCATGAATACAACTAGGTATGGAACACCTACTTGACGTGAAAGAAGGATATGCTCACGAGTTTGTGGCATTGGGCCATCAGCAGCAGATACTACTAGGATCCCGCCGTCCATTTGTGCTGCACCTGTGATCATGTTTTTAACATAGTCAGCATGTCCTGGGCAGTCTACGTGTGCGTAGTGACGAGAAGCTGTTTCATACTCAACGTGTGAAGTATTGATTGTGATACCGCGTTCTTTTTCTTCAGGTGCGTTATCGATATCAGCGTATGATCTAGCTGTACCACCCATTTTTTTAGAAAGAACTGTTGCGATAGCAGCAGTTAGAGTTGTTTTACCATGGTCAACGTGTCCGATTGTACCAATGTTAGCATGTGTTTTGGAGCGATCAAATTTTTCTTTAGCCATTAGAGAAGTCCTCCTCAGTAATTGTATGATTTTTTATTATAAAAGTAAGGGACTAAAAGCCCCTTGCCTTTCATAGACTACAAATTAGTTATACTTTAATTTAGGTGAAAATTCAATTATTCACCTTTATTTTTTTTGATAATCTCTTCAGAGATTGATTTTGGAACATCTTCATAATGATCAAATGTCATTGAGAAGACTCCGCGTCCTTGCGTATTAGAACGTAAAGACGTTGCATATCCGAACATTTCAGCAAGTGGAACCATTGCACGTACAACTTGTGCGTTACCGCGAGCGTCCATACCTTCAACGCGTCCACGACGTGAAGTGATATCACCCATGATGTCTCCTAAATATTCTTCAGGAATAACAACTTCAACTTTCATGATTGGCTCAAGAATTACTGGGTTTACTTTAGATACAGCATTTTTCAATGCCATAGAAGCAGCAACTTTGAAGGCCATCTCATTGGAGTCAACATCATGATATGATCCGTCGTATAATTTCGCTTTAATATCGATTAACGGATACCCAGCAAGTACACCATTGTTTAGTGAGTCACGAAGACCCGCCTCAACAGCTGGAATGTATTCACGTGGAACTACCCCACCGACAACAGCATTTTCAAACTCAAAGCCTTTTCCTTCTTCGTTTGGAGAGAATTCAATCCAAACGTGTCCGAATTGACCACGTCCACCTGATTGACGTACGAATTTACCTTCAACTTGTGCTGAAGAGCGGAAAGTTTCACGGTAAGATACTTGAGGAGCACCTACGTTAGCTTCTACTTTAAATTCGCGACGCATACGGTCAACTAAGATATCAAGGTGAAGTTCACCCATACCTGCGATAATAACTTGACCAGTTTCTTGGTCTGTATGAACGCGGAATGTTGGATCTTCTTCTGCTAATTTTACAAGAGCAGCACCCATTTTATCTTGGTCAGCTTTAGATTTTGGTTCAACTGATAAAGAAATAACTGGTTCTGGGAATTCCATAGACTCTAGAATTACTAGAGCTTTTTCATCACACAGTGTATCACCAGTTGTAGTATCTTTAAGACCTACAGCTGCAGCGATATCTCCAGCATGTACTTCTGAAATCTCTTCACGAGAGTTAGCATGCATTTGTAGAATACGTCCTACGCGTTCACGCTTACCTTTAGTAGAGTTTTGAACATAAGAACCAGCTTGTAGTGTACCAGAATATACACGGAAGAATGTTAATTTACCAACGTAAGGGTCAGTCATAACTTTAAACGCTAATGCTGAGAATGGCTCTGAATCGTCAGAATGACGTTCGATTTCTTCGTCAGTATTAGGGTCGATTCCTTTCATTGCTGGAATATCAAGTGGTGATGGTAGGTATGCAACAACTGCGTCAAGAACTTTTTGAACACCTTTGTTTTTAAATGCAGTACCACATACTACTGGATAGAATTCAACGTTTAGAGTACCTTTACGGATACCTTGTACTAATTCTTCGTTCGTAATTTCTTCTCCACCAAGATATTTTTCCATTAAATCTTCGTCAAGTTCAGCTACCGCTTCAATTAACTTTTCACGGTATTCTTCAGCTTGTGCTTTGTATTCTTCTGGAATTTCTTCTTCAGTTACGTCAGTACCTAAATCATTTCCGTACAACGTAGCTTTCATCGTGATTAAGTCAATAATTCCGTTGAACTGATCTTCAGCACCAATCGGTAATTGAATTGGATGAGCATTAGCTTGTAAACGATCGTGTAGAGTTCCTACAGAATATAAGAAATCTGCACCCGTTTTATCCATTTTGTTGATGAAAACAATACGTGGTACGCCATAAGTAGTAGCTTGACGCCATACTGTTTCTGTTTGTGGTTCAACACCAGATTGAGCATCTAGTACTGTAACCGCACCATCAAGTACACGAAGTGAACGTTCAACTTCAACAGTGAAGTCTACGTGTCCTGGTGTATCGATGATATTTACACGGTGATTATCCCAAGCAGCTGTTGTTGCAGCTGAAGTGATTGTGATTCCACGTTCTTGTTCTTGCTCCATCCAGTCCATCTGTGATGCACCTTCATGAGTTTCCCCGATTTTGTGGATTTTACCAGTGTAATAAAGAATACGCTCCGTAGTAGTCGTTTTACCAGCATCGATGTGAGCCATGATCCCGATATTACGCGTTCTTTCTAAGGAGAACTCTCTAGCCATATTGTATTTCTCCTTCCATAGTCGGATTAGAGTACGATTTTATCATAAGTTTTAAAAAGATTTTACCAACGATAGTGAGCAAATGCTTTGTTAGCTTCCGCCATTTTGTGCATATCTTCACGTTTCTTAACTGAAGCACCAGTGTTGTTAGATGCATCAAGAATTTCGTTAGCTAGACGTTCTTCCATCGTTTTTTCTCCACGAAGACGTGAATAGTTTACTAAGTAACGAAGACCTAGTGTTGAACGACGATCTGGACGTACTTCAACCGGTACTTGGTAGTTAGCACCACCAACACGACGAGCACGTACTTCAAGAACTGGCATTACATTGTTTAGGGCAGCTTCGAATACTTCTAAAGCATCTTTACCAGAACGTTCTTGAACAAGTGAAAACGCTCCGTATAGAATTTTTTGAGAAGTACCTCTTTTACCGTCAACCATCATTTTATTGATTAAACGAGTTACTAGTTTAGAATTATAAATTGGATCTGGTAACACGTCACGTTTGGAAACAGGACCTTTACGAGGCATGTGTTTTCCTCCTTTCGACGAATGTCAAATTATTAATTAAATTATTTCTTTTCTTTAGGGCGTTTTGCACCGTAAAGAGAACGACTTTGCATACGACCAGTAACACCAGCTGTATCAAGAGCACCACGTACGATATGATAACGTACCCCTGGTAAATCTTTTACTTTTCCTCCGCGGATAAGTACAACACTATGTTCTTGTAGGTTGTGTCCTTCTCCTGGAATATAAGCAGTAACCTCTAACGTATTTGTTAAACGTACACGCGCATATTTACGAAGTGCTGAGTTTGGTTTTTTCGGCGTCATAGTACCAACACGAGTACAAACCCCACGTTTTTGTGGAGAGTTCAGGTTAGTACCAGCCTTTTTGAAGCTGTTATAACCTTTTCCTAGTGCAGGAGACTTAGATTTCGTACTTTTGGATTGACGAGGCTTACGTACCAATTGGTTAATTGTAGGCATCGATTATTCCTCCCTTCATTTGTTCTTGTTAATACCACACATCCAGGTGGTTCATTTTTTGGGTAAAAACAAAGTCTTTGTGCATTACACAAAAACTGTTACACAGTAATAGCTACAACTGACGCCGCTAAGCGCAGTCCACAAGCCTTACCAAGATCTACTTTAGACTCAACGTAGTTAATCGAAACATTGTTTTCTTCGGCTGTTTGCCGTGCTAGCTCAATGATTCTCTCTTCTACATCTAGTGCAATATAAACTTCTTTGACAAGCCCTTTTTTCATTGCTTTTACTGCTTGCTTTGTACCTATGATTGCTTCTTTCGCTTGTTTCACTTTTTCATAAGACATTTGCATATCCTCCAAAGGTACAAGTCAGATAACTATCAACCTTAAATATATTATCATTCATTGAAAAAGGTGTCAACAATAATCATGAAAATATTAGAGAGAAATATTATTACCTCTCTCTAATATTCAGTTGTATTATTCTGCGTTAACTAACTCTTTTTCACTGTCTGCTTCGTTGTCTGTTATTTTAATCTGACGATAACGTTGCATACCAGTACCAGCCGGAACTAGTTTACCAATAATTACGTTTTCTTTCAGTCCTAATAACTCATCACGTTTTCCTTTGATCGCTGCGTCTGTTAATACGCGAGTCGTTTCTTGGAAGGATGCAGCAGATAAGAACGATTCTGTTTCAAGAGAAGCTTTTGTAATACCAAGGATAACTGGGCGACATGTTGCAGGAATTTTACCTTGTAAAACGGCTTCCTTGTTCGCTTCAGCAAATTGGTGGATATCTAGTAGTGAGCCTGGAAGTAGGTCAGTTTCTCCCGCTTCAATCACACGTACTTTACGAAGCATTTGGCGTACCATTACCTCGATATGTTTATCCCCGATTTCTACCCCTTGCATACGGTAAACTTTTTGTACTTCTTTTAGTAAGTACTCTTGAACAGTTGAAACATCTTTAACTCTCAACAATTCCTTCGGATCCACAGAACCCTCAGTTAATACTTGACCACGGTGCATTGTATCGTTAAGTTGAACTTTTAAACGTGCATTGTATGGTGCCAAATATTTACGAGTTTCTACATTACCTTGAATTGTAATTTCTTTTTGGCCTTCTCTAATTTCTTCAATTTCAGTAACAGTCCCTGAAATTTCAGAGATAACAGCTTGCCCTTTTGGATTACGAGCTTCGAAAATTTCTTGGATACGCGGAAGACCTTGGGTAATATCATCTCCAGCAACCCCACCTGTATGGAATGTACGCATTGTTAACTGTGTACCTGGTTCACCAATAGATTGAGCGGCGATGATACCAACTGCTTCTCCAACTTCTACTTTGTCTCCAGTAGCTAAGTTCAAGCCGTAACATTTTTTACAAACACCGTGTTTTGTATTACAAGTAAATGCAGAACGAATTGTTAACTCCGTGATACCCGCTTCTTCAATAACACGAGCAGCGTCTTGTGTAATTAACCCGTCTTTTTCTAAAATCACTTCATTTGTAGTTGGATGGAAGATTGTTTTCTTCGTATGACGACCAACAATACGTTCGCCAAACTCTTCAATAACTTCCGTTCCTTCCATTAGTGAACCAATTAGTAATCCACGGTCTGTTCCACAATCATCTTCGCGTACGATTACATCTTGCGCAACGTCTACTAGACGGCGAGTTAAGTAACCTGAATCGGCAGTTTTAAGAGCTGTATCGGCAAGACCTTTACGCGCACCATGTGTAGAGATAAAGTATTCAAGTACTGTTAACCCTTCACGGAACGATGACTTGATCGGAAGTTCGATGATTCGACCAGCCGGATTGGCCATTAGTCCACGCATACCTGCAAGTTGAGTAAAGTTAGATGCATTACCACGGGCACCTGAGTCACTCATCATGAAGATTGGGTTCATGTTATCTAGTGATCTCATCAGTTTATCTTGAATAACTTCTTTCGCTTTACTCCAGTGTCCAATAACACTAGCGTAACGTTCTTCCTCCGTAATTAGACCACGACGGAATTGTTTAATAACTTTATCCACTTTACCTTGTGCTTCTTCAAGAATTTCGCCTTTGTCTGGCAATACGACGATATCGGAGATACCAATTGTAATACCAGCTTTAGTAGAGTATTTAAATCCAAGTGCTTTCATACGGTCAAGCATTTTCGACGTTTCTGTAATATGGAAACGTTTAAATACTTCCGCAATGATATTTCCAAGGATTTTCTTCTTGAATGGCTGTACAAGATCCATAGTCTCGAAATGTTTTTTCACATCTGTAGTCATTGGAACGAAATATTTCTCCGGAGTTTCAGTTTGTAAATTGAAATCTGTCGGTTCATTGATGTATGGGAACGATTCTGGAAGTATTTCATTGAAAATAACTTTACCTACAGTCGTTAGCAATAGCATCTTGTTTTGCTCTTCTGTAAATGTTTGATTGTTTACAGAGGAAGCAGGTATTCCAATACGAGAATGCAAATGTACGTGACCAGTGTTATAAGCAATTAGCACTTCTTCTGGACCATAGAATGTTGAACCTTCGCCCATTGCACCTTTACGCTCAAGTGTTAAGTAATAGTTTCCTAATACCATATCTTGAGATGGTGTAACTACTGGTTTTCCATCTTTCGGGTTCAAAATGTTTTGTGCTGCAAGCATTAGTAAACGAGCTTCCGCTTGTGCTTCTGCTGATAAAGGCACGTGAACAGCCATTTGGTCACCATCGAAGTCAGCATTATATGCTGTACATACTAGAGGGTGAAGACGAATTGCGCGACCTTCTACTAATGTTGGTTCGAACGCTTGAATACCAAGACGGTGAAGAGTTGGTGCACGGTTAAGTAAAACCGGATGCTCTCTAATTACATCTTCCAATACATCCCATACTTCAGCATGCATACGTTCAATTTTACGTTTAGCACTCTTAATGTTGTGAGCTAAACCACGTTCAACAAGTTCTTTCATCACAAATGGCTTGAATAGTTCAATAGCCATTTCTTTTGGAAGTCCACATTGATACATCTTCAAGTTTGGTCCTACTACGATAACCGAACGACCAGAGTAGTCTACACGTTTACCAAGTAGATTTTGACGGAAACGACCTTGTTTCCCTTTTAACATATGTGAAAGTGATTTCAACGGACGGTTACCTGGTCCTGTTACCGGACGACCACGACGACCATTGTCGATCAATGCATCAACAGCTTCTTGTAACATACGTTTTTCGTTTTGAACGATGATACTTGGAGCACCAAGATCCAATAGACGTTTTAAACGGTTATTACGGTTAATGACACGACGGTATAAATCATTTAAATCAGATGTAGCAAAGCGTCCACCATCTAATTGAACCATTGGGCGTAATTCTGGAGGAATTACTGGTAGAACGTCTAAAATCATCCAGTCAGGTTTGTTGCCTGAATTACGGAAAGATTCCACTACTTCTAAACGTTTAATTGCACGTGTACGACGTTGACCTTGAGCTGTTTTCAACTCTTCTTTCAAATGTTCTGTTTCACTTTCTAGGTCAATTTCTGAAAGTAGACGTTTAATAGCCTCTGCACCCATAGCAGCTTGGAATTTTGTTCCAAACTTATCGCGATATGCACGGTACTCTTTTTCAGAAAGCAATTGTTTCTTTTCAAGAGGTGTGTCTGCTGGCTCTATTACTACGTAAGAAGCAAAGTAAATTACTTCTTCTAGTGACCTTGGAGACATATCCAAAATCAGACCCATACGACTTGGGATACCTTTGAAATACCAAATATGTGATACAGGAGCAGCTAGTTCGATGTGACCCATACGTTCACGACGTACTTTAGAACGTGTTACTTCTACTCCACAACGATCGCATACAACACCTTTATAACGAACGCGTTTATATTTTCCGCAATGACATTCCCAGTCTTTTGTAGGACCAAAAATACGTTCACAGAATAAACCATCTTTTTCAGGTTTTAATGTACGATAGTTAATTGTTTCAGGTTTTTTTACTTCCCCATAAGACCATGAACGGATTTTATCAGGTGAAGCTAAACCAATTTTCATATACTCAAAATTATTAACGTCTATCAAGGAGCCTACCTCCCTTTAGTCTTGTGTCTTTTAAAAAGACTTTTCCAAGTAGCTCTGCATTATGCAATTTTATACGGAAACACGGACAGGCATCACCTGTCCGATTTTTATTGTGTAATCTAAGCGCAATTACGCTTTTCTTATTATTCTAGTGTACTAACTGGTTCTTCCTCTGTTGCGATTGGCAAAATACCAAGTGCATCAGCCGCCGGAATATCATCATCTTCATCTAAATCGCGAAGCTCAATTTCTTCTTCGTCGATTGTAAGCATCTTAACATCCATACCTAAACTTTGTAGCTCTTTAATCAATACTTTGAATGATTCAGGAACTCCTGGTTCTGGTACACTTTCACCTTTAACAATTGCTTCATATGTTTTCACACGTCCAACAACGTCATCGGATTTTACTGTTAAAATTTCTTGTAACGTATAAGCAGCACCATAAGCTTCTAGTGCCCATACTTCCATTTCCCCGAAACGTTGTCCACCAAATTGCGCTTTCCCTCCTAGAGGTTGTTGCGTAACTAGTGAATAAGGTCCAGTAGAACGAGCATGTAACTTATCATCTACCATGTGCGCAAGTTTAATCATATACATAACCCCTACAGATACACGGTTATCAAATGGTTCGCCTGAACGTCCATCATAAAGGATAGTTTTACCGTCACGATTAAGTCCTGCTTCTTCCATTGTGTTCCAAACGTCTTCTTCGTTGGCACCATCAAATACTGGTGACGCCATATGAACACCAAGAATTCTTGAAGCCATACCTAAGTGAAGCTCCAATACTTGCCCAATGTTCATACGAGAAGGTACCCCAAGTGGATTTAACATGATATCTACTGGTGTGCCGTCTGGAAGGAATGGCATATCTTCCTCAGGAAGAATACGCGAGATAACCCCTTTGTTACCATGTCGTCCGGCCATTTTATCTCCAACGGAGATTTTACGTTTTTGAACGATATAAGCACGAACTAATTGGTTAACACCCGGAGATAACTCATCGCCATCTTCACGATTAAATACTTTTACGTCTAATACAATCCCACCTGCACCATGAGGCACACGTAGAGAAGTATCACGAACTTCACGAGCTTTTTCACCGAAAATTGCGTGTAGTAATCTTTCTTCAGCTGTTAGTTCTGTAACTCCTTTTGGTGTTACTTTCCCAACAAGGATGTCTCCATCACGAACTTCTGCCCCAACACGGATAATTCCACGGTCGTCCAAGTTGCGTAATGCATCTTCACCGACATTAGGGATATCTCTCGTAATTTCCTCTGGCCCAAGTTTTGTATCACGTGATTCTGACTCATATTCTTCAATGTGAACAGAAGTATATACATCGTCTTTCACTAGACGTTCACTCATAATAACGGCATCTTCATAGTTGTATCCATCCCACGTCATGAAAGCTACTAGTACATTACGTCCTAAAGCAAGCTCTCCTTGTTCCATAGAAGGACCATCTGCAAGGATATCCAGAGGTTTAACACGATCTCCAATTTTTACGATTGGACGTTGGTTTATAGATGTACCATGATTCGAACGCTCGAATTTATGAACTTTATAAGATGTTAAATCTCCTTTAACTTCTTTACCATCCACTTCTTCAATACGTCTAACACGAATTTCTTTTGCTTCAACATGCTCAACAATACCGTGGTATTTTGCAATAACCGCAGCACCTGAGTCACGAGCGTTCACATGTTCCATACCAGTTCCAACGAATGGAGCTTCTGGGTTTAATAATGGAACTGCTTGACGTTGCATGTTCGCTCCCATAAGCGCACGGTTGGAGTCATCGTTTTCCAAGAACGGAATACATGCAGTTGCGGCAGAAACAACTTGTTTCGGCGAAACGTCCATATAGTCAATTTGTTCTTTTTTAAACACAGTGTTATCTCCACGGAAACGACCAACTACTTCATCCTTCAGGAATTCTCCTTCATCAGATAATGGCGAGTTAGCTTGTGCAACCACATAGTTATCCTCTTCATCAGCAGTTAAATAGTCGATACGTGATGTAACTAACCCTGTCTCGGGGTCAACACGACGATATGGTGTTTCAATAAATCCAAATTTATTCACTTTCGCAAAACTAGAAAGCGAGTTAATAAGTCCAATGTTTGGTCCCTCAGGCGTTTCGATTGGACACATACGACCGTAGTGAGAGTAGTGAACGTCACGTACTTCAAAACCTGCGCGCTCACGCGTTAAACCACCGGGTCCAAGCGCCGATAGACGGCGTTTGTGTGTCAACTCAGCAAGTGGGTTCGTTTGGTCCATGAACTGAGATAACTGCGAGCTACCAAAGAACTCTTTGATAGATGCAATAACTGGACGTATATTGATCAATTGTTGCGGCACGATGGATTGTGTATCGTTTATAGACATACGCTCACGTACAACACGTTCCATACGTGAAAGACCGATACGGAACTGATTTTGTAGTAACTCACCTACAGAACGTAAACGACGGTTACCTAGATGATCGATATCATCTGTGTTCCCAACGTTGAACAATAGGTTAAAGAAGTAACCAATAGATGCAACGATATCAGCAGGCGTAATGTTTTTTACTTCTGTTTCTACATACGCGTTACTTATAACATTAACTTCTTTTTGTTCTTCATCGTTTGGAGCATAAATTTTAATCGATTGGATAGTAATATCGTCTTCTAAAACACCACCTACTTGAGATAATGTTTTGAAGCCAATGCCATTTTCAAGATGAGGAATTAGACGATCTAGTACACGACGATCTATCAACGTACCAGCTTCTACTAAAATCTCTCCTGTTTCCGGATCCACTAGCGTTTCTGCTATTGTTTGGTTAAACAAACGATTTTTAATATGCAATTTTTTGTTCATTTTGTAACGACCAACATTCGCTAAGTCATAGCGTTTTGGGTCAAAGAAACGAGAGTATAGCAGGCTCTTTGCACTTTCCACTGTTGGTGGTTCACCAGGACGTAGACGCTCATAGATTTCCAGTAACGCTTTTTCAGACGTTTCTGTATTATCTTTTTCTAGCGTGTTACGTAAATATTCATTGTCACCGATTAAATCGATAATTTCTTGATCTGATCCAAAGCCTAATGCGCGAAGTAAAACAGTAACTGGTAATTTACGTGTGCGATCGATACGAACGTAAACTACGTCTTTTGCATCGATTTCATATTCTAACCATGCACCACGGTTTGGAATAACAGTTGATCCAAAACCTTTTTTACCGTTTTTGTCTGTTTTATCATGGAAGTAAACACTTGGTGAGCGGACTAACTGAGATACGATTACGCGCTCAGCTCCGTTAATAACGAAAGTTCCGGTTTCAGTCATTAATGGGAAATCACCCATGAAGACATCTTGTTCCTTCACTTCGTCCGTTTCTTTGTTGTGGAGACGTACTTTTACGCGTAGTGGTGCTGCGTATGTTGCGTCACGTTCTTTCGATTCGTCGACTGAATACTTCGGTTCGTTTAAACTATAGTCGACAAATTCAAGTGATAGATTGCCTGTAAAGTCCTCGATTGGTGAAATATCCTTGAACATTTCACGTAAACCTTCTTCAAGGAACCATTCATAAGATGCCGTCTGAATTTCGATTAGATTCGGTAGTTCCAGCACCTCACTAATACGCGCAAAACTTCTGCGTTGGCGGTGTTGTCCGTATTGAACTAGTTGACCTGTCAACTCATTCACCCCTCAATAAAGCGATATTAGGTCTTTTCGATATGAACATTTTGGTGTATGATATCGAAAGACAAAAAGAAAACGAGTTCTTAATAAGAGCTCATTTTCGATTAACCAAACTTTTTCTCGGCAAGTATACCCATTTCTACTTCTATTTATTCAAAAGGGCATACGTCCTCAAAATAATAATTTTGCATTTTCTTATAATATCATAGCGATTTTGTCAAGTCAATCTTTGTAGCTTTGATAATCCAATAACCTCTAGACTTTTCTACAACGTCAACTTGACCAAAAACCTCTTCTAAATAACTAAAAGTTGATGGTGCCCCTTGTTTCTTTTGAATCACAACCCACAATTCTCCCTTTGAAACTAACTTTTCATAAGATTCATCATAGAAACGAAAAATAGTTTCTTTTCCAGCGCGAATCGGTGGATTAGTTATAATAGCCGCAAAGTTTGCAGTGTCAACCGCTGACAATCCATCACTTTCATAGATTCGTACATTTTGTATCCCGTTAGCAGCAGCATTTTTTTCTGCAAGTTGGATTGCACGTGTGTTAACATCTACCAAATGAACTGTTTTTCCCTCATTTGCTTTTGCAATAGAAAGACCTATTGGCCCATATCCACAGCCTATATCTAAAATTGGACCTTCTAGATCCGGCAATTCAAAAGCATCGATTAATACACGGGAGCCAAAATCTACTTCGCTTTTACTAAATACACCAGCATCTGTTTCAAATCGGAAGTTATACCCTAGTAATGTAAAATTCCATTGTCTTGGTTTACTTTCTGTTTGAGGTTTCCTAGAGTAATAATGATCAGACACCAAATCACCCTCCATAATACATACGAAGAAAAGCCCGTCGTTTACTGACGAGCTTTTTTCTTCGAATTGTACAAAAATTACTTAACTTCTACGCCTGCGCCAACTTCTTCAAGTTGTGCTTTGAAAGCTTCTGCTTCGTCTTTAGAAATACCTTCTTTAAGTGGTTTTGGAGCATTGTCAACTAATTCTTTAGCTTCTTTTAATCCAAGACCAGTGATTTCACGAACCACTTTGATTACTTTGATTTTTTGATCTCCAGCAGATGCAAGGATTACGTCAAAATCAGTTTTTTCTTCAGCAGCAGCAGCTCCGCCACCAGCAGCCATTGCCATTGGAGCAGCAGCAGTAACACCGAATTCTTCTTCAATTGCTTTTACTAAGTCGTTTAATTCAAGAACTGTCATTGATTTGATAGCTTCTAAGATTTGTTCGTTATTCATTTTGTTTTCCTCCTATTATGGATAATTTTAGGCTATAAGCCGTTTGGTAGTATTTAAGCCGCGTAATAAATTATGCGCCTTGTTCTTCTTTTTGTTCTGCAACAGCTTTTGTTGCAAGCGCAAAGTTGCGCATTGGAGCTTGAAGTACTGAAAGAAGCATAGAAAGTAGTCCATCGCGTGATGGAAGTTCTGCTAATGCTTTCACATCTTCAGCAGATGCTACAGTTCCTTCGATTACACCAACTTTAATTTCAAGTTGTTCATTCTTTTTAGCGAAATCATTAATGATTTTAGCTGGCGCAATTACGTCTTCGTTAGAAAATGCTACTGCGTTTGGACCAACAAGGCTTTCGTTAATACCTTCAAGACCAGCAACTTCAGTCGCACGACGTGTAAGTGAGTTTTTGTAAACTTTGAACTCCACACCAGCTTCACGAAGTTGTTTACGTAATTCTGTTACTTGCGCAACATTCAAACCGCGATAGTCAACAACTACTACGGAAGCAGCAGCTTTAAACTTTTCAGCAATTTCTTGAACTTGCACTTTTTTTGTTTCGATTGCTTTGTTCATCTTGGCACCTCCTATAAGAATTGGCCATTTATACCGACAAAAGAAAAGCCTCTGTTCTACGAATAGACACAGAGGCAGAAAGTCATCATCTTAAAAGAATCTGAATTTACTTGTCCTCGGTAGGAAATTAAGCGATGAATCGCCCCTACTGTCTTCGGTACAAATGTATATTTAACAACAAAAGTCATCTTAACAGATATACTTTTAACTGTCAACTATTATTTAATTGATTGCGCGTCAACTTTTACAGCTGGTCCCATAGTAGTCGTGATATTCACAGACTTCATGTAAACACCTTTAGATGCTGCAGGCTTAGCTTTTTGAACTACATCAAATACAGCTAAGAAGTTTTCTACTAATTTGTCGTCCTCGAAAGAAACTTTACCGATAGGAGCGTGAATAATCCCTGCTTTGTCAGCACGGTATTCTACTTTACCAGCTTTAATCTCTTCGATTGCTTTTGTTACATCAAATGTAACTGTACCAGTTTTAGGGTTTGGCATTAAACCTTTTGGTCCAAGTACACGACCGATTTTACCAACTTCACCCATCATGTCAGGTGTTGCAACGATTACGTCGAAGTCAAACCATCCTTGTTGGATTTTGTTAATATATTCAGTATCGCCTACATAGTCTGCACCAGCAGCTTCTGCTTCTTTTAACTTTTCACCTTTAGCAAATACTAATACACGTTGTGTTTTACCAGTTCCGTTCGGAAGTACTACTGCTCCACGGATTTGTTGGTCATTTTTACGAGTATCGATCCCTAAACGGAAAGCAACTTCTACAGTTGCATCGAAGTTAACTGTGCTTGTTTTTTTAGCAAGCTCAATAGCTTCTTTAGCTGAGTATAATTTTGAAGCTTCTACCAATTTAGCTGCTTCTTGTAACTTTTTACCTTTGTTAGCCATTATAAATGTCCTCCTTGATAGTGGTTTTAGCGGAATAAACCTCCCACGTGTAAAGGTTGCAGTTATCCTATATGAACAACTACAACCTCCCAAAAAACAATGCGTCATATCAAAATGCACATTAAGTATTAGTCTTCGATCGTAATACCCATGCTGCGTGCAGTACCTTCAACCATCAACATAGCTGCTTCAACAGATGCTGCGTTTAAATCTGGCATTTTTTGTTCTGCGATTTCGCGAACTTTTTCACGTTTCACTGTCGCCACTTTTACGCGGTTCGGTTCACCTGATCCAGATTGAATACCTGCTGCTACTTTAAGTAACACTGCTGCCGGCGGAGTTTTTGTAATGAAAGTAAATGAACGATCTTCAAATACAGAAATTTCAACCGGAATGATTAGACCTGCTTGATCTGCAGTACGTGCGTTGAACTCCTTACAGAATCCCATGATGTTAACACCTGCTTGACCCAATGCTGGACCAACCGGCGGCGCTGGATTTGCTTTACCAGCAGGAATTTGTAATTTAACAACTTTAATCACTTTTTTAGCCACGAGACACACCTCCTTAAGTCCGTGATGTGGTAATTGGGTTGCCCCTCCCACTCAAATATCTGTCTCTCAGCTCTGCGCTGATAACATTAGAAAAATTAATACAGACCTATTTTAAGTCTGACCTTTGAAATGATATCACTATTTCCCAGCTTTAGCAAGTGGAAACGGAAATTATATTTTAATAACTTGATCGAAATCTAATTCCATATTCGTTTCGCGGCCAAACATATCTACAGAAACAGTTACTTTACCTTTATCTATATCAATCAATTCTACTTTACCTTGGAAGTGCGCAAAAGGTCCTTCTAATACTTCAACCAATTCTCCGACAGTAAAGTCCACCTCTACTACGCGTTCACCATCACCCATTTGTTTCAACATAGATTGTACTTCTTCTGGAGCTAAAGGAGTTGGTTTTGTTCCTCCACCAGAAGAACCAAGGAATCCAGTTACACCCGGTGTATTTCTAACTACGTACCAAGCGTCGTCTGTCATAATAAGCTCCACAAAAACATATCCAGGAAACGTTTTTCTAACAACGACACGTTTTTTGCCGTCTTTAAAATCCGTCTCTTCTTGTTCAGGGATGTATACACGGAATATTTTATCCGACATACCCATTGTTTCTACTCGTTTTTCTAAGTTTGCTTTTACTTTGTTTTCATACCCAGAGTACGTATGAACAACATACCAATTTTTTTCCATAGTGTCAGGACTAATCGTCCGTCCCCTCCTTTTCTCAAGACAAATGAAAAAACCCGTTCGTTTAATAAGACGGGCTATTTTCAAATATTTACATTCTACTTATTATAATGCCAAATACCAACGGAACAATTCAGAGATACCTAAATCAACCACAGCAAAAAATACAGCCATTATTACTACAGTAGCAAGCACAATTACTGTGTACTTAGTAAGCTCTTTACGTCTAGGCCAGCTTACTTTTCTCATTTCACTCATTACATTTTTGAAAAACCCACTAACATTAGCCATTTAGCTAAACCCCCACACAAAAAATCTATCTTATTTTTATTATCATAACGTTTGTTTATGAAGTGTATGCATATTGCAGTGTGCACAATACTTTTTACGTTCTATTCGAATTGCAACATTTTCTTTGGATGCAGGAACCGTATAATTACGATTGCCACATTGGACACAGCTTAAGACAGTCTTCTTTACCATAATATCACCTTTTGTAACCATATAAGTCTTTTTCAAGATTATCATCTTACATAAACGATGTCAACAAAATCCCAGTTATGCGTAGTTACTACCAATCTCCATATAACGTTCTAGTTTACGCTTCACTCGTTGCAAGGCGTTGTCGATAGATTTTACATGACGGTTCAATTCTTCAGAAATTTCTTGGTAAGTTTGACCATCTAAGTATAAGGCGAGTACTTGTTGTTCAAGCTCACTTAGTATTTCAGCCATCTTCCCTTCCATATAATCGTAATCCTCCCGATTGATGATTAATTCTTCTGGATCATCTATTACCGAACCAGCAATCATATCCATCAATGTTCGATCAGATTCCTCATCGTATATGGGCTTGTCCAATGAAACATAGGAATTTAGCGGAATATGCTTTTGACGAGTAGCTGTTTTAATAGCGGTTATTATTTGTCGAGTGATACATAATTCGGCAAAAGCTCTAAAAGAAGCAAGTTTCTCTTCCTTAAAATCTCGAATCGCCTTATATAATCCGATCATTCCTTCTTGGAGAATATCTTCTTTATCGGCCCCTATTAAAAAGTAGGATCTTCCCTTCATACGGACGAAAGAACGGTATTTTGTTATTAAAAAATCTAGTGCCTCAGTGTTTCCTTGATGAACCAATTCCACAAGCTCTTCATCTAGTAAACTATCCAAATGCAGATTCTGTTCTGTCTTTTCCAATGAAGTCACCTCAGCTAACATGAATAGTTATTCCAAGTATACAGGAAGGAAATTTATAGCGTCAATGAATCATTTCATTCCTCTTCGCCATTTTTCGAAAATTTCTGCAATTTCTTCTGTTAATGGTATGTTAGAAACAGGCTTATCCACTTGAATACTCTTTACTTTTTTGGATATTTTGGAGGAGATCGACAACATTTCAATTTCTAATTCTCTTGCTGATTTTCGCAGTGCCCCTTGTCCAAATATAATTCGTTGCTCGATCTGATCAGATGTTGCTACGTAAATTTGAACTCTTCTACCACTCAATTCTTTCGTTAACTTTTCAATACGTTCGTCTGCTATTTCGTTTTTTCTTGTATAAATAACTTCTACGTCATATTGTTTCTTCTTGTTTTCGATACCAGGCACTAAGTGCGCATCAAATACTACAATCACTCGAACGCCTGTATATGCTTTATATTCTGCCATTAGCTCGATCAAGCGGTCTCTAGCGTCTAATAATTTTATTTCTTTTAACTTTCTTAACTCGCTCCATGCGCCGATGATATTATATCCATCGACAAGTAGAATTTGCATCTTCTTATCCTTTTAGCGGATTTCTAACGCGCCATATTTCATATAACAAGACAGAGGCTGCTACCGATGCATTAAGACTTGTTACATGACCGACCATAGGCAAATAGTAAAGAAAATCACATTTATCTCTTAACAGTCGACTCATTCCTTTTCCTTCGCTACCTATAATAAGGGCAAGAGGAAGTGTCGCATCCATATTTCGATAATCAGTAGATTTTGCAGCATCTGTTCCAGCAATCCATACACCGCGCTCTTTTAGCTCATCCACTGTTTGGGCCAAGTTACCTGCACGATAGACAGGAATATGTTCGATCGCTCCTGTAGATGCTTTTGCAACTACCGCTGTTAGTCCGACCGCTCTTCTTTTCGGAATAATAATTCCATGGGCTCCTACCGCATCTGCTGTTCGCATGATAGAACCAAGATTATGAGGATCTTCAATTTCATCTAAAATAATGAAAAGAGGATCCTCTTGTTTACTAGCTGCCAGCTCAAATAGATCGTCTAATTCTGCATAACGATAGGCAGCAACCGATGCCACTATTCCTTGATGGTTTGCATCGGTTAAGTTATCCAATTTCTTTTTAGGCACGAACTGCACGATTATCCCAGCATCTTTGGCTAGTTGAATAATTTCCGATACGCCACTTTTTTGAATACCTTCCGCTAGCCAAACCTTGTTCATATCTCTACCGGCACGAAGAGCTTCAACTACCGGGTTTTTCCCAGCAATAAGTTCTCCAGTTTGCTCCGTTTGATCATTTTTTTCCGCCATTTATTTTTTCGCCCCTTTCTGTTCATCTATAAAGTTAATCGAAAAATTCAGCACTTCTTGCAAACGTTCCGTTTGTTCACTTAAGTATAGACTCCCAATGACTGCTTCAAACGCTGTACTATGGTGATAAGTAATAACGTCAGTATTTTTTGGAACTGATCCTGATTTTGCATTACGTCCTCTTCGAAGTACTGCCTGTTCATCCTCTGTTAGAAACTCTTTATCTAGCATTTCTTTTACAATCATCGCTTGTGCTTTTGCGGATACATAAGTAGTAGCTTCTTTGTGTAAAATATTTGGTCGAACCCGCCCAGAGCGGATGAGATGTTCTCGCACAACTTGTTCGAAAACAGCATCACCCATATAGGCAAGCGCTAAAGAATTTAATTGTTTGACATCCGAAAGCTTTAAATTTCCCACAAGTTTATCCTCTTTTCCATCGGATACCCTGTGCAGTATCTTCTAAAATAATATTTAGCTCTTTTAATTGATCTCTAATTTCATCTGCACGAGCGAAGTTACGATCCTTTCTTGCCTGATTGCGTTCCTCGATCAATGCATCGATTTCTTCATCCAATACTTCTTTTTCCTTGGCAAATGAAAGTCCCAGGACAGCCGTTAATAAATCCATAACGGATATAAATTGTTTTAATACGTCTTCACTGGTTTGTTTTTCTTGTAAATACGTATTCGCGAGTTTCGACAATTCAAAAATAGCTGCTATTCCATTTGCTGTATTGAAGTCATCATCCATTGCTATCTCAAATTGCACTTTCACATCGGCAATTTTTTGGAACCAAATATCCTTATAATCCCCTAAATTTGCAGTGGTACTTAAGCGATGAACTAAATTGTCGTACGCTGTGTGAATACGGTCCAAACCAGCCTCCGCTTGCTCGACCAATTCTTTTGAATAGTTAATAGGATTTCGATAATGAACACTTAACATAAATAGACGTAAAACTTGCGGGTCAATTTGCTGGCGAATATCATTCACTAATACAAAATTACCGAGTGATTTCGACATTTTTTCGTTGTCTATATTTATATACCCATTATGCATCCAGTATCTCGCGAATGTTTTACCAGTTCTAGCTTCTGACTGTGCAATCTCATTTTCATGGTGAGGGAAGGTTAAATCCTGGCCTCCAGCATGAATATCAATTGTATCTCCTAGAATTTCACGTGCCATTACAGAGCACTCAATATGCCATCCCGGACGCCCCTGCCCCCAAGGGCTCTCCCAGAAGATTTCTCCAGGTTTTGCGGCTTTCCAAAGGGCGAAGTCTAATGCATCTTCTTTTTTTACGCCAGTTTCAATTCTAGCTCCGACCTTTAAATCATCTACAGACTGATGAGAAAGCTTACCGTATCCATCAAATTTTCTCGTGCGGTAATAAACATCTCCCTGCGATTCGTATGCGTAGCCTTTTTCCTCTAATACTTTGATGAATTCAATGATTTGATCCATGTGATCTGTTACACGAGGATGTGAATCTGCTCGATTGCAGCCAAGTGCTTCCACGTCTGCAAAGTAAGCGTTGATAAAACGTTCTGTAAGCTCTGATACATCTTCTCCGAGTTCATTTGCCGCTTTAATAATTTTATCATCCACGTCTGTGAAGTTAGAAACGTACGTCACGTCATATCCGCGATATTGTAGATACTTTCTTACCGTATCGTAGACAATTACAGGTCTAGCATTACCGATATGGATATAATTGTAAACAGTTGGACCACATACATACATTTTGACCTTGCCTTCTTCGAGTGGGATAAACGGTTCTTTCTCGCGCTTTAATGTATTGAAAATTTGGATTGTCATGACCAGTTTCTCTCCTTTTCTTTCGTTAGACGGTCAACTTCTTTATGAAGCTCCTCTATTTTGGCTTCCATTTGTTTACATCGGTCAGCAAACGGATCGGGAAGGTCTTGATGATCTAGGTTTCGCTTCACTTTTACACCATCTTGAATGACGACAACACCCGGAATACCAACGACAGTTGAATTAGTAGGCACATCCTTTAATACAACCGAGCCAGCCCCAACTTTACTATTTTCCCCAATTGTTATCGATCCTAATACTTTTGCTCCTGTCGCAACTAGAACATTATTATGAAGTGTTGGATGTCTCTTTCCTTTTTCTTTCCCGGTACCACCTAGTGTGACACCTTGATAAATCGTGCAATCATCTCCGATTTCACACGTTTCTCCAATTACTACACCCGAGCCATGGTCGATAAAAAAACGTCTCCCAATTGTTGCTCCTGGGTGAATTTCTACACCTGTAAAAAATCTACTAATTTGCGAAATGACACGCGCTAAGAAAAAGAATTTCTTTTTAAATAATGCGTGCGCAATGCGATGACTCCAAATGGCATGTAAACCTGCATATGTTAATACAACCTCTAGCTTGCTATTAGCAGCTGGATCTTGTTCAAATACTACTGCAATATCTTCTTTCATTCGTTCAAACACAAGATTGCCCTCCTTTCATTTTTCCCCATAAAAAAAGTCTCTGTCTATAAAATATAGACAGAGACGCAAGTTGCGTGGTTCCACTCTGATTGGAAAATATAAAAACTTTTCCCACTCGGCATCTTTAACGCAGATGATACGTTCAGCCTACTTAAAAGTTCGGCATGACGCTCGAAGGTGCATTTCAGTAACTCATAGGCTCAGACCACTTTCAGCCGGTGATGGTCCTCTCTAAAGAGTATGCTTTACTTACTTCTCCTCGTCTTCGCTTTACTATTTGTTTTGCTTTCCAATTTGTAACACCATTTTCACATCTTGTTAACGGAAAGTCAATCTTATTGTTTTGCGAATTTGGCAACGCGAGCAATTACTTTATCTTTTCCAATTAAACTAATGGCATCAGCTAATTCTGGACCATGCATTTGACCAGTCGTTACTACACGGATTGGCATGAAAAGGTTTTTTCCTTTATGACCAGTTTCTTTTTGCACCGCTTTAATTGCAGCTTTAATCTCTGCAGCTTCAAACGCATCTAAGTTTTCAAGCTGTGATTTGAAGGCAGCCATAACTTCAGGAACCTGCTCCCCAGCTAACACTTCTGTTGCTTCTTCAGTATATGCAATTTCGTGATCAAAGAATAATGAAGATAATTCAACTATTTCAGCACCAAAACTCATTTGCTCATGGTAAAGAGCAATAAGCTTTGTTGCCCACGTAAGTTCTTCTTCCGATAATTCAGCTGGAAGTAGATCTGCTTTTTGAAGATGTGGTAGTGCAAGCTCTACTACTTTTTCAAGCGGCAGTTGTTTAATATATTGGTTATTCATCCATGTAAGCTTTTGTTTGTCAAACATCGATGGTGATTTTGAAAGACGTGACACATCGAAGTTTTTGATGAATTCCTCTTTCGTGAAAATTTCATCTTCTCCTTCAGGTGACCACCCTAATAATGCAAAGAAGTTAAACATTGCTTCCGGTAAATATCCAAGATCTTTGTACTGAGTAACAAATTGAATAATCGACTCATCGCGTTTGGAAAGCTTTTTACGATTTTCATTGATGATTAATGTCATGTGACCATACTTAGGGTATGCCCATCCAAATGCATCGAAAACCATTAATTGTTTTGGTGTGTTCGATAAATGCTCTTCCCCACGGAAAACATGAGAGATTTCCATAAAGTGATCATCTAATACTACGGCATAGTTATATGTTGGAATCCCATTAGCTTTCACTAATACCCAGTCACCTACGTCCTTAGATTCAAAAGTAACGGATCCACGAACTAAATCTTCAAATGTATAAGTTATATTTTCTGGCACTCGCATACGAATCGTGTAGGCTTGGCCCGCATGTTCTTTTGCTTGTACCTCTTCTTTTGATAAATGACGGCATTTACCATTGTACATAGGAGCTGCAATACCTTTTTCTTTTTGTACTTCACGTTCTGCTTCTAATTCCTCAGAAGTACAGAAACATTTGTAGGCATGTCCTGTTTCTAACATTTCTTCTGCGTGCTTTGTATATATATCTAGACGCTCCATTTGACGATATGGCGCATAAGGTCCACCTATATCTACAGATTCATCATAGTCTATTCCTAACCACTTTAAGTTTTCAAGCTGCGATAACTCGCCACCTTCTACATTACGTTCTATATCTGTATCTTCAATACGAACAATAAATTTACCGTTATGGTGACGTGCAAATAGGTAGTTAAATAATGCTGTACGTGCTCCTCCAATATGCAAAAATCCTGTTGGACTTGGCGCGTAGCGTACGCGAACTTCTTGTGTCATAAGTGTATCCTCCTAGTTTTCGTTCAAATCAAATCCACCTTGGCGTTTTTGTGTCCAGATTTTGAATTGAGCTTGCTCAATTCACTCTCTACAAAATCTATGACATTCGCCGGAGGCATCACTTAATTCAGTAAGATTTCGGTCTTTTGCTGAATTAAGTGTAAACTTCATTCATTCTACCATTGCTTATATGTTTTTTAAAGTTAGTCCTTCTTAAGAAGCAATATTGTAGCCATCGATGCTATTCCTTCTTCGCGCCCTGTAAATCCAAGTTTTTCAGTTGTGGTAGCCTTCACATTTACCTGAGAAACATCCGCTTGAAGTAACTCCGCCACACGCTCACGAATCGTTTCAATATATGGTGCCATTTTTGGTTTTTGTGCAATAATGGTACAATCTATATTCCCTAACTTATATCCACGAGCATCTACTAGCTTCCAAATATGCTCTAATAGCTTCGCCGAATCCGCATCCTTGAATTCAGGGTCTGTGTCTGGGAAGTGTCTACCAATATCGCCTTCTCCAATCGCACCTAAAGCGGCATCTGTAACAGTATGTAGTAATACATCTGCATCTGAGTGACCAATTAGCCCTCTTTCATAAGGAATTTCAATCCCACCTATTATTAACGGACGATTATCCGCAAATTCATGTACATCAAAACCTTGTCCAATTCGCATCATTTATTGTTCCTCCTGCTCCCGCTTATTTAAAATAGCCTCTCCATATAGAAGATCTTCACTCGTTGTCATTTTTACATTATCATAGGTACTATCAACAATATGAACACGCTCTCCTAGTCTTTCTACGAGCATTGCTTCATCTGTCCCAAGAAACTTTTCTGCTTCTGCTAGTCTTTCTGCTTTTTCTAATAATGCATATTGAAATGCTTGAGGCGTTTGAATAATCCATAAGCTTTCTCGATCGACTGTTTCTTGAATTATACCATCTTCTACTTTTTTCATTGTATCTTTTGCCCGAACTGCTGCAACTGCTGCCCCAGAAGCACCTGCTGCTTTTACTAATTGTTCTATTACTTCCTGATGAATAAATGGTCTTGCTGCATCATGAACGAGAATTACTTCTTTAGATGTAACTACTTTTAAAGCAGCATATACACTATGCTGCCGTTCTTCACCGCCCTCTACAATGGCAGAAACCTTCGTAATGCGATAATCCATTAATAGCTGTTCAATGAATAGTTGTTCCGTCTTTTTCACAGCTAATACAATTTGTTCACAATTAGGATCTTTGTCAAAAACTCTTAAAGTATGTACCAAAATAGGAATATTCCGTAGCTCCAAAAATAATTTATTTTTATCGGCACCCATTCGCTTCCCACTACCTGCAGCTGGTATTAAAACAGTATACAACATGTTAATGATCCTCCATCACACAGAAAAAGGGCGTATTCCTTTTAAAAAGGAAACAACCCTTCTTCGTTATTTCGAGTCTTGTGGTTTTGCAAATATCATCCGACCCGCCGATGTTTGAAGCACACTTGTCACTTCTACATTTATAGCCTGTCCTATATATGCTTTACCACCTTCCACTACAATCATCGTCCCATCATCTAGATATGCAACACCTTGATTGTGCTCTTTACCATCTTTAATGACAACAACATGCATTATTTCCCCGGGAATAACGACCGGCTTTACGGCATTTGCTAAATCATTAATATTCAAAACCCGTACTTGGTGCAGGTCACAAACCTTGTTTAAATTGAAATCATTTGTAACAACGATTCCATTCATCTTTTTAGCGAGACGAACTAATTTTAAATCTACCTCTTGGATATCCTCAAAGTCTTCTTCCACGATTAACACGGCGGAAGCTCGTTCTGTTTGTAGTTTTTTCAGTACATCTAAACCCCGACGACCTCTAGTTCGTTTAAGCGTATCCGAAGAATCTGCAATATGCTGTAGCTCAGTTAAAACGAATTGTGGAACAACAAAAACTCCTTCGATAAATCCCGTTGTCGAAATATCAGCAATACGTCCATCAATAATAACACTTGTATCCAACAATTTATAAGTTCCTAGACTCAATTCTTGGTTATCATCTTCCACTGTTTTCTTTTTGCTACTATTTTGTTTAGAGGGAGTAAAAACCTGTAGAAGCTCATCACGCTTTTTAAACCCAACTTGAAATCCTAAGTATCCCAAAACAATTGACAATAATACGGGCACAACCGAGCCTAGTATCGCGATATTATTAAGCGCAGAACCTAGGAAAAAGGCAACGATTAATCCTATTACTAGACCAAGCGTTCCGAATAACAAATCTCCAATAGGGGCTTTTAATAACCGCTCCTCCATCCACTTGATAAAGTTAATTAAGTAATCGGTCATAAATAATGCGGCCACGTATAACAAAAATGCTCCAACTAAAACAGAAATATACGGATTGTGAATCCAAGGGTTGTCAGATAAATTAAAAAGCTCGTATAAGTGCGGTAAGAATAGTAAACCCAATGTTCCACCAATTAAAACAAACGCAATTTGAATAATCCATTTTAACAAATATGCCACCTCCATTTATTTCATTATACTTCCAACTTTCACAATAAGTCTAATCAGAAAAGCGCAGGTGCCCACTCAAGCCCCGACAAGCGTTGGAAGAATGACGATAAAGGCGTCCTTTGCCTTTATTCGACATTCTGAAACGACTCGAGGGGCTGGGCGCCGGAGCTAGACCGAACAGAAAACCAAGACGCCACCCTGTAGCAAGTGCACGGATAGCGTCTATAGCTAGCTAGTTAGCATTTACTCGTGTACTAATTATGAAAATGCTATTTTCATCGCCTCGTTAACTGTCTCAATCCCTATAATTTGTATGCCTTCTGGATAATCCCAACCTCCTAGATTTGAGGCTGGAACAATCGCTCTGTTAAAGCCAAGCTTGGCAGCCTCTAGCACACGCTGTTCAATTCTAGACACCCTTCTTACTTCTCCAGTTAATCCGATTTCCCCGATAAAACAATCTGTCGGTGTGACCCCTGTATCTCGGAAACTAGAGACGATACTTACTAGGACGGCTAAATCGATTGCAGGTTCGTCTAATTTTACTCCTCCAGCAACTTTTATATAAGCATCTTGCGTTTGAAGTAATAATCCCATTCTCTTTTCCAGGACCGCCATTAGTAGAGAAACACGATTTTGATCAATACCAGTAGCCATACGTTTCGGATAATTAAAGCTAGATTGAGTCACTAACGCTTGAATTTCTACTAATATAGGTCTAGTACCTTCCATAGAGGCAACAATGGCAGAACCCGCTGCCCCGTGAGATCGCTCCTGCAAAAACAATTCAGAAGGATTAAGTACTTCTTTTAAACCAGATTGAACCATTTCAAAAATGGCAATTTCATTCGTAGAGCCAAAACGGTTTTTCTGAGATCTTAAAATACGATACGTATGGTGACGTTCTCCTTCAAAGTACAAAACGGTGTCTACCATATGTTCCAATATGCGTGGACCTGCAATTTGACCTTCTTTTGTTACATGTCCCACTAAAAAGATTGCTACATTTTTGGTTTTGGCTATTCGCATAAGCTCTGCTGTACATTCTCGAACTTGCGATACACTACCAGGTGCACTAGTCACTTCAGGATGATGAACAGTTTGAATAGAATCCACAATGACAAATTTAGGCTCTACACTCTCAATAGTTTCATTGATTAACTCCAGGTTGGTTTCAGAGTAGATATAAAGCTCAGCTGATGTCACTCCTAAGCGTTCTGCACGGAGCTTTGTCTGACGGATGGATTCCTCACCCGAAATATACAGCACTCGCTCTCCTTTATTGGCAAGTAAAGCTGAAACCTGTAACAGAAGTGTGGACTTCCCTATACCCGGATCTCCACCTATTAAAACGAGCGCCCCCGGTACAATCCCTCCACCTAGCACACGATTCAATTCAGCAAAGTCTGTTGTCACCCGTGGTTCTTCTTGTGTGATTACTGAAATAATCGGAGTAGCCTTTTGCGCTGTGCCTTCTGAGTGCTGAAAGGAACGTTTTGGACCTTTGGAAACTATTTCAGTTTCTTCTACCATCGTGTTCCAATCACCACATCCGGGACATCTCCCCATCCATTTTGCAGATTCATAACCACATGAGTTACACATAAATTTCGTTTTCTTTTTAGCCATAATACCTCCTAATATGTATAACGAAAAGCGCAAGCGCCTATCCAAGCCCCACAAGCGCTGGAAGAATTGCAATAAAGGCGTTCTTTGCCTTTATTCGCAAGTCTGAAGCGACTCGAGGGGCTAGGCGCTGGAGCTAGACACTTATAAAAAAGGGCATTCCGGAATTTTTTCGGAATGCCCGCAATATTAACCCTCTGTGACTAAAGCTTTCGTGCGAACAACAAACTCGTTGTCTTCTACATCAAATATTACATGCTGTCCATTCAATACTTCTCCTTTTAAAAGCTCTTCGGATAGTCGATCTTCAACATGTTTTTGAATCGCACGGCGTAAAGGACGCGCACCATATTCAGGTTCATAGCCTTCAGTTGTAATTTTTTCTTGTGCTGCTTCTGTAATTTCTAACTCAATACCTTGTTCTTTCAAGCGTTTTGATAATTGTTCTGTCATTAGTGAAACAATTTGTTTTAAATGCTCTTTTTCAAGAGAATGGAACACAATCATTTCATCTAGACGGTTTAAGAATTCTGGGCGGAATGCTTTTTTCAATTCTTCTAGCATTTTGCCTTTCATATCTTTATAGTCTGTCTTACCGCCTTCCGTTAAGTTAAATCCAACGTATTTGTTGAATTTAAGTGCATCTGCACCGACATTGGATGTCATGATGACTACCGTATTACGGAAATCTACTGTGCGACCCTTAGAGTCAGTCAATCGTCCATCCTCTAACACTTGAAGAAGAATATTAAAGACATCTGGGTGTGCTTTTTCAATCTCATCTAATAGGATAACAGAGTATGGTTTACGACGTACTTTTTCTGTCAATTGTCCACCATCGTCAAACCCGACATATCCTGGAGGAGAACCAACTAGACGGGAAGTGGAATGCTTCTCCATATACTCAGACATATCTACTCGAATCATCGCATCCTCGTCTCCAAACATCACTTCTGCTAACGCACGAGCAAGCTCTGTTTTACCTACACCAGTAGGACCTAAGAAAATAAATGAGCCAATAGGACGTTTTGGATCTTTCAAGCCTGCACGTGCACGACGAATAGCTCTTGAAATTGCGTCCACTGCTTCACTTTGACCAATAACTCTTTCATGTAATTTATCTTCTAGTTTTAATAACTTTTCAGATTCAGTTTGTGCCAGCTTAGAAACCGGTACTCCAGTCCACATAGACACAACTGCAGCAATATCATCTATTGTTACTTCAGACTCTTCTTTTCCTTGCTTCTCTTTCCAGTTGTTTTTCATTTTTTCTAGTTCATCTTTAAGCTTTTGTTCTTTATCACGGAATGATGCGGCTTTTTCAAATTCCTGACTTTGCACTGCTGCATTTTTCTCAGATCGGATAGCTTCTAGTTTAGTTTCTAATTCTTTTAAATTTGGAGGTGTTGTATACGAGCGTAAACGAACTTTAGACCCCGCTTCATCTATTAAATCGATGGCTTTGTCAGGTAAGAAACGATCAGAAATATAACGATCTGACATTTTCACAGCAGCTTCTACCGCTGCATCTGTAATTTTCACACGATGATGCGCTTCATAACGATCACGTAAACCGTAAATAATTTGGATAGCTTCCTCAACAGAAGGCTCATCTACTTGAATTGGTTGGAAACGACGCTCAAGCGCTGCATCCTTTTCAATATATTTTCTATATTCATCTAGCGTTGTCGCACCGATACATTGAATTTCTCCACGAGCAAGAGCTGGTTTCAAAATATTCGAAGCATCAATAGCACCCTCTGCTCCACCTGCACCAATTAACGTATGAAGTTCATCTATGAATAAGATAACATTGCCCGCTTGGCGAATTTCATCCATCACTTTTTTCAAACGATCTTCAAATTCCCCACGATATTTTGTACCAGCAACAACCGTACCCATATCAAGTGTCATCACTCGTTTATCGCGTAGGATTTCAGGCACTTCATTTTGTACAATTTGCTGTGCTAGCCCTTCAGCAATAGCTGTTTTACCAACACCTGGTTCTCCAATTAGAACTGGGTTGTTTTTTGTACGACGAGCTAAGATTTCAATTACTCTTGTAATTTCTTTACTACGACCAATTACAGGGTCCAGTGTGCCTTCTCTTGCAATTTGCGTTAAGTCACGAGCTAAACCATCTAGTGTTGGTGTACTTGCTGGAGCAGCCCCATTGTTTCCATTACTATGAGCTTGCTCTGTGCTTCCTAATAATTGAAGCACTTGTTGACGAGCTTTGTTTAAACTTACTCCTGCATTGTTTAGAACACGAGCGGCTACACCTTCTCCTTCACGGATAAGTGCAAGCAATAGATGCTCAGTTCCAATATACGAATGCCCTAATTTTCGAGACTCATCTACTGAAAGTTCAATCACTTTTTTCGCACGAGGTGTGTAGTTAACGATAGGTCCAACTTCTTCTTTACCCGCTCCTACTAGTTCCTCGATTCCCGCTTCGATTACTTTCAAGTCTACTTCTATTGCTTCTAATGCTTTAGCAGCAATTCCACTACCTTCTCGGATAAGACCAAGTAATATATGTTCCGTCCCTATAGATTCATGCTTTAAGCGAATAGCCTCTTCTTGTGCTAGTTGTAATACTTTTTGAGATCTTTGTGTAAAACGATTAAACATCATTCAGATTCCTCTCCTTTTGTTTTCTGTTTTTCTTCTTTTTGCAATCGTTCCCTTAACAGCTTCGCGCGAAACATATCCCGCTCGGAGGTATTCAATGAAGTTCCTGCATATTTTTGTAGGAATCCTGGTTGCATAAACACCATACATTCATTCAAGATAGATACATCCACATCTTCTATGAGTCCCATATCAATCCCTAATCGTACATCTGATAGGCATCTTGCTGCTTCATCGGTTGCCATAATACGAGCAAATGATAAAGTTCCTAAAGATCGATATAGTCGGTCTTCTAGTGTATTGGCTGAATGCTTTATAAGTGCATCTCGTGCTTCTCTTTCTTTTTGAATAATTTGTTCGGTAATACTCTGAAGATCAGCAAGTATGTCTTCTTCTGACTTACCAAGTGTGGTTTGGTTGGACACTTGATATACATTACCGAGCGCTTCACTACCTTCTCCGTAAATTCCTCTAACGACCATTCCTAGTCTTGATATAATCGTTACAATTCTATTCATTTGCTTTGTCATCGTTAATGCTGGTAAATGCATCATGACAGATGCACGTAGACCAGTACCAGTATTGGTAGGACAGCTTGTTAAATAACCAAACTGCTCGTCGAACGCATACGGTAATTCCTTATCTAATACACGATCTAATTCATCTGCCTGTGCGTAGGCTTCTTGAATTTGTAGGCCTGGAAAAAGGCATTGTATCCGTATATGATCTTCTTCGTTGACCATCACACTAACAGATTCATCATCCGACAACAAAACCGAGCCAGTCATCGGGGAGTTCGCAAGCTTTGGACTAATCAAATGTTTTTCTACTAATACTTGACGACTTAGTTCTGATACATCCTTTATATGAATGGAAGAAAATTGCATCTGCAATTCGTCACTTGCATCTAGCAAGGTGGCAGAAACAGATTGGTCAATTTTATGCGCCTCATCTTCTGTAAATGCTAAAGGAAAACGATAGCCATTCAGATTTCGAGCTAACCGTATTCTTGTACTCATCACAATATCTGAATGCTTTCCTTCTCCAGCCATCCAACTAGAAATGGAGTTATCTAAAAAGTGATCAATTGACATCAGTTTGGTCACCTCCTGTAGAAAGTTGACTTTCCAAGTCCCTAGCTTCATCTCTCAGCTTTGCGGCTTCCTCAAAGCTTTCACTATCAATCGCTTCTTTCATTTGTGAGCGAATTATTTCTATACGTTTTTTTATAGCAATTTTTTCCCCTAGCGCACCTGGAGCCTTTCCAATATGCGTCGTATTGCCATTATGAAGTCTTTTAAATACATTTGGTAACTGGGGACGGAAGCTGTGGTAGCAATTTGCACAACCAAATTTTCCTTCGTCTAAAAACCGCTGAATTGACCAACCACATTCATCGCAAACAATCATGTTTTTTTGTTGTTTTTGTTGCATTGGTTGTTGTTCTGTTTGACTAAACCAGTTCGATAATAGTTGATGTAGAGATAATGGATCTTGTTTGTACTCTACATAAAACGGGTGGAGGCTATTTGCACAGACCTCACAATAATGTCTTTCAAAGTGTTCACCATTATGCACTTGCGTAACCGTTACTTTCGCTGGTCTTTGCTTACAATTTTCACAAATCACCTTTCAACACACCCCGTTCATTTTTCACTTTTTTCGTATTTTAGTGTTAATAACATGGCACATAAAATACGTGACCGTAGTTCATCTCTTGCTGGTAGCGGAATAGCAAGAGTTGTTCGATTTAAAGCTGCTAAAATGAGTTTTGCTTCGCGCTTAGAAATAACATCCTCATCGATTAACCGAAAAACGATATCTTCCGTCACAGATTCAGAAGCCCCATTTTCTAGTGTTTGTATAATATGCTCTATTAAATCAGCTTTTGTATGAGCTCGAACGCGGAGGATTCGAATATATCCCCCTCCACCTCGTTTACTTTCTACTAAGTATCCGCGGTCTTGGGTAAATCGTGTATTGATTACATAATTTATTTGAGATGGGACACACTGAAATTTTTCTGCAATTTCACTTCGCTTAATTTCAATTTGTTCCTTACTTCCTTCTTCTATAATTGCCTTCAAATACCCTTCAATTATGTCAGATATATTTTTCATCTTCTCACCTCTTCTCACAAACTGACTTTGACTAACTTTGACTATATTATAACGAGAATTTTTCGCATGTGCAATTGATACGATTTGCCCTTAAAAAGAAGAAAAAACTACAAACAGTCGTTTGTAGTTTAGGATATATCAAAATGAATATTCATATTCAATAAATCTTTTTTTCCCTCATATACCAGTTGTGTGATATAGAAATCCGGTTCTACTTCAATTTCCGCAAATTTTTTAAAATTATATCTCTCATATAACATGATTGCAGGTACATTTTTTGCACCAGTTGATACAACTACCTTTTTATCATTAGCTATGACTGTTAATAGATAGTTCAATAATTCCGATGCAATCCCTTTCCGAAAATGATTAGGGTCCACTACAAGTCTACATATATCAATCAATTCACTTGTATCTTCATAAGAAATAAAACCTACAGAAATAAAACCTACCAATTTCGAGCCCTCTAACTTTCCAAGAAATAGTTCGTTGGAATTTTTTATATCCTCTACAGTGTCCAAAAGCCTTGGGATCCCATCAAATTCGATTAAATCAGCTTCTACTTTATACGCTGGTAATTGAATGGACAGAATACATTCAGCGACCTTTTCTTCATAGTGATTGATTAACTGAATCATCCGTTACCTCACATCTAAAACTAGATTTTCTTTTTATAATTATTTCGTTGAGACTTCGTAATTTGCTTCCATTTATTCGTTTCTGCTTTTTTAGCTACTGCATCGTTTTTTCGATCGATATGCGCAAGTTCTCTCATTAGTTTTACATAGCTTTTATAGCGTTCTTGTTTAAGCACACCGCTGTAAATAGCCTCCTGAATCGCACAGCCCGGCTCTTTTACATGCTGACAATCACGAAAACGACATGTTAAAGCGAGCTCTTCAATATCCTGGAAGCTAGCACTAACTCCATCACTCGTATCCCAAAGCTGAAATTCTCTCATACCAGGCGTATCGATCAGTAAACCACCTTCTGGCAATAAAGTCAGTTCCCTATGCGTGGTCGTATGACGTCCTTTACTATCATCTTCTCTAATATCATTCACAGTCATTACTTCAACACCTGACAATGCGTTTATTAAAGATGATTTCCCTACTCCGGAGGATCCTAGTAATGCACCTGTTTTATGAGCAGCCAACAGATTTCCTAGTTGTTCAATACCCTCTCCTGTAACACTACTCACTGCATATATGTCAACACCAAATGCAATAGCTTCTACTTCTTTTATATAATACTCTAAGTCATCGCAGGCATCTTTTTTCGTTAACACTACAACTGGTGTCGCCCCAGAATCCCATGCCGCCAATAAGTATCTCTCTAATCTACGGACATTGAAATCATGATTGAGCGACATCACTAGGAATACAAAATCAACGTTAACCGCAATTAATTGTATTTCGGTCGTCAATCCTGCCATTTTCCTCGAAAATTGGGAGCTACGAGGAAGTACTTCATGAATAATTCCTTTTTCTTCGCCTGGCATTTGTTCAAGCACTACCCAGTCTCCAACTGCCGGAAATGCTTCTCTTCCATGCTCGAACTTAAATTTACCGGAAAGTGAGCAGAGTAGCTCCCCTTCATTTGTTATCACTCTATATAAATTCTTATGCTCTAGCAGCACGCGACCAGCAATTCCACTACCTGTCATTTTTTCTTCCCAATTACTATTCCAACCATATTGTTCGATTAAATTCAATTTAACTTCCTCCTAATTTTATATAAAAAAACCATGACTGCACGAATCAGCAGCCATGGTTTCCCGATCATTAGTAAAGAAGCGTATATCTGTTTAGAGAAATACGGAGTGGGATATCATGAACTTACTGATTCGTGGATACGTATATACATTTGCCATAATTCCTCACTCCTTCCTTTAAGTTATTTTCAGAATACTACAAGTATTAATACTTCGTCAATCTAAATTATGCAAAATATTATTTATGACATGGGCACTTTTTTAATTATAAAGATGACAGGCCACGAAATGACCAGGCTCTTGTTCCTTCCAAGCGGGTCTTTTTTCCGCACATATGGACATAGCATGTGCACATCTTGTGCGGAACACACAACCCGAAGGTGGATTTATCGGGCTCGGAAGTTCTCCATGCAATAAAATACGTTCTCGTGCTTCCTCTATATCCGGGTCTGGAATCGGAATCGCAGATAACAAAGCCTGTGTATAAGGATGTAGCGGATTTTCATATAATTGATGACTCGTGGTGAGTTCTACCATATGCCCCAAGTACATGACCCCTATTCGATCCGAGATATACTTGACCATCGATAAATCATGCGCGATAAACAAATAAGTAAGATTTTTTTCTTTTTGTAGTCGTTGAAGCAACTTTACTACTTGCGCTTGTACGGATACATCCAACGCAGAAATGGGCTCATCTGCAATGATAAACTCAGGATCTAACGCCAAAGCCCGTGCAATGCCGATTCGTTGACGTTGACCTCCCGAAAATTCATGAGGGTACCGATTTGCGTGGTCTTTGTTAAGCCCAACATCCTCTAGTAATTCATACACTCTAGATTTTAATTCTTCTTTTTTATATAGTTTATGTATTTCCATCGGTTCTGCAATAATTTCAAATACAGTGGAACGCGGATTTAAAGAAGCATATGGATCCTGAAAGATCATTTGCATCTTTTTCAAATACCCTGTTCTTTCCTTGTCACTCATCTCATGCACATTTTTATCTTCAAACAGTACTTTTCCCTCTGTTCTATTGTACAATCCTAAAATAGTCCGGCCTGCGGTGGATTTACCACAACCCGATTCTCCCACTAGACCAAATGTTTCTCCTTTGACGATATCAAAGCTTATCCCATCAACAGCCTTTAAGGTCTCCCCGTGCCCAATGTCAAAATGGCGTTTCAAATCTTGAACAGATAATAGAACCTTTTCCGTCATGTAAATCCCCCCTTAAACGGCATATCTTCTAACTGCACAAATTTCCTTTTCTAACTTAGATCCTGCTAACACTAAAATTTCTACTGTTTTCCCAGTTGAATGCGAGTGCAAAAGCAGTCCATTCCCATAATAAAACCCAACATGCCTAACTGGTCCAGTCCCTTCATCATTTGCAAAAAACAGTAAGTCCCCAACTTTCCAAAGAGAAGAGTCATGTATAGATATTTCTTCTCCCATTTTGGCTTGGTCACTTGCATCTCGAGGTATGATAGACCCACAAGCCTTCAGCATATTATACGTAAAACCTGAACAATCATAGCCATAAGGAGACATGCCACCCCACAGGTAAGGCAAGTCTAAATAATTTTCCCCTAAAACTACCGCCTCTTCTGCGGTCCTTTTTGGAATCTGCTCCACAGAAGGTGCAAATTGAGCATGTACTTTGGATAGTAACGCTTTGCCGTTTGGTGTGTGGACGGTATAAAATACTTCATCCTCTGACACTATGGGTAGAATAGTATTAAATGGTAAAACTAGTAGCGGCTTATTTTGCAAATCCCATAGTTGAGCTTTTCCAGACGAAACTCTTGCGATACCTTTAGAATCTACTTGTTCGGCAGGCTGTATTTGTGCTAGCGGAATCCACCCTGGGTAACCCCGACTATCTTTTTTAGATGGCTGCCAAAGAGCAATAACTTTTGCCCATTCCCCTTCTATCACTTCCACAAGCACTGGCTCTGCGTAAAGAAGCTGTGTTTGCACACGATTTTCATTACATAACGCTAGCCTTTCTTTGTATGGTAATGCCTCAAGCCATTCCCCTAATAACACAGGATTTGAGATTCCTGGATTATCTATGTCTCTAGCAGAATTAGGTTCAGTCCAAATAGTTCCTACCTTTACAGCGCAAACCCACTCTTTCGTTTTATCAAATGGCATCTTTTTGCCTCCTAATCCAAATTCACATGTGCAATCCCTAAACCTGGTTCGTTGGAAAATGTCATAATACTTTTTTCATAGATTACACCACCGACTATTAAATCATTTGCCAGCATTAATGGTGCATCAAAGTCGAAATAGCGAATATTTGCCTTACTTGCTGCAAAATGTGCAGCGACCGTGATACCTAATTTTGTTTCAATCATACTGCCAACCATACATTTCACGCCATTTGCCTCTGCAAACGTATTAATTTTTTGAGCGTTATAAATACCTGCTGACTTCATTAGTTTTATATTGATCAAATCAGCAGCTCGCATGTTCAGAACTCGTATAGCATCGTGTACTGAAAAAACACTTTCATCTGCCATAATTGGAGTATGCGTACGATCCGTAACATATTTTAATCCTTCTAGATCCCAAGCAGATACTGGCTGCTCTACAAATTCGATGGATAGACCTGCATCCTCCATTAAACCAATTGCTTTTACCGCCTCTTTTGCATTCCACCCCTGGTTAGCATCTAGTCTGAGCTTTGGTGTCATTCCCACACGTTCTCGAATAGCGCGGATACGTTCGATATCATCCTTTATAGCACCAATCCCTACCTTGACCTTTAAAACATTAAATCCATTCTTTATGTACCGTTCCGCATCATCCGCCATCTCAGTAGGGTCATTCACGCTAACGGTGAAATCGGTTTCTAGTGCATCCCGGTAACCTCCTAGAAATTGGTATAAAGGAACACCAGCATACTTAGCAAGTATGTCATGAATAGCCATGTCTACAGCCGCTTTAGCACTCGTATTTCTTACTAAGACCGTGTTTAGTTTCTGAAACACCTGCTCACTTTGTAAAATATTCATACCGATTAACTGAGGAGCAATTATTTCGTTAATGGCGTAGCGTATACTATCCATCGACTCTCCAGTAATTACATGGGTTGGTGGCGCTTCTCCATAACCAACTATTCCATTACTTGTCGTAATAGTCACATACACCGAGTAAGCCGTTGTTACCGTTCGCAAAGCAGTTTTAAATGGTTTAGTCAGTGGAATCGCCACATCAACAGTTTCAATCGATTTTATATACAAGCTTCGCTCCCCCTATTCCACTCCAGGTAATATGGTTAAAGACAAGTTATTCGCATCTAGTTCTGCTTCTATCCCAAGTGGTACTGCAAAGTGAGGCTCACAATGCCCGATTTTAAATCCTTTCACCGCAGGTTTTCCTAATTTACCAATATAGTGATCAAACACTTCATCTAAAGACAAAGTAACTGGTCTTTTTTTCGGTTCAGCGTCACTAAAATCTCCGATCACAAAACCAGCTGCCGCATCTAAAATACCAGCTTGACGTAGTTGGTTAAGCATACCGTCGACTTTATAAGGCTCCTCTCCCACATCTTCTATGAAAAGTAGTTTTCCTTTCGTGTCTACCTCGTACTTCGTACCTACACCATTAGCAAGAAGGGATAGATTACCTCCTGTAAGTTCTCCTCTTACAATGCCTGGAGAGACTTGGGTCAATGGAGATATTGCTTCGGTATAATATAGCTCCATCGGATTAAACAACTGTTGAAACATTTTTTTAGATAGCTCGGAAAACGTATCTTTACCCACATCCGAGGCTAACATTGGTCCATGGAAGGTAACGATGTCCGAGTATAAGTTCATCCCGGTATGCAGAAAGGTTATATCCGAGTAGCCCCAAAAAACTTTTGGATTTTCATGCATTAATTGAAAATCGATTTGATCTGTATAACGCGCAGAACCATAACCACCACCTGCACAAATAATTCCTGCGATATTGGGATTAGCGAACATCTCGTGTAAATCTTCTAAACGTTCCTCATCAGTACCAGCTAAATAACCATGTACATTTTCTACACTTTTTCCAAGCTGATAAGATAAACCCAACTCCTCTAAGAAGGCAAACGAACGCTTTAAGTTATCTAAATTTGGTGGACTGGAGGGAGCAATAATTCCAATAGTATCTCCTTTTTGCAATCGTTTCGGGCGAATTTTCATCTGTTATTTCTCCTTTGTATTCTATGTAAGAAAAGGGCGGCACCAAAGGAGGCACCGCGACCTTTCTATAATCACTTACTTAGGCGCTTGCGCTTTTATTCTTATCCAGCTTCAGCGCCTAGCCCCTCGAGTCGCTTCAGTATTTCAGCAAAGGCAAAAGACGCCTTTACGTGAAATACTTCCAGCGCTTGTCGGGGCTTACTTAGGCGCTTGCGCTTTTATTCAATATTAGCCCATTTTAAGTCCATGTAGCCAACTGGATGTCTTACGATTCCTGAGACTGTTGGTTTTTCAAGTGTTACTTGGTTGTAATAGTGAACTGGGAAAATTGGCATTTCATCCATTAATAATGCGTCTGCTTGGATAAGCATTTGCCAACGTTTTACTTCGTCCGTTTCCTTCTTAATATCGGCAATTAGCTTATCAAACTCTGCATTAGACCATGTTGTACGGTTCATGGAAGAACCTGTGATAAAGCTTTCTAATGCATTCACTGGATCTGCGTAGTCAAATAAGAAGGAAGAACGAGACAATTGATACTTAAACTCTTTTTGCTCGGTCGCAAACACACTTGCTTCCACATTTTGTAGTGTTACGTCTACTCCTAATACTTCTTTAAATTTGCTTTGCAGTGCTTCCGCGATTTTCTTATGAGTATCGCTTGTTGAATAAGTTAATGTTACTTCAGGTAACTCCGTATAACCCTCTTCAGCCATACCTTCAGCCAAAAGTGTTTTTGCTTTTTCTGCATCGAACTCTACAAGTTTGCCTGCAGTTTCTCTAAATTCTTTTCCATCCGGCCCTACAAATCCGTAAGGCACAAAGCCTTCTGCTGGTTTTTCACCATTCTTCGTTACAAATTCTACTATTTCTTGTTGATCAACCGCTATACCAAAGGCTTGGCGTATTTTTTTATTTGTGAAAGGCTCTTGTGAAACATTGAAACGATAGAAATATAATCCTGCTTGGTCTTCATTTTTTAGTTCTGGAGAGTCCATTAACTGATCAGCCAACTCCGATGGTACTCCTGATACATCTAGCTCCCCTGTTTCGTACATTTGGTATTCGGTATTCGAATCGTCTACCATAGCCCATTCTACTTTATCTAGCCCTACAGTGTCTGCATCCCAATAATTTTCATTTTTCTCAAATGTAAAGCTTACATCATGTTCCCATGCAGCTAACTTAAACGGACCATTCCCTACAAATGTATCTGCTTCTGTATACCAAGTCGCATTTTCTGTTGCTACTTTCTCATTGACTGGGAAGAAACTTGGATTTGTAATGATATTCAAGAATGCTTCTGTAGGAGTATTCAACTTCACTTCGAATACTTTTTCCTCCAATGCCTTAATAGCAACATCCTCAGCTGCGCCTTCTCCACTGTTATAGGCTTCTGCTCCATCTATGAAGTACGCTAAAAATGCAGCAGGAGAAGCTGTTTCTGGATTTAACATATGCAACCATCCATAAACAAAATCACTCGCTAATACTGGTTCCCCATTAGACCATTTTGCATCGTCGCGAATGGTAAATGTATACGTTAGACCATCTTCTGATACATCAATTTTTTCAGCTGTTGCAGGTTCTGCCAAATGATCCTTTGAAAGTCTCACTAGTCCTTCCATTAGGTTGTTCAAGGCATTCCAAGAAACCGCATCGAAGCCAACAGATGGATCAAATGATGTTGGTTCATTTCCATTGTTTAGTTTTAGTACTTTTTCTGTTTCCGGTTCTGCTGCTGTTTCCTTTTCTTCCCCTTCGTTACCTGTATTAGTTACTGGTTTTTCACCAGCATCCTTCGTGGCTGTACAAGCACTTAACACAAGGACAAATAACGCTACTACAAATAATGATAACCATTTCTTCATCTTAGTTCCCCCTTTGTAATATATATGTGAATGCACTTACGCGCGCTCATCCTATTCAAGATTGTTCTTGTAATACCTTTGCACGTTTATCTTGAAGCCAACAGTCAACCGAATGCGATTCAGATATTGTAGTCGTGAAAGGATATACATGATCACATACTTCCATCGCATACGGACATCTCGCTGTGAAAGGACATCCTTTCGGAGGCGAAAATAAATCGGGTGGTGTTCCATCAATTGGTTGTAACTCTTCCTCTACTAAATCTAGACGAGGAACTGAATTTAACAGCCCTTTCGTATATGGATGCTCTGGTGTGTAAAAAATGGCACGCTTATCTCCGATTTCTACAATTTTGCCGGCATACATGACCGCTATTCGATCAGCAATTTTTGCAACTACTCCTAAATCATGAGTAATCAATATAATCGATATATCGGTTTTCTGCTGAATCTCCTCAAAGAGCTCTAAAATTTGTGCTTGAATCGTTACATCGAGCGCTGTGGTCGGTTCATCTGCGATCAATAGTTCAGGTTCACAAATGAGCGCAATGGCAATCACAATCCGTTGTCGCATTCCTCCAGAAAATTGGTGCGGAAATTGCTTTAAACGCTCTGTAGGGTTTGGTATTCCTACAAGTGCTAACATCTCTATCGCTTTTTGCTTCGCTTCTTGTTTGCTTACTTTTTTATGTGTTCTTAGTCCTTCCGTTAATTGCTCCCCAATCGTGAGCGTAGGGTTTAGAGCGGTCATCGGATCTTGGAAAATCATTGATATGTCGACACCTTGAATTTTCCGCAGTTGCGGCTTCGTCATACCCGTCAACTCTTTCCCTTTAAAAACAACACTACCATTCTTAATAATGCCGGCAGGCTGTGGTATTAAACCCATAATGGCATTAGATGTAACGCTTTTTCCACACCCTGATTCACCTACTATTGCAAGAGTTTCCCCTTGATATAAATCGAAACTAACACCTCTAACAGCTTCAACCTCTCCACCATACGTCCGAAAAGAAACTTGAAGATTATCTACCTGTAGCACTTTTACATGTGAACTGACCTTCTTTTGTTTCCTGCCATTCATCCTATCTACCTCCTAAGCTTCGGATCTAGCGCATCCTGCAGTCCATCCCCTAGCACATTAAACGCAAACATCGTTAAAGATATAAACAATGCAGGGAAGAATAAGCGCCACCAATGACCTGATAAAATAACAGGAAGCGCATCATTTGCCATTACACCCCAGCTTGCAAATGGAGCTGCTATCCCTAATCCCAAAAAGCTTAGAAATGCTTCAGCAAAAATAGCACTTGGAACTGTTAGCGTCATTTGTACTATAATAGGTCCCATCGTATTAGGTAATAAATTCTTTCGAATAATTCTAGAGCTTTTGGCACCAAACGACTTGGAGGCTGTTACGAACTCATAGTTTTTAATCTGTAATACCTGTCCCCGAACAATTCGAGCCATCCCTACCCATCCAGTCACTGTAAGTGCTACGATGATGGTCGTTAAACTTGCTCCCATAATTACCATTAACAAAATCACTACTAACAAGTGGGGTAATCCGTAAAGTACTTCTACTATACGCATCATGATGGAATCTGTGCGCCCACCTTTGTAACCACTTATTCCGCCGTAAATAATTCCAATAAAGAAATCAATAAGCGCGGCCATTACTCCAACAAATATGGAAATACGGGCACCATACCACGTTCTTGTAAATACGTCTCTTCCTGCCTCATCTGTACCAAACCAGTGAGTAGCGGATGGTGGCTGGTTTTGACTAGGGTAATCGGTAGCCGTAACAGAATAAGGAGAAAAAATAGGTCCAAATATAGCGAAGAGCATCAATAAAATAAGAAAGATCAATCCGCCCATGGCCAATTTATTTTTTCGTAAACGACGCCAAGCGTCTTTCCAATAAGACAAAGAAGGTCTTACAACAGCCTCTGCCTTTCCCTGTTCTTTCGGAAGAGGTCTAAACCATTCATCTTTTACATGCTGCGGGGATACTACTTCTTGTGAATTTGTCATTATGCATCCCCCTCCTTACGATGTAATTTTATACGTGGGTCTAGTAGTCCGTAGACGATATCTACAATGAAAAGCATGAACACTAGGAATGAACTATAAAACACAGTTGTCCCCATAATTACTGGATAATCTCGATTATTAATACTCTCTACGAAATATTTTCCCATGCCTGGAATCGCGAAAATCCGCTCGATTACAAATGTTCCTGTTAGAATTCCAGCAAGCATTGTTCCTAGAATTGTCACTACTGGCATAAGCGCATTTCTTAATGCATGGCGAACAATTATTCTTACAGGGGATAATCCTTTTGCTCGAGCCATTTTAATATAATCTTGGGTTAGAACCTCTAGCATACTAGATCTAGTTAAACGAGCAATTATAGCGGTAGGTCCCGTCGCAAGGGCTATTATTGGCAATATCATATGTAACGGACTAGACCACGTTGCCGCCGGAAGCAAGTCCCAGGTCACAGCAAGTTGTTGAATAAGTAATGTCGCCAACACAAAGTTTGGAACAGATATACCAATAACCGCAAATGTCATTGCAAAATAATCGACTAGACCATTGTGCCTAAGTGCAGCAATAGTTCCTAAAATAATTCCTGATAGCAAAGCTACTAAAATAGTAAGCATCCCAAGTTCAAACGAAATCGGGAATCCCCTTGCCAACAGTTCATTTACAGATTCATTTGGCTTCTTAATCGATGGTCCAAAATCAAATGTCACGATAGATTTTAAATAACTTAAGTACTGAACATGAAGGGGTTCGTCTAATTTATAAAACTTTTCTAAGTTTGCCTGAATAGTAGGATTAGTCGTTCGTTCACCTTCAAATGGAGAGCCTGGTATTAAGTGCATCAACACGAAAGTTAAAGTAGCGATGATTAGAATCGTGGCAATCATCATGATAAAACGCTTTACAATATATTTCCCCACTCAAAAGCCCCCTTAACAGAATTTAGCTTGTAACGCTAATTCCACCATAACAAGCATCGCTCGATACGCCTCTAAAATATCTTTCGCTTTAAATTCAACCATTGTAGTTCCTTCAATAATTTCACAACCCGGCATTAAAGCTGCCCACTCTGCTTGACCATAGTTCACAAATTCAATTCGTAATACCGGCTTATCAGGTGGTGTCAGAGGCTTAATTTGATCCCTTTTTTCGATTGCCTCGACTACTTTCTCTTTAAGCAAAGCCTGTGATTTTAGAGGATGTAACGTTTTTACAGCTGATCGAGAAATAGATTCTTTCACCACTGCAGTAACCACACCCGGTAGCAGAGCTTCTGCTTCTCTACAAGCACCGTCATCTCCTGCCACCATAATTACAGGCACGCCATAATGTCCAGCTACAAAAGCATTTAAACCGAGCTCTCCTATCTCCACATCGTTTATGTACATATTACGAACCCCAAAAATCATCGAGTGACTCATCACACCCGGTTGTCCAGCGCGGGAATGATACCCAGCAAATACTGCTCCTAAATACGTTTCATCTAATGCATGCACCATAGAATAGGGCTTAAAATCCCCTGTGATTAAAGAAGCATCTGGATGCAATTCTTCTACGAGTAGATTATTCATCTTAGAATGGCTGTCGTTGACCAATACTTCATTTACTCCTTTTGATAAAGCACCTTCTACAATAGCATTAGCTTCTTGCGTCATTATACGTCTCGCCCGTTCATAATTATGCTTGTTCGACTCTACAAACGTATAATCTGGTAACCCGGTAATACCTTCCATATCGACCGATAAAAATAGTTTCATCTTACTCCCCCATGTTCATCTATCATTATATTTTGAATATCGAAATAAAATAGATTTTATCAAAATATACTGAAAATTACAATATGTATAAATACTTAGATGAATCCGTTTTTTTAAAAATAAATTATAATAAAAAAGCAAATGCTCTTTTTATGTGAAAGGCATTTGCTCATGTTTTCTATATTACGCAAAACTACAATATCGATGAATTATCTGTTCATACCTGGAAAAAACTGTTGCTGTCCGTATGGTTGTTGCCCAAACTGTTGTCCAAATGGTTGACCAAATGATTGTTGTGGAAACATTCCTTGCTGCATAGGAAATGCCTGCTGACTTCCGGGTGCCATTACATTTTGGTTTGTCACCGTGTAAAAGTGCTGAGGGACATTTACGATATGTTCTCTATTCACGTTTACAATTGGATGGATAACAGGCTGCATTCTTGGTAGGAATGAATCACGCACTCGGTATTGCGGGGGACAAACAATTGGTTGAGCAGCTGGTTGTTGCCACTGCGTTTTTTGACAGGAATGACAGGAACTAGGTTGATGATGTGGATTCATGGTTAATTCACCTCCTTCTTGCACTACTATTAGTAAATGCAAAAGGACTGTAAACAAACTAGACAAACATCACCATGACTACAAATAAAAACTGAAAAATAATTCCTTATATAAAGTATATGAAGGTTCTTAAAAAAGAAAAACCCGGTAAAAAAACATTCGTTTCTTTAAGTTCAGTAGGCTTTGAACAGAAGCATTGCTATAGTTTTACCGATTGATCTTTAAGAGGTTGGTCGTGACATCTCGACCAACCTCTCTTTTCTCGATAATTCAATGACGTTTTTCTGTCCCCTTGGATTTCTTCATCATTTTTAGTTCGCGAGACTAAATCTCAATACCCCTTTTAGTTTGTTTTTCCTTTGCTAAATCTTGCGCTACCCCAATAATCCAATCCTCTTGTCCACCAACTGCATTCATTTCGGCAATTTTGACTAAAATATCTCGTGCATCTACCCCATACTCTTTACCTGCTCGTTCTGCAAATAATAAGAAGCTAGAGTAAACTCCGGTATAACCAAGCATTAAGCTCAAGCGATCGATTTGCACTGGACGAACCATCATTGGCTTCATCACATTTTCTGCTGCGTCCATAACTTTGTATAAATCAACATTATGTGAAATTCCCATTCTATTCATTACTGCTACTAACTGCTCTAGTGCAGCATTTCCTGCACCCGCACCCATGCCTGCCAGACTTGCATCAATTCTATCTACACCTTCTTGAATAGCAACTATTGAGTTAGCAACTCCTAGCGAAAGGTTATTATGTGCATGGAATCCAATTTTTGTTGAAAGATGTTGTTTAAATAGTGATACTCGGCTCCTAACATCATCCATCGTTAAAGCACCTGCTGAATCGACAACATAAATTGTTTGCGCTCCATAAGATTCCATTTTTTTAGCTTCTTCGAGTAAGTTTTCTGGTGATGTTCGATGTGACATCATCAAGAATCCTACTGTATCCATCCCTAGTCTTACTCCCGCTTTAATATGTTGTTCTGAGACATCTGCCTCTGTACAATGGGTTGCCACACGCACAACCTGAGCACCCAACTGGTGAGCATTTTCTAAGTGTTCAATCGTACCAACACCTGGTAATAATAAGACACCTACTTTAGCATTCTTAGCATTTTCAACTGCTGTACGTATGATGTCATCTTCTGTTTCTTTAGAGATGCCATACTGAATGGAACTACCTCCCAAGCCATCGCCATGTGTTGCTTCAATAATATCTACGCCTGAATCATCTAGTAATCTTGTTAACTCTGCAATTTGCTCTTTGGAGTATTGATGACTAATAGCATGCATACCATCTCTGAGAGTCACATCATTTATAACTAGTTGCTTACCCATTTATTTCCACCTCTTTATTCATAGCTTCTGCCATAATTTCAGCAGTTCGAACTGCAGCAGATGTAATTATATCCAGATTTCCAGAGTATTTAGGTAAGAAGTCACCCATACCCTCTACTTCAACTTGCACAGTAACTAAATCACCTTTAAAAACTGGTTCGGATTTATAGCGATATCCCGGAACGTATTCCTGTAACACTTCCACCATTTGATCTAATGATTCTCTTATTTTTATATATAGTTCTTCTGAATGTTCATCAATTTTTACGAAAATGGTATTTCTCATAAGAACAGGTGGTTCCGCAGGATTCAATACAATTAATGTTTTAGATTCTTTGGCTCCTCCTACTTCTTTTAAGGCTTTGGCCGTCGTTACCGTAAACTCATCTATATTTTGTCGAGTTCCTGGCCCTGCACTCTTACTGGAAATAGCTGCAACAACTTCAGCGTATGAAACATTCACAACATTCGAGATGGCTTTAACAATTGGCACTGTTGCCTGACCGCCGCAAGTAACCATATTTACGTTATCTAAATTAGTAACATCAGAGGTTTCTAAATTTACAGATGGAATAATAAATGGTCCAACAGCTGCGGGAGTTAAGTCAATCGCTTTTTTACCAAGTTCTTTCAATATTTTTGCATTCGTAAGATGAGCTTTAGCAGAAGTTGCTTCAAATACGATATCTGCTTCTTCATGAATTGCTTTAAATCCTTCAATCCCGTTGTATACAGGAGTCAAGCCATATTCTTTAGCCAAAGCTAATCCTTTTGATGTTTGATCGATTCCTACCATTACGGATGGTTCTAGTAAATCGCTACGAAGCAATTTGTACATTAAATCTGTTCCGATATTTCCAGAACCGATAATTGCGCATTTCACTTTTCTTTGTGTCATTTTCATTCTCCTTCTCCCTGTAATTCAAATACTGCCTTGCTATAATAATCTGAAGCCCCTTCTAGATGAGTTCTTAAAAGTGATTGAGCTTGTTCAATATTATTTGCATGTAGTGCATCTGCAATGACCTTATGCTCTAAAACAATTTCATTTTGCCTTTCTGCTGTAAATTCAGATGTAACTTCAATAAGTGTTTTAATAATTTCATTCAATGAATTCCATAGACGTATAAGAGTACGATTATCCGTCATTTTTAATAGTTGATAGTGGAAATTTAAATCAGCTTCTACATTTTGCATGCCCCCAGTCAAGGATTCTTCCATCTCCTGAATATATTGATAGAGTAACTTCCCTTCACTTTCCAACAATTCACAATCTTGAATTGTCAATGCATAAGTTTCTAGTAGAATTCTACTTTCATACAAATTTCTTATATCTCTTTCTCCAAATTTTTGCACTATAGTACGCCCATTCGAGGGTGTTATTACTAGTCCTTCTGTTTCTAACTTAGAAATAGCTTCACGAATCGGACCTCTACTGATTGAAAGTTCTTGAGATAACTCAGATTCTTTTAAATGGTCTCCTTCTTTTAACTCCTGGAGCATTATTTTTTTTCGTAAATAAATTAAAACTTGCTCACTAATATGTCGTTTTTCAAATTTCAACAAAGAACCACCTTAAATTTTCTGAAAATTCTATTTTGTTAACAGTTAACCGTAAACAGTTAACTAAGTATAATGTAAACGTTTCCAACGATGTTTGTCAATGTGTTTTTCAGAATATTTACATTTGACATACTAGTAAATCAATTAAACGAAATCCTCGTGATTAAAGAAGCCCAACTGCAAGGATTTTGTCTTTAAACGAAGTCGCTTATTTAGACAAGTTGAGAATTGCAGCTCTATAAAATTTTTATTTTTAGTTGGTTTATCCATTAGGAAGTTTCAATATCATCTAAAATGGAAATACTTAAAGGAACTATGTATAAGTGTATTGGTTGATTCAATAATATTTTATTAGTATAGTTAACGGTTTAACTTTAAATATATAGGGGGAAACATGAGAAATTTATCTAAGGTATTTTATATTACAATGGGTTTAATCGTTTTAGCTGTCGGTTACGGGGCTCTGGCACCGAAAAGTTTTGAAGCTATTACTACAAATATTAAAACTTTTGTTGCTTCGTCATTTGGTTGGTATTACATGTTACTAATGACGTTTATGTTAGCTTTAAGCATCTTCTTCATCTTTAGTCCATACGGGAAAATCCGACTTGGAAAAGATTCAGATCGTCCTCAGTTTTCAACTGTTACTTGGATAGCTATGCTATTTTCTGCTGGTATGGGAATTGGACTTGTATTTTATGGCGCCGCTGAACCTTTATCCCACTATGCCATTGATCCTGCGACAGCAGAGCCAAATACTAGTGCAGCTTTTAAGGAATCACTCCGTCAAGCTTTCTTCCACTGGGGATTCCACGTTTGGGCTATGTATGGGGTTGTTGCGTTATCTCTTGCATTCTTCCAATTCCGTAAAGGAGAACCTGGCTTAATCTCCTCGACATTAAAGCCGATTTTCGGCAAAAAGATGGAAGGTCCATGGGGTACTCTCGTGGATGTACTCGCTGTATTTGCTACAGCATTTGGTGTAGCTACTTCTCTTGGCTTTGGTGCTGTTCAAATTAACGCAGGATTAAATTACTTATTTGGCTTTACAATTGGGATTACATCTCAAATCATCATTGTTGCAGTTGTGACTGTCCTATTCGTAGCATCTGCTTGGTCAGGACTTAGCAAAGGGATAAAATATTTGTCCAATACCAATTTAATATTAGCTCTTGCTTTGCTTGGATTTGTCATTATTGCTGGGCCTACGTTACTAATTCTTGATATGTTCACAGATTCATTTGGTGGCTATTTAGGAAATATTGTACAGATGAGTTTTCGCACTTCTCCATTAAATAACCACAATCGAGAATGGCTCGACAATTGGACTATCTTCTATTGGGCTTGGTGGATTTCTTGGGCACCATTTGTCAGCATGTTTATAGCCCGAGTATCTAAAGGTCGCACTATTCGCGAGTTTGTTACTGGCGTTCTTATAGCACCAACATTATTAGGAGCACTTTGGTTTTCAGCTTTTGGCACGACAGCTATAGACTTTCAAAAAAGAGGAATTGCAGACCTAGCACAAACCTCTACTGAATTGACTATTTTTGAAATGTTCAATTTGATGCCAATCCCTACAATTATTTCTGTTTTTGCTGTTATATTAATCGCATGCTTTTTCATCACTTCTGCTGATTCTGCCACGTTCGTTCTTGGTATGCAGTCGACACATGGGTCACTTACACCACCGAACAAAGTGAAACTTGCTTGGGGAATCGCACTATCAGTAATCGCAGTAATTTTGTTATCGGTTAATGGATTAAATGCATTACAAAATACAATTATTATTGCCGCCTTACCATTTTCATTTGTCATGCTACTTATGATTTTTTCACTTTTGAAGGTATTAAAAGCAGAAGCAAAAATAATGAAAATAAAAAAATAAATCAAATGCCAAGGGTAGAACAAACCCTTGGCATTTGATTTATACAATTAAATACTTTCTTTCCTATTGTCAAATGAGACGCGAGAAAGAAAGTTATATTTTTACTCGACTACCGCCTTCTACAAATGAGTATGGAGGGTAGACGACTTGTTACACGGATTTAACCCCAATTTCCTTTAGAAATAAATTAAATAAAACCCCTTCTTAGACAAGAAGAGGTTTACACGTCAAAAGTGATTATGCTCTTCTTATCTTCAAGCTAACGCTTCTGGAATTAGCACAGTACAAAATTGCCTGTTGCTGAGGTATCGTAGGGCCAGTCCCTCCACCTCTCTTGATAAGAAAGTTGTTTATTTAATTAATACCTAGTATACATATAGAAATTGTATAAGTCAACATTAATTATCAATTTATTTAGAAAACATTCTTTTTATGTGTTCGTTACTTAGTTTTAGATTCATTAAAACAAGGAGATTATGAGATAATAAGAAAAGAGGTTTTGATGAAAGTGAGGGATATCTATGATTCGCACGATTGGTATAACGAGCGATCATGAAATAGTAGTTGACTTTCCTTTAGAGAATATAAAGCAAAAAAAGTTTGAATGGTATTGGATTGATATAGGAGAGCCCACAAAGCAAGAGGAACTTTTACTTAGTTCGTTTTTTCATTTTCATCCGCTCGCTATCGAGGATTGTTTACAAAGGCTGCAGCGTCCTAAGGTGGACTATTACGATGGATATAACTTCTTTGTTTTACATACGTTTAATGAGGAAACGTTAGAGGCAGAAGAGTTAGATATATTTGTTGGTCAAGACTATATAGTGTCCTTTCATTTCCACCCTATGCATGAAATGGAACAGGCCCGAGAGCGTATTAGACAAAATCCACAGGGTTGGGGGAGAGGTGCTATTCATGCGACTTATCATATTATCGATAAAGTGGTGGACGCGTATTTCCCGATTGTCTATAAAATTGAAGATTATTTAAATGCGGTAGAAGACAAGCTGACCTATGATATGCGTCATTTTTCTATGGATTCTGTTTTCGATCTTCGTGGAGATTTATTGCGTTTAAGACGTACCGTTATTCCCATGAGAGATTTACTTTATCGAATTTTAAATTCAGAACGGTTAAATTTACAACAAACGGAGCATACATACTTTGCAGACATTTATGATCATTTAATCCGACTGACAGAAATGATTGAATCGAACCGGGAGCTTACGGCAGATATTCGTGATAGCCATATGTCGATAAACTCCAGTAGAATGAACCGTATTATGATGATTTTAACGATTGTATCGACCGTTTTCATACCATTAACGTTCATCGTTGGAGTATATGGGATGAACTTTAAGAATATGCCAGAGCTTGAATGGAAATATAGTTATTTTGTCGTGCTCGGTGCTATGGTTCTCATTGCTTTTTCTATGCTTGGATGGTTCAAATACAAAGGTTGGTTTAATCTGTTTAAAGATTAACAATAAACGAGCAAATTCTTTATGAATCTGCTCGTTTTTTATTGATTGGCTGTCCAATAGTAAAACAATGCTGTAAAAGTAAGTTTTTCTGTATGCGTAAGATGATGTGCAAGAGATACATGGACATTCATATATTGCACTTCAAAGGCTGGATGAGCAGCATATGGAAATATCCCAAACCGATACGTTGCTAATCTATGACCATCAAAGTTATTGACGTCAATGTCTCCATACATACTTTTCGCTTCCATTTGAAGCAGTTTTTCATTATTGGCATCAAATATAATAGCTCTATTTTTTAAAGACATTGGTGGCATAACAATAGTAGTTAAATGAAGATGACTATGATCATACACCTTTATTTGCATAAATTTAAACTTGTTCTCAATGCTAAATGTAGAAACTAATTTCTCGTCCATCGTTTTTAATTGATAGGTCATTGGAAAGAACATTCCCAATCTGAAAATATTCAATACGGATAATTTTCGTCGTAAAGGCTGTTCTATAGTAGGATTGATTTTATATAAACGTTCACCTGAGCCGGATACTAAATAAGTTTGAGGGATTAGTGAGACATCTCGTTGAAAATTCAGTTCCTGAATGGGAAACTCAGCTGAGTAATAGTTACTATCTACTTTTTTTTCTTCAGGTAATTTTTCCGCAGCATGTTGAAAGAAAAAAGAAGAGCTATACAAAATGATTACTGTGAAACCAACAGCAAAATGACTTTCAAAGTCTTTCCACATAACTTCCCTAAAAACTATAAGTAAAATTATGTATATTCCTACTAAAAGTATCGATCCAAGCTTTGTATACTTAGCTGTATTTTCGTAAATATGCTTCATCTTGAACCTCCTTTCTATAAACTTTACGATTGAAAAGAAGAATGGTTCCAAAAAAGCATTCCCACGAATAGCGGGAATGCTTTTTAGACATTACAAATTTTAAGAACAGATTGTACAGATTTTACTGATTTATCTAGAGCAAGCTTTTCATCAGATGTTAAAGGAAGCTCAATAACACTTTCTATGCCATTCCCTCCGATTACTGTTGGAACACCCAAATACAAATCATTGTAGCCGTATTCACCTTCTAAGTAAGCAATAGATGGAAGTATTCGTTTTTTGTCACGAATAATCGACTCAGCCATTTCGACGAGTGATGCTGCTGGGGCATAATAGGCACTTCCATTACCGAGAAGAGAGACTATTTCGCCTCCTCCTTTTCTGGTCCTTTCTACTATTGCATCTAGTCTATCTTTAGAAATAATCTTTTCTAAAGGAATTCCTCCTGCATAGGAATAACGAACAAGCGGTACCATGTCGTCACCATGGCCACCCAGTACAAATCCAGAGATGTCTTCGACTGAAATATTTAGTTCCTCCGCGACAAACGTATTAAAACGTGCGGTATCTAACACTCCAGATTGACCAATTACTCTATTTTTTGGAAATCCAGTGGTCTTATAACAAACGTATGTCATAGCATCTACTGGATTACTTAAGATGAGAATATAGCTATTTGGTGCATATTTCTTTACTTGTTCGGAAACAGCTTGCATAATTTTTGCATTTGTAGTGACGAGATCATCTCTACTCATCCCTGGTTTCCTTGCAATCCCAGCTGTAATAATGACCATGTCAGCATCTTTAATATCCTCATAATTCGAAGTACCACTAATCTTCGCATTAAAACGCTGAACAGGTCCTGTTTCTAATATATCAAGCGCTTTTCCTTTGGCGGGTTTTTCTAGATCAGGAATATCTACTAGTACGATATCTCCTAACTCTTTTTGTGCTGCCATAAGTGCTACCGTTGCTCCTGTATATCCAGCGCCTATTATAGCAATTTTGTTTCTTCGAAAAGCCAAGAATTTTCACCCTTTCTAATGCTTACGAATCTGTTGATGGAGGTTCTATAGGTTTTACTGCTTTTGTACGTAAGGGTTTTGGTGGTGTTTCTGATTCTACCTGTTTGTTGTAATCAAGAGGCTCGATCATATCATAAACACTATGGTCAGGACGCGGAATAACATGGGCCCCTAGTAATTGACCTACGCGTTTTGCGGCATCCTGCCCAGCTTCCACCGCTGCTTGAACAGCTCCAACATCGCCCTGAACAATTACCGTGACAATACCACCATCTATCATCTCTTGTTTAATCAATGTTACATTGGCAGACTTAATCATGGCATCTGCGGCTTCAATTGAACCGACTAATCCAATTGTTTCAATCATCCCTATTGCTTGACTCAATGCTTTCACCTCTTTCTACTTCTGTCGAATCGATAATACCTATGATTACCGCATCAATCGGTATTGGATTCTCTCGCATTATATAGCGAGATGACCCCCCACTCGTAACAAGAACGTCATCTCCAATACCTGCTCCGATTCTGTCTGCTGCAACAAACTGAGTTCTCACAGGTTTTCCATGTATATCTACCGGTTGGACAATGAGTAACTTTAATCCTTGTAGCCCTTCTTCTTTACGAGTCGCCCATACGTTTCCTATAACTTTACAAAGTTGCATGAATCATCACCTATTTCTATTTTCTGAATGAAACAGATATTCCAAGCTCTCTTGCTGTGTCACGTGCAAGTGCAGTTATAATTGTTCCTTTTTCAAGTATTATTTCTTTCATATTTAATTCTTTCACATCATCTCTCGAGAGCAATTTTTTCGGATAGATGTAAGGAATATCTACCTTGCTTTTTGTTACGCTTGCTGAAGTTTCCTGTTGGACATTTAGATTGCCTTGAAACTTCACCAAATGTCCAAATGCTCCTTTAGTTATAAGACTTGCATTAGCCTCATCCGTATCAATATGCATTTCTAATCGGTATCTTTCGGAGACACGGATCTTAACTTGTCGGTATGCGATTGGTCGAATCCCATCTGTTTCTACCGTTACGTATTCACCATTTTGAACACCAAAACGAGCTGCATCCTTAGGCGACATATGAATATGTGCTTGTGCAATAATGAGACCCTGCTCTAGAAAAAGACTTCCTTTAGGTCCAATTATCGTAATAGCTTCCGATCCTTCAATATCTCCAGATTCACGAATTGGGGGATTTACTCCCAACTTCATTGCATCTGTCCAACTTATCTCTGCTTGCGTCATGGAACGAGCAGGACCGAGAATTCGAACTCGTTCGATGCTTCCTTTAGGTCCTGCAATAACAACTGTTTCATTGGAGGCAAATTGACCTGGTTGAGATAGTTCTGTTCTTACGGTAAGCTCATATCCTTTACCGAACAATGCTTCCACATGGTTCAGAGACAAATGAACGTGACGGGCAGAAACAGCGATTGGGATTAAATCGTTTGGCGGTAGTGCTTCAGCTTTTTCAAGCTGTCCTAAAACTTCTCCGACAATTTTTTCAATCAACTGCTGATTCATGTTGGAACCGCCTTTCCTGTAAACCTCTTATTAGTTTTCTGATTTAGGTAGAATCATTTCTAATTCGTTATGAGGTCTTGGGATAACATGCACAGATAGTAATTCTCCAACTCGTTGCGCCGCTGCAGCTCCTGCATCCGTCGCAGCTTTTACCGCTCCTACATCTCCTCTAACTAGTACTGTCACGATACCTCCTCCAACATGTACTTTTCCTACTAAATTTACGCTAGCAGCCTTTACCATTGCATCTGCCGCTTCAATTGCTCCTACTAAACCTTTTGTTTCTACCATTCCTAAAGCTGTACCTTCTCTTGACATATCTGTTTCCTCCTAATGGGTTATTTTGATAATTTACTTACTATTTCACTGACTAAGTCTTTCACGACTTGCGGATCGACTTTATCACTAGTGCCTAATGACTGTAATACACTTTCTACTACTTGATCTGTGACATCCTCTGAACTTTCGCTTCGTACATCAGCCGGAACTTGAGATGAGTTAAGATTTACTTCTTTAATGCCATAAGCCATCCTTTTAATATTCAAAAGGTGTTTGGCAGTTACATTATCAGAAGTTATATTCCCACCAAACGTACCGCATCCCAAGGTCATCGATGGCATTAACCCTGTAGTACCACCTACAGCGCCTACCGAGGACATTGTATTGACTAAAATTCTGGAAACTGGCATTTCTATCGCAAACTCACGAGCTACTGCATCTGTTTCGGTATGAAGTGAAAGACTATGTCCCATACCTCCAAGCTCTAGAAGAGATAAACAAAGTTCCTTTGCATGCGTAATATCTGAAGCGATATACATTGCAAAAATCGGTGATAATTTTTCCAGTGCAAATGGTACGTCTTTCCCTACCTTCGTCTCTAGACCAACAATTATGCGGGTATCTGATGGCAAAGAAATACCTGCAAGCTTGGCGATTGTTTGCGGGCTTTTGCCAACAATTTTAGGATTCACTTTTCCTGGCACTGGAGAGATTACCTTTTCCATCGCTTTCTTTTCCTCATCAGATAAAATATAAGCCCCGTTTTTCTTAAGTGCCCTTGTTACTAGTTCGGAAACATTTCTATCCACTACAATAGCTTGTTCTGTTGCACAAATAGTACCAAAGTCGAAGGACTTACTATTAACGATATTCTCAACAGCTTTTTCAATCTTTGCCGTGCGTTCGATGTATACTGGAACATTCCCAGGTCCTACACCGTAAGCAGGCTTTCCAGAGCTATAAGCTGCTTTTACTAAAGCTCCACCACCTGTTGCTAAAATAAGGTTAATATCAGGATGTTTCATAAGTTCCTGTGTAGCTTCCATAGAAGACATTGTTAAGCACTGAACAAGTCCTCTTGGAGCACCGGCTGCTACAGCTGCCTCCCCACACACTCTCAAAGCTTCTTTCGTACAATTAACCGCATAGGGATGGGGACTAACAACGATTGCATTTCTCGTTTTCAACGCAATAAGCGTTTTAAAAAAAGCAGTGGATGTTGGATTGGTCGTCGGAATAATTCCGGCTATAGTTCCAAATGGAGCCGCAATTTCAATTACCTTATTCTCTTTATCCTCTCCAACAATACCAACAGTTTTTAAATCTTTAATACTTTCATACACATCACGAGAGCCGACTTCGTTTTTTATCTTTTTATGTTCTGCAACGCCCATTCCCGTTTCTTCTACTGCCATTTCCCCAAGTCTTGCAGACTGCTCAAAAGCAGCAGCTGCCACGGCTTTTACTACTGCGTCGACTTGCTCTTGCGAAAATTTCATATATACCTGCTGGGCTGCTTTTGCAGTTTTTACGGCCGTTCTCATTTCCTGTAACGCAAGTAAGTCCGTATCAATTACGCTAACCATAGAATTCACTCCTTCCCTAATAGTCTAGTGGTCGTTTAGCCATATTCGTAATGGCCTCTCGAAAAGCATCAGCAGCAGCCTGACAGGAAGACTGACTTCCTTCAAGTAGCGCACCACCAAAGTTGGTTTCGGAAGGGGGTGCAAAAAGCTCGCACACCTGAACATCGGCAGCCTTCATTGCAGCATCCAGCCCTATAATTGCCTCTAAAGGAGGTGCTATTAAATAAGCAAGTGATCTCCCTTCCTGCACGCCAGCCACTTGAGCTAAATAGCTTCCACAGCTAGAAATAACCTTTGCATATAAAGCATGATTTTCATTTTCATTTATCGCTTCAAAAAATGCATCATTTTCAATGGTGATTCGGATAGAGTCTAGACCACTTTTCACTTCCTCAGGAGATGGACCAGCAATAATACCGATAAACTCTCCTGAAAGAGGACCAGATGCATGTGCCGATCCGGCATAGAAGCTTTTAGCATAAACGACTTCGACATCTGACTTTTTCGTCGCTTCATCTGCAGCTGTATATCCAACATCATCAATTGTTGTAGTAAACAAGCCTAAACTTCGTTGATGAGGCTTTAAACTTAGTTTTTCAGCTAAGCCTGTATCTATATTCGGAATAACTTGCATGGATAAAATATCAGCAAATATTTTTTTCACCTTTAATAGATACCTCCTATCCTTCTTTTCTCACTAATGACACTCCACTTGCTTCATACTTCAATATTTTTTGAATGAGCGTTCCTAGATATGCTCCTGCCTCCACAGATGGAATTCCACCTTTATGGATATTGGAAACAACCATGCGATCGGCTTCAATGGTTCCGATTCTTGGCTTGTAACAAATATAGGCACTTAATGACTCTGCAGACACAAGCCCCGGTCTTTCTCCGATCAATATAACGACAATGTCAGGTTGGAGAAGTTCTCCAATTTCATCCATCAAAGCTACTCGACCTTTGTCTACATAAAAGGTTGTACCCATTTCAATATTTAAGTTTTTTAAGGACTGCTCTAGACTTAGATAAACGTCTTCTAAATTTTCCTCTAACGCCTTGGCACTTAAACCATTCGATGCGACTACTTGGACCTTTGGAGTTCTTTTGCATTTATCCAAAACAACCTGTTTTGAGTCATCAGAAAGTCTTCTACCAAGATCTGGTCGACGAATATATTCCTCTTTATCTAATACTCTTGTATTTACTTGAAAGAAATTTAAACGGTCTAATATTTCCTTTGGCACCTCTCCATAAACGGCATCCACAGCAGCTGCATGATCATAGCGAAATTGAAGCCATGTTTTGGTTTTAGGTCTAGTACCAGCTCTCCCTACTGCAATTCTTGCAGGTGTTTTGCTGCGTAACTCAGTAAAATATTTTTCTTTATCATCTTCCTTAGATGCTTTTTCACTTTGCGTTTGCAGATTTACATTTTCTCGCTTTCGAGTTGTCACGTTTGAAGGATAAAATTTCACTTCTCCAACAGGGCTACTCGCAATACTTGTTTCCGTTAAAGCTCCACTTGGATCCTTGGGATATAAACTTATATTTTGCTGATCCTGATCATTATTCATCTGAAGTTTTTCCACAACCATTTTGGTAATATCTTTGATCAATTGTTCATTCACATAAGTCATCTCCTAACGTGTGAATAGACTAGGGTCTCCTGCTCGATTACTTAATCGACCATTCTCATAGATCCCCATCTTCTCAAGCCATTTTAAAAATTCAGGAGCGGGTGTTTTGCCAAAAGTTTGTAGTAATGTAGCAACATCGTGAAAGCTCATCGATTGATAATTCAACATACAATCATCTCCCATTGGAGTCGCAATGATGAAGTTCACACCAGCTGCTGTTAAAAGAACACCTAAATCCTCAATATCATTCTGATCTGCTTTAATATGATTGGTATAACAAATATCTACGCCCATTGGTATGCCATGCATTTTACCCATAAAATGATCCTCTAGACCAGCTCGGATTACTTGCTTACTGTTATACAAATACTCCGGTCCTATAAATCCTACAACTGTGTTCACGATAAATGGATCGAAATGGCGGGCAAAACCATAATTACGAGATTCTAACGTCATTTGATCAATACCAAAATGGGCTTCTGCTGAAAGCTCTGACCCTTGACCAGTTTCAAAATACATCACCTGTGGACCAGTGCCAGTTCCTTGCTTTAAAGCTAAATGACGCGCTTCTTTAATAAGCTCTGCAGATATACCGAATGATCGATTGGCAACTTCTGTCCCCGCTATACTTTGGAAAATCATATCTGCAGGAGCACCTTGTTCTATTGCTTTCATTTGCGTAGTGATATGTGCTAGAACACAGTTTTGCGTTGGAATTTTCCAGTTTTCAATGAAATCATGTGTGGCATGAAGCAATCGTTTTACACTTTCAACTGAATCGTCTACAGGGTTTATCCCAATTACCGCATCTCCAATTCCATAAGAGAGACCGTCCTTTAGAGAAGCAATCATGCCGTCTACACTGTCTGTTGGATGATTCGGCTGTAAACGAGATGAGATTGTTCCTTTTTGACCAATGGTTATATTGCAAGTTGATAAAATCTCAATCTTATTGGCAGCGTGTACTAAGTCGAGATTGGACATTAGTTTAGCTACTGCTGCAATCATTTCAGAGGTTAGTCCTTTACTAATTCTTTTAAGTTCCCGGTCTCCTACTTCATTGCTTAATATATATTCTCTTAACTCTGCGACACTCCAGTTTTTTAGGTCACTATAAATCTTTTCGTTTATATCTCCTTCAATTATTTGAGATACTTCGTCCTGTTCTATAGGTATTAAAGGATTGTTTCGTATGTCGCTTAGTAAAATATCACTAAGTACCGTTTTCGCAGCAATCCGTTCCTGCACTGTTTCTGCAGCTAAACCTGCTAGGCGGTCACCGGATTTTTCTTCGTTTGCTTTTGCCATTACTTCCTTCAAGTCTTGAAAGATATAGCTAATACCACCTAATGCTGTCTTGAAATTCACTTTCGAAAAACCTCCTTTATGACGAGTGGAATGTTAAAGTTTTCACTACGACTGGAACTACTCCCGAGTCGAGTGCTTTTCCAATATCCATATAGTCACCATGATCGACTTTTACTTGATCAATACATATAACACTTTGACGAACACCCATAGCTAGCAGCGTTTGACCGATTACCTTCGCGTGGTCTGTCTGTAATACAAGCACAATTGGTAGCAACGGATTCGGACGTTTTTCCATTACCTGTATAATGGATTCGGAAAGCTTTTGAATATCTCGGAATCCCATATAGGGCAAATTGGATATATATAACGCAAAGTTTTGTCCCTCTCTCGAAGCATCATACATATTAATCGCCTTTCTGATTTCCTCATCAAATTTTTCTAAACCTGTTTGCAAATCCGATTGGAAATTGAAATTGTACACAGGGACATTTTTTATCGGTAAATCATTAGGAGATACTTGAATCGTAGCTCCACTAATTTCGGTCGTTTGAGTTCCAGCTCCTAGTACCGTTGCACGTACCGTCTCAATGGGCTCGTGCCAGCCAAAGCTTTGAAGCCGTTCATTTCTCTGCAATTCTTTTGCTAACTGTTGACCAATATCGTCATACCCAGCTATTGCTTGTTTATCCTGCTCATGGTTATAGATACACTCCGCTATTCCTCCAGAAAACACGATAGTATCGACTTCTTCTTTCCAGTTAGGAGTGTGTCCAAGTATAAGTAATTGATCTATCTCGTTTACTTCATTTTTTAATACTCTACTAAGCGATTCCACCATAAGTTGTACTACTAGTTGAATCCCAGGCGATGTCTTTGAGTCTCCTATATTTAAAGATATTCCCTGTGATTCCAGTAACCTCTGTACAGGAGCTGAAATAGACCTTATCCTATCGCCTTCAAATTCTATTAACCTTCCACCAATATGCATTGTACAAGTTCCCAGGAGTTCGCTATCTTTGTAGATGGCAATATTCGCAGTGCCGCCACCTATATCAATATTCGCAATTATCTTTTGGGAGCGAGCAGAATATTCATAAGCACCTGAACCTTTTGCTGCTATAATACCCTCTAAATCAGGACCTGCAGTTGCTACTAAAAAGTCTCCGACTTCATCTGAAAGATAATGCAGCATTTCTTTTGCATTTTGTTTGGTTGCTGTCTCACCTGTGATAATTACAGCACCTGTTTGAATTTGATTTGATGTTATGCCTGCATTTGTATATTCTTTGTGAATAATTTTCTCTATTTCAGAGACATGAATGGTGGAAGAGTCCTTTAACGGAGTCCGATAGATAGGACTTTTATAAATAACTTCCTTCTCTACAATCTCAATTCTCGGTACATGTGTCGTCCCAGCAGTATTCATTAAAGAAAAGCGACTAATAATTAGCTTAGTTGTACTTGTACCTATATCAATTCCAGCACTAATGATCGTTTCTTTTTTTGGAGTGAAATTGATCAAAATCGCACCTCATTTCATACAAAAGCTCATGCTAAAACGTAAAAGGTTAGTAGTGTTCAACAAAAAAACGCCTCTACTAAGCACATGGGTAATCCATGTGAAAGTAAAGGCGTCATTGCCAGTTTATAAACTTTTATTTCGATATCTATGAATATATCAAAGATTCCGTCAACTGTAAAGCTGATTTGTAAACAAGAGATTTTCATCTTGTTCTTTTTCTACATAGCTTTTCATAGATGCCATATCATCCATGTCCACTAATGCCTTTAAATGCTCCACGCCTGTTCCATTGACCGCAGAAGCGATAACAATTGGACCAACCGAAATGACGGATTCAATCATTTTAATGGAGCGTTCTAAATTTGCCTCTTTATGGTCACTTTTAGTAATTACACCAATAGGAAGTTTAGAAAATCCCGTGCTGAATCCTGGTGGAAAGATCATCTTCCCGTTTGTTGCATCCTGCAAATAAAATATATGTGTTACCTCTAAAGCAGTTGCCATAATATTTTTATAAAAAAATGGGTTTTCTGTGTATTCTCCGGGTGTATCAACAATCCAATCATAATAGATCAATGTTTGTGTTTTAATAGCAGGAACAATTTTTCCTAGCAAAGAGTTAGTCAGTGTTGATTTCCCTGCCCCAATGGCACCAATGAGCATCACTCTATTTTTCATGGTCTTTACACATCCTTAAGACTTCGTTATTTCTGCTGGCGTATACCCGAGTCTTTCAGAAAGAAATCTATTTATCTCAATCATGGCCATATCTACTTCAGAAACACTTCCCACAATTACTAGACTTCCTGTAAATCTATCTAAAAATCCAATTTGGACATTTGCTGCTTTTGTTGCTAAATCGCCTGCAATTATAACCGTCTCACTCGGAGTACAAGTCATTATTCCTAATGCTCCCGCCTCTTGAATACCCAATTTCACAAACATATCAGGATCTGGGTTAGCGATTAGATGACTTAATGTAATTTGTTTTCCAGGTACAAATTCTTGTATGAATCTTTTTTTCTCCTCACTCATTCAGACGCTCCTTTCATGCGTATTATAGAATTATATTTACGCTTGTACTGGAACTGACTCTTTGCCAATATCCTCTTCTTCTAAATATTCACCCTTTTTTATAATACCAGCCGCTCGATCCTGTTCTTCTAATCTCAAAGCAGTAGGTACAGATAACCAATAAGCAAAGGCAATCGCACAAATACCAGCAAGTAGCTTTCCTAAAATAACTGGTAAAATAATAGTGGGTTGGAAATTAGCCGTAAAAGATAAGTGATCTCCCAAAAGGAACGCTGCACATACTCCAAAAGAGATATTCAATACTTTATCTTTCGGTCTCATGTAGCGAACTAAAGAGAACATAGCTAAAATATTCGCAATAGTAGCTAATATACCAGCACTTCCGACAGAAGTAAGACCAATTTTACGACCTCCAGCCTCTAAAGGTCCTGATGCATATTTGCGCAATAAATATACCATCGGGAAAGCACCCGCTAACATGATACCAATATATCCAGCTGTTTCAAGTGCTCTAAATTGGTCTGCTTCGTCCGCCATAATTGGATCAAAGCCCCAACCACCGAAGATTGTGGAGAATATTCCTGTAAAAATTTCTACGATGGAGAAAACTAATACTAATTTTATACCTGCATCCATCACTCGCCCAAATATCATAAAGCCCCTTATCATTCCATTTGGGAAAAATTTAAGTCCCGCTGCGATCAAGATCACAAAAATGAGCAAAGGTGTTAAATTGATTAGTATTTGACCATAGCTTATGACGAACTCATAGGTGGAATCTGTGGTAGTACTAATAACATCACGGATCTTAGTATCAAATAGTACAACTAAAACCGAAGCAATGAATGCTCCAATCGGAATCGTCAGAACTCCTGACATAATACCAAGTGCCATATACTTATGATCTCGTTTATCTAGCATTGCTAGTCCCATTGGAATAGAGAATACAATCGTTGCTCCTGCCATGTAGCCTACAATAAGTGCCATTATCCATCCTTCATAGGAATCTTTTAGTGCATTAGCTAACTGATAGCCTCCCATATCTGATGCTAGTATCGCAGTCGCCGCAATTGCAGGATCTGCTCCTATGGAATCGAAAATTGGTCCAACAAATTTGTCGATAAACCATGTTAAATACGGAATCGATGCCATAATCCCAGCAGCCGGAACAAAAATATGACCGACTGCATGTAAACCAGACATAAATTCTTTCCCTAAACCATTATCTGGATCCTTTATTGCAGCAAAAGCTCCTAGTACTGCACATATCATAATTATGTACACTACCACTGTTCCTATCATTGCCATTTCTTTTCCCCCTTAAGAAATAATATATAGTGCCCCATTTACTTCGTATATTGTTACTAGCTGAACAGATAACACCCCCTTAAAGAAATACAAAAAGGCGCTCAAAGAATAGTTTCTTTAAGCGCCATTGCTTTTTTATATTCACTTGTTAGTTAAAATAATCTCTTTTGCAACTGACTCCATTGTCATCTGCCTAGACATGCTAGATTCTCTGATTCTCTTAAAAGCTTCCGATTCGGTCATATCTTCGGTTTGCATTAACAACCCTTTAGCACGTTCGATTAGCTTTCTTTTCTCTACTTCTTGTTTGGCAGCTTTTATCTCTTGTTTTAACCTTTTTGCCTTTTCTGATTGGTGTAAGGCTATTTCCACTGCCGGCAGTAAATTAGCTTCAGAAATAGGTTTCACTAAATAACCGACTATATTGTCTTGTTGTGCTTTTTCTACAAATTCCTTTTGACTATAAGCAGTAATAATTAGAATCGGTAAATCTAGTTGGTTGGCAATTATATTACTAGCTTGTAGCCCATTAATCTTTGGCATCTTAATATCCATGAGTGTCAAATCTGGCTTATGTAAAAAAGCTAACTCAATTGCTTTGTCTCCATCCCCTGCTTCTCCGACTACTTCATAACCTTGATCTTGAAGCATAAGTTTTATATCCATTCTTATGATAGATTCATCTTCAGCTATTAATATTCTCTTTTTCATGGTAGATAATAACCTCCGAACTTATTGGGAATGTTACTACTGCATGCGTCCCTTGCTCTACCGGCACGTATCTAAACTCTCCATTTAAATCATTTAAAACAAGATTATGAACTATTTCTAATCCTAAAGACGATTTTGGCTCCTGCATTCCAACCCCGTTGTCGAAAATATGAAGCTCCAAAAAATCTTTGTTTGAATAAAAACTTACAATTATATCTCCTTCAACATCCTCTGGAAATGCATGCTTTAAAGAGTTTTGTACAAGTTCGTTGATAATTAATGCAATTGAAACGGCTTTTCTAGATGTTGTTAAAATTTTATTGCCATTTGACTCAATAATCAAGTTAACTTTTTTTAAATATTCATTTAACACTAAAGTGGAGGATACTTTTTTTGTTAACTCTATAATATTCACATCTTCATCATCCGCATTAGAGTTTGATAGAATCAGTTCATAAACAGAAGAAATACTATATATTCTATTTAATGTATCTTCAAAATATACCTTACTTTCTTCTGGAAATCCTTTTCTCATTTGAAGTCTCAACAAGCTAGCTACCGTCTGTAAATTATTTTTTACTCGATGATGAATTTCTTGAATTACTACCGATTTCATCATTAACTCTTTTTCTTTTGTACGAAGCTCTGTTACATCCTGAATAATGAGAAGTGTTCCTTTAAGTTGTTCTTTCTCTTTTACTCTAATTTTTTTTACAATTAAATTTTTTCTATCTACCGTTAAATCAAATACGAAGACGTCTTCTTTAAAATCATAAATAGATTGGAGAAAAGGGAGTAATTCTAAAATATTTTGATTTTGAATTTTATCTAGTTGAGTCATTTCTGATATAAAATTAACGCCTGCAGGATTAGAATAGGTCAACCGGTCTTCCTTATCTGTAAGAAGGAAAATTTCCATTAAAAGATCTGATACCAATGGCACTTCCCTTGAGTGTCCTCCGAGGACTTCCTTTAGTTCTTCTTGACCAAATGATACATTTTTATAGCTGCTGCTAATGGGCATATGCTTATAAATCTCTTCCTCAGAAATTAGCACCGCAATCACTTGATGTTTGTTGTTTTTTATCGGTATAACACTTTGCTCTACCGTTTTCCCTTCTTGTGTAACCGCCTGATTAGTAAGTGACTTTTTACCGGTTCGATAACTATAAAAAACACCTGGTTCAAATGATTCAAAAACAATTTTCCCTACTACGGAATTTTCATAAATAGCTTCAGATGTTCTAGGAAAGGCTTCGGCAACTACTATTGCCTGGTCTGAATCCTTCATCATGCAATCTATGAACATATATGCATTATTCAAGTCTGCATATAATTGCAATGTAGAAGCAACGTCTTCCAAGACTTTTATTTCATCAAAGGTTAGCTCCGTATAGATTTGACATAGCTGATGTAAGGTAGTTTCACTCAAGTAATTATTCCCGCCTCCATTTATTAGAATTATTTGAATTCATTATACGAAGAAATATACGTTTGGTCAATTATTGCTTTCGAACGTGATTTGTTTTATGTAAAAGACAAAAAGACCTGTAAATGCACTGCATGGGAGCAGAACTTTTACAGGCATATTATTGTTTCTCTAAAGCTTTTCCAAATAGCTTACCGATAAAATACCACAGAATATATATACCTAATACGATACATACAAAGAACAGGGCACTTTCCATTTTTTCCGGTAAATTGATAGGTTCCAAGAATATTTGAATCGTTACTAATAGATAAATGATAGCTGCGATACCTGCTAGTAATACGATGCCAATAATGGATAGCTGAGAATAGGTTAGTTGCTTAATATGGTGACGGTGCTTCGTTATTTCTAAAAGAACGACGAGCACTATTGCTGTGAAAGTAATAGTAACTTCTTGAAGGTAAATCGAATTGATTAAATATATGACCAGCAGCGTAATCATCAGATATTTGTATAGTTCATCAATTTGTTTTAGCACTTAGCCACTTCCTACCCTCTTAGTATTTCATTTCTAAGCGTTGCTTCCGATGAGCACGTCTAGCTGGTCCTGTTTCATAAAGGCGTTTTTCTTGCTCCGTTTCTGGATGTATCCCAGGTACAGGTACAGGTTTTCCATTTTCATCTACTGCAACCATCGTGACATATGATTCCGTCGTTAGTTTTTCTTCTCCAGTAAGTAGGTTTGTTGATGTTACTCGAACATAAACCTCCATGGAAGAACGACCTGCATTAGAAACAACTGCCTCTAGCTCCAGTACGTCACCCACCTTTGCAGAAGATAGAAAGTCTACTGAGTCTATTGAAGCTGTAACAACAGCACCTTGTGCATGTTTCATGGAGGAAATAGCTGCAATCTCATCAATAAATGCAAGCACTCTTCCACCAAAGATCGTTTCATGATGATTAGTATCCGGTGGCAATATTAAATGCGTTTGAATAGTTCTAGATTGACTCATTGGATTAGTATTCATTATTCTTACCCCTCTTATATAAATAATCTATGTTTAGTATAGCATGTTCATTAATACGAGCCAGAATTTGATGTTGTTGCTATACTAGTTGCTGCAATAGTAGAAATCATAATCGCTTGTTGTGCTTGTAATATAAGCTCAAGCGAAGTTGCCATGGATATCGCGGCAGCTGCATAAGCTTCTTTAGAGGATCTTAAGGACAATCCAAAAGCAATAGGGAGCGCTGAGTCTTTATACCATGAAAATAACTTCATACTTGCAATGAGTTCATAAGATGCTACAACTTCGTTTAATTGTTCTTCATCCAAGTTTAAAGCAGCCATAAATCCTATAATGGGATATTGTGCTTGAGATGTTTTTATTTTGAGGCTTTTTAATCCATTGCGAATAATTACTGCTCTACTCACCATATTTTCTTCATATGCTGGATTAGAATACGTAAGAACCTGAGACATCCATTGTAGTTCATTCCCGGAATAGAATTTATGTTGCTTTAGTTCTTTATAATAGCGATTCATCGTTTCCGCTCGAACAGCTGTATCACCTTCCAATTTGCCAAGAAACATTGCATATGGATAGTCGTCAGTAGAGGTTAAAAAGCGATGATATGCCTTCATATCATCCATTAGTTTTTGTGCCATTTTCATTTCAATTGGCCATTGATCTTTTTCATCGGACATCATAAGGGCAGTCAAATACGTATAGCTATTCATTTTAAACCCAAACTGTTTTAAAGCATCAGCTTTTTCTATTAAAAGATTTACTGCTTGTTCTGGTTCAGCACCGGAAACGTCTAAAGTTGCAACAAATAAAGGATTTAAGTGAGAGCGTAAAGCAGAGAAGATGCCTGCTCTTTTTTTCAAATGGCTAGCCACTTCTTGATATCTAGTTTCATCAAATTCCCGCTCTAAAGTTACATAATAACCCGCAAGTGACAAAGTTATTCGTTTATCTACGGTCCAACCTAATGTTTTTTTCAGTGCATTAAATGTTTGTTCTAACTTTTGTTCAACGGTCATGTAAATCACTCCTTTCCTAATTTACGCTATTACTCTAATTTAGTTTCAACATTTGTTATAATTAAATTAACAAAAAAAGTAGGTGTCTATAATGCGGATAAATAAATTTTTAAGTGAAGCTGGGATCATCTCAAGACGCGGTGCAGACAAATGGATCACGGATGGAAGAGTAATGATAAACGGAAAAACTGCAGAACTCGGCAGTAAAGTAGAAGCTGGGGACGATGTTCGCGTAGATGGTGAGCAAATTGTTGTTGAACAACCACTTGTTTATTTAGTATTAAATAAACCTGTTGGTATTACTAGTACGACAGAATCTCATATTAAAGGAAATATCGTTGATTTTGTTAACCATCCTCTGCGTATTTTCCATATTGGACGTTTAGATAAAGACTCTGATGGTTTAATACTTTTGACGAATGACGGCGATATTGTAAATGAAATACTACGTGCAGAAAACAGTCATGAGAAAGAGTATATTGTAACAGTGAATGAGAAGATTACCGATTCGTTTATTGAGAAGATGGGTGCTGGCGTTAACATTCTAGGTACTAAAACACTGCCGTGTAAAGTGAAAAAAATTGGGCCAAAAACATTCAACATTATCTTAACACAGGGATTAAATCGTCAAATCCGAAGAATGTGTTCAGCATTAGGATTTACAGTGAAAAGATTACAACGAATCCGAATCATGAACGTATCTATTGAAGGCCTTCCTATTGGGGAATGGAGAGATCTTACACCTACTGAAAAAGCAGATTTATTTAAGACGCTTAACTATTCACCAAAACGGTAATAGTACATCAGGAGGTGAAAATATGTTAGCTCTCAAAAATACTGAGAACTTAACTGGAGCACTTATAAGCGGAGATTATTGGGATTTAGACGAGCTTTGCACAGCACTTCATCGGTTAACTGGAAACGAATCTCGCTATCTTGATTGGCAGGGTGCTCGTATGCGTTTATTGCGTATTATCCATGACTTAAGAAAGGCATACCAAGGAACTAAGAATGTTGAAAGCGTTGGCAATGGATTGAAAAAAGATACGATGAAAAATCACGATTTTATCGCTTCGCAGCATAATATTTACTTTTCTACAGAAATCTTATGGCCAGATCTTATCTTTGCATTAGTTGCGATCAATGATTTTATCCAACTTCATAAAAAATATGAACATGCTACAGATTTAGATATTCATATAGTTAATGTACGTAAATTTCAATCACTTATCGCAGAAGGTCTGAAAGAGAATATGTCAGAAGAAACGTATACCTCTGTCATACAATATGTGCTAACATCCAATGCATATGTAGAAGAATATGCTGTTCAATACATCGACTTACTTAATCTATCTTATATCGAAATGTCTAGAGACCAACGTATAAAAACTTTTGACTCAATCGCACACAAAATCATCATCCAATCGAAAGACTATAATAATTTTAAAAATAAAATTCTAACAGAGTTAAATAAAACTAAAAGTACTATCCATGATTTCCAAATGAATATAGAATACCCAGAGAATATTGAGTGGTAATCGTTAAGAAAAATCTATATACACCGTTGATCTCCGCTCCGTTCGGAAGCTTCCGTGGGCACAGTTCGAGCCTGTAGTCTCTCCCTCGTGCTGTCCCACTGGAGTCGCCGACCTGCGCTACAATCAACAATAAACATTTCAAATTAGGTAAGCTTTGTACAAAATTACATAAATAAACTATCTTTGTCTATCCTCCTTGTATAAATTAATTTCTACTTCCTTCATTCAGTGGATAGCATTAATAATCAAAAAAAGATAACAAAGATACACCAAATCTTTTGGTGTATTACTAAACTTCCTTTTAAAAAAAGCAGCTCCATTTACATGGAACTGCTTTTTCATATATTAGGAGTTTCCAGCAACTCGTTTTTCAAGTGGTTGGAATAATTTCTTTTTATCGACATTTGGTCGAATTGTTTCTAGCTGCTCTAGCGCTAGCTTTGCACCATAGTCCATTCCTTGGCAACCGGCTAACAATAGTAAATCTCCTTCTGCAACATCATTAAGACTACACTTAATAGCTTCTGGCAATTCCTCGTACAGTTGTACATCAATACCTGAACTTTCCATAACCTCCTGGAAAACAGCAAGCTCACTTTCAGAAACTACATCTTTTTGCGTGACATGAGAGCGACTTAAAGTAGCAATAACTTCATGTATACCAAGTTTTGGCGCCCATTTAGCAATGGTCTCTGCATTTTCTCTGTTAACCGTCACGCCACGATCTCCACGGATTGCATAAACAAGCTTGATACGGTTAAAGTCCATCTTTTGTAACGTACCGAGGGTAATATCTATATTCCCACTGTTAGCAAAGTGGTCATCAATAATTTTAAAATCATCCTCAAAGATAATTTCAAAACGACGCTCTACCCCTACAAACTCCGCTAAACTCTTTTGAATTGTAACTACCGGCACTTCACATAATAGTCCAATCACTATGCTGACCATTGAATTGTATACCGAGTGAAAACCTGGGGTAGAAAGTTCCACTGTAAAACTTTGCTGAGGGATAACAAGATCCTGTGTCACTAAATCTTGTTGAATTTCTACAGTGAACTTTGCTCTACCAGTTGATAGGTCCAAATTGGTACAAATAACATCTGCAGATTGCTCTTCCACACCTATGGTAATAACCTTTGCTTGTGTTTTATCTACAAGTGAGGCTGAATACGAATCATCTAAGTTTAAAATAGCAACCTTGTCCGCACCAGCATTGCGAATAAGGCTAGATTTATGATAAAAATAATTTTCAAAAGAAGAATGCAAGTCAATATGCTCACGACTAATATTATTTAACGTGACAATATCAAAGTCCACACAACCTACGCGATTTAACTCTAAAGCAGAGGAGGATACTTCCATCGTTGCATGGCTTACATGTTCATCGACCATTTGCGCATAAAAACGTTGTAAATCTAGAGATTCTGGTGTTGTTAGTTCTGAAGGCTCTGCATAATCTCCTATTTTCACAACAACCGTTCCCATAAGCCCCGTTTTCAAGCCATGGTTTTCTAATATAGCATTTGTCATAAACGAGGTAGAAGTCTTACCATTCGTCGCGGTAATTCCAATCGTTTTCAACTTCCGAGTTGGATGATTATAGTAAGCATCTGCAAGTGTTGCAAGCGCAATTCTTCCATTTTCTACTTTATATTGCGGTACCTCAATTCCATCGATAAAGTCTTCTACTACTAAAGCAACTGCACCATTTTCAACTGCTTGTCCTGCAAATTGATGCCCATCTACTTTAAATCCTTTTATACATACAAATATCTGCCCTTTTTCCACTTTACGTGAATTATAGGCAAGTCCCGTTATTTCTAGCGGTCCAGCATTTTTAGTTTCTAAAACAGATATATGCTTCGTTAAATTTGTAATGTCCATCAAACAAGCCACCTTTTGTTGTAAATCTTCTCCATCAGTTTACCTTAATTACGATAAGAATTAAACAATAACAAAAACCAAGAAGCAGATGTCTTCTCGGTTTTCACTTTATATAATGTCATTATAATGTTCTTTACAAAAAGCAAGAACGATTGCTTCCTCTTCCTCTTCTAAACCAAAATCCAGCACTTTCCCATTGCTTCGGTTTATAAAATGGTACTGTACAATGCGCGCTTCTGAATCTTCAATAACCAGAATCACTCGTAAATCTAACGAATTGGTTTCATCAAAAAGTTCATCGTCTTCAGGAACTTCTATTCCAAGTAAAAATTCATAGCGATCGCCTGTTATAATTCCTGTTGGATCGTTTAACTTATCAACCTCGTAGGATGTTATTTTCAAAATGTCCACCTCCGTACCTACAGTTTATCATTTTTTATAGAAAATAATCCATTTACATTATTATTAGTATAATATGGTTAACATCTTCAAGTGAAAGAATGCTTCTCCATTTTATAAAAGCATATTACAAAGTGAACTCTGAACAACTCTGATTTCCGCTGGAGGCGTTGCCTGCCACCCCAATCTATAGGATCAACTTTTTAACAAGTTTAATTAAGTAATAATGATATTGACTCATTTAGAAAGACTTTTCCAATTCTAGCATCATTGCATATGCTCCTTTAGATTTGTTAGAGCATATAGATAGGATAACTGTATTATGTGGATAATATGCTGAGTGAAAACTCACTCCAGGATCATATCCCATTACATGATATTTATAGATTTGGTTTTCTTTTTTCTCAATCCAAACCCCATACCCGTAATAACTTTCATCCACCTCATGAACATATGGAGTCATTAGTATTGTTTTATCATTTAATAATTTATCTTGTATCAGCGCTTCCCAAAATAATACCATATCATCTGCAGTGACAAATGCTCCACCATCTGACCCTCCTTGTATAGGAAGAGAATACACATTTGTTTTCCATGTGCCGTCTTCGTTGTCTATATAACCAATCGCTGTATTAGAAGGTAGTGCATCTAATGCAAAATAACCAGAGTTCTTCATCCCTGCTTTGTCCATAATATTTTGTTGAACATAGTCTATGAAAGCCATGCCAGTCACTTTTTCTACAATCAAACCTAGGACTATATATCCTGCATTATTATAATAAAACTTTTCACCTGGAATAAATTTCTGCTGCTCCTTTTGAAATAATGGTAAAAAATCGTGCAGTCGGCGAATATGGTACATCGGAATCTTTATCCATAACTCTTCAAAGTCGTCCATTATTTCCTCATCAAAATAATCTGGAATTCCCGAAGTATGCGTTAAAAGATGATGGATCGTTACACCTTCGTGAAAATATGGAAAAGAAATGTCTAAGACATCTCTTAAAAGGCTATCAAAACTTAGTTTCTCCGCTTCTACTAGTTGTGCAATTGCAACTGCAGTAAATAATTTACACCCCGAAGCAATACCAAAGCGTGTTTGCTTCTCATTCAGTACCCCATCAGCACGATTAGCATATCCAAAACTAGCTTGAAGTTTTACTGAATCACTCTGTTTCACAAAAATAGATCCTGAAAATTGATTTTCAGTTTGAATCTTTTCTATTTGTTTCGTTAAGTTATTCAGAACTAACGCCCCTATTTTGTATATTGATTAATCCAATCAGTCGTTGTACTTTCTAACAGCGGATTTTGAACTTTCTCTTTAAATATCGCCGGGCCAATTAATCTATCAAAATCATCACCAAACCATCGCTCCACATTCTTTCTTGTTATCACATAGGATTGGTCTGAGAAACGCATATTAACTACTTCTAAATTTTTTATTAAAACAAAGGCAGCTGTCGCGTTATATATAACAGTTTTTTCATCACCACTCGTATTGTAATTTATAACAAATGTGCGTGTATTGGGATCCAACTCGACTAAATCTCTATGATTAGAAAAAGGTAGATTATTAAATAGATTCGTGATGTTGGAGTTATTTCCCGTATAGTCATTTTCATATGCTAATACTCTTTGAAAGTCATGTGTCTCTACTGTCAGTTGTTTTTCATCTTCTTGAGCTACTTGTTTTTGATTGTTACTTAGTACATAAACTACTCCAAGTAATAATACTAATGATATTCCCACTACCAGTCCGATTGTTTTCTGCAATTATTTCCCCCCTGACACTTTAACCAGCTTAACCAACTCATTGATCATTAAAGGCAGCAAGCTAAGTCCAGCTACAATTATCCAATCCTTCGCTCCTAAAGATTGAACGCTAAACATTTTGGCTATTGGTCCAACAGAAACTATTAATACTTGTATAATAACCCCAACCAGGATAGAAGCTAGCAAAAATTTATTTTTGAATATACCTACTTTAAATACTGATTGGTTCATCGATCTAAAATTCAACGAATGGATTAACTGAGAAAAGCTAAGTGTAATAAATGCCATTGTCTGTGCGTGCATTAGTACATTCTCCGGAACATCTGATGTTACTCCATTTAAACCTATGACAAAAGCTGCTAGCGTAATTAATCCGATTAACAACCCGTTCAACACTAAAAATGGTAGCATTCCATGAAAAAGTCCCTCTTTTTGTCTTCGAGGTTTCTCTTTCATAACACCTGGTTCCTCTGGGTCTACACCAAGTGCCAAAGCAGGGAACGTATCTGTCACTAAGTTCACCCAAAGAATATGGATAGAACGGAGCGGAGTTGGCCATCCAGCAACAATTGCAAAAAACAGTGCAATAATTTCGCCTAAATTACAGGAAATCAAAAAGATAACCGATTTTTTTATATTTTTATATATATTTCTACCTTCCTCCACTGCTTTGACAATAGAAGCAAAGTTATCATCGGTCAATACCATATCTGACGCACCTTTTGCTACATCAGTTCCTGTAATTCCCATTGCAACTCCAATATCAGCTTCTTTGAGTGATGGCGCATCATTCACCCCATCACCTGTCATCGAAACAGTATGACCAGCAGCCTTTAATGCTTGAACAATTTTTACCTTATGTTCAGGAGAAACTCGTGCAAAAACGTTTGTCACGTTACATGCATTTTTTATTTCATCGTCTGTTAAGCTATCGAGTTCAATGCCTTCCATCACTTCCGTCTCTTGCTTTGCAATACCTAACTCATGAGCAATGGCATAGGCTGTATCTCTATGATCTCCTGTTATCATCACGGTTCGAATACCAGCTGCTTTACATACTTCAATCGATTCCTTCACTTCTAATCTTGGTGGGTCCATCATCCCAACAAACCCCACAAATATTAAATCTTCCTCTGCACCTTCTATTCCTTCATGACCCTCTACTTGGTAGGCAGCAGCTAATACACGAAGAGCTGATTGCGACATAGTATGAGAAGCTCCAATGATTTCAGCCCGTAATTTCTCTGTTAATGGAATGACACCTTCTTTCGTCATGATACGGTTACAGCGAATTAGTAATCGATCTATTGCGCCCTTTGTCATGCGGTAATATACATTTTTATGTATATGAACTGTGGTCATTAATTTCCGGTCTGAATCGAACGGAATCTCTTGGAGACGTTGATACTCTTTCTCTAGCTCTAGTTTGTTCAATCGATTTTGAGCTGCTGCAGCCACTAATGCTATTTCAGTAGGGTCACCAGTTTCAGCATCTTTTGTATACGTAGCATCATTACACAAGACAAAGATTTTCATCAATAGATTTTGTATTTCGTTTTTTAACTGAAAATCTTTTATATCCTGTATTTGTCCGTCTGCATAGAATTGTGTTACTGTCATTTTGTTTTGGGTGAGTGTTCCCGTTTTATCCGAACAAATAACATTTACCGAACCTAATGCTTCAACAGCTGGAAGTTTTCGAATAATTACATGCTGTTTTATCATTCTCTGAACACCGATTGCTAGAACAATGGATACAATAGCCGGCATCCCTTCTGGAATTGCAGCAACCGCTAGACTTATAGCAATCATGAACATCTCCAGAAAATCTCGACCTTGTAAAATTCCTATTAAAAACATGACAAGCGAAATGATCAAAGCTGCTATTCCTAAATATTTACCGACCTGCGCTAGGCTTTTTTGTAATGGTGTTTGCTCATCTACTGTCGTATTTAACATACCCGCTATTTTACCAATTTGAGTATCCATTCCTGTTGCTACAGCTATTCCTGTCCCCCGTCCCACTGTTACAAGTGTAGACATAAATAACATGTTTTTCTGATCCCCAAGTGGAATATCCTGATTGTCCTTTTCTAAAAGAGCTAAAGCGTCTTTATCAACCGGAACTGACTCTCCAGTAAGAGCTGCTTCTTCTACCTTCAGATTGGCAGACTCAATTAGACGAATATCACATGGAATATAAGACCCTGCGCCCACCACAACGAAGTCTCCTGGCACTACTTCTGCTGAGTCAATTTCTTTCGTTTCTCCATCTCTTTGCACGATCGCTTTAGGGGTGGCCATGTTTTTAAGTGCCTCAAGTGCATCCTCTGCTTTAGACTCTTGAATAACTCCCACAACTGCGTTAATTATTACAACTAGTCCGATAATAAACGCATCCGCAATCTCCCCAACAAAAGCTGAAACAACAGCTGCAATTATTAGTACATAAATGAGAACATTATTAACCTGGGCAAATATTTTCTCTACCCAGGTTTTCTTGCGATTAGTAGCCAACCGATTTGGACCGTATTTTTGCAATCGTTTTTGTGCTTCTGCCTCAGTAATTCCTTTTTCACTTTTAACATGAAGCTCCTGGAACACTTCTTCTGTAGACTTTTTATACCAACCCATCGGTTTCACCCAGCCTTTCCAGCATCGGTTTTTGATTTGTTAAGAAATCTAAAATACTTTTATTCTACCCAAGTGGAATAATTTGTCCTGTACCCTTACAATAATAGTAATAATAGAACGATTGAAGGAGATAGACGAAATGAGTCATCTAAACAAAGAATTATTTGATTATATTATGATGAATAAATCAGCTATAACAGATGCATGGTTAGCTCAGCAATCTAAAGATGACCCAAGCTACTCTTTACCACAAAACAATACATATTTAAGAGAAGAAAATGGAGCTCTAATAGAAGCTATCTCTTCTGTTTATATTCAGGATCAATTTGAATATCTAGAATATATCAACAACCGTTCCGCTGATGTGGCAGAGAAACGAGCAAAAGAAAAATTTCCTTTGTTTGAAAGCATCCGTAGTTTCCGCAATGTCCGGATCGCCTATTGGACTTTTGTTCAAAAGTTTATACAGCAGTCTCCAACTCCTATAGCTGGAGATCTAGTAGCTGAATGGTCAAATCTGATGAATACGGCATTTGACTACATTATCGAAAACTTTGCGAAATACTATCACCAATATACTGAAAATATACTTGCTACCCAAAAAGCTCTTATTACGGAGTTAAGTAGTTCAGTTATTCCTATTAAAGAAGGGATAGGAGTTTTACCTTTAGTCGGGAACATCGATACAGAACGTGCAACAATTATTTTAGAATCCGCGTTGGAGCAGAGTTCAGCTAAAAAGCTGAATACTATTTTTATAGATTTATCCGCAGTACCAGTGTTAGACACGATGGTTGCTCAAAAATTATATCAACTGCATTCTGCTCTAAAGCTCATTGGTGTAAATGCCATTTTCTCAGGAATTCGACCTGAACTTGCTCAAACGGCCGTTGCTCTTGGTATAAATTTTGCAGATATACAATCCTATTCCACATTAATGAACGCACTAAAAGCTAATTCTTAAGTTACTCACAATGCATCCACAGCATTAATACAATAGAAATGTTTTCAGAGAGTTATTCACATGTGGATAACTTTCTGAAAGTAAAAGCGACTATTACTCCCCTGTGGATACAATTTGTCGCTTTTCTTTTATTGAATCGTTATCTTTCCTTCTCTGTTCACTAGAATTACTTTTCCATCTTCTAGCACTATTTCTATTGGAGAAGTCTCACTCATTTTTTTAGAAAAATACCAACGCCGCTTTGGAGGAACCAATAAAATAAACGTATCTTTTTTCCCTAGAAAATTTAACTCATCAGGTTCAATTTGGAGATGACCGGAAATAGGAATACCAATCTCTTGTAACTTCTCTCCTGTTTCTTCTACAAATGGGGTTGTGATACTTACTTCACTTAGATTTAAAAATGACTCAATGCTGAAGTCACTCCATTTATCTACATTTCTCCTCGCAATTAGTTCAATTACATTACCTGCTGGATCTTCAAAGTAAAATGCATCTGCTTCAAATCGAGCATAATATATTTCATCTACAGAAGCTTCTCTATTAAGTAATACTCTTTCTTTTGCCCAATGCTTAGCAAGTGTAAATTGATTGCCTGGTATATTAATGGCAAAGTGATAGGAAGTCTGTAGTTCGGAAAGTCGAAAAATAAGCGTAGAAGTTCCAATAGATATTTGAAAATATTCATCAGTTGATTCCTCAATGGGAATTTCTAAGACATTGCCATAGAAGCCTCGCAACTGTTTTAATTGATTCGTATATAGAGTTACTCTGTTAAACATATTCTCTCCTCCATTACTTAACGTCTATCAATTCAAAGCGCTCACAAACAAGTAGCATTTCTTCTGAAAACTCTCTCCCTACTCCCTTTAACTCGTTTGTAAAAAAATCGATATGTACCTTGCGCCAATGATCATAAGAGCGATCTCCCTCACCTTCCGCATAAGCAAATTGGGGAGACACTTCCTTCATAGGCATTATTTTCACATCGGAGGTACGAATCATACAAACAGGATCATCCTTACTATTAAGTACAATACTATAATCATTCACCTTTGGAAGTGGCTCTTTCTCTAGTTCATATAGTAGATGTAACGAACATGTAGCAGTTTTTACTCCCTCTGCAACTAGCTGAGCCAATTCATCAGGAGTTCCACCAAACTGCCATGATGTAACAGATTGTGGTTTTTCTTTTCCTTCCCAGTAAGTATCCCAATACTTTTGTGCTAATTCATTCATCTGTAAAACCTCATTCATTATATTTTTTCGTTAAATTCAGTATATTAAACAATTTCTTTAATTACTATTGCAATTTGGTGGATATGCTCCTACAATACATATACTAACATATTCAAATATTTGAATATGTATATAAATGGAGTGATAATAATGTGGAGTGATTTACAGCAATTCAAAGCAGACTTTTTTAAAGCATTAGCACACCCCCTACGTATTCGAATACTTGAAGTACTCACAGAGGGAGAGAAAAGTGTTAATGATATCCAACAGATTCTTAACAGTGAAGGGTCTACAGTTTCTCAACAATTAAGTGTACTAAGAGCTAAAAATATTGTAGTTAGTCGTAAGGATGGAAAAAAAGTTTTATATTCTCTGAGAGATCCGGCTATTGTCGATTTATTAAAAGTAGCCCGTGATCTTTTCAATAATCATCTTATCGATACAATTTCGATGTACGAGGAATTAGAAGAACAAAAATAAGGAAGAAGAAGGGATTTTAGTGAAAATTCCATTTCAATGGAATAAGTTAAATTACTCCATACAGCATTTTCAAAAGGACTTACTTTCTGGATTAATCGTTGGAGTCATTGCTATTCCTTTAGCAATGGCTTTTGCAATTGCTTCGGGAGTTAAACCCGAATATGGTATTTATACGACCATTATCGCTGGAATCATTATATCGATTTTTGGAGGATCTAAGTTTCAAATAGGCGGTCCTACAGGAGCTTTTGTGCCTATTTTACTAGGAATTGTGATTACGTATGGCTATGAGGATTTACTATTAGCAGGCTTGCTTGCAGGAATCATGTTAGTAGTAATGGGTATATTCAAAATTGGAACGCTCATAAAGTTTATCCCACGACCTGTTACAATAGGTTTTACTTCTGGCATAGCTGTTATCATTTTTACTGGTCAAATTGCAAATTTACTCGGTCTAGCGAATATTGAAAAACACGAGAGTTTTATAGATAATATGTCGGAGATCGGCATTCACTTAGATACATTCAATATTTATAGCTTGATTGTCGGTATTATTTGTTTGTTCTTTATAATTGCGACTCCTAAAGTATTGCCAAAAGTTCCAGGACCGATTATCGGACTGGTTACTTCCACTATCGCTGCGAGCTTCCTCTTTAACGGAGAAGTTGCAACCATCGGCTCTGCGTATGGTGGAATTACTAGCTCCCTTCCCGTACTACAATTTCCAGAAATAACTTGGGAACGTGTAGAACGGCTCATCGCTCCCGCATTAGCCATTGCCATTTTAGGGGGAATTGAATCTTTACTATCCGCAGTTGTTGCAGATTCCATGACAGGCACTAAACATAATAGTAATAAGGAATTGGTCGGTCAGGGGCTTGCTAACATTATAACGCCTATGTTTGGAGGGATACCGGCTACAGGAGCAATTGCTCGTACCGCAACAAATATTCGATCCGGGGCGAGTTCTAGAATGTCAGGAGTTATTCACGGTCTTTTTGTCTTGCTTACGCTTCTTCTGTTTGCGCCGTTTGCTTCTCAAATCCCACTTGCAAGTATGGCACCAGTACTGATGATGGTTGCGGTTAATATGAGTGAACGAAAACCTTTTTATAAAATTTTGAAGCTCAAAAACGGTGAATCTCTTGTTTTATTGTTAACCTTTGTGTTTACTGTATTTACGAGTATCACCATGGCTGTTGTCGTTGGCCTAGCACTATCCATTATCTTATTCTTACAAAGAATGGTTAATACTGAAATTGTGTCGAAGGTTTTACCTGATCATTCTAGTCCAAGACAAACTGTCCACCCAGGCGAAGTTCACTCGGGACAAGATTGCCCGCAAATCGATGTGTTTACGATTAATGGTCCACTATTTTTTGGAACTGCCGAGTTGTTTGAAACACGCATCATGGAAACTATTCATTCCGAAGCTACTGTACTAATCCTTAGAATGGGAGATGTTCCTTTTATCGATGCGACAGCGGAGGAAAATTTACTTCATGTGATGAAACACTTTCAAAGCAAAGATGGAGTTATTTTAGTATCTGAGGCTTCACCTAATTTACTAAATTCTCTCCAAAAGACTGACATTTATGATTTCATCGGTGAACATCACTTTTTTTCAAGAACTGGTGAAGCAATAGACTTCGCACTGCAGCTCATTAATCATGATTCCTGTATCGATTGTACGCATCTTTCCTTTAAAGAATACTCGAAACTATCTAATCCTAAAGGAGACCATTCCTATGACGAACAAACTCTATTATGAACAGCCGACCATCCAAACCTTTCAAGCAAAAGTAACAGAACAGCAACCTGATTATGTTGTACTTTCCGAGACTGCCTTCTACCCTACTGGAGGTGGTCAACCGCATGATCTTGGACTAATAAACGATATAGAAGTGACAAATGTAGAGGTAATCGATGGACAAATAAGACACTTCCTTGCTATTCCTCTTCCTGAAAATACGACGGAGGTAAATGGTCAGATCGACTGGGATAGACGATTCGATCATATGCAGCAGCATGCAGGTCAGCACATTCTATCCGCAGCCTTCGAACAATTATTCGGTTTCCAAACAATTAGCTTTCATTTAGGAAAAGATACAGTGACGATCGACTTAAATATTGCTGACGTTTCTGAAATGCAATTAGCTGAAGTCGAGCAGCTTGCAAACGAAATAATTATGGACAATCGGCCAATCGAAACAAAATGGGTAACGGAGCAGGAACTATCGAATTATAAGCTCCGAAAAGCTACATCTTTAAAAGAAAATATTAGACTCGTCATAATCCCTGACTTCGATTACAATGCATGTGGCGGAACTCATCCATTGTCTACTGGACAGGTAAGAGGCATTAAAATTCTTCAAACAGAAAGACAAAAAAAACTTGTGCGAGTGGAATTCATTTGTGGGGAAAGGATTCTTACACATTTACAAAGAAAGCACCAAGTACTAAAAAGTCTAATCAGCACATTAAGTACTCCTGAAAACAAAATAATAGAGGCAACGAAAAGTATTTTAATGCAAAATTCCGTACTAGAAAAACAAATAGCAAATTTATCAAATTCACTTTTAGCATATGAAGCAAAAGAGTTAAAAGAAAACGCTGAAGGAGCCATGATTACTTGCATACTTGAAAACAGATCTATGCAGGAGCTGCAAAAACTTGCTAAATTAGTAATTCACGAAAACCCAAAATCCATCTGTATTTTAGTATCCAGTAATGAAGATAGGCTACAAGTCGTTGCTGCAAAAGCAAATGATGTTGAACAAAGTATGAAAGAACTAATAGCCCATGTCCTACCGTATATAGATGGTAAAGGCGGCGGTAATGACCAAATGGCTCAAGGTGGTGGAGATAAAATTTTATCCAGTGAGCAATTAATACAAATGGCAATATCCTATATCTCATAAGCACCGTTCCACAAATAACCTCCTGACATATACTAAGTTGATTACTTTATGAAAGGAGGATTTGATAATGAACAATCAATTTCCTTTTCCACAAAACCCAGAGGGCTCTCAAGGATTTCCCTCCATTGAAGGTCAACAATTTGGAGGACAACAGTTTCCGGGAAGTATGATGCCCCCTTTTGGACAACAACAGTTTCCTGGTAATATGTTCCCCCCATTTGGAAATTCACAATTCCCAGGGTTTCCTCCATTCGGTCAACAACAGGGTCCATCATTCCCTCCAAGTTTTCCGTCTGGTGGGCAACAACAAGGAGGAGCTCCAACTAGTCCCCCGCCATCCTTTGTTCCACAAAGACAGAATGCCAGTGTATTTGCTGTAGATCCGGGCTCTATTCGTGGATGCTTGTTCCGCTTTACGTATGTATGGCTGAATAACGGCAATGCTTTTTGGCTATACCCGACACATGTCGGAAGAAGATCTGTTTCTGGTTTTAGATGGAACGGATTCCGATGGACATATTACGGAACCGATTTAGAAAGAATTTCCTCTTTTCAATGTTTTTAATGGAACGAATCTACCGAGCAACTTGCTCGGTTTTTTTGTTTGTCTGTCTGTGGCAAAACTAAATTCTTTACAAAAGCTATGTTGAAAAGTATTATATACTTAACTAGGTAAATAATAAAAATGCTAATTTAAAGAGGTGTTTCATTTATGAATCCACTTATTCATGAGCTTTTCCAAAAATCCCGTTTTTTATCTCAGGAAGCTAATAATACATTAAAGAAACATAATTTATTCGCTTCACAGTGGTCAGTTCTCTACTGTATACAGCGTCATAAAGAAATGACATTGACACAGATTTGGAGATACCTAAATGTGGAGGCTCCCACTATTACTAGAACTGTAAATAGATTAGCTGAACTTGGCTGGATTGAAATATGCTCTGGAAAAGATAGACGCGAGAAAGTTGTGAAGCTATCTCAACAGGCGTTAGAACAGTTTCCAGTTATCAATTCTGCGATGATGGAATTTGAAGATCGAATGGTCGTTGGCTTAACCGATGAAGAGGAAAAGCAACTGCTTAAACTCTTACAAAAAATTAGATAAACAGGAGGATTATTAGTTTGAAGAACAAGGAGCCTATATGGACGAAAGCTTTTATAAGTTTGTTCACAACAAACTTTTCTATTTTTATTATTTTTTACGGTCTCGTATCCGCACTTCCTCTCTACGCTACCGATGTTTTATCGCGTTCAGATGAAGATGCAGGTTTATTAATGACTATCTTTTTAGTTTCTGCAATTGTTACGCGACCTTTTTCTGGTAAAATTCTAGATCTTTTTGGAAAACGAAAGGTATTATGGCTTACTTTGTTTCTGTACTTAGTATGTACAGGACTATATTATTTTATCGAACCTTTTGAAGCATTATTGGTACTGCGATTTGTACAAGGTATATTCTTTAGTATTGCTACCACTGCAAGTGGCTCCTTGGCAGCCGATAATATTCCTCCGTCTAGACGTGGTGCGGGGCTTGGTTATTTTACAATGTCTACGAATTTAGCTGTAGTTGTTGGTCCATTAGTCGCATTAACGTTATTGCAAAGCTTCTCTTACGATGTCATGTTTATTTCATTAACTGTTTTACTTATCTTAGGTGCAGCTTCCGCATTGATGATACCTTCAGATATAAAAGCGGAAACAACTGTTCCAAGATCAAAATTAACATGGAACGATCTATTGGAGAAAAATGCATTACCTGTCGCATTAATCGCTAGTTTAGTTGCTTTTTCTTATGCGAGTGTGCTGTCATACTTATCAATTTACTCTCAAGAAAAAGGAGTACTTCACTTAACGAGTAGCTTTTTCGCCGTATTTGCTATCGTTATGCTTGCGACACGTCCATTTACTGGTCGTATTTTCGATGAAAAAGGTCCTAAATATATCGTAATTCCCGGTCTTGCCTCATTTATGATTGGTCTTTTGTTGTTAGCGTTCATGAATTCACCGTTCCTTTTCCTACTTTCTGGTGCGTTTATCGGACTAGGATATGGAGCAGTAGTTCCTAGTTTTCAAGCTCTTGCAATCCAATCTACCAAACATGAACGTAGTGGCTATGCTACTGCTACATTCTTTACATTATTCGATACGGGGTTAGCAATAGGTTCTTATATCCTTGGTATTGTTGCTACTCAGCTCGGCTATCAAAACTTATATCTATTCTCTATTATTTTCCTTGTCATTGCGCTTGTTTTGTTTATATTACGAGTAAAAAAAGTACAACGCCCCGTTTAGTCGAGACGTTGTTTTTTTAATGGAAACTTTTTCATTTATCACGTATATATATGTCCTTAATTTGGTAATACTTGAATTGATAAAGTAAATTAAGGAGGACAATTAAATGAAAAAACAAATCATTATTACATTATTAATAGCTGCCACGGCACTCGGGGGCTGTAATTTCCCTTCTGCAGATGCCGACTTAAAGGATTCAGTGCAGGTTTCATTATTAAACACAGAAGGTAAAGAAGTAGGACAGGCAACTTTGTCAGAGCATCCAAAAGGAGTGCATATATTATTAAAGGCGGAGGGTCTAACACCTGGAGTTAAAGCGATACACTTTCACGAAAAGGCAAGTTGTGAAAAACCAACCTTTGAAACAGCGGGTGCTCACTTTAATCCAACTGGAAAAGAGCATGGCTTTGAAAATCCAAAAGGCTATCATTTAGGTGATTTACCAAACATTGAGGTTGGTGAAGATGGTAAAGTAGAGTTAGAAACAGTATCTCCGGCTGTAGTTTTAGCTGAGGGAAAAAGTAACTCCTTATTAGATGCTGATGGAAGTGCAATTATCATTCATGAAAAAGCAGATGATTATAAAACGGATCCTTCAGGAAATTCTGGAGCAAGAATTGTTTGTGGGGCAATTAGCAAGTAGGTTGGAGGGATGATATGAGAAAAATAGGCTGGTTACTTCTTTTAGTTTTAGTACTTTTCTTTACTAGACCGTTATGGGAAGAGTACACCGCAGAATACGTTGACCTTTCCTTTCTAGATCCGGTGGATGAATGGATTGATACACTGGATCTAGAGCAATATTTGGATGAAGCAAAGGCTTACTGGATGCAAATAAAAGATGAACCAGCCACTCATATTGCATCCGACCAAGAAATTTCACCAGGGACAGGCATTGAGTTAGAACAAATAAAAATAGGCATGAAAAAAAGTGAGATTGAGGAAATTCATGGCAACGCTAAACGAGTTAGTCTAAATGAATATAATTTGGTGTGGCATACGTACCATGAAAACTATCAAAATTTCATGATGGTCTCCTATGATAGTAATAACCGGGTAAACGCAATGTTCACGAATCAGCCTTCTGAATCTTCCTTTCTAGGTTTACAAATGGATAGTACAAGAGAGGAAGTTCTTGCTCAGTTCGATGAACCAATTACGAAACTGAAAAAAGGTAATATCATCTATCTCCTCCCCGATAGTGGTGAATATGATTTATTTTTAATCGATAATAACTACGTAACATTTTTCTATGATCTTCATGAAAATAATACAATTACGGCCATTCAAGTAGTTGAAAAATCTGTTGAGAAAAATCAAGAATCTACTTTCGGACAACCATCCGATGAACTGAAAAAGGGATTTGAATTTCAACTTTTCGATCTCACAAATGCAGCTCGTGTTGCACATGGTCTTTCTGTTCTCTCTTATGATGAGAGTGTCAGTAACACCGCAAGAAAGCATAGCGAGGATATGGCTATTCACAACTATTTTAGTCATGAAAACCTAGAAGGCAAATCTCCTTTTAATCGTTTGGAGGAAGATGGCTTGAGTTTTTCCTATGCCGGAGAAAATCTAGCTTATGGGCAAACTAGTAGCATTTTTGCTCATGAGGGACTGATGAATTCATTGGGACATCGAAAAAATATTTTAAACGTTCATTATGAAAATCTTGGTGTCGGTACAGCTTTTGATGAAAAATCTACTCCTTACTACACAGAAAATTTTTTCACAAAATAAGAGGCATGTCCAAGAATCAGTGATTACTGATTTTTTGTGACAGCCTTTTTTTAAAGAGATGTGTAAGTATCTAAAAATGTCCGTTGAACAATGGGTTCAAGAGACTTATAAGAATGAATAATACTGCTGATTTCCGCTTCAGGCGGACGCTTTCCGCGGGCTTGGCTTCAGCCTCCTCGTTCGCTACTAAAACATTTGCTCCTGCGCGAAGCTCGTCGCAAAGACATTGACCAAACAAAGTTTGACCAATGTCTTTCCTGCGGGGTCTTCAGCTCAAGCTAATCCCGCTGGAGTCGCCGCCTTGCGCTCCAATCAATATAGTGAGTAGTACTCAACTATAAAATTAAGCATAGCCTATCGCTTAGATGATAATAGTAGACAAAGTTAATATAGTGATAAAACCATCTCCTTAATTAGGATGCTATTCTGTCATGAAGGTATATAGTAAAAAGTTGTCCAAAGCCTACAGAAAACGATAGAAACAGATTTTGACATTAAAGGGCGCTTACGCTTTTCTTATAAATCATTTGAAATGCTTTAAAGCCTCTCTCTTACTTAATGCGGCAAGTGTGTGACTTTTTACAAATTCTTGTACTACTTGAGGAGACGTTTTAGCGTATTCTCTCAGCACCCAGCCGATTGACTTTTGAAGAAAGAATTCTTTTGACCCCGCATGACGTTCAATAGTCGCAAATAATAGTTCTTCATTTGTTTTTTCCTTGTATTTTAATTGATGTAAAATAGAGGCTCTATTCGTCCACATATTAGAGGACCTTGCCCACTCGACCATCACGGCTTCCCCTTCTAGTCTGTTAGCTAGAACAATATCTCCTACTATCTTAGGAGCAATAGAATCCACACTATCCCACCAAGACTTTTTTTCTATTAGGCGGCGGCAAAAGGATAAATCCTCTAACGTTAACTGCTTTTTATATTTGCCCAACAACTCTATTGCTATGTAATGATATTCTCTTTCCTCTAACTGGAACAAATCCCAGACTTCTTTTTGCATATCTTCACATGCTGGAAGTTCCATTTCAGACATCATCTTTTTAAAAAGCAATCGCCGTTCAGGAGTTTTAATGCCTAAAAAAGGGAAATGATTTTTCATATATTTGGCCATAGGAATTGCATTTTCTTCGTTTCGATGAGGCTCCATATAGCTTTTAACTTGCTCTACTGTCCATTCTGATTTCATTTGAGATGAAATCCTTTACTCGCTAAAAAGTCAGCCATATGAGTTCTTCTCGGTTTTTCCAGATAATCAGCCATTGTTTTGGTCCAATTTGCCGTTTTTTGATTGGATTCACGATTTGAATAATAGGCTTCCATTGTTTGATCGTACTCGGGTAATAGTACTTCATACTTGGCACTATTATAGCTATTTTCATGTAGTATAGCCGCCACCGGTAAACGAGGTTTCACTTCGTTTTGCTGATCTGGAATACCAAGAGTAATTGCAAATAGTGGGAATACCCCTGTTGGCAATTCAAACAAATCGCTAATTGCAGCTGGTTCGTTACGAACTCCACCTATATAACAAATACCAAAGCCTTTAGCTTCTGCTGCAATGACTAAATTTTGTGCAAAAAGAGCTACATCCACTGCTCCTACTAACACGTTTTCAGTTGAATCTATGTCAATCTCTATGTGCTGTAATTTACCAGCTACCTGTAATCTATTAAAATCTGCACATAATAATAATGCAGCTCCAGCTGTTTCGAATTGCTTTGGATTTTTAGATAATCTCCCTAATTCTTCTTTCTTCTGTTCATCATTTACCCATATAACACTATATGCTTGAACAAAATGAGAGCTAGCAGCGTGTTGTGCAGTTTCCACAAGCTCGGAAATTTCCTCTTTGGTTAATGTATAATCTTTATATTTTCTGACAGACGAATGCTTTCTTAGTAAATCTTGAACCAATTTAAGAACCCTCTTTCATATTAAGATTACAACTAGTATACCCGAAAAAAACGAAGTAAAGAGCTTTGAACTCTTTACTTCGCTTCATTTATACTTGTAATTTGTTGTTTTCTTCTGTTGTAAATGTTCGAGATCTCGTTAAAAATCGTTTTCCCTCCACACCCTCTAAAGAAAACATCCCACCACGACCATCGACTACATCTATGATAAGCTGCGTATGCTTCCAATAGTCGAATTGACTTTTGTGCATATAAAATGGAACATCGCCTATTTTCCCAAGAAGTACGTCTTGATCTCCAACTATTAAATCGCCTTCAGGATAACACATAGGTGAAGAACCATCACAGCAACCTCCTGATTGATGAAACATAAGTGTTCCGTGTTTACCCTTTAATAGTTCAATGAGTTCTAGTGCAGCGTCTGTGGCAATTACACGTTCAACCATCTACACTCACCCTTTCTGCATCCCGTATTAAAGGGCAGTATATGACTCCCACATCAAGGCTTTACTCAAATAACAAAGCATAAGTAGAAGAGAACTGCCCATAAAAACCCGAATGATTCAACTAACAATCAGTGGGTTAAAGCCGTCCACTGAATGAAGTTTCACTTTTTCAGAAGAAGCCTTGCTTATTTTCACTATAGCTTACTAAAAGGTTTTTCGTTTGTTGGTAGTGGTTAAGCATCATCAGGTGATTTTCGCGACCAATACCAGACATTTTATAGCCTCCAAATGCAGCATGTGCTGGGTACTGGTGATAGCAGTTTGTCCATACGCGTCCAGCTTGAATTTTACGTCCGAAACGATATGCAGTATTCATGTTACGCGTCCAAATACCCGAACCTAACCCGTATAACGTATCATTTGCAATTTCAAGTGCTTCTTCTTTTGTTTTAAATGTCGTTACCGAAACGACTGGTCCAAAAATCTCTTCTTGGAAAATACGCATTTGGTTATTTCCTTTAAAGACAGTTGGTTTAATGTAGTAACCTTCTGCTAAATCTCCGTCTAATTTGTTTTGTTCTCCACCGATTAAACATTCTGCTCCTTCTTGCTTTCCGATATCTAAGTAAGAAAGAATTTTTTCCATTTGTTCAGTAGAAGCCTGTGCTCCCATCATGACAGATGGATCTAGTGGATTCCCTATATTAATCGCTTCTACACGCGCAAGTACACGCTCGATGAATTTATCGTAAATAGATTCCTGAATTAGAACACGGGAAGGACAAGTACATACCTCTCCTTGGTTCAAGGCGAACATAACGAAACCTTCTACCGCTTTATCTAAAAATGCATCATCTTCGTCCATAATATCTTCAAAGAAAATATTAGGTGATTTTCCTCCAAGCTCTAATGTTACAGGTATTAGATTTTGAGAAGCATATTGCATGATTAAACGACCAGTTGTTGTTTCACCAGTAAATGCGATTTTACTAATTCGAGGACTAGATGCTAAAGGTTTTCCAGCCTCTAACCCAAAACCATTAACAATATTCACAACGCCAGGAGGCAACAGATCTCCAATCAATTCAATTAGCACCATAATGGATGCCGGAGTTTGCTCTGCTGGCTTCAAGACCACACAGTTCCCTGCAGCAAGTGCTGGTGCCAGCTTCCATACAGCCATTAGAATCGGGAAATTCCAAGGAATGATTTGTCCGACAACCCCTAGTGGTTCATGGAAGTGATAAGCAACTGTTTCGTTGTCAATTTGACTTAAGCCGCCTTCTTGTGCACGAATAGCACCTGCAAAATAGCGGAAATGGTCAATCGCTAACGGAATATCAGCATTTAATGTTTCTCGCACAGCTTTTCCGTTATCCCATGTTTCCGCTACTGCTAGTAGTTCTAAATTTTCTTCAATTCTATTTGCAATCTTATTTAATATATTTGCTCTTTCTGCAACAGAAGTGGAGCCCCATGCATCTTTTGCTGCATGTGCTGCATCTAAAGCAAGTTCGATATCTTCTGAAGTCGAACGGGCAACTTGTGTAAATACTTTACCTGTAACTGGTGTAACGTTTTCAAAATATTGTCCTTTAACCGGGGGTGTCCACTCGCCATTAATATAGTTTTCATACTTGTCCTTAAATGAAACCTTCGAGCCATCTGTATTCGGAAATGCATATACCATTTTTATTTCCTCCCCTTATAATTATTTAGCACATTCCATAACGTATGCTTGTCTCAATATATGTATGCGCTTTCAAAACTATTAAAATAAAAAAATAGTCTTAAATCTATTTTGGCAGACTATACTAAATATTTCAATAAATATAATAAGGAGTAAAATAAAATGGCCTGAATACATATTTTATGTACTCAAGCTATTTTCGTATAAGTTATTTACTTGTCTCTCTTCTTATAACAGGTGCCACTTCAGTCGCAAGAAGCTCCAACCCTTTAACAACAGTGCTAAACGGCTGACCCCCAATATCTAATTGAGCTACGAATCGTTGATGACCATAAAGTTCGTATTGCTTTAGTATTTTTTCAATTATTTGTTGTGGACTTCCTACAAACAGGGCCGTTTCTGGACTTGCCATATGTTCAAAATCAGAGCGAGACATTCTAGTACCCATTCCTCTTTGTCTATTCACATAAGACCAATAATTCGAGTAATATGGATAAAATTCATCCTTTGCCTGCTGGCTATCGTTTGCAATATAAGTATGACCAGTAACTCCAACAGACAACTTCTCTGGAGAATGCCCAGCCTCTCTTCCAGCTTGACGATACAGATCCACAAGGGGTTTAAATCTTATTGGATCTCCGCCCAAAATTGCAAGAGCCATACCAGTTCCCAGTCTTCCTGCCCTAACTGCACTTTCAGGAGTACCTCCCACGCCTATCCAAATAGGTATCTCCTCTTGAACTGGTCTAGGTGCTATCATTGCACTGGAAAGAGATGATCGAAATTGACCTTGCCACGTGACAATTTCTTCTCGATTTAGTTGTTGAAGTAAATTAACTTTTTCTTCAAACAAAGCATCATAGTCATTCAATTCATATCCAAAAAGAGGAAAGGATTCAACGAATGCTCCTCTACCAGCAATAATCTCAGCTCTTCCCTCTGAGATTTGGTCCAATGTAGCAAAGTCTTCAAACAATCTAACCGGATCTAATGTGCTCAATACAGATGTGGCACTAGTTAGTTTAATACGTTTTGTTGCCTGAGCAATTGCAGAAAGGACTACTGCCGGTGAGGAAATAGTATAATCTAATCGATGATGTTCACCAACTCCGAATATATCTAGTCCTGCGTCGTCTGCTATCTTCGCCAGTTCTATTACTTCTTTCAAACGTTGAGAAGCACTGATTGTTTCTCCAGTATGAGGATTTGGGCCCAAATCTCCAAAAGTATAAACACCTATTTCCATCATAATTCCTCCAATAGATTCGTATTGTCGTAACTATGTTAGTTACAACTATTTCAAAAAAGGATTCATCTTCATCCAATCTTTTTACTTAATACTTTGACTAGTTCTTCCATTGTGATTTCTTTTAATACCACTTCCATTGCATCTTGAGCCCGAAATAATATTAACTCCAACACATCTTGTATATTAGCCCCGACGGGACAATTAGGGTTAGGGTTTTCGTGCATTTGAAAGAGCTCTCCATCCTCCACGACTTCAACAGCTTTATACACATCAAGTAAGGTTATATCCGCTAGATTCCTTTGAAGAGTTGCACCTCCAAGACCACGACGAATGTCTAAAAGACCAGCTTTTTTCAGTTTTCCCATCACTCTACGGATAACAACAGGGTTGGTGTTTACGCTTTCTGCAATCCATTCAGATGTAGAAACAACATTTTTATTTAATGAAATTAGTGATAGTACATGTACGGCTACAGTAAATCGACTACTTATTTTCATATTATTCTACCTCCGATGTAACCATTATAATTACAACCATTTTGTTCTGTCAATGAAGCAATCTTTTTGAAAAATGAATGTAATTCCTTCTTCCTATAAGATGAATTTTTCTATAAACTAAGTGTATGATTACTTTGAAGAAAGAGGCGATTAACCTTGAGTGACTTAGCGAGTGAATTAAAACCTGTCAAAACTCCCCACCGAAGTACCCCCAAGAAAGTCGTGTTTGTCCGTTTATTTATGATTGCCATAGGAGCTATATTAATGGCTATTGGATTAGAACTATTTTTAGTTCCTAATCAAATATTAGATGGCGGTGTTGTAGGCGTATCTATCATCATATCCCACTTAACAGGAGTGCGTTTAGGGATCTTTATATTTATCCTAAACATCCCATTCTTTTTCCTCGGATATAAACAAATAGGAAAAACCTTTGCATTATCCACATTATTCGGCATTACTATCCTGTCCATTTGCACTTCTTACCTACACAATATAGATGCTATTACTCCTGATCTCTTACTTGCTACTGTATTTGGCGGTATCGTTCTAGGTACTGGTGTTGGCATAGTTATTCGATACGGTGGATCGCTAGACGGTTCAGAAATACTTGCCATTTTGTTTAACAAGGCTACTCCGTTTTCTGTAGGAGAAATCATTATGATTATTAATCTGGTTATCTTCGCAGTTGCTGGCTTTGTATTCACTTGGGAACAAGCCATGTATTCATTTTTAGCTTATTTTATCGCCTTTAAAACGATTGATATTGTGATTCAAGGATTAGATGAGTCAAAATCAGTCTATATCATTAGTGAAAATATAGAAGATATCGGTGACGCAATTATGGACCGGTTGGGACGTGGCGTGACTTACTTACACGGAGAAGGCGCCTATACGGGAGATAATAAAAAAGTCATTTTCACAGTAATCACTCGTCTAGAAGAAGCAAAACTAAAATCGATTGTTGAAGAAATAGACGACCACGCCTTTTTAGCAGTAGGCAATATTGCAGAGGTGCGTGGAGGTCGGTTTAAAAAGAAAGATATACATTAAGAAAAACCGAGCAAAAAACGTCTGGTCCTTTAAGAATAAAAACCTAGGTATGCCATTAATTGTAGCGAAGGCCGGACGCTTTCCGTGGGCACGGCCCGAGCCTGTAGTCTCTCCCTCGTGCTGTTCCCACAGGAGTCGCCGACCTGCGCTACAAATCCATAATAACCTCTTTTATATTAGTATAGTTCCATACAATATTATTTAAATGAAAGTCTGTCTTTACTTTTATCATTGCACTACAATCCTAATCCAAAAAGATTACTGGTAATTGGATGATTGTTTAATAAAATTTGCCCCATCTCTTTATGTTAAGGATAAGCTATTCCAAATCTTCGTGTAGTACTACACATTCATTGATTGAAGTGTAAGGTGGCGACTTCTGCGGGATGAGTGAGACAGATGAGATATCATAGCGGCGCGAAAGCCACGGTGATAGCTCATCGCTCACCCCGCGAAGGCCAACAGGATGTTGGTCACGAAGGCGTTGAGGCCCACAGGATGTGGGTTATGCAATCGTTGCCGCAGGACGCGGCGTACTTAGATTGCCTTCCCTTTCCGATGTGGCGCTCTTAGCCTTTGTACCCCACCTGTAACGAAAATCATGGGATTATTCATTCTTACTAATCCTTGAACCCAGTATTCATGGAATATTTTTATATCTTTCTTATCTTTTTAGAAAAGCGCAAGCGCAGGAAGGATTTCTTTCTTGCGAAAAAAACCGACTCCACAAGGAATCGGTTATTCATTATACTAATGCTGTTTCTTTATCGAGCATCGTTCCATTTTTCGCCAGGTTCGCATGGAATGAAAATGCTTTTTCTAGGACATGTGGAGTTTGTCCACCTCTCGTTAATGCTTCTTCATAGTAATCACGTAACTGCTTTTTGTACATTGGATGTACACAGTTTTCAATGATTAGCTCTGCACGTTCTCTAGGTGCTAAACCACGCAAATCTGCATAGCCCTGTTCGGTTACCACTACATCTACATCGTGTTCCGTGTGATCTACGTGAGCTACGAAAGGTACAATACTAGAGATGTTCCCGCCTTTGGCAATAGATTTTGTTACAAAAATAGCTATTCTACTATTGCGAGCGAAATCCCCGGAACCGCCGATTCCGTTCATCATTTTAGTACCTGATACATGGGTTGAGTTAACATTTCCATAAATATCAAATTCTAATGCTGTATTAATAGAGATAAGACCTAAACGGCGAATAATTTCAGGATGATTTGTAATCTCTTGTGGTCTTAGCACTAATTTATCTCGGTACTCTTCCAAGTTACCATATACTTTATCCATCATTTCCTGTGAAAGTGTTATTGAGCAGGCAGAAGCAAAATTTACTTTGCCGGCATCTATTAGTTCAAATACAGAGTCTTGAAGAACTTCGGAGTATACTTGTAAATCTTCAAATTCTGAGTTAATCATGCCACCTAGCACTGCATTGGCAACTGACCCTATACCAGCTTGAAGTGGTGCTAGCTTGTTAGTTAATCTACCAGCGCTTACTTCTTGACGAAGAAAAGAAATCAAGTGCTGTGCCATTTCTTCTGTTTCCTCATCTGGTGGAACAATTGGTGATGGTGAATCTGTGTAATTAGTAAATACGATTCCTTTTACTTTTGATGCATCAAAAGGGATTCCAATTTGGCCAATTCGCTCTTCTGCACTCATTAAAGGAATCGGTTGTCTGCTTCCTTGAGCAGCTGGTTCATATATATCATGAAGTCCTTCTAACATTTCAGATTGCTCTACGTTAATTTCTATAATGATATTTTTTGCTTGCGAGACGAAGGTTGTGGAATTACCCACAGATGTTGTAGGAATAATCATTCCATCTGCAGTAATTGAAACCGCTTCCACTACTGCGAAATCAATAGTTGGTAATACCCCAGAACGGATTAACTCTGATGTATGGGACAAATGCTGATCAACAAACAAATGATTCCCAGCATTAATATGTTTGCGCATCGTTGCATCCGCTTGGAATGGTAAACGTTTGTGCACAATTCCTGCTTCAGATAGTAACTTATCAATATCAGAACCTACGGAAGCGCCTGTAAATATATTCACTTTAAAAGATTCAGTTGCTGCTCTTTCAACCAATGCTAATGGAACCGCTTTCGCGTCACCCGAACGTGTAAACCCACTTAATCCAAGTGTCATACCGTGTTGAATCCATGAAGCAGCTTCTTCTGCTCCAACTACTAAACTATGTAAACTAGTATCCTTAATACGATCTAAATTATTTAACATATTAGTATCCCCCTCAAAGTGCATTTAAATTATTTTACCCCCTTTTGTCACAATTTTGTTGAAACTTGTCGAAGACACCTTATAATTGATTGAAACAGAAAATTTTCGTGATAGAACAGAAAATAATTATTTAACAACTATTTATATTTTTATTGTTAATAAAAAAACGCTTGAATTTCGGAGAAAATTCCCCTTATTCAAGCGTTTTGTATTAGAATCCTAATAATTTACGAAAATAACTAGCATAGGACTGACTGACAGATATTCTCTCTCCATTCACCATAGCTAATAAAAAAGTTGAATGTGTGTCGGGGAAAATCTCTTTAATATGATGCACATTGACGATAAAAGAACGATGACAGCGTATGAACAATTCCCGAGGTAGTCTATACTCAAAATCTTGAAGAGAGCTAGTGTGAGTTCCAGCAAAAGACTTAGTAACAATATGGGTTTTACGATCTTTTGCTTCCAGATAAATCACGTCAGAAAAAGGAATTGGAATCCATCCGTCCTGAGTCTTTATCGTAATGACAGATTTGCCGTCTGTAAATGCTGGATAAATTGCTAACACACAGCCTTCTATTTCACCCTGATGCATAAAAGGCACCGCCATCCCGTGATATGGGACGCCAAAAACCTCTCGATTGATAAATTCAGATACCTTTTGTCTGCTTTGAAGTGCTTTATAAGCTAAAGTTTCCTCTTTTAGTAGATCTCCAGGAGTAATTTTTAAGTCAATTCGCTTACTTGGTCGATAATAAATATACTTTTCCGTATCGGAGACAGCGATAGACACTTCATCAGAAAATAGTTCTCCAACAACATCTAATAATGCTACTATGGATAAATCCTTCATCCTTCCATCTCCTTTTCCCGTTAACCTACTCACAAACTAGTATTTCGCGTGTAAATTGCTGTTTTTTCGTTATGCACCGGTCTTTAATATGAAGCCCTACCGTTTCTAGTCGGTCATCCATCGATTCGATTGTAACAATCACTACTTTTTTAGCTATTCTACGAGCATGCTTCAAAATAGTGAATTGTTCCTCCCAGGATGCATGTGTATACAAATTATATGGTAAGTCTATTATCGCTACATCATACATCTCATTGATGTCTTCAATGGCACTCTTACGAACATCTCCAGTTAAGCCAAAGTAGGCAATATTTTCTCTAGATCCCTGACATACAAGAGGGTTTATATCCCTACCCACAATATCTATGCCCATGGATAATGCTTCAACAAGTACTGTACCGATTCCGCAGCAAGGATCTATAGCTTGAACACCTTTCGGGTGCGGAACAGCGATATTAGCTACTGCTCTGGCTACTCTTGTACTAAGGGCTGTAGAATACTCCCGTGGTTTTTTTATATGCTTAAACCAAATAGGTTCGCTTTTTGTATATAATCCAAAATACCAACGCCCTCCAAAAGGAACTACTGCAAATAACTGATCCGGATGATGTAAATCGAATTCCCCTTGCATGTCACTTCCAATAGCCCTTTCTATTTGAAGTCTTTCTGCATTTTCAATTTTATCGGTCCCTTGTCGGTCATTTATTTTTAAGAATATTACTTTGTTTGTTTCGTCCTCGGAACCAAAATTCGGGGCTTGAGCGATAATTTCCTCAACTGTGTCTCCTTCTGCTAATACCTCTAATCTCCCTTTCATAAAAGGGCTTCTACTAGGATCTATTTTGATGGAACTCTTTAATATTTTTGTTTCGGAGTCTATATCAAAAAAAGACCGCATCTCTAAATGACATAGAGAGCGTTCGTCCTCATTATATGCGTATGTATAAATAAATGCCGGTTGTCGGCTGCTGTTTATCAATGTATTCCCTCCAATAATACTCCTATTATATCATGTGTCTCTATTCAAATCATTTTTGCAAACAGTGAATAGTAATTCATTATTCAATAGAATATAATACAAATAAGTTTCGGAATTTTTTAAAAATGGGGGATATAGATGGAATGGGATGTAATTGTAGTTGGCGCAGGACTATCAGGACTCGTTGCTACAGCTGAACTAGCCGATGCAGGAAAGAAAGTTTTACTGCTCGATCAAGAGCCTGAAGCATCATTTGGGGGGCAAGCTTGGTGGTCATTTGGAGGATTATTTTTAGTGAATTCCCCAGAACAACAAAGATTAGGAATTCACGATTCATATGAGCTTGCCTGGCAGGACTGGCTAGGAACAGCAGGTTTCGATCGGGAAGAAGATGAAGATTATTGGGCGAAAAAATGGGCGGAAGCTTATGTACGCTTTGCTGCAGAGGAAAAACGAGATTGGCTTCACGCACAAGGGGTTAGATTTTTCCCTGTAGTAGGCTGGGCAGAACGTGGAGGCTATCTTGCGGATGGACATGGAAACTCTGTACCTAGGTTTCATATCGTTTGGGGTACCGGACCAGGTATCGTTAAGCCTTTTGAGACTCGTGTTCGAGCTGCCATCTCTAAGGGAAATGTGGAATATAAACCACGTCACCAAGTAGATGAACTCACCAGGGAAAATGGACGAGTTATTGGTGTGAGTGGTTCACTATTGACCCCTAGTTCTGCTGGACGGGGAGAACCAAGCCAAAGAGATGTGATTGGTAACTTTCAATATGAAGCTAAAGCCGTGATGGTTACTAGTGGCGGAATAGGTGCTAATCATGATTTAGTAAGAGAAAACTGGCCTTCAAGACTTGGTGAACCACCAAAGCAGATGATTTCTGGAGTTCCAGAGCACGTTGATGGCCGTATGCTTGCCATTACAAGGAAAGCTGGAGGTCGTTTAGTAAACAAGGATCGTATGTGGCACTATACAGAAGGTATTAAAAACTGGAATCCCATCTGGCCACTTCATGGGATACGTATACTCCCAGGTCCTTCCTCCATCTGGCTAGATGCTACAGGACAGCGCTTTTCTGCTCCTAATTTCCCAGGCTTTGATACACTGGGGACACTTGAGGCTATCCAAAAAACTGGATATGATTACTCTTGGTTTATACTTACCGAGAAAATTATTGAAAAAGAATTCGCACTATCAGGATCAGAGCAAAATCCAGACTTAACACAAAAAAGTATTATACAAGTATTGAAGCGAATTCTACCAGGACCCACTGCTCCAGTAAAAGCATTCATGGAAAAAGGAGAAGACTTTGTCGTATCAGACAATTTAGCAGACCTTGTAAATGGGATGAATAAAATTACCGGTGACAATCTATTAAACTTGGAGCATATTGAGAGTCAACTAGTCGCAAGGGATCGTGAAATCGATAATAAATTTACTAAAGATCTTCAAATTACTGCTCTACGTGGAGCTAGAAACTACATAGGCGATAAATTAATACGAGCAGCATCTCCTCACAAATTATTAGATCCTAAAAACGGTCCTTTAATTGCTGTTCGATTAAATATTGTGACTAGGAAAACCCTTGGAGGACTGCAAACTGATCTAGACGGTCGTGTTCTAAATGAGAACGGACTTCCCGTACCTGGTCTGTATGCAGCGGGTGAAGTAACAGGCTTTGGTGGAGGTGGAGTTCATGGATATCGCTCTTTAGAGGGGACCTTCCTAGGAGGCTGTATTTTTACAGGTAGAGAAGCAGCAAGAGCCTTGGTTCGCAATTTAAAGAATATGTAAATGCGGAAGTCATCTTTAAAAATAGACCTCCATTATCCAGAAACTAGAGGTCTATTTAGAGCAAAATGTGCTTTTGGGAAGCTACTCATTTTATACTGCTTTCTAATGTTTTAATTATACGAAACAACAGTTCATTCACAGGTGTTTTTATATGTAACTCTTGTCCAAGGTCTATCACTTTTCGCGAGAACATTGGCACTTCTGTAAGCCTCCCTGCTTCAATATCCTGGAGCATGGATGGCTTTCCTTCCTCACTTAATCCGCTAATAATCGTATTAAAAAACACCTCAATATCCTCTTCTCCTAATAGGATATTCTTTGCCTGAGCTAATTGTACAACCTCCTTCATTGCCTCCTTTGCAATTTCTTTTGCATATGAAACCTTTTGGAAAGTACCATATGAAGCCTTAGTTACTGCAGATGTTTGATTTATACCAACATTGATCATGAATTTATACCATAATACATGTTCCATATCTATTGGAATATCATTTCGAATATTTGCCCTGTCAAAGCAATCTTTTATCGCTAAAAGCTGTGGTGAAATCACCTCATTAAATTTCTTTCCAAATGAAATTTTTCCTGCATTGGAACAATAAACACTGTTGCCCTCTCTAGTTGCATCAATCCCATTGCTAATAGCATAAATAACTTTCTCTTCCCCATAAATATTAGCTATCTCTTCTTCACTCGTTATTCCATTAAGTAAAGACATGATCATCGTATTTTCTCCGACATGATTATGTATGTCTTGAATTGCCTGTGGAAGATGATTATATTTTACGGAAACAATGATTAGATCTGCCGGGATGGTTACTTCTTCAGGGGTAATGAAAACAAATGGAACTCTTTCTCCATTTACATACACCCCTTCCGCCTCGTAACGGGATTTTCTTTCCGTATCTACTAAAACTCGTAAGTTCACATTATTTACTTGTCTCAAGAGATTTCCATAAACACTCCCTATCGCACCTAAACCTATTAATGTAATATTCATGATCATTCTCCTTACTGTAAGTATTTATATATTTCCTCCCCGATTTGAGAAAGAATTCTTTTCGAAACTAAATCATCTTCATCCTTTGATAAAACCGTTGCCATTAACTTCCGATTACCTACATAAAAAATTCCAACATCATGACGAGTTCCCGGTATCCACCCAGTCTTATTAGCTAACTCCCATGGCGTCATTCCATGATCAAAATCAGTATATGGAGACGGTAATTTTTCTGGCAAACAATCTCGTACCTGTTGTTTTTTCATCACGTCTATCATTTGCTCACTTGCCGTTCTACTCACTAAGCTCCCAGAAGCCATCTTATTTAAAAGCATTGCTATGTCCAATGCAGCTATACAATTTGTACCTTCCGGATTAGGCTTACTCAACATCAGCTTGTTATAAAAAGTACTATAAAACATGTCAGCTTCTTTCATGGAATTCTGTATATTTTCTACTCCTACAAGGTCGATTAAAAGATTTGTAGCTGTATTATCACTTTGAATAATCATAAGCATAATGATGTCTTGAAGTGGGAGGGATGAGCCCGGAGTAAAATGCTGAAGCACACCCGAGCCTCCTACATAATCTTTTTTATCGAGGACGACTAAATCGTTTAGGGTCAAGTCGCCCTTGTCTACTGCACTATAAACCGAGGACATAATTGGTATTTTAATAACACTTGCCGCATAAAAAAGCTCCTGTTCGTTATGCTCCCATCTTTCTCCTGAATTTAAATCCTCTAGAACGATCCCCCATGTTCCTTTTGAAGCTGCTATTAATTGTTGAACTCTGCTCACAAGCTCTTTCACCAATTCATCCTCCTATAATAATTTATTTAGTTTATTATAGAATACAGGAATTTATTAGAATATTAAAATAAAAGTGAACCGATTTTATATTGCATCGGTTCACTCTTACTTTTTATAAATCTTGATAATCTCTTTGATATTTACCGCCGTCTTTTACTTCTGAATGATATAAAGCCTTTAAAGCAAAGCTTTTCTCTAAATCATGTTCTTTCATAACCTCTTTTAAACGCTTGTTTAACTCCGGGCTATATTTCACTAGCTCTTCCATTTTAGATTTCGAATATTGCATAATTTATCCCTCTTTCTAGGTTGTTATAGTCTTCCTAGTATAGCACTGAAACAAGACCTTTCACCGTAATTTGCTATAATTAAGTTCAGAGGTGAGAAAATGCACAAAACCATTGGAATTCTTGCACATGTGGATGCTGGAAAAACTACTTTTTCGGAGCAGCTACTTTATCATACAAATACAATTAGACAACGAGGACGAGTTGATCACCAAGACTCGTTTCTTGATAGTCATACAATAGAAAAAAATAGAGGAATCACCATCTTTGCAGATCAAGGAATTTTTTCCTACAATAACTCTACTTACTATATTATCGATACTCCTGGGCATGTCGACTTTTCACCAGAAATGGAACGGGCTATTCAAGTGATGGACTATGCAATCATTATTATCAGTGCAGTAGATGGTATAGAAGGGCATACAGAAACTGTTTGGCAATTACTACGAAAACACCAAGTACCAACCTTTTTCTTTATCAATAAAACCGATCACGAAGGAACAGATCCAGCAAGTATCCTTGCTGAAATTCGTACTACCTTATCGGAAGATATATGCGATATAACGAATACTTTCAACGAAGAACTAATAGAATTTATTGCCGAGCGAGATGAATCCCTTCTAGAAATTTATATGGACAGCGGATTTGATAAGGACATATGGACACAATCACTTCAACATATGATAAAGGAAAATAAAATCTTCGCCTGTGCTAGTGGTTCCGCATTGAAGGATATAGGAATAGTAGAATTTTTAAACAAGCTAGATTTATTAACCACAACCTCCTATAAAACAGACGGAGCATTTGCAGCACAGGTATATAAAATTCGACACGATGAAAGTGGAAATCGGGTTACCTTTTTGAAATTAGTCAACGGAAAGTTAAAAGTCCGTGATAGTGTAACCTATAGCGGTCAAACTGAGAAAATAACGCAAATCCGCTTATATAGCGGCAATAAGTTTAAAACCGTCGACCAGGCTTTAGCAGGTGAACTTGTTGCTGTTACGGGATTAACAAATGCTTCCATTGGTGATGGAATCGGAGCTATTTCCCAGAAAATAGAGTTCGCTATGATACCCACTTTAAAATCTAAGGTTCTCTTCGGTGCATCTATCCATGTAAAGGAAGTATTGCGTTGCTTTAAATTATTAGATGCAGAAGACCCCTCTTTACGTGTGTTTTGGGATGAACACTTCCAAGAAATACATGTTCATGTAATGGGAGTTATCCAGCTAGAAGTAATCGAGCAAATTGTATTGGAGCGTTTTGGTTTTCACGTAACCTTTGGAGAGCCTAAAATTCTTTATAAGGAAACTATTGATAACTCTGTTCGTGGATATGGACATTTTGAACCGTTAAGACATTACGCAGAGGTGCATCTATTAATCGAACCTGCAACAAGAAATAGTGGAATTACATTCGCAAATGTATGTCATGCGAATGATTTGTCCATTGGTAACCAAAACCTAGTTCGACATCACCTTTTCGAAAGAGACCATCACGGTTTACTAACAGGTTCTTCTTTAACTGATGTGAAAATCACTTTACTCACAGGTCGCGGACATAATGAACATACACACGGTGGCGACTTTCGAGAAGCAACCTATCGCGCACTTCGTCAAGGATTAGAAAAAGCAGAAAATATTCTGCTGGAGCCCTTTTATGATTTTACGATTAAAGTACATATGGATTTAATAGGTCGAGTATTATCTGATATCCAACAAGCTTCTGGAACATTCGAACCTCCAGAAAATGCCGGAGATAACGTTCTCGTAAAAGGAAAAGTGCCCGTGGCAACATTTATGAATTATAGCACTGTTTTTGCATCGTTCACGCATGGCAAAGGATCACTAAGCTTAGTCTTTGGTGGGTACGATCGCTGTCATAATGCAGAGGATGTAATGGAGACAATTGGTTATGATAAAGAAGCAGACCCTGAGTATACGTCTACCTCTATTTTTTGCGCTAAAGGAAAAGGATATCCAGTCTATTGGGATGAGGCGGAAGCCTCTATGCATTGCCTATAGCTTATGGAAAATGTAAAGCACTCCACTTATTAGCGGAGTGCTTACTTATGCTAAACGGAAGATTAAAAACCGTTCATTATTATTATCTTCATATAATCCCGGAAGACGGATCTCCTTCCATAATTCAAATACTGTATGAATTTCTAAAAAATGATTATATTCCGAGGTGGGATAATAGAGGATGACATCCACTGAGCGAGGATGGTTTTCAACGGACCTGAGGATATTATCGATAACCTTTTGAAAAATCTGTAATGAAAACGGATTAAAAAAATAAAATCGATTGTCCTCTTTTTCTATGTCGTATCCCTCTGCAAATATATGTTCAAACTGAATCGTAGCCCTTGAACTTTTGGCACGCTCCATATACCTAGTTAAGTTCTCCATAGCTTCTTGATAGAGCTGAGCATTCATTTCTACTCCTATCGCAGATGCATGCAAGTGATGAAAAACGTAAAAAGGAAATCTACCCTTCCCACAACCAAAATCTACAAAACGATCAGATGTCTTCCATTCGTATTCGTCAAAAAGAATTTCCAAAGCGGAATATGGGGTCGCTTCATATCGATTATAGTGAGATGATTGATGATTCCACTCTCTTACACCTGTTGTCTTAATACGTAATAACCTGTCATGATCTTGTTCCTGCACAGGATACCCCCTAACTTACTTTACTCCAAACACATGCTGTTGAACCCAAGCATCCGTTTTACCCATTTCACTTTCCACATTTGTTAAAAAGTTAACCGTATACGGGTCACCTTTCACAACTGCTGTAGACAAAAAAACTGGATTCTCTAGAGTCACTACTTGTTTACCATTAATGTTTTTCTTCAAAACCTCTATTTTAGCAATTCCGCCAATATTAGTATACTCGTCTTTTTGACCCGATAAAAAATTACCTAACGAATAAAAAACATGTGTCGGATGACCATTTTCGGACAAAATCAGTTCATATGGTTGGATCACATGAGGATGATGACCAAATACAATATCTGCTCCTGCCTCTGCCATTGAACGAGCAAGTTGTTTCTGGTTATCATTTGCCTCCAGGTTATACTCCGTACCCCAGTGGATGCTGACCACAACAAAATCTACTTTTGTTTTTAACTCCTTGATTTCCTTTGCAATTCTATCCTCGTTTATCCGATTTACTAAATAATCCTTACCTACTGGAGTTTCATGACTATTCGTTCCATATGTATAACCTAGGAGTCCAAGCGATACATTCTCTACTTGGAATATTCGATCTACCTTTAGATCCTCCACTGATTTATACGCACCGATATACGGCATTTCTACCTTCTCCATCTGCTGAATTGCTTCTAAAAGACCCTTTTCTCCTTGATCGAGTGTATGATTATTCGCTATCGAAAGAACGTCTACTCCTATTTCTTTTAAATCACTAATAATATGTGGAGGACTCGAAAAGTTCGGATATCCAGATACCTTAAAAACTTCACCTGCAGGAATGGACTCCTGGTTTGCTATTAACAAATCAATGGATTGCAATTCTTCCTGTACTGGAGAAAGAGAAGGGAGATAACTGGTATAGTTGTAGAGTGGTAAATGTAATAATACGTCTCCAATCATCCCTATCTCTATTTTCTCCTCCTCATAACCCATATAAAATGTCGAAAATTGTTTCCCGTGGAACTCTTTATTAAATGTAATAGGTTCTTCTATTTGTAGATTAAAATAAAACAAAATAGAAATCGTAACGATTAAAAAAGCAGCTAAAGATTTGATAAATAGCACCTCCACTCCAATCATTTACATCGATAACGTAAGTTATACAAACTTTCTTCTTATTAAATATGATATGAAAACTTTCAACAAAACATATTAAATATAGACAGAAAAAAATATTAATATATCAGTAACTTAAATTTATAGACTTCATCGAGTTTTTCTATATAAAAATTCAATTCAACCCAACAAAATAAAGTTTTCATAAGTTTCTTTCATCGGACTACTATTATATGAAAATATTAAATTTCTTTCATAAGTATTTGATATACAAGCAAAAAAAGAAAAACATATGGTTACATATGTTTTTCTTTTCTACTTTTTTTATTCCATAAAAAAACATATAAAAAAGCACCTGCTCCTAATAATCGTAATCCAGAGCTAATGTACATGGAGAAATCCATGCCGATAAGATCCAGCAACCAAATCCCAATCTGAGGTGCAACAAATGCCACAAAGGCAAGTAGAACATTATACGATGTTATACAGTATGTACGGTATTTTTCGGGTGATTGCTCCAACAACAAGTTAAATAACAGCAGAACTGTACCAGATAAGAAAAACCCAGAAGTTGTTTGCATAAGGGTTAAATAGTATAAGTTTGTAGAAAGTACTGTTAAAAATGGAGTGGTGGACATTCCAATTGCCGCCCATATAAACACTTGCATATTAGAATACTTATCGGCCCATTTCTTCCATAGTGGAAACGTGAGAAACTGCATAAGCATACTTCCAACAGAGAACATACTAATCCAGAAGATGGTGGCCCCTGCTATTCGGACATTATAAATATTAAACAAGCCCCAGGCCATTTGCCAACCAAAGTTAAACAAAAGAGCAGCTACTAAAAACCAAACATAGCTTGGATATTTGAAAATGATCCAGTCCATCGATTTCTTTTTTATTTGCTCATCTGAAGTTTCTACAACGTCCTCTTCCTGTTTTAACAAAAAAAACACTTCTACTAATCCGAAGCAAAACGCTAGTGCAAACAGAACTTGATAAGCAATAATACTTTCGGTCGCATCTCTCATGAATATTCCGATAAGTAATGTCGATATAAGTCCAACCAACGTTAGTAGACGATTACGATCACTAAAAAATTGTCCTCTTCTCGATTCATCAATCATTCCACTTATCAAGGTTTGCCAACCTACATTGGCGATCGTGTTCGGGACACTGATAAAAGCAATAATCCCTAAGAAAGCCCATGACTGAAACGAATTAGAAGGTAAATATACAACGAGGACAATGAGTAAGAACATTAACCGCGCTAGTAAAACAGACATCGCCACTAGTTTCTTTTGGGTGCTCGCACGATTAAGTAGAATCGCTGCTGGTATAGTCATTAACAGAGCTACCAACGGAGGCAAAGAGCTTATTAAGCCTACTTGATAATTAGTTGCTCCTAATATAGTTATCGCAAAGATAGGGAAAAAGTTATTGGAAAAGTTAAGCGCTATAGTAGATGCCATTCCATGGTAAATACTAATCTTTTCATTGTACGGTCTCAAGTCTTGTCAGCCCAATCAAATTTAATAAAGGATATGCTAGAATTATATACTTGCTTTGTCAAAAAACAAGTACTTCGGGACACAAAATTTATGATGATTTTAAAAAATCTTAAATCTAACTATTTTAGGATTTCAAGTAACATAATACTTGTTATATTCGTGACTATAAGCACTCTTTTATTTACAAATGCAGAGGAAAGAGTATAATGATTAGTTGATATAGATGAACAAATACGGAGTATAATGCACTGCAGAATATATAAAAAAGCTTCACTTTTTTGAGAAAATGAGGTGTTAAAAAATGGATCAAGAACAACAACTGACGCTTGTTGAACATTTAACAGAATTAAGAAAAAGACTTATAGTTGTTGTGTCAACTTTCATACTCTCCCTAGCCTTAGGATTTTGGTTAGCTCCCAAAACACTCACTTTCTTAAAACAGCAACCTACTGCCATGAATGTTGAATGGAACGTTTTTGGCTATACAGATGGTTTAATGATTTATGTTAAATGTGCGTTAATACTAGCCATATTAATAACTTTACCAATCGCTCTGCAGCAAATCTGGTTATTCGTAAGACCTGGTCTTAACGAGAGCGAAGCAAAAGGGACAGGCTATTATATTCCTGTTTCATTTTTCTTATTTCTATTAGGTATCAGTTTCAGTTATTTCATATTATTTCCATTGATGCTGAATTTTATGTCTAATATTAACGATTCTATTGGTGCTTTAGAGACATATGGGATGAAACAGTATTTCACTTTTATGTTTAACCTCGTTATTCCAGTAGGAATCGTGTTTGAACTTCCTGTAATTATTCTTTTTCTAACGAAATTGGGTATAATAAATCCAGAACGTTTAAGAAAAATGAGAAAAATTGCTTACTTTGTACTAGTAGTAGTGGGTGTTTCCATTACACCACCCGACTTTATCTCTGATTTCATTATTATTGTGCCTTTGTTATTACTGTTTGAAATCAGTATTCTTGTTTCCAGCTGGTCTTATAAGAAACAATTGGCGAAACGAGCACTTGAGGATGAAATTTTAGAACAGTAGTTTATACGCACACCAGCCACTGAAAATTTATCTACTAAATTAGAGGAGGAACTTCCATGCCTAACATTGGAGTACCAGGATTAATCATCATTTTAATAATTGCTTTAATCGTCTTCGGCCCAGCTAAGTTACCCCAATTAGGAAGAGCAGCAGGACAAACTTTAAGAGAATTCAAAAATTCAACAAAAGATATTGTTGATGATGTAACGGAAGAGTTTAAATTAGACGACAAAGAAGCAGATACTAAAAAGAAAGCATAATAAAAAACCAACTATCTTTGAAAGATAGTTGGTTTTTATTATGCTTATATATTTTACGAAAGGGGATTAGCTGCTGGCTTTCCAAAATAATACCCTTGAAATAACCTATACCCAGTTTCTTTCAGCCATTCAAAGTCTTCTCGCTCTTCTATTCCTTCTGCTAGAGGAGTAGATCCAACTTCTACTGCCTTTTCTAAAAACTGTTGGGCAATAGCTTGTTTCTTTATATCGTTTGAAACTCCTTGAACGTACTTCATATCTAATTTCATATAATTAGGTTTTATACCTCCTAGCATTTCCATCGTACTATAGCCCTCTCCTACATCATCGAGTGCATATTCAAAACCTTTTTCTTTATAAAATGTAAGGATTCTTTTTAAATGCTCTATATCTTCTACTTTTTCTGATTCCACTACTTCAAATACCAATTGGACAGGATTTATACCTAGTTCTTCTGCTAAGGCAGTAGTAGATTTTAAGCAAAACTCTGGTGAATAAATAGATGTAGGAATGAAATTGATAAATGCTTTCTTTTCTTTAATAACCGCTGCATGTTTTACCGCGGTCATTCTACACGCTCTATCCAAAGCGTAAAGCCTTCCCCTTGCCTTAGCGGCAGAGAATATTTCATTTGGATATATCATGGAACCATCTTCTTTTGGAAATCTCGCTAAAAGTTCATAACCAAAGACTTGTTCCTGTCTATTTACAATTGGTTGATAATGACAAATCATTAATTGTTTTGCGATGACCTCATCGATCCATTGAACTTTTAATACTTCCTCTATTTTTGTAATAGGCTCCCATCTTTGTTTAGATATTCTGAATAGGATTTGCGAAGTATCCATATGATCTTCGCAGAAGTCTATAAAATCTCTAACATCTGACTCACTAAGAATAAACTTGTTCTCTTTTGTATCTACTAATATGTTCCTACGTTTTAAATGCTTTAAGACACTATCTAACAGAGAGGTATTAAAATCTCCGTCTACTTTGAACTCGAATTTCAAATCATTTACTTGGCAATTATTGCACTCCAAATTCTTTCTCCCCTTTTTAGTTTAGTAGCTATAAAGTGAAATATCCCCTGTTCAGCACTTTGCTTCACAAGGGATAAGCTACCTATAGATTTTGGAAAAATACTCGTATGACATCTGCTCCACCTATAAAGGTGCCAAGCGATCCAAATAAGTTAGTTAATACAACGACGAGTAAAACTCGAGTTACTTTGTTTCTCCAAAACCCTTTAATCGTAAAAACATCTTCTGATAAACTTTCAAAATCGGCTATTGTGGGACGCTTGGTATACGCTTGGGCAAGTCCAGAAAACCAACCGGATGCCAAAATAGGATGTAGCGCCGTAACTGGTGCCGTGATGAATGCCGCTAAAATCGCCAATGGATGTCCTAATGCTACTGCCGCTCCAACTGCAGCCATAGATCCAGTCCAAAGAACCCAGCTCAGCGCTTGATCAAAACCTGCAGAGGGATTCGCAATGAATGTAATCACGATTAATGCCACAATTAATATCGGAATAGCCCAACCTATTATTTTAGGAACAATAGATTTTGGTGGTAACGCAGATAGTTTAACTAAATCCTGCTCCTTATGAATTTCCTTGGTAATACCAGGTACATGCGCAGCGCCTAAAACGGCTACAATTTTTTTCCCAGGTGCTTCTTTGATTTTTTGAGCTAAATATTGATCGCGCTCATCGATTAACGGTGTTTTTAGCTTTGGAAAGGATTCTGTAAACTCCGCTAGAACGGCATTTAAAGTATCCTTGGACTTCATATTCTCCATTTCTTCTTCCGTAATAGTATCCTTACTGAAGATGCTAAAGAAAACGGAAGTAAGTAATTGTATTTTACCTGTCCACCCCAGATTATGCCATATACGCGAAAAAGTAGTTTGGATATTACGGTCAGCTAATACAATCTCAGCCCCGTTCTCGTTAGCACTTGCAATACCTTGTATCATTTCTTGACCTGGTTTAATATCAAACTGTTTAGCCATCCGATTTTGGAAAGATGAAATGGCCAAGTTCATTAATAGTAGGGTAGCTTTCTTATCCTTAATGACTTTGAAGATATCCGTCTGCTTCCACTTATTATTATCTATAATGGATTGGTATCTTTGCTCATCCAATTCAATACAAACAGAATCCGGTTGTTCTCTATCAATAACTTCCTTAACCTGTTCTGCACTCTGTCTAGATACATGTGCCGTTCCGATGAGAATAATTTCTTTGTCATTTACATGTAAACGTGTAATATTTTCTTCAGACATAAACTACTTCCTTCATCTAGTGTATTATCTCTTAGCAAAATTACTAAAAGATTCCTTATACTCATAATGAAGTAGATTAGCCCAAATTTCAATGATGTTGCTGCTTCATTTGAGATCTTTTTTGAAAATCTTTCATTTGAGTCAACTTCATAAAACATTTTAAATAGTGAAATCCAACCAACACTGATTTCAGCTCTAGGCGGACGCTTTCCGCTGGAGTCGTCGCCTGTCGCTCCAATCAACGGTATTAACCTTATAAAAAACATAGTATTATTAAGTTAACATTCGTGTTTTAAAGTGAAACAGGCAGTTATGAAATTTGATTCATTTAGTAAATTCACTCTCGCTAAGCGCGAGAAAAACGTTTTTTCGCATAAATGTAAGTTACTGCTAGCGCTGAAACTAATACTGTTCCTTTAATGATATCAAAAGCATAATAAGGTAAGTTTAAAATGGTTAGTCCGTTCAGTAGGATTCCAATTACTGCAGCTCCAAAAAAAGTTCCCAGTGCATTAGGCTTCCCAATTCCAAGTACGGAGTAGCCAACAAAGACTGCAGCAACAGCCTCCATTAAAAGTGGAGTGCCGGCATCAATTTGACCTGAGCCTACCCTTGCTGTGAATAATACCCCTGCCAATGAGGCAAAAATACCAGAAATGATATACGCGATAAATTTAACTTTACGAGTATTCACACCTGACAATGTTGCAGCTTCCTCGTTTCCACCAGTCATATATAATATACGCCCCCAGCGTGTATGATTCAGAACGATATAAGCTACTATTACGAGTATTAACATTATCCAAACAGGTACAGGTAAACCAAACAATCTACCTTGGCCGATCCAGAGAAATGCTTCTGAAAATTGCCCTGGGGCAGTTCCACCAGAGGTAAGTGGCATATTATTGTAAATGGAGTATCCTTCTGTATAGGTCCGATGAAAGCCGGCGACAATATACATTGTGCTTAGTGTTGCTAGTAAATCAGGAATACCTAAAATGACAATTAGAAAACTATTAACTAATCCAACTAATACCCCTACAAGAATAGGTACAATTAATACAAGCCATAGAGGCATTTCATACCAAACCATTAATGATGCGGTCACAACTGTTGATAGCGACATAGTGGAACCAACACTTAAGTCAAAACCTCCTACTACAAGTGTGAAAGTTACTCCTAATGCCAAAAGGGTGACGATTGAAATAGAACGCAGAATATCCGTAAAATTTGCATATGTAAAAAAAGCATCACTTATTGAACTAAAATAAATAATAATACATATAAGAAGGGCAATAGCACCAAATTTAAATAAAAAGTTAACACCTGTTTCTTGCAACTTATTCTTCCTTACCTCCGCTTGCATATAGCAAAATCCTTTCCTGGGTCGCTTCTTCCCGTGATAATTCCTTCACGATTTGACCATCATACATAACTAAAATGCGATCAGAAATTCCTAAGACTTCATGAATTTCACTTGAAAAGTAAATACAGCTCTTTCTTTTTCGGGCAAATTCACGCACTAACCTATAAATATCTGTCTTTGCCCCAATGTCTACTCCCTTTGTTGGCTCATCGAATAAATAAAGAGTCGAATCTAGGGAAGTCCATTTGCCTATAGCAACTTTTTGCTGATTTCCTCCACTCAAATAAACAAGAGGTGTCTCTGTGTTGCTTGTCTTAATTTGTAATCGCTCAACAATCTCTTTCGCAAAGGACTTTTCTTTTCGTTTATCCATAAATAAAAACCGAGAAAAGTTTTGTAAATTAGGAAATGATGCGTTCGTTTGTAATGCTTCATGAACAAATAGACCTTCTTTTCTTCTTTCTTCGGGAATGAGGGCCATGCCTGCTTTGATCGCATCTTTTGGATGCTTTATTTTTAAGGTGTTACCCAAGACCTCAATAGTTCCTTCTGTATGTGGTGAATATCCAAATAACGTTTTAGCTAACTCTGTTTTTCCGGCCCCTACAAGCCCGACAATACCAACAATTTCTCCTTCAGATACGTCAAAAGAAATATTCCTTAGCTTTACTCCGTCTGAAACTTTCTTCACACGAAGTAATGTATTTCCTAATGTATGTGTGCGAACGGGAAAATCTTTACTATAAGAAGTTCCAAGCATAGCTTCAATGATCTCTTCCTGTTTAGTATTGGAAGTGCTATATGTCCCTACAAACTTACCTTCTGCCATAACAGTTATCCGATCACAGATTTCAAATACTTCTGGTAGTCGATGAGATATGAATATACATCCCACTCCACTTTCTTTTAACCTTTTAATAACTGAAAATAACTTAGTAGATTCGTGAATAGATAGAGGTGCCGTTGGTTCATCGAAGATAATAATTTTGGCAGAACTTATCAGCGCACGAGCTATTAATACTAGCTGTTTTTCTGCTAAAGTAAGCATAAACGCTGGTTTCTCTACTGGAATATCCTCCGCCTGTAATTGCTTCAAGGCATCACGCGCTTCGCTATTTAGTTTCTTTTTGGAGATAAACATACTAGTTCCAGCAACAATCGAATCTAGCAATATATTCTCTGCAACAGAAAGTTCTGAAACGATTGCAGTATCAACCTCTTGATATACACAATAAATACCTTGGTCCTTCGCTACTTTGGGAGAGCGTATACGTACTTTTTTTCCCTCAAACAAAATCTCTCCCATGTCTTGCTCGTATACACCTGAAAGTATTTTCATAAGCGTACTTTTTCCAGCACCATTTACACCAAGTAAAGCATGCACTTCTCCTTTCTGAAGATGAAATTCAGCTTTTTGCAAGGCATGAACTTTTCCAAATGTTTTATCTATAGCTTTCATGGAAAGAAAAGGATTTGGCATGTATTTCTCCTTTCTAAGAAAAAGCTGTCCCTTTAAACAGGACAGCTTAAATCTTATAAGTTATCTGTTGTCTTCTAACTCTTTTAATTCATCTGTGTAACCTTGATCACTTGCTCCCCAACCTTCAATATGGTCACTGAGTTCATTCGTCGTTACTGTTTCTTCCGGCAATTTAGATGCTTCTACAAAAACTGGCTCTAATACAACCTTTTCTTCTACATTACCTCCGCTAATTTTTTGGTATAAATAACGCACTTGAATACGGCCGATATCCTTAGGATCTACTGCTGCAGACGCAACCCAGGGACTATTGTCATTTTGAATCATTTGTAAATCTTCATCACTCATATCGATACTATATACTTTAATATCCGTACGTCCCGCTTGTTCTATTGCTCGAACTGCACCCTTTGCAAACTCGTCCCAAGCAGCCCAAACAGCTGTAATTTCACCTTTTTTAGGATATTTTTTTAATACCGCTTCCATTTGTGACTGAGTATCTAAAGCAGTATTTTGCGTTGCTGCACCGAATGTTGAGATTTCTTTAATTCCCGGATTCTCTCCAAGAAATTTTTCATATGCCACTTGGCGTCTTTCCATTGGTGCAAAACCTGCTACCCATATTTTTACGATATTCGCTTCACCATTTGAATCTTCCGCTAGTTTCTCTAGTGTCATTTGTGCCATTTTTTCATCGCCTTGCTCTAAAGAGGTTACTCCCTCCACTTCTACTCCCGCATCAAATGCTACAACTGGAATTCCTTTTGCAACTGCATTCTCTACTCCTTGGTTCAGTGCTTCTTTTGTACCGTGATCTATTAAAATACCGTCAACTCCTTGATTCACGGCTGCATCCAAATTAGAAGCCATTTTAGCTAAATCACCATCAGAAGTAAACACTGTTACAGTTCCGCCAAATTTCTCTACTTGCTCCTTAATTCCTTCAATATACTGAGCTGAAAATGTCCCTAAGTTTTGTTGCATAACTAACGCAATTTTCTTACCGACTAGTGGATTTTCTGAAGCTTTTGCATTATTACTAGAGCTTGATGACTTTGTTGCTTCTCCATCACCTTTTGGCTGACAAGCAGCTAATAAAATCCCTATAATTAAGATCGTGAATAGTAACCAATACTTATTTGTTCTCATTGTCCTTCTCCTTTTTCAATTGAATTGACTAGTTGTGTAGATATATTTTCAACGTAGTCAGGATAAATAATTCCTTTTTCTGTAATAATAGCAGTGATATATTTAGATGGTGTCACATCAAAAGCAGGATTAAAAACCTTCGTGTCAACTGGTGCAATAGCCTGACCATTAATATGTGTAATTTCCTCTGCTTTCCTTTCTTCAATTGGAATTTCCAACCCATCTTTTATAGACAAATCGAATGTAGAGGATGGTGCAGCTACATAAAATGGAATTGAATTTACGGAAGCTAGAATAGCCAAGTTCAGAGTTCCAATCTTATTTGCAGTATCTCCATTTTTGGCTATCCGATCTGCTCCGACTATAATTGCTTCGATTCCTTTTGCCCCGATTGTGTGTGCAGCCATACCATCGGTAATTAGTGTCACATCGACACCTGATTGCTGCAGTTCCCACACCGTCAACCTGCCACCTTGAAAGACAGGTCTAGTTTCACATGCGAATACTTCAAACTTTTTGCCGTGTTCCTTCCCTAGATGGAACGGAGCTAAAGCAGTACCATACTTTGCAGTGGCAATTGAACCTGCATTGCAAATAGTCATTACCTTCGTTTTGTCTTCCAGCAAAGTAAGCGCGAATTCACCAATATTCCGACAGGACTCCTCGTCTTCCTTATGTATTTTCCTTGCTTCTTCCACTAGTAGCTGCTTTGCACTCGTAACATTATCAACTTGATTTACTACTTTCAACAATCGCTTGAGGGCCCAAACTAAGTTGACAGCAGTTGGTCGAGATTCACCCAAGTAAGTTGCATCTTTTTTTAGTGTTTCTAGAAAATCTTTCATCGAATGTGTTTTATAATTTTGAGCCTCCAGAGCTAATCCATATGCCGCCGTAATTCCAATAGCAGGAGCACCCCGGACTTTTAGGGTAATAATTGCATCATAAACGTCTTTAATTGTATCTACTTTTAAATAGACAATTTCATGCGGAAGCTTCTGTTGATCTAAGAGTATTAACTGCTTATTTTCCCATTTAATCGATAATGGTATAGTCATTGTTGAATTTCTCCTAATAACTCAATTACCGCATCGATTGAGTCTATTTGATAACGTCTAACTATTAGTAATTCTCCCGCTTTAAGCGTTTGTTTTTTTAGTAAAATTCGTTGCTCTTGGTTTTCAATGCTATCTAAGTCTTTGACATGTGCCAATCCAATTGTTCTACGAATAAGTTCACACCCTGCAAAACCTAGTGAATCGTGAAATATTTTTTCCAATACAAATGCATCGTAGCCTTCTATATTCTTAAACGAATCGAATTCACTCTGTTTCAAAAAATCTGAAAATTTGGCAGAGAAAATAAGCCATGTGTTTTGTATATGCTCGTTAATAAACTCACGTTGTTCGCCTTCTCTTGTTATGGATTGAACGATTAAATTTGCCAAAAACAAGCCTATATCAAATCCAATAGGACCATAAAAAGCAAACTCTGGATCGATAACCTTTGTTTCTTGTTCACTTGCAAATATACTTCCCGTATGAAGGTCTCCATGTAGTAAAGCCTCTGCCTCTGTCAAAAAGCTTCGTTTTAGTTTTGCCACTTCGAGCTTTAATAAATGGTTAGTCCAAATAGCCTCGACTTCTGCTTGTAATGCAGGTTCAAAATCATTTGTTTCATGATTAAAAAAAGGATCCGTAAATATTAAGTCTTCTGTGATTTTACACAATTCTGGATTAGAAAACTCTACAACAAGCGCCTTTTTTTCAAAAGGGTGAAGTGCAAAATCAGAGGTATTAAAAAGTGTTAATGCTAGATATTCTCCAATATCGGTTGATAATTTAGGATATGATTCACCTTTTATCAAACCTTCCCGTACTATTTGCAGATGTGACAAATCTTCCATTACCGTGATAGCTAAATCTTCATCTGTTGCATAGACTTTGGGAACAAGCCCAACAGCATATTCTCCATGTTTTTGTAAGGTAGTTGCTTCAATCTTTGCCCTTTTCAGCGTAAGTGGCCAACTCTCTCCAATAACCTTTGCATATGGTAGGGCTTGTTTAATAATAATCCCTTGTTTACTCACCTGATCTGTTATATGGAATACATAGTTTAAGTTTCCATCACCAATCTCTTTGCAAACTAATTGAGCTTCGTTTGAGAACAAGGATAATTCCTTTGCCAATGAAATTGCCGTTTCTTCCGTTAATGATTCGTATTGTTTTGTAGTTACTACAGCCATTACTTTCTCCCTTTCATTTACAAAAATAAAAACCTCTTTCAAAAGAAAGAGGCTTAGAATAAGAGATTCTGAACCTCTTATCTCTCAGAAAGTAAACTTTCTGATGGAATTAGCACCGTGCCTTACGGAATTTTACATTCCGGCGCATAAAGCGCCCCGTCTCACAACGGTATTACGGTCGGTTGCTGGGCTTCATAGGGCCATTATCCCTCCGCCTGCTCTTGATAAGAGTACGTTACAACTATTTATGATTGATTAGAATCCTAGCATATTAGAAAAAGTTATGTCAACTGTTTTTTAAATAAAAATAAATTTAAATTTTCTTATTGACAGAATTTTTATACCATGGAATAATCAATATAATTTATTAAATACTTTAACCGAATATTTTTCTTATTTAGAGCAGGTGGAGGGACAAGCCCTATGATACCCGGCAACCGATTCAATTTTGAACACGGTGCTAATTCTTGCAGCTAACAAGCTGAGAAATAAGAAGTTGTTAGAATATTAACCTCTTCTTATTTGAAGAGGTTTTTTTAATGTCAGGAGTGAAATAAATGAGTGGAGTTACTGCGCACTATCAACTATATGGAAAAGCTGGATCCTTTGAAAAAAAGGCGGAAGATATTGCACTTGGATTGACTATTGGTTCTTGGACCACTTTAGCCTTGTTAGAACAGGAGCAGTTAAAAAAGCATAAAGGAGATGTCCTTTCCGTTACGGAATTTAAGGATATACTACATCCAATTCATCCTGAAAAGGTTAAAGGAGAAATTAAAATATTCTACCCTGCCGCAAATTTTTCTGCTGATATACCTGCAATTTTAACTACAGTATTCGGCAAACTATCCTTAGACGGTGAAATAAAACTATTAGATTTAGAATTCGATTCAAATATATTGTCCCTTTTCCCAGGACCTCGCTTCGGCATTCAAGGCATTCGAGAAAGATTAGGAGTTTTTGAACGTCCACTTATCATGAGTATATTCAAAGGAGTCATTGGTAGAGATATTGAATATTTAGCCGAACAGCTCAGACAACAAGCACTGGGTGGAGTTGATCTTGTAAAAGACGATGAAATACTATTTGAAAATCCTCTAACTACTTTTGAAAAGCGTATAACTACTGGACGAGAAGTGCTACATCAGGTGTATGAAGAAACCGGTCACCGTACGCTATATGCAGTAAATTTATCTGGACGTACTTTCGAATTAAAGGACAAGGCAAAAAAAGCACGAGAACTCGGAGCAGACGCACTCTTATTTAATGTTCATGCTTACGGATTAGATGTTCTTCAGGAGCTAGCGGAAGACGATGAAATTCAATTGCCACTCATGGCGCATCCCGCTTATAGTGGAGCATTTACTTCTTCAGCATTTTATGGAGTTTCAACGCCATTAGTTCTTGGAAAACTCACTCGTTATGCAGGTGCGGACTTCTCATTATTCCCTTCACCTTATGGAAGTGTTGCACTTGAAAAGTCTCTAGCTCTTTCTCTAGGTGAAGAACTAACAAAAAACAGTAAGGTTAAACAAAGCTTTCCTGTACCATCTGCAGGCATTCACCCTGGTCTTGTACCACTATTAATGAATGACTATGGAATAGATAGCATTATTAATGCAGGGGGCGGTGTCCATGGGCATCCCGCCGGTGCAATCGGAGGTGGGCAAGCTTTTAGGCAAGCTGTATCGGCGGTATTGGAAGGTATTCCATTAGAGCAGGCAGCGAAACAACATAGTGAACTAAAAACGGCACTTGAATTATGGGGTGATAAATAATATGAGTAAACTTGTAATTTTTTGTGACTTTGATGGAACTATTACCAATCAAGATAACATTATGGCAATCATGAAAAAATTTGCACCACCAGAATGGATACCCATTAAAGATGATATTTTAGGTCAACGAATTTCCATTAGGGATGGCGTAGCAAAAATGTTCTCTCTCCTACCTGTTGAATCAAAGGATGAAATTATTTCTTTTGTGCGTCAGCAGGCAATCATCCGTGATGGGTTTAGTGAATTTGTATCCTTTACAAAAAAGCATGACATACCACTTTACATCGTAAGTGGCGGGATAGACTTTTTCGTTCATAATCTACTAGAACCATTTGGACCATTTGCAGGAGTCTATTGTAATACATCAGAATTTTCCAAGGATACAATCCACATTGAGTTTCCGCATAGTTGTGATGAACAATGTACGAGTCAAGGCTGTGGTTGCTGTAAACCTTCTATTATTCGTACCCTTCTTCACCAAGAAGCAGTGAGTGTTGTTATTGGCGATTCGATTACTGATTTAGAAGCAGCAAAATTGGGAGATATCATTATCGCAAGAGATTTCTTAATCAAAAAATGCGAAGAATTAAATATTCCCTATGAGCCTTTTGAAAACTTCCACGATGTAATAGAGATTATTGAGCCGAAGTTAGGTGTGGAAATATGACATTACAATATAAATGGGAAGAACTTGCCGACATAAAAGATGAATTAGCCTCCAGAGATTGGTTTATGGGAACAAGCGGAAACCTTGCTATTAAAGTACAGACCGACCCTATAGAGTTCTTAGTAACTGCAAGCGGAAAAGATAAAAAAAAGAGAACATCAGAGGACTTTTTACTTGTTGATGTTGATGGAAAAGCAGTGGAAAGCACTCATTTAACTCCTTCAGCCGAAACATTACTACACTGTGCAATATATAAGAAAACAAATGCAGGTTGTAGTCTACACGTCCATACAGTGCATAATAACGTTATTTCCGAATTATATGGAGATCAAGGCTCAGTAAGTTTTCAAGGTATTGAACTCATTAAAGCTTTTGGAATGTGGGAGGAAGATGCTATCCTTTCCATCCCCATTATCCCTAACCACGCGCATATTCCAAGACTTGCAGAGGAGTTTGCATCTTCTATTTCAGCAGATAAGGGAGCTATCCTTATTCGTAACCATGGGATAACTGTTTGGGGAAAAGATGGATTTGAAGCTAAAAAACTACTAGAGGCTTGTGAGTTTTTATTTCAATATCAATTAGCTTTGCATCAAATAAACTTAAAATAGAAAGGGAGATTATTAATGGCTATTATTAAAATCCAAGGAACAAATGAAACAATTGAAGCTCAAAACGAAGTTGCAGCATTTTTAGAAAGTCAGGAAGTAATTTATGAACATTGGGATATTAACAAGTTACCGGAAAACCTTCGTGAAAAATTTGACTTAAGTGATGAGGATAAACAACAGATTCTTCAAGCTTTCCAGGTGGAAATTGACGATATTTCTACCCGCCGTGGCTATCAAGCAGCTGATATTATCTCGCTTTCTGATTCTAACCCTAACTTAGACGAGCTATTAAAAAATTTCGAACGCAAGCATATTCATACAGACGATGAAGTTCGTTATATTGTAAGTGGTCATGGTGTTTTCATCATACAAGGGAAGGATGAACGCTACTTTGAAGTACATCTTTCACCTGGTGATTTGATATCCGTACCTGAGAATATTACGCATTACTTCACATTATCAGAAGACCGTAAAGTTGTTGCTATTCGTATTTTTGTAACAACAGAGGGATGGGTGCCTGTTTATCAAGAGGAAGCAGTAGAACAATAAATTTAAGTATTTTATTGCCTCCACTTAGTTTTACTAAAAAAGTGGATGAACTCATTTTATGAGTTCATCCACTTTTTCCATGTCTATTCGGTAAATTCCTTTTATATCGCGTAAAATACAACCGTTTGTCTCGAAAATCTTCCTCATTGGGGCATTACCTGTATCTGTACTTCCTACATAAATTTTAGCACCGAGTGGTTTCAACAGCTCCAATGTAACAGCATGAAATAGCTTACCGTATCCTTTACCTCGTTGCTCTGGCACAACCCCAAAATAAAACATTCTTCCTTCATCAGTTGTACCCTCTTCAATATGAGGAATACTAATACCAGAATTCATCCCATTTTGAGAAAAAATAAAGCACTGGTCTCGCCAATTTTCACCTAGTTCCCGTTCAAGCGATTCCATTATCTGACTTATTGAGAACAAATTATTTTTGTTAGCTGAACCAGTCCTGCATGCATCGTACAATAAAGCAAATTCTGAATCCGACACTTGACTGTCTGAAAGAGCTACTACTTGAACACTCTTAGATGTTTTAAAAGGTCCTTCCAATATCCTTGTATACTCCACAATAGAAGATACCTTCTTGAACCGACGCTTTAAAAGCCAGTCCTCGTTCTCCTCATCCATCAGAAGTGAGAGATATGCTACATTTTGTTCCTGCCACTCTGTTAATAATTTATCAAATGCAACTAAATAATCTATATTTGGAATATGAGATACTTTAAGTTGATCCACAAGCCAGTATTCTTGGTCTTTTTTAATCAGATTGAACAGGTTCAACTGTCGATTCCCCCATTATTGTTAGCTTAATGTTCTTTTTAAGAAAGTTTTCGTTCTTTCTTCTCTTGGGTTATTAAAGATTTGTTCTGGAGTGCCTTCCTCAGCAATTACACCTTTATCCATAAAAACAACTCGATCCGCTACTTCTTTTGCGAACTCCATTTCATGTGTAACAACTAACATGGTAAGTCCAGTGCCTGCTAACTCTTTCATTACTTTTAACACCTCTCCAACCATTTCTGGATCAAGTGCCGAGGTTGGTTCATCAAATAACATAACATCTGGCTCCATAGAAAGGGCTCTAGCTATCGCAACACGTTGCTTTTGACCTCCTGATAATTGCTTTGGTTGGGCATTCACATAATGATCCATCCCAACTACTTTTAAATATTTTAACGCAATTTTTTCAGCATCCTCTTTCGAGCGTTTTAATACTTTTACTTGACCCACGATACAGTTATTCAAAACATTATGGTTATTAAATAAGTTGAACTGTTGGAAAACCATTCCCAACTTTGTTCGATAGGCATGAATATCATGTTTTTCGTCTAAAATATTCTCCCCGTGATAAATGATTTGTCCACCACTAGGTTTTTCTAACAAATTTATACACCGAAGTAAAGTCGACTTTCCTGAACCAGAGGAACCGATGATACAAACAACCTCTCCTTTGTTCACTGAAAAATCTATATCTCTTAGAACCTCATGATTTCCGAAGGATTTACTTAAATGTTGAACTTCGATGACATTATCCATAGATTTCTCCTCCTTCGTTTAATCGATTTTAGCATTTTTAGGTAACATAAGCTGTGGTGGTGGCTGTCCAATCATACTGTAGTTTTCTGGACCATCTAATTTTCTTTCTATATATCGTAATATTAACGTCACCGTAAATGTCATGACAAAGTACAAAATACACGCTATAAAGAAAGGTTCAAAATATTTGAAGCTGATTCCTGCAACTGTTTTCGTTTGAAAATATAGTTCCGTAACACCAATAACATTTAATACGGAAGTATCTTTAATATTAATAATAAATTGATTGCCTGTTGCTGGTAAAATATTTCGAATTACCTGTGGCAAAACAACATTCCACATTGTTTGAACATGATTCATACCTATTGCTTGGGCAGACTCAAATTGTCCCTTATCAATAGAAATAACTCCACCTCGGACGATTTCTGCCATATAGGCACCGGTGTTAATAGAAACGATAAATATCGCCGCCAATGTACGGTCCATATCTACACCAAACGCTAATGCAGAGCCATAAAAGATAACCATCGCCTGAACTATCATTGGAGTTCCTCTGAAAAATTCTATATAGACAGAGAGTATCAAATTTACTATTTTTAACAAAGCCCTTTTTAGTTTTCTTTCCGGCGTGGGAATTGTACGAATAACCCCTGCAAGCAAACCAATAACTGCTCCAAAAATTGTACCTATAATAGAGATTAACAGGGTCATCCCCGCTCCACGAAGGAACATCGGCCAGTTATTTGTAATCATCGAAATAATATACTCCAAACTCATACATTTCCCTCCTTTCTTAGAAAAGCGGCAGACGCCGCTCAGCAGCGAAGAACGCCGGAAGACTAGAAGTAAAAGGCGACGCTTTTTGCCTTTTCTACAAGTCTGAAGCGATTGAGCTGCTGGCGTCTGAAGCTAGACAGTTTAGAAAAGCGCAAGCGCCTAGGCAAGCCACGACTGTCGCTGGAAGAATTTCACGTAAACGCGTCCTTTACTGAAATTCCGAAGCGACTCAGGCGGGCTAGGCGCTGTAGCTAGACTGATAATTAGTAAAAATTAATATAAAAACCGACTGCAAAAAGATGCAGCCGGTATCACTTCATCCTTATTCCGCTGCAGGTTGGTTATTAATAGCAGCATCCATAATTTCTTGACGCTCTTCCTCCGAAATTTCAGCTAAAATTTTGTTAATTTCTTCAGTTAACTTACTACCTTTTTTCAATCCTACAGCTACTGCTGTATCCTCTTCTGCTGCTTTAAATCCATCTGTAAACTCTACCATTGCGAAGTTTTTGTTTGCAGAAGAAGCACTAATTCCTTCTGGACGCTCTGATACGTAGCCATCAATTACTCCAGATTCTAAAGCTACACGCATTGCGGAGAAATTATCAGATGCAGGTTGCTTTTGTACATCTTTGATTTGATCAATTACACCATAATGCGAAGTATTAAGCTGACCTGTGATTTTCGCACCGCTGAAATCTTGAATAGAAGTAGCCCCTTCAAAAGGACCACCTTTTTTCACAACCATTACAAAGTTCGATGTATAGTAGTTTTCCGAAAAGTCGATTGTTTGTTTACGTTCTTCTGTAGGTGACATACCTGCTATAATTGCATCAATTTTACCAGATTGTAACGAAGGAACAAGTCCATCCCATTCCGTTTTGACAATTACTAGTTCTTTCCCTAATCCTTCTGCAAGGCGTTTAGCAATTTCTACATCATATCCACCAGCATACTCTGCATTTCCATCAATCTTCACTCCGCCATTAGAGTCATCTAGTTGAGTCCAGTTAAATGGTGCGTAACCAGCTTCTAATCCTACTGTAAATGTATTAGCAGCTTCCTTAGAATCAGACGAGGATCCTGAAGTTTTTGTATCATCTGTTCCACATGCCGCTAATAACAATAATATAGATGCGAATATGGATAAAAATATTATTCTCTTATTCATTCTAATTGCTCCCTTTTTGATTAATATATGTTCTTATCTATAAAAAAAGACAACTTGTACAAAAAAAGACCTGAGATGAACTCAGGTCGCAATATGTATAGTTGCCCTAAATCCTCTACTTTTCCCAAATGAGATAGCACACCATTATAAACCGGGATGTTTATAGTGGACAGTCCTGCAATTATTCATTGCAGACCCAGCAAGCAATACCGAGAAATATTACAAACTTCGGCGACATCTCCTTCTCCCTAGCATCATAGCTTCTCAAACTTCACTAAGGACTGTTAAATATCGCGCCTCTACCTCACTATACTAAGTGAGGTCGTATTCAATTATGTTTCATAGTCTACAATATACATATATATCTGTCAACTGCTAAAAAATTAATATTTAGCTAGGTATATGTTATAATGATTAGTGGCAATATAAAAAAAAGGAAAATTAATTGTTATTGCGTCTTTTCGCATTAATAATTATTTTTTTTATTAGGAGTTGATATTATGGGATCTGTCGAACTTACAGATCACAAAGTTACAGAAGAAATAGACAAAGACTATTCATTAGAGAAGGTGCCCCGTAGCCAAAGAAATATGGGTTGGTTAAGTATAACCAATATTACATTAGGAATAGCAACTGCCATTTTTTACTTTCAAATGGGCAGTGTAATGGCTCTTCAGTTTGGAGCAATAAATGCTATTATCTCCTCCATCTATGCAATAATAGTTGCCGGCATATTAGGAACCTTTATTGCTTACTTATCTGCCAAATCTGGTATGAATGTTAATCTACTTTCCAGAGGAGGAGGATTTGGATATATAGGTGCTTCCTTAACGTCCTTCCTCTACGCCACTAACTTTATTATGTATTGCGCATTTGAAGGTCTCATTTTAGTTTCTGCGGTCCACACCTTCTTCCCTAATCTTCATGAATGGGCATTAATTATATTCTTCGGGTTTATCGTTATACCCCTTAACTGGTTTGGAATCAAACAACTGGATAGAATACAAAAATGGTCCCTACCAATATTTGTTGTTTTCTTAATAGTAGCTATTGCTATATCGTTTAATACCCCTTCTGTATTTGACGGACCATTTTGGACTTATCTACCGGAAGGAGTTCAAGTTGGAGGACAAGCTTTACTTTTATGTATAGGAGTTCAACATGGAATAATGGGTCTAACAGCCTTAATAGCTTCTGACTATGCACGTTTTTTAAAACCGAAAGATATAAAAGTCGGATCTGTTGCAATCGGTTTCGTTCCTCAAATCATCTGTTTCGGGATTATGGGCGGTCTAGGCATATGGTTTGGTGTTCGCTTAGGAGAACCGAATCCAGGTGTTTATATTGTCATGCTTCTCGGCATCGGTGGAGCATTATTCACTATGTTAACCCAATTACGTATAAATATTACCAATATATATAGCAGTTCCTTATCTTTATCTAACTTCTTCGAAAACATATTTAAATTTACTCCTGGTCGCCGTTTTTGGGTTGTCGTAAGCGGAATTAGTGCAATAATTCTTATGCTTGGAGGAATTGTTGATCACTTAGATACCGCTATGACGTTTCAAGGTGTATTTTTACTTGCATGGGCGGCAGTATTAGTTACCGATGCATTGGTCGTTAAAAAAGCATTGAAAATTGGTAAGGGCTATTATGAGGATCGCCAAGAGTATTTATACAAATGGAATCCCGTTGGAGTTGTATCTCTAATTGTATCTAGTATCCTAGGCACATTTGCAGCACTAGGTTATATGGGATCATTTTTACAAAGTACCGCTGCTTTCTTTGCAGCTATTCTAGCAGCAATTCTTACAGTTGTTATTGCGGTAGCAACAAAAGGTAAGTATTATAGTAAAGGTTCTGCAGATGATATTCCAAAAGAAGACTATATTGCCTAAGAATAAAATTACTTCTTCTAATTTAGTAAACCCCTAAATAATAAATCAAAAATATACTCATTATTGACAATAAAAAAGTAATCCATTTTTGAGTTAACACTCGGGATGGATTACTTTTCACTTCTGTCATTTTCTTTAAAGAAAATTTTAGATGAGTGAAAATTAGCCTAATCTAGTTTTCAATTTATATGATCAACAGGACATCAATTCATTCCGTGTTACACTTCACTTTCTTTTTTCTATACTATTGTTAACAACATTTGCTATATTGTGAATGGTATTTTCAAGAGAGTCTATTTTATTTTCAAATCGATGCAATAAATAAATAGTGACTACAATGGGAAATCCAAAGTTTCCAATTAATTGTACGATGTTTTCCTCCCCGATCATGTGTATCCCCCTTTCCTTTTTATTTACCATTCCTCAAGCTATTGACATACCCGTTGAGTAAAACCTAGTACATTAAAAAACTCACTTGTCCAAAAAAGAAGAAAAGTTGTACCAAATGTTCATCCCTGCATTCCTCCGATTAAAATATTTAATATTTATTAGATTATACTAAATTTTTATTATTTTTAGAATAATTATAAATTGGGAAATCCACTTTAATCTCTTCCATTATTGATATATAAATCAATCAACTTTCCTGAATCCAAGAAATTTTATTATTTCTTAATAAAAATTGGATAATTATTATGCTTATATTCTACAGTCTTCTATTAATTTCTTTGTTTTTCTCCAATTTGTTAGTCGTATTGAGTCGAACGATTGAAAAAGGATATTTTGTTTTTTTCTAGAATTAGTACATTACTAATTCATAAGGGGTGAAGAAAATGAGTAGTATAGGTCATATAATAAAATCAGAAAGAATCAACCAAAGTATGAAACAAACGACATTGGCCAAGGGAATCTGCTCTACATCCTACTTAAGCAAAATAGAAAATAATTTGACTGTTCCAAGTGAAGAAGTAATAACGTTTTTACTAAAAAAACTAAATATAGAAATAGATCGAGTATCCAGTGAAAAGGAAAATATAGTGTTAGCATCATTATCTGAATTGTACAAAATGGGAGTTTTAAAGAGGGACAAAAAATTTATAAGAGAATCCTTGAAAAAATTCACAAATCAAAAACTACATTTTTTACAGTTAAATAATTATTACAGTTATCACCTTTATCTATTTCGTCTCCTATTAATACTAGGTGACGAAAAGGATAATTTACAATCCGCCTATAATGTTATTGTAAAAATAGGAGATGATATGGGTGAAAAACAAAGGTTTATTAAGAATCTGAATTTGGGCATTTATAGTTATTTGGAGGGAGACTCTCAAGTTGCATTAAGTCGATTAGAAATGTCTTTAGAATTGGTAAATAGCGGAATAAATGAAGAATGGGAAATAGCAGATTTTTATAATGTACTAAGCTTAACCTACACTAAATGTAATGAATTTTATAATGCAATAAATTACGCATCAAAATCATTACTTTATTATAAAGACAATCTTTTATTTGAAAGAGCAATCGATAATTATATCGTTATAGGAATTGCACATAAAGAAATGAGAAAATTTCAAGAAGCAGAAAAGAACTATAATTTAGCTAAGAAACTAGCAGAAGATTATAGACTGATTAATTATGAGGAGGTGATCTATCAAAATTTAGGTTCATTATATGCAATTCAAGGGAGTCACGAAAAAGCAATTGAGTTTTATAAGCATAGTTTAAAAGTTAAAGAAGAGGATTGTAACGCCGAAGGGTATTTACTAACCATTCTATCTATTATAAAAGAGTATTCCAAACAGTCTAATCATCAACAGGTCCTCAAATGGTGTAAGAAAGGCTTAGACAAAATACTGGAAGAAAAAAACTCTACAAAAGAATATATTTCCTATTATTACCACCTAGAAATATATAAGCATTACCACAATTTAACCGAAGAACTTGAAATGGTACTAAGGGAAGCAATAGGTTATTTTGAAAACGAACAAGATGAACGTCACGTTCAAAAGTATTCTATATTATTGGCTGATTACCTTTTTATACATCACAAATTTAAAGCTGCAAGTTTATATTATCAAAAAGCAAATCGGATTCTACTTAAACAAAAATTTATTAATAAATGGGAGGATTTATAAAATGAAAAAAAAGATTGTTTTGCTAACTATATCAAGTATTGTCATCCTCGCTTTGAGCTTTACAACAAACATAAAACAAATGAGTGAAAATGAACTTCCAAGAATTACATCAAATACAATAATTTAAACAAGGTCGAGTAATTAGAGCTGCCAAAAATCAGTATTAAAATGAAGACTTGTCTGAGACGACTGAAAAACCGGCATCCTAATTGGATAGCCGGTTTATTTTTTCTTCTTATTATTGTTTCTATAGTTAAGAACTTACCTTACAAAAGAAAGACATTAAACTGTTTTTTCTAAAGAAAGGTAATACTCTTCCTCTTTTTGTTGATCGAATCGACCTTCCCATTTAGCCATAACAACCGTTGCTAACGCATTCCCTACCACATTAACAACTGTACGAGCCATGTCAAGAAGACGGTCAATTCCAGCGATGAATGCTAGACCTTCAAGTGGGATACCTACCGTTCCTAAAGTAGCTAATAACACAACAAACGATACGCCTGGAACTCCCGCAATACCTTTTGAAGTTACCATAAGAACTAACACTAACGTAACTTGTTGTGAAATACTTAGGTCAATTCCATACATCTGAGCTATGAAGATAGCCGCAATTGCTTGGTATAAAGTAGATCCATCCAAGTTAAATGAATACCCCGTTGGCACTACAAACGACACGATATCCTTTGGTGCTCCGAACTTCTCCATCTTCTCCATTACTTTCGGTAAAACCGTTTCCGAACTTGACGTTGAATATGCTAAAAGGAGTTCATCTTTTAATACTTTCAACAGATGGAATATATTGATACCTACTAATTTGGCAATACCGCCAAGTACAACAAATATAAAGAATATCATTGTTGCATACACGAGAATCATCAACTTACCTAAAGGTAATAAAGACTCTAGACCAAACTTAGAAACAGTCACTCCTATTAGAGCAAAAACTCCAAAAGGAGCAAACCTCATAATAAGATTGGTAACCCAGAACATCGCATCTGCAGTTCCTTGGAAGAAAGCTAGTACTGGCCTTCCTTTCTCCCCAATTGCTGCTATACCTAATCCAAATAATACAGAGAAGAAGATAATAGGAAGCATTTCTCCTGCTGCCATCGCTTCCACAATATTATCGGGAACTATTCCTACAATAATATCCAATATTCCGTGGTCCTCTTTTTGCACTTGCTCAGTTGTTTGAACATATTGATCGATATCACCTTTTGCAAGGTTAGACATATCTACCCCATCGCCTGGTTGGAAAATATTCGCTGCAAATAATCCAACGATAATCGCAAACGTTGTCACCACTTCAAAGTATATAAGTGTTTTCCCACCTAATTTACCTAATTGTTTGATATCACCAGTTCCTGCAACACCTAAGATTAATGTTGAAACGATGATTGGAACAACAATCATTTTAATCATATTGATAAACATGGTCCCTATTGGCTGCAAATATTTTTCTACTGAAGGATTTCCAAAGAAAACTGCACCCACAATAATCCCTAGGATTAGACCTACTAATATTTGATATGCTAATGTAAACTTAAACTTTCTTTTCATATTAAGCTATCCCTCCTAGTTTGTAAGCGCTTTCCGCATGTGAATTAACTTAAAAACTATATTAAAGATAACTTACGAAATCCTACTAAATCCTACAAACCTTTTATTAAAGTTAGGTTTTTTTAAATATTCTTATAGCTTTCTAGCACTTCTAAATATAAAACCTGTATAAACTTCTTAATATTGACCTTTATCTTAGAAGAATTTAATCGATTCTCTCCTACCTCAATCATCAATTTTCGAATTTCTTGATATTCAAAATATCGCGGTGCATAATGCTCAAACTCTCTACTTGTATAGTCGATAGAACCAATTGTAGCAATATGTTGGATTGCAGCTAATATAGTTCTTCGAAGTCTTTGCTCAATTGCTTTCATTTCTTTTTTTATATCTTCTGCATTTTGTCTCTTCGCTAGAGATTCGTATATATCTATTAAAGGCGGAAAAGTGTTCGGCTCATTGTTTTTGTAGACGAGCATTTCTATTATCTCTTTTAGATCATTGCTGCCTACTTCACTCATTATCCCCATGTCACTTAGCTTAGTTCTAACTATTTCACCCACGTTTTGCTTTTTAAGAGCTGGCTTTGCAGTAGTAAAGCTTGCCAAAGATTCTTTTATCGTTAAAAGTGAATCCCTTAATCGGTATTGTTCTGCTGTTTTCTGTAATATAGTTTGAACCTCTACCTTATTAATTGGTTTATGTATAAAAAACTCAATACCTTTTTTATAGGCTTCTCCTACCATTTCTTTATTTACAATTTGAGAAATCATTATAAACTGACCTTCGAATCCTTGACTTTTTAATTTTTCAATTGTTTCTATTCCATCTAAATCTGGCATTAGAAAGTCAATCAGGACTATATCTGGTAACGTACTAAGTATAGGAGCTATACTTTTCTCACCGTTTTCTGCTTCCCCAATAACTAACCCTAACTCGCCGTCCACTATAATTTTTTTTAGCATCATTCGACTTGCTGAATCATCATCTACAATATAATAACGCACTATTTCTCCTCACCTTCTTATGTTTTTCGTTGGAATATTTATTTTAAAAACAGCACCTTTTTCAGATGATTCAATTTGTACTTTGCCTCCCAATGTAGTAATAATTTCTTTTGCATGTGAAAGCCCAATCCCTGTGGCAGCTACTCCGGATTCATTAAACTTTGTCGTGTAGCCTGGTTCAAAGACAATTTCCTGATCATCCATAGATATACCTTTTCCAGTATCTTTGATAATAAACCATGTTTTGTCTGACTCTTCATAAACGTCTATATTAATCTCACCAGTAGATGAAATAGCTTCTACTGCATTTGCACATATATTATTCAATAGTGCCAACAACGGAATTTGTTGCTCTGTCTCAAAATCGATCGAAAAAGTACATTGAATAACAATTTCTTTCTTTAGTAATTCGCTGTATTTTTCGTTCGCTTGAGTAACAAGCTTTACAACCTCTGAAAGAAAATAGTACTTTTCTCTTTTAACTTTTGTGATTTTCTGCAGTCCTGCTAAAATACGTTGTGAATCCTTCTTAACCTCATGAATTTCCTGGGCAATCTTCAAAGCTTGGGTACTTAAAGCAAGATGCTCCTGACTTTTTAATTTACGATATAAATCATGGCTAGAGGCAGTAATTTGCTCAATATGATTCATCGATTTTTGTAGATAAAGTGTTTCCGCGTATAAATTCGAGCCAACCTCTAACATTTCTTGCACACGTTTATTTTGTTCCATCATGACAATAGAACTATATAAACCTACTACAAAGTAACTTCGAAAAATGGCTACTAATGCTAATAACATCCATTCTTGAAACTCAAAATGTAAATTGCCCAATAACAAATAACGAACAATATGCTCCACACTATTCGCTGTAAACTCCAATGCCGCGGCAATCGCTCCCAGATGTAGAGGGGTCTTTTTGAATCGTTCTAAACGTATAACACTTAAACCAGCTCCAAATAGTAAATAAAATAAAAAAGCGGGTAAATGATTTCCTAGTATTAACCAAAAAGCATCTCCTGTAATTATCATATCTTCCACAATACGTACAATTACAACAACAACTCCAGTTAAAAAACCAGTTAAGATATAAGATGTCGGCTGAAATATTAACAGAAGAAAGAAAAAAGCAGCACTTCCTAATCCAAAACGGAAATCCTCGCCATTAAAGGGAATTACTTTAAACTCGCTAGCAATTACAGTGATTAATATTGTTAAAATCAGTACACTCCATTTATTGGTGACTAACTGATGTCTTTTAAAAACCATAAAACTCTCCTATAGTGGATGTATTTAATAGTATGAGTATAACATTATCAGCTCAACTATAGACGTAGACCATATTGGTCACATTGTATTTTCTATACATTTAAATCACACTCATATATAGTGAATTTAGGTGATGATATGAATATAAAAATGTATGTAAACAATGAAAAGATAATAGCAGGAATGACAATGAAGGACAGAGAAGAATTAGAACAGGGAAATATGGCCCTTCATGTGTGTCTAAATACAGAGTACGTTTTAGAAAACCGAAAAAAATTAGCAACTTCTCTATCTAGTGAGATCGATAATTTTGTTTGTGCCAATCAAACTCATAGTGATCATTTTCATCGAGTAATACTTGAAGATAAGGGACGTGGTGCCAAAACGAAGGATACCGTAATACCTGATACAGATGCCTTGTATACTTTTGAACCAAATATTATACTATCTAGCTTTACCGCAGATTGTGTTCCAGTTTTCCTTTACAACAATGTGAATGGTCTTATTGGTGTCGTTCACTCTGGCTGGCAAGGGACGATAAAAGAAATTACCCCGAAGCTGTTCAACCATCTAATAGAGGTGGAAAATTGTAATCCAGGTGACTTCCACGTTCAAATAGGAGCTGCGCTAAGCCAAGAGAAATTCGAGGTCGATGAGGATGTCTATGTAAAATTTAAAAACTTAGGCTATGCCAATGACTTTATATATTATAAGGAATCTACGAACAAATATCATATTGACAACCAACTGACTGTGAAAAAGCAATGCGAGCTTGCAGGAATCCCTTCGGACCAAATTACGATTGACCCTACCTGTACATTTTTGAGCCCAGATGGATTTTCTTATCGAGAGGATAAACAAGCAGGAAGGCATTTGAGCTTTATTATGAGAAAAGAATAATCGTCTAAAGGAGGCTGGGACAAAACCCACCTCAAAATTAAAGCAGTTCCAATTTTACGATGGAGTAAAATTGGAACTGCTTTATTTTATGTCTACTTCGTAGCCGTTGTTCTCCGTTACGGCGGACGCTTTCCTGGGGGGACGGGTCGAGCCTGTAGTCTCTCCCACGCGCTTGTCCCCTAGGAGTCGCCGCCGTAACGAAGAACAACTAATATTTCTTCTATATCAAGTAAATGGCGGCAAGATCATAAGCTCATACCCAAGTAAAATACAAAAAGTGAAATCGCACACATGATTTCACTTTTTGCATTCATTGAGACCACTTCTGTCTCAGCTTCTTTTATTTAACCCCAAATTACGAGCCTCACTAATTCAGGATTATTTTCATATACTTCTATGATTGATCTTTTCTATGAAAGGAGGAACGACATGGATGTATACGTTAGGTCCGGGGACTCACTTTGGTATTATAGTCAATTATTTAAGATTCCTTTTCAATTATTAATGGATTCTAATCGGAATATTAATCCTCAAATACTATCGGTAGGTGTGCGCATTCAAATTCCGGGATATATTACTACTCCGTATCAAATTAGACCGGGAGACTCCTTATGGTCTATTGGTACTAGTAGAAACCTGCCGCTTGATGCACTTCTTCTTGCTAATCCTTCACTTAATCCAATGCGCTTACAAATCGGACAGACAATTAACGTTCCTTTAAGAGTGACTTGGAGAATTGTGAATGGAAAACAAAATTACGATTTCAGCACGATGATGAGTGATTTGGGGCAATTACAAACTGTTTATCCCTTCTTACAGGTATCTTCTATTGGAAATTCAGTTGAAAATCGGCAAATACCTGAAATTTTAATAGGTAGCGGAGAGGAAAGGGTTCACTATAACGCTTCCTTTCATGCGAATGAATGGATTACGACACCAGTCCTATTAACGTTTTTAAATGATTATGCATTATCCTTAACTAACCAAAAGCCTATTCGAGGGCTTGATACATTTCCTTTATATTTACAAACCTCATTGTCCATAGTTCCAATGGTTAATCCTGATGGAGTGGATCTTGTACAAAATGGGCTGCCCGACGAAAGCCCTTGGCGAAGTAGAGTGATTGCCTGGAACAATGGCAGCACAGATTTTTCAGGATGGAAAGCAAATATCCGAGGTGTAGATTTGAATGATCAATTTCCTGCGAGGTGGGAATTAGAACAAGCACGGAATCCAAAAAGTCCAGGACCGAGAGACTATGGAGGAGAAAGCCCCTTATCTGAGCCCGAAGCAATTGCAATGGCAGATTTGACAAGGAATCGTGATTTTGCTAGAGTGCTAGCATTTCACACACAAGGAGAAGTTATCTATTGGGGATTTGAAAACCTTGAGCCACCAGAGTCCGAAGCAATGGTATTAGAGTTTAGTAGAGTCAGTGGATACGAGCCTGTACAAACCATCGATAGCTACGCTGGCTATAAAGACTGGTTTATCCAGGACTGGCGCAGACCAGGCTTCACTGTTGAACTCGGTACAGGAACAAATCCGCTACCACTTTCCCAATTTGATGAAATTTATGAAGAGGTACTAGGAATATTTTTAGCAGGACTGTATTTATAAGACTTTAAGAAAAACGCTCGTACCTTTATTTTGGAAGTCAGTCGTCGCGACATTATGTCGCGAACTTAGACTGGCCGAACAGCATCATGTGGCTTCGAAAATTGGTTAACCACTTTTTGACTCTGTTAGTTTAACCTGAATAATAGGCTTTTAATAGTTAAGCTTAAATAATCTCTAAATTTTAGTAAATCATTTTTGTCAAAGGTAGCATTCGAGTTCTTATAGGCGTACGCTTCTGCCACCTGCTGAATGAGTGAATGAAACTCTGGTGGAAGATGCGATAACCCCCACTTCGCTGCCTCTTGCTTGGAGGAAATATTCTCTTCTTTTAAGTAACAATAAACTCTAATCAAATTAAGAATACAATAAATAGGGTCATGTTCAATATTATTTAAACAGTCTTCATAATCCGCTAAAATGGAGGTAAGAAAATCTGACTGAGGGACTGCGGGGAAAACACATGTTATTGGCTTTCCTGCTATACAAACACCACGATGATTTAGCACCATAATGTGAGCAGCCAAATCTCCATCCTTTTTTTCATCATTATTCAAATAGAGCTCTGTTCCTTCTTTTATCTCATCTTCATATCTTTTTCGCCAATACTCACTGTAATGGAAATCATAAGGTGTGGGAAAGTTCCAGTTATCCAATTGGGAAACATTTAAAAAGCTAACCTCAATCGGATAAGGATAATTTGAATTCTCTAAACAAAGAACAGCTAACCTTCTCATGGCATCAGTAGTTAGCGGATTTTCAGTTACAATTACTAAATCAATATCACTACTTTCTGGATTAAATCCTCCCATTGCTAGTGAACCATGTAAATAACAACCAATCAACCGGTCGTCTATAATTTTATGTGTCTTAGTTAGTAAATTTGATACAAATACTCTTATTTCCTGAGGACAAGATTCCCACCTGTAGTTCACATTAATCCCCCCTTATTTCAACTTTTCCCGAGTTGTTAACTTTTTGGAAATTTTTTTAAGATTGATTCTATAAAACCTCCTTTTCCCTGCGTGTAAAATTCTCTGTCATTTGTACATCTAGCCAATTCTCTTTTTAAATTTTCATATGCACGGACAGCTTCAATATTCCCCCGTAAATAATCTCTAAAGATTAGATGTCGCTTCAGTTCCTCACTACTTTGAAGACATACATATAGATGATGTTCCATCCAGATTGTACCTTCATTGTCTTTTGGGACATTTTGATTGATTCTGGCAAAGGCTTCCCTGTTCTTAATTCCCAAATCTCCTTCATGATAATAACCTAATTCCTCGAGTCCTTTTATCACGGGAGGAAGGAGGTGTTTATTTTTGATGACGATATCAATATCGATTATTGGTTTAGCGCTCAATCCTTTTACCGATGTGCTACCTACATGTTCTATAGAGAGAATTAGGTCTCCTAATTTCCTTTGATAAATAGAGGATAAACAACGAAATGTATTTTCCCACTCAGAAGTGTATTTCTCTATTTTTATTTTCTTTTCCATAACCTATGTTCCTTTCAGTTTATGAGCCCAGATAAACTTTTTAGTTCCTCCGTTTACTATTTATATTAGAAGCTTCAACTAAAATTTCTTGATATAATTCATTCCACTCGTGGTAATAATCAGCTATTTGGTCTATAGAAAGCAAAATTCTTTGATCAGATTCATACTCTGCATTAAAAGGATACAACTTATCTATATCCATTCTATAGAATATTTGGTAACCGATCTTAGGGTATTTTCCTTTTACATCCCAAAATTGATTTTGTGTATGATCCACAATGATGGATCCAATTAATTGGCAATCACCTGTGACATATCCCTCTTCCATAGCTTCCCTTTTAAAACATTCTTCAGAAGTCTCATTTCCTTCCATATGACCACCTGGAAAATCCCACCCTCTGTGGTTTAAATCTACCAAAAGTATTTGCTCTTTATAAAAACAAAATCCATGCACACTAGTAATAAATTCATATTGGGTAGGATACATTCCCGGTTTCCAAGTTAATTTGACTGTTGCTTCTCCCCACTTTACATAAGTCGTTGTCATATATTTTTTCCCCAATTCTTATAAGACTCGATTGCTTTACCTCTAATCTAATTCGATATTCAATTTAAAAGTCCTCTTACAATGAAAATCAATTAAACTGACCACTATACTTTTCATTAAATTGATACTTTTAAAAACATCAATTCCTTGCTAATGTAATTATTAACTCATACAAATGATTTGAAAAGGAAGGTATTAACAATGCAAAAAACAACAAGTTATTCCCAAGTACGTACTTTTGATTTAATTATTACATCTATGTTAATTGCACTTGTCTTCGTTGCTACGGTCTTATTAAACATTAAATTACCTATCACGGCAAATGGTGGTTTAGTTCACCTTGGTACAGCCGTACTCTTTATGTCTTCTATTTTATTTGGTCCTAAAAAAGGTGCTATTGCTGGGGCAGTTGGAATGGGATTATTCGACTTAGTCGGTCCTTGGATTTTATGGACACCAATTACGGTTTTAGCACGCGGCTTGCAGGGATATATCGTGGGCAAAATTGCTTGGTCGAAGGGGCGTAATGGAAGTAGTTTAGCACTCAATATAATTGCAACTATTGTTTCCATTCCTTTTATGCTAGGTATCTATTATCTTGGTGAAGCAATCATATTTAAAAGTTGGATTGTACCAGCAGCCTCTATTCCTGGAAACATTGTCCAAAATGTTGTTGGACTTTGTGTAGCCATTCCAGTTTGTGTAGTACTGAAAAAAATTCCGTATTTTAAATAGGTAACGTAAAGAAGAGTGCTCGGTACTTTGAGCATTCTTCTTTTTTGATAGATCTGTTTATTAATTTACCTATAAAAAGGGACTAAAGAGATTATTCCCTTTAGTCCCTTCATCCCAATGTTTAGATCAATGCTGCCAATATGTTACCTATTCGATTAGACACTATTTTAGCATTAAAACTAATACTATTTTCTGCCTTCATCTTTAGATTTAAATGTTTTACAGCATGTATCTGCAGAATGACTTGCTTCTGCAGAAATAGAGCGGTAATCAAATTCAGAAGCAAATTCTGTACTTTTGTGGTTTGCATGGTAATCCATATCTATTTCAATTTTTTCTGCTCCACAAACATTTCCTTTTGCATGGAAAATACAATTTGATACTGCACATTTCACTTCTACATTTGGCATAACTGTCCTCCTTATTGAGATATCTTAAGAAATACAAAAAATGTACTCCTCATAGATTATCTTGTCCAATTCAACGATATTAATTTATATAAGAAGTTTTTTACTGTGATGGTCCTAGAAATCAAAAAAGAATCTTTAATCTATCTTTGGACAGATTAAAGATTCTACTTTTTTTAATAAAGTCAATTTAAAGAATTAACTATAGACACGCTCTTGTTTGTTTAGTCCAAGTATTTCTGCAGTGGAAGCATGAACTTCTTGCAGAAGCTCTGGGTTTTCCATTAACGAAACGCCGTAAGAAGGAATCATTTCTTTAATTTTTGGTTCCCACTCATCAATATGTTGTGGGAAACATCTAGTTAGTATCTCAATCATAGCTTGTACAGCAGTTGAAGCACCTGGAGAGGCTCCTAAAAGGGCAGCGATCGAACCATCAGCTGCAGTAACAATTTCCGTACCAAATTGTAGCGTTCCTTTACCACCGGTCTCTGTATCTTTAATAACTTGTACACGCTGACCAGCTACTACTGTATCCCAATCCTCTAATTTCGCTGTCGGGATAAACTCTCGTAATTCTTCAATACGTTTTTCTTTTGATAGCATAACTTGCTGTATCAAGTATTTTGTTAAAGACATTTCTTTTGCCCCAGCTGCTAGCATCGTTGTTAGGTTATCAGGTTTAACGGAAGTCACTAAATCCAACATCGAACCTGTTTTTAAAAACTTTGGTGAGAAACCAGCAAATGGTCCAAATAATAATGATTTTTTATTGTCAATAAATCTTGTATCAAGATGCGGCACGGACATTGGTGGAGCACCGACTTTAGCTTTTCCATATACTTTTGCATGGTGCTGCTCGACAATTTCCGGCTTGTTACATACTAAAAATAGTCCACTTACCGGGAATCCTCCAATATGCTTTCCTTCAGGAATACCAGACTTTTGTAGCAAATGAAGACTTCCGCCTCCACCTCCGATGAATACGAATTTAGCAGTATGATATTCAATTTTACCTTCTGCCTCATTCTTCACTTTCACTTCCCACTTGCCATCATTCGTTCTTTTAAGATTTTCCACACTATGACTGTAATTTATATCAACGTTTTGTTTTTTTAGATGCTCAAGCAGCATACGTGTTAATGCTCCGAAGTTAACATCTGTTCCAGTGTCAATTTTAGTAGCTGCAATGACATCGGTTTCTGGACGATTTTGCATAATAAGCGGAATCCATTCTTTTAGTTTTTCTGGATCATCCGAAAACTCCATTCCTTCGAATAGAGGATTGTTAGACATCGCTTCAAAACGTTTCTTTAAAAAAGCTACGTTATCTTCCCCTTGCACCATACTCATATGAGGCAATGACATAATAAAGTCACTTGGTTTTTTTAGTAGCCCACTTTTTACTAGATGGGACCAAAACTGCATAGAAAGTTGGAACTGTTCATTTATGTTGATCGCTTTATTAATATTTATAGATCCATCTGGATTAGCTGAAGTGTAATTTAACTCACACAGTGCTGCATGCCCTGTTCCGGCATTATTCCATTCGTTAGAACTTTCTTCTCCTGCTTTATCCAGTTTCTCAAATACTTTAATTTTCCACTCTGGTTTTAGTTCTTTCAATAATGTTCCCAAAGTAGCACTCATAATTCCGGCACCTATTAAGATAACTTCTGTTTCTGTTTCTATCTTGTTCATATTAACCTTCCTTACTCCGTATATTTGTATAAAGGATGTATACTACTTAGGCATAACAATATGTCAAGTTGAATTACAGGAATACATCTTTTTTATTTCTATTATAACCATAGCATAGATTATCAAATTTTATTGATAATATATATTCTATTATCTGTTAATTATAAGCTATTTGTAAGCGATTTAAAAGTCATACTTATTCATACAAAAGAGCCATTCTCATTGAAAACAATTAGAATAGCTCTTTTTATATTAAAATGCTGGAATGGCAGTTTCATCATAATTTTTTTCTAAAAACTCGCGTACCTCTGGACTTGTCATAGCTTCAGCAAGCTTTTTAATAGCTTCTGAATCCTTGTTATCTTTACGTGCTACTAGAGTAATGGCAAAGTCATTATCGTCTCCTTCAGTGATAAGAGCATCACTTTTTGGCGTCAGATTAAGTGGTGCAGCATAAGCAGGTGTCATTACTACTGCATCTGCATCATCATACATTCTCGCCAACATTAACAAGTCTACTTCCTCAAACTTATAGTTTTTTGGATTTTCCACAATATCAGCTTTTGTATAGTAGGGACCTGTTTTCTCTTTTAAAGTTATCACATTATGTTGAGCTAACAATGCTAATGAACGATCTATATTTGAAACGTCATTCGCAATAGCGATAACGGCTTCCTCCGGTAATTCATCCATCGAATTGTATTCTTTAGAATAGGTACCATAATTAGCAAAATAGATTGGTACAATTGGAACTAGTTCTGCATCATTATTTCTATTGAATTCCTCCATATAAGGAACGTGTTGAAAGAAGTTCACGTCTACTTCACCTGCCGCAAGAGCACTGTTAGGTTGAACATTATCCCCTAATACAACAATTTCAAGATCAATAGATTCCGCTGCTAATTTTGGTTTAACAAGCTCTAAGATCTCTGTCATTGGGGGAATTAATGATGCTACTTTTAATGTTACTTCTTCTTGAACCTTATCTTCACTACCTTTATCCTTAGCCTCTTTCTCTTGACCACAACCAGCTAAAATTAATATTAGCATTGTTATTAGAAATATTATTTTCTTCATTTTATTTCCTCCTATTACTTATCTTTTATCAATCACTCTTGATACAGTTGTTCCAATAAACTGAATGAGCTGTACTAGGATGACCATAATGATAATCATATAAATCATTAATTCTGTTTTAAATTGTTGATATCCGTATCGAATGGCAAAGTCTCCTATACCACCGCCTCCAACCACTCCCATGATGGTCGAATATGATATAAAACTAATAATGGATGTTGTTAATCCAAGAACAAGTCCCGAACGAGCCTCCACGTAAAGAAACTTAAAAACAACCTCCTTAACTGAAGCACCCATTGATATAGCAGCTTCCATTACCCCTCTTGGTACATCCAATAGAGACTGCTCGACTAATCTAGAGTAATGCGCAATGGCTATTATTGATAATGGAACAGTTGCAGCCGTTGTGCCAATGGCTGTCCCAATGATTAACCTTGTAAAAGGGATCAAAAAAACAACTAATAATAAAAATGGAAAAGAACGGGTTATATTAACTAATAAATTTAAAGTTGAAAAAATAAACCGATTCTCAAGTACTTGCCCCTTCTTACAAAGGAAAAGCAAGGTCCCTACTGGGAGACCAACTAGAATAGCAGCTAAAATAGATACACCAACCATTACAAAGGTTTCTCCAATTGACACCCATATTTCAGCTTCGTACTGAACTAATATATCAGGCATTGACCTTCCCACCATCCTTTATTAGTTGTTCTACAAAGTAACTTGGGCTATTGTTTATATTTTGAATCCTTTTTGGTTCAATTAATACGGTGTTATAGATTTCTCCAGCTGCCATTACAGTTACTCTATTACATATGCTTTTAATCACTTCCATCTCATGACTAACAATGACAATTGTAACACCAAGGCTTTTACTAATATTTTCCAGTACTGATAATATTTCAGCGGTTGTATTAGGATCTAGAGAGGATGTGGGTTCATCACATAACAAAACTTGCGGATTATTCGCTAAAGCCCTTGCAATTGCAACTCGCTGCTTTTGTCCGCCACTTAACTGCGCTGGATATTGTTCTATTAAATTCTCCAAACCAACAAATTGAAGACACTCTAGCACGCGACTTTTTTGTTCTTTCTTTGGAATGTTAGCCAGCTCTAAGGAAACGGCAACATTTTCATAAACAGTTTTATTTGCCACTAAATTAAAATGCTGAAAAATCATACCAATTTTTTTTCGTGCCTGTCGAAGCTCCTTGCTGCTCAAATTGGTTAACCTTTGACCATTCACTTCTACTTCCCCATCATCTGGCATTTCCAACAAATTCATTAGTCGCAATAAAGTGGATTTTCCTGCTCCACTTGCCCCTATAATTCCGTGAATCTCGCCTTTATCTATCGTTAAAGACACAGATTTAATGGCTTGGAATGTTGAAAAACTTTTACTGACATTATGTAATTTAATCACAAAAAAACCCCTTTCAAATAGTTAAAGGGTGATTACAACGTTTTTAATTATAGCCTAATATAGTTTTAATGTCATTTTGCAGATATTTCCGGATAATCTAAGTCAAAAGAAAAAATCACAAGAGTTACTTTAAAAATAGTGTGTACCCTTGTGATTTTATCTTCCCATTTCATCTAGCTCTACTTTTGCTGATACTCCATCGAATATAAATCATTCAAAGTCACCGTTCCAAAACTAAAATCAAACAATCCTTGAGAGATTAGATACTGAGTGATGTGACCTAATAAAGCTATTTTATGCTCACTTACATCAATAAGCGTTTTACCATTTGGCAACATCTTTACTTCTAGTTCTGTAAATTGTTTCTTAAAGGCTTCGAGGTGCTCCTGTGAAAAGTTAGATACGCGGATTGTCGTTACTTTTTCCTCGTTAAAACCAGTAGCCATTTCATCCACAAGCTTAAGTTCACCATTTTTCATAAAGAATATTCGATCTGCATATTGCTCCAGATTTTCTAATAAGTGAGAGGCAATAATAATTGTTTTACCTTCCGATTTCTTTTGTAAAAGAATTTGAGATATTAGCTCCACATGTGTTGGATCCAAGCCGTTCATCACTTCATCCATCAGCATCACTTGCGTATTAGAAACTATTTGCATTGCAAAACATAAACGTTGTCGCATACCTAAAGAATACGTACCTGTCTTTTTCTTCACATAAGACTCCATACCAAGTTGAACAATTGTATCGTCAATTAGTTTAGGGTCACTATTCCACATCGCCTGATATATTTTCAGGTGGTTCTTACCAGATACATGATTATATAAATCACTCTGATCAGGCATCATAGATACATCTTGATGAATCTTCACTTCGTTTGTCTTATTGGAATATTGTAGTTCATTGTTCAAAATTACTTTTCCTTGACTTGGTGTTAAGTAATTCATAATTACGTTCATCAGTGTCGATTTCCCTGTTCCATTTGGTGCAACTAAGCCAACAATCTCACCAGGTTGAAATGTAATAGATATATCCTTTAATACTTGTTTATCTCCAAATTGTACGTGTATTTGTTTTAACTCCAGCATGGTCTATCACCCTTTCCTTAATCTATTAACTTAAATCTTTTAGACTGACTCACAATTAATGTCAATATCATCATGAGGATTGTGCAACTTCCTACAATTATTAATCCATTTTGATAGGTTAAGTGCCAGGATTCATAAATAAAGTTTTTATAACCTGAAATAATTTGTCCTACTTGTACATAGGAGGTTGGAAAGCGCTCTATATCTGTATAAGTTCCCATTCCTCGAACAAAATAAAGCCACTCAGCCGCTATCACGATAAAGCTGACAAATAAATTAATAAACTCAGTCTTCACAATTAAACTTAGGAACAAAATGATAGCTATAAAGAATAGAAGCCAAACACTAATAAACAAAGTGCTTTGTAAAATGAACGTTCCCATCGTCATATTCGTAAAGGTTCCTTCCAAGTACGAATAAATAGGTACCGGGAGTGAAAAATCACCAAACCCACTTTGTATCCCGATAATGATAAAACCTACACATAAAGGAATGACTGCCACCATGCTTCCTAAAAAAGCAACTAGTCCTTTCATCCATAGTTTTTCCCAATCAGCCATTGGAAATCCTTTTAGTAAACTTGGATAACGACGATCTTTCAATACAATATCTACAGAAAATAAGATACAGCTTATAAACAATACAACCGGTAAATAACTATTTAATAAACGTTGCAACGTTTGTAGAGCAGTTCTTTCTTCAAACAACTCAATCGAAAGCTTCGATTCTCCCTCTACGTATCCAGTAAATCGACTACTTGTATAGCCATAACCATAATGTCCATCAGCATGACCAAAACTATTGTTATAGGTGTAATAAAGGGGGTTGTAGAATAATTCTTTACTTTTTACGATATATTGATCAGAATACTTATACCATTTTGCTGTCGCTTTCGCATATTTTAAATAATCCTTCTCCCGAATTGCTTCTATCCTTGCTTTATCATAATTATTCCATTGAAGAAATATGGAAAGTGCGTAGACCACTTCAGTGTGTTTATTTTTTATACCTCCTACACCTTTGTTAAATTCATCTCTCGTTTCATATCGTGCTTCCATTTCCGCTACATCAACTTTTTCAATAGGCTCATACGAAGGTGCGACTTTTAATGCAAAATACACAGCTAAAAATAGTAAGATTAAATACACAGCTATATTTTTCTTATTGGTAAAAAATTGTTTTAATTCCCATTTAAAATAATTCCACATTTCATCCACCCCCTATATTTTCTGAAGTCGATAAATACTATTTAATAATAGCCATTAGCAATACAACGCTAATAAACAGAGCAACTAAGTATTACAATTTAGTGCGATGGGAGCAGCTAAATTCAGGAAATCTCCTTTTAAAACACTTAGAAAATTAACATGGATTAAACGGTCTAAACTTGATTAGTTCTGGGAAAAAATGGGAATTACGACAAGAGTAACCTGTATAAATATAGTTAAATAAACATTTTTAATAGTACATTTAAAATTACAGATAGTAGTATTGCAAAAACAGCTAAACAAATTATATAAACAATTGAAACTGCTATGTATTTGTAATTTGAAACGTAATCGATACATCCATTAATACTTGGTTATCCCCAAATTGAACACCTATTTGTTGTAATTCCAACATATCTATCTCCTTGCCTTAGGCTATTAACTTAAATCTATTAAAATGACTCACAATCCATGTCAATATCATTAAGATAAGCGTGCAACTTCCTACAATTATTAACCCACTTTGATAGGTTAGGTATGGAGACTCATAAACAAAATTTCTATACCCTGAAATTACTTGTCCTACTTGCACATAAGAGGTTGGATATAGTTGTATATCTGTATAAGCTCCCATAACCCGTTCAAAATAGATCCACTCAGCTGCTATTACTAATAAGCTAACAAATAGATTAACAAATTCAGCCTTCACGATGATACTTAGAAACAAAACGATAGCTATAAAGAATAAGAACCAAACACTAATGAACAAAGCGTTTTTCAACATGAATGTACCCATCGTCATATTGGAAAAGGTTTCTTCAATATAAGAATAGATAGGCACCGGAAGTGAAAAATCACCAAAGTCATTTTGTAATCCGATAATGATAAAACCAACACATAGCGGAACGAAAGACAAAATACTTCCTATAAAAGCTACAACCCCTTTCATCAAAAGCTTTTTCCAATCGGCAATTGGAAACCCTTTTAATAAACTTGGATAACGACGATCTTTCAATACAATATCTACAGAAAAAAAGATACAGCTTATAAACAATACAATTGGTAAATAACTATTTAATAAACGTTGCAACGTTTGTAGAGCAGTTCTTTCTTCAAACAGCTCTATCGAAAGCTTCGAATCTCCCTCTACATAGCCAGCAAATCTACTACCTGTATAGCCATAACCAAAGTGACCATCGGCATGCGCATAACTATTGCCAAATGTATAATAGAGAGGATTATAGAAGAATAGACCACCGTTGAAGATTATTTGATCTGAGTACTTATACCATCCTACTGTCGCTTCTGCATATTTTAAATAATCCTTCTCACCAATTGCCTCGATTCTTGCCTTATCATATTCATTCCATTGAGGGAATATAGCAAGCGCGTAGGCTACTGAAGGATATAACTGGGATTTTCCTTCTACGCTTTTGATAAAATCATCTCTCGTTGCGAAACGCGCTTCCATTTCCGCTACATCCACTTTTTCTATAGGGTCATACGAAGGTGCGACTTTTAATGCAAAATATATAGCTAGAAAAAGTAATATCACATACACAGCTATGTTTTTCTTATTCGTAAAAAATTGTCTAAATTCCCACTTAAAATAAGCCCACATTTCATACACCCCCTATATTTTCTGAAGCTTACCTGTCGATAAAAACCATTTGATAAAAGCTATGAGCAATACAATGCTAATACACAAATAGAGCAACCCAGCATTACTATTTAAGGCGACAGGAGTAGCTAAATTCAGAGAATCTCCATTTAAGACACTTGGAAAGTTAACATAGTTAAATGGATTAAACGGTATAAGCACGATTAGTCCTGGGAACAAAATAGGAATTACAACAAGCGTAACCTGTACAAATATAGTTAAATAAACATTTTTTAATAGTACATTTAAAATGACAGATAATAGTATTGCAAAAACAGCTAAACAAATCATATAAACAATAGAAACTGCTATGTATTTGTAAATTGGATAAATCGTTACTTCCCCGTTAAAAACAGCTACTGGATAAGATGACTGCCCTAGACCTTTAAAATAGATTAGCGGTAAACTACATATAATAAGCTCTATAATGAAAATAAAAACAATCCCCATCGAAGTCATACATTTCGCTAACACATACTTAGTAAAAGCGATAGGATAGCCTTTAATAAGAGAAGTATGTCGGAAGTCATCTATCATTATGTTTGATGAGTAGATACAGATTAGAACAAACCAAACGGAACCTACTACACTAAACAAAAATGCTAAAAATGGAAAGAAGCTTAGTGAACCAAAGGATACTTCTAAATTATTTTCCTTTAAGTGTTGATAATAGGAGGAATCCATTTGGTTTTCTATTTGGGAAGGTAAGTTTGCAGCTATAAGCTCATAACCGTCCATTTCATATGCTTGTTTTCTTAATTCTGTTAGTTCAATTGCTGTTTCAATAAATAAATCAGGACGCTCTGTTTTTAAAGCCATTCCCTGTTTCGGATACGTGTAATATTGTTTAACGATATTTTTATAAATGTCACTACCTTCACCATATTCACTGGCATCCACAATCTGAAATTTATTTAAAGCTACCTTGACTGGTAGTGATTCACTTGATTTCTCTTTAATCGGATTGCCTAACTCTGTCGTATTTGCATAAACGACTATTCCAATAATACATAGTGCTACCAGAATACAAGAAAAAATGTTTTTCCTATTCGTTTTCTCTAAAATAAATAGCGTTCTTAACATTCCACTCAACTGTTTCCACTCCCTATCAATCCTAGTGAATTATCGTTCATTTACTATTCTACCATTAAATTACTATTTATTTTAGAATATTTTGTTTATTTTGATTTATAGATAAAATTATAGTAATATAATAACAAATTGACTATTAATGGAGAAATTAACTGTAAGGAAACTGTATACCAAACATTTAATACTTTCCTAAAATAAAAAAAGGTATGTACACATGCAGTGTACACACCTTCTCATTTTATTTAAAATTCTTTAATTGGTCTTTAATTTCCTGTAGACTCGGTAATCCTGTCATGGCACCTTTTTGAGTGGTTGCTAGACCCCCAGAAATGCTTCCAAACCTAATGATTTCTTCCATTTCCGTATCAGTGAAGTTTGGAAGTGATTTAGCCGACTCATTGATCAAATAGAGCATCCCTGAAACAAAAGCATCCCCTGCTCCTGTTGTATCTACTACTTTGCTCTTTAAAGCTGGAACCCTAACAGTCTGATTATTAAATCGATAGATACTTCCTTTTTCACCTAGAGTCACTACAATTAGTGGTAAGTCAGGTAGGGACGCTATTCCTTCTTCCAAATTAGTTGCACCTGTCAAAAATTCGAGTTCTTCCTCGGATATCTTCAAAATATCTGCACTTGGAATAGTAGATATAATAGCTTCCTTTGCCATCTCACTTGAACTCCACAAATCTAAACGGAGATTTGGATCATAGGAAACAAGCATTCCTTTTTCTTTGGCTAACTCAATTGCCTTCAGGGTTGCTGACCTGGAAGGCTCACTGATCAATGAAATAGAGCCAATATGAAGAATCTTATTTGTTTCAAATAGTTTGTGATCCAATTCCTTTTCTTCTAGAAATCTGTCAGCACTAGGATTAATATAAAAACTGAAAGTACGATCCCCGGAAGGATCCAATGTCACAAATGTGACCCCTGTCTTTGCGTCCTCTGTAAATAACATGGACGTCGTCTGAACGCTATATCGATTCAACGTATCAACAAGAAAATGTCCTAGTACATCGTTTCCAACCTTCCCATGAAAGACCGATTTACCTCCTAGCTTTGCTATACCGACAGCAACATTTGCCGGTGCACCGCCAGGAGCTTTTTGGTAGGTTAAATTTTCATTATCTAATGGAATAAAATCAATTAGCGCCTCTCCTAAGCATATAACTCCGTACAAGCATTTCACCTCTTTCTGTTAAGCCTTACTCCAGATCCCAATAGTGCAATCTATAGTCTGTATCACATTGAATTGTTAATGTTTTATCTCTTAGTTCTGGAAAATAGCGAGCCGTAAAGACCTCTTCACCATTATTGATGAAAATTTCAATGGATGAGTGATCTAAAAGAATTTGAAGCTCCCTAACTGACTTTATTTTGCATGTTCTAGATTCTATTGCGTTTGTCTTTATATTTCGCCTTTGCAAGCTAATTTCCTGCTTGCTTGGGTCAAAGCAAAGCGATGCTTCATTTCGAAATGAAATATTAAAATAGCTGTTTTCATTTTGTAGTTCTAAAAGCAATTCACTTGTGCTAATCTCTAACCCATTTAAAAGTGCCTTTTCTTCATTGGTAATTACTACCTGATTTTTACGGAGTTTTTTCAGTTCCTCGACAGGATTTTGATATATCTTGCCTTCTCGAAGACTTAAGTTGCGCGGAATGGTTAAAGCATGCACCCAGTGATTCGAAATAGTCGGCTGATGCTCCTCCATTTCATCAGTAATTCCCATCCAAGCAAATAGGATTGTTCTTCCAGAAGAAGTCTCAAAGGTTTGAGGGGCATAAAAGTCAAAGCCCCGATCGAGTTCTGTAAAAGGTCCATGCGAAAAATTCCCTTTTTCATAATCAAGTTTTCCTACAAAATAACCCGATTGAAACACATTTTGATATAAATGCCCACAAGACTTTACTCCTTGTGGTGAAACGAGTAATACGTCTGTTCCGTTTAAATTAATCAAATCAGGACACTCCCACATATAGCCGAATTCTTTTAGACCATGCATGCCTGATCCAGCAATTTGCCCCACCTCTTGCCAATCATAGAGATTATCTGAAGTAAACAAAACAACTGTCCCTTTTTCCTCGTAGGTTTGAGCACCGAGAACCATGTACCATCGATCCTCCTTTTTCCAAACCTTTGGATCACGAAAATGTGGCGTATAGCCTTTTGGAAGAGTAAGAATCGGTCCTTTTTTTTCAAAGTGGATACCGTCTGATGAAACCGCAAGGCATTGATATGTTTCTCGTGAATCATCTTCCAACTTTACATTTCCCGTATAAAATAAGTACAGCTTGCCTTCCACTTCAATTGCACTCCCTGAATAGCAGCCATTCTTTTCATAGCTTTCACTAGGAAGTAAAGCAACTGGTTCTTCCCTCCATGTCACCATATCTGTAGATGTATAGTGACCCCAAAATTTAGAACCATGAGTGGTATCAAAAGGGTTCCATTGATAAAATACATGGTAGACTCCTTCATACTGGATCAACCCATTCGGATCATTCATAAGTCCAACAGGTGGCATAAGATGAAATTTCAAACGATATGGGTCTTGCATAACCTTATTTTTAAAATTATTTACTACTCGTTGAACCTCTTGCGTAAGGAGAGTTTCTTTTTCAGACACAACAAAACCTCCTATTCTTATTAAAACTGGAATTATCCAGTAATCTCAGCAAATGATATAGCTATTCCTATAACTGTTCTAATATCCTAAAAAGAAAAGACAAGTGATATCTTGCCTTTTCCCACTATTTACTGTTCAATTTCCTTCTTCATCTTATCTGAATAGCCGAACATCCAAGTCAAGGCGAATGCAACAGCTATAGCAACTACATTAACAAGAATATATTGCAGTACCTGTCCGTTTAAATAAAGCAGAATACCTGGAATTACTGTTACTGCCATTCCTGTTGCTTTGAGCCCAAGAATAGATGCCAAAAATCCTCCGACTCCTCCACCAATTAATCCCATGATGAAAGGTTTCCCGTAGCGAAGGTTAACTCCGAAGATTGCCGGCTCAGTAATACCTAAGAATGCAGAGAAGGATGAAGGTAAAGCAAGTGCTTTTAATTTCGCAGATTTTGTTTTTAAACCTACTGCTAGAGCAGCTCCCCCTTGTGCGGCTACAGAACAAGTTACAATAGCGTTGTATGGATTGTTTTTAAATTCGGAAAGTAATTGAATCTCTAACATATTGAATACATGGTGTACTCCTGTGATTACAATCAGCTGATTCAAACCGCCAATTAATAGACCACTAATACCAAGTGGCCATGAAAGAACACTTGTTGCAACTGTTAATATACCTTGTTCAACACTATGGAAAATAGGTCCTATTACGAGCAATGATAAAATGATCATCACCAAAAGAGTTAAAAACGGTGTCACAATCAAGTCCAATACTTCTGGCACACGTTTTCTGATAACCCTTTCCAGCTTAGCACCAAGAATACCCGCAATAAATGCTGGTATGACAGAACCTTGATACCCTACAACAGGTATGAAACCTAAAATAGTAATTGCTTCTGCACTTCCTCCAGCTACGTCATACGCATTAGGTAAGGAAGGGGATACAAGCATAAGCCCAAGTATCAAACCAATAATCGGAGTTCCACCGAATACTCTAAAAGTGGACCACGCAACCAAAGCTGGTAAGAAAATAAAAGCTGTATCCGTTAATACTTGTGTAAAAAGTATAAAGTTTTCTGAAATGTCTTCGGTGCTTAATCCAAATAGAGCCAGAATTTGATCTTGCATAATTAGACCACGAAGCCCCATGAATAAACCTGTAGCTACGAGAACAGGTATGATAGGAACAAATACATCCCCAAACGTCCGAATTGCCCTTTGAAATTTAGAGCCACTCTTCACGGCTTCCACTTTCTGTTCAGAAGCTGACTTCGTTTCGAGCCCAAGCTTGGATACTTCCTCATAAATCCGATTCACCGTACCAGTTCCAAATATTATTTGATATTGTCCAGAATTAAAGAAAGCTCCCTTAACCTTGTTAATGTCTTCTACTTTTTCTTGATTAATTTTGTCTTTGTCATTTACCATGATGCGAAGCCTAGTAGCACAATGAGCCACCGATTGGATATTGTCCTTCCCTCCAATTGCTTCAATAACCTCTTTTGCTATTTTACGATTTTCCTCCATCTCTCTTTCCTCCTTATGAAATCGCTTACATATAACAGAAAAAATATTTTCAAAAAGCACTCTTTTATTATCTCAAAATATTTTTTCTGTTGCTATGGAATCGATTCCATATTAGAAAAAAATAAAGTGTAATCGCAGATGACTGTATGGAATCGATTACACTGGTATTATATACTAAAATGATTTAAAAGTCTATGATCTATTAATCTAATGACATCCTTGCAGCTGCTCCCATCTATCTGCTTTAATAATAATTTTGCTGCTTCTCGACCTGCATCTTCAATGGAAAAATCGATAGTGGTTAAAGATGGAGAAATATATTTAGAAAGCTCTGATCCTCCCATTCCGGCAACAGCTATGTCGTTTGGAACAGAAAGTCCTATATCGTTTAAATATCTTATCGCACCAATTGCCAGTCGATCTGTTACAGCTAGTACTGCGGATGGTTTTTGCTTCGCATCTTCCATAATGGACTTCATGGATTCGTACCCTGATTCCACATCAAATTTTCCTTTTTGAATCCACTTATCTTCAGCAGTCAGACCATACTCTTCCAACCCTTTCAAATAACCCTGTTTCCGAAGATATCCTACGGAATGGTCTTGCTCATCCACCCCAATAAAAGCAATTTTTTTATGACCTTTCTCAACAAATAAGCTCACCATATCCCTTGAAGCCCTGTAATCATCAAAAAGGACATTGGCTAATCCAGCTATATGTTGACCGACCGTTACAAACGGGACTTCCCCCTGGTGTATTTCTTCAATTAATACTTCGTTGATATTAGTTGCTGACAAGATAATTCCATCTACATTACGGCTTTTTAATAGCTTTAAATACTCTATTTCTTTATTAGGATCCAGATTTGTGATCGTAAGAAGTATCTGATAGCCTTCCTTTGCCAGAATTTCATCAAGACCTTTTACGAGGCGGCTTGAAGTTTCAGTACTAATTTTCGGTAGTATGACGCCAATTACTTTTGTACTTTTGGTCCGCAGTGACTTGGCATACTGATTCGGTACATATCCCGTATCTTCAATAACTTTCAACACTCTTTTTTTAGCATCCTCACTGACATAACCCGAATTGTTGATCACTCTCGAAACAGTTGTCCGTGAAACTTTTGCTCTTTCTGCTATTTCCTTAATTGTTACCATGATTTTAGTCCTCCTGGACAATAAAAGATCTTTATTTTAATTACCCTGTTCTTTCTTTAAAACAATACCAACTTTTCAAGTATCAATCAAACCATTGTTTCTTACACAGCGACACTACCCAGCAACTAAGTCTACTCTTCCTATTTGTTCCTTTGTTAAAGCATTTAAGGTGGAACCAAGATTATGCTTATATATGTTATAATAGTTCGGTTGTGTCTTGACATCAAGGAGGTCATATTATGAAATTAAATAAAGGTGTTATATATATATTACTAGGTGCATCCTTTTTCGGCTTTACTCCGATATTTGCTAAACTTGGATTTAGCTTTGGCTACTCACTTGGGCAAATCAATATCGTTCAAATGGTCATCTCATTCTTTTTATTATGGTCCTTAACTCTGATTAAACGCGCGAGTTTCAAAGGGCTTAACAAGAAGAATGTTCTTCAAATAATGATTACCGGTTGCTTTATCGGTTTAACTAGTATTTTTTATTATGGTTCGATGCAATATTTACCGGCCTCGTTGGCCATTATTTTAATGTTCCAATTCGTTTGGATTGGCATCATTTTAGAATGGATTTTCAGCAAAATTAAACCTGCGCCTGTAACTATATTGTCCATCATTCTAATCTTAATAGGGGTCTTTTTTGCTTCGAATTTCGTGAATGGGGACATACAAGGTCTGCCATATAAAGGCTTAATCTACGGAATTCTATCAGCATTCACTTATGCAGGTTTTATTTTTTGCAGTGGAAAGGTCGCTGTAAATGTGGATCCATTAACGCGGAGTTCTTTGATGGTAACTGGGTCAACAATTTTAGTGTTTGTCCTTTTCATGCGGGACATTCCAACTGTCGTGCCACTGGAACTAAACTTATTTACAACAGCGATTGGCGTTTCGCTGTTTGGCGCAGTCCTACCACCATTATTTTTCGCAGCTGGTGCCCCTTTGGTTTCAGGAGGAGTTGCAAATATATTAACATCCATTGAATTACCTATTGCGATTCTTTCAGCAAGTATTATATTGTCGGAAGTGGTAACACCGTTACAGTGGTTAGGCATCGCTATTATACTAATAGCTATCGCTTTTAATGAACTCGGTACTAACTTTTTACGAATTAGGAAGCATTATTAGCGCTTAAGATGAATTCACTTAAGTACTTAGACTATTGCTAAGAGCATCTTTTTGCTAGTCTAAGACGGTAATTAATCTCGATGAAATTTGAGCTTGATTACCGTCTTTTTATTTTAATCAAGATATTCTCTCATATAATTTAGGTAAAGTGGGTGAATCTGAAAGAAAAATTATTACATCGTGGATGCGGAAGAAGCAGCTGCTTGGTCTGCTTTCACACAATCGATGGCTACAACAAACGCTATAATAATAGCCTCCATATCCTCATTCATAATTTGAACCTTGTAGCTATCGCCCCAAGTGAACCACTCTTTGCTTACCCTACCAACAACTACACCATGCTGTAACACTTCAAAGTTCATATCCCACCAGTTACCGTGTACTTCAATGTCTGCCGCATCAATCGTGTAGCGAGCTTTAAAGAAAGAAAACTCTTTCTTTATCGTTAACACCTCTCGACCATTCACTTCAACAAAAAACTTAGGTAAAAAACTGAAAACCTTTTTCGTAATAAGTGCGATTTCATCTCGAGTTGTATTCATAATAGAGAAAGTCTTAGGAATTTGCATAAAACTTCCCTCTACATAATAGATATCGTTCTCCTGCTCATCCTTCACGGTAAATTTACCGCTTAAACTGAATACTTTTTGCTTTATATATAGTTGCTTCATACTACCCCTCCTTGAACTAGAAAATCTAAAACTAAACTTTTCATTAATTCTATTTTAGCAAACTCTCAGAATAATCCCTACAACTAGAAAAGACTTTCAGTTTAGTTTTAATAGGCTATGTTTAAGATAAAGGTTGTTTTATAGTGATTGGTATGGTGACACGTACCCTACATCTGATTAAATTAGATTCTCCCGAAGGTTTACACTCAATCTAACGCGGCAGGCTAGTTGAATAAGCATTGTTTGTTTAGTTCAGATGGAAAGAGGAGTAGATAATCCTTTACTAATGTTTCGTTCGTTGTTTTCTCATCTGGCTTTGAAATAACGTTTGATTCACTAAAAGAAAGAACGATAATTTATATAAAAGTTTGATAAAATGTTATTAAAAAATTGAGATTGTGAACTATAAATGATCGGGGTGGAGATTTAGTGAATAACAATTCTTATAATATTGTCGTGCATGTTGTCAATTTAATCTTATTGGGAGCTATTGGTGTTCTCGCTTTTTTCTCTGTGGTAAATATTAGCCCAGTCCAAGACCCCATCGGTGACATATTTACATTCGGTCTTTTGGGTTTTCTGCTTGTCATGTGGGCAGTTAATTACTGGTTCCAATACAAGAAGCAAAAATGGAGTCTACCAATAGCCGGAACCATCCTGTACGTCGTCATCGCTTTGTTTGTCATGGGAGTTGTTATGCCATTCCTACGCCACATCATAGAAGCTTAGTTTTTATGAATTAACGGGTGCTTTACTTCAAGAAGGAGTAAAGCCTTTTTTCTTATTGAACTAAATCGGCAGCTTAGCTGAAGAAGGATTCCCTGTTTAGATGTGGAATAATACCAAAAGGTAAGAAATTTTATTGGAATTACTATTATTAGGGAGACATTGTTAATCTCTTGTATTTAATAGGACTATTACTAATTACGAAGACGGTAACATTTCTTATTCTACTATTGAAGCTATAAAAGCTTGATGAACAAAGGGATAAAGGAATAATGGTCAATGCTGCAATAGTAAGAATGATATCAATCTATAATGGCTGAAGGAAGGATTTACCTCAGAAAGATATTACTCAGCAAGTAAAAAGGAGGTTTTCTTAATGAAATTTATGATGGTTGTAAAGGCTTCAAAGGATTCTGAAGCAGGAACAATGCCAAAAGAGAAGATGGATCAGATGTTTGCTGCGATGAAGAAATACAATGAAGAATTGAAGAATGCTGGACTTCTGGTATCAGTCGGTGGACTCCATCCAAGCTCTGAAGGCATTCGTATTACTTACCCTGTTCCGGGAGAACCACCGACCATTACAGAGGGTCCTTTCGCCGAAGTCAATGAGTTGATCGCTGGATACTGGTTTATAGATGTGAAGTCTCGCGAGGAAGCTATCGAGTGGGCGATGCGTGCACCAGATCCGCATGGTCTTGGAGAAGGACAGATTGAGCTTCGCCAGGTATTCGAATAGACAAATAAGCTGAACGTCGGATTAACAATGATTCAAGAAGTGTTCTAATCATTTATAAAGCTAGGGTTGCTGCCTTAGAAGTAAGAAAAACTTGACAGTACCACACAAAGACAAGGAGTGAAATTATGAAATTTCTGCTCACATCTGCAGGCATCAATAACAAAAGCATACACGACGCGCTGGTTGACATGTTGGGCAAGCCGATCGCAGACTCCACCGCCCTGTGCATTCCCACTGCTATGTACGGACACCCTTGGGTTGGCCCCGGAGTCAAAGCTTGGCAGTTCATCAGTGGAAAATCCGAGAATCCTATGGTCGACCTCGGTTGGAAGTCCGTCGGCGTGCTGGAGCTCACAGCGCTACCAAGTATTGACGAAAACCGCTGGATACAGCTGGTTCAGGAGACGGATGTACTGCTGGTGTCGGGTGGCGACGCCCTTTACTTATGCCACTGGATGCGTCAATCCAGGCTGGCAGACCTCTTGCCCTCACTGAACTCAGTCTATGTGGGAATGAGTGCTGGGAGCATGGTGATGACACCTAACATCGGGGAATACTTCGTTGGCTGGACTTCACCAGGCGGCGGTGATGAAACACTGGGACTGGTTGATTTTTCAATCTTTCCTCACTTGGATCATGAGATGCTGCCGGGAAATACCATGGCTGCAGCAGAGCGATGGGCAGCAGGGATGCAGGGACCTGCGTATGCAATTGACGATCAAACCGCGATTAAAGTGATTGACGGAGCGGTAGAAGTTGTATCCGAAGGGCATTGGAAACTATTTTCACCTTGATCATACTATACGCTAGTTTCTTGGGTATAAACTGATGGGATAACTTAACGGCGAGATTCTTCAATATAGAAGAATAGTTTTTCTAATTACACTAGAGGGTAGCATTCCTGTAATGATTAAAAATGGTACATGAACAGAAGAACAACCTCTGGGTATGGAACGAGTGTCAGAAGTAGGCCGGCGAAAGGACAAACTATCTATGCTAGGAGTAAAGGGAGCTCTCCTGATAACATCAACTTTAGGTAAAACCTTAGTAAACTCCTTCAACTAACGCTGCAGGTTAGTTGAAGGAGTTTTTATGTCGCATTAGACTCATTATGTGTAATAAAAAGAATGGCGCAAAAAAAATTTACTGTTCTGGGTGAAGGATATTGCAGGCACTTAACCAATTTCCAGAGGGATCTCTAAATCCAAAACCACCAAATTCGCCTTGTAAATTTAAAGGACCAACTTCAACTTGTTTTTCTTCAAGCCACTCATATAATTCTTTTAAAGTAGGAGTATAAAAGTCAATTATGCTATGAACGATATTTGTATTTGTATTTCTGAATGATAATCCATTAATTTCTTCAGTTTCAACCAAGAAAATCGTTGGAACTCCTTTTGATTTCATAGTAAGCATAGCATTTTTTTCACCTCGAAAGTGGACTTCAGCACCCAGGATATCGATATAAAACTCTATAGATTCTTCTAAATTAGTAACTGGTATTTCCAGTGTAGCAATATGTGATATTAAATTAGTCATAGTAGCCCCCTGTGTTTTATTTGCACATATATTTTTCTACACTCAATTAAGAAATCCCTCTTAAGTTCCATTAAGAATGGAAAATAATTTATCGCTAATTCCATTTGATACATGAAGTTTGAAGTATGACAAATGGGTGGAAAAATACGATTAATATCTAATACGCATCTCGATAATAACTAACGCAGCAGGTTAGTTGAATAAGAAATGAAAGAGTGAATCTTAAAGTTCAGAATTTTAACATAAGCCCCACCAATTAGGAGGTATATTTAAATTTTGTAACATAATAGTTATGTTTCCGTCTACTTCCATGATAGGGGGTTAAGCCATGAAAAAATACATCACACCTATAGGAATTGCATTATTGTTGACAGTTGCAGGATGTGGTACTTCTGAGAAGGAACAGATTACACTTGGACAAGGTTCAGAAGTGGAAAAAAAGGAAACTGAACGGGAAATCATTGCAGAGCTGGAACAAACGTTGACTGAAACACCGGAACGGGATAAAGTTTTAGCGGAAATTGAAGAACAGCCCGAGTTTAAGGATGGAATTTACGGAAAACCGACCGACCGACTTGCAGAAAATCTATCCGTCCAGCAGGTTGAGGGCCAGATTGCAATCGCGGCACTTGAGGAAGTGTATGGAGGGCAAAAAGGTTTTCACAAAGAGGGAATCCTCTTTTTTGGAGCTGATGAAGACCCAGGTTTTTGGATTGGAATTAAGAATCCGGACGAGCGATTGGATGAGCTTCTAAAGATTCTTCAAGGTAAAGTAGATAGCGGAGAACTCCTTGCCAAATATATTCATATCTTTAAGAGTGATTTTACGGAAGAAGAGCAGTGGGCACTAACGGATCAAGTGCACCGGGAAGTAAAGAAGATGGGGGAGGTATTCCATAATCCAGGTGCTGCCTCCATGGGTATTTCGGTTGATACATTAACCGGTAACATTGAAATCAACCATAACTTCTTGACGGATGAACAAAAAGAGCAACTCAAAGAACTCTTTGTTGACCATAACATTGTTTTCTCAGTTCAAGGAAGAATGGCTCCGAAAGAAGGCGAATCTGATGTGCTATATCCGGAAAAAGAGTTTACAAATGTACCACATTCAGAAGGTAAATTTATATTGAGTATCGAGGAAGATCGATTCTTTACGGGATCCATGTATTATGACTTTACAGACGCTAAGAAAAAGCTTAAAGCTGGACAGCGGGTAATTGTGTCAGATACAGGATCTATCGCTATGTCCATGCCCGGGCAAGGAACGGCGGTGTTTGTAGAGGTATTAGCCGATTACAGGCCGGATGGTGCTGACTTAACCGAATCACAGGTTGCTGCCATTGTTGCTGAGAAATCAATTGGCTTCATTGAGAAAATAGAATTCAATCAAGATGAGGACCAATGGATTGTTTTCACTTCTCAAGACAAAGTAATTATTAATGATAAATAAACAAGTAAGCGAAGAATTCCCATTATGTGCTGAACGCCGCAATTCTTACGATGAAGGATACGTTAATATATTAGATTATCATTTGGATCTATGTGTGGAGTAAGAGAAAATCAAGTTTAACAATTTAAGTAAATCAGTTATAAAGGCGTTGATCCTTAAAAGATTAACGCCTTTTATGTTGAATACTATTATAAGTGAAATACTCTCTTCTCAAAACAAATTAACAATTGTAGAAGGGCGTTTTAACTGGTACTTCTTATGGGCAGTATAGGAATAGCCTCTCTTGTAAACCTTTTAAGACTTCTTCTGGCACTTTCCTAACTGTTATATCCCCACCCAGAAAGGGAAGCCAATTTGTTATTTCGATCAATTCTTCGGCGTTATTAATATTGATAAATGTTTCTAGAACGGCTGTAGTTTGGTAGGGATTTGTATAGGAAATGGAAACTTTTAAAGGATGGTATTTTTTGAACTGGGCTATCGCTTTTGGACCAAGCTCAAGGACAAGGTTACTCTCTATATCCCGTCTACTAAGTTTTTCTAAAATTCTTCTTTTACTTATTTTATTTTTCGTATGGTCTGGTTTGACATCGATGAGATTGGAGACAGGAAAAATCATTCTCTTTTCTTCCTTTACGTTAAAGCCTTCTACCAGCCATTTTCCCTTTTCATGATGAAGGTGCAAGAGATAAATTGGATAAAATTTTGTCATTTTCTCTTCCTTGACAGTAATCAATAAATATCGGTCCAAAAGAAGAATTTGAATAAGCTTTTCTAGTACAGGATCAGGTAAATCCGATAAATCAAGTAACTCTGGATTATGCGGGTTCGTCCCTTCAAAAAGTAAGATTTGATTTAAAAGTATAAGGTCTTCTTGCTGATTCTCTGAAATAAGGCCAAGTAATTTTTCAGCTAAAGACTGACGACTCTTTAAATAGGGAAGTTGTTGATTTCTTGTGGCCATAAAGGCGATAAAAAGTGCTTTAATCTCATTATCAGTAAAGCGAACAGTCGGAAGTACAGAGTTGTTTAAGACATTATAACCGCCATCCCTGCCAACTTCTGCGACAAGCGGCATCCCCATGGCTTCAATTTCTCTAATATCTCTAAATGCGGTCGAACGTGAGATATTAAATTCTTGCATGATTTCAGAAATTGTAAAGTGAGCTCGGTTGTTAATATACCGCATAATTGTATTAATCCGTTCAACTTTATTCATCGGAGCCTCCTAAATAGGGTCATATTTTGACATGATTTAAGGTTATTATAAACTCATCAAGTATATAAATAAATCACTTGATTGATTGAAATTAAAACGAAAGAAGGGTTTTGTATATGGAAAATTACACAATAGAAGAAAAAGACAGCTTTCTTGTTTTAGGTTTTGGAACTGAGTTAAAGAGCAATTACACAGACTATGCTGGTATTAATAAAGAAAAGGAAGACTTCTGGCATGATGTCAAACAAGATGGACGACTTGATACGTTAAAATCTTTAGCTACGAACGACTATATTTTTGTGGTGAATGAAGCAGTAAATAACAAGATGATGCATTATGCTGGCGTGATGACAGAGAAAACATTACCTGAAGCAACTAGAGTGATTCAATTCCCTAAAGGGGAATATGTAGTTGTTAAAGGAGAAGCCCAAACTGATGAGGAATTGAGTAATACGCTTACTGGCATCGCTTTTGGACAAGTATTACCAGAAACGAAGGAGTATGCCTATGTAGGCGGCCCAAATGCCGCAGTTATAATTGGGCACCGAAACGGCTTAGTATACGGTGAAATGTGGATTCCGGTTGTTAAGAAATAACTAGAGGACTAGAAGGATTGAATTGTACAAAAGCAAAATAACCATTTATGCAACAGCTTTTCATCCTTCACTTATATAACAAAACAGCAGTACCATTCTATTAAATTAGAAGGTGCTGTCTTTTTTTGCAAAAACCTCATTTGCGGCTCACTTTTCTTATACACAAAGTTAGTTTTTTTTAGTGATTAACTATAATTTAATTGAGACTCATGAGATACACCTTTAGAGCATTTCTTTGAATATTTTTGTTTTTGTCTTAATAAATTATTAACAATAAAAATATTATAAAAATAAATAAAAATTTATTGTTTATCAATAAATAACGTGTTAATATCTAAAAAACAATACTTATGAGAGGTGCTTTTCATCTTATGGGCTTTCCAGTTCTTGCTTTATGCATCTTTTTGGTACCTGAGTTAGGTAATATTGCAGCGAAATAGGTTCCATAGTTTGACTTGATTAAATACCTCGTTACTATCGTTTTTGATGCATCGGCGATTCCCTTTTACTGGCTTTGTATCAGGCTATTAAACTTTTACGCTATATTGAAAAAATAAAGTTTTCTCGCCACTATCTGTATAATCTTTGAGGAATATCAAATTCTGTGCCATCACAATCAGTACCGTGCATGTGCTAGTCTTGCCACTCTTCTATCTCTTTGCGGAGAAAGACGACGCCCAGGTGTCATCTTTGTCGGATTGGTTGTTCCTTTTGCTTCAATGATGATTGCAGTCTTTGCTGCTGTTCTTCAAAAGCTATTAAAAAATGCCATCGATATAAAATCAGAAAATGATTTAACTATATGAGGTGAAACCAATGGCAATTATAATCAATATTGATGTGATTTTGGCTAGAAGGAAAATGAGCGTAACGGTAATTTCGGAGAAGGTTGGCATCACGATGGCGAATCTTTCTGTATTGAAAAATGGAAAGGCAAAAGCGATTCGATTATCAACTCTAGAGGCTTTTTGTAAATCACTAGAATGTCAGCCTGGAGATATTTTAGAATACAAAAGTGACGAAGACAGGCAAAGAGAGTTTGATTAATAAACATTGCTGATGAAAGTAGGACTTACTATGACAATTATTAAGGGAGGTAAAATCATGGATAGCAAAAATTTAATTACTGAAAATATTGCTAATCCACATGAGCTGGAGAGAATGTTTAGAAATGACCCCAAAGCCTTTAAAAATTCATTCTCAGACGCATGGGAACAAAATCCTGATTCTCAGGTCCTTGGCATTTGGTATGAAAGATTGCATTTCAAGGAGACGGCAAATTCAGAAAAATCTTCCTTACTTCAAAAAGGCTTCTTATTCATGGGCATTTTAGCCATTCTGGCCGGGATAAGTACCAGAATCATTTTCTCTTTTGTCGAACAGGAAGCAATTGCTCCAATAAACCTAGCTTTTGGTATAATTCCCTTTATTGCTGCCTATTTTGTTTACAATAATACTCCGAAAAAAAGTGTTATTTATTCCCTTGGAGCGTTATTCCTAATTTCTTGGTTTTATCTAAATATGCTGCCATTAAATTATAAAGACAGTATTATCCTTGCTTATTTACACCTTCCTATATTTTTATGGATATTGGTAGGGCTTGCATTTACAGGAAATGAATATTCAAAAGGCAGTACAAGATTAGCCTATCTTAAATTTAATTTGGAATATTGTATTCTTTACGCTAGCATGGCAGTTAGCGGAATGGTACTAGCAACGTTAACCATGCAGTTATTTAGCTTTATTGGCTTGGATATAGAGGACTTCTATTTTAGTAACGTCGTTTTATTTGGTGCTGCCGCTCTCGCTATTGTGGCTGCATACCTGGTATCAATGAATCTTAAACTTGCTAAGAATATTACACCGTATATAGCCAAAATTTTTAGTCCCCTTGTCCTGGTCACATTGTTGGTCTATCTTATAACGGTTATATGGGTCGGAAAAAATCCATTTTTGGACCGCAATTTCCTGATAGCCTTCAACGGAATACTCCTTGGTGTATTGGCCGTTACCATATTTTCTATTATCGAGAGCGACTCAGACGAGAAAAAGAACATTTCAGATTATATAAATTTTGCCTTAATTGTTCTTGCTCTTATCATTGACAGTGTAGCTTTGTCAGCTATCGTATTCAGACTTTCTACTTACGGGATTACGCCTAATAGAATTGCTGTTTTAGGTGTAAACATACTTATCTGGGGAAACCTTATTTGGATTATGGTCTCCTATATGCGTTTTCTACAAAACAAGACTGGACCTTCACCCATCCAAGATGCGGTCACTAAGTATTTGCCAGTTTACGGACTTTGGGCGGCTTTCGTTACATTTACTTTTCCTTTCTTTTTTAATTAGGAAGGCTATATTAATGTACGGATGTTGGTTGCTCTTCCTTATAAGCACCAAAAATGAAAAAGTTATGAGTATAACTTTTTCATTTTTGGCTTTTTCCTTATTTACTTATGATACGGTCCTCCGTAACTAATCTCTATATAAGGTTTTTGTTGCGAAGCCCTCTCATTAAGACACAAGCAAATATCGAAGTATAAATGATTAATAAACATCATAATATTAAGAAAAAAGTGTTGGGAAGTGGTTGCTTGAGCATTTTTAATCCCGATAAACTTTATGTTGAGTTTAGAGAAGGAATCACCACTACAGAACCTATAATGCATAGACGCTACACACTGACCCATTCGGATATTACTGCAGACCTTTTTTTAACAATTGGATTAATTTTTGCCTACGATAAAATTAATCCAATGAGAGATGAAGTACTTGGAGAATGGACTAAAATTAGAGGTTGTTATGTATATAATGTTTATTTGGATGTAGATGGACAATTTAATCAGACTGTTGCTACAAAACGAAATGACATTTTTAGACGGGAATTACCACTTGCTTTGAAAGCAATCAGATATGGAGATAGTAGATTTTTTATTTCACATCCTGAGTTGAATAATTCTCCCATAATAGTTCACTTTATTTCAATATATCCTCAGCTTAATAAGATAGAAAATTGGGGAACTTTTGCAAATTATACTTAACTCAGATTTTATTAACCAATGGAAATAAAAAGAGAAGATGGCCAAAGTTTGAATTGAACCCCGAATAGGTCCAATTTTTTTAAAGTGTCTACTATTCGGGGTTCAGTTAGTTTATTGGTACCTCTTCTTTGATTTATAGAAACCTCATCTACTTGTGATACGGTTGCCCTCAGCGCATCTAAATGAGGTTTCCTTTATGGCAATAAGCCATTCCGGAGTACTCTGCGGGTGAATAAGGACAAAAGACATGTAAGGGTGCAACCTGATTTCTTTTCCTATGTGTTCAAACCGAAAGTAAAAAGAAAGGACGTTCTAGATTCAAAACATGAGAACGTCTTCCTTTCTTCCAACACAGCTTATCATTTTATGGTCTTAATAAAATTTTCCCTGTGCTTTTGCGGCTTTCTAGAAAATGATGCGCTTTGCGGCCATCCCGTAGTGCAAATACCGTAGGCTCAGATACCGTTACTTTCCCCTCTTCTATCCAGCGGAACAACTCGGCTGAACGGGCTATCCGTTCCTCACGGGAAGTAAGGACATTCCAAAGATCCCCACCAGTCAAAGTCTTTGACGTATCCATCAACATCCTTGGGTCAACTGGAGCAGGGTCTCCCCCTGCCATTCCAAAAAATACGACCGTTCCCCCAATGCGAGTTGCTGCAAAGCTGTCTTCGAGTGTAGAGCCTACTGAGTCATAGACAACATCCACACCTTTTCCGTTTGTTTCCTCTAAGACTTTTCTCTTCCAATCATCCGAGTACAAGAAAACCTGATTCGCTCCAGCTTTCTTAGCTGCGGACGCCTTCTCCATAGAAGAGGTTAAACCAATGATCCTTCCACCTAGGAGCTTTGCAATTTGGATGAGTAGCTGTCCAACGCCCCCTGCTGCCGCATGAACAAGAATTATCTCATTCTCCTTAACCGCATAACTATCTTTTGTTAAATAATGGGCAGTTAAGCCTTGCAGCAAAACGGAAGCCGCCTCTTCAAAAGAAATGGTTTCTGGAAGAGGAATTGCCTTTTCCAGCGGAACAGCTACTTGTTCCGCGTTAGCATATGGGACATCGGCAAATGCAACAGGATCACCAACATTGATTCCTTGGACATTTGCTCCCGTCTTTTCAACGACTCCCGCCCCTTCATAACCTAAAATAAATGGAGGATTGCCAGCAAGATGATAGTTCCCTCTTCTTCTATAAATATCTGCAAAATTCAATCCAATTGCTTTCATCCTTACTAAAATTTCATCAGGCTCGATAACAGGATCCGCAATTTCAAGATATTCCAGAACTTCCGGTCCTCCGAATGAATTAAACACAAGTGCTTTCAAATGAACGACCTCCTCTTCTATATATATTTTTTCGATACATTTTAATTTAATTACGATTGGAAATGTAAATCATTTTCTATCCTTTTGGAAGGATAGGGTGATTGATAAACACCTCATTTACTTATGATACGGTTCACCCTTCATAATCCGAAAAGCTCGGTAAATCTGCTCCACCAGCACTAGCTTCATCAACTGATGTGGTAACGTCATTTTGCTAAAGGATAGTTTTTCGTCAGAACGCTTCATCACCTCTTCGTGCAGACCAAGAGATCCACCGATAACAAAGGCAATTTTACTTCTACCGTAAGTCATCAAAGATTCTACATCACTTGCCAGCTGCTCCGATGTCTTCATCTTTCCTTCTATTGCTAGAGCAATAACATACGTGTCGGCTCCTATTTTCGCTAAAATACGGTCGCCTTCTTTTTTCTTAACGATTTCCATATCAGCTTCACTTAAATTTTCAGGTGCTTTCTCATCTGGGACTTCGACTAAATCTATTTTTGCATAAGCACCTAATCGCTTTGTATATTCCTCTATCCCCATTTTCAAGTATTTTTCTTTTAATTTTCCTACTGAAATAATTTGTATATTCACAGGTTATCCACCTTTACATTTCATTTACAAACAAGTTATACACATAGTTTATCCACATATCCACAATAGTTATCTACATCTTGTGTTTTAGTTTTCAGTAGCCACAATATATATCGCATTACTTTCACAGTAGGAGCAAACTGTGGATAACTTTTCCTCGTTATTTAATTCCTCTAGCATTGGAAAAGTTTTTTGTTCTGCTACAAACATGTCTAAAGCGTGATTTATATGGTTTTCACAGCTGAATATTCTCATTTTTTCCTCTCCTTTCGTTGTCGGAATACTTTAAATAGTTATGCACATATCCTCCGTTGTTATCCACAACCTATTTTACCAAACGAAAAACGAGTAGGAAAGACAAGCTTTTCTTTTCCTACTCGTTGTGTAAATCTCTTCTTTACATTATTTAGTTATCCACATGTTTATAGTTCAGCCGATTCCTTTAAATGGAGTGTTAACTCGACTAGTTTCCCTTGTCTGTATACTTTCACTTTCAGTTCGTCACCCGTTTCCTTTTCATTGTATAAGTGTTTTCGCAACTCAATCGTGTTTTCTACTTTTTCTCCATCCATTTCAACAATGACATCGTATGATTTCATCCCTGCTGCTGCAGCTGGAGTTCCTTCTACAACTTCGTCAACTACTACACCAGTTGTAACTTCCGCTGGTAATTTTAATGTCTCTTTTTGATGAAATGCAGGTACATTCGTCAAATCTATAAGCGTGATCCCCATAGATGGTCGAATTACTTTTCCATTTTGCTCTAAGTCTTCAATAATAGGAATAGCCGTGTTGACTGGAATGGCTAAACCGATTCCTTCTACAGTGGCTTGCGAAATCTTCATCGAGTTAATACCTATTAGTTGACCTGCTAAGTTGATCAATGCACCACCACTATTACCAGGATTAATCGCTGCATCTGTTTGTAAAACTTCTGATTGCCAATCCTCTAATCCATCTCCGTTTAAATCAACCGGGACTGCGCGGTCTTTACCTGATACTACTCCAGTTGTAACAGAGCCATAAAAATCAAGTCCCAAAGGATTACCGATAGCAATGACCGTTTCTCCTTGTTTTAATGCATCAGAGTCACCAAATTCTATTACAGAATCTATACCCTTATCATCAATCGCAAGAACTGCTAAATCTGTCCATATATCTTCTCCTACAATACTTGCTTCTACTTTAGATCCATCTGCTAATGTAACTTCCACTGATTTTGCATTTTCAATAACATGATAATTTGTAATAACATAAGCTTTCCCATTCTCTTTTTTATATATAACTCCTGATCCCGTGCCAGCATCCTGTGTTGCTTCTGACTGGCTCCAGAAGTTTGTGACTGATTGAATATTGGTTATCCCAACAACAGCGCTGGAGGCTTTTTCTACAGCTCCAGTTACATCTGTTGTAACGTCTACTGAAAGCTGTTGGGTTTGTTTAGTTGTTTCACCAGATTTCGTTGCTCTATCCGTTGGTAGATTAGTCACTACGGAAGGTATTAAAAACCATACAAGCAATGCACCTACAAGTACACCTGCTAGTCCGCTAAAGAAATAACCTGCTACTCCTCGTTTTTTTTCATTTCTTTTTTTCGGTTCTATCGGAGGTTGTTCGTTTGGTAGTTGTGGTCCATAAGGGTTATTTATATCCATCTTTCTCTTCCTCTCTATATCTAATATGTCTCTACTAACAATGTACCCATTCCACATTAAAATAAGATGAAAATTACTTGAAAAATAAATAAAAGTTCCCAATACTACATACATAGTATTGGGAACTTCTATTTTTACACAAAAACTAGCTCTGTTGGTTTATTGGCATCCGTATCATGTAGATGCACATACTCTCCTGCAATAACACCACAGGATTGAAGTGTTTGAGCAACACTCATACGAGCTAGATCCTTCATATTATTATCCTTACTCAAATGGGATAAATAAATATTTGTATTCTTCACATCAATTACTTCACTCATCGCAACTGCAGCATCCTCATTAGAGACGTGTCCTACATCACTTAATATTCTTCGTTTAACGGACCAAGGATAACGTCCCATCTGTAGCATACTAACATCGTGATTGCTTTCAAAAACAAAGGAATCCGCTCCTTTAATAAGTCCTTTCATTCGGTCACTCACATATCCAGTATCTGTAATTAAAACGAGCTTCCGATCGTTTTCGTGAAAAATGTAAAACATCGGATCCGCTGCATCGTGGGATACTGCAAAGGATTGGATATCAATGGATCCAAAACTTTTTACTGTTTCCATATCAAATTGAAATCGCTGATCTAATGGAACATTTCCAATAAGAGGATCCATTGCTGTCCAGGTTTTTTCATTTGCAAAAATGGGAACCCCATACTTTCTAGCTAAGACACCTAACCCTTTAATATGGTCGCTATGCTCATGTGTGATGAAAATTCCTGATAGCTTTTTAATATCTCGGTCAATCTCTTGAAATAATTGATCCATCTTTTTACCACTCAAGCCGACATCTACTAAAAATGAATGTTCATCATTTTCCACATATATAGCGTTACCACTACTACCACTTGCTAATACACTGAACTTCATCATTAAAACTCCTTATTCTACTGCTGTTTGTTCCTTCTCGGTTTGAATATCAACAACTCTGCCCTCTACTGCATTTACAAAGTATTCTTCGATTGTTCCATCTAAAAGTTCTACAAGTATATGCCATGTTGGTGCAAAGACCTGCGTCTCTGTTAGTTGAGCTAATGTAGAATATCCCAGTTTAATTTCTTTAATCATAGAATCTGGTTTTAATAGCGAATTATCATACAGTTTATTGATCACCTGCATATGAGGCAACAGCTTTTGCGACATATTAAAATTCTCTAAATCATCAAGTATTGTCTGTTCATATCCAATAAGTTCGTTTTCTTCATTCCAGCGAACTAGTAGTTTCGCATTCGAATTATAATAAACGAGTCGTTTGTTTACTTGTTGAAATAATATAGCAGTATTATTTTCTTCATCTATTTTCCAAAGACTATAAGCAGCACCATTTATCACTTGCTCATGTACTATTTTTTCTAACGTATTTTCATCTGTTATCTTTATAGGTTCATCGAACGTGCTGATTATTTTATCTTTAGCCGCTATTTCTATTGTCTGGTTAGACAATTCTTCAATTTCCTCTTGGTTAAAATTATGGACGGTACCCGATACATATGAAGCTTCTTTAATCTCATCGTTTGTGGCTAAAACTTTTATATTGTCAAGAATAAGTTTTTCTTCAATAGGTGTATCATTAGGTTTATCTATTTGTTGAGATGCATTATACCGATTCAAGTATAGGGACAATAAAAATACATTTAAAATAGAAAAAACTATTATGAATATAGTCTTTGTTTTACTCCAATCCAAATTTTGCACCTCCTAATAATTCTGGAGATATGCGAATCCAGCTCCCACTCTCCTGGTAATACCAAGAAGGCTCAAGATTAAATAAAGATTGATCGTCATCTCGAGATAAATAAAATCCAATCATCACATCATCAATGGAATTCATATTAATATCTGTGGCAGTAGAAAGAAAATCATAAATGGACTGCCCAGAAGCTAATTGTACTTGGCGCGTTTTCAGAGGAAAAGGAACATCAAGCGTATAAAAAGGACGATAGTATCGATACACTCGGTCAATTCCCCAGTATTGCGAGATTTCTGTTAATGTATCCTTACTAAAAACAGGTAGACCTGCAAAATACAATTGATAATTAATTTGGCGATTTGCGGTGTTCATCCGTGAATAACGATAGTCATCTGTCCAGCCACTATGCTCATTAATAAAATTCAAGCTGTTTTGAATGAGCTCTAGAGGATTCCCTGGATTTTCATTTTCGGAAGCAGGATGCACATAGTTTAAACTTTTATAAGGAAAATTCACATTCATTAATGCATTATCATCCGTATATTGTTGTTCACTCATACTAACAGAATTGCTTCTCACTAGGCTAGGATTATTGAAAAGGGCATCCTTGAACTTATTTGGATTAATTTCTTTAATAGAGTAAGAATAACTAATGATATTTTCCGGTGATGATGAAACGTATAATGATAATTTGTTGTTTCTAACAATTTCATTATACACTTGCATTGCGTCAGCTTGCTCAATAGTACGCTCGATAAACCCTAATTTATCCGTTTTTTCTGCAGTTGCCTTATAAATTTTCTGCTGTGATGTACTGATAAAATACAAACTCATATTATCCGAGCTGTCCTCATTCCAATCTATTACTAATCGATTAAAATAAGCCTTAGGAAAATTATGATCTGCAAAGGTTAAAATATTGTCCAATATTTCTATAGGGACATCTGCTGTAAAAAAGAAACTTGCACGGTTAGGGGTTTTAATAAACTCATTTATTTGCTCCATATTAACTTTATTGCTAGCTAACTCAACCGTTTGAATTTCCCACGTTTTCATTTTATTAAGTACAAAGTCAATTGGTTGACTCGCAAATGATCCTTTTAGGACATTTTCTTGGCTTATAATCATACGATACGGTTTAATAATGTCTTCTAATTTCTTTTTTTCGGCAATGGATATATCTACAATAGCTGCCTCATTTGTTTGAATGACAGGAGAGAATGTCCAAATAGAAAAAGTTAAAGTAAAGCTGAGGATTATAAGTAAGAATAAAACAACGGATTTTACATGCTCAATGTATTTCAATCCCACTCACCTTCCTCATCCGTTAAAATATCCAATGTAAAGAAAATGGTCGTCCCGTGTCCTTCTTCACTTTCTGCCCATATTTTACCTCCATGAGCTTCAATCATTTCCCGGGCAATTGCTAAGCCGAGACCCGTTCCTCCCATAGATCTTGCTCTTGCACGATCTACCCTATAAAAACGATCAAAGACTCGATCAACATTTTCAGAAGGAATTCCCATGCCATCATCAGAAATCATTACTTTTAAAATCGAGTCAGTAACTACTACGCCAAATCGTATATTCCCACCGTCTGGGGAATACTTTATCGCATTTGAAATAATATTATCGATTACCTGTGTTAATTTATCCGTATCGATATCTACATAATACGACTTATTAGAAAGCATGCGGACAAACGTAACGTGATCTGATTTGGAAAGCTCAAATCTATCGATAATGCGGTTAAAGAATTGATTGAAATTGACAATTTCTCGATTCAAATCATAATCTCTACTATCCATTTTAGATAATTGAAGTAGGTCATTTACTAGTCGAATCATTCTATGTGTTTCTGTTTGAGTTACCTGTAAAAAAGATGGAGCAATTTCTTCATCCTTCCAAGCACCGTCAGCCAATGCCTCCAAATAACTACTCATGGTCGTAAGCGGTGTTCGTAATTCATGAGAAACGTTCGCAACAAACTCTCTTCTTTCCATATCCACTTTTTCTTGTTCTGTATTGTCATGTAATACTGCAATTAAACCGTTAACAAAACCAGTTTCTTTTTGTATCACTGAAAAATTTGCACGTAAAATAAATGGTCGTTCAATGGAGCTTAAATCCAAATTGATCGGTTCTTTTAAATGGATTAAATCCTCAAACGAATGTTCAGGATCTATTCCAAGAACAGATATAATTGGACGATTTAACACCATTTCTCTAGGTATGCGCAAAAGTCTAAGTGCTGGATCATTTATAAGGATAACTCTACCTTTGCGATCTGTAGCTATTACGCCATCTGTCATATTGGTTAAAACAGATGCTAGTTTCCTACGCTCTGCTTCGGTTGTCGATTGAGCTTCTTGCAATCTATTCGTCAGATGATTAAAGGTAATTGCTAGCTGCCCTATTTCATCACTGCCATATACTCGAACTTTTCTAGAAAAATTACCTTTGGCCATAGCTTGTGCTTGTTTTCTCATATCTGCGATAGGACGGGTAATTGTCTGTGCGATTAGAATCCCTAGTATGACAGTAATAACTAACGCAACTGCTGTACCTCCTGCAAGTATTTGATTAATTTCATTCATCTGAACAAAGATATTTTCAATATTAGATTCTATATATAATGTTCCAATTACTTCTCCCTTATAAATAATAGGAGTAGCTAATATCCATATTCTGTGTGTTTCTTCATCCAGCGATATACTATCAAAATCATCTTCTGCAGTAATCGATTTTCGAACCAAATCATTCATGGACCGTTGACCTACAATCGACTGATTATTATTATCAGAAGTTGCCAAAATTCGATACCGTGCATCGATTACACGTACTTCTTTAATATCATACGAATTAAGACTAGACAAAATTGAACGTAAACTTTGTTCTTTTGTTTGGTCTTCTTCGCTTCGTATTTTTATTAATTCTTCTCGCGCGCTATATTCCAATATGCTAACACGTTCACGAATCGACGTTTGAAAATTATCCTTTAATGTTTCCTCTAACCCACGGACAAAATACAATCCAATAATTTGCATAGCAATAATGATAAGTAATACGTAAATCAGCACAATCTTTACATGTATCGATTTAAAGTATCCAACCTTTTGCATTCTTTTTACTCCTGTTCAGGACTTCGTAAATAGTAGCCTACGCCTCTTCTAGTTACTATCCAAGTCGGATGGCTTGGATTGTCTTCAATTTTTTCTCGTAAGCGACGAATCGTTACATCCACTGTACGCACATCTCCAAAGTAATCATAACCCCATACTGTTTGTAGTAAATGCTCACGTGTCATAACTTGTCCTATATGTTTTGCCAAGTAATGCAACAGCTCGAATTCTCGATGTGTAAGCTCAATTGTTTCGTCTCTCTTTAATACTAGATACGCATCTGGCTGTATAGTTAATGGACCAATAACAATATCATTTGTCACTACTTCAGCATCTTCTTGAATAGTTTGGTGTCTACGCATATTTGCTTTAACTCGAGCGATTAATTCTCTCGTACTGAATGGTTTAGTTACATAATCATCTGCTCCAAGCTCAAGACCTAGTACTTTGTCTATCTCAGAATCTTTTGCTGTCAGCATGATTATAGGAAAGTCATATTTTTTTCGAATTTCTCTACAAACTTCCATTCCATCTTTGTTAGGCAACATAATATCTAATAGCATTAAATCCGGTTGATCCTCCTCTACCTTTTTTAATGCTTCATCTCCATTATATGCACAAACTACTTGGTACCCTTCTTTTTTAAGGTTAAATTGAAGTATATCTGCAATTGGCTTTTCATCATCTACAACTAATATCTTTTTACTCATTTTTACTCCCCCTGTTTCTAGTATTCTATATTTAACTCAATTGAATTATTTTTAACAATAATAATATCTACTTTAACATTGTTTCAGGCTTCCTGCATCTCTAAAGTAGTAGCAACGCTATAATTCGACACCCTATGTCGAAATATTTCCTAGGAAATTTTATAAAAAAATATTCTTTTCGTGTGACCTAAAATAGAATAAAAAATTGAGTAAAAAAATTTCGCAATAAGCTATCCCTAATCCCTTTATGTAGTATTACACATTAATGGATCTTCGTTACAGGCGACGAGGTCGAGTTTATGAGATTATTATTTACTAAGAATAAAAAAGAGACAGTCCATATATTGCAACTGTCTCATATATTATTTTATTTATTTAATACAGTTAAAGGATTAATCGTAACTCCATTTTTTTCAACTTCAAAATGTAAGTGCGTTCCTGTAGAACGACCTGTACTTCCCATTACACCAATTTTAGTTCCTGTTGGGACTACTTGCCCTACCTTAGCTGAAATAGAAGATAGATGTGCATACGTTGTCTTGTATCCATTTTGGTGGTCGATAATGACACGTTGTCCGTACGTTCCATCCCAACCAGCTGCAACTACTATTCCATTATCTGCTGCTTTTATCGTAAAGCCGCTTGGTCGTGCAATATCAATACCTTCATGCTGACGTCCCCATCGATATCCCATCTTACTAGAAATATATCCTCCTTCAGCTGGCCAAGCAAATGCACCAGAGCCACGTGAAGGAATTACTTTCGTTCCTTTTAAAACAATATGATCTTTTGGTTCTACAATAATCGTTTCTTCCACAACTGATTGCCCAACCTGTACCCCATTCTCTTTACGAATTAGGTAAGTTGCCACTTTTTGACCATCTGAACCTTCTTGTTTTACCTTTGTATCCCCTTTATACATACTCTCTGTTTCTTCTACTTTTTTTGTATGTACGATAGTTTCTTTAACCTTTTTCTCATACTGTACTTCTATATTAATAAGTGGTTTTAGAACTGTTACATTTAGCTCTTGACCTATTTGTAATACGCTAGAATCTGTTATTCCAGGATTCAAGGCTATTAGTTCATCTGATGTTAGATTATGCTTACTAGCAATAGTTCCTAATACATCACCTTGTGCCACTGCATATACCTCTTTTTCTAATGTTCCTTCTAAGAGAAGCTTCACTGCATCATCTGGAGAAACAATCTTCGTAGGTGCTGTTTGAACAGTAACTCCTGATACCTTTTCTTTTAATATTAAATTAGCAATACGAGTTTCATTTTCTTTTAGTTCGGGTAAAGAATTACTAGTATTGTTTCTAGCTTCCAGTATGTTCAATTCATCTTGTGAAACAAAATGTAATTTTAGTTTTCTAATAGCTTCATGGTAAGCATCTATGTCTTTGACGTAGACTGCCATCTCGTCATTGACCGATAATGCAAATGCTTTTGCCTCTACTTCGATTAAGCCTTCCAGCTTTTGAAGAGTAGTTTCATCATTTGTATTTGGTGTAAATACTTGTTCTGATACTACCGACAAGTTAGAACCAGCTGTTAAAGTCATATTTTTATACTGGGAGCTAGATTTTTCAACTTTTTTGTCGAGCATAGATTGTATTTTAGTTTGATCCGAAATGGTTCCAACATATTGACCATCCGTATATATATGATATATTTCTTTTAAAGTATTACTTTCACTTTCTTTTGCAAAAGCCATATTAAACGAAATACTCGAGATAAGTAAAACTGATATAGCTGCTTTTTTCACTATATTTGACTTTCCGTTTGAAAGAACACCCGGTTTCGATACCTTCTGTTCCTCATTCTTACTTTTCAAAAACATGATAAAGCCCCTTCCAGACAGTATGTAAACTCTTCTATCATTTCACGCTTCTCTAATTTAACATATTTGAAATGAAGATGTGTATCTTTGGAGTAGGTTGTAAAGAAACTGTAGTATTAATACCATATATTTCATCATTTTTACATTTTTTATCATTTAATAGTCCCTTGTAACTAATCACTAGACTTTTATATAATAGCTTTCTCCAAAATTTTCATATATTATACATAAACCAATAGAATTCTTTGTTATATTTGTCATAATAGAAGATTTACATAATAAAACCTTTTCAAATATCTCCATTAATAGACAAAAAAACCATCAAAAGCTTGTGCTCTTGATGGTTTTTTTACTTTTTATTTCCAAACACTTGTAATAATATTCGTTTGGGTACGATCTGGTCCGACTGAGAAAATGGAAATTTGTACACCTGTAAGCTGAGAAATACGCTCTAAGTAATGTCGCGCTGTTTCAGGAAGCTCATCAAGTGATTTACATTTAGTAATATCTTCACTCCAACCTGGCATTTCTTCATATACGGGCTCACATTCACTTAACATACGAAGGTTTGCTGGGTACTCCGTAATTAACTCACCTTTGTATTTATAAGCAGTACATAATTTAACTGTATCTAAGCCAGTTAAGACATCAATTGAGTTAACCGTTAAATCGGTTAAGCCACTAACACGACGAGCATGTCTTATTACTACAGTGTCAAACCATCCAATACGACGTGGTCTACCTGTAGTTGTTCCGTATTCTTTCCCAACTTCACGGATTTGGTTTCCTATTTCATCAAATAGCTCAGTTGGGAAAGGACCATCACCTACGCGTGATGTATATGCTTTACAAACTCCTACTACATGATTAATCTTTGTTGGACCTACTCCTGCTCCAATTGTCACTCCTCCAGCAACTGGATTCGAAGAGGTTACAAATGGATAAGTACCTTGGTCGATATCCAACATAACTCCTTGGGCACCTTCAAATAACACACGACGACCGTCATCTAATGCGTCGTTTAATACTTTTGAAGTATCTGTAACGTATTTGGCAATCTCTTGTCCATAGGCATAGAATTCTTCTAAAATTTCTTCTGAAGTAAATCCTTCTGTTTCGTAAAACTTCTCAAACATTCTATTCTTTTCTTCTAAGTTAATTTCTAATTTTTCTTTAAACACTTCGTAATCCAATAGGTCAGCAATACGGATTCCTACACGTGCAGCCTTGTCCATATAAGCTGGTCCAATACCTTTACCTGTTGTTCCGATTTTATTTGCTCCTCTACGAGCTTCTTCTACTTCGTCCTGTTTTATGTGATAAGGCAGAATAACATGAGCTCGATTAGAAATACGTAAGTTTTCAGTTGTAACACCACGATCATGCAATCCTTTTAGCTCTTTTACAAGTGCTCTTGGATCCACTACCATTCCGTTTCCTATAACAGAGATTTTATCTTTATAGAATATCCCTGATGGAATCAAATGAAGCTTGTAAGTTTCTCCACCAAAAATAATGGTATGACCTGCATTATTACCTCCTTGGTAACGTGCAATTACTTCTGAGTTTTCGGATAGAAAGTCTGTGATTTTCCCTTTACCTTCGTCTCCCCATTGTGTTCCAACTACTACTACTGATGGCATTTTCCAGCACCTCCGTCAGACATTTTACATGTCCTGATTCAAACAGTGTTATTGTACCAATCTAAAAGCACTTAGTCAACTGATTTAAAGTAAAAACACGAACAAATAAATGACCCCTTTCATTTATCGTTCGTGTTTTTATATTAAGCTATTTAATTATATTTTGTTTACAAGCATATCTCTAAATCTCGGTGGCGCTTGCACTTTTCTATCTGTCTAGTTTCAGCGCCTAGCCCTTCGAGTCGCTTCAGGCTTTCAAGTAAAGGCAAAGTACACCTTTACGTGAAATCCTTCCAGCGCTTGTCAGGGCTACATAGGCGCTTGCACTTTTCTCATTATGCTGGTGGTGCTTGGTGTTGACTCCAGTCGATGTTAACGAATTTGTTAAACTCTTTTACGAATGCCAGTGTAACAGTTCCAGTAGGACCATTACGTTGTTTTGCTATAATAATTTCAATCATATTCTGATTTTCGGTTTCTTTGTCATAATAATCTTCACGATACAGGAACGAGACAATATCTGCATCCTGCTCAATAGAACCAGATTCACGCAAGTCAGACATCATTGGTCTCTTATCTTGACGCTGCTCTACTCCACGAGATAACTGAGACAAGGCTATTACAGGAACTTGCAATTCACGAGCTAAACCTTTTAAGGAACGAGAAATTTCCGAGACCTCCTGTTGACGGTTTGCTTGGCTTCCTCCACTACCTTGGATTAGCTGTAAATAATCAATCAAAATCATTCCTAGGCCATGCTCTTGTTTCAGTCGACGACATTTTGCCCGGATTTCATTTACCCGAATACCAGGAGTATCATCAATATAAATACCTGCATTTGAAAGGCTTCCCATTGCCATTGTAAGCTTGCGCCAATCCTCAGTTGTTAATGCCCCTGTACGAAGAACCTGAGCGTCTATATTCCCCTCCGCACAAAGCATACGCATAACTAACTGTTCTGCACCCATCTCTAAACTAAAGATTGCTACATTTTCATCTGTTTTTGTCGCTACGTTTTGAGCCACATTCAGAGCAAATGCCGTTTTACCTACAGATGGACGAGCAGCTACAATGATCAAGTCATTTCGTTGGAAGCCGGCTGTAATTCGATCTAAGTCACGGAATCCTGTCGGTATACCGGTAACGTCGCCTTTTCTCGTATGAAGTTTTTCTATATTATCGTATGTTTCCACTAATACATCTTTAATATGTTCGAAATCACCCGCATTTTTTCGGCTTGCGACTTCCATCATTTTGCGTTCGGCTTCTGCTAATAATGCTTCTACTTCATCTTCTCTTGTAAAACCATCTTCTACTATTGTGGTGGCTACGCGTATTAAGCGGCGTAAAATAGATTTTTCTTCTACAATTTTAGCGTAGTATGCTATATTGGCTGCTGTTGGAACTGCATTAGCAATTTCGCTTATATATGAAATTCCACCAACATCCTCTAATTCTTTCTTTGCAGAAAGCTCTTCCGTCACGGTTACAACATCAATTGCCTTACCTTTATCGCTCAAATGAAGCATTGTTTGGAAAATCTTCTGATGTGCTACCCGATAGAAATCTTCCGCTAGCAAGATTTCACCAGCAGTAATTAATGCCTGTGGTTCTAAAAATATAGCGCCAATGACAGATTGTTCAGCTTCTTGGTTATGTGGCGGTACACGGTCCAACATCGGATCGCTCATTTACCTCTCTCCTTACGCTTCTTCAGAAACAAGAACTTTTAGTGTCGCCACAACTTCATGATGAAGTTTTACAGGGACATTTGTATATCCTAATGCTCTAATTGCATCATCTAATTCCATTTTTCGTTTATCTAATTTAATACCATGTGTTTTTTCTAATTGAGAGGCAATTTGTTTCGTTGTAATTGAACCAAATAGTCGACCGTCACTTCCAGACTTTGCTTTTAACTCAACAGTTATCTGCTCTAATTTTTCTTTTAAATCTTTTGCTTCTGCCAATTCTTGAGCTGCTTCTTTCTCGGACTTTTTCTTTTGTCCTTCTAGTGCACTTAATGCAGCTGCGTTTACTTCAACCGCTAATTTGTTTTTAAGTAAAAAGTTATGTGCATAACCATCTGCAACATTTTTTACCTCGCCTTTTTTCCCTTTACCTTTTACGTCTTTTAAGAATACTACTTTCATTCTTCATTTCCTCCTTCAATTGTATCTATAATTGCATTTTTTAGAAGTTCTATTGCTTCATCTATCGAGGTTTCTTCCATTTGGCAGGCAGCATTTGTTAAATGTCCACCACCATTTAGTTTTTCCATAATTACTTGAACATTGATATCTCCTAATGATCGTGCGCTGATGCCAATCGTAGATTCACTTTTACGTCCTATTACGAAAGAAGCTGCGACATTATTCATCGTCAATAATATATCTGCAGTTTGAGCAAGTAATACCTGGCTGTAGGAGACGTTTTCCATACCATGAGCAATAGCAATACCTTCTTTAAAAAATTCAACGTTTTGGACGATTTTAGAACGTTCTATATAAGTATCAATATCTTCCTTTAGCATCCGCTGAACAAGAATTGTATCTGCTCCGTGTGTCCGTAAATAGGATGCAGCTTCGAATGTTCTTGCGCCTGTACGTAAAGTAAAGCTTTTCGTATCTACTATAATTCCTGCTAGCATAGAAGTTGCTTCTAACATGGATAGCTTTTCATTTTTAGGCTGATATTCAATTAGTTCGGTTACCAGCTCTGAAGTAGAAGAGGCGTATGGTTCCATGTAAACTAGCAGCGTATTGGAAATAAATTCCTCCCCGCGCCGATGATGATCAATCACAACTATTTTTTCTGCCTTTTGAAGAAGCTTTTCATCAATAACCAAGCTCGGCTTATGTGTATCAACTACAACTAATAATGTTTTATCTGTCATTTTGCTGATCGCTTCTTCAGGACTTATAAAACGATTATATAGCTCTGGTTCTTCCTTTATCTCATCCATTAATCGTGTCACGCTATTGTCTAGCTCATTACTGTCCAATACAACGTAGCCCTCTACTTTGTTCATACCAACCATTTTTCTTACACCTACAGCCGAACCTATTGCATCCATATCTGGCATCTTGTGCCCCATCACAAATACTTGGTCACTATCCTGTATAAGATCTCTTAAAGCATGAGAGATAACTCTGGCTCTTACACGTGTCCGTTTTTCTACTGGATTTGTTTTTCCACCAAAAAACTTTACTTTTCCACTTGGATGCTTGATGGCTACTTGATCTCCACCACGACCTAAAACTAAATCTAAGCTGGACTGAGCAAGTTCTCCAAGTTCAACAAGGGAAGTGGAACCTGCACCAACACCAACGCTTAAAGTGAGCGAAAATCCAAATTTAGAGGTAGTTTCTCTTATATCATCCAATATGGAGAATTTACTTTTTTCTATTTCTACGAGGATTGATTCATTAAAAACGGCTAAAAAACGATCTGAAGAAATTCGTTTCACATAAATACCGTATTTTGCTCCCCAATCATTCACACAGGAAGTAACAATGCTATTAAGCCTTCCTCTTGTTTGGTCGTCCATACCCTGTGAAATTTCATCATAATTATCTATAAATAGCACACCAATTACGGTTCGATCACCGTAATAGAGCGATTCCATCTCTACTTGTTCTGTTATGTCAAAGAAGTATAAAAGCTTTTCTTCGGCTTTATAGAGCACTTTATAATTTTTTTCATCTAAAGAAATGACCATTTCTTTAGATTCTTCTTGTTTCTTCAGCTGTTGAAGATCCTTTGATATAGAAAGAAGCTCCTCACCAATAATCGTATCGAATGGAAGCTGCTGCGTCATGTATGGATTTGCCCACTCAATGATGTACTGATCATTTATGAGTAGGATCCCGATTGGCATTTCTAATAAGGCTTCTTCCCCTACCTTTTTCATCCGGTAGGAAAGAGTTTCGATATGTTTTTCTGTCTCTTCATATACACGTTGTTCAATAATCCACGCATAGATAAATACACCAATTACCATTAGAGAAAATAATAATCCAATCAATAAATTGGTAGACAGTAACAAATAAGTTGCAACCCCACTAAGTAATAAGAACAATATGAGTGGATATCGAATTGGCCGTTTTCTAAAAAAAGATGCCACTAGATCAGCTCCTTATTTTTTGTATCTGTCTTTTATAAATCCTCGTATATTAAATCCTAAATCTAATACCCCTACTATAATAGTAAACGTAAATAATGGAATTGCAAAAAATGTTGCAAATATCATAGACCATTTTGGCAATCCTTTTACGTAAAAGTAGTAGTGAATAAGTGATACACCTTGTAAAAACAACAGTGCTCGCAAAATTATTGCGGCATTTACGAATAATAAATAACCAAACGTCCCTACCTCATAGGAAACAAACAATGAGAATATAGATACGATTAAATAATACCATAACACTGCTTTAGGTAGTCTAAAATGCATGAATTTAGGAAACTTCGGGACATCTAATTTCAATTTTTTCAATAGGGGCAAATTAATGATTAAATATAACCAAGCACTTATAAACACAGCACCAATAAAATAGCTAGGCATAATAGATTCAATAAGTATAATGCTTTGTCTAACTAACTCATCATAACCCTCAGGCAACTGTCCAACCGAAGACATAATATTTCCCAGTTGTTCGTAGTATACTTCAATGGTCGCAATAAATTGCTTCAAAACATTCATATTAAAAAATAAAACGGATAATATGTATTGTGCAGCTGTCATTAAAAGTAAAAACAGGCCTGTTGCCATAAGCATATATAACTTGGACTTTTTAGCTCGTATAGAGTCTCCAATGATAAAGCCTAATGGACCAACTAACAATCCAAAAATAAGCCCGAAAACACCACCAATTATAAAAGAAATCAGTAATGCAATAATAACGACAAATGCAGCTTGCTTTCTTTCAAATCTTGCACTGTACCATGCAAGAGGTAATGGTACAACGAAAGAGGTGAAAAAACCGAGTACAGGAACATAGACAGACATTGCCAATAAAATAGCAAACAGTGCTATCATTGCAGCTCCATATGTTAAATAACTTGTTTGATTTCTTTGCATTTAGGAACCTTCCTTTAATGTAATCATCTATCCATTGTAACAGATTTTTTACAACAACTAAAATCCCACAGTGCTGAAGCTAATTAAGAATGAACATAAAACATACAACTGTAAGTGTATAAAAAAGAAAAAAAGACCGGTTTCCCGGTCTTTCTAATTTATACTTATCTCTCTTCAGTAGAGAATGGAAGTAAAGCCATGATACGAGATACTTTAATAGCTCGTGTTAACTTACGTTGGTACTTCGCACTAGTTCCTGTCACACGACGTGGAAGAATTTTTCCACGTTCTGACACGAATTTTTTCAACAAATCTACATCTTTATAATCGATGTGTGTGATATTGTTTGATGTGAAGTAACAAACTTTACGGCGTCTTTTGCCTCCGCGACGTGGTGCCATATTAGGTTGCCTCCTTTTCGATTAAAGTAAACATGCTGGATGATACTTTTTAGAACGGTAGGTCGTCATCCGATACTTCGATTGGTCCGCTACTATTAGAAAAAGGATCCTCATCTACACGTGTATAGTTTTGCTGATTCATAGGTTGGCTTTGCTGATATGAAGGTGTTGAAAATTGCTGCTGGTTATTGCTACCAAATGATTGTCCACTTTGGTTACGATCTCCAGAGCCAGAGCTATTACGTGGTTCTAAGAACTGAACGCTGTCTGCGACAACGTCTGTCGTATATACTCGTTTTCCATCTTGTCCTTCATAACTACCCGTTTGAATGCGCCCTTCCACACCAGCTAAACTTCCTTTTTTCAAGTAGTTTGCTGTGTTTTCAGCTTGCTTTCTCCAAACGACACAGTTGATAAAATCAGCTTCTCTTTCACCTTGTTGGTTGGAGAATGTACGATTTACAGCAAGTGTAAATCTTGCCATTGCAACACCACTTGGTGTATAGCGAAGTTCCGGATCTTTTGTTAGTCTTCCAACTAAAACGACACGGTTAATCATCAGTAAACAACCTCCCTTGATCAGCTTTTTTAGTCAATTTTATTTTTTTGCTTTAACTTTAATATCGTCGATACGAACAGCAATGTGACGGATAATGTCTTCATTGATGTTAGCTAAACGTGTGTATTCATCGATTGCTTTTGAATCAGCAGTTACTTTAAGGATTTGGTAGAATCCTTCACGTAAGTCATTGATTTCGTAAGCTAAACGGCGTTTACCCCACTCTTTTGCTTCGATGATTTCTGCACCATTTGAAGTTAAGATTTCTTGGAAACGCTCTACTAAAGCTTTCTTCGCATCTTCCTCAATTGCTGGTTGAATAATGTACATTAATTCGTACTTTCTCATCTATTTACACCTCCCTATGGTCTTTGGCCGACTATTGAAAGCCGACAAGGAGCAAGTAATTCTATTACTCACATCAATGAATTGTAACATAGTTTATCTATCGTATCAAGGATGATTGTCATTATATTACTCATTGAGGTATATTTATTTTTAAATAGGAGGATTCTATGGAAAATAAGGAAGAAATTTTAGTTGTAATTGATATTAATTTGAAAAAGGTTGCTTGGGAAAGTATTGGATTAACTATCGGTTTATCTATAATAGGATTACTTCTTTTCCCTTGGATAACGGATATTACAGAAATCACTTTCTCATTTTGGAGCTTTCTCTGGTTCTTAATCGGTTATGTAGTATTAATCGTTTTACACGAGTGCTTTCACCTTGTTGGATTTTGGATTTTTGGTAAAGCACCTTGGAGTAGTATGGATTATGGGGTTAATCTTCAAATGGGGGTCGCTTATGCTACAACTATTATTCCATTACAAAACAGTGCCATGAAAAAGGCATTATTACTTCCTTTTTGGTTAACTGGTGTTTTACCAATGATTATAGGGTTTTGGATAGGCTCTCTTTTGCTCGTTCTTTTAGGTGCTTGGCTGATCGCTGGTGCAGCTGGTGACTTTGCCATGTACAAAGAGCTCCGAAAATATCCAAACGACTTATTGATCAAAGATGATCCAGAGAAGCCTAGATTATATGTATTAAAGAAGGATTAACAAGAACAATCCTTAAGTTCAAAACCTGGTTCTATGCGTTTCCGAAGGGCTTTGGACAGACTTTTTACTATATGATTACCGAGGGGATTTTTAGGGATATTGGTTGTGACGTCCGTCACAACCAATATCCCTTTTTTCCGGTAATCTTATGGCGTTTGCCTGTCCGTCGCCCTCCTACAAATCTTAGAAACAGGTTAGTGCGTTTCTGGATAACTAGAGAAAAGATCCTTCCCTACTAATAGAGCAAGCTCTCGAAGATACAATTTCGTTCGCTATCTTACTTCTTTATTTAGTATATGCTTACTATTTCTCCTCATTTCCACTAGTATGAAAGAAAATCTACTTCAGCATCATTAAGTAATAGCGACATCCCAAGTTCAACTGTAATTTCAGAAAGTTTTTTCCAACATTAACTAAAACTAATCTCCTTAGCGATAAGCTATGCTAAATCTTAAATGGAGGTACTACACTCTTTATTGATTGGAGTGAAAGGTGGCGACTCCAGCGGGAATAGCACGAGCTGAAAGCCCCGCAGGAAAGACATTGGTCAATCCTTGTTTGACCAATGTCTTTGCGACGAGTAACCGCAGGAGCATATGTTTTCGTAGTGACGAGGAGATTGAAGCCGTGCCCGCGGAAAGCGTCCACCTGAAACGGAAATCAAGAGTATTTTTCGTTCTTTCAAGTCCCATGATCCCAGTGTTCACCGGACACTTTTATATACTTTATTCTTCAAAAAAGGATCAGTGATAAATCACTGATCCTTTTTTGCTATTATACGTTGAAGCGGAACAACATTACATCTCCGTCTTGTACAATATATTCTTTTCCTTCTAAACGAACCTTACCTGCTTCTTTTGCAGCAGCCATCGATCCAGCTTCTACTAAATCATCATAGGCAACTGTTTCCGCACGAATAAAACCTTTTTCAAAGTCCGAGTGAATGACACCCGCACATTGAGGTGCTTTCATCCCTTTTTTGTATGTCCAAGCACGTACTTCCTGTACGCCAGCTGTAAAGTATGTAGCTAGACCTATTAATGAATAGGAAGCTCTAATCAACTGATCTAAGCCAGATTCTTTAATTCCTAGTTCTTCTAAGAACATTGCCTTTTCTTCATCTTCTAGAGCTGCCATCTCTTCTTCAATTTTTGCACATATTAATATTACTTGTGCTCCTTCTTCAGCTGCAAATGCACGTACTTTTTGTACATATTCATTTTCTTCTTCTGCCATAATATCATCTTCTGAAACGTTCGCAACATAAAGCATTGGTTTCGTAGTTAGCAAATGAAATCCTTTTACTACACGTAGCTCTTCTTCTGTAAACTCAACCGAACGACCAGGTTTCCCTGCTTCAAAAGCCTCTTTCAAACGAGTAAGAACTGGTTCTTCTGCTAGGGCTTCCTTATCTCTTTGTTTTACCATTTTAATGACGCGAGCAAGGCGTTTATCAACGCTTTCTAAATCGGCTAATATTAACTCAAGATTAATCACTTCAATATCAGAGATTGGATCTACTTTTCCAGATACATGTGTAATGTTCTCATCTTCGAAGCATCGTACAACCTGACAAATTGCATCTACTTCACGGATATGGGCAAGGAATTTATTTCCAAGTCCTTCTCCTTTACTTGCACCCTCCACAATTCCTGCGATATCAGTAAATTCAAATGCAGTAGGAACGGTTTTCTTTGGTACTACTAGTTCTGTTAATTTGTCTAAACGTGCATCAGGTACTTCAACTACTCCAACGTTTGGATCAATAGTAGCAAAAGGATAGTTTGCTGCCAAAGCTCCAGCTTTTGTTATTGCATTAAACAATGTAGATTTCCCTACGTTTGGTAATCCTACGATTCCTGCAGTTAACGCCATATATGTCACAACCCTTCATTATTTTCAACCAAGTTTCACTTTATATACAACTTGTTCATTATATTGATTTTAGAGGTAAAAGTCTATCATTACTCAGCATTAGCTTGTACAATAAGCCTTTTCATCTTTTTTTCAAATTCTTTTCTAGGTATCATCACACTGTGCTGGCATCCTTCACATTTGATACGGATATCTGCCCCCATACGAATGATTTTCCAAGCATTTGTTCCACATGGATGTTGTTTTTTCATTTCTACAATGTCGTTTAACTGAAATTGTTTTTTCTCCATTCTATCACCTACTTATTTTCTTTAGTAAAAATTAATGACTCATGAAATTTTAATGCCTTTTTGTTCAAGAAACTCTATTAAATCTCTTCTAATTTTTCTAGCAACAATGTTTTGTTTCGTTGGTATAGTCTCAGCGGTGAATCGTACAACTATTTCAGATGCATCAAAACTTTGGACACCTAGATAACTAGGTGTTTTAACAAGATCTTCGTACTTGTTAGGTAATTCTTCAAGAAATTCCTTCATGTTTTTTTCCATAGATGGAATATCATTTTCAGGTGCAACACTAATATCTATTAACGCCAGCGAGTTATAAATGGAATAGTTTATGACAACTAGAATGCTACCATTCGGAATTATGTGAAGTTCCCCTGTATAACTTTTCACTTTTGTTGTACGTAAACCTATTTCCTGTACAATTCCGTTGGCTGTCCCTATCTGTACTTGATCCCCCACGGCAAATTGATCTTCAAAGATTATAAAAAATCCAGTAATAACATCCTTCACTAAACTTTGAGCACCAAAACCAACTGCTAGACCAACAATCCCTGCACCTGCTAGCAATCCGGCCACTCGAATACCAAAAGTAGTCAAAATAGCTATAATAGCACTAAAATAAACAACATAAGTTAAAACATTTTGAAGAAGCTTTAGTAATGTGTTTTGTCTTCGTTCTGAATATCCTAAAGGACTCCTCTGTCTGACTAAGAAAACCTTTTGTATAATGTGTTTACCAATTCTTATCGTAAGAGCAGTTACTATTAAAATAATGATTACTTTAATAACTATGAGCCCAAGTTGAACCCAAGTCTCTTCTTTAAATAAATAATCCTTCCAACTTTGAATCATTGCTTCCATATAACTTCTTTCCACCTCACTTGAATAAATAATTTCCTAGATGCATATACTGGCTTTAAAAAGAAAGTGAGTAATTATATGAACTCTTATGCTACTACTATTACCGAACCTTCTACTATTTATTATAAGGAAACAGGTGTAATTTGGCGATTAAGTAACTTCTTTATAGAACAAATACCATTTGACCATCCAAATCTAGTATTTTGTTGTATTGGTACTGATCGTTCTACTGGCGATGCGCTAGGACCGATGACCGGTTCTTTCTTAACCCAGCTTAAGTCATTTCCATTTGAAATTATAGGTACCTTAGATAATCCTTTGCATGCACTTAATATTGAAGAAATTACAGATACTCTTCGCAAATCTTCTACAGCTCCCTATATCATAGCTATAGATGCTTGCTTAGGAAATGCAAACAATATTGGACAAATTATTGTCCATCCTGGTCCATTGTATCCTGGTAAAGCAGTAAAAAAAGAATTACCACCTATCGGAGAAGTCTCTATTAAAGCAATTGTTAATATTGGCGGTTTCATGGAATATAATGTTTTGCAAAGTACTCGCCTTCATCTCACTTACGAAATGGGGAGAGTGATCTCTCGTTCACTACTATTAGCGTGGCATCGTTACAATTTAAAAGTTATAAATAATAGCAACAGCAATGCCGACGATAACTAAACTTGGCAGTAGATTCGCTACCCTTATTTTTGTTATCCCCAAAAGGTTAAGTCCAATTGCAATAATCATAATACCACCAGTAGCTGTCATCTCTTGTAGAAACAATTCAAGGGCAGCTTCTGGTATTATTTTTGTAATTTGAGTAGCAAACAATGCAATCGATCCTTGATAAATTGCTACGGGAATTGCAGAGAAAAGCACTCCTATCCCCAGAGTTGCAGATAACACGATAGAGGTAAAGCCATCTATTATCCCTTTACTAATTAATAGCTCATGGTCATTTTGTAATCCACTGTTGAGAGCTCCTAATACTCCCATTGCTCCTATGACGAATATTAATGTACCTGCAACAAACCCCTGTGCGATACCCCCTCCTTGCTTTTTAGATCCCATTTTAGTTTCTAAATACTGAGCAAATCGATTTAACCATTTATCTAAATCAATCCACTCACCTAATACTCCCCCTAAAACAATACTAATAATAACTAATACAAAATTATTACTTTCTAATCCCATTTGAATACCTAACAAAGCAACCGCTATGCCTATTGCATTCATAACTGTTTGCTTCATATTTTCCGGAATTCCTTTTAATAATCTTCCTATTAATGCACCTATTACTATTAATACAGCATTGACCAATGTCCCTAACAAAACCATTTCTATGCCTCATTCCAATTTATAAAAATATAACCTATTCCTAGGCATGGCCTAAGGAATAGGTTCTTAATCTTCTAACAATTGTAATATTCGTTCTAAATCATCATCGGAATAAAACTCTATTTCGATTTTACCTTTGTCCTTATTTTTAATAATTGAAACGGGAGTTCCAAATATTTCTCTAAGCTCTGATTCTTTTTCTTTAGTAAAAATGTCTTTTTGAACTTTCTTTGTTTCACGTGGAACATTTTCGTTTAAACGTTGAACTAAAGCCTCTAGTTGTCTAACGTTCAAGTTTTCTTTAATAGTCTTTTGCATAATTAACGGTATAGACTTTTTCTTCTTTAACCCAAGAAGAGCTTTTCCGTGTCCCATAGTTAAAATACCATCTGAGATTGCATCTCTAACAACAGGAGGTAAAGATAGTAAACGAATATGGTTTGCAATATGTGGTCTGCTTTTTCCTAATCTAAAAGCAAGTTGTTCTTGTGTTAAGTTTAAATTCTCTATTAAGTTTTGATATGCCTCAGCTTCTTCAATAGCTGTCAAATCTTCTCTTTGCAGGTTTTCAAGAATTGCAATTTCCATCATCTGTTGGTCATTAAGTTCTCTTATTACTGCAGGAATTACTTCTAAATTGGCTAACTGAGATGCTCTAAATCTTCTTTCTCCTACAACAATTTCAAACTTCGAACCTTTTTTCCTCAAAATGATGGGCTGCAGTACGCCGTGTTCCTTAATAGATTCAGAAAGTTCTTTCATAGCTTCTTCATCAAATATTTTACGAGGTTGAAAAGGGTTTGGCTTGATATCGGTTATGAAAATTTGTTCAACCTGTTCTAATTGGTCTAAATCTAAATCTTCTCCTGGGAAAAGTGCATTAATACCCTTTCCTAATCCTTTAGCCATTACGAATCACTTCCTTCGCTAGTTCTAAGTATACTTCTGCTCCTCTAGACTTCGGATCGTAAATAATAATAGGTTCCCCATGACTTGGTGCCTCACTAAGTCGAACATTTCTAGGTATAATTGTCTTGTATACTTTATCTTGAAAATACTTTTTTACTTCTTCAATTACTTGAATACCTAAATTTGTGCGAGCATCAAACATTGTAAGTAACACTCCATCGATAGCGAGGTTTTTATTTAAATGCTTTTGAACTAAACGTATTGTACTTAATAATTGACTTAAACCTTCTAAAGCATAAAACTCACATTGTACTGGAATAATAATTGCATCAGAAGCAGTTAATGAATTAATGGTCAATAACCCTAAAGATGGTGGACAATCTATAACAATATAATCATAAAGATCTTGCACTTCCTGTAATGCTCTTTTTAAGCGAACTTCTCTGGAAATGGTAGATACTAATTCTATCTCTGCACCAGCCAAGGAAATAGTAGCCGGAACTATATGTAAATTCTCTACTTTTGTTTCTAGAATAGTTTCTTTGACATGTACGTCATCAATGAGCACATCATAAATACATTGCTGAACCTCACCTTTATTAACTCCTACTCCACTCGAAGCATTTCCTTGTGGATCTATATCAACTAGTAATACTTTCTTCCCCAAGTATGCAAGACAGGCACTTAAATTTACGGATGTAGTTGTCTTCCCTACCCCACCTTTTTGATTGGCGATTGCTATAATTCTTCCCACTCTTGCACCTACTTTCTAGCTATATTAATTGCCACTATTATATTCTATCAAATTTCGAATGAGAAATGGGTGATATTCTTGTTACAAAAGAAAAACTCTCGCAATTTTTATGCGAGAGTTGAAATAAGATAGTATTTTATGATTTCTTTTTAGGTATTTTTACGGTAATTTGATAAAATTCTTCAGTATCTTCTTCTTCGGTTTTAATATTAATACCACTTTTAGTAACCATCGATAAAGATTGTTTAATTGTATTTAATGCAATACGCACATCTTTACTTATTACTTTTCGTTTTGACTTATCTTTTTTTCCATTTTTCTCAGGTGGGTTAATGATTTCATTAACCTTTTCTTCTAGTTGTTTCACATTCCACTGTTTTTCAATAGCCATATTCATAAGATCTATTTGTGTCTCTATTTCTTTAATAGGCATTAAAGCGCGAGCATGTCTTTCGGAAAGTTCTTTTTTCATAATAGCTTCTTGAACTTCTTGAGGTAACTTTAGTAATCTCAGTTTATTCGCAACTGTAGACTGTCCCTTACCTAGACGTTGTGCTAATGCTTCTTGAGTTAGTTCGTGTAATTTCAATAATTTTTGATAAGCAACGGCCTCTTCTATAGCTGTTAGTTCTTCTCGCTGTAAATTTTCTATTAGAGCAATAGAAGCCGTTTCTTTGTCACTTAAATTACGGATTATTGCTGGAACCTCGGTCCACTTTAATTTGGTCATCGCTCTAAAGCGACGCTCTCCAGCAATTATCTCGTATTTTTCATCATCCATTTTTCGGATAATGATTGGTTGAATCACACCATGAGTATGAATGGTTCTTGCTAGTTCTTCTATTTTATCGTCATCAAAAACAGTCCTCGGTTGGTATCTGTTAGGGACTATTTTCTCAATTGCTATATTTAAAACTTCTTCTAAATGATTTTGCCTTGGCTCAATCATTTCATCCTGTCCCTGTTTTTCAGAACTACCAAAAAAACGTGAAAACGGACTTTTCATCTTACTCGCACCACCTTTTCGAAACTCTATACACAAAATATTCACGGTTAATATTATTATACATTAAATGTTTCACGTGGAACGTTCCTCATTAAATAATTGGTGTTTTGTTTGGAATACCTGGTTTTCGAGGGTATCTTTTCGGTGTGCTTTTAGTTTTAGAAAAGACATACAACGTTCTTTCACTATTTTCTATTGGTAACAGAAAAGAATAATCTGCAGTCTTTTCTGCACCTAAAACAGATAACGCTTTTGAAGCATCCTTAAGTTCATCTGAAGCACTAGCAGCTTTCATCGCTATAAATTTCCCTCCAACTTTTACTAAAGGAAGACAAAGTTCAGATAACACGGAAAGTCTTGCAACAGCTCTTGCAGTAACGATATCATAATTTTCTCTATATTCCTTATTTTGCCCAAAGTCTTCTGCACGGGAATGAACAAAATGAACATTTGTTAAACCAAGTTCTTGACTTAGGTGAGTTAAAAATTGAATTCGTTTATTTAATGAGTCTACAATTGTGACACTTAAATTAGGAAAACAAATTTTTAGAGGAATACTAGGAAAACCGGCTCCAGCCCCAACATCACAAAGAGTGTATTCTCCTGTTAAATCTTCATAAAAAGAAGCACTAATGGAATCGAAAAAATGCTTTAAATATACGGATGCTTCATCAGTTATTGCTGTTAAATTCATTTTTTCGTTCCATTCCACTAGTAGCCTAAAATAAGTTTGAAATTGTTCTATTTGTGTATTACTCAAATCTATTCCTTGTTCATGAAGGGCTTGTACAAATTGTTCTTCGTTCATGTAGTTCTCCTTATCATTTAAGACTATCCAGTGACTTTAGCAATTTTTCCTTGTTCAATATATATAAGAAGAATAGAAATATCAGCTGGATTAACTCCTGAAATACGGGATGCTTGGGCAATTGATAACGGACGAACTTCCATCAGTTTTTGTTTTGCCTCTGTAGCAATACCATTGATCGCATTATAATCAATATTGTCAGGGATTTTTTTGTCTTCCATTTTTTTAAGTTTTTCTACTTGCTGAAGAGATTTTTCAATATACCCTTCATATTTAACCTGTATCTCAACTTGTTCTTTTTCTTCTAGTGATAATTCTACCTCAGGTGGTGATAATTGAACTACTAAATCATAGTTCATTTCAGTTCTTTTTAATAGATCGGCTGCACGAATTCCATCTTTCAATTCGCTTCCATCCACACTTCGGATTAAAGCTTGAGTTGTTTCATTTGGTTTTATCATAGTCGAACGTAAACGAACTAACTCATCTTCTATTCTTTTCTTTTTCTCTAAAAATTTATTATACCGTTTTTCTGGAACTAATCCAATTTCGTATCCAACTTCTAAAAGTCTTAAATCGGCATTGTCGTGACGAAGTAATAAGCGATATTCTGCACGAGAAGTAAGTAAACGATAAGGTTCATTTGTTCCTTTCGTTACTAAGTCATCGATTAATACACCTATATATGCATCTGATCTACTTAACACTTTTTCTTCTTTCTTTAGTGCTCGTAGACCTGCATTTATCCCTGCCATCAATCCTTGACCAGCTGCTTCTTCATAACCAGAAGTCCCATTGATTTGACCAGCTGTATATAAATTTTTAACTTTTTTCGTTTCTAATGTAGGCCATAACTGTGTCGGTACCATTGCATCATACTCAATGGCGTATCCAGCACGCATCATTTCGGCATTTTCAAGTCCAGGAACAGATGCTATAAGCAGACGTTGCACATGCTCTGGCAAACTTGTAGATAATCCTTGAACATATACTTCACGTGTATTTCTTCCCTCTGGCTCTAAGAAGATTTGATGACGTGGCTTATCGTTAAAGCGAACTACTTTGTCTTCAATTGACGGACAATATCTTGGTCCTGTACCTTTAATCATACCAGAATACATCGGTGATAAATGTAGATTTTCATTTATAATTTGATGTGTGGTTTCGCTTGTATATGTTAGCCAGCATGGTAATTGATCCATAATGAATTCTGTTGTATCAAAACTGAAAGCTCTTGGAACGTCATCCCCTGGTTGGATTTCTGTTTTGCTATAATCGATTGTTTTACTATTTACTCGTGGTGGAGTCCCTGTTTTAAACCGAACTAGATCAAATCCTAAATCACGAATACTGTCCGCTAATTTTATAGATGGCTGCTGATTATTTGGTCCACTTGAGTATTTCAAGTCACCGATAATAATTTCACCACGCAAGAAAGTTCCAGTTGTTATAACGACTGTTTCTGCACGATAAACTGCTCCGACCTGTGTTACTAGCCCTACAATTTGATCGTTTTCCACTATTAATTCTTCTACAACTGCCTGATGAACCGTTAAGTTATCTTGTTCCTCTAAAAGACGTTTCATCTCATGCTGGTATAATACTTTATCTGCTTGTGCACGTAATGCTCGAACAGCTGGTCCTTTCCCTGTGTTCAGCATTCTCATTTGAATATGTGTTTTGTCTATAACTTTTCCCATGGCCCCGCCAAGCGCGTCTATTTCACGCACAACAATTCCTTTTGCAGGTCCTCCGATGGATGGATTACAAGGCATAAATGCAATCATATCAAGATTAATTGTTAGAACTAACGTTTTTGCACCCATTTTAGCAGCTGCTAATGCTGCTTCTACGCCTGCATGTCCTGCTCCAACAACAATCACATCGAACTTGCCTGCTTCAAACTTCGGCATGTTCGTAACTTCCTCTCATTTTTTATTTTCCTAAACAGAATTGTGAAAATAGCTGATCAATCAAGCTTTCTTCTACAGTTTCTCCAGTTATTTCACCTAAAATTTCCCACGTTCTTGTAACATCTATTTGTATCATATCTACAGGCACATTACTTTGTGCTGCTTCTAAGGCATCTGTAATTGTCGATTTTGCTAAAGTTAACAATGATATATGACGAGCATTTGAAACATAAGTCAAATCACCTGCTTCAATTGTACCTTCAAAGAATAAAGAGGCAATTGATTCTTCTAACTCATCGATCCCTTCTTCTTGTAGCAGAGATGTGGTCACAATACGTTTTTGACCAGATAAATTTCTTACTTCATCTATATTAATTTTTGTTGGTAAATCTGTCTTATTAATAATAATGATATAGTCCATACCTTCAATTGCTTCTAACAATCTTCGGTCTTCTATCGTTAAAGGCTCAGCGCTATTTAAGACAAGCAATATTAAATCAGCTTCCTTAAGCACCTGCCTAGATTTTTCTACTCCAATTCTTTCTACTATATCTTCTGTTTCTCGAATACCGGCTGTATCTACTAATTTTAATGGAACTCCGCGCACGTTAACGTACTCTTCTATGATATCTCTTGTGGTTCCTGCAATATCGGTCACAATTGCTTTATTTTCTTGTATTAAACTATTTAAAAGGGACGACTTCCCCACGTTTGGTCTTCCTATAATTGCCGTCGATAACCCTTCTCTTAGTATTTTACCTTGGGAAGATGTTAGCAGTAATTTGTCTATTTCTTCTCTAACCCAAGTACATTTTTCGATCATAAGTGGCAGTGTCATTTCTTCTACATCATCGTATTCAGGATAATCTATATTTACTTCAACTTGAGCCAAAGTCTCTAAGAGTGCTTGCCTCAATGTTGCAATAAGTCTCGATAAACGACCTTCCATTTGGCCTAAAGCAACGTTCATAGCTTTGTCTGTTTTTGCTCTTATTAAATCCATTACAGCTTCCGCTTGAGACAAATCGATTCTCCCGTTTAAAAAAGCCCGTTTAGTAAACTCACCTGGTTCTGCAAGTCTGGCACCGTTTGTCAATACTAACTGTAATACTCGATTGACAGATACTAGTCCTCCATGGCAGTTTATCTCAATTACATCTTCTCTTGTAAACGTTTTTGGACCCTTCATTAAGGATAACATCACTTCCTCAACAACCTCATCTGTTTTTGGGTCAACTAAATGTCCATAATGAATAGTATGAGAACTCTGGTTAAATAACTCTTTTCCGTTTGGTGAACGGAATATTTTGTTTGCTATTGCTATTGCACTAGAACCACTTAGTCTCACTATTGCAATGGCACCTTCTCCCATTGGAGTCGAAATAGCAGTTATTGTATCAAATTCCATAGGTGTCCACCTCCTTACAAATCCATGCTTATCCACATGTGTATAACTAAAACGCACACGACTATCTAACATATAACAATACCATAAAACAACGAAAATCAGAAGTATAGATACTTTTACATATATGAATAAAAATACCTAAACTTAGAGCTTGGATAAATTATTAATAAAACTAACTTGCGAAATAGCAAGAAAAACGGACTTCAGTATTTTACATAGCTGAAATCCGTTAAAAAGTTATTTAATTGGTTCGATTACTAGATAGCGATTTGGATCTGTTCCCACTGAGTATGTTTCAATATCTACTCGTACAGACAATGCGTTATGAATTATTTTACGTTCAAATGAAGACATCGGTTCAAATTCTACTTTGTTGCCTGTTCGGATTGCTTTGTCTGCCATTCTTTCTGCTAGCTGCTCCAGAGACTCTTGTCTTCGTTCGCGGTAATTACCAACATCTAATTTAATGATAATAAAGGAGTTAGAAAATTTATTGGCAACTAGCTGTGATAAATTCTCTAAAGCATTTAGTGTTTGTCCACGCTTCCCTATTAACATAGCAGCTTTTTCGCTATTTAGGTGAAGATGAATAAACTTTCCTTCTCTTTTCTCATTAATAACTAAATCATCAATATTCATTTCTTTTGCAATCTCAATTATATAGCTTTTTGTTTCTTCTACTGCTTGTTCATTCGTTTCTATACTAGTAGGTTCTTCTTCCATAACCGACTCATGTGCGACTGTCTTTTCGAAAGCGGTTATTTCTTCAACTATAACTTGTTCTTCTGCTTGTTCTACTTTTACTTCTGGTTCTTTTTTCAAAACAGTTACTTCAACAACTGCAGGTTTCATACCAAATCCAAGAAAACCTTTTTTACCTGCTTCCACTACCTTAATTGTCACGTCGTCTCGTGTTACGCCAAGCTTTTCAAGTGCAACTGTTATAGCTTCTTCTTTTGTAGGTGCAGTTTGTGTAATCTGATTCATTTTTTTGGTCCTCCCGTTTTAACAGGTTCTGTTTTTGGTTTGTTCCAAGGCTTATAAATGAATAAATTTTGAATGATAGAAATAATATTTCCAATAACCCAATACAAAGTTAATGCTGCAGGTAATACGATACCAAATCCAATGATCATAAATGGCATAATATACATCATCAGTTTCATTTGGGGATTATCCATTGCTGGACCAGTACGTAAAACGATCAATTGCATAAGACCTGCCAAAATAGCTAGAGTAATACTTGGTTCCGCTAGTGCAAAGCCTAGAAAATCACCTAGATTAATTTCTGGCGTATTGTTCATACGACTAATGGCGTGATAGAAACCTATTAATATCGGCATTTGAACAAAAACTGGTAAACAACCAGCAGCTGGATTAACTCCTTTTTCTTTAAATAGGGCCATCATTTCTTGTTGATATTTTTGCTGCGTAACAGCATCTTTAGAGCTATATTTTTCTTTTAACTTCTTTAATTCAGGTTGAACTTCTTGCATATTTTTAGAGCTTTTCGTTTGTTTAATCATTAATGGTAGGATTGCTAAACGAATAATAATCGTTACGACAATAATACCCAGTCCATAAGTTCCTAATAATTCTTTAAAGTACGTAATTGCTGATACTAATGGCCATACGATGTATTCATTCCAAAATCCTTTTGAATTATCGTAGATTGGCTCGTTAAATTCTGTACATCCTGCAAGCAATGCAGTAGTCACTATTAATAATAGTACAAGTGATAAACGTTTATTCAACCTTCTTCCCCCTAATATGTCTTATATATATCTCTTCGTTTTATCTTACCATTTCTTTAAAAAGTTACTACTTACTTTTCCTATTTAAGACTTTAGCTACTTTTAAAACATGTTCTAAACTTTTTTTGGTTTCATGATAGTCTAACTTGGCCGCCGGATTTCTGGCGATAATAATATAGTCCATGTTCGGAAATACTTGATCATGTATTTCAAGGAAGGTTTGTCTAATATATCGTTTAATACGGTTGCGAACTACTGCATTCCCAACTTTTTTACTGACAGATAATCCAACTCGATAATAATCTTCTTCTTTATTTAAACAGTAAACAACAAATTGTCTGTTCGCAAAGGACTTGCCCTTTTTGAAAATTGTTTGGAACTCTGCATTCTTTTTAATACGTTGTTTTTTGTTCATCTTCTCACCAGCTCCAACTAATCGTTTTAAAAGAAAAAAAGACCACTGAAATGGTCAGTGGACTTATGCTGATAACACTTTTCTTCCTTTAGCACGACGGGCTGCAAGTACGCGGCGACCGTTTTTAGTACTCATACGTGCGCGGAAACCGTGATTTTTGGCACGTTTACGTGTATTTGGTTGGAATGTACGTTTCATCTATATGACACCTCCTGAGTGATCATCTTCAATCTTCCTAAGACAGTCTCCGATATTATATATAAAATACAGGGCTTTTGTCAATTACTTTTAATAATTATTATCTCTCATAAAAAAATAGTTATCCACAATAAAGAGTGAATCTTTTTTAAGTGTTGTGTATAATAAAATTCACTCAAAAATTATCCACAATACTTATGAACATATTTTTCACATATTATTCTATTGTGGACAACTTATAATGTTAATAATTAAATAATTGTGGATAACCCTTAAATCTCTTGTAATTTCAATGTTATTTTGTTAAGATACTTGTGTTTTACTTTTTCAAAAATATTTAACTCAATTTTCTTATCCACAATTGTTAGTAATCTGTGGATAAGTTTATTCCCATAACTTTATAAAGTTTATCCACAATCGGTGGATTTGTGTATATGTCGAATTTTGTCATACATATTTTATTTTATTGAAAAAGAGTTTAACGACTAAATCTACAGTAAAGGAGACTAGATAATTGGAACATTTAGAAGAACTTTGGGCTAAAGTTCTCTCTGAAGTAGAAAAGAAAACATCTAAACCAAGTTTTGAAACTTGGCTGAAGTCGACGAAACTACTTTCTTATAAAGGAGAAACTGTCACGATAGCTGCGCCCAATTCATTTGCTAGGGATTGGCTAGAAAATCATTATGTTCACCTAATAGCTGGTATTTTAACTGAGTTAACCGGTAACGAACTGCTTATATCATTTGTCGTACCTAAAAATATCGATATCGATGATTTCGACATTCCTAAACCAAAAACCCCTGCAAATAACGGAGATCAACCAGATTTTTCACCAGGGATGTTAAATTCTAAAAATACATTCGATACATTTGTCATTGGATCTGGTAATCGCTTCGCTCATGCAGCATCTTTAGCTGTAGCCGAAGCACCTGCAAAAGCCTATAACCCACTTTTCATATATGGAGGAGTTGGATTAGGAAAAACCCACTTAATGCATGCGATTGGTCACTATGTACAAGAACACAATCCAAATGCTAAAGTGGTTTATTTATCTTCAGAGAAGTTTACAAATGAGTTCATAAACTCTATTAGAGATAATAAAGCTGTCAATTTCCGCAATAAATATAGAAATGTAGATGTTCTATTAATAGATGATATTCAGTTCCTTGCAGGAAAAGAATCAACTCAAGAAGAATTTTTCCATACTTTTAATGCCCTGCATGAGGAATCAAAGCAAATTGTCATTTCTAGTGACCGTCCACCTAAAGAAATTCCTACTTTAGAAGATCGTTTACGTTCTCGCTTCGAATGGGGATTAATAACAGATATTGCACCACCAGATTTAGAAACTCGTATTGCTATTTTGCGTAAAAAGGCCCGTGCCGATGGATTAGATATATCTGATGATGTAATGGCATATATAGCAAATCAAATAGATTCCAATATACGTGAACTAGAAGGTGCTCTTATTCGTGTAGTTGCCTATTCTTCACTTATTAATAAGGACATTAATATTGACTTGGCTGCAGAGGCTCTTAAAGATATCCTGCCAAATGCTCGTCCGAGAATTATTACGATTTTAGATATCCAAAAGGTAGTTGGGGAGCATTTCCATATTAGGTTAGAAGATTTTGTCGCTAAAAAACGCACAAAGTCAATTGCATTTCCACGACAAGTTGCAATGTATCTTTCAAGAGAGTTAACTGATTTTTCGTTACCAAAAATCGGGGAAGAGTTTGGTGGACGTGACCACACAACTGTTATTCATGCTCATGAAAAAATATCCAAAATGTTAAAAGAAGATACAAATCTTCAAGATGACGTAAAACAAATTAAATCTATTCTGGGTAGATAAAAAGAGTTTGTGGATAAACGCTTAGTTTACTAGATTACTTAAACACAACTTATACACATGTGGACAAGTAACTCTAAGTAAAGGAAAAAAGACTTATCAACATATCCACAAGCCCTAGTACTATATCTATTATTCTTTTAAATAATTAATAATTATATAAGTGAGGTATAAAAATGAAATTCGAAGTAATGAGAGATAGTTTATTAGAAGGATTAAGTGATGTTATAAAAGCAGTAAGTTCCAAAACAACAATTCCAATTCTTACTGGATTAAAGTTAGAAGTAACTAATAAAGGACTTTATATTACTGGTAGTGATTCAGATATTACTATTCAAACTTTTATACCTGTTGAAATAAATGGAGAACAAGTTATCAGTATTACTGAACCAGGCTCTATCGTTTTACAGGCAAGAGTATTTAATGAGATTGTACGTAAGTTACCAACAAATGATGTTGAAATTGAAGTAACCAATCAATTCCAAACTCATATTAGATCAGGTAAATCAGAATTTAATTTAATTGGATTGGATGCATCAGAATATCCATTGCTGCCTCAAATAGAAGAGGATAGACAGTTCTTTATTCCATCTGATTTACTCAAATCTATTATTAAAGAAACTGTATTTGCTGTATCTACTTCAGAAAGTCGTCCAGTTCTTACAGGTGTCAATTGGCAGGTTAAAGAAGGAGAACTACACTGTATAGCAACTGATAGTCATCGATTGGCGAAAAGAAAAACAGCTATTAAGGATTTGCCAGAAGGAGAATACAGTATAGTAGTTCCTGGGAAAAGCTTAAATGAATTAAATAAAATTTTAGAAGAAACATCATCAGAAGTAGCAATTGTGATGACTCAACAACAAGTTTTATTTAAAACAGGTAACGTACTATTCTACTCGCGCTTATTAGAGGGTAATTATCCAGATACGTCAAGATTAATCCCTAGTGAAAACAAAACAACTATTTTGGTGAATAGTAAATCTTTATTGCAAGCCATTGACAGAGCCTCTTTACTTGCTCGTGAAGAAAGAAACAATGTCGTACGCTTTTCCACTTTGGGTAATGGATTTATAGAAGTGTCTTCTAACTCTCCGGAGATCGGGAATGTAGAAGAACAAATTCAAGCGGAAGAAATAGTCGGGGAAGAATTAAAAATTTCATTCAGCGCCAAATATATGATGGATGCATTAAAAGCTATTGATGGTCAAGATGTGAAGATTTTATTCACAGGTGCTATGAGACCATTTATTTTGAAATCTGTTCATGACGATTCAATATTGCAACTAATTTTACCAGTAAGAACTTACTAATATGTTAAGGATAGTCACGTTTGTGGCTATCTTTTTTACTTATTTCGTTATTTGGGGTAAAATGAAGGGATAATGATTAGGAGAAGAGGTTGAATTATTGTTGGAAGAAATTCGATTTGACTCAGAATTTATAACACTTGGGCAATTATTAAAAATGACAGATGCAATTAGCTCCGGTGGAATGGCCAAATGGTTTTTGAGTGAGCATGAGGTATATGTGAACGGAGAAGTGGATCAAAGACGAGGTCGTAAACTACGTCATAATGATGTCGTAAACATCCCGGAAGTAGGAAGATTTAAACTGGTTGGACCTGAGAACGGGGATTGATATGTATATTGAACGGTTAGAGTTAAAAGATTTCCGTAATTACGATTCAATTGAGATGAAATTTTCCTCTAAAATCAATGTGCTAATAGGTGAAAATGCACAAGGCAAAACAAATTTAATGGAATCTCTCTATGTATTATCCATGGCAAAATCTCATAGAACTTCTAATGATAAAGAATTGATACGTTGGGAAGCAGACTATGGTAAAATAAGAGGGGATATACAAAAAAAATATGGTCATTTGCCTTTAGAATTAATTCTTTCAAAAAAAGGAAAAAAAGCTAAAGTAAACCATTTAGAGCAAACCCGTTTAAGCGATTATATAGGTCAGCTGAATGTAGTAATGTTTGCGCCAGAAGATTTATATTTAGTAAAAGGAAGTCCACAAGTGAGAAGACGATTTCTTGATATGGAAATCGGTCAAATTTCCCCTATCTATTTACATGATTTACTTCATTTTCAAAAAATAATGAAGCAGCGAAATCATATTTTAAAACAACATCAAGGTAAGCCTATGTTAAATGATGTGATGTTCGATGTTTATACAGAACAATATATAGATGCAGCAGTAAAAGTGATACAAAAAAGATTTCATTTTATGCAATTATTACAACAATGGGCGGAACCAATTCACTTTGGAATCTCTAGAGGTCTAGAGAAATTGCGAATTACCTATAATTCCACTACCGGCATTCAACCAGAGTGGTCCTCAAACGAAATGAAAAATCATCTTGAAAAAAAGATAGCAGATAGTCAAAATAGAGAACTCTACCGAGGTGTATCCTTAATCGGTCCACATCGCGATGATTTGCAATTCTTTGTAAATGACTATGACGTTCAAACTTATGGATCTCAAGGACAGCAGCGTACTACTGCATTATCTTTGAAGCTCGCTGAAATCGAATTAATAAAACAGGAGGTTGGTGAATCTCCTGTTTTATTACTGGATGACGTACTATCAGAATTAGATGACTATCGACAATCTCACTTGTTAAATACAATTCAAGGAGATGTCCAAACGTTTGTAACGACCACAAGTGTTGAAGGAATAGCACATGAGACTATTCAACAAGCAGAATTGTTTCATGTGGAACAAGGTGCAGTAAAAGATAAATAAATAAGTCAATTTCATAATTCCTAAATATATTTAAAAACACGAATGTTTACTTTATATCTTAGTTTTTTATTCGTTTTAAAAAAAGATTCTTCAGCGGCAACAGCATGAGCCCGCGGAAAAAGTTTGCCTAGAGCAGAAATCAGTGTTGTTAGGATTTCACTAATAAGAGTACGTTTTTATGAAAATGATTCAAATAGTCAAAGTTATTAAATGAATCTCCATTATTGAATGAATGAAAGAGTGGGTGAGCAAGTTGGCAATGGAAGAAAAAGATCTAAATCAGTCTTATGATGCCGATCAGATACAAGTATTAGAAGGACTAGAAGCTGTTCGAAAACGTCCTGGGATGTATATTGGTACAACAAGTTCAAAAGGCCTTCATCATCTTGTTTGGGAAATTGTCGATAATAGTATTGATGAAGCATTAGCAGGGCACTGCGACCATATTATTGTTACTATCGAAAAAGATGATTGGATCCGAGTAGAAGATAATGGCCGTGGCATACCAGTTGATAATCAAGAAAAAATGGGCAAACCAGCAGTAGAGGTAATTATGACTGTTCTACATGCAGGTGGTAAATTTGGAGGCGGCGGATATAAAGTATCCGGAGGACTACATGGTGTTGGTGCCTCAGTTGTAAACGCCCTATCCGAATATACAGAAGTATATGTAAAACGTGATGAAAAAATTCATGTGATTAAATTTGAGCGTGGAGCAGTGTCGGCTCCTCTAGAAATTATTGGAGAAACAGATGTTACTGGAACAACTACTAGATTTAAGGCAGACGCTGAGATTTTCACGGAAACTACTGTGTACGAGTATGAGATTCTTGAACATCGTGTGCGTGAACTAGCGTATTTAAATCGTGGGTTATCTATAACACTTGCAGATGAAAGAGAAGGAAAAGAGAAAACGGTTAAATACTACTACGAGGGTGGTATTAAATCGTACGTTGAAGATTTAAATGAATCCAAAGAGCCTATAACAGAAGAAGCTATATTTGTTGAAGGGGAAAAGGATGGAATTTCTGTAGAGATTGCTATGCAATATAATTCAGGGTACTCTTCCAATATTTTATCTTTTGCTAATAATATTAGTACTTACGAAGGTGGAACACATGAATCTGGCTTCAAAACTGCATTAACTCGTGTCATAAATGACTATGCAAGAAAGAATGGTTTATTAAAAGAGGCAGATACCAATTTATCTGGGGACGATGTAAGGGAAGGTTTAACTGCAATTGTTTCCATAAAGCATCCAGATCCTCAATTTGAGGGACAAACAAAAACAAAATTAGGTAACTCCGAAGTTAGCCCTATTACTAATAGTCTTTTTTCTGAAGGTTTTGACCGATTTTTATTAGAAAATCCGCAAATTTCAAGAAAAATAGTAGAGAAAGGCTTGATGGCTGCTAGAGCTCGCGTTGCTGCTAAAAAAGCACGTGAATTTACACGTCGTAAATCGGCATTAGAGGTATCTAGCCTACCTGGTAAATTAGCAGACTGCTCTTCTCGTGTTCCTGCAGAAAGTGAATTGTATATCGTAGAGGGTGACTCGGCTGGTGGTTCTGCTAAATCTGGTCGTGACCGTCATTTCCAAGCAATACTGCCTTTGCGTGGTAAGATTCTGAATGTCGAAAAAGCCCGTTTAGATCGAATTTTAGGAAATGCAGAGATTCGCGCGATGATCACGGCACTTGGAACTGGTATTGGAGAAGAGTTTACTTTAGAAAAAGCACGTTATCATAAGATTATTATTATGACTGATGCGGACGTCGATGGTGCACATATTCGGACATTATTACTTACATTCTTCTTCCGTTTTATGAGACCATTAATTGAAGCTGGTTTTGTATATGCAGCTCAGCCACCTTTATATCAAGTGAAACAAGGGAAGCATGTAGAGTATTGCTATAATGACGAACAATTAAAAGAAATTCTAGACCGTTTACCTAAAACTTCAAAACCAAATATTCAACGTTATAAAGGTTTAGGAGAAATGGATGCAGATCAGCTATGGGAAACAACTATGGACCCGGAACAACGCACATTACTACAAGTAAATTTAGATAATGCAATGGAAGCGGATAAGGTCTTTGAACAACTAATGGGTGAGGAAGTAGAACCAAGACGTCTCTTCATCGAAGAAAATGCTGTATACGTGAAAAACTTAGATATTTAAGAATGTGTGTGACTGGAGGTCTTTAGGATGTCAGAAATACCGAATAAAGGCGTAAAGGGAATCAATATTAGTACAGAAATGAGAACCTCATTTTTAGACTATGCGATGAGTGTTATTGTATCCCGTGCCTTACCAGACGTTCGTGACGGGCTAAAGCCTGTACATCGTCGAATTTTATATGGTATGCAAGAGTTGGGCAATACGCCTGATAAACCTCATAAAAAATCGGCTCGTATTGTAGGAGACGTAATGGGGAAATACCATCCACATGGTGACTCATCTATTTATGATGCAATGGTACGTATGGCGCAGGATTGGAGCTACCGCTACATGTTAGTAGATGGACATGGTAACTTCGGTTCCGTGGATGGCGATGGAGCAGCAGCAATGCGTTATACAGAATCCAGAATGTCTAAAATTGCAATGGAATTATTGCGTGATATTAACAAAAACACAATAGATTACAAAGATAACTATGATGGACAAGAAAAAGAGCCTGTTGTATTACCAAGTAGATTTCCTAACTTACTTGTAAATGGAGCTTCAGGAATTGCAGTTGGTATGGCTACGAATATTCCATCTCATAATTTAGGAGAAGTAATTGACGGAGTATTGGCTTTAGCTGAAAATCCTGCAATTACACTTGAAGAACTGATGTCTATTATACCCGGACCTGATTTTCCAACAGGTGGGATAATTTTAGGACGAAGTGGTATTCGTCGTGCGTATGAAACAGGTAGAGGATCTATATTAATTCGTGCGAAAGTAGAAATTGAAGTTAAATCAAGTGGTAAAGAAGTTATTATTGTAAAAGAATTACCATTCCAAGTAAATAAAGCACGCTTAATAGAAAAAATTGCGGAGTTAGTACGCGATAAAAAGATAGATGGCATTACCCACTTGGCAGATGAATCTGACCGTAATGGAATGCGAATTGTTATTGAAGTACGGAAGGATGCAAATTCTCACGTATTATTAAATAACTTATATAAACAAACTGCATTACAATCAAGCTTCGGGGTTAATATGCTTGCATTAGTAGACAATCAACCCAAAGTCTTGAACATAAAAGAAATGCTCTATCATTACTTAGAACATCAAAAAGTGGTAATACGTCGTCGTACCCAGTTTGAACTGAACAAAGCGGAAGACCGCGCACATATTTTAGAAGGACTTCGAATTGCTTTAGATCATATTGATGAAATTATCAAGTTAATCCGAGCTTCACAAACAGGTGAAGAAGCAAAAAATGGATTGATGGAGTCATTCAATTTATCCGAAAGACAAGCTCAAGCAATTTTAGATATGCGATTACAACGTTTAACTGGTTTAGAACGAGATAAAATTGAAGAAGAATATCAAAACTTAATGAAATTAATTGAAGAACTTAAATTCATTTTGGCAAATGAGTATCGGGTAGTTGAAATCATAACAGAAGAAATTACCGAAATAAAAGATCGCTATGCAGACAAACGTCGAACGGAAATTGTTGCTGGAGGAGCAGAAGTATTAGAGGATGAAGATTTAATCCCGGTAGAAAACTCTGTTCTTACTTTAACAAACAAAGGCTACATTAAACGTTTACCTGCTAATACGTATAAGAGTCAAAAAAGAGGCGGTCGTGGTGTTCAAGGGATGGGTACAAACGAAGACGACTTTGTTGAGCATCTATTGTACACATCAACACATGATACAATTCTCTTCTTTACAAACAAAGGTAAAGTTTATCGAGCTCGAGGATTTGAGATCCCAGAGTATGGTCGTACAGCTAAAGGATTACCGATTATAAATCTTTTAGGTATAGAAAAAGATGAGCACATCACAGCAATGATTCCGATGGCATCGTTTGAAGAAGATAAATACTTTATCTTCACAACTAAGCACGGGGTAACTAAGCGCTCGCCTGTAACTGGATTTGCACATATCCGTGCGAATGGATTAATTGCTATTTCCTTACGTGAAGATGATGAACTGATTGCTGTTCGTCTAACTGATGGTAGCAAGCAGATTATTATTGGTACACGTCAAGGAAAATTGGTTCGATTCGAAGAAACAGACATACGCTCCATGGGTAGAACTGCTGGAGGAGTAAGAGGTATTCGTCTGAAGGATGATGACTATGTAGTCGGCATGGAAATTATCGAGCCAGATCAAGAGATATTAGTTGTTACTGAAAATGGATACGGAAAGCGTACTCCAGAATCTGAATATCGTTTACAAACTCGCGGTGGTATGGGAGTGAAAACTTGTCATATTACAGACAAAAACGGTCCTTTAGCAGCTGTTAAAGCTGTTGGGGGTACAGAAGACTTGATGCTCATTACGATTAACGGCATGCTGATCCGTATGGATGTAAATGATATTTCTATAACAGGTCGTAGTACACAGGGTGTTCGTTTAATGAGATTAGCAGAGGATGAGATAATCTCCACTGTAGCAAAAGTTGAAAAAGAAGAAGATGAGAATGTAGAAGCTGAAGACAATCTAGAAGAAAGTTCTACAAATGACATCGATTCATCAACAACAGAAGAACAAACCGAATAAAAACAATAAACACCTTTCCATTTTGGGAGGGTGTTTTTACTTTTTAGTTAGTTTTTTTACATATACTTTCCATGTGAATATTTAGTATAATTAAAGAAATATTTGGAAAAGGGGAATACTAAATGAGCCAAACCCTCATCAACTTAGAGGAATTGAAATTGGGCGCAATAATCGCGGAAGATATATTAGTTAATACTAATTCACCTATCATTCATAAAGAGTCAAAGGTAACTAGAGAGCTTATTCAAGTTTTGCGAGCTTTTAATATAACAAAAGTACCTGTGGCCCTAGAAAATGTTTTTAATAGATCAGAGGAAGAGATTAAAAAGTTAACCGAAGATAAAGAGGTATTAATTCAAAAAGAAGAAAAAACGATAGTTAATACTAGTTTTGTACAATTATATAAAGAGGCCGTAGATAGTTTCTATAAAGAGTTTGTAAGCTGGGAAGCTGGTATGAAAGTAGATGTGGCGAAGTTACGGAATATAATCATGCCTCTAGTCGAAAAAGCAATGATAGAAAAACAAGTATTTTCTCTGTTAAATATGTATTCCATGATGGATAAATATATTGCACATCATTCAATAGCTGTGGGAATTATTTCAGGTGCTATAGCTAAAAAGTTAAATTTTTCATCTGGTCAAATAACACAAATGGCTACTGCTGGTTTGATGGCTGATATAGGTATGGCAAAAGTAGATCCGAAAATACGAGAAAAAAAATCTGCTTTAACAGAATCCGACTTTTCAGAGGTAAAAAAACATACTATTTACAGCTTTCAAATGATTAAAGATAGTCCTTTACTAAAACCTGAGATGAAATTAGCAATCTTCCAACATCATGAACGTCTAGATGGGAGTGGCTACCCAAAAAGCGATAAAATGAATGATGTTTCTGTTTATGCTCAAATTATTGCTGTAGCAGATGTCTACCATGCGATGACATCAGAACGTATTTATCGTGCTAAAAGCTCTTCTTTTAAAGTATTAGAAATGATTCGAGAAGAAGGGTTTGGACAGTTTAATATAGAAGTAGTAAACAAATTAATAGAATTAGTAGGGTCTCTTCCTATTTCAACTAGTGTACTTCTATCATCAGGAGAAAAAGGAGAAGTAGTTTTCTTACATAGAGATTCTCCAATGCGTCCAATGATTCGATTATCAGACAGTGGGCAAATAATAGATTTAGCTGCGAAAAGATCCATTCACATAGAGAGCGTTATTAGTTAATTAAGTTAAGATGCTGGGACAAAACCCATAAACAAAATCGATTTCCGGTCCAGGGACACCTTCCGGGGCAAGGTCGGATCCTGTAGACACAGGCTTCGTGCTGTTCCCCGAGGAGTCAATCTTCTACTACAATCAATTTATAAAGTATCGAATCTGTATGTAGATTTAGGCTAGATTCTATAAATTTATACCTCTATCCCAGCTTCTTAATATTATTTTCAATTAAAGTGTTGACATATCCCTGAGAACTTGATAATATATAGAAGTCGCCAAAACGACATAACAACAACATGAACATTGAAAACTGAACATGCAAAACGTTAAGACATAAAGCTATCTGCTAACTTAGTTAGTTTGATAGCAAAACAATTTTTGACATCATTTAATGATGATGCCAGCAAAACAAAATGAGCTTTTTAAGTTCTCTATTATGGAGAGTTTGATCCTGGCTCAGGACGAACGCTGGCGG
>NZ_FNHY01000007.1 GCF_900103605.1 Psychrobacillus sp. OK028 | reverse complement strand
CTAAGCACGAAGCCCCCCTCAAGATGAGATTTCCCATTACGCAAGTAAGTAAGATCCCTCAAAGACGATGAGGTAGATAGGTTCGGGGTGGAAGCATGGCGACATGTGCAGCTGACGAATACTAATCGATCGAGGACTTAACCAAATTTGTTTAACGTAACAATGTCGTTTATCCAGTTTTGAGTGAACAAACACTCTAATTTATACGAGGGTTTCAAGATACAAGCAGTGCTAGGAAACGAGTGAGAGAAGGAAGGAGCGTACTAAAGTACGTGACTGACTGAGCGAATGAAGTTGACAACGCAATGCGCCGTATATTGAAAGCCGAATAAGTCTAGTGATGATGGCGAAGAGGTCACACCCGTTCCCATACCGAACACGGAAGTTAAGCTCTTCAGCGCCGATGGTAGTTGGGGGTCTCCCCCTGTGAGAGTAGGACGTCGCTGGGCAACAAAGAAAAAGTCGTTACCGAGTTAATCGGTAACGACTTTTTTGTTATAAAAAATGAGCGAATTATTAGTTATGGGCTATATGAGTAAGTTTAAGGGCTATATGAACCGTTGTATGGGCTATCATAGTATCAATTTAACAGACTCGTTCTAGTAAGTTTAGTGTTTAGCATTTAATAGTAATTTTATCTCTTTTATTTGTTCTATGTGTCGCTGTTCATGTAAATATATCTGTTCAATCCACTGGTCCAGTGGTAGTTCACCTAATGCAGGATGATTAACGGACTTTTTTACCAATATTGATTTTTCCTCTATTGTATGAAGAAACGTCAGAAGTTTCTTTCTCGAATCGTTCAACAGCTCAATGATTGACTGAACTTCAATTGCTTCTAAATCTGGTTCAACGATTTCAGGAGCTTTAAACTTTTTCGATCGATCTATAATAAGATGAACGTTCTTACGTTCTGTTTGAGTATTATCACCCTTTTTTAATCCCCGTGCAATAGCTTTAATTGTCGCTTGCTCCACTAAAACTAAATGATGACAAACTTGTGCTATACTCCACATATTCATGCTTAGCCTGTTATTAAATTGAGAATGACTTAATGAAGTAATTTCGTTTACCAGGTTATTTCTCGTTTCATGCAGATAGTCATTTACTATATCACTCACAAAATTCTCCCTTTATCTTAAAGTAAATATCAGTTCTTATTGTATTCTGCGTAATTATCTCTCATTCATCAATGCGAGAGTATTTCCTTCACTATCCTTAAAAAATGCCATCCATGTCTCCGTATCTCCGACCTTAGCAACCATATGGGGTTCATCTATAAAAGTTGCTCCAGCTTCTTTCATTCGTGAAACTTCATTGGTTAAATTATCAACTTGGAAATAGAGTACAGAGCTTGGATGATTAAACTCTTCGGTTTCTGGTCTGCTTAATAAAAGTCTCGTTTCTCCACATTGAAAGAATGCAAGCCCATTCATCTCAAATAGTAGAGGTAATTGAATTACGTCCTTATAAAATGCAACTGCTCGTTCAACGTTTTCTACATTTACTGCGATTTGTCCTAATTTCATCAGTTATTCCCTCATTTCTTTTATATATGTATTCGCTATCAAGCTGAAAAATCCTTTCAACCTTTAGGAAATTAAAACTAGACAGCTTTCAAATACTATTATATACTACATTACAACACTAATGCACTAGTTTTCAAATGAGAGGAGATTACCTCAAATGATTTTAAATACCGATAGTACGAAGCCGATATATGTGCAAATTGCGGAGTGGCTGGAGAATGAAGTTATAGCAGAACGTTTTAAGGATGATGAAAAAGTATATTCACAATATCAGCTGGCAGATCTTTTTAATATTAATCCAGCTACAGCTGCTAAAGGACTTACGATACTAGTAGAGGAAAAGATTTTATATAAGAAAAGGGGACTTGGCATGTTCGTAGCGCCAGAAGCAAAAACGATGATTCTGGAAAAACGGAGAAATGAGACATTGACAAAGATGGTAAAAGACATCGTTTTAGAAGCAAAAAGGTTATCCGTAACTAAAGAGGAACTAATTCAACTCATCCATAATTGCGAGGAGGAGATCTAATGAATGTAATAGATTGCCAAAAAGTAAGTAAGGATTTTCGAAGAACTAATGCTTTAGAGGATATAACGTTTCAACTGACAGAACAAAAGATTACTGGCCTTATCGGACGAAATGGAGCTGGGAAGACCACTTTGCTGAAAATACTGGCAGGTTTAACTAAGCACAGATCCGGTGAAGTAAATGTATTTGGGAAAAGTCCTTATAATAATTTGATGGTTTCTGAAAACAGTATTTTGGTGGATGATCAAATGACTTTTCCAGATTCCTTGACGTTAGAAGAGGTATTGCAAAGTGCACCAGCTTTTTATAAAAGATGGGATACGGAATTCGCTAGTCGTTTATTTCAATACTTTAAGTTGAATCCAAAGCAACAGCACTCAAAGTTATCCAAAGGTGCAAAAGCCACGTTCAATATGATTTTTGGGTTATCAACACGCTGTGAGTTAACCATGTTTGACGAGCCAACAAACGGAATGGACGAAGCGGTTCGGTCAGATTTTTATAGAGCCTTACTGAAGGATTATATTGCACATCCTCGATCTATTTTAATCTCTAGCCACCATTTAGCCGAAATAGAGCAATTGCTAGAGGATATTTTATTGATTCATAAAGGCAGAGTTGTGTTGCATCAATCTTTGGATGAGGTGAAGGAATATGCAGTAGCTGTTCAGGGATTGATAGCTGATGTGGAAAGATGGACAGTTGGGGAAGAAATTATTCACTCGAAGAGAATTGATGATCAAAGACTGTATGTAGTAGTTAAGAATAACTCGAAGTTAGAGAGAGCTCGTATAGAGGGGGCTAGCATTCAGACATTAGCTGCTAGTGAGGTATGCATGTACGTGACGAGTGAGACGAAAGGGGGAATCGATGATGTTTTTAAGTAATAGTAGCTTATTTAGTGTTGTGAAGGCACAAGTGAAATTTAAGATAAATGCTTATAACGGGTTGATTTACTCACTCATTATTTTGCAGGTACTAGGGATTTTACTTGGAGGTAATGCAGGAAGTAGCGGGACTTCTATTAATAGTACTACTATTAGTTTGAATACATCCACAAATGATGTGAGTTTTATTTTGGTTTCATTGCTCGCTATTTCAGTGGGAAACCTTTTAACTACAAAAGCATATCGATATGATGACTTTTCGTTTGTGGCAACTCGTCTTAGCAGTAATATTGCTAATTTTATTGTTCTCTTTATTTTTAGTTGCTTTGCAGGTGTCACTACTTATTTTTCGGGTTATGTAATGCGTCTTATTTTACATTTCAAAAGTACTTCAGAATTTGTAGATAGTTCTAGTATTTTTAATAACCCATCAAGCTTTTTGTTAACTATTGTCGCTATCATTACTATGCTATGGTTGTTCAGCTCCATCGGATATATAGCAGGTATATTATTTCAAATGCATAAGCTATTTTTCTTTGGTGCAGTAGTAATTGTGGTTATGTTATTAATGACAGGGACTTGGATTAGAATATCGGAATCTATTTTTGTGGAAAACGGTTCGTTACTAATACTTATTATGAAGGTCATCATCATAACGATATTGCTCCTTGCAACATCTACTGCTATCTCCAACCGTTTGGGGGTTAGAACATGAGTGTTACATCGATAGCTCTACTTGTTGGATTATTGCCACTAATTATTGGAGTGGGTATTGTTCTTTATCTAGTGAAGAAAGTAAATTTTAAAAGTAAATTTCGCTTAAACAAATTTATTATAATTATCTATTTTAGTCTACTAATCGCTTGTGGAGTCATATATGAAATTATTCCAAAAGAGACTAATGTGGAAAAACTATCAGGGGAAGAGTTAATCCAACTACAAACAGAAAACAATTCATTTCAAAAGTCTTTACTAAAACTAGAAGATAACAAGTTAAACCAGAAGTTTCTTAAGGAAGAGTGGACTCATGAAATAAAAGGGAATACATTGTCCCTTGAATACAATGGAAATGATCCATACTCAACTGGAGTGGTAGTGGAATGGATGGATACTACCGATCAAAAAATAGAAGGAAAAGTATATCGAACGAATATAAATGTATATGGATTAAATTTAGATCAAAAGTTACCACTCCATAATATGGAATGGACTGGCAATCAGTTGGTCATTCATGAATTTTCAGCTCAAGAGCTTACATTTGATCATTTTTCAAACAGGTTGTATTCTTTAAATCAAATATTACACGATGAAGAAATTAGAATGGTAAGAGGGCAAACGTATATTCACTTGAAAGTTCCAAAACATATAGAAATTGTGGACTCCTTAGGACTGCAAATGTATTAGTAAATATAAAGTGCCTGCTACATAGAAGGCACTTTATTTTAATTTCACATCAAATAAGAATTTCAATCGGCCCATTAAAACCTTTGACGGGATAAAAGGGAATAAAAAGTCTCGAATACGAGTGACTGGTCGGGATTGAATTTGAGCTGTTGCCCCTATTTGACGAGAAAGCCGGATTACCTTAGCGGTTCGAGCAACTCGCTTATCCTCATAAAATGCTAACACTTTATCCACATGTTCAAATTGTTTGAAGCCATTTCCCAGAACTATGGCATCTTCAATTGCTTGTCCAGCCCCTTGTCCCATATTCGGTGTAGTGGCATGAGCAGCATCTCCTAGTAAAACAACTCTACCAAAAACAAACTGGCGCAGTGGTTTAATATCGGAAATATCGTGATGAAGAATATTTTCAACAGGAGTTGTGAATATTAAATTGCTCACGACCTCAGGAAAATGCTTAAATATGCCCCCGATTTCCTTCGAAGTGAGATCCTGTAATTGTGGATTTCTTGCCGTTGTATTCATGCAGGCGAACCAATATACTAATCCCCCTTTCATAGGAGCCATCCCAAATCGTCCTTTTGTGGACCATAATTCAGTGGAAGTGTATTCATCGACTCTTCCTTTGTTTTCTGTGATGCCTCTCCAACACGTATAACCCGCATATCTAGGAACCGAGCCTGGCACAAGCTGCTGCCGTATAGGAGAGTGAATACCATCGGCAGCAATGAGTAAATCGGAAGTCTGTGTAGTGCCGTCTTCGAAATGGACGGTTACTTGATGATCTTTTTGCACGATAGATAGACATTTTTTATTAAAATGAAGTGTATTCGGTTTAAGTGCTTCTAGGAAAGTTCTATGCAAATCAGCACGATGAATAGTAATATTTTCTTGGCCATAAAGTTTTTTTAGAACAGTAAAATCAATCGTATTTAAAAACTTTCCACACTCATCTTGAAATATTTGCGTATGTAGAACATGGCCATTTGCAAATACATTTTCACCTACACCGATTTCCATCAGTGCCTGCAAGGCGTTGGATCCTATTCCAATACCCGCGCCCACTGGTTGAAACGTTGGGTTAGCTTCAAAGACTTGAACAGCGAACCCTTGTTTTTGTAGGGTTACCGCAGCACAGAGCCCCCCAATACCTCCACCTATAATTGCTATTTTCATTTGGAAATACCTCCGCCAATTGTGATAGTCTAGTTAAAAGGGGTGAAATTTATGATCAAGCTTACTATTTATAATGATAGTTATCGTAAATCGTTAGAAAATTATCCGCTATCTGAGGAGCAGCTTTCATTCACAGGACATCCATTAGAATTACTAGAACGTGCTCAAATAAATGCAACGTATACTCCTATTATTATAACGGAAGATGATCAGAGTGTTGGCTTCTTCGTGTTAGATACGGGAGATGATAAATTCCATTATACAGATATGGCAGAGAGTCTTTTACTCCGAGGATATTCCATACATCCAGATTACCAGGGGAGGGGAATTGCGCAAAAGTCTATGGAGCTACTGCATAGCTTTGTAAACAAGCATTTTCCAAATGTAAAAACAATCGTGCTTGGGGTGAACGAAGCAAACAAGTCTGCACAAGCTGTGTATCGAAAATCAGGTTTTATCGATGAAGGTAGACGGTTTAATGGAAGATCTGGTATACAAATTGCTATGTCAAAGAAGATTTATTAAGAATCGATTGAAGATAGGTGAAAATCGATCGATCATACTATATAATCGATCGATCACAACGGAAAATCGATTGATGACGGCCAAAAATCGATCAACCACCCAAAATAATTGATCGATCACCACCACTAATCCAATTTATACAATACGTCATCATCACCACTAGGAGTGCCGCGGCCATCCGTATTATTTGTGATGAAATAAAGTGACTCCCCGTCGGAGAAAACGTCGCGCACTCGTCCGAATCCTGTAATCGATTGCTCAATCTCACCAGTTTCCACGTTTATCACTTTCACAGATTCTCCACGAAGGGTTGCTACATACAATTTGCCTTGATGAAAGGTAATGCCTGATGGTGCCCACGTCTCATTGCTGCCAGATGTGATTATAGGAGATACTAGTCCTTCTTTTGTTTCTTCTCCCTCGATTATTGGATAGCCATAGTTTTTACCTTGTTTGACTAAATTGATTTCATCATTGGATGACTGACCATGCTCCGCTTCATATAGGGTTCCATCTTTGTCCCAGGCAAGTCCCTGAGGATTACGGTGCCCCATGGAGAATATTTCAAATGAGCCGTCATCGTTCATACGGAGTATCTTGCCATTCAGTGAAGTTGAGTCCTGTGCATTATTAGGATTTCCTGCGTCACCGACGGTAACATATAGCATTCTGTCTGGTCCAATTTCTAATCGGCCACCATGATGAATATTACCTGTCTTTATGCCGTCCAAATGAATAAAGATTTCTTGCCATTGACCCTCTTCTCGCTTAATAGTTACAACTCTGTTAAAGGCTTCTCCGTTCATATCATATGTATAGTAAGCGAATGCTTCACCTGTTTTTTCAAAGTCAGGTTTCAGTACAAAGCCGAGTAAACCTGCTTCTGAGATTGCTGCAAGCTTCTTCGAAAATTGTACTGGCTCATGTTCAACCGTGCCATCTTGTATACGTGCAATAGTACCAACACGTTCAGAAATATAAAAGGTATTGTCATGTAAATTAATGGACCAAGGAATATTTAAGTTTGGTGCGACCTTTTCTACAATTGGACCACGGTTGGGCAACTTTTCTATCTCCTCCGTACAGCCGAATAAGACTAGTAAAATAACTAGAAACCTTTTTTTCATGGAAATCCCTCCTTGTATTACTTCTTCCCTTAAGCGAATCAATAATCCTCCCAATGACGATAAGTTTTTCCTATGTAAAACGATAATAACTATCGAATTTACTTATAATAGAAGTCGGAGTATGCTAAAAGAACAAAAGAGGTTTTGAAAGAAGGCATTTTAAATGGAGTTTGTAATCTTTTTCATTATAGGCGTTATGGGGAATGTAGTAGGTACATTAGTAGGTGGGGGAGGTCTTATAAGTCTGCCGATGATGTTATTAATGGGATTGCCCGTGCATTCTGCCATTGGGGCTAACAAAGTATCGAACACAGTCAGTTCGTTCTCTAGCTTTCTTGTGATTTTCGTGAAAAAAGAGGTAAGCGGTAAAGAGGCGATATCAGTATTGGTGTTTTGTTTAGGAGGGGGGATAATAGGTGGACTCGTTGCTTCCTTTCTAAGTGGGGAAGTCTTGACGATGATCGCTATTATTCTACTAAGCTTTGCCTTTGTTACATCCTTTATGGGAAAAGGAAACTTTGATGGAAAGGAAATTTTTCAGCTGAATAAAAAAACGGCACCAGCATTACTAGGAATCGGAATGTATGACGGTATGTTTGGTCCAGGGAGCAGCACACTTGCACTGTACTTGTATGCAAGTGAAAAAATTGCATATATACGAGCTGTGGGACTTGCTCGAATTGGCGTGTTCTCTAGCTGCTTCGGAGCATCGATAACATATATTTCTACTGGTAAGATTATGTGGCCAGTGACGCTTGCGTTAATGCTAGGTGCGATAATTGGAGCACAGCTTGGTCTTCGCCTTGCACGAAAACTAAAAGCGCAACATATTAAACCGCTATTGCGAGTGGTTACTATATTACTTCTTGTACAAATTGTAGTGGACTATTTGAAATAAAGGAGGGTTAGTATGAGGATACGTTGTGCTATTTTAGATGATTACCAGCAAGTTGCTTTAAAAATGGCAGACTGGTCAGCTATTACAGAGAAGGTCGAGGTTGTTTCGTTTTCACAGCACTTTAATGATGAAAATGAACTTGTGGAATCCATTCGTGATGCAGAAATAGTAATTGTGATGCGGGAGCGCACACCTTTTGGAGCCCCACTTTTTGAAAAGTTGCCTAAGCTTAAACTACTGATAACTTCCGGAATGAGAAATGCATCGATTGACCTTGTGGCTGCAACTGATCATGGAGTTACTGTTTGTGGAACAGCAAGTTCTTCAGAGCCGCCAACAGAGTTAACTTGGGCTTTAATACTAAACCTGGCACGTCAAATTATGAAAGAAAACGATAGCCTTCGTAGAAATGGAATATGGCAGAGCACAGTTGGGACAGATTTATATGGGAAACGTTTAGGTCTTCTTGGGCTGGGTAAAATAGGTGGACGAATGGCAACTATAGCGCAAGCCTTTGGAATGGATGTCATCGCCTGGAGTCAAAACTTAACGAAGGAGCGAACAGATAAGCTAGGTGTTCAGTTGGCAAGTTCGAAAGAAGAGTTGTTAAAGACAAGTGATTACGTCTCTATTCATCTAGTATTAAGCGACAGAACTATAGGACTGATAAGTGAGAAGGACTTACACGATATGAAAAGCTCCGCTTATTTGATTAATACATCAAGGTCTGCAATAGTTGACCAACAGTCGCTTATAAAAGCGCTCCATGAAAACTGGATTGCCGGAGCAGGATTAGATGTATTCGATATCGAGCCACTACCAAAGGACCACCCATTCCGAACAATGCCGAATCTATTAGCCACCCCACACTTAGGATATGTAACAGAAAGAAATTACACTATGTATTACCAAGAAGCAATAGAAGATATTCAAGCGTACTTGGATGGAAGAGTGATTCGTACCTTAATTTAATTTATAGAAAAAGAAAGGCTATCCGAGTATACAACTCTCAGATAGCCTTAATTCGTTATTATTTTAATGCTTCTAATTGTTTAGCAAGCTCTTGTACAGCGATGGTTTCTTCGTCTGTAGTTGTTTGAAGCAATACTTTTTGTCTTTCTAGTACTTCATTAAGTGTTGCTAATTCTGCAGATACATCTGCATCCGCTTGGTCACCCTTGTCGGTTAACGAGTTAATCGTATCGAATAAGTCTTCATGGCCGACAATTCTGCCTTCACCCCACATAAGTTTTTCCTTTGGAGCTTCTAGCACATAGTCTGTGAAATAATCGAATACTTCTTTATCGAAATCGTATGCGTACCAGTTATTGTCAATTGCCCATAGGTATTCATCAGTCGCAGTAGTTATATCGCCTTTTTCTAAAGCTTCAATAGCTAGTGCAAGATTCGTAATATTGTGTTGAGCATGTTGGTGTGGGAATATTTGTACATCCTCCCATGTTAAGCGAACGAATTGGTCTTCTGCGTACTTAAATGCTGCAAGTAGACCACTATTCAATTCACGGCTTTCTTCATATAACTTTTGTGCTGCTTCTGTATCTTCTTTAGTTAGTGCTTCAAAATAATCATCGTTTACTTTAGCAACCTTGGTATTTACTTCTTCTGCAAGAGCAATTGCTTTATCAATCTCTGCTACTAATTGTTCAGAAGAAACTTTCGCTTGTCCAAAAGCATCCGTGTCGATTACTTTTTTCATTTCCGTCAAACGTGTTGTGAAGTCGAGTGGAACAACAGCTGTTTGATCGTAATGCATCGAAAGTAAACCATATAGATTTAAGTGGAATTTAAATGCTTTCTCATTATAAGTATCCTCGTTATCAAATTGTGAATGATAATGGGTACGCATGAAATCACTGTCCTGGAAATCATTGCGAAGTGCAGGAACACCAGCAATTCCAAATGAGAAATCATCGGACCAAGTACGAAGAGGAGAAACGACAGAAATCCCGTCTTTATAAACACCATCCACGCTTGGTACAGTTTTTCCAAATTCCGTTAAAAAATTATTCAGTTCATAGACAGAACGAATTTCATCTTGCGTCGTATGCTCATAAGCCGGAAGCTCGAAGTTCATATTAGCAAATGCTTTTCCAACCCATTCCGGGTGGATATTGAATATTTGGTTATACGCACCGGTTGACCAGTCATAGCGAGTATTTGAAACTCCCCATTCCTCCGCAGCAAGTGCATTGAAAATAATCGTTTTTTCTGGTTGATATCCACTGTCTACTAAACCTTTCGCCACACCCATCATTAATCCGATAGCTGCATGGTCATCCTGGAATCCAGAGAAGTAAGAATCGTAGTGAGCAGATAAAATGATATACGACTCAGGGTCTTTCCCGATAATTTTCCCGTAATAGTTATATGTCTTGCCATCCATTTTTACCGTAGATTTAGCATCAAATTGTACAGTCATCGTACCATTCTCACTAGCCTCTAAAGCTTTCTTTAGCTGCTTTGCATCTGTTTGGGACATCGAAAATGCTGGAGCATCATCTGGTCCGCATATATCCTGCGCATTAAGCGCATCTTCATCCACTTCTGCATATCCAGCTTCCTGAACTGCAATTACTCCAGCAGCTCCTTTTAAATGTGCTTGGTATGCAGGGTAGCTAATCCACCATTCTTCTCGTTGATTTATGTCAATTAAAACTAGCTTACCTTCGATATCAAGATTTGCTAAATCATCAGCAGTCCCTTTACCACCGTAGACGATTTCAAGGTCCTTCACACCATTCGTATCGAAATTTACTTGGTAAGCACCTAAAACAGCTAAATGCTCTTCACCATTTTCATCTAAGAATGTTAGATCTGCTTTTTCAAATTCCCATGTGTCTACAGAGAACTCGTCCTTGGTAACTTCAGTAAGTCCAATTCTTTTCATCTCTTCAGCAATTTTTTCTCCGGTTTTTAGCTCTGCTTCTGATCCAGCAGTTCGATAACCTAGTTTTTCATTTGTTTTAAATTCCTCTAGGCTCTTCGTGAAATCATATGCATAATCGACATCCACTGCAGATAGATACTCCTCATTTACATCGATTACTTTTTTCTCCGTGATAGCCTCTTCTTTTGGAGTACAAGCTCCTAATGTTAAAGTGATTAACAAGGTTGCTGCTAATCCTCCCATAATCTTGTTCATGTATCACAGTCCTTTACAATTTTTTTTTACAACTAGATAATTAAACGACAAAAATTGCTAAATATCAATACTTTTTTAATATTCTCATTCCCTATATTTTAAAAAAGAAACAGAATATTGTTGCACTACTTACACATTTAGTGTAAAATTACACTGCATTTAATATTTTAAAAGGAGCAATTTATGAATAAAGAGTATTTAATGGAGCTTATAACGATGAGAATTCGAATGATTCGACTGGAAAAAGGCTATTCACAGGAGAAAATGGCAAGTATTCTAGGAATCTCGAAAAAAACACTTGTTCAAATAGAGAAAGAGCGAGTGCAAGCAGGTTGGTCCACCGTAATTGCGGTAGTTGCACTTTTTCGTGATAGTGAAATTTTGCAGATTGTGCTTGGGGATGATCCTTTGGAAGTGCTTGAAACAATTGCACATGATGGCATTAATCGACCAAAGGACAAATCGATGGGTGGCAAAGTGTGGTGGAAGGAAGTAAAGACAAAAGGTAATTTTCGTATGCAACAAAATGTCATCAGTCAGCATTATCGTATTTTAGATGACAAAAACTATCGTTGGTTTAGTTCTTTTGATGAAGAGGAAACGAGTATTCGTCTTAATGAACTGTTCAAAACGGAATAACTCAGGACATAAGCCGCTTGGTTTTCACAAGAAGGGACTTGTCTGGAGTGAATCACCCGAATAATACTGAGAATCACCTGAATGTCGCCTACGATCACCCGAATAGATGAGAGAATCACCTGAATGTTGTCTACAATCACCCGAATAAAGCAGAAAATCACCTGAATGTCACTACCAATAAGTCACCATAAGGGAGGAACAGGGATGAAAGAGGAGTCAAAAATCGGCAAAGTAATACTTTCTATTTTCGTTTTAATCGGAATGGTGTTTTTTGGATACGTTGGTTTATTTCTTCTATTGATAATGGGAAAAATCGATTATATTGCATTGTTCATAACTGTAGGAGTTGTACTATATTTACTGTTTGTGCTCAAAATTTTTCGTTTTTTCCAATCGAAGCAGCGAAAAGTTTTGTTTGGAAGCATTGCAGGGATAGCTATATTAATTAGTGCGATTGCTCCATTAAAAGATGTGTATACCAACTTAATACCGACAGTAGATGCAGAAGTCGATATAAGTAAATATGAGCCCTTTTCTGAATTTGGTGATGTCGCCACATTAAAAGAGAAGGCTACGCTTCAGGTTTCCGGGGACCTACCCAAACTAGACGGAGCAACTGCCCTGTATCCTTTATATGCGGCTTTTGTCGAAGCAACATATCCAGAAAAATCGTATCCACCCTACGATAGTGAAGTAATGATGAGTAATACACCAAATGCTTATGAGAATCTCTTTAATGGTACGGTTGATATGATCTTTGTTGCAGCACCGTCCGAAGCTCAAAAGAAAATTGCAGAACAAAAAGGATTAAAGCTCAAAATGACACCTATTGGTCGAGAAGCATTTGTCTTTTTCGTCAATAAAAAAAATCCTGTTGATAACCTTACAGTAGATCAAATAACAGATATATATATGGGCAAAGTGACGAACTGGGAACAGCTTGGAGGCAATAATGAAACAATTCGTGCTTTCCAACGACCAGAGGGCAGTGGGTCACAGTCTGCGCTTCAGTCACTTATGAAAGGAATGCCACTTATGAAGCCACCTTCAGAGGATATCGTTACAGGAATGGGTGGAATCATAAACGAAGTATCTCAATATAGAAATTATAAAAATGCAATTGGCTTTACATTCCGTTATTATTCTACAGAAATGGTCGGCAATGATCAGATCAAGCTGCTAGAAATAGATGGAGTAGCACCCACTAAGGAAAATATTCGAGCAGATACCTACCCTATTACATCCGAATTTTATATTGTGACAGCTGGAACGGATAACCCGAATGTAGATCCATTAATAGAGTGGATTTTATCGGAGCAGGGGCAGGAACTAGTAGAAAAAGTAGGATATGTGCCATTAGAAGAATAGAAAAACCAATGTCGCAGTTTAGAACTGCGGCTATTTTTTAGTGTAATTTACTGAATCAAAAGAAATATATTAAAATATTTACGGTGATACATAAGTCCTTATAAAAATATGTTTTAATTAGGTTTTTTGGGGTAATTAAAATGGAGGGTATATAAGTGTAATTGCTTATTGGAATAGAAAGATCGGGGGAATCATAATGAAATTAAAATACAAAGCTGTCGTTGTAGTTTGTATTTCAGCGATTCTTTTGGCTACGCTCTTTTTATCGATTTTAAGGCCAGTACTATTGAAAGAGTCAATCGATTTAGATAGAGAAAATGCGATAGGTGAAGCAAATAGGATAAATGGTAGTATTCAATCCACACTAAATGATTTAGGGAAATTGAATAGAGACTGGTCCAATTGGGACGACACCTACAACTTTATGAATGACCAAAATCCCCTATACACCAAACTTAATTTGGGTCAAGAAACATTAAAAAACCTGGAAGTTGACTTTATCCTTTATTTGAATAATCAAAACAAACCTGTATTACAAATTGGCTATGATATGGAAAAGGATAAATTAGTGGCACTGCAAAATGACTTCTTTCAAGAATTTATTGATCCGATTGGAAAAAGGAAAAGTATTAGTGAAGCGCTAGTAGTTAAGAGTAAGAATGGATTTTCACTGGCATCATATGAGTCCATTTATAAAAGTAACGGTGGCGGTCCTTCTGTAGGGACTTTGATCATTGGGAAGTATATAAATGAATGGATGATTCACAGTATTGGAGAAGAGCTATTCGTTGAAATGGCTTTTCACGAAGTAACAAACACAGCGAAACCTCAAAAACAATTTAATATGGAGGCCATAAATGAACATCAAATGAAAGGAACTATTTTGCTGAAGGATTACTCCAAGCAGCACCTTATGGAGATAAGCTTTACCACGGATCGAAACTTTTATATCGAGAAAAAAGAAACCGTTAATAATATTGTGATTAGTTTATTTTTAGCAGGAATTATTTTTGTATTTTTGACGATATTTCTACTGAATCGTTTTATTATCAATCGAATTAGTAACCTCTCCGAGCAGCTCCATTACATACAATTAGAAGGAAATATGAACAACAGGATTAAGCGTACAAAGAATCAGTATGATGAGATTTCTAAACTAGAATATTCGATTAACCAGATGCTCACGTCACTAGAATCGAAGCATAATGAAGTTATTCAGTTAGCATTATATGATCATTTAACTGGGTTACCTAACCGCTATGCATTTTATAAAGAATTTGAAAGAAGAACGATGGCTTCTCCTGATGAGTTAATCGTCCTATTTTTCGACCTTGATGGATTTAAACAAGTAAATGATACGTTCGGTCATGAAATAGGAGATAAGTTATTGAAGGAGATTTCTCAAAGAGTAAGACGTATTTCCGAAGCCAAAAATGGATATATCACGAGGTATGGTGGAGACGAATTTTTAATATTATTTGACCATATGAATCTTCAAGAATTAGAAGCCGTTGTACAGGCAATATTAGAGGTAATTGGAAGGGAATATAACTTTGCTGATTTTAGCACACTTGTCACTGCAAGCATTGGCATTAGTATATATCCAAGGGATGGCACGACAATAGAACAGGTATTAAAAAATGCAGATTATGCGATGTACGAGGCAAAAAATAAAGGGAAAAACCAATATGTATTTTTTCATGAGATAAGTAATGAATGATCAGCAAACGGCCCAATTATTTAATTGAGCCGTTTTTTCTTTGTATCTAATCACGTACAAAGAAGTCAAAGCCGAGGGACGTTACTAAACCAAATATTATTGCCCAAACACCAATGCTGATAGTTGACCATAACAGGGTCTTAACTTTGGAGGCACCAAGTGTCATTCCAATAAATGCAGCAACATGAGTGCCGATTAATATAGGTCCAAGTAATAACATCCCAGGTAGACCGTATTTGTTCCAAAGCACTTTTGCACGTTCACTTCTTTTCGATTCTTTTTTTCCTTTTCCTTCATTTCGTTTGGCAAGCCATAGTTTAAATTTGTCGTAGCCGATAATGAGGGCAAGTACGGTCGCCATATTTCCTACAAAACCTACGATAATCACTGCCACAGGATTCATCCCCGAAATAATCCCAAGTGGAATGACTAGTCCTAATTCGAGCCAAGGAATTGCGGCTCCCAAAAAAACTAGAAAGTAATTCACGATCATTCACTTCCTTCCATCTCTTTAGTTACGGTGTAAGTGGAAGAAAAGTTTCACTTTATAAAAATCCTATTGGTACACCAGATGCATGTCAAACTACGCAAGGGAATAACTTGCAGAAAACGGGTGGTCAGTTGCAGGTGGGAAAAAGAATATGGCGGAAAATTTTAAAGAGTGCGATAATATGTTTCGGAGTACTTTGGACAGGAGTGAGTCAGTTGGTTTATTTAAGTATGGTGTTTTTTCAAGTTGTTGGTCCAATTTTAATAATGCTTGCGATTGGAGCAGCCCTGCAGCTCAAGTTTCGCTTTAATTTGAAAGCGTTATCTAATCTACTCACTTACTGCTTAATGCCGGCAGCTGTATTTATTAATATTTATGAGACGCAAGTAAATGCGAAAGTTCTAGCTAGCATTATCGTTTATTTACTTATTTTTAGTATTAGCCTAATGATAATTAGTTGGTTAATTAGTAAATTATTAAAGCTTAATAGAAGCCAAGCAGCAATCTTCAATAATAGTATTGTATTGATAAACTCTGGAAATTACGGTATCCCGGTGAGTCAAATGCTCTTTGTGGCCAATCCACTTGGCACATCGATTCAAATTATCATCGTTATTTTCCAAAATATTATTACCTATACATATGGTTTGTATAATTTAATCTCCTCTACTAAATCTGGGCTGGACATACTACGCAGCTTACTACGAATGCCGATTGTTCATGCCTTAATCATTGGTGCAATCATGAACTTTTGGGATATTGGCCTACCCATTACTATTAGAATTCCGATTGAATATTTGGCAAATGCTTTTATATCGATAGCACTTATTACATTAGGTGCTCAGCTGGCACAGTTAGAGTTAAAAACAATTTTTAGCAAGGTTATTTTCACTAGTACAGTTGGTCGATTAATAATTGGGCCGTTATTAGCTTTTGGACTAATACTACTAATGGGATTTGATGGAGTAGTAGCTCAGTCATTGTTTATCGCAAGTGCGTTTCCCACATCCCGCAATAGCTCTACACTAGCGCTAGAGTACGATGTCGAGGCAAACTTGGCTGCGCAAATTGTTTTGTTTTCTACTATTATGAGCTGTATAACGGTAACTATTGTAATTTATATTTCAACTATTTTATGGGGATAGAGAAGAGAGTGGTAAGGATGAAAAAGAGGTCGTTACAATCACGTATTTTTTTATTTGGCGCTATATTTGTATCGCTTGTTGCAATTGTTATCGGGATTTCCTTTTACATTATCATTTCACATGCGGTGGAGCAACAGGTTGGTGAACGGGCACTTAGTATTGCGAAAACGACTGCTGAGCGCCCGGATATTGTGGCAGGATTTCGTACGGAAAATCCATCAGAAGTACTTCAACCGATTGCCTCTGCCATTCAGGAGAGTACAGGTGCAGAATACGTGGTAATCGGAAATGAACGCGGGATTCGCTATGCACATCCTATAGAAGAAAGAATTGGTCAAAAAATGGTAGGTGATGATAACGAACAAGCACTTATTCATGGTGAATCGTATGTATCCGAAGCAACTGGTACTTTAGGGAAAGCCTTACGAGGAAAGGCACCTGTTTTTGATGAGGACGGACAAATTATTGGCATAATTTCTGTCGGATTTTTAAAGGACAATATTGCTACTATCTTTGCTCAATACATAAATAACATTGCTTATATCGTATTAATTGCTATTTCGCTTGGTATTATTGGATCGAGTATATTGGCACGCAATATTAAAAAAGAATTGTTTGACTTGGAGCCAACAGAGATAGCAAATCTTTTTACGGAGAGAAATGCATTGATAGAGTCCGTCCGGGAAGCAATTATTACAGTAGATGCTAACGGGATTATTAGAATGGTAAACAATGCGGCATATGAGATATTATCGCTACCTACCCGAACAGAGTTAATTGGACGTAGTATTAAGGAAGTTATCCCAAATACAAGTCTGCCACAGGTGATGGAATCGGGTGAAGGTCAGTTAGATCGCACTATGGAGATACGAGGTAAAAAAGCGATCGTCAATCGTATTCCAATACGAGTAGGAGATGAAATTGTCGGAGCGGTGTCTAGTTTTCGCTTACAATCAGATTTTGATCGCTTGGCTGAAGAATTATCACAAGTCAAACAATATACAGAGGCGCTGCGTGCTCAAACACATGAGTATAATAACTCTTTATATACAATATCTGGGCTTATTCAATTGCAGTCATATGATGAGGCATTAGATATGATTCACATAGAAACTGCGGAGCATCAGTCACTTATACAATTTATGACGAAACGCTTGCAGGATCCTTTTCTCGGAGGAATTGTAATTGGTTTTTTCAATCGTGCAAAAGAATTGAAGATACGATTTATTTTAGATGAAGATAGCAATTTAGAAAAATTACCACAACACCTTCAAAAAAATTTATTGGTTTCGATCATAGGAAACTTAGTAACGAATGCGTTTGAAGCCATCGAAGTTTTGCCGGAGGAGCAGCGAATAGTTCGCATATTAATAGTGGAAACAGACGAAGAAATACTAATAGAAGTAGAAGACTCAGGTACGGGAATTGCAGATAATTTATACGAGAAAGTTTTGTTGGAGAAAGTTTCAACTAAAAGCGAAAATGATCGAGGATATGGATTGATGAAGGTTAAGGAAAATGTAAATGATTTAGGAGGGGTTATTGCAATAGAAACAGGTGATTTGGGTGGGGCGTTATTTATCGTTTCGATACCAAAAGGGGGGTATTTGTATGACAAAGCAAATTGAAATATTGGTCATAGAGGATGATAAAAGAATTTCGGATATACATCGGAGGTTTATTGAAAAGCTGGACGGCTTTCAGGTAATTGGTACAGCAAATACAGCGGAAGAAGCCAAGGACTGGATTCTTTCCTACAAACCAGATTTGATACTTCTAGATGTTTATTTACCAGATGGGCTTGGAACCGACCTGTTAGCAATCATTCAATCCCAGAGTCCAGAGACGGATATTATCTTTATAACAGCAGCTGCAGAATCTGAAATTGTAAAAAAAGCATTTCGAAGCGGGGTTGCTGACTATATTTTAAAACCGTTAACTTTTGAAAAATTTAAAGAAAGTTTACTTGGATATAAATCCAAAAGAGAAATATTAGCAGCAGAGGGAAGTGTCGAAGAAAATTTGATAAAATCCCTATGGAATAAAACACTGACTTCGCCGGTATTTTCAGACATAACACCTCCTAAAGGAATAGATCCAATAACGAAAGAGAAGGTAGTTGACTATATAAAAAAACTAGAGAATGGAATCACTGCTGAATCTCTTGGAGGAGCAGTGGGAATAAGTCGTTCAACGGCGAGACGCTACTTAGAATATCTAGTATCCGAAAAGCTTGTATATGCCGAATTAATATACGGTAGCGTTGGCAGACCAGAACGGAGATATTTCATCAAATCTTCGTGAACTTTATGAACAAAATGCACTTTATAATCATTATCTAACTTATTACCAAAAGCATTGAATATAGGCAATGTTTTGATAAGTTATATACAGGCGTATGAAAACGCTATCAAAACATTTGGTATAAGGGGGATAATATGAAGATGTGGAAGAAGATCACGTCGGTTGCTTTTGCTGCAACTTTGGCATTAGGGTTAGCTGCTTGTTCATCTGATGATGGGGATAGTAAAGGTGCTTCGTCATCGTCTGGAGGATCAGATTATCCAAAAAATAATATTACGATTGTTGCTCCGTCGGGTGCTGGTGGAGGATGGGATTTAACGGCTCGCGCAGTTGCCAAAGTTATGAATGAAACAAAGCTAGTAGACAAAGCTATTTCTGTGGAAAACAAACCAGGTGGTGGTGGAGCAGTATATATGGCGGAATTTGCTACTAAAGAAGTAAAGAACGACTATATGCTAATGGTGAAATCACCACCTATTCTGATAAACAACAATAAGGCTGAAGGAAACAGTCCCTATGGCTATAAAGATACGACACCGCTTGCACAGTTAACTCGTGACTACGGTGCAATTGTAGTTAAAAATGATTCAGAATTCAAAACGTTAGAAGATGTACTTAATGCTATAAAGAAGGACCCAACTTCCATTACATTAGCAGGTGGATCAGCTCCAGGTTCAATGGATCACTTAGTAGGAGTTTTACCAGCCCATGAAGCTGGAATAGATCCAAAATCTGTGAAATACGTTTCCTATGATGGCGGCGGTGAAGCAATTGCTGCACTTTTAGGTAATAATGCAGATGTGATTGCAACTGATGCTTCTACTATTGCAACATATGTAAAATCAGGAGATGTACGTGTATTAGCAGTTAGTTCAGCAGAGCGTTTAGAGGGAGAGCTTTCAGACGTTCCTACGTTTAAAGAATCAGGCATCGATGCAGAGTTTACAATATGGCGAGGTATATTCGGACCGAAAGAAATGTCCGATGATGCGAAAGAATATTGGAATGAAAAAATCGCTAAAATGGTTGAAACGGACGAATGGAAAGCAGAGCTTGAGAAAAACGGTTGGGCAAGCGAATACCGTAACGGAGAAGAATTTACTACTTATTTAGAAGAGCAGGATAAAGTAATAGTCGAGTTATTAACGGCGCTTGGAATGCAGAAATAATAGTTTGAGGCGGCTATCATGGTCGCCTTTTCTGTTAGGAGGAATAATCTTGAATAAGAAATTTGATACAGTTGCTGGAATTGCGTTTTTACTAATCGGTATACTTTTTTTCGTTGAAAGCCAAAAAATTTCAGATAGTGCATATGGTTCATCAGTAGGTCCGAAGATTTTCCCGATGGGTCTTGGAATTATTTTGACTGCACTAAGTATTCGTTTATTATATGAAACTTTTAAGATTAAAACAGAAGATACGGTAAAGGAAAAATTACAGTATAAGAAGTTTTTTATTATTTTTGGGAGTGCTATTTTATATGCATTTTTGTTAGAGAAAATAGGATATGTCGTTTCTACTTTCCTATTCTTATTAATTGCGTTCCAAACAGTAGAGCGCGGTAAAATAATCTATTCCATCATTATTTCTACGGTCTTTTCTGTCGGTGTTTATTATATGTTTTCGGAGCTTCTGGGTGGGTCATTGCCAGGGTTTCCACTGTTTTAGGGAAGGGGTTTAGCAATGGATACATTACAATTTTTAGCAGATGGCTTTGCGATTGCGTTTCAGTGGCATAATCTTCTGTTCGCATTAGTCGGAGTTATAATTGGGACGGCAGTCGGTGTCTTACCGGGAATTGGTCCAATGAGTGGTGTTGCCCTACTGATTCCTGTAACAGCAACGATGACCTCGGGAATGCCAACGGGAGCAGCTGCTGCGAGCTCAATTATTTTACTAGCAGGGGTATATTACGGAGCCATGTACGGTGGATCTACTACTTCTATTTTACTGAACACACCAGGAGAATCATCCTCGGTCGTGACTACTTTAGATGGATATCAGATGGCACAGCAAGGAAGAGCGGGAGCGGCCCTCGCTATTTCAGCTATCGGTTCATTTGTGGCGGGTATTATTTCTCTTATCGGGTTAGTACTGCTAGCAGAGCCACTGTCCAATGTTGCGATAAAGTTTGGACCAGCAGAGTACTTTTCTCTAATGTTATTAGGGTTAGCTGCTGTTAGTGGTCTAGCAGGAAAATCGATGACAAAGGCAATAATGATGACGGTATTCGGACTAATGCTTGGGACGATCGGAATAGATGCAGTTTCAGGAATTGCTCGATTTACATATGATCAGCCAATTTTATTTTCCGGCTTGGAGTTTTTAACAATTGCGGTTGGATTATTTGCGCTTGGGGAAGTTATTAAAACAATTTTAGAAAAAGACGAAGAAACAGGAAGCATAGCAAAGATCAACCGAATATTACCTACGAAGCAGGATATGAAAGATAGTTCAGTTCCAATCGTACGTGGATCTTTACTTGGTTTCTTTATTGGAGTTTTACCGGGAGCAGGAGCAACATTAGCATCGTTTTTCTCTTATACAACAGAGAAAAAGTTCAGTAAGAACCCAGAGAGTTTCGGAAAAGGTAATATCGCAGGAGTAGCAGGTCCAGAATCCGCGAACAATGCCGCTTCTGGTGGTGCCATGATTCCGCTACTTACTCTGGGGATACCAGGATCCGGAACGACTGCGATATTAATGGGCGCACTTATTATGTATAACATCCAGCCAGGCCCATTACTATTTGATGAACACCCTGAAGTTGCTTGGGGGCTTATAGCTAGTATGTTCATTGGGAATTTGATGCTACTTGTGTTAAATATGCCGTTAGTTCGGGTCTTTGCAAAAATTATTCAAACACCTAAAAAGTACCTATTACCAATGATCATTGCAATTTCTTTTTTTGGAGTATATGCGGTACAGTATACTACGTTTGACCTTTATTTATTGCTAGGATGTGGAGTGTTAGGTTATTTACTCTCTAAAAATGACTTCCCAGTGGCACCTTTAGTGCTCGCTCTTGTATTAGGTCCAATGATAGAAAATAATATGCGTCGGGCGTTAACGATTTCAAATGGCGACTTTAGTATATTTGTAACAAAACCATTATCGTTAATATTTATCGTTGCTGCAGCAGCTTGGTTGATAGTCCCACTATTGCTGAAGCTTAAAGGACGTAAAATTATTATCAATGAGGAAGATTAATAAAAAATGCAGACTTCGTAAACAGGAAGTCTGCATTTTTATTAGTTATTATTTTTTATTCATGGGGATAGTTGGGTCTTGATTGATGCCTAATAAATTTAGAGCCTGCTTTACTGTAGACATGGTGGGGATAGAGTCTAGTTTATAATCTAACTGTATAGCCGTTAGAGCCAATTCTGGTCTCAATCCAGTAATAATCGAACGTACACCAAGCAAGGACAGGACGTCATTAATCTTAAATAGATAATCTGTCACAACACTGTTTAATGTATAGATGCCAGTAAAATCCATGATTAAGCAATTAATGTCTTGTTTTTGTACCTTAAATGGGACCTCATCTAGTAGTTGTTTTGCTCGATCCTCATCGATGGAACCAACTAATGGCAATATAGCGATTCCATTTAAGACAGGGACCAATGTAGCGGATAGTTCATTGATTTCTTTCCTAATTTCACGTTGCTTCAATTCTGTTTCTTTTCGATAGGTAATATCTCTAACATAAGTTTGGATTGCTTTTGTCTCTCCTATTTGGACTGGGTGACAATATAGTTCAACTTCTACGGTAGTCCCATCCATCCGGTAAATAGTTTCTTCTATAACTTTAGCCGGCTGTAGATAGGCAGATTCTATTCTTTTTTCAATAGCTACTTTGGAGGATTCCTGGAAAATATCTAAAGGACTGGCCCCAATTATATTATCTTTAGTCGCTCTAAAAAAAACTTCGGCGGTATGATTCACATCGATTATGCGAAGATTGGTATGTATAATTAACGGATCAAGTGAGTATTCCATTATCTCACGGTAATCAATTTGCGATATGTTTTCGTTCATCTACAAGAACTCCTTAATATTTGTTTATCTCATGTTTTATGAAATAAAAGAGATATGGTGTTACATTTTAATTCCACTAATCATAACATTCATTTCGTAAATATAATATGTATAGGGACTGGTTGACGAAAATAGATCTTGAAACTATTTCTATTTCTTCTTTTAATCATTTCAATAGACAAATACCAAAAAGTGTTATATAGTTAGGACAATAATTAAATTGCTTAGATAGAAACAATGAATTCACATATTACAAAAGGTAATCGTGAGTCTTCGGTAGCTTTTTGTAATATGTGAATTTTTTTATTCACCAAAAATGGAGGTTTTTTACATGACACAAGGTACAGTAAAATGGTTTAACGCAGAAAAAGGTTTTGGATTTATCGAGGTTGAAGGCGGAAACGACGTATTCGCTCATTTCTCAGCAATCCAAGGCGAAGGATTCAAATCTCTTGACGAAGGTCAAAAAGTTGAATTTGACGTAGAAGATGGTCAACGTGGACCACAAGCAGTAAACATCGTAAAACTTTAATTCTTAAGAATTTTAAGTAAAGATCATACTGTTAAAGGAGATACTCTTTCGGGAGTGTCTCTTTTTTTGTCTTGTTTTTTAATATCGGAAAATTCAAATTGCATTTTTTTTGGTAAACTACATAAGAGGAAAAGGAGGGGTTAGGATGAAAAAATTATTGCTAACCGGATTTGAACCGTTTTTGTCATTCACAGTGAATCCAACCATGAAAATTGTAGAGGAATTAAACAGAACGACAATAGGTGAGTATGAGGTGATGAGCAGAGTTCTCTCGGTTGACTTTGCGCAGGCAGGAGCTCATCTAATTCATCTCCTGGAAGAGATAAAGCCAGATGCCGTTATTTCATTAGGATTAGCTGGAGGAAGATATAAAATCACTCCAGAACGCATTGCAATCAATGTAAAAGATGGTGCTGCAGACAATCATGGACATACGCCATTAGACGAAACAATCCAGTTAGATGGCGAACCCGGCTACTTTTCGACACTGCCTATCCGTTCGATGGTGGATGAACTTATAAAAGAAGGTCTTCCTGCTACTATTTCGAATACTGCAGGTACATACCTATGCAATAACGTCATGTACGAAGCATTACATTATGCGAAAATGAACAAGCTAGACATGCCCTGCGGATTCATTCATATACCTGCATCTCATGAGTTAGCAATTCAAAATGGGAAAATTCCAAGCTGGTCGCACGCTGATTTAAAACGAGGAATTGAAATTTGTATAGAGGTGCTAGGGAAGGAATAGTAAAACCAATCATACAAAAAAGAACCCTTGGTAGCAAAAGTTATCAAGGGTTCAATATTTAGATATATTTAATGAATCAACTTATCGTTATATTCTGAAATTGAAACATAATTGCTACTAATCCGTACAAAAGGAAGGAGGGGATTTATATGTGGGAAGAGTTACAGCAACGTCAATCGATTTTAAAGATGGAAATTAACAAAAGGGATAAGGTAAAAAGAAAACAGCAAAAATTGGAAGAGCAATTAGAAACAGCATTACATAAGAAACAAGAGTATTGGACACGATTAAAAGCAGAACAAAAAGATGTGGAAAACCTAGACGGGTTTTCAATCTTGAAAATGGTTCGAACTTGGACGGGCAAGCAGGACGAAATTCGAGAGAAGGAGCTAGCAGAGTTAGCGGCTGTAGAAGCGAAGTATAGGGAAATTGAAAAAACAGTAATAGATTTGGAACAGGATATAGACGCCAATGAACGAGAACTATATCAAGCAGGTTGGGAATCTATTGATATAGAATGGGAGAAGCTGATTCAAGAAAAAGAGCAATGGATTTTCGGAAATAACCAGGAACAGGCATCTCAACTCGAAAAGTTGTACGAGCAAAAGGCGTTTCTTGCAACGAGTATCCGTGAAATAACAGAAGCTATCACTGCTGGTAATGAAGCAAAAATCTCTTTAAAAAGAGCACTAAAGTCACTAGAAGGTGCAAAGGATTACTCTACTTGGGATACTTTTTTAGGGGGCGGATTAATCGCCACTTCTCTAAAACATAGTAAACTAGACGAATCGGAAGATGCTATTCATACTGCCCAGCGTTCTCTACAAAGATTTCATACAGAACTGTTAGATATCCAGCAAATAAAGGCCGACAACTTATCTGTTGGAAGGGATAGCTTTGTTACATTTGCAGATTATGTATTCGATGATATCTTTTCTGCATGGTCCACCCATTCCAAAATTAATAATTCGATAGATCGCTTGAACAAGACACTACGGGATTTAGCTAACATCTCTGATCAATTACAGAAGCAACTAAAACTAGATCAAGATAATCTACATAGTGTAGAAGCAGAAATTGTTCAGATTATTGAACGGTAAAAATGAATGACATGAAAATGCAAGCACCTATTCAAGACTATACATTAAGCACTTATTATGAGTAATTAACATGTACTAGCTGCCTTAATAAAAGTATACGCACATCCATATATTATATGATGGAAATTGACGCTATCTGTCATTATTTCTTGGGAAATAATTTGACAATAAAATTGTCTGTTAGACAAATGAAATCCCTTCGTTATAGTATAATTTTATGTCACAGCGGCTAGTATAAAGTAAATTCTGTCTCAGGAGGAAACCCGATGTATGATCCAACTATATTTGAAAACCTAAAAGTAGCATTTGAAAATAATGTTTATGACTTAGATAATTTAGAACAAAAGATAGACATCAAAAATCGAGTCGATCAAATGGATCTTTCGGTTATTGCAAGAACTTTTAAGATTGAATTTGCGCTAGTCGATCAATCCGATATAACAGCCGAAATAATTTTAGATGCATCTTTAGAAGACTTAGCAGGAGAAATACTAGAAATAGCTAATAAAGATGTAGGTTGTACACTAGCATTGAAATTCCACAAAAGTATACAAAATCCCGATTTACAATGCGAGGAAATTGAACAAGCGATAAAAGATATTTGGGAAGATGATATAGAGTTAACTCAAACACTCAGTTTTGTATACGGAACAGAACTTTCTAGTTATACGAATGCAATAGAAGTAAAGTTCAAACAGAAGATAAATGAAGATCAAATAAGGGATATTGCAATGTTTCTAGAACATGTTTTAGAAACCCTCCATATGTTTACAAAATTATAATAATCACTTTACTAGCTTTTTGTGAGGATATGGTATATAGTAAGGATAATAATTAAATTGCTTAGATAGAAACAATGAATTCACATATTACAAAAGGTAATCGTGAGTATTCGGTAGCTTTTTGTAATATGTGAATTTTTTTATTCACCATAATGGAGGTTTTTTACATGACACAAGGTACAGTAAAATGGTTTAACGCAGAAAAAGGTTTTGGATTTATCGAGGTTGAAGGCGGAAACGACGTATTCGCTCATTTCTCAGCAATCCAAGGCGACGGATTCAAATCTCTTGACGAAGGTCAAAAAGTTGAATTTGACGTAGAAGATGGTCAACGTGGACCACAAGCAGTTAACATTGTAAAACTTTAATTCCTCGGAATTAATCCAATAGTTAGCGAAATGACATCCTTTCATAGGGTGTCTTTTTTTGTGTGCACAATAAGTTTTTATTTGGAAAAAATACCCTATTCCAACTTGCAGGTCAAAAATTCCAACTAAACTGTTCCAAATTCCAACTAACCCCCTCAAAATTCCAACTAAACGAATATTGTGGTCCCAAATGATATCTACACGCCTGATATCGATACTAGTTTCCAGTTGATGATGGACGATTTGGTAGTCTTTCGACATGATCACCCATGTGTACACATGAGGTCAGCTTTTATTCAACGAAAGTGATAATATTAGACGTATAGAAACATCGGAATGGGATGAGCCAAAACATGAGCAATACACATATATTTTCAAAACGTGAAGAGATAGCTAATGCAATTATTCATGGGATAGGAGCTCTTTTTAGCATAGCTGCTCTTGTCATATTAATCGTATCCTCGGTAATGCATGGAACAGCTTGGCATGTTGTAAGTTTTACATTGTTTGGATCATCGATGGTCCTTTTATATTTGTCCTCTACACTGGTCCACAGTTTTCCAGCGGGACGTGTAAAAGATTTCTTTGAGATTATGGATCACTCAGCTATCTACTTTTTTATCGCTGGAACGTATACGCCTTTCTTATTCCTTGCTGTTAAAGGAGCATTAGGGTGGACATTGTTCGGTGTTGTATGGGGTCTTGCTATTGGGGGGACCGTGTTTAAAGCCTTTTTTGTGAAACGTTTTTTACATACTTCCACATTGTTATATGTCGTAATGGGTTGGTTAATGGTATTTGGATGGAAACCACTTCTGGAGAATGTATCATCCCAAGGGCTTATCCTACTCGCTATTGGAGGCATCTTGTATACAGTAGGAGCAATATTTTACGTTTGGCGTGGCTTTACGTATCATCACGCAGTGTGGCATGTGTTTGTGCTCGCAGCATCAATCCTACATTTCTTTGCTGTTATGACGTTGCTCCCGTAAGAAAGATTAAATAGCATACTACTTCAACTCAGAATTACACTTATTTTGTAAACTAAACATTTTAGAAAACCAAGCCTATTCATCGGGCTTGGTTTTTTTTACTTGTCTAACCTTTATAATAGATAAATATAAAAGTTGTACAAAGTATTTTAATAAAGGTTATACAAACTATTGACAGTATTTTTAGAAGATGTTATTTTTAACTCACTAAGTAAAACGAAAACGGAAATACTTTATGGAGGATAAAAGAATGTACCTATTTAAAACCTATGTGATTACAATTATTGTGTTTTTCTTAATAGATATTATATGGCTCGGTTTTATTTCTAAAAATTTGTACCAAGAAAAGCTTGGACATTTGATGAAAGCTGATGTGAACTGGGTTGCAGCTGGCCTTTTCTATTTATTATTTATAGCAGGTTTACTATTTTTCGTGATAAATCCAGCACTTGCAAAGGATAGCTGGACGTATGCACTTTTAGCTGGTGGCTTCTTTGGAATGATTGCTTATGCAACATACGATATGACTAATCTTGCAACCTTAAAGGATTGGCCAATCCAAGTAACCATCTTAGATATTATTTGGGGAACTATATTATGTGGTGTAACATCGATGATTACATTCTTCGTCATGAGCCATTTTGGAGGTGCAGAAGGATGACAGTGCAATATATGAATAGCGAAAATCTATATTTTGGTTTTTTAGCAGGAGCTCGGGAAGTTATAAAGCAAAAAAACGATCTCAATAAAATCAACGTATTTCCAGTAGCTGATGGAGATACAGGCACTAATCTAGCATTTACGATGAATGCAATCATTGAAGAAGCGAGTGTACAAAATTCTGCTAAAAAAACGATGGAAACTATTGCGGATGCAGCTTTGGTCGGTGCCAGAGGAAATTCGGGTATTATTTTTGCTCAATTTATTAATGGGTTGTACATGGGACTAGAAGATAAGGAAGAAATCTCTATCCAAGGATTCTCTGACTCTGTATCAATCGCTGTGACATACGCTCATAAAGCTATTTCCAATCCTGTAGAAGGTACGATGATAACAGTAATGCGGGATTGGGCAAATTCACTAGACAAATTAAAACATATAGCAACCGATTTTACCGAAGTATTTTCCAAATCTATGATAATAGCACTGCAATCATTAAAGGAAACACCGAATAAATTAAAGATATTAAAGGATGCTTCTGTAGTAGATTCTGGGGCGAAAGGATTTATCCATTTCCTAGAAGGATTTGGGCAATTCATTCAAACAGGAAAGAGCCATACATCACCAGTTGGAATGGTGGAGAATATAGACCAGTTTGAAAATGTTCATACACATGATAGCCAGGATTTAAGCCACAGGTATTGCACGGAAGCGCTCGTAAAAGGAGAAAACTTAGATTTAGAGCAGATTAGATTGACTCTAAGTGATCTGGGAGATTCTTTAATAGTTGCAGGCAATGAAAACAAAATACGCATTCATGTTCATACAAACACACCAGCTATCTTGTTTCACCGTTTAAAAAGCTACGGACAAATCATTCAACAAAAGGCAGATGATATGCTAAGACAATACGAGGCAGGGTATGCCAGAAAGCATAAAATAGCACTCGTTACTGATTCTATAGCAGACCTACCAAAGGACTTAATGGACAAACATCAAATACACATGATTCCATTGAATCTTATCGTAGACGAGAGCAATTACTTAGATAAACTAACGATCAGTCCGACTTATTTATATGAGTTAATGGATAAAGGAGAAAATTATCCGACATCTTCGCAGCCCACACGTAAAGCGGCGGAGGAATTCTTAAACTTTTTATCTACAAACTATGATTCTGTTGTTGTGGTAACAGTTTCGAAGGAAATGAGTGGGACATTTGAAACGATTACTAAAGCTGCCCAACATCTACAGAACGCCGGGAAGAAAATTGCGGTAATAGATTCTAAGTCGAATTCGGCAGCACAAGGGTTAATCGTATTAAAAGCAGCGGAATCTATTGAAGCAGGAAAGTCATTTGAAGAAGTTGTAAATCAAACAGAAAAAGCAGTACAAAACACGAAGATATTTGTACATGTTAAAACATTAAAATACATGGTTAGATCTGGTCGCCTCAATAAAATAACGGGTATGGCTGGCAAACTATTGAACCTGAAGCCAGTTGTTTCGATTGATGAGAATGGGCAAGGCATTATTCTTGGGAAAGCTTTAAGTAACAGCTCCAGCAAAAGGAAAATGCGGGAACTTGTAAGTGAAATAGCACATACAAAGAAGATAACTGAGTATTCCATCGTACATGCTGATGCCGAAGAGCAAGCTGGACAATATGCCAAGGTATTCAGTTCAATAATTGGAAGAGAACCGACATATATCACGAATATTTCATCCATCGTCGCGATGAATGCAGGGGTCGGATGCGTGGCAATTGCTTTAACAACTGAGTAAAGGGGGAATGGACGAAAATGAATATATACTTCGAAATATTACTTGTATTATTGGCATTTTTCTTTGTCGTATTTTTAATTGGGCAGGCAAAAAAGAATAATGGTTTAGTAGATATTGCATGGGGTTTAGGATTTGTCATTGTAGCAGTTTATAGTTATTTTGCAAGTGAATTTCAAACAGAACGTGCGGTAGTCGTTACAATTTTAGTAGCTTTATGGGGACTTCGTCTAGGATATTATTTATTCCGTAGAAATTGGAGTAAGGAGGAAGATTACAGATACGTGAATATGCGTAAACGTTGGGGTACGACTAAATCGAAATACGTGAAGATGTTCTTAAATGTATATCTTCTTCAGCTAATCCTGCTGTTTATCATTGCACAGCCGATTATAAAGGTGAACAAATCATCAGAAGTCGGATTAGGCTGGATAGATTATATTGGTATAGCAATATGGATTATTGGTTACATTTTCGAGGTAGTAGGAGATAGTCAGCTTAAAGCGTTTATAAGCAAACCGGAAAATAAGGGTAGGTTGATGAAATACGGATTGTGGAAATATACTCGCCATCCTAATTATTTTGGAGAAGCAACTATGTGGTGGGGAATTTACATTATCTCGCTATCCGTTCCAAATGGCTGGACAGGATTTTATAGCCCACTAATCATTACATTACTACTGCTATTTGTATCGGGAGTTCCGTTGCTTGAGAAAAAATATAAAAAACATCCCGAGTGGCCGGAGTATGAAAGAACGACTAGTAAATTCTTGCCGATGCCGACAAAAGGAGCATAAGTTATTAACGGACTATTCTGGATGTGCCTTTCTATTCTCTGTTCCGCGCTACAAATGTTATAATGAAAATTACATGTTTTGAAGCAGAATTTAGAGAAGAGGATAGTTATGAACAAAAATTCTATATATGGATTAACATTGCAACAACTAATAGAGTGGCTCGAAACGCATGGCCACAAAAAGTCTAGAGCACTACAAGTTTGGGATTGGCTATATAGAAAACGTGTCACGAATTTCGCAGACATGACAGATGTGCATGAAGAATGTATTCAATTATTGCAAGAACACTTTACAATTCAAACGTTAACGGAGCATGTAAAGCAGGAAGCGTCCGATGGAACGATGAAGTTCTTGTTTAAATTACAGGATGGAAACTTGATCGAAACGGTTATGATGAGACATAAATACGGTATATCGGTTTGTGTAACAACTCAGGTAGGATGTAATATTGGCTGTAGTTTTTGTGCAAGTGGGTTACTCGCTAAAAGTCGTGATTTATCTAGCGGAGAAATTGTAGAGCAGATAATGAATATCCAATTGCATCTAGATCAACTTGAGCAAAATGACGTTGTGAGTCATATTGTCGTAATGGGAATTGGAGAGCCATTTGATAATTTTGCTAATCTTTTAGACTTTTTAAATGTAGTGATCGATCATAAAGGACTGGCAATAGCAGCTAGAAAGATAACTGTTTCTACGAGTGGAATTGTCAATAAAATATACGAATTCACCGATACGAAGATTCCAGTAAATCTAGCTATATCTTTACATGCACCGAACAACGAGCTACGCACAAGAATTATGAAGATAAATCGTGCCATGCCAATAGAAAAGCTAATGGAATCCCTTAAATATTATTTAGCAAAAAACAACCGTAGAATTACGATTGAATATATTCTATTGAAGGACGTAAATGATACGAAAGAGGTAGCGGAGGAGCTTGCTGATTTACTTCATGACATAAAAGATCAGCTTTACGTTAACTTGATACCGTATAATCCTGTCGATGAACACAGCCAGTACCAAAGAAGTGAGCAGGAATCTGTACTATCGTTCTACGATACGCTGAAAAAGAGAGGCGTCAATTGTAAAATTCGTCAAGAACACGGAACAGACATTGATGCAGCTTGTGGTCAGTTGAGAAGTAAGCAGCTTAAAAAGGAAAAAGTGCGTTAATAGAGTATTAACTATTAGTAGCACTTCGAATAACCATGAAATATATTCATGATAATAATTTATTCAAACACTCGGAGTAGATTTTTACCTGAGTGTTTTTTTATATTTAGGTGAAATAGGGAAAACTATATCTTTGTTTGGCGAAAGATGCCATTTATTTTATGGACAGCAATTTTAATGATACGATAACAGTATAATACTTAATGTTGAGGGGGGATTCCGTGTTTTTGGAAAAGCTGAAGAACGAACTACATGCTAAGCAACCGCTTTTTATAGGGGAGGACACAGCGCTTCGTTTTGCTGTTTTAATACCACTAGTGGAAGTGGATAACGAGTGGCATGTCCTATTCGAGGTTCGTTCATTAACAATGCGAAAACAACCAGGGGATATTAGTTTCCCAGGTGGTCGAATCGATCCTTCAGATGCATCACCGATGGATGCGGCGATACGAGAAACCCATGAAGAGCTGGGGATCGATCCGTCATGTATCCAGGTACTTGGACAGATGAGTGCATATATTGCTTCTCCGTCCTTTGTTGTTTATCCATTTGTTGCGACGATCGATCATCACCAAATCGAATCCTTTAATAAAGAAGAGGTAGAGGCAGTATTTACGATCCCAGTGAGCTGGCTACTGACCCATGAGCCGTATATGCACACTGTCTCCGTGCAACCAATGCCGCCAGTAGATTTTCCATTTGAAAAAATTGTCAACGGGGATAAATACCAATGGAGACCCCGAGATATAGAGGAATGGTTTTATGATTATGAAAAATATACAATTTGGGGCTTAACTGCGAGAGTATTAAAACATTTTGTAGAGACGATAAAATAGTTTTTGTCCCTATGTAAGAAACATTGTTGCTAGTTTCCTGCATAGGGACAATTCATTTTACTTACTATTGTTTATTTGTGTTTTCATCACTTCAGCCAAATGATTGGAATTTGGATTTTCTTCTTCTTTTAGTTTTCCGATGATGTTTTGGTAATCCTCTTCATTTCGATTCTGACTTAATTTATATGCTGCTTGAAATTCTTGTACTTTAATCTTAAAACCGACAATCCCTTTTAGTTCACTTTCGAGTAGTTGAGGAGACAATCTATCCCATAAAATTGGGTTCTCACGATGTTTCTCATACTTCTCTAGCAACGCTATCAGATCTTGTTTCAACTCTTCTTCCCCTAATAGACTTGCTTGCCCATATACATGTACTGCTTGGTAATTCCAAGTGGGTACATTTTCATGACCATACCAGGAAGAAGATATATAACTATGTGGTCCTTGATAAATAACTAGAACTTCCTCGCATGATTCGAATGTTCGCCATTGAGGATTCCCATATGCCATATGTCCAGTTATATAATAATCCTCTCCCTGTTTATGAAGCTGTAATGGAAGGTGGGAAGCAATAGGTTTCCCCTTTTTGGTTGTGACCAATGTTGCAAAAGAGTTCTCCTTCATAAACTCTGTAATCTCATCGACATTTGTAACTTTAAAAAATTTTGGAATATACATAATGCTTTCTCCTTTCTATATTAAAAAGATTTTTAGGAATTTTAGTGGAGTGATCACAAACTAAAAAAAGTTTATGGACCAAGCAGTAATACTAACAGCAGCTAATAACACATGAATGAAATCACCTGTTGCAATGCCTAGACCGGTTATAATACCTGTTTTGGTTCCAGATTGAGCTGAACGTGTGATCATTAATAAGACAGCAGGACCAGGTATTAAAAACAATCCGAAGACAACTAGAATAAATGTACTCAACTCTGCAATATTTAGCATCGAATCCCCCTAATACTTTTCTGATTATTTTTAAAGTTTATAGATATCTGTTAGTCAACATAGTAATATATTAATTGACATATAAAAAGGTACAAATTAAAGATAATATACATGTCAGAGGTGGTTTGAAATGAAAAATATCATCTTTGCTTTAGAGAATAACGGTTCTAAATACAAACAGATATATGAGCGATTTAAATTATTCATTGAGCAGGGTGACCTACTAGCAGATGAACAACTCCCATCCATTCGTCAGTTGGCAGATTCCCTGCATGTCAGTCGCAATACAACATTAATGGCTTATGATCAGCTAGTGGCAGAAGGTTACATTCGTGGAGAGGGAAGAAAAGGCTACTTTGTTAATGAATTAGAGGCCCATTTATTTCAGCAGGGAAACATCCCTGTTCCTAGTAAGCAGACACAACAGGTGATACCTATTTCTGTTGATTTTAAAGCAGGTGCTGTAGATCAAACAAACTTCCCTCTAAAAGCTTGGAGAAGAATAAGTAACTCGGTCCTTACCTTACAGGAGAGTTTTCAATATGGCGATCCTTTTGGTGAGATTTGCTTGAGAGAACAGATTGCTGCTTATTTACTCCAATCGCGTGGGGTAAAGACAGATCCAAATGCCATTATTATTGGTAGCAGCACGCAACAAATGTTGATAAATCTTGGACAAATTCTAAAGGATGATTTCCCTAGCGTGATTGTGGAGGACCCGGGGTATGATGGAGCAAAAGAGGCATTTCTATTTCATCGGTTCACACTCGAAACTTTACCAGTCGATGAAACTGGCGCTGATTTTTCACAATTAGAAAATACGATGTCGCGCTTAATTTATGTAACACCCTCCCACCAAAGCCCAATAGGTGTAAGCATGTCTATTTCCCAAAGGCAAAAGCTAATTCAGTGGGTTACTAAAAGAAAAGGATATATTATTGAAGACGATTATGATAGTGAATTTCGCTATACACAACAACCATTTCCGGCACTTGCTTCTATAGATTCAACAAGAGTCATCTACCTAGGGAATTTCTCCAAGTCTTTTCTTCCAGGTATTCGTCTATGTTATATGGTATTGCCACCGTTACTCTTAGACCGTTATATATCGCAATTTCAATATTTTGAAAGTACCACATCCCTGCTTAGCCAGCTTACAATGGCGGAATTTATGGAAGAGGGGGAGTGGAGCCGCCATATTAAACGGATGCGACTTGTTTACAAACGGAAAATGCAGTGTATAGCTTCAGAATTGAGAAAGCAATTCGAACACCATATTACCATAATTGGAGAGCAGTCTGGTTTGTATGTATTAGTTAAGGTACATCTAAATCGTTCAGAAGAATGGTTAATTGAGCGTGCTTCCATTTATGGGGTTAAAGTGTATCCTACTTCCATCTATTTCCTAGAAAATCATTCCGCGGAAGCAATTATTAAACTTGGATTCAGTAATCTTACCTTTGATGAAATTCAAGAAGGTGTGAAGCTTTTAAAACAGGCTTGGGGAGGCTAATATTATTTCTTTATGCCTTTTATTGAAATTGTATTGGACACAGCACATAAACAAACTCTAGTAGATCACGAATGCTTTTTTTCTTCTTCAACTAACCTACTCATTAGATTAAGTCAAAACTAAACCTTGCCTTTAACAGACCCAAAGTTTCTTATATAGGACATACAAAAAACCGATTTCCAATAGGAAATCGGTTTTTCAATATAATTATTCTTTACTAATGAATCCAGCTTCTTGAAGGAATTCTTTAGCAACTAGTTCAACCATCTGTCCTTCGTTATCCACTTTTGCATTCATTTCCTGCATTGCTGTTTCATCAATTTTACCAGCTAATTCTAAAAGCACTTCTCCAACTTCGGGGTATTGTTCTAGTATTTCTGTACGAACAAGGGGAAGAGCGTGATAAGGTGGGAAATAGCTTTTATCATCTTCTAACACACGCAAATTATACATTTGTAATTGACCATCGGTTGTATAAGAGTTAATCACATCTACCTCTTTAGAATTAATGGAGCGATACATAATTCCATGGTCCATTCCTTTTACATCCTTAAATTGGAGATCATATTCTTCTTGAAAACCTGGCAATCCATCGGGACGATCGATAAATTCAAAAACTGCCCCTAGGATAAAATCATCCGAAACTTTAGCGAAGTCACTAAATGTTCTAACTCCCAATGACTCAGCTTCATCTTCATCAAGCGCTAATGTATACGTATTGTTGAATCCAAAAGATTCTAGAGCGGTTATACCATCAGCTGAAACTAATTCTTTAGTTTTAGCTAGCGTTTCATCTGCAGTACCAGCAGTTCCTTGATAATAGTTAATAACGATCGTGCCTGTATAGTCTGCAATAACGTCAATTTTATCATTAAGCATAGCAGTCCAAACAACGTTAGATCCACCGAGGTTTTCTTTATAGATTACATCAATACCTGTTTTTTCCTCAATTAGTTGTCCCATCAGATTAGATAAAATAATACTTTCCGTATTATTTCGAGACCCTACGATTAAGGCATCCTTTTCTATGAATATACAGCCTGACAGTGTTGTTGCTATTAGTAATAGTGATAAGCATTTAATAATTAATCGTTTATTCATGTAGTCACCTTATTTTAACCCTTCCGGTGTCGTCCAACGTTCTAGATAAGTAAAGAATATCTCTAAAATTATCGCTAACAACGCTGCTGGTATAGCACCAAGTAAGATTAACCCATCAATGCCACGAGTAATACCTAGGAAGATGAAATCTCCAAGTCCCCCAGCACCGATAAACGCTGCAAGGGTAGCAGTTCCGACATTAATAACAGCTGCAGTACGTACACCAGCCATAATCATTGGAATTGCTAGAGGAAGTTCGACTTTCAAAAGTATTTGAAGACTAGTCATCCCCATTCCCTTAGCCGCTTCTACTGTAGCTTTATTCACGTCTTTAATACCTGTATATGTATTTCTAATTATTGGAAGAAGAGAATACAAAAATAGAGCAGCAATTGCTGTATTTACACCAATACCGAAAATAGGAATCATAAAACCTAAAAGAGCTAAACTTGGAATGGTTTGCATGATGCCTGCCCCACCGAGTACTACTGTTGATAGCTTAGGAACTCGGGTTATTAAAATTCCTAAACCAATTCCAAGTACAATTGCGATTATCATAGAAAAGAAAACTAATTGAATATGAACAGAAGTTGCCTCTATAACTTCTGACCAACGCATTTCTGCTTGTTGAGTAAATTGCTCCCATATATTTAAATTATTCATTTATACCCTCCAATTCTGTCCACTGACTGGACAAAGCAGTGAGTAACGTACCACGAGTCACTATTCCAACTACTTTTTTTGCTTCATTTAAAACTGGTATGACACCGTATTTTACATTTGGCATCATCATAATTGCATCTTTAGCTGAGGCTGAATCAGTAAGAGTGTACTTTGGAACAATTAGGATTTCTTCAATAGACTGAATAGAGTTTACTTTTTTTATTAATTCATAGGCTGAAATGAGCCCGATAAATGTATCGTCATTCTCATCCTCAATGATTAACGAAGTAATTTTTTCTTGGCGCATCTTTAATAATGCCTTTTCGGGAGATCGATCAAGTACAGAGGTAACTACTTTAGTTGTCATTACACTAACTACAGGCATAAGTTCAGGGTTTTGTATAATTCTGTCCTTACCGATAAACTCCTCTACAAAAGTGGAAGCGGGTTCTAGTAATAACTTCTCTGGGGTATCTATTTGTAGTAAATTTCCATCTTTCATAATCGCAATGCGATCACCAAGCTTTAATGCTTCATCCATGTCATGTGTTACAAAAACAATTGTTTTCTTTAGCTTTCTTTGCAAAGAAATTATTTGGTCTTGTAGTTGATCACGAGTTATTGGATCTAAGGCGCCGAAGGGTTCGTCCATGAGCAGGACACGAGGGTTGGATGCCAGAGCTCTTGCCACTCCTACACGCTGTTGCTGTCCCCCTGAAAGTTCTTTAGGATAACGACTACCGTAAATTTCTGGATCAAGATCAACCAGTAAAAGTAACTCTTTTACTCGAGCTTTGATTTTTTCTTTGTCCCAGCCTTTTAGTTCGGGAACTATAGCGATATTTTTTTCTATTGTGTAATGGGGGAAGAGTCCGATTTGTTGAATAACATATCCTATATTACGACGTAGCTCTGAAGGATTTAACTTCGTAATATCATTTCCATCGATAGATATAGTCCCGTTTGTATGGGGAATCATGCGATTAATCATCTTCATGGTGGTTGATTTTCCAGAACCACTAGGTCCAATAAGAACTAAAAATTCTCCCTCTGGAACTTCAAAATTAACAGAATCCACTGCTTTAAAGCCGTCACTGTATACCTTGCTTACATGTTCAAATTTAATCATATATGCCTCCTTGGTTAATAGTTGTTTAAAAAGAAAATATTTACAGTTCTGAGAACATAAAAAAAGGACAACCTACAATTCCAATGGAGGAAAAGTAAGACGTCTCTATGTCATTGCCAAGACATACAGCATATGTTTCAAAGTGTGATTTTATCAAAATGGTAACTACCGTTGACGAGAGAAGTAAATAGCAATAGGTGCTGAATTATTATCAGCAGAGAAAGGATTCCCGTAGAGTGTGAATAGAAAAAGATGGGAGAAAATCGCCTGGTTTTTTAGAATAAAATCAATTATATAAATATTTCTTTAATTAATGATAACATTACTTACCTAGTAAAGCAAAAGGACTTCCAAAAAGGGACGATAGTTTAAAATTCCATAAATTTCTATTTATTTTAATTAGTGAATATTTTATTGTTATATACTTAAAATTCATACTTTACCAGTCGGATTAGTTAAATTAGTATTAGAGGAAAGATGTTTAAATATTTAATAATGAGTGAAATGAGGTAAGGAAATGAATATTGATCATTTAGAAGCATTTATGTATGTTGTGCATTTGAAGAGTATTCATAAAGCAGCAAGTGCCTTGTTTTTATCCCAGCCAACGGTCACTGCCAGGATTAAAACGCTAGAGAGAGAACTGAGTACCGAATTATTTACGAGAGAAGGCAGAGGACTTATACTCACCGAGCAAGGTCGAGCATTCATTCCATTTGCAGAGCAAATTATACAAACATATAAAGAAGGAAAGAAACAAATGAAGGAGCGAAATGAACAGGAGGAAATGGTCATCGGTGCTAATGTGGTGACCTCGCAATATTTCATCCCATATGTGCTGCCACAATGGAAAAAAAGTAATCCTGATGTGCATTTCAAATTTGTATCGGGAACCAATGATCTGTTATTAGAAAAACTACTACATAAACAGGTAGATTTAGCTTTTATTCGAAATCTATCGCATGATAATTTGCACACACAGGAAGCATTAGATAATTCTGTAAAGCTTGTTGTATATCCGGGCCATGCCCTATTAGAGCAACAAAATATTACAGTTAGTAGACTGGCAGAAGAGCCACTCGTGTTTTTCGAATGCGGAGCGTTTGACTGGAATCGCGTGCATAAATTATTTGAGGTAGAAAAAGTAGAGCCTAAGATTGAGTTTCAAGTAGATCATTTAGAAGTGGCAAAATCTATTATAAAAAGTCAATGTGCAATCGGGTTTTTACCATATCTATGCATCAAAAAAGAGTTAGAAAATGGAGAGCTACTTGAGGTGGATGTCTCCCATTTAATCCAAATAAAACAGCATATATTCCTAGCCTATACGAAAGAGGACGTTGTCATTTCTCCTATTTGGGAAGAAATACAAAGCTCTTTAAAAGCATTTTAAAGGTTTGATAGAGTTTTCCTATCAAACCTTTATTTTTTTCTATCAGAAAAAGTATTGCTTTAGTTCACTAATAGATGATAGGATAATACACATTACAAATGTCTGATTATTCATATTAGTTAACTAGGTATTATAATCTGATTGAAATGGGAGGTTTTCACATGACGAATAAAAGACAGATTAAGTTTGGTGCGATGATCCACGGGGTTGGAGGTAATATATCTGGCTGGAGACATCCAGAGGTGCAAACAAATGCTAGTGTGTCACTCGACTTTTATAAGCAACAGGCGCAAAAAGCGGAAGAGGGTAAATTTGACCTCGTTTTTATCGCAGATGGACTATATATAAATGAAAAATCGATTCCTCATTTTTTAAATCGTTTTGAACCTTTGACTATTTTATCTGCTCTTGCAGCGGTAACTTCTCGTATTGGACTTGTCGGTACAGTATCGACTTCTTACAGTGATCCATTTACAATTGCTCGTCAATTTGCATCACTCGACCATATTAGTGGAGGGCGTGCAGGATGGAACTTAGTAACAAGCCCTTTGGAGAGCTCAGCTTTAAATTACAATAAAACAATTGATCAGCATCCAGATCATGCAACACGATATAAAATTGCAGAGGAATATTTAGAAGTAACAAAGGGGCTTTGGGATTCATGGGATGATGATGCATTTGTAGGTGATAAAGAAAATGATATTTTCTTTGATCCATCAAAGCTACATCAACTAAATCATAATGGTGAATACTTTTCTGTACAGGGGCCTCTAAATATTGGACGTTCTAAACAAGGTCAGCCTGTCGTTTTCCAAGCAGGTTCCTCTGGAGCTGGTAAAAGTTTTGCAGCAAAAGGAGCAGATGCTATTTTTTCCGCGCCTTCCACACTTGAATCGGCCCAGAAATTTTATGCAGATGTGAAGAAGCAAGCTGCAGAATTTGGACGCAATCCTGAACAGCTAAATATATTCCCAGGTATTTCTCCAATTATCGGTGATACAGAGGAAGAGGCTGAGAGAAACTATGAAGAAATTGCTAATTTAGTATCGATCGATAAAGCTTTAGCATACTTAGGACGTTATTTTGAGCATCATGATTTCTCACAATATCCACTGGATGAAGCATTTCCAGACTTAGGTGAGTTGGGGAAAAACAGCTTTCAGAGTCATACAGACCGCATTAAACAGCAGGCCAAGGAGCAAAACCTAACGCTACGTCAGGTTGCTTTAAGAGAAGCAACACCTCGTTCAGCGTTTATCGGCACACCTGAAAAAATTGCTGATGTCATACAAACGTGGTTTGAGCAACGTGGCGCAGATGGATTTATCATTACGACACAGGTGCCGAATACACTAGATATCTTTGTGGAAAAGGTTGTACCAATCTTACAGCAGCGTGGTCTATATCGTGAAGAATATGAAGCAGATACATTAAGAGGGAATTTAGGACTTCCGTTTTTAGAAAGTCGTTATGTGAAAGAGCTAGTTTAGTAACATTCCGAAATAAGAAAAGAGGGATAAGATGATTGAAATCTCTAACCTTCACAAGAAGTTTGGAAAAAACGAAGTACTCAAAGGGATTGATATACAGGTCAATAAAGGGGATATTATTTCTATTTTAGGACCAAGTGGATCAGGAAAAACAACCTTGCTAAGGTGCTTAAACTATTTAGAGCGTCCAGATGAAGGCACTATAACGATAGATAATATCACAATAGATTCCAAAAAAGTGCATAAGAAAGATATTTACAGTATAAGGAAAAAATCCGCAATGGTTTTTCAAGGCTATAATCTTTTTCAGCATAAAACAGTTGTACAAAATGTGATGGAGGGCTTAGTTGTAGTACAAAAGAAAAGTGTCAAAGAAGCTCGTGAAATTGCATTAGAAATGCTAAAAAAGGTTGGCTTAGAGCAGAAAACGGATAGTTATCCTCTTCAGTTATCAGGAGGACAGCAGCAGCGGGTAGGGATTGCTCGGGCACTAGCGTTAAACCCGCAGGTGATACTTTTCGATGAACCAACATCTGCTCTTGATCCCGAGCTTGTCGGGGAAGTATTAGATGTGATTCGTAAAATCTCGCACGAAGGGATAACGATGATTATCGTGACGCATGAGATGAATTTTGCTCGAGAGGTTTCTAAAAGAGTAATTTTTATGGATGGCGGTGTCGTAGTGGAGGAAGGACATCCACGAGATATATTCACAGCTCCTAAGGAGGAACGTACGAAACAATTTTTGAAGAGAATGACACCGGAATTAGAGTATTCCATCTAAGAGAGCTAAATAGGAGGGAAGTATATGAGTTACAAACTTGGCATATTAGATCAAAGTCCAGTAATTGAAGGGGTATCCAACTTTGATACATTACAAAAGACTGTAGACTTAGTAAAAAAAGCAGAAGAGTGGGGGTATGAACGATTTTGGGTTTCGGAGCATCATAATTCAGATTTAGTAGCTGGTTCCTCTCCGGAAGTGTTGGTCTCCTACCTGCTGGCAAAAACATCGAGCATACGAATCGGCTCTGGTGGTGTTATGCTCCAGCATTATAGTCCTTATAAAGTAGCGGAAAATTTTCATGTTCTTTCTACATTAGAGCCTGGAAGGGTAGATTTAGGCATCGGAAAAGCACCTGGGGGATTACCGCTTTCAACAAAAGCATTACAATACGGTACGGTAAACACCGGTGAGGATTTTGAGGAGCGTTTAACGTTTCTACAGCAGCTAATCCATAACGCAGTCCCTGAAATACATGAATTCGCAGGTATCAAAGCTACTCCTACACCACCTACAAAACCAGAAACGTATTTGCTAGGAGCGAGTGTCAATAGTGCGAAGCTAGCAGCAGACTTAAAAATTTCCTTTGCGTTTGCAAAATTCTTTAATAGTGATCAGGAGGTTTTAAGGGACGCAGCCAAAACGTATCGCGACAACTATCCGCAAGGTACATTTATCGTTTCGGTTGCAGTCATTGCAGCACCGACCGAAGAAGAAGCAAAGGTGCTTGCAGGAAAACAAAAAATTGTAAAAGTTGTTTTAGCAAGTGGACGCACATTAACACTTCAAACTGTGGAACAGGCAGAAAAATTCGGCATAGAATCAGGTGAAGGATATGAAGTAAAAGAATTTGATGCAGATATTATTTATGGAACTTCTGAACAAGTAAAGGCTAGCTTAGATGAGTTACATGAATTATATGGAGCAGATGAGTTTATCCTCCACACTCCAATACCTAGTGCCGAAGAACGTTTACGCTCGTTTAAATTATTAAGCCCAAAGTATATAAACCAATTAGCAGTACATTCATAACTCTGGAGGTATAAAAATGGCACAAGAAATATCAGTAGTAGTTTGGTCAAAGCAAGGGTGTAGTTATTGCAACGAAGTGAAGGAATATTTAGCTGAACAAAATATTGAATATAAAACAGTAGATGTAACGATTCATGATGATTACCGGGATATTTTACATACCAAATACGGAGTTCGTCATGTCCCAGTGGTAGAAATCGGTCAAAACAATGTATACGAAGGTGTGACAGAGGTAGGAATCGAACACCTAATCGCAGCCTTAGCGGGTGTGCATGCGTAAAATTTTTTATTCTAAATACCGACTAAATCTATAGGTTTAATAAAAAAGGAGGATACAACTTGAAGAAATTAGTATTAGTTGCGTTGGTATTGGCGGTAGCATTTTTAGGAGCGTGCTCTTCTAACGTAGCAGAGTCCAAATCAGGAGTACAAAAGATAATTGTAGGAACAGGAACCCAATTTCCAAATGTTTGCTTCATTGATGAAAATGGCAAACTAACCGGCTACGATGTGGAATTAGTGCGTGCGATCGATGAAAAGCTAGAGGATTATGAATTTGAATTTAAAACGATGGACTTTACTAACCTCTTGCTAAGCTTAGAAACCAATAAAATCGATGTTGTTGCCCATCAAATGGAAGTAAATGAAGAGCGTCAGGAGAAATTTTTGTTCAACAAGGAGCCGTATAATGTTTTCCCGTTACAAATTGTCGTGAACGAAAATAATAATGATATTCAATCGATTGAAGATTTAGCAGGCAAAAAAATAGCAACCACAGCAACGAGCAATGCAGCAATTTTTATAGAAAAGTATAACAAAGAGCATAATTTAGGTGCAGAAATCGTGTATAGCACAACGGATATTAACAACCAGCTGCGTACTGGTCGAGTAGATGCAACTATTTCTACACCATTTGCAGCAGAATTCAATAACAAATATGCAGACGCACAGCAAAAGGTTGTCGGGGAGTCACTGTTAAATTCGAAAGTATTTTTCTTGCTTCAAAAGGAAAATACAGCGCTATCTGATAGCATCGATGAAGCGTTGATCGAGCTAAAAGAAGAAGGGGTAGTAAGTGCACTAAGTGAAGAATGGCTTGGAGCAGATTACACAGTAGGATTCTAAAGAAGGAGGGGTTTAAGCATGGGAAAGGTATTTGACCCTTCATTAATATTGGAATTTATCCCGACATTATTAAAATATCTTGGTGTGACGCTCGAGATTTTAGCGGTATCTATTCTGTTTGGCGTCCTAATAGGTATAGGTGCAGCGATCCCAAAGCTGTTTAACATTCCTGTTTTAAAGCAACTTGTTACCATATACATTTCATTCATAAGAGGAACACCGATTATTATTCAGCTGTTCCTCGTGTATTACGGATTACCAGCTTTACTAGCATTAATCCATATCGATATTACAAGAATGGATGCTTTTTTCTTTGTTATTATTACGTATTCAATTAGTAATGGAGCAATATTTGCAGAAATATTCCGTGGAGCTATTAACGCAGTAGAATTTGGTCAAACAGAGGCAGCTTATTCGATTGGGATGACTCCGTTCCATAACTTCACGCGAATTGTATTTCCTCAGGCTATCCGAGTGGCATTTCCAAATATCGCAAACACGGTTATAGGATCATTAAAGGATACTTCGTTAGCTTTTACAATTGGAATTATGGACATGATGGGTAGAGGGGAAACGTTAATAGCGTCCTCTGCACATGCATTAGAGGTATATATTGCTTTGTCGGTAATCTATTACGTTGTAGTCCTCATTCTAGAAAAAGGATTTAGACTTTTTGAGAAATATACTAATCGTTATCAAGGAACGGAAGCATCGGTTGCTTGATCGTAAAGGAGTTAACAGCTATGGGAATTGATATTCCATTTATATGGGTGGCTTTTAAAGAGATAGCAAAAGCAATCCCATTAACATTGATGTTAGCCATAGTTCCCATCATTTTTGGTTTCTTTATCGGGTTAGCAGTTACGTTAATAAGAGAGTACAGGGTGAAGGGGTTATATTCCATCGCAAACGGCTATGTCTCCTTTTTTAGAGGAACGCCAGCTATTATGCATATAATGCTCATTTACTTTGGTATTCCTTTACTGCTAGATAGAATTTTTGCATCGCTAAATATATCGTTTCAAACGAGTTCGATCCCAATTATCGTTTTTGTACTGTTCGCCTTATCCCTGACAGCGGGAGCGTATCTAGCTGAAATAATTCGCTCCGGTATATCGAGTGTGGCAAAAGGGCAAATGGAAGCTGCACATTCGATTGGGATGAGCACGTACCAAGCGATGACAAGGATACTTTTTCCACAGGCTTTAGCTGCATCGATCCCGAATTTAACGAATATTTCGGTTGGATTTTTACACTTAACGTCTATTGCTTTTCTTGTGTCGCAAAAAGAACTAACTGGAACGGCTAATATCGTGGCATCCTCAAACTTGAAGTTTTTAGAAGCATTTATAGCGGCTGGAATCATTTATTGGGGTCTTTCAATTATTATTGAAGGAATCTCTCATCTTATCGAAAAAAGAGTGAGGGAATATAGCAAGGGCGGAGTTGCTTAAAGTATAAGGAGGTTAGGATCTATGGGAAGTGTAATTACAATCGATGACATTCGAGTAGAGGAATTTGAGCAGGTTAGTGAGTTGCTTGTAGAAAGCTACTCGCAGTATCAGGAGTCATATGAAAGTAAGAAAGGCTGGCGAGATTATGCAGAAAGCTTGAGGGATTCCGTGCATAATCCATTCGTCGATCGGATTTTAGTAGCTAGAGATGGAGCAGAAATTTTAGGAAGCTTGCAGCTGTTTACGAACTCCGACACTGCATATCATATACCTGATTTAGCCATTTTCTCTCCAATTATTCGTATGCTTGGTGTAAGTCCTTCCGCGAGAGGAAAAGGCGTTGCCCAAGCATTGTTAAAAGAAAGTATTGGGTATGCTCGTGAAAAAGGAGCTGACCATATTTACTTGCATTCGACTGACCTTATGGCAGATGCGATGCGGTTATATGAATGGCTAGGGTTTAAACGAGATACATCCAAGGACTTTAACAAACTAAACTTTGTTGTAAAGTGTTTTAGATATGATATATAACCTTTGGTAAAAAATCTAAAAGAATGGGAAGTGGAGACTATTTCACAGGTAGAATTTAAAAAAGCATTAGGAAATTATCCGACAGGTGTAACAGTTATTACGACTTTGGATGAAAACAATAAACCAGTAGGATTAACGGCGAATTCATTTGCGTCAGTTTCGATTGATCCTTTACTCATCTTATGGTCCCTCGATAAAAATTCAAGCTTATACGACCCGTTTATACAGACGAGTAAATTTGCTATAAATATTTTAGCGGACGACCAAGAAAACTTGTGTAGCCTTTTTGCTTCGAAAGTGCCGGATCGATTTGGTCAATGTGTTTGGGAAGAGTCCGAGCGACAGTTACCTGTATTCCCAGGTGCACTCTCACAGCTGGAATGTGAGGTATATAACAAAATTGATGCAGGTGATCATATTATTTTCATCGGAAAAGTTATTCATATTACCAATGAAGACAAAAACCCATTGCTTTACCACAAACGAAATTTTGGAACGATTCCTGAAGAGTTTTATAAGAAGGTAGCGAATGTATAGTAGATAGATGGAAAAACGATTTCAACTAAGGAATCGTTTTTTTTAGATGTATTTAAAGAAAACAAAAGACAGTTTTAAATGGCTCTGTTAAAGGACAAGGTTGATTAATCATTGAGGACTCTGGAGAATGGGTTCTTTATATACAACTTGGTATGTATGTTAAAATAAATATAAGATTGTGAAAGTGTTCACTTAAACTAACGCGGCAGGTTAGTTTTAAGAAGACAATTACTTTTCTTTTTGAAGTATAATTTAAAGAGATTTAGTATGAAAGTGAGTGAGAATATTGAAATTTGTTTTTGATTTAGATGGAACAGTTTGTTTTAAAGGACAACCAGTATCTAGCAAGATACTTCATTCATTGTCGGAATTGACAAAAGCGGGTATTGAGGTCATTTTTGCTTCTGCAAGACCTATTCGAGATATGCTACCTGTTATAGACGAAACGTTTCATCATTATACAATGATTGGGGGAAATGGATCTTTAATCTCAAAAGAAAGAAAAGTAATCAAATCTAATTCATTTTCAACAAATGATATTACTGAAATTAAAAAACTTGTTAATCAATATAATGCTACTTATCTAATAGATGGTGATTGGAACTATGCTTATACTGGACCAGATACACATCCTATACTTCAAAATTTGGACCCTGCAAAATTAGGGGAAATGGTTAGCTTAGAATCTCTTGACTCAGTAGTTAAAGTTCTGTTTCTAACCTCAAATAATATGGATGAATTAGCAGATAAACTTTCAAAACTTAATGTATATGTAAATAAACATGGTAACGAGAATGTACTTGATATCAGCCCAAGTGGGATAAATAAATGGAGTGCTTTAAAGACTCTTGGGATAGAAGAAAATACATATATTGCTTTTGGGAACGATGCGAATGATATATCAATGTTTGAAAACGCATTGCATACAGTTATGATTGGCTATCACGAACATTTAGCCCCATTTGCAAAAGAGATTATTTCATTGAGTGGGGATTACGAACAGGAAATCGCAGAAAAAATACTTACTATTTTAAAGGAATATAGACCAATCCAAGTATAGTTCTTATTTCACTAACGAAGGAGAGTTTTTATATCACATTTGACTCAAAATGTGATATAGAAAAACCTCTTAAAGAGTAAGAGGTTTATGCAGATGCATGAGCATTTATTATTTGTTGAATAGCTGCTACAGCTTCTTCAAAGTTATCAAATAATTTAATAGTTTGAGACGCGAGATAGGTGATTTCGATTGTCCGAGAATGTTTTACACATTTCACGGTGATTTGAGGCTGGTCGTCAGTGCTAAATGTATATTGGATTTGAACATTGTTGAATTTACAAAGTGTTTCTAGCATTCTTAGTAGTTTTTCTTTTGACATTTTCTTGTCTCCTTCCTCGATAGTGGAAGATAACTAATAACAGTCTAGATGTTCCCAGTACTATTGTTGGACTTTGGTGAAGCTTAACACACGTTGTTGTGCTTGTATATTGGGAAAATTACTTAGCAGTTCGACAATAATTTTGTAATAAATGGGCAGGTGCTTATTCAACTAACGGGTGCTTTAGTAAGAAAAACTGACATCAAAATACAATGAGCTTGGAGACACACTCCCATCTCATATTTAGTCCATTTTAAATCAACCTTTACCTTTAACATAGCCTTTTAATTGTATCTATACTAGACGCAATTTCGAAAAGTACTTACATAGCGAGTGTATAAAAAAGCCGATTCCCAAAAAGGAATCGGTTTTTCAGCATATCTATTCTTTACTAATAAATCCAGCTTCTTGAAGGAACTCTTTCGCAACAAGTTCAACCATCTGGCCTTCATTATCCACTTTTGCATTCATTTCTTGCATCGCTGTTTCATCAATTTTACCTGCTAGTTCTAAAAGTACTTCTTCAATTTCCGGGTATTGTTCTAATATTTCTGTACGTGCTAAGGGAAGTGCATGATAAGGTGGGAAATAGCTCTTATCATCTTCTAACACACGTAAATTATACATTTGTAATTGCCCATCGGTTGTATAAGAGTTAATTACATCTACCTCTTTAGAATTGATGGAACGATACATAATTCCGTGGTCCATTCCTTTTACATCCTTAAATTGTAGATCGTATTCTTCTTGAAACCCTGGCAATCCATCGGGACGATCGATAAATTCAAATACAGCACCTAGTATAAAATCATCCGAAACTTTCGCAAAGTCACTAAATGTTTTTACTCCTAATGACTCAGCCTCAGCTTCATCGAGCGCTAATGTATACGTATTGTTGAATCCAAAAGATTCTAGGGCCGTAATGCCATCCGCTGAAACTAACTCTTTTGTTTTCGCTAGCGTTTCGTCTGCATTCCCAGCAGTTTCTTGATAATAGTTTATAACGATAGTGCCTGTATAGTCAGCAATTATGTCAATTTTATCATTCAACATAGCAGTCCAAACAACGTTAGATCCACCAAGGTTTTCTTTATAGATTACATCAATCCCTGTTTTTTCCTCAATTAATTGTCCCATAATATTTGATAAAATAATACTTTCCGTATTATTTCGAGACCCTACGATCAAGGCATCCTTTTCGATGAATATACAGCCTGACAGTGTAGTAACTAACAGTAGTAATGTTATGCATTTTATAAACGTTTTTTTCGTCATATGAATCACCTTATTTTAACCCTTCCGGTGTCGTCCAACGTTCCAGATAAGTGAAGAATATCTCCAAAATAATTGCTAACATCGCTGCTGGAATAGCACCAAGTAAAATTAACCCATCAATACCGCGAGTAATTCCTAGGAAGATGAAATCACCTAGACCACCAGCACCGATAAACGCCGCAAGTGTAGCAGTTCCGACGTTAATAACAGCGGCAGTACGAACGCCAGCCATAATCATTGGAATCGCTAGGGGTAGTTCAACTTTTAACAGTACTTGTAGACTAGTCATCCCCATCCCTTTCGCAGCTTCTACAGTTGCTTTGTTGACATCTTTAATACCTGTATATGTGTTTCTTATTATTGGAAGTAGGGAATACAAAAATAGAGCGGCGATTGCTGTATTTACACCAATACCGAAAATAGGAATCATAAAACCTAATAGTGCTAAACTCGGAATGGTTTGCATGATACCGGCACCACCGAGTACTACTGTTGAGAGCTGTGGAACTCGGGTTATTAAAATTCCTAAACCAATTCCAAGTACAATAGCAATTAGCATAGAAAAGAAAACTAATTGTATATGCACGGAAGTTGCTTCTATTACTTCTGACCAACGCATTTCTGCTTGTTGCATAAATTGTTCCCATATATTTAAATTATTCATTTATACCCTCCAATTCTGTCCACTGACTGGACAAAGCAGTGAGTAACGTACCACGAGTCACTATTCCAACTACTTTTTTTGCTTCGTTTAAAACCGGTATAACCCCGTATTTTACATTGGGCATCATCATAATTGCATCTTTAGCCGAGGCTTTATCAGTCAGAGTGTGCTCAGGGACTATCAGGATTTCCTCAATTGACTGAATGGAGCTTACTTTTTTAATTAATTCATAAGCAGAGATTAGACCAACAAATGTATCGTCTTGCTCATCTTCAATGATTAACGAAGTAATTTTTTCTTGGCGCATCTTTAACAAAGCTTTTTCGGGTGAGCGATCAAGCACAGAGGTTACTACTTTTGTTGTCATTACACTGACAACAGGCATAAGCTCAGGATTTTGTATAATTCTGTCCTTACCGATAAAGTCCTCTACAAAAGTGGAAGCAGGTTCTAGTAATATTTTCTCCGGGGTGTCTATTTGAAGTAGATTTCCGTCTTTCATAATTGCAATACGGTCACCAAGTTTTAATGCTTCATCCATATCATGTGTCACAAAAACAATTGTTTTCTTTAGTTTTCTTTGTAAAGAGATTATTTGATCTTGTAGTTGATCACGGGTTATTGGATCTAAGGCACCAAAGGGTTCATCCATGAGAAGGACACGAGGGTCAGATGCTAGAGCTCTTGCCACTCCAACTCGTTGTTGTTGTCCACCTGAAAGTTCTTTAGGGTAACGACTTGCATAAATATCTGGATCAAGGTCAACCATTTTAAGTAACTCTCTAACTCGAGTTTTGATTTTCTCTTTGTCCCAACCTTTTAGTTCTGGAACAATTGCAATATTTTTTTCAATCGTGTAGTGGGGGAAGAGTCCAATTTGTTGAATAACATATCCGATATTGCGACGTAGTTCGGAAGGATTTAACTTTTTAATATCAGTTCCATCAATGGATATAGTTCCGTTTGTGTGTGGAATCATTCGATTAATCATCTTCATAGTTGTTGATTTTCCAGAACCACTAGGTCCAATAAGAACTAAAAATTCACCCTCTGGAACTTCAAAATTAACGGAATCTACCGCTTTAAAGCCGTCTGTGTACACTTTACTTACTTGTTCGAATTTAATCATTTGTACCTCCTTGGTTAATAATTATTTAATAGTAAAATATTTACATTATTTTGCCGTACAAAAAAAGGACTACCTACAATTCCAGAGCGGGAAAAGTGAGGCGTCTCTATGCCATTGCTAAGACATACAGCAAATGTTTCAACATGTGATTTTATCAAAATGGTAGCTACCTAAGACGAGAGAAGTAAATAGCAATTGGTGCGGATTTGTCATCTGCATAGGATGGATTCCCGTAGAATGTGAATTGAATAAGGTGGGAGAAAATCGTCTGGCTTTTTAGAATAAAATCAATTATGTAAATAATTTCTTCTCTAAGGGTAACACTTATATCCTAGTTATGCAAAGGGATTTCCAACTAAAAACAGTTTTAACCGTTTAACAAGTTTAAATCGTACTAAAATTTTATTAACGGCTAGTACTCATCAATGCTATTAATTATTTGCGGAAACATCCGTAAATTAGGTAAGATGAGATGAGTACTGGCGTTCCAGCTAGAGGAGGTTCACCATTGAAAATACTCGGAGCAGTCCTAATGTTTATAGGTGCATTGATGCTCGCTATTTTTATGTTTGCAGATTTAACAATGAGTTTTAATATATGGATTACAGGTTTCTTGATCAGCATGGTTATAGCTGCTGCAGGAACAGTAACGCTCATCATATACTTAGCAAAAGGCATCAAAGCAGATAAAGCTTCGAAAAACGATTTCAAATAAGAAATCGTTTTTTCTTTGTGTAAGAGACATTCCGTGGTAGTTGTATAGCATTCATTGGTATACAAAACACATCTCAAAAATTAAAAGCAGTTCCAATATTACTCCATCGTAAAATTGGAACTGCTTTATTTTATGTCTAGTTCGTAGCCTTTGTTCTCCTTTACTGCGGGCATGGATAGAGGTGTAGTCTTTCCCCAAGCGCTTGTCGGTGGGTAGTCGCTGTTCCACTCCGAACAACTAATATTTCAAAGTCCCTTGCGATTCAGCGTAATCCATTTGCGATTTATACTAAAACTCGACTGACTTGCGATTTTCGGTACGACATTTGCGATTTCCCCGAAGTAAATTGCGATTTTCATAGTCGACCTTGCGAATTAGCGTGATCTATTTGCGATTCGTGCTAAAACTCGATTCGACTTGCGATTTTCGGTACGGCATTTGCGATTTCCCCGAAGTATATTGCGATTTCCAAAGTCGATCTTGCGATTCAGGGTGATCCATTTGCGATTCGTACTAAATCATGATTCGATTTGCAATTTGTGTCCCCACATTTACCGTAGACGTGGAGCTAGTTTTTGGATTTATGGAGAACACTTCTGACTCAGTCTTTTGGAGGTTTCGTTCTGCCAAAAAGAATCTTCATATATCTACTTTTAAGCTGCTATAATAATCATCAAATTTCTGGGTAATTGCATCAAAAGTATCCTTTGTAATGCTTGGTAATTCCTTGCCCCATGCAGCTGTTGCTTGACTAAATCCTTCTGTAACAGCTTCTTGCATTTTCTTCATGAGCTTTTCATCTCCACCAGTTAAGGCTAATGCGAACTCGAAGATCCGTTCAGAGGTTTTTTTCACTCCAAACTCGCCATCTTCTGATATGGCTTCAGTTGCTGCTACTTTAGTTTCCGCATCTACCGTATACTCACCACTAGCGATGAATTTCCATACATCATTAATACTGGACAAACTATTTCCCTGTGTAGCAAATGATTCACGTACAAAATCAATTAATTTTTGTTTGTTTTGTTCTTGCTCTGTTTTTAATTGTTCAATTAATGTACTGCGTTCCGCCTCAGTCATTTTTAAGGGAGATTTTGTGTTTGAAGCAGCGGTTAAAGCTTCACTAGATATTTCCACTTTATCCTTGCTTGGTAATATACTTGATTCGATAGGATCTTGTTTTTTTGATACTCTAGTTGATTGATTAGAATATAGGTCCCGGCTATTAACATTAGTATTTCTATTTACTTCCATCTAAATCCTCTCCTAACATTTTGAGTATGAAAATTGAAGACAATCTTACTATGATTATCGGTCTTTTAACATTAAAATGTAGGGACATTTTGAGACTCTTTGTTTAGAAAGGCTGTATCTGATAGTACCACTTAAAAGGATATTACCAAATCGACTAAAAGCCGTTTTCTGATTGAACAGAAGAACGGCTTTTTATGTTGCTAACTTTATTTCCTATTCATCATTCCGATTACGTCCACCACATCTGACCAATAGAATCTTTCACAATAACTGGTTTTAAGTTTTCAACTGCTTTCGTGAAACCCTCTTCGATTGACATCAATCCGTCCTCATGTTCGATACTTACTACATAATCATAGCCATATAATCGTAGAGTACTAATGATGTCTGCCCACGTTTTTTGATCGTGTCCAAAGCCGACGGATCTAAAATACCAAGCGCGATCACGCATATCGGCATAGTCGGTCATATCTGTGAGTCCATTTCGATTCATATTTTGCTGATCAATAATAGTGTCCTTTGCATGGAAATGATGGATGGCATTCTCCCGGCCAAGTATTTTTATAGCTTCCACTGGGTCAATACCTTGCCACCACAAATGGCTAGGGTCAAGATTAGCGCCGATCATCGGTCCACAGGCTTCTCTTAAGCGCAGTAGTGTAGCAGGAGTATGTACAGAGAATCCCCCATGTAATTCTAATCCAATTTTCACGTTAAGTGACTGTGCTAAATCATTTTTTTCTTTCCAGTATGGTATTAGTTTTTCTTCCCATTGCCATTTTAATATTTCTTGAAAATCATTTGGCCATGCGGCTACCGGCCAGTTAGGATAAAGGGCATTTTCATGATCTCCCGGGCAACCCGAGAATGTATTTACTACGGCCACACCTAACTTTGATGCAAGATGAAGTGTTTTTATAAATAATTCATCGGCAGGCTCTGCAATTTTCTTCTGTGGATGCAGCGGGTTTGCATGACAGCTTAGCGCACTGATGGTTAATCCATAGTCACTGATCTTTTGCTTAAAACTTTCTAATTTCGTTTCATCATTTAACAATTCATCCACCTTACAGTGAGCGTCTCCTGGATATCCACCAGTACCTAGTTCAATCGCTTCTATTCCTTTAGAAGAAACATAGCCTAACATATCTTCAAAACTTTTATCGGAGAAGAGTACCGTAAATACACCTAATTTCAAAATATTAACCTCCTAAACTTATCAGAATATACAGTAATGTAAACCGTTACATTATTAACATATAGAAAATATTCCTGTAAATCAATAGTTTTTCAGAAATAAAAAATTAATATTGACGAATAATTCGGAATATAATACCATATGGATGTAAACGATTTCATTTTGAGGTTTTTGATGAAGTCAGAGAAAGTGAGACTACGTAGATGGCAAACATTCAACAAGTGGCTAAACAAGCAGGAGTTTCCGTTGCCACAGTATCCAGAGTACTTAACGGACAAAATACAGTATCGTCCAAAACACGTATTAAAGTAGAAGAGGCTATAAAAAATTTAAATTATGAGCCTAGTATGTTGGGCAGGAACCTAAGAAATTCAGAAAGCAGGATTTTATTAATATTGATTCCGAGCATTTCTAACCCTTTCTACTTAGAAATTATTAAAGGAATTGAACAGGTCGCCCTTAGTCAAAACTACAACATACTATTGTGTGAAACTGATTCAAATCCGGAGAAAGAAAATATTTACTTTGACCTAGTGAGGAAAAAGATGGCGGATGGAATTATTTCAATGGATCCAGCGGTTAATATCGATACATTGAAAGAGTTAGCTGAAAAATATTCCATTATTCAATGTAGTGAGTATAACCTCGATAGTGGGATTCCTTACGTATCGATAGATAATGAAGAAGCCTCTTATCGAGCGGTCAAGCATTTGATACAAATAGGTCATAAAAAGATTGCACTCATGAATTCCGACGAGAAATTTTTATATGCGAGACAGAGGGAAATGGGATACCAACGAGCATTAGAGGAGCACGGTATACCCTTGAACGAAGATTATATAATTTATACAAAGCATCTAGGGTTTGAGCATGGTCAGCAAGCTATGAAAAAGATATTAGCGATTCAGGATCGCCCGACAGCTATATTTGCGGTATCAGATCTATTAGCAATTGGTGCACTCAAAGAGATTAATGCATCTGGATTACATGTGCCAAATGATGTAGCAGTAGTAGGTTTTGATAAAATTGATTTTTCTAGTATGACAAATCCAACGCTTACTACAATTGCACAGCCTATGTTTAAGATGGGTACTGTGGCAGGCGAAATGTTAATCGATAAGATCAGAGGAGAGCATGTCGATAATGTCATCTTGAATCATGAGCTAGTCCTTCGAGAGTCTACATAAGAATTACAACTAAGATCAGCGCTCTGTTATTAAAAGAGTTTAATAATAGAGCGTTGCCCTTAGTTACTTATGTAATCGATTACAAAAGGGGAGCAGTTCATTAAATTCAAGGGGGAATAGTGTTGAAGAAGTTGATAATTGTGTGTTTATCTTTAGTGACAGTCCTTATGTTGGCGGCATGTAGTGATGATACGAATTCTGCAAATGGAAAAGAAGACGATAAGCTTAAAATCGGTATTTCTTTACCTTCTGCAACACACGGATGGATGGGAGCACTAATTGATAGTGCTGAAAAACAAGCAAAAGCACTTAAAGAAAGTGATGGCATTGAATATGTGATGACAAATGCCGCGGATCCAAATAAACAAGCAAATGATATAGACGATTTAATCGCACAAGGTGTGGATGTTATTGTCATGCTTCCAATTGAATCTGCAGCACTTTCACCTGTAGGACAAAAAATTAAAGATGCCGGCATACCTTTAGTAATAGTAGACCGTGAGCTTGAAAATGATGCGGCTACAGTTGTTGTAAAAGGGGACAATGAAGGTATTGGAGTAAATGCCGGTAAGTATTTTGTGGAAAAGTTAAATGGAAAAGGGAAAGTTGTAGAAATTTCCGGACCACCAAGTTCGGTTACAGAGCAACGCGGTTCAGGATTTAAAGAAGCAATGGAAAGTGCAGAAGGAATGGAAATAATTGCTTCACAGAGTGGTGACTTCTCTACTGAAAAATCACTTGAAGTAATGCAAAACCTTTTACAAGCACATCCACACATAGATGCAGTATTTACACAGGATGATGGAATGGCGCTTGGTGTATTACAAGCTATTAAAGAAGCAAAACGTACAGATATTCAATTTGTAACAGGTGCTGGCGGTGGGAAAGCAGTATTTGAAGATATCAAAGCAGACGGTATTATAACTGCAACATTCCTTTATTCACCTACGATGGTAGAGGACGCGGTGAAAATTGCAGCGGATATCGCAAAAGGGAATGAGCCAAAAGAATCGATGGTTGTAAAAGAAGCTACTCAAGTAACGAAAGAAAACGTAGAAGAGTTCTACGATGCGGAATCTAAATTTTAAATGAATAGTAGGAAATACAATAGTTGTGTAAGCAGTTGTTGTATTTCCTATTTTCCTATATTAGGAGGGATGACTACCATGACTCAAAATCCTTATATAACCATGAAGAATATTAAAAAGTCATTTAATGGTGTACCTGTTTTAAAGAATGTGTCCCTTCAAATTGGAAAAGGGGAGATTCATGCATTGTTAGGTGAAAATGGAGCAGGAAAATCAACGTTGATGAATATTTTAGGGGGAGTACATCAGCCTGATCACGGCACTATTTACATAAATGATAAAGAAGTCAAGATGACCAATCCAAGAATTTCACAAGAGCAAGGCATTAGCTTTATCCATCAAGAACTAAACATGGTAAATGACCTCAAAGTCTATGAAAATATGTTCTTAGGTTCAGAGCTTCGAAACAAAGTGGGATTTTTAAAAGTTGAAGAGATGTGCCAGCAAACCACGGAAATCTTATCCAAACTTGGCGTCGATATCGATCCGAAGGAATACGTAAGAAATTTAGCTACCTCTTATAAACAGCTAATAGAGATATCCAAAGCACTGCTTCATAAATCCACTATCATAATAATGGATGAACCTACAACCTCTTTAGCTGAACATGAAGTGAACCGATTGTTTGAGCTAATGAAAAACCTAAAGAAGTCAGGCATTTCGATTATTTATATATCCCATAAACTAAAAGAAATCAAAGAAGTATGTGATCGTTATACCGTATTACGCGACGGAGAACTGATTCAGGCGGGTGATATGGAACAAGAGGACATCGAAACAATAACAAAGCTAATGGTTGGAAAATCGATCTCTCAAAATCGCTTCGTACATGAACATGCATTTGGCCCAGTATTGTTAGAAGTGAATAATTTATCCAGTCAAGGGCTGTTCAAAGACATTCATTTTCAGGTGAAAAAAGGAGAAATAGTAGGCTTTACTGGTTTAGCAGGTGACGGTAGGACAGAGCTTTTTGAGAGCTTATTTGGATATCGAAAAAAATACACTGGGGAAATAAAAATCAATGACCAGCTGATAAAAATAGATCACCCTCGTAAAGCGGTAGAAGCAGGAATAGGTCTTGTTCCAAAGGATCGCAAGGAAAATGCGATTATTAAAGACTTAAGTGTAATTCATAATATGAGTTTATCATCGATAGGAAATTTTGAGAAAACAGGATTTATTCAAGAGAATGTCGAGAGAGAAAAATTTCAGTATTATAAAGAGCTGTTGAATATTAAAGTACACAACCCCCGTATCACAATTGATAAGTTAAGTGGTGGTAATCAGCAAAAAGTCATTATCGCCAAATGGCTTGAAGTCGGGGCTGATATTCTAATCTTTGATAACCCCACTCAAGGGATTGATGTAGGGGCGAAGCAGGAAATTTACCAGCAAATTGTGGCATTAGCCGGGCAAGGAAAATCAGTCATCATACTATCTTCAGAAGCGCCAGAGGTAATGAGGATATGTCATACGATTAATGTGATGTACCAAGGGGAAATAACCGCACGATTTGACGGAGAAGAAGCGACAGAGGAAGAAATTATGCAATATGCAACCGGTTCAAAAAGGGAGGCCACACAAATTGGCTAATACAAATGTGAAAGAATATAATCCGAGAGTTTCAACTGCAAAAAGTCGCCTTACATGGCTGTGGTCTGAATACAGCGTCATCATTGCATTCATTATTATTTTTATCGCATCGTCTATTATGAATCCAAGATTTTTAGATATGAATAACCAGCTCAATATACTTATGCAAGTTTCCATTATCGGAATTGTAGCATTAGGTATGACAGTCGTTATGCTGTCAGGTGGTATCGACTTATCAGTCGGGTCCGTACTTGCGCTAGTCGGTGTTATAACCGTTTTAGCATTAAATGCGTCAGGGAGTATACTCGTGGGGATTTTCACCGCACTTGTTGTTGGTTCCTTTGCAGGATTTTTGAACGGATTGATGGTTGCAAAAGGAAGGATTGCCTCCTTTATTGCAACACTGGGAATGATGGCAGCAACGCGCTCCATTGCGTTGTATATTTCAGAAGGTGGTAGTGTTTCAGGAGAGGTAACCGGATTTACGGCTATCGCCAATAATGATTTATGGATATTTGATTATCCGGTTATTATATTCTTTGCAATGACCGCATTGGTGTATATTTTAATGCACAAGACGCGATTTGGGAGATATGTATACGCACTTGGAAGTAACGAAAAAGCTGCTATGCTTTCTGCCATTCGAGTGGACCGTATTAAAATTGCAGTTTATAGTTTAGCAGGATTATTAGTAAGTGTAGCTGCGATCATTGAAACATCACGCCTAAATTCTATTTCATCCTCTAGCTCAGGAGTTCAATACGAGTTAGATGCAATTGCTGCAGTTATTATAGGTGGTACAAGAATGACAGGTGGCCGTGGTAAGATTATTGGTACACTTTTCGGAGTGCTTATTTTAGGTATTCTGAACAATATGATGAATTTAATGAACGTTTCTCCTTACCTACAAGGTTTTGTAAAAGGTCTGATCATCATTATTGCTGTCGTATTCCAAAAGAGAGAATAGGAGGGATCATATGGGGATCAAAGTAGGTATAATTGGATGTGGATCGATTACTAAATTACGCCACGCACCAGAATATACAGCAAATCCATTCGTAGATGAAATCGTTTTTTATGATCGAAATCCTGAACGTTCAGAGGCTTTAGCAGAAATGTTTGGTGGGACTGTAGTTCAAAATGTGGATGAACTTTTAACAGACTCCACGATCGATGTAATTAGTGATTGTTCTTCGAATGAATCGCATCATATATTTTCGACTAAAGCACTATTGAATGGGAAGCATGTTCTGTGTGAGAAACCTATATCGCTTACAATTGAACATGCAAGAGAAATTCTCGATGCTCAAAAACAATCGGGAAAAAAGCTAATGGTAGATCATAATCAGCGATTTACTCGCGCGCATCAAAAGGCGAAAGAAATCATACAAAGGGAAGAGCTTGGAAAAGTGCTTACTTTTAGTACGACATTTGGACACTCAGGACCAGAACAATGGGGTATCAATAAAACTAACTCCACATGGTTCTTTCAAAAAGAGCGTTCCGGACTAGGAGTGGCCGGAGATTTAGGGATCCATAAGGTAGATTTAATACATTACTTATTAGATGATGAAATAGAGCAGGTAAGTGCCTTCCAAGGAGCACTAGACAAGGTCAATGAAAACAACGAACCGATAGAGGTATGCGATAATATCGTTAGTAGTTTGAAAACAAAAAAAGGTCGTTTAGGTACAGCTGCATTCTCCTGGACATATTACGGAGAAGAAGACAATAGCACCATCATCTATTGCGAAAAAGGCATTTTGAAAATCTACCATAGTGATGAACATCAATTAGAGGTAATCACTAAAGACGGGGAGAAGGTACAATACAAGCTGGAGAATATCCAAACAAATAACAACCAAACCAATAGTGGTGTAATTGATGCCTTTATCGAAAGTATTCGTCTCGATCAACAGCCACTGGTAACTGGGGAAGATGCACTTCTGGCGCTCAAGGTTATATTAGGTATTATAGAAGCAGCTGAAACGAGTAAAGTTATTACGATTTGAAGTCTTAGTTTCTGGCACAGGGAACAATAAAAGGAGAAGACAGAGGATAATACCTCATAGTCTTCTCCTTCTTTATTTAGTTAAATTGTTGAATAGATTTTTCAAGTTCTAATGATGTATTACGTAAATTTTCCATCGTTTGCTCAAGTGTTTGAACGGACTCCACTTGTTGATCAGTAGAGACTGCAACTTCCTTCGTGGAAATAACTGCTTGATCAACTAGAGATTTAATAACCTCAGTTGAAGCTAATAACTCTTCTGAACTGGCCGAAAGCTCTTCTGTAACTGCTGAGACATCTTGAATTTCATTATTTACATGGTTTACAGATGTTAAAACTTTCGATAGGGAGTGCCCGATTCCCTCTACAGACTCGGTGCCTGCTTTTACTATAATTACGGATTTCTCCATCTCTTTTAAAGCTTCAACCGTGACATTTTTAAAACTTAAGATATGAGCAGAGACTGTTTCTGCTGAAGTTCGTGATTGTTCAGCTAATTTTTTCACTTCATTCGCTACAACCGCGAAACCTTTTCCGAACTCTCCAGCTCTCGCTGCTTCAATAGATGCATTTAATGCTAACAAATTCGTTTGATCGGTGATGTCTGAAATCACACGAATGGTTTCTTCGATTGCGGAGTACCCACTAGCCAACTTATTGATTAATTTTTCAGTAGAAATAACGGAACTCTCCACTTCTTCAATTTGACTGATGACTGATTTAGACTGGTCATTACTCTGTTGAACTAATTCCATCATTTCGTTAGAGGATTCGGCAACAGTTGTGGACGAGTCAGCGATACGTTGAATACCAATTGTCATTTCTTCCATTGCTTGTACCGCTTCGTCATTTGACTGCTTTTGATGCTCGCTACCTTTTGCAATGGAGTAAATATTCGATGTGATTTCGTTGTTTGCGGATTTCACCGTCTCAATAATTTCATCTAGCCTTCTTGCTTCAGATAGCACGGAAAGAGTAGACTCTTGTGTGTGTCTTAAAATACCATCCAGTTGATCCATAGCTAGTAAATAGTGATGCGTCAACAAGTGAATTTCATCATTACCAGACGATCGGATCTGACGAACTTCTTCTGCCGCTGCATTAATTTTTCCGTCAGCAAGTAATTGTACTGAATTTGTTAAAGTAGAAATAGGCGCTAATCTTTTTTTAATATACATATAAACAACAACTAGTATCCCAGTCATAATTACGAAAAGGATAGAGAATATATAAGGCAAAATGGATTTAATTACTCCGTTTTGAATTGCTCCGACATTAGTAGCAGCAATATCAACGCCTAGGATACCTAAAATTTCACCATCTTCAGATGTAATTGGTGCAAATGCAGATAAATATTGTCCATAATCAGGATCATCAATCAAAGAAGTGCTATCTGTTTTTCCTTTTAATGCGTTTTCGACATCTGCAAGAGTTGTACCAGTAGTTGCTGTTCCAATTGGAGCTGCCATTTCATCGCTCTCAGGCAAACCATCAATTAAAATCTCTAATTTTGAATCAGACGCTTCAAGGGTATAGACATACATAGACCCGGTTTTATTACGATAATCATTTAAATTATTTCGGATAGTCCAATAATCAGGCGATTCGTTTTTATTCGTAACAAACTCTTTATAGATGTCTTTGTCAATATCCTCCGCAATAAGTTGTGCAGTTTGGATACCTTGAGACCGAATGGTTTGTTCCACTGCAGATTTAGTGGTGAAGTATAAAAATGTAAGAAATAAAATAAGTAATGCTAAAATTGCTATTCCTAAGAATAAAATGATTTTCGAGCTTAATTTACGTGGTTTCAAAATGATGCCTCCTATTTATCTATTAGTATATATATCGGCTTGTGATTAGATAGATTTATAAATAGAACTTCGGTAAATAATGGTTTTTAATTTAAGGTATATACAGCTTTTCCGGGAGTTTAGACTGACGGATACCAAGTTATACTAACAGAAAGTATAGGACAGGAGGGATAAGGCGTGAAAGAATTCAAAGTAACTTACTTCTTTGACGAAGAGCATTACATTAGAAGGTTCATCTTTGCCGAGTCTCAAGAAAAAGCCGAAGAGCTCATCCAAAAAGAACGAGATGGATATATTTCTTTCACAGATAGCAGAGGGATTTACCACGAACTAAATACTAGTGGAGTTCGAGTGACCCAAATTTCCGAATATCACCGCATAGATAAGAAGAAGAAAAGTGAATAATTGAAACCAACTCGTAATAAGGAGTGGATACCTTTGGTTGATAAAGAAACACAGATAAAAGTTTTGCTCTCTGGGAAAGCATTAGACTTTGCTTGTGAAACGCTAGGTGTCAAAGATATGAGGACCCGTAAATATGTAGAGGTTTTTACGGTAAGCCCTGAAGAAGTATATGAGTATACCACTATCCATGGAATTCCACACAGTGATTCAACGGGCAAGAATTCTCTAGCTGAAGACTTCCATTATTATGAGGAAGAAGGTAAATGGTATACATTTTTTAGAGAGAGAGGTCACATCTTCGATGAAAAGTGCTTCGATGATGATGAGCTAGGAAAAAAGTATATCGTAACTACCTTGCTGCAGTTAAGCGGTACTGGATTATATTATAAAAATGATGCCTATACATTAGGTAATAAAAAAGACAAGACAGATGAATCCGCTCACTGTCTTGTCCTTTTTGTTTATTTTTTTACTTCGTAATGCAACTCCGCAAATTGATTAAAACGATTAATGCTCTTTAAGGTAAGCTCTATTTCAAAATCGAATTCTTTAAACAAAGGGATTCCTTTTCCTATTAACACGGGAGAGACAGTAACAATTAGTTCATCCACTAATCTTTCTTTGATAAATGAATGGATTAAATCTCCACCGCCCATTACCCAAATATTTTTTCCTTCTTTGTTTTTCAACTGATTCGTCAAGGCTCCTACATCCCCACTGAAGAATTGGACATTTTCATTATCTTCACTGAGCTTTCTAGAGAAAACATAGCATTCCTTCCCCTCGTAAGGAAAGCTTTCCAGCTCTTGTTCCAGTAGCCAATCATAGGTGCGTCTGCCCATGATAACTGTATCTACTGTTTCATAGAATTCAGAATAACCATTATCACCTTCACCATCTACCTTAAATAGCCATTCCAAAGAATCATCTTCCGTCGCAATATACCCATCCAAGCTTGTCGCTATAAACAATACGAGTTTTCTTTTAGTCATCATTAGCCTCCTTTGATTAATTTGGTGGAGAAACAGGTCGTACATACGATAAAAGAATATCTTTCAATACACGTTGCTGGATCTGTGGTTCAATATCTTCCTCCAAAAAAGAGATCGGTGCTTTCAAGACGACATTGTTTACGAAATTACCAAACGTATTAATGATCGTAATAAGGGTTTCTTTAACGGCTAGGTCTGTTCGAATCGAGCCGTCTGTCTTCGCATCTTCTAAAATTGGGTTAAGGCTATCGCTAATTTGTCTTTGGATTTCTATATAGTCTTCAATATCTGGTAACGGCTCTTTCGTAAAGGAAGCATAGCTTTCAAAAGCTTCCCGAAACTTAGAAGAGTTACTCTCAGCTGGATCTTCAAGTAAATATGTCAACACATCCTCTAACCGTTCATATGCACTTTTAGGTGAGGAGGCGATCTGTTCGAATGCAGGAAGTATTCTTTCTAAGATTTGAATAGCAACAGCAACAATCAGTTTGTCCTTTTTAGGGAAGTACCGAAAAACGGTGGCAACTCCGACTTCTGCCTCCTTGGCTACGTCTTGCATTTGGACGCTATCTAATCCAAGTTCAAGAAATAAGCGCTCAGCTGTAGAGATGATATGTTGATAACGTGTAGATTTATTTTGTTCCCGAACACTAAGTGGCATTGGATAACCTCCTTTGTTTTTACTCAGGGTGGACATCGGCATTTACGCTTTTCTATATTATACATCGTTTAAGTTTGCATTTGATTATTTTGAGGAGTAAAATAAATGATAGTTAGACTATCAAAATTTAAACATGAGGTGAATAAAATGAGATTAGCAGGTAAAGTAGCAGTCATTACAGGAGCAGGAAGCGGAATGGGCGAAGCAGAAGCACTTTTGTTTGCAAGAGAAGGTGCGAAAGTTGTTGCGACAGACATCAACTTTGAAGCAGTAGAAGCAGTGGTTACGCAGATCAAAGAATCAGGCGGCGAAGCAATTGCTATTAAACATAATGTTGCTTCTAAAGAAGACTGGGAAAATGTATATACTAAAACAACAGCAGCATTTGGTAAATTAGATATTTTAGTAAACAATGCAGGAATTTCATTAGCTAAGGATTTCATGGAACAGACAGAAGAAGACTGGGCACGTACGTATGCTATCAACATCAACGGTACGATGCTTGGAATGCAACTTGCGATTCCTTTAATGGAGAAAAACGAGGGAGGTTCTATCGTGAACATCTCTTCTATCTCTGCGCTAACTGGTATGGCAGGAGCAGGTGCTTATACAGCTTCTAAAGGTGCTGTCCGTTCCATCACAAAAGCAGCAGCTGTTGACTATGGTAAGCAAAACATCCGAGTGAACTCCGTACATCCTGGCTATATCGTCACACCTATGAGTGCACCACATATGGAACATCCTGATTTCAAAAACTATTTCTTATCTCAAATTGCTCTTCCGAACCTTGGAAAAGCAGAAGAAGTGGCAACAGCAGTATTGTTCTTAGCATCAGACGAAGCAAGCCATATTACAGGTATCGAGTTACCGGTGGATGGCGGAGTAACAGCGAAATAAAAAAGAGTTGAGAGATTAATTATAAGAGCTTGTGGGAGTGGTTTATCACTTTTGCGAGCTCTTTTTGTTTGTGACAGGAAGCGTATTTATTAAGAGAAAAGGAATCTTTGCTACATTCATCGAATAGGCTGTATTTAACGAAGAGTGGACAAGGATTGCTGCTCTTAATATAAGGGGGCTAGTATATGACAGTATCGGAAAGAAAGTATGTGGAAGTAGATCCTGGTGTAGAATTATATGTGCAAGATGTAGGCAGTGGGGACCCTATTGTTTTTATTCCTGGCTTTACATTTACAACCGAAGTGTTTACCCATCAAGTCGAGCATTTCGCCAAAACAAATCGAGTCATTGTTATTGATCCAAGAAGTCATGGTCGTTCATCGATAACATTACAAGGAAACGATTATGTTACACACGGAGCAGATTTGGCAAAGGTAATCGATACATTAGAATTAAAGAATGTGACACTGGCAGGCTGGTCATTCGGCTGCTTAACAGTTTGGGAATATCTTAAACAGAACGGCTATGACAATGTAAAATCTCTTATTTTCATTGATATGTCACCTAAGGCATTATCAACAAACGATGTAGAAGATTGGGTGGAAGGTCCTCTTAATGATATTGGTGCCATCTATAACACTTACTTACGTAATCCAGCAGGTCAACGCGAATTTATAAAGGCATATACTACGGGCGTGATGGTGCAACGTGAAGTTAGTGAGGACGAGTTGAATTGGCTAGTCGAGCAGTCTTTAAAAACGCCATATTATATTGCTGCGAATTTATTTGCTTCCGGTATGTTCTCTGATTATCGTGAAGAAGCGAGGATTGCTAGTGAAACAGTACCCACATTGACTGTTGTTGCTGAACATTGGTCGACAACAGCGATCAAATTTACACAAAACGTTTCTCCAAAATCCTCTATAGAAGTACTAGGGGGACATTTGATGTTCTGGGAGCATAGTGACCGGTTTAATGAGCTGGTAGATGGTTTTTTGTCCGATAAAAAGTTCCTTTGAGGAATCGATTTACTTAACAGCCAAATGCTTATGCAGATGGCTGTGTTTTTTTTGAGGGCTAAGTTTATAAAGAAAAATGTTAGAAACAACTCATTTAGGGAAAAGAGATAATAGAAGAATATAAGGAAGGTGAATGTGATGAAAAATGAGACGAATCCTGAAAAGGAAAATTCAAACCAAAAAGAACAAAATGTTGAGCAAGGCAAGTCGAACGAGCTAAGTGACAAACAGAAAGAAGAACTTCAAGTAAAAGAAGGTCAACATGATCATCAAGTGGATGAAAGCGGCGGAAGATAAGAGGATACCATGAAACACTTTTCGTTAGGTATAGACAATACCTAAACGAAAGGTGTTTTTTTCTATTGTACAACTAGTCGTGAGCATGTAAGATTGAGAAATTTCTTTGCTGATCTGTCTCAAAAAACCTGAGAAGAAAAAATATTTTATTCCTCAATCATTCAATTTATATACTTAAAGTCAGTATTAACAAGGGTTTTAAGTATATTAACAGAAAATTTAAAAACTATTGACTTTTCGGAAGTATAAATCTATTATAAAATTAATATAACGTTATATGACGTTATAAAAAATGGAGGTGTTACTTTTGGTACAGACTCAACCTGAAATCAATCAAAAGAACAGTTCAGCAGTTTCTGTTGAAATGAGAAAGGAGCATGCAGAACAAATCGAGAAAGCTCTTCAAGCAGTACAGGGACATGATGTTCAAAATATCTTCTTCGTTGCTTGTGGTGGATCGATGGCATCATTGTCATCTGGTGATTATTACGTTTCGCGTGAACTGTCTTTACCGACAGCAACGTATACATCAAATGAATTCATTCACAGATCGCCAAAGATTTTAAGTGAAAAGAGTCTAGTGATCTTACGTTCTCATTCTGGAACTACTCCCGAGACAGTAGAGGCCGCATCATTTGCTAAAAAGAAAGGTGCACTAACTGTCGCTATAACGATGGATTTAGAGTCACCATTAGCAAAGGCTGCAGAATATGTCATTCACTATAATTATAAAGACGGTTCAAATGCTATCGATGGTGAATTAGGGATGTATTATACATTCATCTTTAAATTATTGAATCAGTTAGAACCGAACCAAAAATTTGAACGCGTAGTTGAACAATTAAAGACAATCCAATCTTTGATTGAAAAGAATGTGGAGAAGTTCTCCGTTCAAGCAGATGTATTTGGTAAAAAGAACAAGCGTGAGGAAATTATCTACACAATGGCAAGTGGAGCATATTATTCACACGCCTACTCATTTACGAGCTGTCTACTGATGGAAATGTTATGGATCCACTCAAATGCCATTCATGCCGGAGAATACTTCCATGGTCCATTTGAGATTACAGATGATAACGTACCTTTCCTTGTAGTGATGGGTGAAGGAACTAGCCGTCCACTAGACCAACGTGCACTAGACTTTGTAACCAAGTACAGTGACAAAGTCGAAGTAATAGATGTGCAAAACTTTGATTATGGGCAAACAGATGAAGACCTTCGTGAATTTTTTGGACCATTGCTTGCAGGGCCGGTTATGCGTCTTTACGCGGACGGTTTAGCAGAACATACAGGACATCCGTTATCTGTACGTCGTTATATGTGGAAAATGGAATATTAATATTCAGTCTTTTCGATTAAACTAAGGAATCAAGGGGTGAAGAATTAGTGAAGAAGACATATTGGCTGTTGTTCAGTTTGTTGGTTGTGGGAATATTATTAGGTGCTTGTAGTAATGAAGATGAAGCGCAAGGTGCAGAAGGTGATGTGGTAGAGATCGATTTCTTCCATCGTTGGCCAAATGAACCAAGAAAGTCTTTCTATGATGATAAAATCAAGGAATTTGAAGCTGCTAATCCAGGAGTCAAGATTAATGTAGACCAAGTGTTGAATGATTCATACAAAGAGAAGATTCGAGTGCTTGTATCGAATGACGAACTCCCTGATATTTTCACTTCATGGTCAGATTCTTTTGCCGAAAATCTTGTGAGCTCTGGCCGTATCATGGAACTTAACGATATTCTATCAGATGACACGGAATGGTCTGGTGAGGTTTTGGAGTCTCAGTTTGGGGGCTTTACATTTGATGATGTGACATATGGTGTTCCTTTTACAGTAGATGGCAAAGCTTTCTTCTACAACAAAGAGATCTTTGAAAAGAACAATCTAGAAGTTCCTCAAACCTATGAACAGTTCATTAAAGCTCTTGATGAACTACAGGCTGCAGGATATGAGACGCCATTAGTCGAAGGACTTACTAATACTTGGGCAATCTCTCACTACTTAGGAACAATTTTTCAACGTGTGGTAGACCCAGCTGTACTTGAAAAAGATTATGCTGCAAAAACAGGAGAGTTCACAGATAAGGGTTACGTTCGTGGACTAGAGATTTGGAAAGAGTTAACGAGCTACATGGGTGACGTATCAACTGCAATTGACCATGAGGCTGCTCGTAACATGTTTGCAGCAGGTGAGATTCCTGTTCTTTACATGCAATTTGCAGAAGTGAAAATGGTTCAGGACGCTTCTGATTTTGAGTTTGGTTTCTTTAACTTCCCTGAAGTTGAGGGTGGAAAAGGAGATCAGAAAGCATTGACTGGAGCACCAGAAGGATGGATGCTAAGTAAAAATGCTCCGCCAGAAGCTGTCGAGTTCTTGAAGTTCTTAACTTCAGCTGAGACGGCAAAAGAGTTTACAACTGTTGACGGTCAATTGAATGCAATTAATGGTGGGGTAACGGAAGAAACATCTAACCCTACAAGCTTAGAAGCATATGACATTATTCTAAATGCATCCGCAACTGCACCTTGGTTTGACAATGCAGTAGATATCAACGTAGCAGATGTATTTATGCGTGGTGGTCAAGATATCGCCACAGGTGTAAAGACCCCTGAAGATGTGTTGCAAGAAGTCCAAGAAGCTGCGAAAAAGCTTCACTAATTCTTTCTTTCAGGTCCAGTGTGCCGCTGGACCTGAATCTTAAACAGAAGGTAGGTCGCTCAGATGATTTTAAAAAGAATCAAAATTATACCCGTCCTTTTCTTGTTACCAAGCCTGCTTTTCTTAGGGGTCTTTGTCTATATACCCCTTATTCAGAACTTTTATAACAGTTTTTTTGATTTTAGTGTATTTTCTCAGTCAAAGGAATTTGTTGGCTTCAAACATTTCATCGAATTATTTAATGACAAAGTTATCGTTATCGCTTTAATAAACAATATCAAATACGCAGTCATTTCTGTTATTTTCCAAGTATTTTTTGCATTGGTGCTTGCATCTATCTTGGAAGATCGTTTATTTAGAAAATTCGCCCCGGCTCTAAGGGTTATATATTTTATACCAGTTATGGTATCCATCTCTGTAATTGCTTTATTATTCAGCTTTATCTACAATCCACAAATGGGCTTATTGAATAGTTTTTTAGAACTGATCCATTTAGAGGAATTGGCTAAACCTTGGTTAGGTAATGCAGAAACAGCGATTTACTCAGTTATTGCAATGTCCCAGTGGCAGAGTATCGGATTTATTACAATGCTATTTATTGTTGCTATACAAAAGATTCCGAAAGAACTTTATGAGGCAGCTGAGATTGATGGGGCCGGTAAAGTTAGAAATTTTTTCAGCATAACTGTCCCACAAGTAAAAGAGACGATGTTTGTAAATGTCTTGATTACCGTGACAGGCTCTATCCTCGTATTTAATGAACCGTATATATTGACGAATGGTGGTCCAGGTGTCAGTTCCATGACTCTTTCCGTTCATATGTACCAGCTAGGTTTCTTTAAAGACAATATGGGCTATGCATCAGCTGTTGCAACTTTGATTTTCATGTTGTCTGCTATATTTGCGATTACACAAATTCGTATTTCAGGAACGGGAAAGGATGATTAACTGATGACACTAGTGAATGTTGATAAATCTGTAAGCGCGGTGAAAGAAAGTCCTTTCTCTAAATTCAAATCTAGATGGAAAGCCAAACTCACCGTCTCAGGTGGACTGATTTATCTTGGACTTTTGTTGTTTGCTTTCATCATCCTTTACCCACTCTATTGGATGTTTATTTCATCGTTTAAGAGCTATGATGAGATTTATAATAATGTATGGAGTCTGCCTCAAGTCTGGCACTTTGAAAACTATACGACTGCATGGTCGAAAGGGATTTCTAGTTACTTTGTTAATAGTTTGTTTGTAACGATATCGACAATCATTTTAGTAGTGTTAATCGGATCTATGGCAGCATTTGTCTTATCTCGCTACAGAACGAAATGGATAGATATCGCGCTTATCTTTATGATTGGTGGCCTCATGATGAATCCTCAGGTAGCACTTATCCCGCTATTTGAAATATTATCTTGGGCGAATCTGATCAATACACACTGGGCGTTGATCTTGTCCTATGTGGCATTTCGTCTACCGCTCACTATCATTCTAATTCGTGCATTCTTTCTTAGTGTACCTAAAGAGTTAGAAGAATCTGCTATTATCGATGGGTGTAGTGAGATTGGGATTTACTTAAGGATATATCTACCACTATCCATTCCAATCTTGATCACTGCCGTTGTGTTAACAGCGTATTTTGCTTGGAATGAATTTATGTTTGCAACCGTATTTATTGATTCAACCGATTTAAAAACTATTCCTTCCGGGTTGATGTCATTTAAAGATGCATTAAGAACCGATTGGGGTGTTTTACTAGCTGGAATGGTGATTGCAACGATTCCAATGATAATTTTATTGATTGTACTTCAAAAATATTTAGTTCGCGGTTTGTCTGAGGGCTCAGTGAAAGGCTAAGGTGAAATAGATGAAACTCATTGCTGTAGGGGATAATGTAGTAGATTGTTATTTAGATAAGAACGTATATTTTCCTGGAGGAAATTGCGTCAATGTAGCGGTTAATGCAAAACGTGCTGGGGCTGAGGATGTCGCATATATCGGAGTATTTGGTAATGATGACAAGGCTCTGCATATACAGGATGTCCTTTCTAAAGAGGAAATTGAGTTTGAAGATGCACGTTATGCGATAGGAAAGACTGGACAGCCGCAGGTCGCGATTTCTGAAGATGGTGATCGAATTTTTGTTGGCGGTCCTAAAGATACTGTTCAACACCGTTTTAAAATCAATCTGCTACCGACAGAACTCGAAAAAATGAAAGAGTATGATGTGTGTCATATTAGTGTGTATTCTTCCATGGAAAGTGAACTGAAGAAAGTAGCTGCCGTTACATCTGTTTCTTACGATTTTTCAAATCGACTAGAGTTTGATTACATTCGAAGTATAGCCGATTCGCTTAGATTTGCTTTCTTCTCTGCATCCGACCTTTCTTCCCTTGAGATTAAAAAGTTGGTCCAGGAGTTGGCAGACTTCGATATCGAAGTGGTTGGCATAACGCGAGGTGATCAGCCTGCCATGTTTGTGCATAAAGAACAAATCTATCATCAAGTATTACGACCAATCCAAGTGGTGGATACAATGGGAGCCGGAGATAGCCTTATAGCAGGATTTTTAGTTAGTTATCTGAATGGCAATTCGATTGAACAAGCAATTCAGGACGGCACCATTTCAGCCGAAAAGACATGTCAAATTGAGGGCGGATTCGGTTATCCTAAAGAATTGAACTGATAGTGTTAGGTACTCTCCTTACTATTTAGGTACAATGAAAGTAAATGGGAATTAGAGGAGAGTTTGGTATGAGTAAATTACAACAATCAAAAGGTACTTCTACCTTTTTATATGAAGAGGCAATGGCTCATATAAGAGAACTGATTAAAAATCAAAACCTTCACACAGGTGACCAGATCCCTAACGAATCTGAACTTTGTGAAATATTGAATGTCAGTCGAATCACAATTCGCCGTGCCATTAAAGAGCTGATTGCAGACGGTGCCTTAGAAGTCGTGCATGGAAAAGGAACTTTTGTAAAAGCAAGTAAGACGCAGTTACATCTATTGAATTTGAAAGGATTCACAGAAGGTCTATCATCCGAAGAAAGAAATATTCAAAAATCCATTATCTCTAAAAAAGTTGTAGAGGATCCAGAAATCGGACGAAAACACTTTGGTGGAAGGTACACGGAATTCATAGAATTGGTTCGAAAAGTATTTGATGAAGATGGCTATTTGAGTTTGGATTACGCCTACCTGCCGACCGAACTATACCCGAATATCGAATCCAAGATTGAGGATCAAACATCAACTTTTCAGTTGATCAAATCAGCTTATAATATTAAATTTGCAAGAGTCAATAAAGAAATCGAATATTCATTACCCACACCAGAGATTTGTGAATGGCTAAATATCAGTAAGACGTCTCCTGTAATTCGGGTGAAGAAGATTATTTATGACCATAAAAATGAACCTATTCACTATTCTAGCTATTACTTAATTGCCGAACGTGTCAAACTATACATCGAAGCAGACTATAGTGAGTAAGAAGGAGGCTGTTAATTGATAAAGGGAATTATTTTTGACTTTGACGGTCTTATTCTTGATACAGAGTCACACCAATATGAATTGTTTCAACAGCTCTTTAAAGAACATAATGTAGAGTTGCCCTTTGACAGATGGCTAGCATGTATCGGAACCAAGACCGATTTTTCATTGTTCAGTTACCTGACCGAACAGAGTATCAACGAGATCTCTGAACAGCAGTTGAGGCTAGATTTTCAACAGCAGTTTGTGACTGGTCTAGCAGAGATGGAAGCGCGTGAAGGAGTTAGGGAATATTTGAAAGAGGCAAAGGAGCTAGGGTTATCGATAGGATTGGCTTCCTCCTCTGATAAGAAATGGGTAAGAGGACATCTTAGCAATCTAGGTTTACTTGACTATTTTGAGTGTATCTTAACTTCAGACGATGTCGAGTACGTTAAACCTTCACCGGAACTATATATCAAAGCAGTCAATTGTTTGGGACTGAAGCCAGATGAGTGTATTGCCTTTGAGGATTCAGTAAACGGTATGACAGCAGCGAAAGCGGCAGGACTAACTTGTTTTATCGTCCCTAACTTTGTTACTTCACATATGACGTTCAATGGGATGGATGGAAGATTGAATTCTATGAATGAAAAAAGACTTTCAGAGATTATCGAAACGGTTCAAGGAATCAGATGATAAATAATGTGAAAAATGAACCTCCAGAATTTCTGAAGGTTCTCCTTGGTGTTAATAACGTGGAATATTTGAGCACTCTATGTTAGATACCATTCGAAACTAGGTTCTAAGTAGTGTCTAACATAGGGGGCGTATTTATGTAGTTTTATATTTCTTTAATCTAGAAAGCAAAGCGATTTTCTTCTAGGAACTCTCCATTCTGGTAAGTTCGCTCTACAAACGTAATATGATTTTCTTTATCGATCAGTAAAACAGTGGATGAACGAGTGCCGTAGTTAGGGCTCTTAATAAACAATGGAGACAATAATCTCTCCATCTCTAAACCTACTCCTGTTTCAGGAAGTTCCAAATCATCCGCTATGGTTTGATCAGAGATAATATCAAATAGAGAGTCTATAGCTACTTCCGCAGGATGGGATTGAACATACTCACTCAATCTCTTTTTGCCCTTCGCAACCTTTGGCCAAGGAGTATTCAATGTATGATTGCTTAAACTATGTGTTCCGGGAGTAATCTCATTTATTTCATCTAATACATTATTGTAGTGGAGCAATTGATTTCCGTCGCCAACAACGACATTATAACCACCATAATTTCCTTTATGGTTCGAAAGTTTTTGAATAAAATCAGCTGGAGCATCACTATTTGCTAAAAAATCGCGCACAATATCCCCACGTGAAAATTGCCCCTGTGCCTCTGCAGGGTCCCGATAATTCGTCAACGCCGCAAAGCGTCCATCTTTCGTTACACCAAGCCAAGTCCCCATATGCATTAAATCACGCCCACCCAAAATATTCGGATAATCCTCCCAAAAACCAGCAGTCGCAGTTGGCCTTTCATAAAACTCATCCCGATTTGCCACCACTATCAGTTTATAAAATGGATGATCCTGAAAATGAACATTCACTAAACACATTCCCATTACTCCTTTAAATAGCTTTTTACTAATATTATCTTAAAAGATGAAGGTAAGCATTTTTTTACTCTATAGGATTAAACGATCACTTAAATAGCGACCTTATTAGGCAGATTGAAATTGAAATTTCAGCTGCTCTGTGGCTGACACAGGGACGCAAGTGAAAACATACATTAAGCACTAACCAGGGTAAATAAAAGGAGAAGATGCGTTGAATAGCTCATTACTTAATTCCCTTAGAAAGGGAGGATTTATACTCTATGTGAAGCATGGAGAAGCGACTGTGGGAAACGATTTACCTTATTTAAACTTTCAAGACTGTTTAACCCAAAGAAATCTTTCAGAAATGGGGCGTAGGCAGGCTATTTACTATGGAGAAATTCTTCAATATTTACAAATACCAATCAACTATCCTGTTTCCGTAAGTCCTTTTTGTCGGACAATAGAAACAGCACAGTTAGCATTTGGAAGTGGCAACGTTCAAGTTAATCCTTTTTGGTTTGAGGTAGTTAGGTTAAGTGGCAATTTACCTATTAGTGATAGCCAAAGAATTTTAAATAATCTTAAGTCTGTTTTAGAGACAATTCCAGAAGAGGGAAAAAATAATGTAATTATTGCTCACAGTTTTCCAGAAGGGGTTGGGTTAGGTCAATTAAATGATATGGAAACAGCTATTATAAAACCTAAAGGGATAGGAAACGGTTATGAAGTGGTTAGTAAATTATCTTTAGGAGATTGGAGTACATTAGATTAATAGCAGAAGGTTGCTTTATAATTGCTCCCTGTGTCTGACACAGGGAGAGTTTACTATTTTTCTAAAGTTTGTTTCTGGATGATCATCGGATTTCTTTTCATTACATATAATCCATATCCAATTGCAGTTCCTACAAGGGAAGGAACAATCCACCCGAGTCCAAGCTCTGCGAATGGAAGATAGCCCATAAAAGTATCAAAGATTCCAAATTTGAATCCAAATGCTTTTAGCCCATCATATACAGCGACTATTCCAGTTAACGTAATTGCTCCGACGTAGACATAGGACGAACCCCCAAATAGCGGATGAAAAAATGATAATACGATTAACACTATTGTAAGGGAATAGGTAGCTACTAAAAATGGGACACTAACTGATAAAATGGTGTTTAGTCCAAAATTGGCCAACCCGAAACTAATGAATGTAAAAAATAAAGCAATTTTCTTATAGCTAGCTTTCGGCAATAACGAATGAAAATAATTCCCACAAGCAGAAACTAAACCTACGCAAGTAGTGAAGCAAGCTAGTACAAAAATAATTCCTAGCAGCAAATTTCCCCATTGACCAAACAGTAAGGAAGAAGCTGCCGTAAGGAGCACACTACCGTTTTCAAATGACCCCACTCCAGCCATTTCTACTCCAATGTACCCAAGAGAACAATACACAACTGTAAGTAAGAACCCAGCTAACAAACCTGCTTTAAGCATTTCTCTTCGCATCATTTTACCGTCGGAAACACCTTGCTGCTTCAACGTAGTCAAAATGACAATTCCAAATGCGAGAGCAGCAAGGGCATCCATAGTGTTATAGCCTTCCAAAAACCCTTTCAAAAATGGGCTCTGTTCATATTCTAGTGTCGAAGGAGCTAACGAACCATTTTTTAATTGCATAAATCCTGTCACGACTAATACAATCATACTTAGCAATAAAAGAGGCGTAATAATTTTCCCCATAAGATCCACCATTTTGCTTTGGTTTAAACTAACTAAAAATACAAGAAGAAAAAACACAGCTGTAAAACCAAATAAAGCAACAGAAGAATCAGCGATAAACGGTTTTAACCCCATTTCATAAGCAAGTGTAGCATTCCGTGGGATACCCAGAAACGGTCCAATCGATAAATACACAATAACCGTAAAAACTAATCCGAAAATAGGGTGGATACGACCAGCTAGCGTACGAGCCCCGCCTTTAACAAAAGAGAGTGCAGTTAACACAAGTAGTGGAAGACCCACCGCAGTTACGATAAATCCAGCAATAGCGAGTGGAAAGTTTGTGCCAGCATTTGCACCTAAAAATGGTGGGAATATAAGATTACCAGCCCCAAAAAACATCGAAAATAACATTAATCCTACAAATAGCGTTCTAGACTTATTCATTTCATTCACTCCTTCAATAGATTGATCCATATTCAGTGAAAAAAAGGCACAAAAAAAACTCGCCCCTATAGAAAGGGACGAGATTACTCGCGATACCACCCTAATTCCGGAAATTTGTCTTTCACAAAAATTCCAGCACTCAGCCAACGTACTAACATACGTGATCCCAAGGTAACGGAGGATAAACCGGCAAAATTTACAAGAAGTTCAATTTTGCTTCTCAGAGATGATTTCAGAAAAGGACTTAAGCATCGACTTTCAGCAAGCGTCGACTCTCTATAGATTAAGTGACCATTCGTACTTATTCTCTTCAACGAATTTGGATTTGTATAATAGCTTATCAACAGAAAAGTGAATTGTCAATATACATAGAAAAGAGTTATTCACGTAAGTAGCCAGGAAGGATAATAATGTGGAGTGTTAGATTATTATAGTTCAATTGAATTATTTTAATTAAGATTATTATGTGAAAATAGATACACATAATTTTAGTTGTTTGATATGATAATTGTATTACATATTGAAAGAGAGAGATACATATGCCATTACCGTTAATTCCATTGGTCGTAGCTGGAGTAGCAGCAGCATCAGCAGCAGTAGCAGGAAAGAAGGGGTACGATTCGTACCAAAATATGCAAGAAACGAAGGAACTTGCACAACAATTAGAGTCTACATATAAAAGTGCCTATAAGAAATTTGAAAAAAGTCGTGATAACACAAATGATGACTTTGAACAGTATGGTCTGTTAAAACTACATATTTTAGATGGTTCTATGAAAGAATTTGTCGCAACATTTAAACAAATTAAGAACGTACATTTTAAAGGGGAAGCTGTAACTGATAACTTTGCCTCTAGTAAAGATATAGAGCAATTTGTACTGAATGTGGAGAAGCAGGTTGTAAAGGCAGGACAAGTGATGACTGCGGGTATAGCTTCATTAGCAGGTGGTGGTTTAGCAGCTATGGGTGCTATTGGTGCTACAACTACATTTGCAGCTGCTTCTACAGGTACCGCAATAGCTTCACTTAGTGGAATTGCAGCACAAAATGCTACATTAGCATTCTTAGGTGGAGGAGCATTAAGTGCAGGTGGGTTAGGTATCGCAGGAGGAACATTGGTATTGGGAGGCATTGCCTTAGCTCCTGCTTTAGCAATTGGGAGTTTGATCTTCGCATCATCCACTGAAAAGAAATTAGAGGAAATGTATACGAAAAAGGCGGAAGTAAATAGAGAAGTGGAGAAACTGAAATCTGCTACAAATGTGATGGCACAGATTAATCGGACAACGAGAAACATGCATGATTTAGCAGAAAGCACGAACGACTTATTTGTAAATACTATTAACAAAATGAAGGTAGTTATTGATCGGAATGGCAATGATTTCAGAAATTATTCTACGGAAGAACAAACGATCATTCATAACAGCTACAAGCTAGCTACTATTATGAGAGATATTTTAAATACAACGATCCTAAATGAACAGGGTGAATTAATGCCTAATATCCAATCGGTGATAACGGCTGAGAAGAGAAAAGTTTCAGCTGTTCAGGAGTATTAAAATGGTCGCATTACGCCAATCGGATATTGATTTTATCGCAGGACAAGTTGTTAGTGAAACGGTAGAAAGACAGGGCAACGCATTAATAGAAACGGTTGTAGGCAATGAGCGGTTAGTCGAAGTAGCCAAACAATACGTCAATTGTGCTAGTGATTTTACACAGGGACGTATGTTTGAAATTATTGAAACTACTAAGTTTAATGCCAATGCCGCTAAAGCCGGCAGTATGTTACGTGCAGTGACAACGGATCAGCTTGGGATGCCTCATCATGAAGCAGATATATTTATTCGCAATAAGAGCGGAGATATTTTACGTGAAGTGCAGGCGAAGTCTAGTGACAGTCCAGTTTCTTTAGCGAGCTATATTAAAGATAAGAAGTATGAAGGAATGGATAGACTTGTAAACACAGAACATAAAGAACGTGTAAGTGAACTGATGGATAGCCGGATTAATAAAGAAGGTATTTATGCAGATAATTATCGCGATGCTCAAAAGCATTTAAAAGGCGAATTAGAGCATGACGGGATTAAAAGTGGTGGCACAACACATGGAGATGCTAAACGAGCTGCTGAAAATCCTAATGCATTTGCATCAGAGATGAATCGAACAGAATTTATCTCAGGAGCTAAAAATGCCATGTTAGGAGGAGCATTAGCAGGTGCCTTTGTGGGTGGAGCAGTAAGTACCGCTCAAGGTGTATACAAAGGTGAGTTTTGTGTAAAAGAAACAGGTAAAGCTGCTGCAAACAGTGCTGCACGAGGAGCAGTTATAAGTGGTGTTTCCTATGGGTTGAAATACGTAGGCAGAAACAATGTGTTAATGTCAGGAAACGTAGTAACAACCCTTGCAAGTTCAGCGGTGAATATGACGGAATTAACCTATAAATTCCTATCCAAAAAAATTACCATTGAAGAATTTGTGGAGGGTTTAGGCGATAACGCATTGAGCTGTTTCTCAGGTATTATTATGACAGCGGCCGGCGCAGCATTATTTGGTCCAGTAGGAGCAGCTGTAGCTGGTACAGTAGCATTAATAGGTATGAAGCAACTTTATAAAGTATTTACAAATGCCAGAGAAGATTTGAGTTTAGCTATAGAAGCTCGTCTACAAGCTGAAGCACTATCTGAAATGATTATTAAACAGGTAAAAGAAGAAGAAAAATTATTAGTTTCTTATTATAAAGAGTATGAAACTACGTTTGCCGAGCTGAAGCAACTTGTAGACTTAGCAATCCTAGACGACAAACTAACAGAACAAGCGATTGTTTCATTAGCACATGGATTGAATGTGAAGATTAAATACGACACATTAGATAAATTCGAAGCATTCATGCTAAGTGATGAAGTGTTAGAGCTATGAGCGGCTTTCCATGTACATCTTGTGGAGCATGTTGTTCTTCCATTGAAGGAATAGAATTTTTAAGTGAATTTAATATCAATGGTCAATGTAGTAAGTTAGTAGACAATAAATGTACTATTTATAAATCCCGACCATTGTTATGTAGAATCGACGAATCCTATGAACAGATATTCTCAACACTGATGACAAAAGAAGAATTCTATAAACAAAACGCTCTAGCTTGTAATGCTTTACAAGAAAAGTTAGGGATTGATGATAGCTATAGAGTGTATATTGATAAATTTTAAATAATATAAGTATTATAATTTTGAGCCTTGCAAAAGAAGATATTTCTACTTTTGTGAGGTTTTTGTTTTGTATTTCTTCCGATGATAGTTGACACAGGGACACAGTTAAGAATCGAAAAAGTATCAGATGTTGTCATTCACTCCTCCTGTTCTTGAAAGAACTCGAACAACTCTCGTTTGCAAATTTCTTCAAAAACTCCAACAAAATACCCTGAGAGATTGCGAATTTTTTTCTTTTTCATGGCATGTAACGAAATCGTCAATACTTGATAGCCTACATTTTCATAAAACTTCTGCTCTTGAGGAAACAGCTGAATAGTACGGTAAGTGAGACTTCTGTAGACTCCGTATAAACGGCTTACTAGTTGCTGATCTTTTCCCAGCATAGCAAAAACGGTAGATTTAAATCGTTGGTAGAAAGTTGCCTTCCTGTTTTCAGGATAGTTATCCACAGAATTTACAGAGCAGACCTTTTCCCTAGAATACGTATTATGTAATAATTCTTTTTTAGAGATTAAAGAGATATTGGTTTCTTTTTGCAAAATGATGGGCTCATCGCTTTGTTTTACAGGCTTTGTCTCTTCTCTCCGAGTAGTCAAATGCGAGTGGTCATCAAAGGGTAAAATAACCAAGATATTAGCACCATAACCCTTAGAAACCCTACGAATAGTTGGAACCTTTTTAATAATCGCTAGCTTTTCTAATTTACGTAAAGTTCTTCTAACTGTAGCCTCTGATTTATCCATAGCTTTACAAATGGTTTCCACCTTCAAATGAGCAGCACCTGGAAACTTACATGCATACTGTGCTAACAAAGAGACCAAAGCGCAATCCGTTTCATTCATTTCCCCATAATTCGCCATCACATGTTTTTCCACATGCATATCCATTTCTTGAACGGTGTTAAATGATTGAAAATAATTTAGATAAATAGTCAATTCTTCCATCCTCCCATTTCACTAATGATAAGTCGCTGTCATTAACTAAATAGAAGGATTTCGGGGGAAAGGATACAGGTGGTTCAGGGAAATTTAACATAAGTTGGAGAGCTTACAGAAGATTGAACTTGTAAGTATCTATTACAAGTTCAAATTATAGGGTTTTGTAATGTCTCCCTGTGTTAGACACTCTTAAGAATGAAATGTAGATTATCTAAAGACTTTTGAAATAGTTAAAAATCTGATATTATTACTTATAAAGAAGATGGAATTAAGTTATTGGGAAAATTATTTAAATGAGTTTGGAAAGATTATTCCAAAAAACAGGATAATATCCTGACAATTGAAATGGAGAATTTTTTATGACAAATGACGAGGAACAGCAGGAAATTAAATTAGTATTAGAAGCAATGAAACAATTAGACAAAGAAGAACTCGAAATGATGTTATCTATAGGCAAAAGAATGTTGGTTGATGAAGAATATAAACAATATATTGTAAATGAAAGAGAAAAATTAAATAATGGAACATCTTCTTTATTTAAAAAAAATACATAACAATTCAAGCATTTCAATCTCCGATTATTTCATAGAGATATTGAAAAACAATTTTACTGTAAAGAATATCATACTACTGAAGGTAAAGAAGAACATAGGACTCTATTTGTTGATGGTGAGTACTTTGGTAGATTAAAGCATTTAAATATTGTTCGGCAATTAATTAACTGTAAAATTCTTAGTGGACTAGAAATAGTCCTTTTTTTATGGAAATAGGTTTTAACATATAAATAGTTGTGCTATAATTATCTTTACTTGTAAAACATATTAGTTGCATAGTTGCGCATTGAGAGGTGTAATATGAAAACTACAAAAGAGATTGAAAAGACGCATAAAGTTACCAGACAAACACTTCATAACTGGATAAATGAAGGGCAAATTTCTACTCCACATAAAGATTGGCGCGGATGGTTTGAATGGACTGATAGCAACGAAAGGGAGATAATAGAATTGTTGAAAATAAAGGAAAAGCAAAACAATATAACAATTCTAGACAAGCCAGGAGAAAAACTGAAAATACATAACAGACGTTACTTAGGTTCAAAGCAAAAAATGCTAGATTTTATCGATAAAATAGTAACAGAAAATACAACTGATATCCATACCGTAGCAGATATTTTTGGTGGTACAGGTGCAGTTGCAGATATTTTCCGAATAAAAGGAAAAAAAATTATTATTAATGATATACTTCATTCAAATTATGTATCTTACCTAACTTGGTTTGGCAATGCCGAAGTTGACTATGAGAAAGTTAAAAGGTATATAGGTGAACTTAATGATTTAGAAGCTTTTGAAGATAATTATGTATCAATTAATTTCGGAGATAAATATTTCTCTCTAAAAAATGCTCTTAAAATTGGGGCAATACGTGACCGTATAGAGGAATACACCGATTTAAACGAACGTGAAAAAGCGTTTTTAATTACTTCTCTAATCTATGCAATGGATAAAGTAGCAAATACAGTGGGACACTATGATGCCTATCGTCAAAAAATGGACAGCCTAAAGCCTATTCTTTTACGTGTACCTGAATTTAATGAAAACTTAGACAATGAAATTTATTGTATGGACGCCAATGACTTGGTAAGAAATATCAAGGCTGACTTAGTTTACATAGACACCCCTTATAATTCCCGACAATATGGCGATGCGTATCATCTGTTGGAAAACATAGTGGACTGGATGAAACCTCATCTTACAGGGGTTGCAATGAAAATGTTTAATCGGGAGCACATCAAGAGCGATTATTCTACTCAGAAAGCTCCAATTGTTTTTGATGATTTGATTGAACATATTGACTCAAAATATATTATCGTTTCATATAATAACATGGCAATGAAAGGAAACGGACGCTCTAATGCGAAGATTTCGAATGAAGAAATTATTACGTCGTTAGAAAAACGTGGAGAAGTAACAGTATATGAAACTCCATTTAAAGTTTTTACAACTGGAAAAACAAATATCGAAGATCATAAAGAATTGTTATATGTATGTAAAGTTAATCCAAAGACAAAAGAAAATTCCAAAGAAAAAAAGTATATTAAATCTGCTATCAATTACACAGGCGGCAAACATAAATTGTTACCACAATTAGCTCCTTTATTTCCAACTGACTACGAAAATTTTATTGATATTTTTTCAGGTGGTGCAAACGTAGGTATTAATGCAAATCCTAAAGGGAAGATCTATTTAAATGATATAGAACCACGTATAATTGAGTTATATGAATTATTGGCAAGGACCAGTTATGATGAAGTTTTGTGTAAGATAAACGAAATTATTAATCAATATGAGTTATCAGATACCAAAACTTATGGATATGAATTTTATGGTCTTAGCTCTGCCGATGGAGTGGGGAAATATAATAAAGTAAAGTATATGAAATTACGGGCTGATTACAATAATGGAATGTATGATAATGATAAGTTAAAATCTATCGTTTTCTATGTTTTAATCGTGTTTGGCTTTAACAACCAGATTCGGTTTAATAGAAAAGGTGAATTCAACTTACCTGTTGGAAAGAGAGATTTTAATATAAAGATGGTCAAGAAATTACAAGACTTCCAAATGACTTTAAAGAAAAAAAAATTTGTTTTTTGTTCTAAGGATTTTCGAGAATTCACTGAAATTGGAAAAGAAGACTTTGTTTATCTTGATCCTCCATATTTAATTTCAAATGCAACCTATAATGAAAATGGAGGATGGGGAGAAAAAGATGAAAAGAACTTATTTATTTTTCTAGATAAGTTGAGTGAGCAAGGAACTCGGTGGGCTTTATCTAATGTTGCTTTCCACAAAGGACAAAAAAACATTCTATTAATTAACTGGGCAGAGAAATATCAAAAACACATTCTAAATTACCATTACAATAATTCAAACTATCAATCAAAAGCTAAGGACAATGAAACACAAGAGGTTCTAATCACAAACTATAAAATTGAATAAAAAATTCACCAATGAAAACATTATTAATTCTGTAGCTACCTGAAATGGTAGCTTTTTTTTTGTTATAATTGGATTATCAAATATGGTAAAAGAATAGGAGAAAAAATGATATATTCTGTCGATAGGGTACAGTTTGATTCTGATGGCAATTTAATATTTTTTGAGTTTTATAATCGCAAGAAAGATAATGTGAAATTTGTAGAGAAAAAGTATAAATCTCTTTCTCTAATTTCGCATATAAGTTTGATTGGAGTGATATATGATGATCAATATAAGAATGGATCTAATATTATTGTTCGACATAAGGACGAAACCAAAAATTATAAATGGAATGATTATAAGGAATGGTTTGTGTTAAAAAATGCAGATAATTTGAGTAAATCAAAGTCTAAAACGCTAGGTTCAGCTACCCAAAACGAAGGAGATCCTTATGTGCATGATGTGTTAGAAAAAATACATGGAATTGATTTTACGTTAGACGATACTGGTTTAGGTATTACAAAGAGCGCATTAGAACAACAAGCTACGTTAGGTTTTGACTTTGACTTATTTGAAGATAAAACTAATACCATCATTGAATTTTTAAATAATGAGACTAAAGAAAAAATGAAAAATCCAATAGATAATTTACAAGCACACCCCATGAGATACTCATGGATATCCGAGTCAGAGCAGAAGGATTTTGCAAAAAGAATGAATGAAATAAACCCTAGATGGCAAAACCCAAGAAAAACAGATAATCGGCAAAAGTATATATCATTGTGGAAAGCTACACAAAAATTAAAGGGTAAATTATATCTTGTCAATTATAACCTAGATAAATCAGAAAATTTATCCGTTATTGAGATAATAGATTTAGATGAACATAAAGGTATAATCTCAGATATTTCTTATAAACTTACATATGTGGAATTGATTACTTGGTTGGAAATGATGAATGAAACTCCTCTAGAAGCAATTCGATATTTAAAGAAATTTCCAAATGAAGTTCGTTCTGAGGAGTTTTGGAATAATTATTATCAAAATCAAGATGAGTATGCGACTCCAAGAAGAAGTCATATAGGAAAAAATTATAAGTAATAAAAATATGGCTGTAAAGAAAAGAGGATAAAAGTGAAAGTTACAAAACTTGAACAGGTGTTTAATTTGTTTGATACTAATGGACGTAGAAAAGATGTTATTAATGCTTATAATATTTATACAAATATACTAGAACAAGTTTTAGAAGAAAGTGAGACTGGTGTATGGGGACGCTATCCAAACGAGTCTACTCAATTTAGATTTTATGAGCAAGCAATTGAGAGTTCTCCTGAAGTTTTTAAGCAACATTCAATGTATGATGAATTTGTTAAAGCTATGGAAGATCCAGATATAAAATCTGCATTTGATAAGGGAGATATAAGTTTTCTTAAAAAAACACAAAAATTAAAGCAACTTTATAATTATTTAGATAACGCCATAGAGGCAAGAGCACGCCACTATACAAGTAATTTAGTTAAAATTGGCTTGTCAGACGAACAACGTCAAATTTCGCCAGTGGGAAAATCATGGATACACGGCAAAAAATTGCGTAGAAGTAGATTTGAAAATCTATTACCAATTGATGATACAAATTTAATGTTTTTTAGACAACTATTAAAATTACGAATTTATACAAAAGATGGGGAAATGTACTATTCTCCGATGTTAATGGCAATTTATATTCTTTTAAATAATCAGCGAGTAAGTCAGGAATTGTTTGTTACGATGATTCAAATGTTGAATCCATATATACCAGTAGAACCATCTACATTTGTAAAAGAGTTTTTAGATGGTCATGCCCAAAAGTTGGAAAGAGAGTATATTCCATTTACTTTAAATGAAGCTTTCGATGAGATAATTAGCGAGCCTGTGCCAATGTCAAATGAAATCTTTACTAGGAATTTTTCAAGTGGGAAAAGTGAAAAAACCATCTCAGTTTATCGTGATTTTTACGAATGCTTAATTAGATTTAATTCCGAACGAACAAAAGAGAATCTAGAAAAAATTGTTGAAACTTTTTCAGATACCCAGAAAAAAATGATGATAAATAAGGCGTTTGGTTTTGGTCGCAATGTTTTCACTTTTGATAAAAGGGACAAATTAAATGTTAGTAAGTTTATGCAACTTAATGAAGAATTAGATATACTTACCAACGACGGTATAAATGAAAAATTATTTTTACAATTTCAAGCCTCAAAACGTCATGATAATATTCAAGAATATGGTGATGTTACTCGTCGAGTATTAAAAGTAACAGGTATTATTAGTTTTAAAAATGGTGTGGTTGAGTTAGCACAACAGGATTTATGGAAGAAATTTTTTGCTAAGATTAATTTGGAGAATATGATATTCGGAGAGTCAAAAAATCTTTTTTATGAGAGTTATGAAAAGGAAATGAGTTCACCATTCTTAAATCATCTTACCCTAGAAGAAATACTTGGATATGAGGAAGAAAATGTTGATAAAACTATTATTGAAATTAAAGATGCATTGAATCTCTCTAGTGAGGATGAAATTCGTCAAGTGATATTCAATAAAACAAGCAATGCATTCATTCAACACATTGAAACACATTACCCACGAGAGAAGATACTTGAAATTTTACCTCTGTTTTCAGATAGGAGTAATGACTTAAAAATTCAACAAATGGTTGCTGAAAATACTGATGTTCCAACCATATTTGAGTATGTGGTTGGGATTGCTTGGTATCATATTAGCTCTCAAAAATTTGATTTATTCTCTAGTTTGAATTTGTCGATGAGTGCAGATTTTGAACCTGAAACTCACGCAGGTGGAGGAACAGGAGACATAGTAATAGATTATGGAGATTATATCTTAATGCTCGAAGTTACGTTGATGAATAAGCAAGCTCAGAAACGTGGTGAGTGGGAGCCTGTCTTGCGACATGCAGCAAATCTATCGATTGAATCAGCCCCTAAAGGGGTAACTACTTTATTTATTGCTGACGAACTTGATGAGAATACCATAAATATCTGGCGAGCTGTTGCAACAGTGCCATTACAATCCTCGAAAAAGTCTAATATGTATGCAGAAACAGTTACAATTATGCCAATGAAAAATGAAGAATTGGCGAAAATGTTACATAGTGGTATGAATGAAGTTAACCTCCTTGAGAATATAGAAAAATCGTTTAAAAAGCTGTCATCGAATTTTGATATTGGGTGGCGGGATGAGATTTTAAGGAATTTATAAGAACCTGCTCCTAAAAATTCTGAGAGTGTCCAAGAATATAAGAAATTATTCGGTGTTAGGCAATCTTTAAGATAAGATTAGGAGTTGATAAAATGGCTGTACCAGGTTATCAAGATTTTATGTATCCATTTTTAAAGCAGTTAGAAAATGGGAATGAGTATAAACTGCAAGAACTATATGTTCTACTAGATAACCATTTCCATTTAAGTGATAAAGATATTGTAGAACTTTTGCCAAGTGGTAAGCAAACATTGTTGCACAATCGTATTGGATGGGCAAGAACTTATTTATCAAAAGCTGGGTTAAGCAAAGTAGTAAGCAGAGCTGTATTTAAAATTACAGATAATGGTTTAAAAGTTTTAGCAGATACATCTGTAACGAGGATTGATACTAAGTTTTTAAGTAAGTATCAAAGTTTTAATGACTTTGTAAAAAAAATACAATTGATAAACCTATAATTGAAGAAGTGGGAGATGTTGAACAAACTCCTTTAGAAATTATAGGACATAATTATAATGTCTTGAAAAATGAAATACAAGAATTGCTTATAGATAAGATTTTAGAATGTTCGTCAGCTTTTTTTGAACGGCTAATTGTTGAACTTATTGTTGCTATGGGATATGGGGGATCTGTAAAAGACGCAGGAAAAGCTATTGGCAAATCCGGTGATGAAGGAATCGATGGACATGATTTACTTGCAAGCAAAACGATGGAAATTAGATTCTACAATTTCGCGTCTAGAAATTCAAAAGTTTGTGGGCAGCCTAGTAGGTAATAAGGCAAATAAAGGTATTTTCATCACAACAATACTTAGATTTTACTTGTCTCATTAACTGTTAAGTTTTCTATACTAAAAAAGTGCCTTCACAGTTATTCTCTCTTTCTTTTACCTATCCTTAAGAAATCCCAGGGCAGTTAGTTTAAGAAAATTTTGATTTTTTACTACACCTAATGCAATTTATATTACAAATAATAGGGTGAGATAATGAAAAATAATGTGAAAATCACTAGAATTAAAAGTTCAATAACTCAAGAACAGCTAGCAAGAAAAATAGGTGTAACCAGACAGACGATTGGACTGATAGAAAAAGGTGAATATAATCCTAGTCTTCAAATTTGTGTTGCGATAGCAAAAGAACTGAATAAAACTTTAGACGAGTTATTTTGGGAGGTTGAGATTTAATAAAATCATGATATCATTTTCACTTCCACTTCCTCAAGCGATGATCAGATTCTAGAACTTTGAATTTCAGTAGAGAGTTAAATTTAAATAAATTGAAATTAATATTGTAATAGACAGTTAGTCCATTTACAAGAGTTAACTATTTTAATTTAGTGGAAGGTATCTTTTTAATTAAGGTACCTTCAAATCTTCTCACCTTTCTTCTCAAAATACCAATGCAACCGAAACTCACAACTCTACTTCGTCCACTCATAAATAATCTCATTCATCGAATAAATCACATCAAAATCCAAAGCAAAATCTCCATTTTCAAAAGTAATCTACCCTTTAGAAGACCCGCTCCATTTTGTCATAGGTATCCGCTCAAGTAAAGAAGCTACTTTCTTCAAACCGGTATCAATCACATCAATTTTTCTTCTATATTCCTTCGCAGTTAAGTAATCGGTAAAGAAGGGAGCAACTTCCTCAGCTTTTACTGGTTCATACCAATGATCCACACCTTTTGATAGCTTGTATTTAAGTAAAACCATTTTATAGCTCTTGGTCATAGCTGTTTTTTCTACTACTTCTAGCCAATCTTTATAAGATCAAAAGCTTCTAGTTCCTGCTCATTTAACCCTCCAGCTTCTTTCAGCATTCCTACATATGAAACGAATTCTTTTATGATGTTTGTTGCGATGGTTCCGGATTTCAGATGATAGTCAAGATAGGTTGGTCTAGTGCCCAATTCTTCTTTTAATCGAAATTTCATAGATTAGTCTTAGGTTATGGGATGCAGCATTTTTTGCCATTTCTTTTACTAACTCGATAATTTCTGTTTCTAGATTAAATGCACACAGTTCTGGTGAGGAAGTTTGAATAGTTTTTAGCGGAACTTTATTGGTGGAATCTGGTGTGAACACGGTTAGTTTTGTATATGCATTTCGATAGTTACCGTTCAAATTAATAATGACACAGTGAGATTTCCCTTCAGCTAGTCGAAGTCCAAGACCAATTTGGTGGTTAAATACTGCAACAAATTCTGTTGGACTTGCGATATCTGCCATCTTTTCTAATAATTGAACACGAGATAATTCTTCCCCATCATATCCAGTCAACTATCTTATTATTAAATGCATCTTGGCATTCTGCACCTTCAGGTAACTTTGATACCCACAAAACCTCATCATACTTTTTATAACTAGCAATAGGTTTTTGTTTCAATTGGGAAAGCTCATTAATATATTGAATTAACCTTTTTGCCTTCTCGTTCATAGGAACGATAGTCATTAAACTCACCTCATATCAATAGTTGTATATCCTCGAAATATGTATACCTATGCCGAATATTTTAACATACAATTTACAATGATTGGTGGTTTTGTTAGGATGAAGGTATGAAAATGAATGTGGGAAAAGATGAAAAAAGAAAGGGATTACATCTGGATTTATAGTTCTGAATAATCAGTTAGGTATATCGACTGGTTATTATATGTATGTGGAAATCAAATAATTCAAGCAACCAGTTCGTAAAATATAAGATAGAAAGAAGATGTATTATTATTTTTAGCATTTTTAGTTCTAAATGTGCGATATGCAAACGAAAAGCTGGTCCGTACCGTCTATATAAAAATCCCCAAGGTAAAAAAGTTAAGCTTTGTGTGGAGTGTACGAATTATGCGGAGAGACGAGCTTATCTTAAAATGAGATAGTTTTATTTAAGAGGTGATAGCTAAAAGCTGGAGTCTTGAAAAAATACTTTGATCATTATCAATTCAGATAAAAGAGGAAGATTAAATGTGGAATATAAGAAAAAAATCATGGAATTTGTAAATGATGAAATTGATAATATCTATAGTAATAACAATACTCAAATTAGAAAATTAGAAAATTAGAGGATGAAAATAGAGTGCTAAGTGCAACAATAAAGAAATTAGAAATGGATAATGGTGATTTATACTCCTGTTGAATTAGCTGTCTATGAAAATGGAAGTATGACAAAAATAATAAAGAAAATTGGCATAAACGCCTTGACTAATCAAGAAAAAATGGATTTTTATGTAACTAAACAAGAATTAAAACGAATAAGAAAAGAAATTAAACCTGGTTATATACATGTAATAGAAAATAAGAAAGTTAAAAAAAGCATGATATTAAAACTAAGATAGGCCTTCTACGGAATTAACGGTTGCAACAACTAATTTTGGTGATTCGTATGCACTTAAAGATATGAGTCCATTACGGAAAATGGGTTATCAGATTACTGATTCTACAAAAGTAAAGAGATGGACAATCTTACAAGAAGCTGTTTCAGCTATGGGTTTAAAAAAGGTGGTATATATTATTGTAGGAAATGTGAAATTAAGAAAAGGTCAGAAAACTGGTAGTAAAAAATTCAGATATGCAATTTCCGAATGGGAATATGATTTACAACGTTTGAAAGTGAACTATTATAAAAATGATTTTAAATGGCCAAATACTTAGGTTTTAAATATAAAAATAAAAATGATTCATAGAACTTTGCCAATAAAGAGGTGAGAGATTAGGATGATTAAAGTAATTACTTTAAAATATGTTTATGCATTAGTAAATGATCCTCATCATTGTTATAAATCTTGGAGACACTGTCACCATTTTTTCCGTTAATTGATGGTTACATGTGAATGGGCAACTTAAAATGGTTTAGAGTTTCTTCAATTTGTTTCTGACGCAGGAAAAAATATATTTATACTACTAGAACTTCTAATATTTCGAGAATGAAAGAGTTATTTGGTTAAGGAAGTATAAAAAATTTAAGGGGGAAAATGATAGTGATACAACCCGAACCACAAAGCGTGGGGTTATCTTCGTTAATAAATAATATTGAGAGTGGAAGGGTCAAAATCCCACAATTCCAAAGAGATTACGTATGGGAAAAAAAAGCAGCTTCACAATTACTGGATAGTATTGCAAAAGGGTTTCCAATTGGAACTTTCATTCTCTGGGAGACACAAGAAGAATTGCGATCCGTTCGTAATATTGGCAATCATACCCTTCCAGACACTCCAGTTGGACATATTGCTCAGTATGTATTAGATGGGCAACAAAGAATCACGAGCTTGTATACATGCTTTAGAGGGTTGAGTCTCTTAAGAGATGGAAAAGTAGATGACTTCTCAGAAATTTATATAGATTTAGAGGCTAAAGAGGATGAAGAAGTTGTAACATTAAACCATGATATAAAGAATCCTACACGTTATGTGAAAATTTACGATTTATTATATGGTGGAATCGGTGCACTTGCAAAGAAATATACAGAACAGGGTCTCATGAAAATAGATTTCTATAAAGCAAGGTTTACTTCTTATCAATTTTCATTAGTTATTCTAAAGAATGCACCTTTAGATGTGGCGACTGAAGTTTTTACACGGTTGAATGTTGGAGGAAAAACGCTGACGTTATTTGAAATTATGGTAGCCAAAACATATGACCAAATCAAAAATTTTGATCTGGCTGAAAGACTTGAAGTATTGATGGATGATTTAGGTGAAGACTATAAAACTATCTCAAGTTCAACCATTCTTCAAATCATTTCGCTTATTCTGAAAAAGGATTGTACTAGGAAGCAAATTCTTAAATTAGATAAACAACTATTTATTGATACTTGGGAACCTGTTACGGTTGCAGTAAAGAAAGCAATTGATTATTTTAAAAATCAATATGGTATTCCTGTATCCAAAATATTACCTTATGATGCTTTATTAGCACCTTTTTCTTACTTTTTTTACTATCATCCGGATCGACCACTTGATGAAAAGAAAGAATACTTACAGGATTTCTTTTGGAGAGTTTCATTATCAGAAAGATATTCAAGTGGAGTAGAAACAAAACTTGGCCAAGATATAAAAAGAATTGAGAAGGTTTTGAGTAATGGACTTCCAACTTATGATTATGAAGTAAATATTTCGCCAGACAGAATTATTGAGCAAGGATGGTTTGGAACCGGACGCAGTTTCATTAAAGCGTTATTATGTTTATTAGCATCCAAAGAACCAAAATCATTTGCTGATAATACGAAAGTTCATATTGATAATGCCTGGTTGCAGATAGCTACAAGCAAAAACTATCATCACTTCTTTCCAAAGGCTTACTTAAAAAATAAAGAACATGAAGATTATATCAACCATATCTTGAACATAACGATTGTTGATGATTTTCTAAATAAAAGAGTGATTAGAGCAAAAGCTCCATCTATTTACATGAGCGACTTTAAAAAAAATAATAAAAAACTAAACGAAACTATGAAGTCTCATTTGATTGATATGGACAGTTTTGGTATTTGGGATGACGATTACGATGTGTTTTTCCAAAAGAGAGCGGAACTTATCAGTCAGGAGCTACAAGAAAAATTGATTCTCAGAAGTAAAAAAGAAGTGGGGGTTGAGTAAAAATGAAGGTCTAAATAAGCTACCTTGTATTAGAAACATTCATGTTTTTTATACAAAGGGAACAAAAATTAATGATACTGTGTTTAAGGTAAGTAAACCTAACAAGGAGCAGTTAGGTTAACCAAGTATTAGTAGATTTTGAAGAGCTACTTGATTTAGTTATGAAATGCTAAGAAAATATACCTACAGATTTAAGGGCTTTACTACCGTTAAAGAAGATGTTTGTTTCATGATATCTTTACAACTTTTTCTGAAAAGAAATAGTTTATGAATAATACTATTTATGAAGGGTGAAATTATGCAGAATTTTATGGAAGTTTCTAGAAGATGGTATGAAAAAGCGGTAGATTGTGATGACAGTTTTGATCAATTTATTAGTATATGGATATCCTTCAACGCCATTTATGGACGGCGGGAAGGTCAAGAATTAGATAAAATAAAGTCAATTACCAACGAAATTAATGATGATACTATTAAAAATATCTTAACTTATAAAGAAGTAAAATTTTTCTGTGATATTGTTCCGTCTATTAGGTTTTTAGATAAGAAACAAGAAATAGCTGATACATCAGAAGACCAAGAAAAACTAAAAAGGAATATTGATAGAAACCCAAGGCTAGCTTTACGTAATTTAATGTTCATATTAAACAAAGTAAGGAACAATTTATTTCATGGTGATAAAAGAATAGAAAGTGTAAGGGATGTTGATATAGTAAAGAATGCGTATCCAATTGTTAGAGAAATAGTAAAAGGCCATTTGGGTTTAGATGACAACATGGAACCGATTAGGATAGAAATTCCATCAAACAATTCCATTGAAAAAGCTTTAATGATAAAAATTGAGGACCTCCAAGAAGAAATGTCTAATATAATTGATAGTTTTAATACAATACCTAAGGACAATAAACATCCGATATCCATTTTATTAGATAGAATTAACATGCAAGCAAATGGCATAGTACCAGGCTTTACTACTCCACAACAAATGGAAGACATTCGAAAAGGATTACTAAAACTATACGATCAGAACAAACCTGAAATTATTAGAGACATTGAGGAAGTCTACCATTTTGTAGATAAGAGGATGAAGGATGTAATTGATGATGGTTGTACTGAATTAGGCGTTAAACAGTTTTCTAAAGAGTATCTTGAGCTGCAGAGAAAATATCTCGATAAAGGATATCGTTTTAAAGTTTAGTTACGCTAAGACTCTATGTTTTATAATTATAATCCAAAGTTCATTAGTTCTAGGCAGATTTAAAGGTATCTACCCTATAATAGATACCTTTAAATCTTCTCACCTTTCTTCCCAAAATACCAATGCAATCGAAACTCACAAATCTCCTTCGTCCATTCAAACACAATATCATTCACCGATTCCATCACATTGAAATTCAACTTTAATACCCCATTTTCAAATGTAATCTTCCCTTTAGAGGACCCACTCCATTTAGTCATAGGCATACGCTCAATTAAGGAAGCAACTTTCTTCAAATCCGTATCAATCACATCAATCTTTCTTCTATATTCCTTCGCTGTTAAGTACTCGGCAAAGAAGGGAGCAACTTCCTCCGCTTTTACAGGCTCATGCCAATGATTTACACCTCTTGAAAGCATGTATTTCAGTAAAACCATTTTATAGCTTTTAGACATGGCTGTTTTTTCTACTTCTTCTAGCCAATCTTTATAAAGCTCAAAAGCTTCTAATTCCTGCTCATTTAATTCCCCAGCTTCTTTTAGCATTCCTACATAGGAGCCGAATTCCTTTTTAACGTTTGTTGCGATAATTCCCGATTTAAGATGATACTCGAGATAGGATGGCCTTGTTCCCATTTCTTCTTTTAGTCGGAAATATTCATAGATGAGTCGCTGTTTATGGGATGCAACTTTTCTTGCCATTTCTTTTACTAAGTCGATAATTTCTGTTTCTAGATTAAATACACATTGTCCTGGTAAGGAAGTTTGAATTATATTTAACGGAGCTTTATCAGTTGAATCTGGTGTGAATACAGTTAACTTTGTATCTGCATTACGATAGTTTCCGATCAGATCAATGATGACGCAGTACGATTTTTCTTTTGCTAGACGAAGCCCACGACCAATTTGCTGGGTAAATACTGTAATCGATTCTGTTGGACGTGCGAAGAGAAGAGTATCTACTGTTGGAATGTCGACGCCTTCATTGAACAAATCTACTGTAAAAATGATATCGAGTTGTCCGGATTCCAGTTGTTTTCTAGCACTCATTCGATTATTTCTTGGTGTCGTTCCACTCAAAGCTATAGACCGGTAGCCTGCTTTTTCAAAGTAATTACTAAGGAATTTTGCTTGTCTAACAGTGGAACAGAAACCGATAGTTCTTGTTTGTTTCCGCTCTATCCAAGCCTGTAATATTTTCTCCGCCATTTCTTCTCTTAATTGAACCCGCGATAGTTCTTCCTCATCATAGCCTGTACCCAACCACCGAATTTGGGAGTAGTCTGTGTCGTCGTAAACTCCGTAATAGTGGAAGGGAGACAGCCAGTTTCGCTGAATGGCATCGATAAAATGAATACGAATAGCGATGTTTCCATCACAGATGCTATAGACGTCTTTGTTATCTAAACGGTCAGGTGTTGCAGTGATGCCAAGTAGGAACTTTGGCTTAAAGTGCTCTAACACTCGTTCATAGCTTGGAGCTGCTGCATGATGGAACTCATCGATTACGATTAAATCGAAGGCTTGTGGATTGAATTGCTCTAGATGGAATTTTTGAGTTAGTGTGTGAATGGATGCAAAGACAAAGTCAGCATCCTTATTTTTCTCGATAGCATTGTATAGACCTGCTTTTTTTTCAGGGTGAACATGTAAGAATGAAGCTTTTGCTTGGTTCAATATTTCTTCCCGGTGCGCAATAAATAACACTCGCTCGAATTGCTCCGCGAAGAAAGCTGCTAAATAGGTTTTGCCAAGGCCAGTTGCTAGAACGACGAGTGCTTTGTCATATTCATCTTGCATGGTTTCCTGCAATGCATCTAAAGCCATAACCTGTGCTGGACGTGGAGTGAGCTCAGTCGGTTCTGTAATATAGGGTTCCGGTTGTTCATGAATTTTTGATTCAGTAACAATAGGTCCAAACATCACTTCTTGTTCTTCCGACTCAGTCCATTTTTGACTTAAAGGAACTGTCAGGTTTGCTTGTTCATATGCACTTGCATACGTTTCTAGCGTTTCTTTATTCAATGAGATGGTAGAGTCTGAATAAAACAGTTTCATAAATTCATCTGTTGCTTCCTCGAAAACAAGTCCACTAACTTCGGCAGGGGCATATAGATTCCATTCAACACCTCTTTGCAGTGCAGAGGCAGATAGGTTGGAAGATCCAACGATTAAATGGTTGTTTATTTCAGAGCGAAACAAATAAGCCTTCGGATGGAAGGAGATACCGCTACTTTTATGTAATCTGATTTCTGCTCCAGGTAGTTCCTTTAACAGCAATTCGAGTGCTTGGGGCTGCGTAATATATAAGTAATCCCCAACTAATATTTTAAGTTCTGTATTTCTAGCTAGTGCTTCTTTTAACGCAGGAAGCACTAGCTTAACACCTGATTTCATCGCGAATGCAGTTACCCAGTAAATACTAGTTGCATCCGCAGAAAGCTTCGTTAAATCTTGAATTAGATTCGATGTAATAAGCCGTAACTTACTCATCCTCAACCTCTATCAAATAAATTCCTTCTTCAAATCCACCACGTTTTTCTTTCTTCGCTATGCGAATTTTCTCTAGATCTTCATAAGTTGCTTCATGAATAGGAAGGGCTGCATGGATTAGCTCTAAAATGTCGGCTAATTCCTCTAGTGCATCTTGGTGGTTCAACGTTTCTTGGAATTCCTGTACTTCTTCATATAGTTTTTTCTTTATTTCCGTTAAGTGTTCGGAAGGATCTAGCGTTCGTGTAGTGAATTTGCTACCTGCGTTTTCGATCACTTGTGGTATTAGGTCGCGTACTAATTTGTTGTAAACTGGCATTGGATATCCTCCTTTTTCATTTATTATAGAGAAAATTAGAATTATTTGAAAGTAAACCTAGAATCTATAACAATCTTAACAGGCATAGAAAAAGAATTCTTTGATATATTCCATCAAAAGGAACAGAAAGTTTTTACAATTATTGAATTGGCTTTTAAACTAAATTAAACTTTGTTATGTTGTATGTGAATAATTTTCTGTATATAATGAATTTAGAGATAAATCAAAGAAAGACAGGATAAGCTAATATCCAGTCCTACAACTCATAACCGCAAAAGAGCGGTCGATCTTGTGTCTTAGATAATCGTCGAACCTTTGTTAAAAGACTTTGATTTATCATCCGTGGTTACACAGCAATTAATAGAAATGCAGACTCTGTCTATGAGAGTCTGCGTTTTTTTAAAACTATTGTTTGAGCTTGGAATAGTTGAACAATGATAAATCGAAGTAATTACATAGATTGTATATAGGAAAGCAGGGCTAATCTGTGAGGAGGAAATATAAACAACCAAAGTTATTAACTCAAATAAGTGGGCTTATATCCATTGTGGTTATTCTAACAGTGTTTTCTGTAAGCGTTATCTTTTCATCGATGATAGAAAATATTACGGAGAAATCTTTAGGAAATCAGGCGATGACTGTAGCAAAAATGGTTGCTCAAAAAGAAGAAATTATTGAGGCATTCGATGATCCCAATCCTTCTTTGGCTATCCAGCCGATTGCAGAGGAGATTCGTAAATCCTCTGGAGCGGGCTATGTGGTCATTGGAAACAAAGAAAATATTCGATACTCCCATCATTTGAGTGAAAATATCGGAAAACAGATGGGTACAAGTAATCGTAGAGTATTTGAAGAAGGAGCTTCTATTGTATATGAAGGAACTGGAATTTCGGGCTCGGCTATTAAAGCGAAAACACCCATTTTTGATAAGGACAAAAATATTATAGGGGTTTCCTCGGTTGGTTTTTTGAATTCTGAATCACATAGAAGAGTGGAAGAATATCGCTTTAAAATATTTAAGTTTTCCATATTCATCGTATTAATTGGTTTCATAGGAGCTGTCATTATTGCAAGGAGAGTAAAAAAACTAATTTTCAATCTAGAGCCAGAAGAAATTTCCTTTTTATTTAAAGAAAAAGAAGCAACGATTGAATTTATACGTGACGCTACAATTGCGGTAAACAAACGCTATGAAATAACGTCAATGAATAAGCGCGCACGAGAAATGCTAAGAGATGATCAAATAGAAACTAGTGGGAAAATTATTAACACCCGTTTAATCAAGATGATTGATACAATTCTTCAAACTAAACAAAGCTCAGTCAATCAAAACTTTCTATTTGGGCATCAGCTATATATGGTAGATGCTGCTCCAATTTTGCTGAAGGAACAGGCAAGCGGGGCTGTATTAACGATTAGACCAGTATCGGAGATTGAAGAAATAATAGATGAACTGTCAACAATAAAGGGCATATCTGACAATATGCGTGCTCAAAATCATGAATATTTAAACAAGCTAAATACTATCTATGGACTAATAACTCTAGAGGAATATGAAGAAGTAAGGAAACTTATTTCCGAAGAAGTTAGAGAGAGGCAGGATATAGTGATTTTCCTATCTGCTTCTGTGAAAGATCCTTTTATAGCCGCGTGTCTTCTTGGAAAAATTAATAGATCAAAAGAGTTAAAGGTTGAATTTGAAATTGATAAACACAGTAACTTGAAACAAATTCCCTCTTCTTTAAATACAAAATTACTATTAACAGTCCTTGGTAATTTAATAGATAATGCAATGGAGTCAGCAAGCAAGACCAAAGGGGAGAAAGCATATGTAAAGGTGTCATTTACCGATTTTGGAAGCGACATTATTTTTGATATAGAAGATAATGGGAAAGGTGTTCCAGAAGAATGGCAGGAAAAGATTTTCGAAGAGGGTTTCACTACAAAAGAAGGGGAAAATCACGGTCTTGGACTGGCAATTGTTAAAAATACAATAAACCTTCTTCAAGGACAAATTTATATAACTACGAGTGATTCTGGTGGTGCCCGATTTACCATTTCTATACCTAAAAAGTGAGGGGTGAGGTTATATGTCAAATCAAATGATTCAGGTGCTAATTATTGAAGATGATGAGACGGCAACAATGATTTATAAAAGATTTACTCAAAAAGTACAGGGTTTTCAAGTCGCAGCAACTACAGGTTCTGGTAAACAGGCATTAGAGCTACTTAATGTATTTACCCCAGACCTCATATTACTAGATGTATTTCTTCCAGATATAAAGGGAACTGATTTATTGTGGGAGATTAGAAAAAAGTGTAGAGATGTTGATGTGATCATGATTACCGCAGCAAATGATGTTCATACCGTAAAAGAAACTATAAGGGGTGGGGCATTCAGTTACTTGATGAAACCGATTATGCTAGATAAGTTCATGGAAACACTTGAGCATTACAAAAAAACGAGGATGAAACTGTCGAGCTTGGAAACAGTACAACAAGATGATGTAAATACTTTTTTTAGAATGAAGGAAAGTGAAGAACAGATTCTAATTGAAACTAAAACGAACGACTTGCCAAAAGGCATAGATAAGCATACCTTAAAAAAAATTAAACAGAAATTAAAGGAAATGAGTGTTAGCACAAATGCGGAGGAATTGGCAAAAAAACTTGGGGCGAGTCACTCTACTGTCAGACGTTATCTGGAGTATTTAGTATCTAATAGTGAATTAGAGGTAGAAGTGATGTTTGGAACAATTGGACGTCCTGAGCGAAGGTATCGTAAAAAGTAAACTTGCACATAAAACATGTAAAAAACTAGGAAGAAAATACTGGAAGTTTACGGATGAGTTATCCATCCAAGACTCAGTATTTCTTTCCTAGTTCTATTTTTTTATTGCTAACGCCATCCATTCATCAATTGTAATCGATTGAATACTTTCATTTGAGGTTTGAATTGAAAAATAGTTAATGATACTGTCGTTAGCGAGGAGCAAATGGGAGTCTACTCTTTTAACTTGTTCCTCAGACATCGTTGTACGCCTTACCCAATCAGGATAATCAAAAGTTTTCTTACGTGCTTCAGCCTTTAACAAAGTTAAATCTGCTTCCTCGAACCATGTTTTCCATTCGTTTATAGAGCAACTACGGTTATGACTTTCATCGCGTAATTTTTCAAGAATGTTAACGAATTCGTCTAATTCCTTTTCTTCAGGCGCAATGTTGTCAATAAGTAAAAACCTTCCACCGTGCTTTAATACTCTTGCCACTTCTTTTACAAATTTATCGGGATGAGGGAAATGGTGAGGTGCAATCCTACAAGTGACTGCATCAAATGTATTTTCTAAAAACGGTAGAGATTCTGCATCTGCAATTACATAGGAAATATTTGACTCTGTCTGATCCAAGTGACGCTTAGCTGCCTCCAACATTTGGTACGTTAAATCGGTGGCAAAAACTTGTGATGCATATGGCGCTAATGCTTTAACCACATGCCCACCACCTGTCGCGATATCGAGTACAATCGAATTAGTTGGAAGGTCTAACCAACTAGGGATAAGGCTTAAATCAGAACCTTTTGCATGTGTACTGCTTGTTACGTATTTCTCCGCATTTTTACTAAATACCTCTTGCACTTTATTTTTGATTGGCTCTATTTCTTTGTTCATCTTCAAAATCTCCTTTTTAAAAAAATTGTTAAGTTTACCAATTAGAAAAGAGAAGAGGAGCACCCTCTTCCCATATTAAATGTTGAACTTACTTAGTTGATGCAAAAGAAAAGTTATTTTTGCATATTTAATGATTCAAGTATTTCTTGTACTAAAACTTCTTGTTCTTCTAAGAATGTTTGGAATTCTTCCTTGTTTTTATAGCCATCTTCCCAGCCATTTGTTTCAAGAACTTCCTTCCACTCATCAGTTTTTGTTAAATCCGTTAATGTTTTGTTCCAATAGTCAACAGCATATTGGGGCATATCTTTTGGTCCGAAAAGGCCACGCCAAATTGTAAATTCAGCATCTATTCCAGCTTCTTTATATGTCGGTATATCCGCATAAGTTCCTTTCAATCTTTCGGCAGAAGAAACTCCAAGCACACGTATTTTCCCAGCTTTTAAAAATTCTCCAGCACCAGAAATATCAGTAGCAAGAATATCGGCATTTCCACCAATTAGAGCAGTCATTGCTTCGCCTCCACCATCATAGGAGACATATCTGATCTTAGTCACATCAACATCCGCTTTTACAGCAGGAAGCATGGCTACTAGATGATCCTGGGAACCAGGTGCTGAGCCACCCGCCAAAACTAGTGATCCGGGATCTTTCTTTAAATCATCAAATAGAGATTTCAAATCCTTATATTTTGAATCTGCTGGAACAATAATAGCACCATAATCCTTTGTAAGTTGCGCTAAAGGTGTTAAGTCTCTATACGAATATGGACTGTTTCCTTCTTTTTTTAAGTTATTTATGAGTAATGGAACAGACGGAAGAAACAAGCGATAAGGGTCTGTAGAATCCTGACTTATAAAATCAGCCAGTCCAACAGCTTGACCGCCCCCGGGTTTGTTTTCGACTGTTAACGATTCTTTCATTAATCCTGTCTCCATCAATGCTTTCGATAAAGCTCGGGCAGTTGTATCAAGACCACCACCCGCACCTGATGGGGCATTTACGGTTAATGGTTTTTCGGGATAGTTATTCCCTTCACTTTTCTTCGCTGAAGTTTCTGGACTTGCACAAGCTACTAGACTAAGTGATAAAACACTGCTTGCTAACAATAATCCTAACTTTTTAAATTTTGTATTCACAATTTTCCTCCTTATTTTTGATAGCGCTTACATATTGAATAGTAGCATCCCTATAAATATGTGAATAGATTATTAACGTTTACGATATAAATGTATACAATTATCGTTATTTTCATATTTTTCACAAAACTAATTAAGAATTATCGTCGATGTGTCAGAAACATTCGTGTTAGATGTGGGAAACAGAAATATATTGTAAATCCAGGTATAATGTAGGTAACAATCTAAAGGAGTGTTTTCATGCAAATACAACGGGGGCAGAAAGTTAAAATAGAAAATATAACACAACTCGAATGTTTTGTGCGATGGTCAACACCGAAGAAACAAATGGAGCTAGATATTTCTTCCTTTCTACTGCAAGCTAGCAATCGCTGTGAAAAAGATGAACATTTTATCTTTTATGGGCAGCCACAAAGTCTAGATAAATCAGTTAGCTATTCAAAACAAACAGCCTTAGATGGTTCGATTACAATTCAATTAAATTCAGTACCAGATACAATTGAAAAAATAGCTATTGCTTTGACTATTCATGAAGGGGACGCACAAAATTTGCGTTTTCAAGAAGTAGACAAATTAGAGCTGATTATTAGAGATGCTGTAACAGGAACTGTTTTATATACTTATTCGTTTGGTGATGACTTACAACAGGAGACAGCGATAGTTGTTGGTGAGCTGTATAGGTATCAAGGACAGTGGAAGTTTAATGTGATCGGTAGTGGATTTAATGGAGGTTTGGAGGCATTATGCTTAAACTATGGGTTAGAGATTGAAGAAAGCCCAAGTAGTGCACAGAATGAGCCTACCCCTCCACCTATAGAAACACCGATTAAACAAAAGCCAAATTTGGAGAAAATGAATATAAATCTTAAGAAAAAAGAATCCATATCGATCGCTAAGTCCAATAAAATTATTGCGACTTTGGAGTGGGCAAATCCCAAAAAGGATCTAGATTTATATTGCTTTTATGTATTGAAAAATGGTGATACTGGAAAAGTGTACTATCGTTCAATGGGGAATGCTAATCGTGAGCCATTTATTACGCTCGACGGTGATAGTCGAGTGGCAGGGAAAGAAACGATTGTTATTCACGATCCTTCCAAATTGAAATATGTATTGTTTGCAGCTTACAGTGCAATTAGCAACGGCTTTGGAAGTTTTAAAAGTATGAAGGCGCAAGCTGTTGTTGATAACCAGCTGGGTCAACGAATCACAAGCCCATTATATGAGAAAAACCATTTTGCGTACTGGGTAGCAATTGCGCATATTGATTTTACAGATGCTGATAATATTAATGTCAGTCATGTCGAGAGGTATTCAAAATCTGGTTCAGAACGTTCTCCTGAGCTATACGTTGATGGTTTATTTGAGATGGATCGTGGAGTAGTAGAGTTTAAATAAATATGGAATATCGAATGATTTATAAATAGATTATTGTGTCCATTTTAGAAGATTAGTATGATGATAGCAAGAACAGGAGGATACTATGAAGAAACTTCTTTTATTAGTTGGAATCATTTTTGTCCTCCAGGGTTGTATAACTATGAATGGAGGAGAGGATGAGACGATGAATAAGCAATTGTTTGAGGCAGTGGAAGCAAAAGATCTTGATGCAGTTAGAGGGTTACTGAAGGAAAGTGTCGATATAAATGCACAGGATGAACAAGGTAGAACAGCCATCATGATTGCTACATATGCGAATGATGCAGATATGGTCAAGCTTTTAGTGGATGCTGGGGCTAATGTGGATATCCAGGATGATATGCTAAATAATCCGTTTTTGTATGCTGGAGCAGAAGGATATATGGATATCTTGAAGCTACTGATTGCAGCTGGAGCTGACCCAACTATTACGAATCGTTACGGCGGCGTTGCGATCATCCCGGCCTCAGAGCATGGGTATGTAGAGATAGTCGAAGAGCTTTTGACCAATACAAAGACGGATGTCAATCATATAAACAATTTAGGGTGGACTGCTTTACTTGAAGCAATTATTTTAAATGATGGTTCGGAAAAACAGCAGCAAACAATTCGTGTATTAATCGAGCACGGTGCAGATGTAAATATTGCCGATAAGGATGGCGTCACCCCTCTAGCGCATGCTAGGGAAAAGGGATTTAAAGAAATTGAAGCGATTTTGTTGGAAGCTGGGGCTGAATAATATAACTAAGGGAGACGACTGTTTATAGGCAGTCGTTTTTATTCATCAATGAAGAGAAAGAGGCGAAATCGATGGAATGTAGAGTAATTGGTATGTGGGGAGGATTTCCAAAAAAGAATGGTCCATGTTCAGGCTATTTAATAACACATGAAGGATTTTCTTTGCTAATTGATTGTGGTAGTGGTGTGTTAACGGAATTACAAAATTATATTGATTTAAATGATATTAATCATGTCCTTTTAACTCATTATCATTATGATCATTTCAGCGATATTGGCACGTATTTATTCTCAAGATTGGTGAATACACAGTTAGGTAGAGCAACTGAAGAATTATCTGTTTATGGCCCAGCAGATGAGGGGATGCAAAAGCAGGTGGAGACTGTTGGTTATTCCCGATTTACTTCATTTAACGAAAAGAGTCAGTTTCAAATTGGACCATTCATCTGCACTTTTATGAAAAACATCCATCCTGTAGAAACGTTTAGCATCAAAATAGTATGTGGCGGCAAAAGTATTGTGATTACATCGGATACTAGCTTTACAGAGGATTTAGTTTCCTTTGCAGCTGATAGCGATTTGCTTATTACGGAATGTAGCTTATATGAAGGAATGGACGGAGCAGGTTCGGGACATATGACTTCGGAGCATGCAGGAATACTAGCATATCAATCAAAAGCGAAAAGAGTGTTATTAACACATCTTCCACATTTCGGTGATTTAAACGATTTAATAGTTAGTGCGAAAAAGCAGGGTAATGAAAACATTGAGTTAGCAGCGGTGGGAATGTTAATAGAATTGTAAAAGCTGATCGAATGAATGCTCTTAGAGACATTTGTTCAATCAGCTTTTTTGCACCTAAATAGGGTTGGTTTTTTGGTTCTGCCTTCTCACCATTTTAATACATACGATGAGTATAGTGATAAATGGATATAGAATGATCGTAAAAGGTATAGCTACGAAGCTTAAAGTGGAAACAATAGAAATTGCAAGTAGGAGTTTATCCTTTTTGGTCTTCCACTGGGCTATTCCTTTAACACCTAATATCGTCATAGAAAATAATAGAATTAAGAAGATCGGAAAAAGTAAAAAGAATAAGAGACCGGCATAATGTGAATTAAACCCAGGAAATAAAAGAGCCACAATGAAACTGGTATTATCTACTTCTGGCTCCGGAAACAACTTGAAAAATAGTGGTATTACTATTAATAAAAAGTTGTATAAAAAGAATATCGGCAAGGATTGATATAGTATCATGTTCTCGCTCGTCTTTGCTCTTAATCCTTTAATTGTTATGAATACAGTTATGGTTAGTGAGATGAGGAGCGTGAGTATTAGAAAAACATTCATAGCTTCACCAACTTTCGGATTTATTTGGAGAATTGCAATTTCTATTAGTCTAGCAGAAGTTAGTGTGAGATTCATCGTTGCTTTCGCTGTATAACTTGCGTTTATGTTGAATACGACAAAGTTTCTGTATATAATGAAAATAGAATCATACAATAAAAAGACTGGATACGCTAATATCCAGTCCTACAACTGCTAACCGCAGAAAGAGCGGTTGGTCCTGGGTCTGAAATAACCGTTGAACCTTTGCTGAGGGACGGTTATTTCTTTTTATCAAAGAAAATAATCAATGTCACAACGATTGAACAAGCTGCTAAAATTACAGCACTTAGCTGTATTAACAAACTTATTGCTTCGTATGTGGTCAAAGGCATCACCTCCTTGAAAGGAAGTGACCAACCGCCCACTCGGCTATGCAATTGTCCCTTTATTATATCATTAAAAAAGAATGAGCGTTCTAGTTTGTGGAGCCAGATTAGTTAAAATTATTCCAGGGAAGAACAGGATCAAACTGTTTCTTCCCTGGATTTTCTTTGTACAGATTCCAATCATAATTTCTCCCTTTTAAGACAAGCTATATAAAAAGGGAATGGTGATTAAATGGATAATAATTATGGATTAGGTAGCTCACACTATGAATAAACCCTTTAAACCACAGTTAGTTTATTTTGAACCGAATGCCCTGGATTATCCGCTTGGCAAAGAACTGAAGGAAAAGTTCGAGAAAATGGGGATTGAAACGCGCTTTACGACTTCGCACAATCAAATTAGGGATTTGCCGGGAGAAACAGACGCTCAAAAATATCGTATTGCAAAATCCACCTTAGTCGTTGGCATTCGAAAAACGTTAAAATTCGATACGTCCAAGCCTTCCGCTGAATATGCAATTCCTCTTGCGACAGGGTGTATGGGGCATTGCCATTATTGCTATTTACAAACGACTATGGGCAGCAAACCATATATTCGAACTTACGTAAACGTGGAGGAGATTTTCGAAGCGGCGGATCGTTACATCGAAGAACGTGCACCGGAAATTACTCGATTTGAAGCGGCGTGTACATCCGATATTGTGGGGATTGACCATTTAACGCATTCATTAAAAAGGGCAATTGAACATATTGGTCAAACAGAGCTAGGCAGGCTACGTTTTGTAACGAAATTCCATTTTGTCGATCATTTACTGGATGCCAAACATAACGGTAATACGCGATTCAGATTTAGCATAAACGCTGACTATGTCATTAAAAATTTCGAACCCGGCACTTCTCCACTAGATAAAAGAATCGAGGCTGCAGGGAAAGTGGCAAGAGCTGGCTACCCACTCGGCTTTATCGTTGCACCCATTTACCTTCATGAAGGTTGGGAGGAAGGCTACCTCCACATGTTTGAAAGACTTGATGAGGAACTGCCGAAAGACGCAAGAGACGATATAACATTTGAATTCATTCAACATCGGTTTACAAAGCCTGCGAAAAGAGTGATTGAGAAGAACTACCCGAAGACAAAATTGGAGTTAAATGAAGAAGAAAGACGCTACAAATGGGGCAAGTATGGAATTGGTAAGTATATTTACCAAAAGGACGAAGAGGATGAAATAAAATCTCTTCTATACAGCTATATGGAAAAGTACTTTCCAAATGCGAAGTTAGAGTATTTTACTTAAGCAATTAAAAGAAGCGTAAGGCACCAGGGAAAGTGGTGCCTTACGCTTTTTCAATGGATAGAGTAGGAGGGTGCTGCACAGGGACATCAAATTATTCGACTTGCGATTTGTAGAGCTGAACTTGCGATTCCAGAGAAGTATCTTGCGATTCTCGATGTCGGTCTTGCGATTAGAAGCAGTTCATTTGCGATTCGCACTAATTCTATCTAACTCAACGTAAAAACCACTCATTCTAACGCTTCATACATATTTCTTAAAGCCTCATAACGCTCCTTGTCAAAATCCTTCTGTCCGCGTATAAATTTTTCCTTTAGATTAAAGTAACAAATCTCGAGATACTCATCATTGTGATGATGAACGAAAGGATGCGTCACATTCTCAAATGGTCCCTCTGCGAAATAACGCTCCATTTTATCTACCGTACGAATATTAACATTACGTACACGCATTTCCTGCAGAACCAATTGAGTATAAGCAAACAAATCATCCTTCGAATAGTCGTATATATAATTTATCAAAATATGTCGATCTTCCTTTGCAAAAATACTATTTAACTCACGCCACTGTGCTAATAGCTGAGATTTCGGTAAAACGCTTAGTAAACTTTGATGCCATAAACGCAAATAAATCATCTCCTTGTCCACCTATTGTACGGCAACATTACGTACTAATCTTTGCTAAACATCCATTAAGTCGCTTTCTTTTATAATACTACCGATCAATGTTTAATAAAATGTTAACCGTGCAAACTAAGTAGTAGTTTTTGTGAGAAAAGGATGTGTCCAATGGATTTTTTTCAAAGCCAGGAAACACTTACTACGATTGAGTGGATACTCCGCGGTGTTGTTGCATTTTTCTTTTTAGTCATTGTCGCTAAAGTTATGGGTCAGCGGGCCATCTCCCAATTAAGACTTTTAGATTTTGTAATAGCTTTAGTCATTGGAAATCTTATTGCACAACCGTTATCAGATGAAAGGTTGGGGCTTAAAGGATCCGTTATAACAACAATTGTATTGGTTTTCTTCTATCTCGTTGGAACTATCTTAATGCTCAAATGGCCTTGGTTTAGAAGGCTTATCACCGCTCCCCCCATCAATTTAGTGAAGGATGGAGAAATTATTTACGAAGGCTTAAAAAAGGCGCGAATATCAATAGATGTATTACTAGAGGAGCTTCGTGAGGAGAAGGTAGAGGATGTGAAGAAAGTGGCATTAGCGATCTGGGAGGCGGACGGAAAGATTTCCGTGTTTTTGGATCCACAATATAACCCACTTACACCTGCAAACTACCAGTTGGTAACAGAGCCTTTCGATTTGCCCAAGCTAATCATCAAGGACGGAAAGCTTGAATTTAAGGAATTAAAGAAAATTAACAGAGATGAGGAATGGGTCATTTCTACCTTGAAAAATCAGTACCAAACGGAAATAAAAAATGTTCTGCTAGCCACTATTGATAAGAAAGAAAATGTGAAAGTGTTTTTATATAAGTGAATTATTTATCCATAAAACAAACGCTTCAGGGCTTCTCCTGACGCGTTTGTTTTTTTCTGTGGCTATTTAGTTCATTGTCTTTATGAGTTCAAATAGTTTTAGTATGCTCTCTGGAAATGTGCGGTCTTTCATAGTACTTAAGTATACATTTCGATTTAGAAAATCGCTGTGTACTCGGCGTGCTAGTAAGCGTTCTGATAAATGATGGGTGACATATTGTTGAGGTAGAATGGCAATTCCTAGTCCTTCATCTACCAATACTTTTATCATTTCAAATCTTTCTATTTTATATTGAATATGTGGTGTGACATTTTCCTGCTCAAACGCTTTTAATATTTGTGCACTCGTTTGAAATTCTGGCATACCAATTATTAAGGATTCTTCCGCAAAATCTACTAGCGATATTTTCTCCTTTGTAGCAAAAGGGTGATCTCTTTTGATCAACACGATATACGGCTCGGTATACAATAATTCACTTTTTATTTCTTGGTCTACAATGTGCTGATTCGTAATAACAGCGTGCACATTTAAACCTAATAACGCTTGACGGACGGTTTGATTGTACAGTGTGTCCATTAATGTAATCTGGTTATGTGGGTATTGTTTTTTATATGCAGTAATTACTTGTGAAAACCAGTAATTAGCTGACTCAATCATACCTAATCGAATTTCTAAATGCTCGCCTTTTGCTAACTCTTTCAACTCAGTATCCATTACTTCAAATTGAGCAAGTAAACTTTTCGACCGTTCATAGAATTGTTGTCCTAGTTCCGTTAATTGAAATTGTTTAGTTGTACGCTCTATTAGTGGTGCATTAATTTCGATTTCGAGAGTTTTTATCGCATTGCTTAATGAAGGCTGTGATATATGTAAGGCTTTTGCAGCCCTTGAGAAACTTCGATATTTTACCGTTGCATTGAAGTAATACATCCTCCGTAAATCCATGCTACACCTCATTTATAGTTTTTAACTATTATAATATAAAAAAATAGTATTTGTTATTATAAATGCAAATAAATATAATGGAAATATGAATTTTCAGTTTATGAGGAGTCGAACATATTGTATAAAAAAACTGATTCGAGTATTTGGCAAGGTCGCATAGATCATGAGACGGAGACGGCTTACTTTCGTTATCACCAAGTTGTTCAAACGGAACCCAAGGCGAAGCAAGGAGTAGTTGGATTAATAGGTTTTTCTTGCGATGAAGGCGTCCGACGTAACAATGGGCGTGTTGGTGCAAAGGATGCTCCGCTTGAGTTACGCAAGCAGTTATCATCGCTGCCATGGCGTAACCATGTTTGTATAGATTCGCTTATCGATTTTGGGGATGTCGTATGTGAAGGACATGAGTTAGAGCAAGCGCAACAGGAACTGGGAGACAAAGTTTTTGACATCTTAACAAATGGAAGGGCTATCATTCTTGGGGGTGGACATGAAACGTTATACGGACAATATTTAGGGGTGCGTAAAGCAGCAGGTCCAAACGCTTCCATTGGTTTGCTCAATATTGATGCCCACTTTGATATGCGTTCTTATGATAAACAAACCTCTTCTGGCACAATGTTTAAGCAAATTTTAGACGAGGATCCAAACGCACACTATTTCGTATGTGGCATTCAACAATATGGCAACACAACGGCACTATTCGATACAGCTGATCACTATAATGTGCAGTACTTTTTAGATGAACAGTTGGATTTGCCTAAGTTCTCTACAGATTTAAATGATTTCATGGATGCCCATGATGTATTACTCGTTACTCTTTGTATGGATGTGTTAAACGCAGCAGAAGCTCCAGGTGTCAGTGCCCCATCGCCATTTGGTTTATCTGCTATAAAGGTTCGCGATATTTTACGTCAGATGGTCTCGCATAAAAACACTGTAAGTTTCAGTATTTGTGAAGTTAATCCGTCACTTGATATAAACAATCAAACAGCAAAGTTGGGGGCTTACTTTATTAATGAAGTAATTATGAATAGTTTTAAATAAGCAAAGGGGAATGTATATGGAGTTAAATCAAATTACAACACTATGTCTAGCAGTGACATTATTTTTAGTAGGTTCCTTTTTAGTTAAGAGGGTAGGTTTTTTAAATCGTTTTTGTATTCCTGCTCCAGTGGTCGGTGGTTTACTATTCGCTATTTTGGTAACGGTTTCAAAAGGTTTCGGCATATTCGAAATTACATTAGACACATCACTACAGTCCATTTTCATGATAACATTTTTTACAACTATTGGACTCGGTGCGAGTTTCAAACTTGTTAAATTAGGTGGAAAATTGTTAGTAATCTATTGGTTAGCTTGTGGATTTTTAGCCTTAATGCAAAATGTGATTGGCGTTTCTTTAGCAAAAGTAATGGACATTCATCCATTAATCGGTGTTATGGCTGGAGCGGTATCTATGGAAGGTGGACATGGTGCAGCTGCGGCTTTTGGGGAAACAATTGAAGGCTTAGGCGTACCTTCAGCCGTATCAATTGGGATGGCTGCAGCTACATGTGGACTCGTAGCAGGTGGACTTGTTGGTGGTCCTGTTATAGGATACTTAATTCGCAAATTTGACTTAAAGCCATCTACTGAAGAAACAGAGGCATATGTTGAAAAATCACAACATCCGGTTACAGAAAAATCATTCATGATGCAAGTTTTCTTAATCACTTTCTGTATGGCGGCTGGTACATACGCAGGGGAATGGTTCTCTACTTTGACTGGATTCGTCTTACCTGGTTATGTAGGTGCTATGTTCGTAGCAGTGATCGTTCGTAATATCGTTGATCGCTTCAAGCCTGAATTAATCAACATGAAAGAAATCAATTTAATCGGTGATATTTCCCTTGGGATATTCTTATCAATGGCATTGATGAGTATAAAACTCTGGGAAATCGCAGACTTAGCCTTACCGTTATTTATCATCGTTTTAGTACAAGTCATCTTCATCGTATTATTTGCGGTGTTCGTGCTTTTCCGTTTACTCGGAAAAAACTACGATGCAGCAATTATGGTGTCTGGTTTCCTAGGTCATGGACTTGGGGCGACACCAAACGCAATGGCCAATATGTCTGCAGTTGTTTCAAAATTTGGTCCATCACGAAAAGCATTCCTAATCGTACCGATTGTAGGAGCATTCTTAATTGATGTTTTCGGCATGCCAATTATAATTACAACTATTAATCTTTTTAAATAGATTAGAGGCATTCACAGAAAATAGAATTCAAAAAGCGCAAACCCTTGATTCCAAGTGTTTGCGCTTTTTTATTTTATAAATAGAACCTGTGTAAGAAACAGTCATTTTGATGAGCTACACAGGGAACATATCACTTTATAAACGCTACAGCTCGAACAGGTGAAGCAGTTGCATTTTTTAGATTGAGTGGTAGTGCCATGAAAGTGAAGCGTTCATTTAATGGAAGCTGATGTAAATTCACTAAGTTTTCAACTATATAAACAGGGACACTTAATAGCTTTAAATGTACTTCACGCATCATATTGTCATGAATATCAATATTTGCCAAATCTAATCCAACACATTTTACTTGTTTTTCTAGGAGCCAATCACCAGCAGAAGGTGCAAAGGCATGCTCTTCATAAAAGGAGCCTTCTCCCCATGCAAGCTTTCGAGTACGTGTAAGGACGATATCATTAGGTTGTACAGTAATACCTTGACGTTTTTCAGCTTCTTCCAGCATTTCACGAGTTACCGCTTGAAAAGGATCTTTAAAATCAGACACATCTAATAGTACAGCTTCTCCATATGCTTTAGAGAGATCCATTTCAGCAGTAGACTCACCATCGCGCATAAAATGTAATGGGGCATCAATATGTGTACCACTATGATCGGACATTTTTAGCATGCGAGACTCAAAACCTTCACAGGGAGCCACATAACGATGACCTGAGTTTTCAAAAGTAGATTCCTCTGCGATAGCAATTGGTGGATGTGAAGTATACGAACGAAGTCCATCGTAAATTTCTAAAGATAAATCAATAAGTTTCATATGTTTTCCTCCTTACATTTTAATAACGACTTTACCTGTGGCTTTATTTAATGCACTTTCAAATCCTTCTAGGCAATCTTTAAATGGCACTGTTTGCGCAATTAGTTTCTGGAAAGGGTAACGAGTATCCGCTGCAAGCGTTAAAACGGCTTCATAATTTGATTGGGTAATACCGTAACTCCCTTTAATACTAATCTCACCACGAACGATTTGATCCATAGGAACAGAAAAATTAGCAGGATTAATGCCAACTAAAATAAGTTCGCCACCTCGTTTTAAAAGGCGAAGTGCCGTATTAGGAATAGTCGGATGACCCGAACAGTCAATAATAGCATCAAAACCTTTGAATTGTTCATGAGCAATATCCTCTGCGTTTTGATAAACCTTTGAAACGCCAATGTCTTTAGCAAGCAGTAGTCGATCCTTATCAACATCAGTACCTAACATCACCACTTGTGTATTACCAGATCCAACTAGGATAGCTGCTGCACCTAAGCCAATCGGTCCTGGACCAACTACTAAGATGGACTTTTGAGCAAAGTTTTGAATTTTTAGCACAGCGGTATAACTAACGGCTAACGCTTCTGAAATAGCAGCAACCTCATCTGTTACTGTATCCTGGATCGGAATTAGATTCTTGTTGTCCACTACCATGTATTCCGCCATTCCACCCGCTTCGCGAAAGCCATAACGTAATGCTTCCGTTGGTGTTTTGATATATTTATAATCGTCGAAATCACAGCGGTTACTATCACCTGCTAGGCAGAATTCACATACGCCACAGCTTTTATATGGGTTAATGACCATACGCTGTGGAGGAATTTCCCCTTCAGCCACTGCAACGACTTTACCCGTCACTTCATGTCCTAACACTAGGGGATAGGTTACCCAATCATAGCCGCCATGCCCATCATACATATGTAAATCACTGCCACATATTCCTACAGCATTTACCTTCAATAAGCTTTGATTGGGCTTTAATGCTGGTATTTCATAAGTATCAAATTTTATATCCTTTTGTGCGGCTGAAATTTTTACAAGTACTTTATTTTGCATTTATTTCTCCACCTCTTCATCTTGAGCTGAAACAGCCCTAATAACATTTAGTAAAACATCATCTTTCTGGGCTAGATATTGCTTTTTGTCGATTGTGGACCAATCATAAAAACCTTCATTTGTCTTCATGCCAAATCGATTGTTTTCTATCAGTTGTTCATGAATGAATAATGGCTCGCTACTATTTTCAAGCGTTGGATAAACGTAATTCACAATAGCCATATGCGTATCGAGCCCGTTAATATCTCGCTGTTCAAGGGGACCGGTATTAGCTAGTCGAATACCTAGGCTCCATTTAGCTATGAAATCGAGTTCTTCAGGTGACACAATGCCATTTTGAACAAGTGACATCGCTTCTCGAGATAGCGCACTTTGAAGTCGATTTGCCACAAATCCTTGAATTTCTTTTTTTAGCAGTACTGGCTTTTTATTAACAGATTGAAGAAAGGACATCGTTTTTTCAATATGATGTTCTTCAGTAAAGGCACTTGGCACCACTTCAACTAAAGGAGTGATATGTGCTGGTGAAAAGAAATGTGTGCCAATCACTCGTTCCTTATGCTTTACGTTTTCTGCGATAGAACTGATTAAATAACTGGATGTGTTTGTGCAAAACGTAGTAGAAGGAGGGAAGTGATCTTCTATGCTTTTGAACAACTGTTGCTTTGCTTGTAAGTTTTCTGTGATTGCTTCTATTATAAAGTCTACTTCTTTACATTCCTCTATTGTTTCTAAGAACTGTACTTTTTGAAAAGCTTCATCTGCCATTAATTCCTGACGACGAGCTATAAAGCCTTCGTATAGTGATACCTTGATATGAGCGTCCAAAAAATACTTAGCCAGGGCAGCCCCCATAAAACCGCCACCAATTATGCATACATGTTGCAAATGATTCATCTCCTTAATAGTTCAGAACAGCGTGAACACCTACTGCATAAATACAAATAGTCTTAACATCTTGTAGTACAGCATCCGTTGCGCCCATTTGAATCGCATTTTCTTTATGGATATCAATACCTTTTGGATATTGATCGCAAATGTTAATAGCGTATAAAAGTAATTCCTTTAAGTACCGTGACACCACTCCGTCACGAAGGGAGGTCGTGCGTAAATTGCTATACTTAAGAAGTGTATCAGGTGCAAAATCTATTAAATAGGATATCCATTTTGGAAGCTGATCAAATTCTGATTGATAGTAGCTTACACACTCCTCTTGAGTTGAAAAAGCAGAAATATTTTGTGGATCTTTTGTAGTTTCCGTTGTTCCTGTTAGTTCAATTGCTTTCGTAATCGCCTCGATGCCCGATAACCACGTTGGGATTCCACGAGAAATAATGGCAGCAGAAATTAGTTCAGCAATTTCATTGACGTTATTGCCTGCCTCAACAGCAATTTCCGTGAAGTGTAGCATTGCCTGTTCTTCACGACGAGCAGCAAACAAACCGACTAATAGCAAAGACTTATCTTTTTTTGATAGATGAGAATCGTTTAGCAAAGCGTGCATGATTTAACCTCCCTATAATTGAAAGAGCCATTGTTATAAAAACAATGACCCCTTTTTAATTATCTATATCTGTTATTTATGTTTACTATAGAGCTTAATCCTAATTAAGTTGCTACAAAGTACTTGCTTTATTGATTGTAGTGGAAGGCGGCGACCCCTGCGGGAATAGCAGTAAAGCTGAGGCCCCACAGTCTTGCGTAGCAAGGCGAGGAGACTTAGCTACTGCCCGCGGAAAGCGTCCGCCTGTAACGGAAATCAACAGAATTTTTGAATAGAGTAGTTTTACATTAAGTAAGACCAAGCAAGAGTAGCGACAATATAGACAATTCCTACATAGAACATAATCATTACAAGGAAGCCCATAATATCTTTTAGTTTTAAACGAGATAATGCCAATGCCGGCAAAATCCAGAATGGTTGTACTAAATCATTCCAAGCATTCCCAAGCATAACGGACATCGAAGTCTCTCCAAGTGAAGTTCCCAATTCTTTTGCTGCTTCAATCATGAAAGGACCTTGTACTGCCCAGTGACCGCCTGCAGATGGTGCAAAGAAGTTAATGAAGAAAGAACTAATCAAGCCCCAGAACGGTAATGAATGCTGAGTAGAAATATCAACGAATACCTGTGAAATTGTATCTACTAAGCCTGATGCAGCCATGATTGCCATAATACCAGCATAGAAAGGGAATTGAAGGATAATCCCCGATACAGTTTTGATACCATCTGATAAATGCTCTGTATATTTTGCAGGAGTACCAAGCAAAATAATTCCAAGGAATAAGATCATAAAGTTAAGAATATTTAAGTCTAATGATTTTCCACTAGTAAAATGTATAATTACGTAAATAAAACCTAAAGTACCAATGGAATAAGAAAGGATACGGCTATTATTTAATTTGTTAGCGAATGTATTTTCTTCTAGTACATTTATTTTTAATTTTTTCGTATCTGAGTGTAAAGAAGGGTCAATTTCTTTCACATTTTTTTGATCCTTCGGATGAAGCATCGCATTGAATAGTGGTAATGTGATGAATAAGAAAATAGCTGTTAGAATCATTGGTAAACTAAAAATAGTTTCAGATAAACCAATTAGTCCCATACTCTCTTCTAAGAAATGTCCAGGTGTTGAGATTAAAATTGGAATAGAAGCAGATAGACCTAATCCATAAAATGTGAAACCAGAATAAGCAGCAGCGATAATTAATGGGTAATGAACCCCTTTAACTTTTAACGCTAATTTTTTCGCGATAATTCCACCGATAACTAGTCCGAATCCCCAGTTCAAGTAACTACCAAATCCACCTACTAAAGTAGCGACAATAATTGCTGCCTTAGGTGTATGTACCATACTAGCAATCTTATTCAAGAAGCGATCAGTAATTGGTGCTGTTGCTAGTACGTAACCCATAGCTAAAATGACAGCCATTTGAGTAGTGAAGGCTAAAAGGTTCCAAAAACCATCACCCCAAGAAGTTGTTAAGTTGAGGAATGAAATATCCTCAATTAATAGTGCTAAGATAAATGTTAAAATGGTTAATCCAATCGCAAAGACGAATGGATCTGGCAAATACTTTCTCATAATAGATGTGAAAAAATTAGTTAGTCTCTCCATATAAATCCCCTCAAAAATTGTTGCCTATGCAACAATTACTTCCATATAAATTTTTGTGAATCGAAAAATTAAATCTTATTTGCATGACAATGCCTATTTTTCAGAATAACTATGCTAAAATGTATCTAGTTTAAATTAACGGAGGTTCTATTTATGCAACAATTAAATACGTTATTAGTGACTGCATATGCAAAAGCACCACAAGGCACAGCCATGTACGAAACCTATAAGCACGCAGGTATTGTGCTTGAAATCGATAAACTGACACATAAAATAGTAGATGCCGAATTTACATTCATAACAGAGCTAGCGCAAAATTTCTTTAGACGCATGTTAATAGATTTTGACTTTACAGCTGATATCAATATTTTGATCGAACGTATTGAAGAGCATTATTTAGCACCTTCCAGTGGAGCAGTTATAGTCGCTTTAAAATCTGCGCAGAAAAGATATCTAGAAAAAATAGCAAAGTAATCTTCATATAAAAGCGGTTACATTGTCAGGTAATAAAAGAAAATTCTCTTAGGAGAATTTTCTTTTAATGTGGATAACTTTCTTCTACAAGTGAATCCCCATCTAGACTCCAGCGCCTAGCCCCTCTAGTCGCTTCAGACTAGCGAATAAAGGCAAAAAGCGCCTTTATTGCTATTCTTCCAGCGCTTGACGGGGCTACCATAGGCGCTTACGCTTTTGTTTATGACTGGCAATTTTCAACAATAGTTGTTATGCCAAGTCCACCGGCGATACATAGTGTAACTAATCCATAACGCTTGCCTGTGCGCTCTAATTCATGGATAAGCTTGGTCATTAATATAGCCCCAGTTGCTCCAATTGGATGCCCCATAGCAATAGCACCACCGTTAGGGTTTACTTTGCTTTGGTCTAAGCCTAGTTCTTCGATAACGGCTAGTGACTGGGAAGCGAAGGCTTCGTTTAGTTCAATCACATCGATGTCTTCGATGGAAAGACCTGCTTGTTTTAATGCTTTTTTAGTTGCTGGAACAGGTCCAATCCCCATGATAGAAGGGTCTACACCAGCAGCAGCTTGCGCTATGATTTTAACCTTTGGCTGTAATCCTAGCTCTTCTGCTTTTTCTTTTGACATTACTAGAAGGGCAGCAGCACCGTCATTACGACCACTAGCGTTCGCAGCCGTAACTGATCCGCCTTCACGGAACACAGGTTTTAAAGTAGCAAGCTTTTCTACAGGTGTCAGACGTGGATGTTCATCGACTTTGAAGACCTCTGTTGTTTTGCGTGTTTTAATCTCATAAGGGACAATTTGTTTTTCAAAGTAGCCATTTTTAATAGCATTTTCCGTACGTAATTGACTTTGATAGGCAAATGCATCCTGAGCTTCACGAGAAATGGAGTATTTCTCGGCTAGGTTTTCAGCTGTTTCACCCATTGTTTTTAGACCATATGACTCTGGTTGAGAGCCAGGCTGACTTTCCGTATTCGGGTCTAATATTTGGCTATTTCCTACATTTAGTCCGTATCTAGCATTGCGAATATAGTAGGGTGCTGTACTCATAGATTCTGTACCACCTGCGATAATTACATCACTTAAGCCAAGTGCAATCTGCTGTGCGGCATTATTAATAGATTGTAGACCAGAACCACATTGACGATGTACCGTATAGCCAGGCACTTCAAGTGGGAGGTCCGCACGTAAAGAAGCAAGGCGAGCAACGTTAGACTGATCGGCACTTTGTTTTGCTTGACCTAAAATAACTTCATCCACTTCACTTGGGTCAATTTGTGTGCGGGCGAGTAGTTCTTTTATAACCGCGGCGCCTAAATAATCAGCAGTCTGAGTCATTAGTGAGCCGCCAAGCTTTCCTATTGCAGTACGAACGCCTTCTACAATTACTACTTCCTTCATGGTGATTCCTCCTTATTTCAAGCTATTTATAAATGTAGCTTCCGTATTAGCTTCTACTGTTTTTAAATCGGCACCAGGCATTAATTCAACTAAATGCAATTGACCATCGATGTATTTAAAAACTGCTAAATCCGTAATAATGGTATCTACACTACGTGTGGAAGTAATAGGATAATTACATTCCTTCAAAATTTTACTTTTTCCATCTTTAGATGTATGAGTCGTCGTGACAATGACTTTGCGAGCACCAACTAATAAATCCATTGCACCACCGACACCGATAATGTTCTTTCCTGGTACGGCCCAGTTGGCAATACGTGCCTGTTCATCCACTTGGAGAACTCCTAGAATTGCAACGTCAACGTGACCACCGCGAATCATTGCAAATGATGCGGCGCTATCAAAGTAAGAGGCACCAATTGCTTCGCCAACTGCAAATTTTCCTGCATTGACGATATTTGGATCAATATCCTCTTCCGTAACATCCTCGACACCAAGCATCCCGTTTTCGGTGTGCAAGTAAACATGGTTATGTTCCACGTAGTTTGCCACAAGTGTTGGGATTCCAATGCCTAGGTTAACGATTTGTCCTTGCTCTAATTCCTGAGCAGCCCGTTTAGCAATAGCTTCTTGAATTGGATTAGCCATGTTCGATGACACCTTCCTTTGTCAAAATCTTTTTCGCTAGGATAACGCGATCAACGAACAGGTGGGGGGTAGCGATTTCATCACTTTTCAGTTCGCCCGCTTCAACTATTTCTTCCACTTCGACAATAACTGTTTTAGCAGCTGTTGCCATAAGAGGGTTGAAGTTACGTGCTGTTTTGTAATACACAAGATTGCCTAATGTATCAGCTTTATAGGCACGAATAATAGCTACGTCTGCCTGTAATGCTTCTTCAAGAACATATTCTTCGCCTTTAAACATTTTGGTTTCTTTCCCTTTAGCTAAATTAGTGCCAAAGGAAGTTTTCGTATAATAGCCAGCGATTCCAGCGCCACCAGCTCGAATAGATTCTGCTAATGTACCTTGAGGCAATAACTCAATCTCAATCTCACCACGTTGGAATGCATCGCCTACATCTCTGTTTCCAGTGAAATAAGAGCCTATCGCTTTTTTTACTTTCTTTTGTTCCAATAGTTTTCCTAAGCCTTTTCCTTGCTCACCTAGGTTATTACTAATAATTGTTAAGTCGTTCACTTCAAGTTCTACTAACGTATCAATTAATGTCAGTGGACCGCCTACGAGACCAAATCCGCCAACCATAATTGTTTGACCGGATTGGACACATTCTAGTGCTTCTTCCGCTGAATTATAAATTTTCATATTTTTTCACTCCGTTATTTTTCAATAAGTGCGTCACTAATCTCAAACCAAGAGGGGATACCTGCTGTTAATAGACAAATGTATCCAAGTTCAGCTAGGCGAGGCTCGTCAACGCCTTTTCCACGTGCTTTTTTTGCCCAGTAATCTGTTTCTGCATTTTTTAACACAGTAGTGTAAATGCCGGTCATTAAAATGTATTTCATTTGTTCGTCGACTACGTTTGTTTCTAATAACTTTTCGGATAAAGCGTTTTCATTACCATCCACAAAAAAAGAAATAAGCTGTTCGTAGTAGTTTTTGCTAGCGTCAGTAGAAGCAAATTGTGCATAATAACGTACAATATCTACTGCTTTTGCATCGTGTGAAATTTTCTCTGCTTGTGTGCCAGTTAACTCTAGCGCATATTCAAACGATTGAAGACCAATTTGTAATGCTTTTTCTCCTCCATAGTTATAAGCTACAAGTAAGTACTCAGCCAATTCTTCCAGCGTAGCACCACCATCAATAGCACCTTTTGTATGGTAAACCATGCTTCGTGCATAATGACGTGAAGAGTTAATGCCAACTAGTAATATATCTTTTTCTTTAACCGAGAGTACGCCTTCCGCCATTGCTGCTCCACGTAATGCAGTGTAATGATCTAGCATTGCAGGGTTATAATCATGCATTTTTTGCACCCAACCTGGTACAACATCGTAAACTTTTTTAAAGTAATCTAATCCAGTGGACATCGTTTTTCGCTCCTTTTTGTAAAATAAAAAGGCCACACTACTCTGAAGAACACAATAGTAGTGTCTTTTAAGAGTAGTGAAGCCAACAGTCAGGTGGGGAAAAACAAAGAAAGGTCATTTCTCTGTAGCCACCTGATAGGATTTATATTTATGGTTAAATAAATATTCACATAAAATTCGACAAATTTCAACCCTTTTTTATAATTTTTTTACAAAGTCCTTTATTGTCGGGTTTACATCGCTACGTTCCTCAAAAACTAGAGTGTAATGATTGCTATCGGTTGTGATTTTATGGATGTTTTTTGCGTATTGCTGTGTTTCAATATACGATTCCGCTAAAAATAACGCTGGCATCGTACCGATTCCACCAGTTGAATGGACGAGTAGTACGGGACATTCGACGTCAGCAAACACTTCTGCTGGCTTGTAATCGTAGAAGCTCTGGAAGTCTTGACGGATTTTTGTTTCATCCGACTTGTTTTCCCAATGACCATCTACTTCAGCGATTTCATAGCGACCAACGCTTTCCATATGCTCATCCCAAACTACACCAAGATTGCTATAGATTCTCTTAATTTCTTCTAAGTAGGCTTCGGCTGTTTCATAATGTTTACTAATACGACCAAGAGAAGGTTCGACAATTTGTCGTTGATGATCTGTGCATGTAGCAGCACCATCCAGTAAAATAACACCTTTCACATCGTTGCGTTTACTCGCAACATTTGCCATGATGAAGCCACCCATTGAGTAACCCATTAATATTGGGTTTTGTATATTTAAAGCATCGATTAAACCGAGAATATCCTGTGTATGCTGCTCGATTCCAGTATTTTCGGGTGCCTCCGAGCTATTTCCGCGACCTCTTAAATCAACAGATATAAAACGGTATTCACCTTTCAGTAATTCAGCGTAGTAATGTAATTGTTTACTATTTCCTGTTAAGCCATGAATACCTATGATTACACCCTGTGTTCCTTCATAGTCTGCATAAGCAAGCGTAGCCCCATTAACTTCAATTGAACGATATTCCATATGTATCCTCCTTTTGCACAAAGTATAGAGTAAGTTGTACACGTTCTTTCTAGAAATGTCAAAATAATTATTTTCTGAGTGAAAGAAATTTCTTACTTCAAATTAGCTGGTTGCTATTTTTTAGTTGTTAGAACTATTAACAATATTCATTGCTTCGCTAATCCTCGAAGCATTTTCTTGTAGTATGGGGAGAAATTCTTTTATAAGTACTTCTTTTGATATTCTTCCCGCATGTGCGGAGCAGTTGATGGCTGCAATTACTTTGCCATTAATATCTCGAATTGGAGTTGCAATCGAACGAAGACCTTCTTCAAACTGTTGGTCGACGCCTCCCCAGTTATTAGCACGAACTTCTTCTAATGTCATACGTAATTGGTCTTTATCGACAATTGTTTTATCTGTAAATTTTTTGAGATGTAAATTGTTAAGGTATTTTTCCAACTTTTCTTGCGATAAATTAGCAAGTAATACATGTCCCATAGATGTTGCATACGCTGGTAATTTCGATCCGACATCTAGGTTGATGGACATAATACGCTTGGTGGATACACGTGCCACGTAAATAATGTCTGTGCCATCTAATATCGAAATGGAGCAGGATTCTCCAGTTTTGTGGACAAAGTCTCGCATGAATGGGTGTGCGATACTCCATTTGTTATTAGACGATAAATACGCATAGCCAAGTGAAAGTGTGCGAGCGGTAAGGGAGAATAGCCCATTATTTGCTTCCGCAAAACCAAGATGTTCTAGTGTCAGTAAAATTCTGCGAGCAGTCGGTCTACTAAGACCAGTAATTTTAGAAACATCGCTAATCGTTAGAGTTTTGTTATTTTGGGAGAAGGCTTGAATTACCTGGAGTCCTCGATCTAGTGATTGAATATAATCTCCTGACTCTTTGAAATTATCTAATTTTTCTGTTGACAAAAATATTACCCCCTTGTTAAGATGAATTTGTACGAATAAAGGAATTGTGTACGTATATCGTACATAAATTAATTTCTTTTAGCAAGTAATATTTTCATGAAATTTGATAGGTTTATATTTTTTAGAATGAAATGTATGCGTTTACAAATTGGGTTAGGAAGTTATTATTCATCAAATTTGAGGGGGACATGAAAATGACAGTAGAAACAAATGTAGCGAACAAACGTGTATTAGAAGCGTACGAAGGTTTTGTGAAACATATGAAAGCTTTCTTGGATGAGCAACAATTCAATCATGAAGAGTATACAAATTTTGTACATTGGGCGGATCGCTTAGGAAGAAGCGGAGAAATTCCTTTGTTCCTAGATGTATTCGTAGAAAGCTATGTATTAGAGGCAAAATATAAAAACTCTCCAGGTACAGAGCCATCGTTATTAGGACCTTACTACGAAGAGAATTCTCCTTTACTAGAGGGATCTAAAGTTGTCATACCACAACGTGAAAATGAGCCTGGGGACAAACTGAAATTCTTCGGTAATGTAAGCTCTGTTAATGGTCCCATCGGTAAGACAAAAGTAGAGTGGTGGCAAGATGATGCAGATGGACTGTACTCAAACTATGATTCTACTGCACCCGACTTCAATCTACGTGGTCAATTTTACACAGATGAAAATGGAGATTTCGAAGTAGAGTCAATTGTTCCGATTCCATACCAAATTCCAACTAATGGCCCAACTGGAGAATTTACATTTGCAGCGGGATACCATGCATACCGTCCAGCGCATATTCATATTAAGTTTGAGCACGAAGGTCACGAAACATTGATCACACAAGTGTTTTTTGAAGGTGATAAATGGTTAGAAACAGATGTTGCGAGTGGTGTTCGTTCATCTCTTACAACTAAACTAATTGATAAAGGCGATCACAAAGAAGCTTCGTTGAACTTTGTTATGAGAGCCGAATAATCCTTGTACACTTTAGCTGTCGAGTAATCTTGGCAGCTATTTATATTTTTAGAATCTTAAATAGTAGCGGACTTTACTCTTATCTTATTCAAATCACTACATAATGTTTTTTTGAGTAGCGTAAGTATATTCGATATTTGTTAGACTTTTTTCAAAAAACTTCAAGAGATTGATAGAAATACAAAGGATTGAATGGGAGGCGGAAAATATGAAAAACGTATTCAAGAAATTAAACAAGAGTATGTGGAATTCGCATAAACAAACAAAAGATTTAGTTACAATGGCTAGTCTACGAAATCACAGCAATGCTGGGGTAGCCGTTGGTGATATACCCGTTGAAAAAACGACAACTAATTCTAAAGTAAAAAATAAACGAAAGAATTCTTATAGCACCACTCAATTAGTAGGACTCTTTTTAGGACCACTCCTATTTCTATTGACGTTGTATTTATTGCCTCTACCAGGACTTAGTGAAGAAGGACGAGCTGTGCTCGCAGTGACAGTATGGATGGCAGTATGGTGGATCTTAGAGTCAATTCCCCTAGGAATTACGTCGCTAATGCCGCTTGTTTTACTTCCATTGATGGAGGCACTTCCAGAAAGTGTGGCAGCATCTAGTTATGGGAATTCTCTCATCTTCTTATTCATAGGAGGGTTTGCACTTGCATTAGCACTGGAAAGATGGAATCTCCATGAGCGTATTGCCATTTCGGTTCTTAGCATGGTGGGAACAAGTACATCAGGACTAGTACTTGGATTTATGCTGGCAACGGGTTTCATATCGATGTGGGTATCAAATATGGCAACAGTTATGCTAATGCTTCCAATTGGTACAGCTATTATTGCTAAAGTTGTAACACTTATGAAAGAAGATAATGTCCATACGATGGATGAAGAAACAAAATTTACAAAATCAATAATCTTTGCAATCGGTTTTGGTGGAACAATTGGAGGAAGTGCTACATTAATTGGGACTCCAACGAACCTTGTATTAGCGGGTCTTGCGAATGAACTGTTAGGTATTGAAATCAGCTTTGCGCAGTTCTTTATTTTCGCATTTCCTTTAATCACATTGTTAATGCTGTTCTCCATCTTTTATATTACTAAAATCGCTTATCCGATGAAGGTAAAAAAAATAAAAAATGGTCGTCAGTTTGTTTTGGAACGACAAAAAGAACTTGGGAAATGGTCTTATGAAGAGAAAGTTGTACTAGCTATTTTTTGTGTCACTGCTTTTATGTGGATGACAAGAACATTCCTTTGGAGTGATATCATTCCGGGACTGAGTGACACGATGATTGCCATGGTAGCTACTGTACTACTGCATCTGATCCCATCTCCAAATAAACCTGGTGAGCGTCTCCTCGGAGGTGATTCACTGAAAAATATGCCTTGGGGCGTTCTACTTTTGGTAGGTGGTGGACTTGCGCTTGCTGCAGGCTTTAATGGAACGGATCTTGCGAGCTGGATCGGTAGCCAATTGTTATTGCTTGAAGGAACTTCGTATATCTTAATCCTTGCTGTTACTACGTTATTAGGTATTGGTATGACCCAAATGACACCAAATACAGCCACTGTGACTATTCTTCTTCCGATTACAGCTGCATTAGCTTTGGCTGTTGACGTGCATCCTTTACCACTTATGACTGCAGTAGCTATGGGTGCTGGATTTGCATTCATGTTACCTATTGGTACACCGTCAAATGCAATAATTTTTGCTACTGGTAAAATAACAATGATGGATATGCTTCGAAAAGGCACAGGACTTACGGTTCTAGCTTTTACTTTAATTGTGTTGTTCGTGTATTTCGTACTTCCGTTAGTATTTGGCATCAATCAATTCGAATATCCAGATGCGTTAAAATAATTAATAACGTAATTTAGGAAGTGTGTGTAAAAAAAGCCTAATTTTATTGAGAAAATAAGGAGTGTTGAACATGAAAATACGTTCATTTGATGTATATATTTTAGATTTACCGACAATTCGTCCTCACCAGTTGGCGATGCATACAATCGTTTCCCAATCTGTTGTCGTTGGCTGTGTGACAGATGAAGAAGGACGAGAAGGTTGGTCAGAGGTAGCGACGATTGGTGGAGCCTCTTATGGGGAATCGACACCCGAAGCGATTAAAGCGAATATTGATACGTATATTACACCTTTAATCATAGGGAAGGATCCAGTTCACTTCGACCGAATTATGTATGAAGTATCGAAGCTAGTTCGAGGGAATAATTTTGCGAAAACGGTAGTGGAAGCAGCAATTATCGATTTGGCTGCAAGAAGTAAAGGGGTTCCAGCATTCGAATTATTTGGAGGACAAATCCATACCTCCTTGCCAATTGCTTGGACGCTCGCAAGTGGAAAAACAGAAACGGATATTGAAGAAGCACAGGAATTTTTGAAGCAAAAGCGCCATAACATTTTCAAATTGAAAATAGGTATGGGCGACCCATATAAAAATGTGGAGCATGTTCGTAAGATTAAGGCTGCAATCGGTGACCAGGCTCGTATTACAGTAGATGTTAATCAGGGGTGGGATGAAGATACTGCGAATTACTGTATTGCCGCTTTAGAAGACGGTGGCGTTTCACTTATAGAACAGCCACTTCCTACATGGAATTATGAAGGAATGTCTAGACTAACTAGCAGATTCAAAGTGCCAATTATGGCAGATGAAGCTGCAAATAGTGTCCAGGACGTATTCCAAATCGCAAAGCACCGTGCTGGAAATTGTATCGCACTCAAGCCGTGTAAAGCTGGGGGATTAACCCAAACTAAAAAAGTAGCCGGCATTGCAGAAGCTGCTGGATTAGGCTTGTATGGTGGCACGATGATCGAATCTAGTTTAGGAACAGCTATTTGTGCGCAGCTTTACGCAACTATTCCAGAGATGAAATTCGGTACAGAGATATTTGGTCCTTTGTTGTTCAAGGATAATATTACAGTGAATGAAATGAAGTACGAAAACTTTGAAGTGGTAATTCCGACTGGACATGGTTTTGGTATGGAAATTGATCGTGAAAAAGTGAAGCATTACGCGAGAAAGTAAAGGATAGACTGCACTAAAATAAGTAAACACCTCTTCCACAAGAAGAGGTGTTTTTGTCTATATTATAAGTAATTTCTCATCCACTCTTGGAAGTTAGCAATTACTGTATCTAAAAATTCAATTGTTGGTTGATCTGTTAATTCACCATTTCCATTAAACTTAGTATGCGCTGCGCCAACGTACACTTCGTTCATCGGTAGTAAAGGTGAATTTAAACCACTAGCAAATAAAATATCACGTAAGTGCATTTGCGCTTTTGCAGTACCTAGAGCACCCATAGAAGCTCCCATAATCATAGAAGGTTTTCCGTGCATAACTTTGTCTACGCGACTAATCCAGTCGATTGCATTTCCTAAAACTCCAGGAATTGTAGAGTTATATTCTGGTGTAACCCAAAGGACAGCATCTGCTGCTTTCACTTTTGCTTTGAAATCTAATACTTCCTGAGGTGCATCTAGCTCGATATCTTGGTTATACATTGGAATTGATTTTAAGTCTAGGATTTCTAGCTCAAATTTGTCTGCATAACGTGCTTGAATGTGTTTTGCTAGTTGTAAATTATATGATTCTTTTCGAATACTTCCTACGATTGCTACTACTTTCATGATATGTAACCTCCAAATTCTATTTAATACAGTTAGTATGTGACTGCAGGTTTTAATTATATGTAAGGATTTTTCTACAGCACTTAGTTAGTATAAGAGGTTACTAAAAGTAATTCAAAGGATTCGACTTGCGACTTTATTATTTCCTGGAATTACTCTCTAAATAGATTCTTCCATAAAAATACTTGTATAAAAAATGGGTTTAAAAGCACTTTAAAACAGTGCACATACTCACGTTAAATGCAAAAAGGTTTGTTTTATCTTTTTTCGGGCATTACATATAAGGGGTTATGGAAAATGTATTTTGGAGGTAGAACATTGAAAATTAAAATGACTTTTTTAACATTATTATTCATAAGTATGACCTTTTCTGCAGCAAGTGCGGAGGAACCGCTAGTGGACCAATTGAGTTTACCAGATGAATATATGAAAGACTTACTTGCAGTAGGGGAAGATTCACCAGTACTTCCTGAAAAAACTATACATACCGTTATAGAAGGGGACAACTTACACGATATTGCAGCTGCTAATAATATTTCGGTTGAGTTGCTCATGGAATTGAATGGATTGACCGATCACGTAATTTATCCAAAAGACCAGTTAAGGTTTAGTAGTGATACGGAGATAGTTAAGCATCCAGATTCTATACCTCCAGAAGGACCAGGTAAAGAAATGACCGTAGAGGCAACTGCTTATACTGCTTATTGTTATGGCTGTATTGGAATAACTGCTTATGGTATCGACCTAAGATCTAATCCAGAGGAAAAAGTTATTGCAGTAGATCCGACTGTAATTCCACTTGGTACGAAAGTATGGGTGGAGGGCTATGGAGAGGCGATTGCTGGAGATACAGGTGGCGCTATAAAGGGGAATCGAATTGACGTATTCATTCCTACTTATGATGGGGCTATAGAGTGGGGCAGACAAGAGATAACACTGAAAATTTTAGAGTGATTTTCAGTGGTAAATTATGTATCATGAACGCCATTTTTCCAAACAGATTTTACTTGTTTGGGAGGATGGTTTCTTTTTATTTAATTAGAATGTTTGTTTTTGAAAGTTTTTGGGCAATACTGAGTCAAATTTAAAAGTGATTGAAAGATTACTTGTAAGGAGGATTTAGTATTGAAAGCAAAAACGTTGTTAATCTTTTTAATCGTTACTTTCTCTATGAGTTCGGTAACGTATGCTGCTGAGCCATTCTTAGTCGCCACAAGTGCGTCAGGCAGCGAGACAGATTCTATTTTTTTTAACGATGCTTTGGATTTAGAAGTAGCTTATGATTTTCTAGATAAGCCTACGACATACACGGTAGAAAAAGGCGACAATCTTTTTCGTATTGCTTTAAAGCATAACGTTTCATTGGAATCGCTGATGAAATGGAATAATATTCAGGGGGATCTGATCTTCCCCGGCGATGTACTAAATATTAGTGGGGAGGGAATCCCTGAAACAGTTTATAAGGTAGCAGCTGCATCTACTGTAGCTAGAAGCTCCCCACCTACCGAAGCATCTGAAGCACCTAAGATAACCGTGTCGAAATCTAATGAAGAGCCGACAAGCTATGGAAAAGAAATGATTGTTACCGCTACGGCATATACAGCTTATTGTACGGGGTGCTCGGGAACGACCGCTTACGGAATTGATCTGCGAGCCAACCCCAATCAAAAAGTAATAGCCGTAGATCCACGAGTCATTCCATTAGGCACAAGAGTGTGGGTGGAGGGCTATGGTGAAGCGATAGCTGGTGATACGGGGGGAGCTATTAAAGGAAATAAGATTGATGTTTTCATCCCTTCCTATGACAATGCAATTGCTTGGGGAGTCAAAGAAGTGAAACTTAGAGTAATTAACTAAACAAAAAATTCAGGTCAGCAATATATGTTGATCTGGATTTTTTTGTATTTTAAACACTTTACTCATTTAATTTACTAAAGGGTTGAGAAGAGGGACAGAATATTGCATAATAAGAAAATTAAGATTTATAATGGGAGCTGTTTATATGTCTATAAATACTCAAGTTAATCAACAGCAAGATGCTTATATAGAAAACCGAGGTCGTCTGCTAGTAAAGTGTCCTGATAAACCAGGAATTGTTTCTATACTATCAACCTTTTTGCATACACATCATTCCAATATAATTGAGTCTAGCCAATATTCTAGTAATCCAGAGAATGGAACATTCTTTATCCGAATTGCTTTTCACTGTGAGGGATTACGCGATAAAGCTATTCAAATGGAAAAGAATTTTGAACAAATTGCTGCAGTGCATAATATGGAATTTAGCTTTCATTATCCGCAGGAGCGAACACGTTCAGCCATATTTGTTTCAAAGGAACCGCACTGCTTAATGGAGCTTTTATGGGAGTGGCAAAATGGGGATTTGGATACTGATATTGTGGTAGTCATCAGTAACCATGAAGACGCGCGACCATTTGTTGAAGCTTTAGGCATTCCATATTATTTTATCCCAGCAAACAAAGAAATTCGGAAACAAGTGGAAGCTGAACAAATTCGACTAATGGATGAATACAATGTAGATTTACTAATTCTTGCTCGCTACATGCAAATACTAACACCAGATTTTGTGGACCATTTTGAAAATCGCATTATCAATATCCACCATTCCTTCCTACCGGCATTTATCGGAGCTGGTCCTTACGAGCGTGCATACGCGCGAGGAGTAAAGCTAATTGGGGCTACTTCCCATTATGTAACGAATAATTTAGATGAAGGCCCTATTATTGAACAGGATGTGGAGCGGGTGGACCATCGTGACAACATTGTGGAGTTAAAGAAAATTGGTCGCACCATTGAACGTCGAGTATTAGCAAAGGCAGTAAAGTGGCATTTAGAAAATCGTATTATAGTGGAAGGGAACAAGACGATCGTGTTTCACTAAGTCAAAAGTTGGAATGCTCATATAGGTTGAATGCGCTAGTCAATCTGTATATAATGAACATAGAAACATAGGCTATAGAGACTGGATACGCGAATATCCAGTCAGCAATTACAGACCGCAGAAAGAGCGGTTGGTCCAAGGTCAGAATAACCGTCAAACCTTTAGCTCAGGGGACGGTTATTTCTTTTTTACAAAGAAAATAATAATGGTCACTACTATGGAAAAGGTGGCTATCATTACAGCGCTAAGCTGGATCAACAAACTCATCATCTGGTATGTTGTCATGGCAACACCTCCTAAAGGAAAAGTGACCAACCGCCCACCCTGCTATGTAATTGTCAATTTATTATAACATAATAAGAACTAATGTTCTATTTTATTTGTTGTTGCGATTTTACTACTGCAAAAAAGCCCTAGCCGAGCATAATCATTTCTCGGTTAGGGCTTTTATTAGATTTGAATCGGTTTCTTTGCACGTATATCTCCTAAAAAGAATTTTCCGTATGGTATCATTTTTTGAATGACGATGGACGCTATAATTGGTATGAATAACCCTAACGTCGTGAAGCCAATAATGCCGTATTGGAAATAATCGTTCAGGATAATATCGGTGAAAATATGCAAATACATAATGGCAATTGAGTGCTTCTCAATTTTTGCCAACCAATCTAGCGATAGAATAGCAGTAATTCTTTGGAATAGACCAAGAATAACGATTATAAATGCAATCGGAATGATTAAGTCGAGCAGTAAATGATCGTATCGCAGAAACTTCATACTTAGATGATAATCAATAAGTCCAAGTTTATCGGTTATTATTGCAGTAACGGCAACGATAACAGCTCCTATCAGCCATGGTCTGGTAATGTTCATCCAAATCGATTTAGCGTAATAGCCAAGAGCGAAATAGACGATTGCCATTAGCACGACATCTAGATTCCAGAGCATAGGAATTGTTTGAGATGCTTCGTCTGGAGCACCGCTAATATATTGCATAGCGAAAATACTTTCTAAATGAGCAATTATATAGAAGATGATAAGTAATCCAATTTGCTTTATTCTACTTAAATATTTTGTCATCATCATGAATAATAAATATGTAAAGAATAATGTCGTAACGAACCAGAAAACCCCATACGCGCCACGTGCGAAACGACCTGCGATGACTAATTTCCATAAATCCTGTAAGTACCAGGATAAGTCAAAGTTTCCTCCCGCTAGCTCCATTCCATAACGAACAGTTGTTATAGCTGTTAGGAAAAACAAGTACGGTACCATCAGCTGTAAGAACCTTTTTTTAACAGAGGCCTTTGTGTCTTGATCTTCTTTTAATTCTTTGAAAAATAATCCGCTCAATAAGAAAAAAGCTGGCATATGGAACCAGTATATATAAGTGATGAATGGGAAATTCAATTCACCTGGATAATGTCCGATTACTACTAAAATCATTAAGAATCCTTTTGTTACGTCAACCCATGTTAATCGTTTATTAGCCATAAAACTTCCTCCAAAACATAATATCAATGTTTGTTTATCCGTTTTTGGGTAAATATAAACTTATAGTGCGTTTCAATTATATTACATATTATTAAAAGGGGTTTTGTTAAATGTTGGAAATAATTTGTTTCGGGGATAGTATAACAGCTAGAAAGGAAGGCTACTCGACACCAATTTTAACGCATAAATTAGGTTCAAAAATGCCTAATTATAAATTTATCAATGCAGGAGTTTCTGGTAATACTACAGAACAGGCGATGTTTCGTTTTAATAGAGACGTATTATCGAAGCGGCCCGATGCGGTGACTGTACTATTTGGCGCAAATGATTCCGCAACGCATAAATTTGTAGATTTAGAAACGTTTAAACGTAATATATCATTATTTGCAAAGCAAATTGGTCCAGAAAAGACGATATTGATCAGTCCTGCACCTGTAGATGAGGCTCTTCAACCGAATAGAACGAATGAACGTATGGAGCAATATGCACTAGCTGTTCAAGAGGTAGCGAAAGAGACTGGGAGTCATTTTATCGATTTATTTCATATTATATATTCGCTTCCAAACTATAAGGAGCTTTTGGTCGGTGAGAAGAACGATGGTTTGCATTTTGGTAAGCCTGCATATGAAATGCTTTCGGATTTAATAGTACAAAAAGTAGAGGAAATGGAGATTGAGGACGGTTTCTTCAAAAAACTAGTTGACCGATTGATGAGAGGCTAGTATTTTTCAACCGATTCTTGGAAAAGATAAAAGGAAAATACGAACAAGGGGTGAATTCATTTGCTACAGTTGCAAACGGAACTGGAAGGAAAGGAAATTGGTTTTGGAGATTTAAGAAGTCGAATTGATAGCCTAGGCTATACAATAGGTGGAAATTGGGATTACCATAAAGGCAGTTTTGATAATGTATTATGGCGAAATGAAGGGGAAACAATCTACTTGCGACTTCCATTCGAAGTGGTGGAGGGAGAGCTAGATAACTACGATGCGCAAATTAAGTTTCAAACACCCTATGTCATCAAGCATGTTGTTAATATCGGCTTAGACGATGATGAGCATTCGCTTCTCACATCCACAGGCTTCAATCAATTCCAAGATCCGGTTGATAAGGACGGTCATATTGCAAACCAAAATAAATGGACTGCGGCTGGAGAAAAAGCTGTAGAGAAAATCGTTCGATTAGTCCAATAAGTGAAAGACCAAGAAAGTTAATAATAGTTCCAGTGAACACTTGATTAAGATAGTTTTTAGAATAAATAATACTACTGATTTCCGTTACAGGTGGACGCGTTTCGCGGGGTGAGCGATGAGCTATCACCGTCGCTGACGCGTCGCTGTGATATCTCATCTGTCTCACTCATCCCGCTGAAGTCGCCACCCTGCACTCCAATCAATATAATGAGTAGCACTCAACTATAAGATTAAGCATAGCTTAACGCGTAGATAAAAATAGTAGTCAAAGTAAACTTAGTAATTATATCGTTATCAAAATCAGGGATACTACTCTTCATGCCTAAACCATTAAGGAGTCATGCATTAGGAATGCCGATAGATACATTTCTGTTGAGCAGTTTAGTAATATAATTGAAAGTAATGGCCAATAAAAGACAAGAAATCATTTTGCACAAGCTGCGAAATGGTTTTTTTATTGTTGAAAGTGAACGAAAGACCCTACACTTACAATATTCGCTGTATTTCATTATAATAGAAGCATTAGAGATGTAACTGGAAAGGAAAGCGACCGATGAAATATGAACGATTGATTAATTCGGAGCAAGAAACAAAGGCTCTTGCTGAGCAATTAGCAGCTTTACTACATGGCGGTGATGTACTGACGCTAGAAGGTGATTTAGGAGCAGGTAAAACGACATTCACCAAAAGTGTGGCGAAGGGATTGGGAATTACACGCAACGTGAACAGTCCAACGTTTACTATATTAAAGCAATATGAGGGCAGGTTACCGTTAAATCATTTAGACGTCTACCGACTAGCTGATAGTGATGAAGATCTGGGCTGGGACGAGCTATTTTACGGGGATGCGGTCAGCATCATTGAATGGGCCCATTTAATAGAAGAAGATCTGCCAACGGAACGACTGGCGATTCAAATTCTCCGTCTAGATGAGGATGCTCGAAAATTTACGTTTATGCCTTTTGGCGAACGATATGAACAATTATGTGAGGAGCTTTTTGAATGATTTGGTTAGGAATAGATACATCACATACACCGCTTGCGGTAGCTATTGTAAAGGATGAGCAGGTACTTGCTTCGTTTCAATCATCGATGAAAATTACTCATTCGATTGGTACGATGCCAGCGATTGAAGAATTAATGGCAAAGGCAAATATCAAACCGAATGAAATAGATGCAATTGCTGTAGCGAAAGGACCCGGTTCTTATACAGGAGTCCGAATTGGAGTAACGATAGGAAAAACGCTCGCTTGGACATTAAATGTACCAATTTATTCAGTATCGAGTTTACATTCACTTGCAGAGAATGCACCATATTTCCAAGGAGTTGTGTGTTCTATTATGGATGCACGACGTGGCAATGTATTTGCAGGAATTTATAGTAACGGTGAAGTAGTAAAAGAGGCGCATATGTCGTTAGTAGATTTACTGACGACTTTAGATAACTTGGAGCAGCCTGTTTTATTTGTCGGGTTGGACGTTTCAATTCACTGGGAGCAAATAAAAGAAGTGCTTGGAGATAAGGTTCAACGGGTTAATGCGGCTTTCGATTTACCAAATGCTGCTGTTTTAATAGAAATGGCGAAAAAAATGGAGCCTTCTGAAGTGCATACAGTCGTGCCAGAGTATTTAAGAATTACCGAAGCAGAGGCAAACTGGATGAAAGAGCAGAAGAAAAATGGAAACTAATATAACTTATCGAAAAATGACGCTAGAAGATATCGAGCAAGTACTATTGATCGAACAGGAAGCTTTCGATACACCGTGGACGAGGGAAGCCTTTGAGCATGAAATGACGACGAATTTATATTCGCATTATCTTGTGGCAGAAACAGAGGCTAAAGAAATAATTGGTTACTGTGGTATGTGGGTAGTGATGGATGAAAGTCATATTACTAATGTGGCAGTAGCTGAGCGAATGCGCGGAAACAAAATTGGCGAGGGTCTAATGCGTGAAGCTATCCGTGTTGTAACAGAGCAGGGTGTCGTACTCATGACACTAGAAGTTAGAGTATCAAATGATGTAGCGAAGAACTTATATCATAAACTTAACTTCCAAGACGGAGGCATACGGAAAAACTATTATTCAGACACCGGAGAGGATGCACTTGTGATGTGGGTGGAATTTAAATGATAAAAGATCAATATATATTAGGAATAGAAACTAGCTGTGATGAGACAGCGGCATCGATTGTGAAAAATGGACAAGAGATTATCTCCAATGTGGTTGCCTCACAAATCGAAAGTCATAAACGATTTGGTGGAGTAGTGCCAGAAATTGCGTCGAGACATCATGTGGAGCAAATTACGATTGTCATCGAAGAGGCATTAAAACAGGCGGGTATGACACCTCAGGATATTGATGCAGTGGCAGTAACAGAAGGTCCAGGATTAGTAGGAGCTCTTTTAATAGGGATAAATGCAGCGAAAGCATTCGCTTTTGCACATGGACTTCCACTAGTTGGCGTACATCATATCGCAGGACATATTTATGCAAATGGATTAGTGCAGAAGATGGAATTTCCACTGCTAGCGTTAGTCGTGTCTGGTGGACATACCGAGCTTGTGCTAATGAAAGAAGACGGTATATTTGAGTTAATCGGTGAAACTAGAGATGATGCTGCGGGTGAAGCGTATGATAAAGTAGCACGAGTATTGAATCTCCCTTATCCAGGGGGACCACATATCGATAAGCTTGCTAACGAAAGTGATGAAGCATTGCAATTCCCTAGGGCATGGTTGGAAGAAGGGTCCTATGATTTTAGCTTCAGCGGATTAAAATCAGCGGTGATCAATTATCAGCATAATGCCGAGCAGCGAGGAGAAAAAATTAATCCTAACCATCTAGCTGCAGGATTCCAGCAAAGTGTAGTTGAAGTTTTAACAGCAAAAACTGTTCGTGCAGCACGTGAATTCAACGTGAAGCAAGTCATTGCTGCAGGAGGAGTTGCTGCCAACAAGGGACTTCGTAGTTCACTAGAGGAAGCTTTTACAAAAGAAAATATTCCTTTTTATGTACCACCCATCAAGTTATGTACCGACAATGCTGCCATGATTGCAGCCGCAGGAAATTCGAAGTTTTCAGCAGGACATAGAAGTAATATGTCGATGAATGGTAGACCTGGTCTAGAATTAAATAGTTGGAACTAAATGAAATCCTCTTTTCTTCGACAAGAAAAGAGGATTTTTTATCATGTAATTTAGAAGTTGTCAATAGAGAACATTCGTACTTATGCACAATTTGTGGATAACGTGTGCATAACTTAACGATAAACTATATATAGTATCATTTTTATACACACTATTGTGTATAACTCCTTTTATAAAATGTGGACAGTGTGGATAAACCTGTTGATAGATTGATATAACTAGTTTTTTTATGTGAATAAATATGTGGAGAAAAATTTCTGTGAAAAAGTACTTGACCAACATATATGTATACGATTCGACATAACAGTAAATAAAGGATTAAAACGTAAGAAGGATTAATGCTGAAATTGTAGAATTCTAGTAATAAGTTAGAAAATGTGATCAAAGAAAATAAAAATAAGGTAGAAGATTATTTTTCAATTATTTGGGAGGAAACTTAGTGAAAATGTTTTTTCAGTATAATTGGTTGGTTAGGGAAGAATGGTATCAGTTGTGTGAGAAATTAAGTGAAGAAGATCTGTTATGTAGGCGCACAGGGGGAGTAGGAAGTATTCTCGAAACATTATTTCATATAGTTGATGTTGAATGGAGTTGGATTCGCATTTTGCAAGGTAAGCCCGACTTTCAGGAGAAGTTTGAAAATTATAAGACGCTTGAAAAAGTACGGAAATTAGATGCTGAATTTCGATTGGAAGTCCAAGCCTTTGTGAACGACTGGAATGATACCATGGAAAATAGCATACTTTACGATACGTTATCAGATGGGAGAATTGAACAGGAAACATGGGGCGAAGTTATTCGACATGTAATTGCCCATGAAATACACCATATCGGACAATTATCTATTTGGGCAAGGGAATTAGGAGAGAAACCTGTCTCTGCTAATGTAATTGGTCGTGGTCTTGCCGATTCTTCAAGGGGCAATTAATCGATTCACGATTTTAACAGAAAAGTATTTTCTATGAACATTCATCAAGGGGAAGTGAACTATGAAAAGGGAATATTCTATCGTAATTTTAGCTATTTCAATTGCATTCAGTGGCTTTTGGATAGGAAATGCGATTATGCATCTACAGAACTCGGCGGTTGAAGAGGTGAATTACCAACCTGTTGAAGAAGTCTTATCAATTTCGGAAGCAGCTGATTATCTGGGAATTAGTGAAAAATCAATAAAGGAAATTATTATACGGGAAAAATTACATTTGAATAATTTTGGATCATATTCAGGTATGATGCTCCCTTATTCAAAAGTATATGGAGAGTTTATCTTTTCAAAGAATTCCTTAGATTTATGGATAAATGAATCAACTTTAAATAGAAACGAATATACTAATTCTAACTAATAAGAACTATGTAGACTTCGACTCAAAAAAAGGTAAACAAAAGGCAGTGAAGCCATTAAATTGGTTTCACTACCTTTTTTCTTTAAGGTGCTATTTCTTCTAGTTGTTCCTGTAATTCTAACCATTCATTGGACAATTCATCTTGTTTTTCTTTCCATTCATCCAATTCACGCTGTAGCTGTTGAACAGCTTCGTGATCTTGGAAAATTGCAGGGTCACATAGCTTTTCTTCAATCGTAGCAATTTCTGCATCAATCGTTGGAATTTTACTTTCTAATTCCTCTAGCTGGCGTCGAAGCTGGCGTTCTTTTTTCTTGGCTTCTTTATCAATAGTAGATGTGTTCACTTTCGTCACTACCGTATTTTCAACGACGGTATTTTCTAAAGCGAGCTCTTCCATTTCTTCTTTTTTCTCTAAATAATAGTCGTAATCTCCAAGGAATAGTGTTGCATCATCGCTTGCTAATTCAATTACCTTGGTTGCAATTCGGTTAATGAAGTAACGGTCATGGGAGACGAATATAATTGTTCCAGGAAAATCGAGTAAGGCATTTTCGAGAACCTCTTTACTATCTAAGTCTAAATGGTTAGTAGGCTCATCAAGTACAAGAGTGTTCGCTTTTAAAAGCATTAGCTTCGCAAGTGCGAGTCTTGCTTTTTCACCACCAGATAATGTTGATACCGTTTTTTGTACATCGTCTCCTGTAAACAAGAACCGACCTAATACAGTACGGACATCTCTTTCATTCATCAATGGCCACTCGTCCCATAGTTCTTGAAGGGCAGTTTTGTTGCCAGTTAAAGCAGCTTGTTCCTGGTCATAGTAACCGAATTGGACATTCGTTCCGTACTGAATTTTACCTCCAGCAGCATCCAACTGTTTCATAATGGTCTTTAGTAAAGTAGATTTTCCGACCCCGTTTGGTCCAACAAGTGCGATTCGATCCTGCTTGTATACAGAGAACGATATATTAGAGGAAACGGTCTTGTTTGGATAACCGACTGCGATTTCCTCAAGGCGCAATACGTCATTGCCACTAGGCCGTTCAATCGTAAATCCGAATGAGGCCGATTTCTCATCGCCGTCTGGGGACTCCATCCAATCGGTTTTTTCGATAACCTTACGTCTAGATTGAGCCATTTTAGTAGTAGAGGCACGAGCGAGATTTTTACTAACAAAATCCTCTAGCTTCGCTTTTTCCTCTTGCTGTTTTTCATATTTCTTTCTATCTAACTCGTAGTTTTTTGCTTTTTGCGTTAAGTAGGAGCTGTAGTTGCCAACGTATCTTGCTACATTATGACGAGATACCTCGTACACAAAGTTGACTACCTGATCTAAAAAGTATCGGTCATGCGAGACGATAAGCACTGCGCCATTATAATTTTTTAAATAGTTTTCTAAAAAGCTTAACGTTTGAATGTCCAAATGGTTGGTAGGCTCATCGAGAATCAGTAAGTCTGGCTTACTTAATAGCATCTTTGCAAGTGCTAATCTCGTTTTTTGTCCTCCCGATAATGCTTGGACAGGCTTGTCGTAATCATCCGGGAAAAACTGCATCCCGTGTAAGATAGAGCGGATATCTGATTCGAAGCGATAACCACCAGCTTCATTAAAGGCTAACTGTAATTCATCATACGTTGCTGCTACTCGTGCATAAGCTTCCGCATCTTCATATATAACAGGGTCTGCCATCTGTGATTCTAAGGCACGAAGCTCTTTTTCAGAGTTAATTAGATGACTAAAAATCTTCTTCATTTCCTCCCAGATGGTCAGCTTGGATTCGAGTCCTGCATGCTGCTCTAAATAACCAAGACGAATATTTTTGGGCATAATGATTTCGCCAGAATCGTATGACATTTCACCTGCTATTATTTTAAGTAAAGTAGACTTTCCAGCGCCGTTTCTACCTACAAGGGCAACCCGGTCTCGGTCCTGAACCTCTAGCTTTACATTAGTTAATATATCTTCACCGTTAAAGGATTTTGTTATTTGATTGACTTGTAAAACAATCACAATTATTCGCACCTCAATTCTATCCTAAGTGTAATAGATAGGGCTTGTTGTTGCAACGCCATAGCTTTACAATGATAGAAATGTCTAGTAAGATAAAAACGATTTGTTTGACTAAACTAGGAGGATTTTTATGAAACCTGAATTACCGAGAATTCCTCAAGCAACTACAAAAAGACTTCCATTATATTATAGATTTTTACAAAGCTTTCATAATGCTGGACATAAACGAGTTTCCTCCCAGGAACTTAGTGAAGCGATGAAAATTGATTCTGCAACTATTAGAAGAGATTTCTCTCATTTTGGTGCGCTAGGGAAAAAGGGGTACGGTTATGACGTTCCAACGCTGCTTGAGTTTTTCCGTAAAACACTCGATCAGGATGAGGCTGCAAATGTGGCTCTTATTGGTGTTGGTAGTTTGGGAAATGCTTTTCTAAAGTACAATTTCCAAAAAAACCACAACACTAAAATTGTCGTTGCATTTGATACTAAGGCACCAGTTGAGGGTACAACTATAAGTGATATTCCGGTGTATCATTCCAGCGTGATGCTTGAAAAGCTAGAGGAATTTGGAATTGAACTAGTTATTTTCACTTTGCCAAGTCGATCTGCACAGCAAGTTGCCGATCAGCTAGAGTCTTCATCTATTAAAGGAATATTAAACTTTACGCCAATTCGTATCCAAACAAAAGACTCTATCCGCGTGCATACAATCGATCTTTCTGTCGAACTACAAACCCTTATCTATTTAATAAGAAACGAACATGCTGAATAATGTAAAAAGCCTTTGACCACATTTCTAGATGGTCAAAGGCTTTTATTAAGGAAAAAGTATTATCTGCATATTGGAGTATTGTTCAAAAAATTTCTGAATGTCTTCCCCATAAAATTGAACAAGTACAACAAAACCATTTAATAGCATATGAGAGATAATAGATGCAATGATTCGCTTCGTCTTGTAATAAATAAAGGAGAATATAAATCCAGATACTGCATATAGTAGGATGTGCGTAAAGTCAAAGTGAATTATTGCGAACACAATAGCACTGACAGAAGCAGCTACAAAGAAATTTGTTTTTGGAAGTAGTGTTCCGAAAATGATGCGTCGGAATATGAGCTCTTCTAAGATAGGAGCAAAAATGACAATTGAAAATATAGCAAATGGTACGGCTTGGGCGATTTCGATGAACTGGGTTGTATTTTCTGAGCCAGGATCCACACCAAACTTTAGCTCAATGCTTGCAGCAAACCCCTGTCCAAAAAGGACAAGGAAAAACCCGACTATTCCCCAACCAATTGTTTGTAGAGTGGGAGTTGATTTTCCTTTTAACGGTTTTAAGTAAGTATTGTCTTTTCGGATTATTAGTAGGGTGATTAACGTGGCAATTGCCATGCTAAGAAATACCCACCACCCAGAAATATTAAGTGCAGGATCTTCCACACCTCTTGTTTCAAAAAAATTATAAAGGAACGGCAGGATTGGCATCAGCACTGCTCCAGATAACTGCATAATGCAGTAAACGATTAAAATATAAATACCGGTTTTTTGTTGTTTCATGAACAGTTTTAGTCCTTTCTATTTGTACCTTTTTCTTTTATCCTGGTTTAACAGACTGTAATAACCCTACGTCAAATTTTTTCTGAGAAAATCCAGGAAAGTGTGGGGCAAAGAGCTTGTAAAACGCCGACGTAGAACATAGACGAAAAATGCCACGTCGTATGGCTTCATCTATGTGACTCATATCCTGTGAGCCTCGGGTCAACAGGAAGTATAGCTTTATTGTATCGGAAATAGGAAATAAAAGAAAAAGATACCTTCTCACTTGCAAAATGTTCTGTGATTAATTATTATTATAAGTGTGTTAGCACTCGAAGAGTAAGAGTGCTAATAATATTACATTTTACTATTTTAGGGAGGTAGTTTCACTTGTTAAGACCATTAGGTGATCGTATCATAATCGAATTAATCGAAGCTGAGGAAAAAACAGCATCTGGCATCGTACTTCCAGACTCTGCTAAAGAAAAACCGCAAGAAGGAAATGTTGTTGCTATAGGTACTGGACGAGTACTTGAAAACGGCACTCGCGTTGAACTTGACGTAAAAGAGGGAGACCGTATCATCTTCTCTAAATATTCAGGCACAGAAGTGAAATATGACAACAATGACTATTTAATTTTACGCGAAAGCGATGTTCTAGCTGTAATTGGCTAATAAACTTTGAAAAATATATTCAGGAGGTAACTAACACATGGCTAAAGAAATTAAATTCAGTGAAGACGCTCGTAGCGCTATGCTACGCGGAGTAGATAAACTTGCAGATGCTGTTAAAGTAACACTTGGACCAAAAGGACGTAACGTAGTTCTGGAGAAAAAATTTGGTTCTCCACTAATTACAAATGACGGTGTAACGATTGCAAAAGATATCGAATTGGAAGATGCATTTGAAAATATGGGTGCAAAATTAGTAGCAGAGGTTGCTTCTAAAACAAACGATATCGCTGGTGATGGTACAACTACTGCTACTGTTCTAGCACAATCGATGATTCGTGAAGGATTGAAAAACGTAACAGCGGGTGCAAACCCAGTAGGAATCCGTAAAGGGATCGACCTTGCTGTTGCTGCAGCAGTTACAGAGCTAAAAGCAATTTCGAAACAAATCGAAGGTAAAGAGTCTATTGCTCAGGTTGCAGCTATTTCTTCAGGAGATTCTGAAGTTGGTGATTTAATCGCTGAAGCTATGGAACGTGTTGGTAACGACGGAGTTATTACAATTGAAGAATCTAAAGGGTTCACAACGGAGCTTGATGTAGTAGAAGGTATGCAATTTGACCGTGGATATGCATCTCCGTATATGGTGACAGATTCTGATAAAATGGAAGCTATTTTAGACAATCCATATATTTTAATTACAGATAAAAAAATCACAAGCATTCAAGAAATCCTTCCTGTGCTTGAGCAAGTAGTACAACAAGGGAAACCACTTTTACTAATCTCTGAGGACGTAGAAGGGGAAGCTTTAGCTACTCTTGTATTAAACAAATTACGTGGAACGTTCAATGCTGTAGCTGTTAAAGCTCCAGGATTCGGGGACCGTCGTAAAGCAATGTTAGAAGATATCGCAGTTCTAACTGGCGCTGAAGTAATTACAGAAGATTTAGGCCTAGACTTAAAATCTGCTAATATTACACAATTAGGTCGCGCATCTAAAGTTGTTGTATCTAAAGACAATACGACAATCGTAGAGGGTAACGGAGAATCTGATCGCATCGCTGGTCGTGTAACACAAATCCGTGCTCAATTAGAAGATACAACATCTGAATTCGATAAAGAAAAACTACAAGAACGCCTTGCTAAATTAGCTGGTGGTGTTGCTGTAGTGAAAGTCGGAGCAGCAACAGAAACAGAACTAAAAGAACGCAAACTTCGCATTGAAGATGCTCTAAACGCAACTCGTGCAGCTGTTGAAGAAGGTATTGTAGCTGGTGGTGGTACTGCACTAGTAAATGTATACAACAAAGTGGCAGAATTAGCAGAAACAAAAGAAGGCGACGTAGCAACAGGTCTGAAAATTGTACTTCGTGCATTAGAAGAACCAGTTCGTCAAATCGCTAACAACGCAGGTCTTGAAGGATCTATCGTGGTAGATCGTCTAAAACGCGAAGAAATCGGTATCGGTTTCAACGCTGCAACAGGTGAATGGGTGAACATGATCGAAGCAGGTATCGTAGATCCAACTAAAGTAACTCGTTCAGCACTTCAAAACGCTGCATCTGTAGCTGCATTATTCTTAACGACAGAAGCAGTAGTAGCAGACATTCCAGAACCAGCAGGCGGCGGCATGGGTATGCCTGACATGGGTGGTATGGGCGGCATGATGTAAAAAGGACATAAAACCCTTTGTAATTAAGGGATTTTCTGTTCAAATCATTACGCTAGACCACGTCAGTGGCGAAAAAAATGCATATAACTCATTTTAGAGAAGGTCTTTCATCAGTTGGCTAAACTGTTGGGAGGCCTTTTTTGCCATATTTTTGTCATATGTGCATAAATGTTCATAGTGGTATTAATATCGGTATGGGCCTAATCGTTGCTGAATTTCTTTCACATCTACTAGTTGCTTATTTTAACTAAAAGAGATGTTCATATTTACTCTACCTCTTAGAATTTCTTTAAGCAGCTGATTCTATAAAGTTCTGCAATATACACCAGTTCAATTAAATAAATCAATTTTAAACAATATGGGATCACGGAAATGGTTAAATTTTTTTAATAACAATTTGTATCTCATCCATTTTTTGATCTTTTCGAGGTAATCAAACTTTTCAATACGTACATACTAGCTTCTTTTCTCCATCAGAACTCTACATATATGATACAAAATAGGGAAAGCTCAATTGTAAAGTCAATTAACAAAATGAGGTGATGATTTGATGGATCCATATGTGGAAGTCAAGAATGTCTCGAAGATTTTTGGTAAATCTCCTAAAGCTGCCATTGATTTATTAAAACAGGGCAAATCAAAAAAAGAAATTTTAAAAGAAACAGGACTCACGGTTGGTGTTAATAATGTTAGTTTTAAAATTTATCCCAGTGAAATTTTTGTCATCATGGGTTTATCAGGAAGTGGAAAGTCAACCTTAATCCGGATGTTTAACAGGTTGATCGATCCTACAATTGGAGAAATTCTAATAAAGAATGAAGATATCGTTAAGATGAACGCCGCAAGATTACGAGAAACCAGACAAAAAAGAATTAGTATGGTTTTTCAAAACTTTGCCCTTTTTCCATATAAAACGATTTTAGAAAACGCTGAATTTGGTCTGGAAGTCAAGAAAGTCGCTCCTAATGAACGTCTCGAAAAAGCGATGCATGCTCTAGAAGCTGTCGGGTTAAAAGGTTACGAACATCAATACCCATCACAATTGAGCGGTGGAATGCAACAAAGGGTTGGTCTTGCTAGAGCTCTTGCAAGCGATACAGATATTATCTTGATGGACGAAGCCTTCAGCGCTCTTGATCCGTTAATTCGTAAAGATATGCAGGATGAATTAATTGGCATTCAAGAACAATACCAGAAAACGATTATTTTCATCACCCATGATTTAGATGAAGCACTGCGAATTGGGGATCGAATTGCCCTGATGAAAGATGGCTGTGTCATTCAACTAGGAACACCTGAAGAAATTATGATAAAGCCCGCAAATGAATTTGTCGAGAAGTTTGTTGAAGATGTTGACTTATCGAAAGTCATAACAGCCTCACATGTGATGAAGCGAGGAGAAAAAATTAGCGTAGACCGAGGTCCAAGGGTTGCTTTGGAAATTATGCGAAATCAAGGATATTCCAGTATATTTATCGTTGACCGAAAAAATAAGTTGTTGGGAGCGATTACTGCTGAACAAGCACGTCAGGCCATAAATCAAAATCAATCCATTGCCGACGCTATGACAACGGATATCCCAACGGTTTCAGAAGATACATTACTTACAGATCTGATGGATGTAATCGCAACATCCAGTTTGCCGATATCTGTTATCGATGAAGAAAATCGATTTAAAGGAATTGTGATACGTGGGGCCGTCATTGGTGCTTTAACGGGAAATAAAGATTCTTTAAATGAACTTGGAGAGTGACTAATTAAATGAGTATTCCTAAAATCCCACTAGGAGAATGGGTAGATTCCTTTGTCGCATGGTTAACCATTGCGTTGGCCGGACTTTTTTCCTTTATAACCAATTTAATCGATGGTCTATTAGATATTATAGTGGACGTATTAAGTATAGGTCCTCCCATCGTTTTAATTCTCGTCTTGACGCTTTTGGTTACCTATACAAGCAGATGGCCATTAGGAGTTTTTACATTAATTAGTTTACTATTGATTGATAATCTTGGTTATTGGGATTCAAGTATTCAAACACTTGCGATTGTATTATTATCAGGATTGCTTACGATCATCATTGGGATCCCTCTGGGAATATGGTGTGCGCAAAGAAAAACAGTACAAAACATCGTTACACCTATTTTAGACTTTATGCAGACTATGCCTGCATTTGTTTATTTAATTCCATCCATTTTATTTTTTGGGATTGGAGTTGTACCGGGGATTATTGCTTCCTTTATTTTCGCTATTGCTCCAACCATTCGTATGACGAATCTTGGTATTCAAAAAGTGCCTAAAGATTTAATTGAAGCGGCAAATGCTTTTGGTGCAACTACCAGTCAAAAATTGTTCAAAGTACAATTACCTTTGGCTACTCCAACCATTATGGCAGGGGTTAACCAAAGTATTATGCTTGCTCTATCGATGGTTGTTACGGCTTCATTAGTTGGGGCACCAGGACTTGGAGCAGATGTTTACCGAGCGGTTAGTCAAATTGACGTTGGGCAAGGCTTTGAAGCTGGATTATCGATCGTCATCATCGCGATCATTCTTGACCGTATCACGCAAAACTTACGTTACCCAGCTTATGACCATGCTGTTAAGCCTAAAATAGCTTTTTCTATTTTAGCTTTACTTGTAGTTGGTACGGCTCTTGTTGTAGCGATTCAAGGAAACAAGGCTACTGTTAATGAGAATGCGAACGGGATTGGTGCCCAAACAGAATATGAAATTATAGGGATTGAACCTGGAGCAGGACTAATGGGGTTGACAAATAATGCACTAGAAGATTACCAGTTAGATAATTGGACGTTAATTGAAGGATCTTCTGCCGCAATGGTAGCAGAACTGCAGAAAGCCTATAATAGTCAAGAACCGATTATTATTACTGGGTGGTCACCACATTGGATGTTCACCAAATTCGATTTGAAATATCTCGACGACCCAAAAGGATCCTTTGGTGGAGCTGAAAGTATTCATACAATTGTAAGAAAAGGTCTTGAACAGAATGCACCTGGTGCTTATAAAATCCTTGATCAATTTTCTTGGGAACCAAGTGATATGGAAGCTGTGATGGTCAATATTACAGAAGGAATGGATCCGACTGAAGCGGCTGAAAAATGGATTGAGGCCAATCCTGACAAAGTTTCTGAATGGATAAAAGGTGTTCAATCAGGAAGTGGTGAACCGATCAATCTTGTTTTTGTTGCTTGGGACACAGAAATCGCTAGTACCTATGTGATTGGCAAGGTTCTTGAGCAAAATGGTTATACTGTGACATTGAGCCAGGTAGAAGTTGGGCCTATGTTTGCTGGTGTAGCCAATGGAAGTGCAGATGGGATGGTTGGTGCATGGCTCCCAACTACACATGTTGAATTTTTTAATACCTATAAGAACGATTTCGTTGACCTTGGACAAAACTTACATGGAACGAAGAATGGACTGGTTGTACCAGGGTATGTTGATATTGATTCGATTGAAGACTTGAAATAAAATAACGAGAGAGTTTCTTTCCGGAGACTCTCTTACAAAAATTACGTTAGCAAAATGCTAACATTTTGTTAACGCAATCCAGTAAAAAGTATTAATTCCCGTTAAAGATGTTACAATCCTGATTTTTTCAAACCTTGATCTACCGCGCATTTGAATTATATCGTGAAAGATATGACACACTTTCACCTTACGGGCGGCATGATGTGATATAAACTCTTAACCCTTATACTTTCAAGGGTTAGAGCGTATATCATCAAGCCGTGGTCATTTTATTGGTCATGAATGCTAGTCAAATCACTCTAAACCGAAAAGGTCTTTCATCAATTCATTGAATTGGTGAGGGGCTTTTTTTAGTGCTTCAATTAATGTTAGTTAATAAACAAACGGGTGGGTTGGAAAATGTTGATTTCCGTTCCAGGCGGATGCGTTCCGGGGGGCATGCGGTGAGCCTCCTCTCGGTCGCTTTGCGACCTTGCGGAGGCTCACCTGTCACGCTTATCCCCAGGAGTCGCCGCCTTTCACTTTAATCAATAGAATTCATAAAAGATGAAGGAATGGCTATTCCATTAGATGATTTTGCGGAACTATTTTTGGCGAATTGTTCTGAAAATACTCACGTGAATCGTGCTTAGTATGTTACCAAAGAACTTAGTGTTACTATGGCAAAAAGCTATATAGTAACTGTTTATCAATCAGCTGAATTATTTCTTCAAGACTATAAGGATGAGCATTGTAAACTTAGTGGGGAAAATTGGACTTACAACACAGACATGGGTGGTAGGTTGTCTCAGGCAATAAGGAATACAGATTCGAGTTACAAATACGAAAATGATTTATGTTATAAACTATTTGAGTACTATAGATATATAAGAATCAGTATTACTCACCCTGATGTTAAGAAAGATCTTGACACACTACATAAAGGTCTAATAGAGTCTGAATCTGAGATAAAAATGAAATTTAAGATAACAGCACCTAATAAAAAGGATGATTTGTGCTTCGATGATTTTATTCTTTTTACTAAGGTAGTGAAAGAAATAGGGAAATTATTATGTGAACTCGCAGAACCAACACCAGTGGAAATAATTCAATTTGTAGCTAAAAAAAAATCCGAAATAATGAGGATAGACTAAAAAATGCTGTTGCAGCTCATCTTCGTACAGAATTCAGCCTAACACAAGAAGAGACTAGTGCAATACTAAACCAAGTAAGTGGTAGAGGGTAAAATTGGAAGTGCAGATTTTTGGAATAGAGAGATAGATCGTATTCGATGGTTTCATCAAAATGCGGGGACATGTGCTGAAGACATGGAGGCTTTTGCCGTTGCACAAGTGGCAAAGATTTTTAACATTCCTTATCTCTCCATACGAACTATATCAAACTCTGAAGTTTCAGGTGATAACATAGAAGATTTAAAAACAGCAGGTCATTATTGCGCAGAGTTTACCGTTGAATTTATAAAAACCTTAAGAAAAGGATAGTATTTATGGCAATAGATCTTGTCAAAAATTAAAATGCTTGTTGCAATCTAATAGTCCATTTAAAAACTATTAGAATATCACTCATATAATCGCAGAATATGTTCTGCTAAGAATTCGACTATGGGTAGCAATATACTTGTGTTTTATATGCCTAAGATGTGCTATTTAGGTTAACCCAAGAAATGTTGTTCAGCTCTTCAAATTCTCTCATCCTTAATCTATAAAGGAGATTAATTACTATTAAAAATGCTAACATTTTGCTAACACAATTTCATGAAAAACAGTAAACTCATGTTAAAGAAGTTACAACTCATTTTCTCCTAAACCCTGATATGCCGTACTCTCCACACACAACATTAAAGATATTACACACCCTCATCTTATGGGCGGCATGATGTAATAAGCCGCTTCAACCCTTGATATGTATGGGTTTGTATGTAAGGTGAAAGTGAAATTCTTATAATCGAGGCTTCTCATTAGTTGTGCAAACTTTTGGGAAGCTTCTTTTTTCATTTCTTTTGTAACGTGGAGGTAGACATTCTTGGTAATTTGATCATCTGAATGGCCAAGTCTATCCATGATTTGTTTCAGTGCTACACCGGCTGGCTTCTGCAAGAAGCGATGTGTGTGTATGTCGAGAGCGTGGGGTTAATGCGAGATTTAAGTTTGCAAGAGCAAGTAGTCTTGCCATTCTCAATTTGTTTTAACTCAGTGAAACTTTCGTATTAGTTTTCTCTATACTGCGTTAAACTTCATCTTAATTTCTTTATATGTTAAAATTCTCTAGGAAGGTTAAATTACTGGGTTTTTAGAGAAGATAAGTAAAGGTTATTTTTATTTATTTCAACCAGTAAGAACTATCTTTCTCCCAATGTAATTTATATGAGATTTTATCAGGAGGAATGAACTATGCATCTATTGCCGCGAGAAATTGACAAGCTAATGATAGTGGTCGCAGCGGACCTTGCAAGGCGCCGGAAAGACAGAGGATTGAAGTTAAACCATCCAGAAGCTGTCGCCCTCATCACATATGAGGTAATGGAAGGGGCAAGGGACGGGAAAACTGTTGCCGAACTAATGGAATATGGTGCTTCCATTTTGACGCAAGACGATGTCATGGAAGGTATACCTTCTATGATCAATGATATTCAGGTTGAAGCAACTTTCCGAGATGGAACAAAATTAGTGACTGTTCACAGCCCGATACGATAAATAGGAGGGATCGCCAAGTGTTACCAGGTGAGTACATTTTGAAAGAAGAAGACATTATTTGTAACGAAGGTAGCGTCGTTTCTAGTATTTTTGTTACAAATACAGGTGACCGTCCTATTCAGGTAGGATCACATTTTCATTTTTACGAAGTAAACGAAGCACTCCACTTTAATAGAAAAGAAGCTTACGGAAAGCGTTTAAATGTGCCAGCCGGAGCAGCTGTTCGTTTTGAACCTGGAGATGAAAAAGAAATACAGCTGATTGATTTTGCCGGAGAGCGTCGTATCTATGGATTCAATAATAAAGTCGACGGCAAATTAGAAAGTGAGGATGAAGCATGAGTTTTAGAATGTCCCGAAAGCAATACGCTGAAATGTATGGACCAACTACTGGTGACTCTATCCGTCTTGCAGATACAGAGTTATTTATTCAAATCGAAAAAGATTACACTTCTTATGGCGAAGAAGCAGTCTTTGGAGGCGGGAAGGTTATTCGTGACGGTATGGGTCAGCATCCACTTGCTACACGCAAGGATGGTGTACCCGATACAGTAATAACAAACGTCATTATTTTAGATTATACAGGCATTTGTAAAGCCGATTTAGCCCTTCGCGATGGCAAAATTTTCGGCATTGGCAAAAGCGGTAACCCATTAATTACGGATAATGTAGATATAATTATTGGTACATCTACTGAAATAATTGCCGGTGAAGGCTTGATTGTGACAGCTGGAGCCATTGATACACACGTTCATTTTATAAACCCGGAACAAGTACAAGTGGCACTAACAGCCGGTACGACAACACTAATCGGCGGTGGTACAGGTCCTGCAGCTGGCTCTAAGGCTACTACTGTTACGCCAGGTGAGTGGAATATTCACCGCATGCTAGAAGCGGCTGAAGGCCTCCCAATTAACATTGGTTTTACAGGCAAAGGACATGCTGCATCCGTTGAGCCCCTAATCGAGCAAGTAAAAGCAGGCGTAATCGGTTTAAAAGTTCATGAAGACTGGGGAGCTACTGGTTCATCCCTTGATTATGCACTACAAGTTGCAGACGAGTACGACATTCAAGTTGCATTACACGCAGATACATTAAATGAAAGCGGCTTTATGGAAAATACTATGGCGGCTGTAAAAGATCGAGTTCTTCATATGTACCATACTGAAGGCGCAGGCGGTGGACATGCACCTGATTTAATCAAATCAGCAGGTTACCTTAACATTCTTCCTTCATCAACGAATCCTACCCTCCCTTATACCGTAAATACGATCGACGAACACCTTGATATGGTCATGGTTTGCCATCATTTAAATCCTTCTATACCAGAAGACATCGCTTTTGCCGATTCTAGAATTAGAAGAGAAACAATAGCAGCTGAAGATATCCTTCATGACATGGGCGTATTTAGTATGGTGAGCTCAGATTCCCAAGCGATGGGTCGTGTAGGAGAAGTCGTATTACGCACATGGCAAGTTGCTGATAAAATGAAAAAACAAAGAGGGTCCCTACAAGGTGATAGCGAACATGCTGACAATAATCGAGTTAAACGGTATATCGCTAAATATACTATTAACCCAGCAATTACACATGGTATTTCAAAATATGTAGGTTCTATTGAGGTTGGAAAAATGGCCGATTTAGTTCTTTGGAATCCAAAGTTCTTTGGTGTGAAACCAGAAATGGTCCTTAAAAATGGTCTAGCGGTTACTGGATTAATGGGTGATGGCAATGCATCTATCCCGACTCCACAACCTTATATTTATCGTCCAATGTACGCTCAATTCGGGAAAGCATTAGCAAAAAGTTCAGCTACGTTCATTTCTCAAGCTGCTTATGATGATGGTGTCCACGAAAAACTTGGACTTCAAAAAATAGTTTTACCAGTTGGTGGGATTCGAACGCTAACAAAAAAAGATATGAAGTTAAATGGTGAAACGCCTAATATTACGGTTGATCCACAAACATACGAAGTAAAAGTAAACGGAGAATTGCTGACATGTGAACCAGTCGATACGGTGCCTATGGGTCAGCGCTATTTCTTATTCTGAGGTGAATATTATGATAATAGAAAAGATTATCACAAACATTGAACAAATGGATTCAAATGAAGTTAAAAAACGTCATATAGAAAAAGTTTATATGGAAAGCGCTCATTTAATGAAGCGGATTCAACGTGTTAAAACAGATCACGGTAACGAACTAGGCATTCGCTTAAAAGAGCACAAAGATCTTGTTGCTGGTGATGTCTTATACATGGATGATAAAAATATGATAGTCATTGATGTACTTTCAGATGATTTACTAGTTATCAGTCCTAGAGACATTAAGGAAATGGGTACAATCGCTCACCAATTGGGTAATCGACATCTCCCTGCGCAATTCGAAGACAATGATATGTTTGTTCAGTATGACTACTTAGTGGAAGAATTACTTCAACAAATGGAGATTCCATTTAAACGAGAAGATCGAAAAGTAAAACAAGCATTCCGTCATATAGGCCACAGTCATGACTAACAACATTCTCTCTTTGTTTCAACTATGCGACTCTAACCTTCCTACAGGAGCCTTCAGTCATTCTTTTGGCTTGGAGAGCTACATACAGGAAGATAAAGTTCATGACCAAGAGACGTTTTTTCAGTGGCTTAAAGTCTATTTACATGAGCAACTCGTCTATACGGATGGATTAGCCTCTCGCTTTGTTTATGAAGCTCTTACGGAAGGAAATATTCTAGAAATATGGCACTTGGATCGCTTATTAACTGTCCAAAACTTGCCTAGAGAGACGAGAGAAGGCACTCAAATGATTGGTGATCGCATGCTGAAACTCACTGAATCACTATACGAGCTACCCATCCTCTCACAATACAGAGCGGAAATTAAGAAAAAAAATGCATTTGGTCATCCTGCTATCGTATTTACAATGGTAGCTCATGGGCTTGGGGTAGAAAAACAAGATACTATCCGCTACCACCTGTATTCTTCTATTTCTAGTCAAATTCAAAATGCGGTTCGTGCGATTCCACTTGGGCAAACAGCCGGACAAAAGATTTCTCATAACTTTATACCAGAATTAAACGTGGCAGTTGACAAAATCCTGCAACTATCGAAAGATGATTTCGGTATTGTTTCACCAGGAATCGAGCTGTCCCAAATGCAACATGAACGTGTAAATATTCGAATATTTATGTCTTAAAATTTTTAAAGAATAGTAAAGGACGTGTTCTAATGGAACCAATAAGAATTGGTGTTGGAGGACCTGTTGGAGCAGGTAAAACAATGCTTGTTGAAAAATTAACTCGCCACCTTAAAGATGAAATAAAAATGGCGGTTATCACAAATGATATTTATACAAAAGAAGATGCGAAGTTTTTAATACAAAATGGCGTTCTGCCAGAGGATCGAATTATTGGTGTTGAAACAGGCGGTTGCCCTCACACTGCTATACGTGAAGATGCTTCTATGAACTTTGCAGCAATTGATGAATTAGTAGAACGTCATCCAGACGTGGAATTGATCTTTGTAGAGAGTGGCGGAGACAATCTTGCGGCTACTTTTAGTCCTGAGCTAGTTGATTTTTCTATCTATATTATCGACGTTGCTCAAGGGGAAAAAATCCCTCGTAAAGGTGGACAAGGGATGATTAAATCTGACTTATTTATCATTAATAAAATAGACCTTGCACCTCATGTCGGCGCTAGCCTTGAAGTTATGGCAGAAGACACAAAAGTATTCCGCGGCAATAAACCTTTTGTATTTACAAACTTAAAAAATGAGGAAGGTCTTCCTGAAGTAATTGAATGGATTAAGCAGCACGCTTTACTAAAAGGTTTAGATTAATATGACTAACTGGACTGGTACTTTATCTCTGGACCTCGAGAATCGAAAAGGAAAGACGGTCGCTAAACGAGTATATTTTCAAGGCGCACTCAAAGTAATGCGACCGATTTACTTGGACGATTCAGGACAAGTTTGCTATTATCTTCTAAATCCCGGTGGTGGCTATTTAGATGGCGATCGATACAAGATGGAGTTCACAGCAGATGAAGGATCGAAAGTTACATTAACTACGCAATCTGCAACAAAAGTATATAAAACACCAAAAAGCCATGCCTATCAAGTAACTACCATTCACTTAAAAAAAGATAGCTATTTGGAATACCTACCAGATCCTCTAATTGCTTATGAAAATGCACATTATAAGCAAAAAAATATAGTGTATATGGATCGTGGCGCGACGTTTCTCTCTACAGATATCCTTACACCTGGTTGGTCGCCGAGCGGTGGGAAATTCAGTTATGATACAATTCAATTAGTTACCGAGATTTATGTAGACGGACAACTTGGTGTGTTTGACCATATCAAGTTAGTGCCGAAACAACAGTCAGTGTCTGGACTAGGATTTATGGAAGGTTATACGCATTTAGGTTCAATGCTTGTAGTTAGTGAATATACAAATAATGCGCTTATTGATGAGTTGTACGAAGTGATTCAACTGGAACAATCAGAGTTTAAAGCTGGTATTTCGAAGCTTGCAGTATCAGGCTTTAGCATACGTATCCTAGCAAACTCTACCCAGGTTATCGAACGAATTTTAAATAATTGCCATAAATTGATTAGTGAAAAATGGCTAAATCGCACACCAAATTCTTTACGAAAATATTAATATACTCGTAAAATGTGGACCTTTGAAAAAGTATATACGGAGGACTACCTGAATTTCCACCACAGTTGACGCTTTTCTATTCTGTAAAAAGAGCGATTTCCCATACACGATGGTCATTTAAATCGTTATCCAAAAATAAATACCTATATAGTAGGCAATTAGAAGATGATCACAGTATTGTTTTGAAGCTATAAACCAATAATATATACGAAAATCTTGGAAGGATATTTAAATAGAAACTTTCGTGAGAGGGGAAAAAGTATGCCTGATAATAAGAATGCAAAACCCAAACTTGAAGATTTTGAAGTTGAAACAGTGTTTGAAAATCGTGTTCATGAACGGCTTGCCTTTACTTTTAAGATTGATGGAGATGAATTCAAAGGACATTTTCATGAGGATGAGATTTTTTGGCTCCATCCGCATCCAAAACAATTAATCGGTGAATGCAAAGTGGCCACAATTGAAGCGAATATTTATTCATTAATGGGACACTATGGCTTTTCAAAAGAGATTACAGAACTTGAATTAAAGCCAGCATTTGAAGACCGTATACATGAACGTCAGCAATTTTCTTTGCAAGTGCAAGGTGAAGAATACAAAGGATTTGTCCACGAGGGGGAAATTCAGTGGTTCCATCCTCAGCCTCGGCAAAAACTGGAGGATGAACTTGTACAAGCAATGGAATCTGAAATCCATGAAAAAGTAGCAGAGCAAGAACAGAATAGTAAAGACGAAAACTAAATATTATAAAAGAGGCTGGGACAAAACCTACCTCAAAATTAAAAGCAGTTCCAATTTTACGATGGAGTAAAATTGGAACTGCTTTATTTTATGTCTACTTCGTAGCCGTTGTTCTCCGTTACGGCGGACGCTTTCCTGGGGGCACGGGTCGAGCCTGTAGTCTCTCCCGCGCGCTTGTCCCCTGGGAGTCGCCGCCTTCACTCCGAACAACTAATATTTCTTCTATATCAAGTAAATTTCTGCATAGATTCAAGCACAAAAAAAGGACATCTTCTGTTAAAATTTAAGTATCCTACTACCAAATTCTAAACGAAAGAAGTGTCCTTATGTTTAAAGATTATAACATGAATCAATTAATTTTACCTTTAGATTTAGCAGTTAAATTACAAAAAAATGATATTGCGTTTTCTATCCACCATTTAGTCGAAAGTATTCCGAATGAAGCATTTAATGCCTTTGTAAAACACAATGGCTGCCCAGCCTATCATCCACGTATGATGCTTAAAGTTATTTTATGTGGTTACACACAAGCTGCATTCTCAGGTCGCAAAATCGAAGATCATGTGAAAGATAGTATTCGTATGATGTGGCTCGCTCAGGGATATGAACCAAGCTACCGCACCATCAATCGTTTTCGTGTGCATCCCGATATGAAAGAGCTCATTCGTCAATGTTTTATACAATTCCGTTGTCAGCTCATACAAGAAAAGCTCATCGATCAAGAAGCGATTTTTATAGATGGTACAAAGATTGAAGCAAACGCGAATAAATTTACATTTGTCTGGAAGAAATCCGTGGAGAGGCATCATAAAAATCTGATTGAAAAGTCGAATCAAATGTATAACGAGCTTCTTCAAAATGAAATTATCCCAGAAATCGAGCGTGAAAATGAAGAACAGCTTTCAATAGAGGAATTAACTCGATTCGCCCAAGAACTTGATGAAGTAGTCGACGACTACACAAATAAAATAGATAGCTCTGACGATATGAGTGAGCGCAAAACCCCAAAACAAATGGTAAAGCAGATCTATGACTGGATCACACGAAAGCAGAAGTATGAAAAAGACTTGGAGATTTTTGGCGCACGCAACAGCTATTCGAAGACAGACCAAGATGCGACAGAAGGTCAATACACATTGGCTTACGGTGTATTCCCGAATCCAACGGATACGAAAACACTCCTACCATTCTTAGATCAAATAGAAAAACAATACTTTGAGTTGCCGGAACATATCGTTGCGGATGCCGGCTACGGGAGTGAACAAAATTAAGATGATATTTTAACCAAGCGCAAACGTACACCACTCATTACGTACAACCATTATTTGAACGAGCAAAAGAAGAAGTATAAAAACAATCCGTTCCAAACAAGTAACTGGGCATACGATGAAGAAAAGGACAGCTATACATGTCCAAATGAGAAGCAATTAATATTTCGATACAACGCCACACGTACGGACAAAACAGGATTCCAACGCCAATTCAAAATGTATGAGTGTGAAGACTGCAAGGGTTGTCCATTGCGTGCGTTATGTACAAAGGCGCAAGAAGGTACGAACCGCAAGCTCATGATTAATGAGAAATGGGAACAACAAAAAGAATATGTACGAACACAGCTTTCAGAAGAAAAAACAGGTGCCATTTACCGTCAACGTAAAATTGATGTGGAACCAGTTTTTGGATTCTTGAAGGCTAATTTAGGTTTTACACGATTTTCTGTTCGTGGAAAGTCTAAGGTCGAACATGAAATCGGCCTCGCATTAATGGCCGTGAATATCCGGAAATATGCGGCAAGAGTATAAGCTCTTATCCGTAAATTATCTTAAAACAAAATGAAAAAAGTGAAATCGCAATTCACGATTTCACTTTTTTCATTGATTGAGGCTATTTCTGTCCCAGCCTCTTTTTAATCGAATTCATTAAAATCAATCACACGATGACAAAGTCTTTGCATTAGCTTCGATTCATGCGTGACAACAAGTATGCCCATCTCTCTCTGTTTTGCGATTGACATGATTGCATGCCAAATTTGAGCCTGTGTGTTTGCATCGAGCATTGTCGTCATTTCATCTGCAATTAAAAAGCGAGTATTCGGTCCCAATGCTCTAGCTACACAAAAGCGTTGTAATTCGCCCCCAGATAGCTCGTGAGGCCAGCGTGTTAGCCACTCTTGCTCAATCCCTAATAAGTCTAATAATTCTTTATCTGGTTGATATCCCTCATTAAGAACCTTATGCATCTTCCATCTTGGATTAGTCGCTTTTTCAGGATGCTGGAGGACCATTTGAACAGGATGATACCCACTTTTCGGTAAAGGAGCACCATTAACATGTACGGTGCCTTCAACAGGTGACTCAAAACCCGCTAATATCCTGCAAAACGTAGTTTTTCCACGTCCACTTGGACCCGTAATTCCAACAATTTCTCCTGGTTCTAGCATGACATTGACCCTTTGGAATAACCATGGACCGTCTCCGTATCGGAATCCAACGTCCTTTGCTTCAAGTTGCATGAATACACCTCACCATTCCATCCCTTAGTTCTCGCATATCAGGTGGTGCTTGCTCGCATTCTGGCGTTGCTATTTCACAACGCGGTGCAAACAAACATCCCGGTGGCAATGAGCTTGGGTGTGGTTGCGAGCCTGGAATTGATATAAATTCATTTTGAGGTAAAGCTCTCCATAATGCTTTTGTATAAGGATGTCGTATAGCCTCTCCTTTTCCTACAAAGTCTTTTACAGATGCTATCTCTACCGTTGTTCCAGCATAAAATACAGCGATCTTATCAGTAATTTGAAGAGCCGACTCAATATCATGCGTGATTAACATGACTGCACATCCTTTATCGGCAAATTCCCTAAAGTTACTCAATGCTTCCTTTATTACAATCGGGTCGAGTCCTGGCGTAGGCTCGTCCGCAATAATTACTTTTGCGCCACTAACCATTGCAGTTGATAATAACGTCCTTCGCGCCATACCACCTGAGAGTTGAAATGGATACATACTTTCCACTTCTTTGCCAAGATGATACCGTTCAAAGACCTTACGTTGCGCTGATACAACATCCTCGCTATTAGAAGCCGTACGAACTTGGCTCCCCACACGCATAAGTGGGTCTAAAAAGTTAACTGATTGCGGAACGAGCGCCAGTTCCTTACCTCTTAATGTAGCTAGACGAGCAGCAGTTAGTTCCACACCTTTATACTTTATGGTGCCACTTATACTTGCGTTCCTGGGAAGAATTCCAAGAATGGCATGTGCAAGCAAACTTTTCCCCGATCCACTCGCACCAACAACAGCTAGAATTTCACCAGCTTCGAGCGTTACACTTAAACTTGATATAACTTTATGATTGATCTCTTTAAATCCATCTGTATATTGTTTAAAAGATACAGATAGATTTTCCACCTCAAGAATAGACATTCGTTCACCCCTCCTAATAGTATTCGTGACTAATCATGACTTCTAGTAGGATCCATGAGCACTCGTAAATTTTCCCCAATCTGATCAAACATTCGCACGACAATCAACAAACAAAGGCCTGGGAAGAAAGCAAGCCACCACATACCTGAAGATAAATACCTCATCGATTCCGATAAAATAATACCGATTGCCGGCTCATGTGGTGATAAACCTAAGCCTAAAAATGTCACTGCCGCTTCGTGTAAAATAACATGAGGGAAAAGTAACATAAAACCTATGAGAAGTTGCGGAACGATATGCGGAAGAATGTGATGTACAGCAATCCACCATTGGGATTTACCCATTTTCTGCGACACTTGAACAAATTCAGCCGAACGAATTTGCATCACCTCTGCCCGAATAACTCGCGCAAGACTCGGCCAATGCGTTAGCGTGAGTCCGATGACAATACCTTTAAACCCTCCTCCAAGAGTAAAAGCAATAAGAACGAGGGTCACAAGATGTGGCACACTTAGAAAGAGATCAATGATCCACGAAATAATTCGGTCAGCCATTTTCCCCATCGTCGCTGCAGCAATACCTAGTAATAGAGCAATTAAAGCACTTCCAATTGCTCCAATTAATCCTACTCCTATACTTAAAGCAAGCCCCATCACGGTTCTTGCAAACATATCTCGCCCTAACCAATCCGTACCAAAGAGATGCTCTAAGGATGGAGCCGAATTTCGTTCACTAAGATTTGTTACAATTCTCTCCTCATCCAGTAGAATACCGCCCAATATAACAGTGACTAAGAAAATAATAGAAATAATAATATTAAACAATGTTCGTTGCTTTCGATTTAGAGGAAATTTATTAATATTAATCTTTAGGCTAGGAATCATATCTTTCTCACCTCTCTTGTCCGTGGATCTAATACGCGATAGCTCAAATCCGCCAATAAATTGCCGACAAAAACAAAAATCGTACTAAATATTACTAGTCCTAATAAAAGGGGGACGTCCCCTCTAAGCCCTGCCTCTATAGTTGCTTGTCCTAAACCTGGATAAGAAAATACTTGTTCTGCCAGCACTGCTCCACCAAACAATTCACTAAAAGCAGCAAATTGTAATGTAATCGCAGGTAACGCAACATTACGTAATCCATGTCGCCAAAATAACGCGAAACCCTTTTCACCTCTTGCTCTAGCAAATAATACATAATCACTAGCCATGACAACAATCAGTTTTTGGCGCGTGTGTAGCGCTACATTAGCGACACCTAATATACTGAGCGTCAGTACCGGTAAAATAAGATGTTGTATTCGATCCATCAGGGTAACATCTTCTGAAAGCACTCCAGCAGGAACCCCCATTCCGATAGGGAACCATCCTAGCCATACGGAAAAAACCATTAGAACAAGGAGACCCATCCAGAAAGTAGGCGTTGAAGCTAATGTAAAACAGTACCACTTGATCATGCGGTCAATCCAAGTTCCCTTCTTCATCGCTGCTATAACACCCATCACAAAGCCAACTACACCTGATAATAGCCATGCTGATAACATAAGTGCTAAGGAATTGAAAAAACGTTCGCCAATAACTTCAATTACTGGTCGTCGAAAAATCATCGATGTGCCTAAATCGCCTGCAAGTACAGCTGAACCCCAGTTCAAAAATTGCACCATAACTGGCTGATCCAATCCCCAATACTCGGCTATCTTCTCTCGTTGTTCAGGACCTACCTTCAACATGTCTGCGCCAATATAGGCTTGAATTGGATCAATCGGAGAGTTTTTTACTAATAAAAATGAAATAAAACAAATGGCCACCAATAACGTGACCATTCTTACACCTTTCATCAATATAAATAATCCAAGCTTGCCACCATTAAATTTACGCATAGTTAGTTAGCCCATTTCCATTCCACAATATTATCTGTAGCTGGCCAACCATGCCCATGAACGTGGATTCTTTGATCTCCGATATCAAGTCCATCTTTCACTAAGTACAAGTGATCAATATTTACTAACCATGCCCATGGAGCATCACCTTTTGCACTTAAACCAGTTGTGCCATCCCACTGTGCTTTTTTCCAAAATTCATTGGCTTCTTCACTTGTAGCACTAAGCGCTTTTGCAAAATATTCATCAACCTTTTTATTTTGATAATAACCCGTATTGTAATACTCTATCCCTGCAGATTCACTACTATAGATATTGTACATTTCATGTGGGTCATGACTTCCCCAGCCCATTAGAACCGGATTTGAATACATTTTTTTAGCAATCATATCCCAGCTTCCGCCTTCTAACTTAATATTAATGCCTAGTGGTTTCAACATATCAGCAACAGAAATGGCCAAGGATTGTCTAATTGCGTCATTTGCTTGGTAATATAGCGTAAATTCCGCCTTTAAAGAACCCTTGTTTAGAATCCCATCTCCATCTGTATCTTTCCAGCCAGCTTCTTTCAATAGTTTCTTTGCACCTTCCAAATCACCATCCTTAATGACTGTATCAGGATTCCACCAAGGTAAGCCATCCACCGACGTATAAGCTGGGGTACCATGCCCCTCCAATACGCCTTCCACTAATGCTTGACGATCCACACCAATATTAATGGCATGACGAATTGCCGGATCAGCTGTTACATCATTCCCAATAGGTAAACCATCTTCTGTTACTCCCCCAGATTTTACAAACGGGAAGACAATTCCGCGATTATCTACTGTTTGTACCGATTCTAGTGTCATACCAGATACTTTCTGATTACTAAATGCCGCTGGTATATACGCAAGATCAACCGTACCTGCTTGTGCAGCGGCAAATGCTGCATCTTCATTTAAAAATAAGAACGTTATTTTTTTAAAAGCCGGCTGTTTATCATAGTATTGTGGATTAGCTTTTACAATCAGTTGCTGTCCCTTGTCCCATTGCACAAGCTCGAATGGTCCTGAACCTATAGGCTTCTCTGCATAGTCAGCACCATATGCATGTTTTGGGACAATACCTGTTGCCACTAAAGAATTAACAAATGTAGATTGTGGTTCTTTTAGTGTAAATTTCACTGTGTAGTTATCCACTGCTTCTACCTTTTTTATAGCATTAAGGTCTACAACAGACCCGTTATCTATAGTTGTTTCAAATGTAAATACAACATCGCTTGCCGTTAATGGTGCACCATCAGAGAAATTTACATCTTCACGTAGTTTCACTGTCCAAACCTTGCCATCTTCACTTACTTCATAGTTCGTCGCAAGATCATTGACAATATTCAGCTTATCATCTCTTTTTAGCAGCGTACTTTGGAATAATGGTGATCCATAACGCCCCCAACCCGTTGTTGGATCAAACCCAGCTTCTGGCTCAGAGTCAAAAGCCAACACAAGCTCGTCCTTATTTCTTTCATTATCTTTGTTGTTCTCACCTTTTGACTGATTATCGTTAGAAGAACTACACCCAGCCAACAGAAGAGAAGCGATTAGCGTAACAAAAGCTATCTGTTTAAATATTTTCATGAATTCACCTCATAATTATTTAAAAATCCCTACCGAAAAACCCCTTACTTCTGTCATGAAAAAAAGGGATAAATTGGAAGTTTCATATATCGAGCAAAAAAATAAATATGCTAAAAAATAAAATGTCCTTAATATTTCTCTTATTATGTTGATAGTAGAGGCATTATTAATTGTTTCTACATCGAAGATAAAATTTTAACAGGATGAAAGTGCGGAAGAGTTTGAATGGCGCAAAACTATAAATTAGTTTCAGACAAGAAGAATACGGATTACGTATCACTTTACGTCTATCCTATTCTAATAGTTAGACTAGTAGCTGGCAACTCTAATAACCACAAAAGAATGTAATAATTTTGTACAAAGATAAAACCTTAATAAAATGGGGTTTTTTAACTTCATCTTCAAAGGTAATGTTACTTTTATCACTACAAACTAATGCATTACTCTAATTTTATATAGTTTTAGTACTATATTTGTATTTAATAAATATTTAAATAATAATCCCTATTCTTTATTCAATATGAACATTAATGTGGATTTCATGTCTTAATATACGCAAATTTTCCGAGGGACTGCTTTTCAAGTTTGCTGTGTTTATATGGTTTTTTATATTTTTACGCAAAAAACTCACATTTAAATTTGGTCTATCTCCAAATACATTCGAGATAAAATCAATTAAAGGATTAAAAAAGCTAAGTGATAACCTGAAGCAATCCCTTAGTAAAAATTTTATGGAAAACGTAGAAGAGAGGGGAATGAAAAGAATAAGTTAAAAGACAATGAGTATGAACGGCGTGTCCTAAATTTAAAACGTTATTTTATTTTGACTTCACTTATAAAAAAGTCACCAATCGCAGCCCTTAACTTTTGTTGTCCAGAAACAATACTCAATTCAAAAGAACAATTCACAAGAAACATGTAGTCAAAACGAAGAAAGCCTGCTATAATAGCAACCGGAGTAACCACTCGAGGGTTCCTAACTCAAGTTTCGCAACAGAAATCAGGCATTAAAGCTTTGATATAACTAGGCCGCGAGTTAACCTTAATGCTTCAGCGGATACCATATATTGGAATGATTTCAGCATCGCAAGGGTCGTGTCGGTATTGAGCACAGCCCAAAGTTTGTTACGTTTTTATACATACACGATTCTCATGGCGAATCCGTTTTTCGTTTTGAAATCACGGAACCATGGTTAAGGCCAGTTTTTTCGGTGCATACTTGAGTTAATAAATATTTTTTTAAAAAAATTTAACTAAAAGGGGAATACTTTCATTAGCAGTTATAACGCAGTATCAGCAAAAAATACAGAAAATGCTCCAAACGGTAACGGTCTATATTCACAAACTGTAGCTTTCTCTCACTACAATAATTTTTCAGCTCAATTACCTATCGAACCGAACACTGGTAAATTAGTAGCTGGTGGTATAAAAGAGCAAGCTGAACAGTGCTTTAAAAATATCAAGGCAATTGTAGACAGCATCGATCATGTTATGAGCGATATCGTTCGAATCACGGTATTCGTTAAGGATATCAAGGATGTTGACGCTGTAGACGAAGTTTATAAAACATTCTTCCCAACCTACGTTCCTTCAAGAACAACAGTTGCAGTTGCAGCTTTGCCTATGGATGCTTTGGTGCAAATTGAAGCACTTGTGTCACACGGTGAAGGTTCAATTCCAAACGCACCCCAAGCAGGCGATCTCATCAAGCTTACAAATAACACATCGAACGCACCTACAAGTCCGCTATCTACACAAACTGTAGCATTCTCTCATTACAATTATCTATCAGCTCAATTGCCGATCGATCCAAAAACAGGCAGATTGGTAACTGGTGGAGTGAAAGAGCAGGCTGCACAGAGCTTGAAAAATATTAAGACAATTTTAGAAAGTATCGACGTTCCTTTTGACGATATTGTTAAAATGACGATCTTCCTTAAAGACCTTTCAGATGTTGAAGCGGTTAACGAAGTATATTCAACATTCTTCCCAGACTCTGCTATCGCTAGAGCCGTTGCCTATGTCCCTGCACGGACAGTAGTCGCAGCTTCAGCTCTACCGATGGATGCTTTGGTACAAATGGAAGCAGTCGTGTCACACGGAGATGGTACACCTCCACAAGAAATTGAAGACAGACATGGAATCGTTATTTGGGCAAACAACACTGACAATGCACCAAAGAGTTCTCTGTCTACACAAACTGTAGCGTTCTCTCATTACAATCACCTTTCAGGTCAATTACCTTTGGATCCAAAAACTGGCCAATTGGTAAATGGTGGTGTAAAAGAGCAAGCTGAACAGTGCTTGAAAAACGTTAAGGCAATTGTGGAAAGTATTGACCACGTAATGGACGATATCGTTAAAGTAAATATCTTCCTTACAAATATCGCGGATATAGATGCTGTAGACGAAGTTTACACAACATTCTTCCCAGGCGGTGTTCCTGCACGAAGAACAGTTGGGGTATCAGCTTTACCTGAAAATGCTTTAATCCAAATCGATGTTGTTGTATCAAATGCTGAAGGAACACCTCCAAAAGCATAACAGGCATTTGTTTGTAAATACAGGAACTCATAGTTACTTGATAATGCCGATAGATAATGCGAAATAAGCATATCCTATATTTAAAAAAAGGAGCTGTCTCAAATGAAAATTGAGACAGCTTCTGTTTTTTTACACCGTAGATGAAAAAGCATCGAGATTTTAGCCAATTATGGCAGAAATCTTGATGCTTTTTAGTTTCCGTGCATAACAACAAAATTAGGAAAGCATGTGAATTCTAATTTATTTTCTATGGTAACGTGGAGATAGACATTGGTAATTTGATTATCGGAATGGCCAATCTTATCAGTGCTTCACTAGCATCTGCAAGAAGCGATGTATGTTTAATGTCGTAAGTACTAGTTTCACCTAAGTAATTGTGGAGAATTTTTATAAAGAGAAATGCATGTTTGCATTACGATGAAGTAAATAACTAGTAGTAAAATTATAATAATTTAGAGCGGTTGTCCAAACTAGAGGAAGAATTCCCTTAATATTTATTCATAGTATTGCTTTTATTATAAATATTCATTAAATTCACGAACATTGTTAATTTTATTTATAAAAACGTTCGTGTTTTTATTGACGCTTAGAATTTCTGATGTTAATATGAGCTAGTAAAAATTAAATATTATTTCTCGTATAATATTGGGGATATGGCCCGAAAGTTTCTACCAAGCTACCGTAAATGGCTTGACTATGAGGTTGTGTATATATGGAGATAGTCTTATTCGCTGATTCCACTCCATTATCTACCTGCCCAAAGTCAAGCACCGGTTTAAATCGGTGCTTTTAATTTTTGCAAAAATGCACATACTTATAATGAGGAGGATAATTTCAATGAAGAAAAATACAAAGAAAATAGTAATGATATTATTTATTGCTTTAATGACTGCTATTTTGGCAGCCTGCGGTAATGACGCTAGTAAGGAAAATGAAGCTAAGTCTGGAACAGGTGAAGACGGACTAAAAATTGCCATTGTAACAAGCCCTTCTGGTGTTGATGATGGTAACTTTAATGAAGATAACTATAACGGTATTTTGAGCTTTATCGAAAATAATCCAACAGCAACAGTAAAGGCAGTTAAAGAACCAACAGGTGATCCTGCTGCTGCTGTACAAGCTGTTGCCGATATTGTGGCAGATTATGATGTAATTGTTACACCTGGTTTCCAATTTGCTGGGGTATCGAGCATCGCTGTAGAAAACCCTGATAAGATCTTTATCATGAATGACACTGAGCCAACTCCAGTGGATGGCCAAACTGAATTCGATAATGTCTATGCGATGAATTTCGCCGAACAAGAAAGTGGATTCTTTGCAGGGATTGCAGCAGCACTTGAAACAAAAACAAACAAAGTAGCGGTTGTAAATGGAATCGCTTATCCTTCAAATGTAAACTATCAATTTGGCTTTGAATCAGGCGTAAATTATGCCAATAAGGTTTTCGGAAAAAATGTTGAACTTGTCGAATTGTCCGGTTATGCAGGGACTGATGTAACGGGTGCTGATGTTGGTGGTAACTACGCAGGATCTTTTGCAGATGAAGCAACCGGTAAAGTAATCGGAAATGCATTGATTAAACAAGGTGCAGATATCATCTTTGTTGCTGCAGGTGGCACTGGTAATGGGGTATTCACAGCAGTCAAGGAAGCAAAGGACGACGTCAAAGTAATTGGTGTGGATGTTGACCAATATGATGACGGTGCGAATGGTTCTGAGAATATCGTGTTAACATCGGGTGTAAAATTCATGGCGATGAACATTGAAAAGGCATTGAATTCTGTTGTTGATGGAACCTTTAAAGGCGGAAATGTAATTCTTTATGCGGATACAGATTCGACTGGATTTATTAAAGAAGAAGGCCGTCATCAATTATCTGAGGATACGCTAAACAAATTGAATGACGCGTACGAGTTAGTGAAAGATGGCACGATCGTACCTGCATCTAATTTCAATGAGCACACTCCAGAAGAATTTCCAGGACTATAAGATGAATTAGAAACACAATGACAATAGAAGTTTATCGGTTCCCTACTACTTGAATGAGTAGGGAATGATGAACTTCTATTATTTTTCCTATTAGGGTGAGGAAGGAGATCAATCAATGTCTGATTATATCGTAGAAATGAAACATATAACTAAAAGTTTCCCTGGAATAGTAGCAAATGATGACGTATCCATTGGCATAAAAAAAGGAGAAATATTTGCCTTGCTTGGTGAGAATGGTGCAGGCAAATCTACATTGATGAGTATTCTGAGTGGGATGTACGAACCCGATGAAGGAGAAATCTATATTCGGGGTGAGAAGGTTCAGATTAGTTCACCGAACCATGCAGCAAACCTTAACATCGGAATGGTCCATCAGCATTTTAAGTTAGTCGAAGATTATACGATTACAGAGAATATTACTTTAGGAATTGAGCCAATTAAAAGATTTGCAGGACTCTTTCCATACGTAGATATTCGAAATGCTAATCGTAAAATTGAAGAATTGTCCAAAGACTTTGGTTTGGAAGTGGATCCTACAAAAAAAATTGCCGATCTTACGGTTTCCATGCAACAACGGGTGGAAATTTTAAAGGTACTTTATCGTGAAGCAGAAATTCTTATATTTGATGAACCAACGGCAGTTCTAACGCCACAAGAAATTGATTTCCTGCTCGGTATTATCGAAGGTTTACGAAACAGTGGTAAAACCATCATATTAATCACACATAAGTTAGAAGAAATCAAGAAAGTGGCCGATCGATGTGCAGTATTGAACAAAGGTAAACTAGTGGATGTGTTGGACGTAAAAACAACATCAGTCAACCTGATGGCTCAATTAATGGTGGGTAGAGAGGTAAGCTTTGAATCTGAAAAAGTACCTGCTCAGTTTAAAGAGGAAGTATTGAAGATAGAACATCTAACTGTAAAAAATGAAGACGGATTTGAAGTAGTCAAGGACGTTTCCTTTACGATCCGCAGTGGTGAAATATTTGCGATTGCGGGTGTTGCAGATAATGGTCAAGTGGAAATAGCAGATGCCATTGCCGGATTGACAAAGGTCAGCAACGGAAAAATATTCCTCGAAGGCAAGGACATTACGAACGAAAGTATAAGAAACCGGACAGAAATTGGCATTTCTTATATACCTGAAGATAGACAAAGCTATGGACTATTTTTGGATTTTGATTTATCAACCAATTTAGCATTAAAGCAGTACTATAAAGAGCCCTTTTCTAGTAAAGGAATTTTAAATAAAGATGTATTTGAGCAATTTGGCAGCAAGCTAATTGATCAATTTGATATTCGAAGTGGACAAGGTATTAAGACGCAAGTTCGTTCGATGAGTGGTGGTAACCAGCAAAAAGCAATTATTGCCCGTGAAATCGAATTACAATCCCCGCTCATGATTTTCGTTCAGCCAACACGAGGAGTAGATATTGGTGCGATTGAAAATATTCATAACATGATGATTCAACAACGGGATCAAGGAAAAGCGATCTTACTAGTTTCATTGGAGTTAGAAGAGATTATGAATGTAGCGGATACGATAGGCGTTATATATAATGGCCAACTTCAAAAAGTTGCAAGCAGTGAATCATTAACGACCAATGAAGTCGGTGAATATATGATGGGGGCAAAGCATGAATAAGGATAAAAAGAAAAAAAGCTTAAGTTATCGTCTGTTTTGGCCAATACGAAATGAAAAGTGGCAACCGATTTCAATCCCGGTAGCTTCTATACTAATCAGTTTTATTGCTGCAGCAATAGTGATACTTTTACTGGGCAAAAATCCGTTACAAGCCTTTTACAACTTGTTCCAAGGGGCTGGAATCTTTCCTAAGTCTTCTTATGCTGGCTATAAAAGCATACTGACTGATTTTTTGAGTTTGCTAAACGCCATGACGCCACTTGTGTTTGCCAGCTTGGCAGTGGCTGTTGCTCTTAGAGCGGGCCTGTTTAATATCGGCGTTTCCGGTCAAATGCTCGTCTCTGGTTTCTTAGCGACGGTCATTGTTGGTTATAGTGGGTTAGATGCTATCATTGCAAAACCGCTTGTGTTGTTGGTCGGTATTGTCGCTGGAGGCTTAATGGGCGGATTAGTAGGATGGTTAAAATATAGATTTAACATTCATGAAGTAGTATCTACAATTATGTTAAATTATATTGCCCAATATGTCATAAGCTTTTTTATTCAAATGTATTATGTTGATCCAGTTTCAAGGCAATCCAAATATATTTCAGAAGAAGCAAGATTGACGTTAGTGAATGTTGAGATCGCAAACTTGAAAATGGATATTCCATTGGGCTTTATTTTGGCAATCATTATCGCCATATTAATCAAGTTTCTCATGGACAAAACAGTAGTTGGTTTTGAAATCAAAGCAGTAGGTTCCAACCGCAAGGCGGCAAAATATACAGGAATAAATGTCGGAAGAAATACAGTCTTAGCCATGATTATCTCAGGAGGTTTGGCTGGTCTTGCAGGTGTTACGTATTATTTAGGTTATTTCTCTTCCATACAACCAAAAGTATTATCAAGTATCGGTTTTGACTCCATTGCGGTGGCACTATTAGGAAACGCTCATCCAATTGGGATTATTTTTTCATCTTTCTTAGTATCAATCATTGACCAAGGAAGTACGTATATGAGTTCACAGGCTGGGATCAGACAAGAAATTGCTTCTGTAATCATCGGTTTGATTCTATTGTTTAGTGCATGTGGTGCATATGTGAAGCATAAAGTCAGCCGTTTAAAGGAAAAAGAAGAGGATCGAAAGGACAGTGAATCATAAATGGATACGATTATTATTGATGGATTATCCTTTGCTCTGCCTCTTTTTATCATGGCAATAGGTGGTATATATAGTGAAAAAAGTGGTATTACCAATTTAGCACTTGAAGGGTTTCAAGGTTTCGGTGCATTCATCGGAGCGCTGTCAGCTGTGTTAATCGCAAACACTTCTGGAATAGATGTTGAAAATCTATTTTACGTTTCGTTCCTGTTTGCGATGATTGGCGGGATGGGCTTTTCCGTTATTCATGCTGTATTAAGTATTAAATTTAAGGCTAATCAAGTAATCAGTGGTGTTGTGATTAATATTTTGGCGTTAGCGTTAACGACTTTCTTAACAACACAAATAAATGCACTTGTATTTGGTGCGGCTTCGGACAAGTTTCGATTAGGTGTATCGGAGCGGTTTACGATTGAAGGTTTAGCCAATATACCAGTGATTGGAGCAATCTTTACGAATGTGTATCCGTTCGAAGTGATTATCGTTGTGATTGCCATTTTTGCTTGGTATCTTCTATATAAAACAAGATTCGGTATGCGCTTAAGAGCGAGTGGGGAAAATCCTCATTCGGTTGATGCGGCAGGTGTAAATGTATCGAAAATACGATTTTCTGCGGTTCTAATATCAGGTCTATTATCAGGTTTAGCAGGTATGTGCTTTGCCTATTCCATTTCAGCTAACTTTTCTTCGAATATTTATATGGGATATGGATTCTTGGCAATTGCAGCATTAATCTTCGGTAACTGGAAGATTCTACCTACTTTAGTCGCTTGTCTTATATTTGGTTTTGCAAAATCTGGGGGAACATTTATTGCTCAGGCAATGGCATTACCAAGTAGTTTCACTGATTTATTCATGATTTTACCGTATGTATTAACGTTATTGTTATTAGTCTTTTTCTCTAAATCAAATCGCGCTCCAAGAGCATTAGGTGAGATTTATGACAAAGGAAAGAGATAGATAAAAATTTTCATCATGTGGTGGTTTTCTGCATCCCCACTGATGGTTAGTTGAACCTTTGTATGTAAGGTAAAAGTGAATATCTAACATAAAGGACTATAATAGAGGCTTCTCATTAGTTGTGCAAACTTTTGGGAAGCTTCTTTTTCATTTCTATAACTGAGGGATATCCTGGTCGTCGTTCTGTTTTGGCAAAGATAAAGTACTGATCATTATAAGCATGGCTCAACTGTTTGTTTAGCTCCAATTCTAATGTTTTCCTTAAAATCATAAAATGGTAGGTTAGGTGGTTTACAAAAGAGAGGACAAAGTAGTGTATTACAAAGTCCCTATTGACTATGTATATTTCATAACTAACAATAATCTTTATGAAGAAGCTAAATTGTCGGACTAGAAGGTGGAACAAAACATGAGAAGAATGGAAAGAAGAAAGCAAAAAAAATTAAACGGGCAGATATGGAGTAAGTTTAAAGGTAAAAAAATAAAGGTGAAGATTTTAGTAGCGGGTTCAATATTGTTTTTATGCAGTTTGCTTCTATTAAATATTTTAATTTGGACAAGTGATGTCAGTAAACTAGAAGAGCCCACTCCACAGCCAACTATTATTTATGACCAAAATGGAGAGGTAGCTAGTAAGATAGAAGCTTCAAATATTGAAGGAGTTAGCATAGAAAAGATTCCAGAAAATCTTATTCATGCTGTAATTGCAACAGAAGATCAGCGATTTTACAAGCACGGGGGAATTAACTTTATAGCAATTTTTCGAGCATTGACTCAAAATATGATGAGTGGAGAAATTGTGGCAGGAGGAAGCACAATCACACAGCAGTTGGCGAAAAATGTATTTTTAACACAGGAACGTACATATACGAGAAAGTTTAAAGAACTTATTTTAACGAAAAAAATTGAACAAACATACTCCAAAGATGAAATTATGGAAAGATACTTAAACCAGATTTATTTTGGTGAAGGAGCATGGGGCGTACAACGTGCTTCACAGACGTATTTTGGCAAGGATGTTAGTAAGTTAACGCTAGGTGAGTCTGCTATGCTCGCTGGGTTGATTAAGGCTCCTTCCAATTTGTCACCATTTAAAGATATGAATAAAGCAGTTGAACGGAGAGATCTTGTTCTATCATTAATGGAAAAGGAAGACTACATTAGTCAAAAAGATGCCAAAAAGGCAAAAGAACTGTCTATAGTATTAGATGGCGAAATATTTGATGATTATAAAGGTAAATATCCATATTATGTGGACCATATTATGGAGGAAGCTATAAATAAATATGGTCTTACAGAAAATGAGGTTCTTGCGGGTGGACTTCATATTTATACAGAATTAAATCCTACAATACAAAATTCGGTTGAACAGGTATATATGGATGAGAAGATGTTTCCGGAAGGACAATCTGATCAGTTAATACAAAGTGGAGCAATCTTCATCAATCCTTCAACCGGCGGAATCAACGCACTTGTTGGAGGAAGAGGCGAACATACTTATAGAGGATTTAATCGAGCTACTCAACTAAAACGACAACCCGCTTCTACAATGAAACCATTAGCCGTATATACTCCTGCTTTGGAACAAGGGTATGAGATCAATGATATGTTACAAGATTCACCTATTAATATTGACGGATATCAACCAATGAACTATGACAAAAAATTCCATGGAGAAGTTACGATGTACGAAGCTTTGGTACACTCATATAACGTTCCATCGGTATGGCTATTGCAGAGAATGGGCTTGAAATACGGGATAAATGCAGTGGAGCGTTTCGGTATTAAATTAAAGGAAGAGGATCATAATCTAGGTTTAGCGCTTGGTGGTATGAATGAAGGAGTATCTCCTTTATTAATGGCTCAAGCGTTCTCCTCATTCCCTAATGATGGTGTAATGGTAGAAGCACACTCTATCCAAAAAATTGTAGACGCTGATGGCGAGATCATTGCTAAATGGGAAAATAATGCTACAAGCGTCACGAATCCTAAAGTCGCTCAGAATATCACCTATATGCTCAAAGGTGTTGTTGAAGAAGGTTCAGGAATGAATGCCCAAGTAGAGGGATGGGAAGTAGCTGGTAAAACGGGTACAACTGAGCTACCTTTTGCTACTGTAGGAGGAGCAAAGGATCATTGGTTTGTTGGATATACTCCACAAATTGTTGGGGCAGTTTGGATGGGATATGATAAAACAGATGAAAATCATTATTTGTTGGGAACTAGTGGATATACTGCCCCAAAGATTTTTAAAGAAATTTTCTCTGAGTCTATAACGGAATTTTCCCAAAAAGAATTTGACTTATCATTACTAGCCAAACAGCTAAAAGAACAGAGGAAAAAAGAAGAGGAAAAGAAAGAAAAGGAAAAAGATAAAGAGAAGAAAGAGAGGAAAGATAAAGAGAAGAAAGATAAGAAAGATAAAGAGAAGAAAGATAAGAAAGATAAAGAGAAGAAAGATAAGAAAGATAAAGAGAAGAAAGATAAGAAAAAAGAGAAAGATAAAGAAAAAGAGAAGAAAGAAAAAGATAAAGAAAAAGATTAATTTGAGAGGCATTGAGGATTCTGGAGAAACAATCATTATCTGTCTGCACGATCACGTCTTTTTATATCAAAACAAAAAGTAAGTACATTGATCTCTATTAATTAGTAACTAAAAGATATTAATCCCCAAATATATATAAGGGTTTGTATGTAAGGTAAAGTGAATGGATTATTGAAAAAGCATGTTTTGATCAATTCAAAACACGCTTTTTCTATTTGCTCCATTAAATGTTTTGATATCTATAGGATACTATCAAATGATTGAATATAGAGAATAATTAAACAACCGTTATATTGTTTTGGTAATTTTTACTTTATAGTCTTATTTGTAAAATAAAATGGATAATTTTATTAAATAAAAAGGATGAGAATACAAATGAAGTATCAGAGGGAACAAAAATGAAAGCGCAATCATTTTTTAAAAAAGAATTTTTTGGGCTGGTTTTATTATTTCACATATTGCAAAATTCTAAATATACGTAATGAAAGCTTCATCTTTTTTAATGAGAGTAACACAAAATGGTAACAATGCTTTGTTATATTCAAGGCAGGCAGAAGATGGTGCTGCCGAAAAATATTTGAGTAATAAATCTTACTCAGTAGAATAAGAGGTGAAACGATAAATCAAGGAATTTATGAAAAATCCATCCTATCAGTAGAAAAAATACGAATTAGGAGAGATCAAGTAATGAATAAAAAACAAATGAACTCAAAGAAAGAAACTAAAAATTTATCGAAAAAATTTGCTCCACTAGTAATGTCAACTTCAATGGTGGCAGCAACCTTTTTAGCAGCTGGTGCACCTATTTCTGCAGCAGAGCTTGATAAGCAGGACGTTAATCCAGAAATAACTGAACAAGTGAAAAATCATGGTCAGAAAGTTTCTGCATTAGCAAAAAGTCTACCAGGATCTCCTGAAAAAGGTAAACTAGTTAGCCAACTAGCTCAATCTAATTCCGACAAAAATAATGATGAACCAGATAATGATGATAATATAGATGAAACAAATGGTGAAGAACCAGCTGAAGAAGCAGAAGCACCAGTAGCTGACGATGGTGAAGCAGAAGAAGGAACAGACCCAGCTGAAGAAGAAACTACTGAAACACCAGAAGCACCAACAGCTGAAGAAGATCAAGTAGAAGATGGTACAGAAGCAGTTGAGGATGACGCAGCGGCTGAAGAAGCACCAGTAGCTGAAGATGGTGAAGTAGAAGAAGGAACAGAACTAGCTGAGGAAGAAACTACTGAAACACCAGAAGCACCCGCAGCTGATGATGGTGAAGCAGAAGAAGGAACAGACCCAGCTGAAGAAGAAACTACTGAAACGCCAGAAGCACCAGCAGCTGACGATGGTGAAGTAGAAGAAGGAACAGGCTCAGCTGAAGAAGAAACTACTGAAACACCGGCAGCACAAGATGACTCTAGCTCTTGGGTAGATGAAACTTATCAATTTATCGGTGAAGGCTACCAAAGTGTTATCGGATACTATAAATCCCTTATTGAGCAAAAATTAGCTCAAACAAGTGAAGAATCCGAAAACGTGGAAGCAATTGATGTAGAAGCACCAGTGCAAGACGCTGTAGAATCAGTGGAAGATACAGTATCAGATCTTGAAGAACCAGCGCAAGATACTGTAGAGTCAGTGGAAGATACAGTATCAGAAGTTGAAGCACCAGTGCAAGACACTGTAGAATCAGTGGAAGATACAGTATCAGATCTTGAAGAACCAGCGCAAGACACTGTAGAGTCAGTGGAAGATACAGTATCAGAAGTTGAAGCACCAGTGCAAGACACTGTAGAATCAGTGGAAGATACAGTATCAGAAGTTGAGGCACCAGTGCAAGACACTGTAGAATCAGTGGAAGATACAGTATCAGAAGTTGAGGCACCAGTGCAAGACACTGTAGAATCAGTTGAAGATACAGTATCAGAAGTTGAGGCACCAGTGCAAGACACTGTAGAATCAGTGGAAGATACAGTACAAACGGAATCCGACCAAAACACTTTAAAGGATAAAATGGTTGGATACTATAAAGACCTAGTAGCTTCATTCTCTAGCTTTATGAGCTTCCTAAAATAGGATCTCACTATCCAAATCGATTGTAGTATAAGAGTTTTATGACTTTGAACTGAATAAAAAGAGGAAGGGGAATGAATATTTCATTCCCCTTCTTTTTGTGTACTATATTCCCTTCTAGCTAGCCGGAATAGTTATAAGCTAAAAATGTTATGAATACTATTTGTTATAAGAGGTTCCCTCTAAAAGGCTTTTGAATGAGGTGGAATGATATATTTTTTAAAATTGCTTTCTGATGATATTCGAGTTGCCCAAGTAGAATTTCGTAAACATTCTCAAGTGAAGAGGCTTGCTTTAGGATCTTTACTTGCCTGTATTGCTGCTGTACTCCAGGCAGCTGGTGGATTTTTACCTGGGATCGGATATTTTGTAAGTCCTTTTGCCACTTTACCCATTTTGATTGGAGCTATGTTTTCTCTTCAGATGGGAGTGATATCTTATTTTCTTACATCCCTGTTACTATTCATTCTGTCTCCTAGTGAACTAGTTATTTTTCCTTTTACAACAGGATTGTTAGGAATTGGTATAGGAGTAGCTTTTTCCTTTTTCAAGAAGAGATTTAGCATTATTTTTATTGGTTCCGTTCTCTTAACGATAGGTATTATAAGTCTACTGTATGTTTTTCACTTTCCAGTACTGGGTCCAAGTGTATCCGATTCCCCTTCATTCATGACAGTGGGAGGTATTTTTATGTTTTCTCTACTTTACAACTGGTTATGGGTTGAGGTGGCTTTATTCTTTTTTCGAAAATTGAAGATCTTTATAATATAGTAACTCTCCAAATCCTCTCAGTATTTGAAATGATTTTTGTGCGTGGTGGTTATACATTAGAAATGCGGTAACGGTAATAATAGATGTTGAACTGAAAAGAAACAAACAAGGGAGCCTAATCACTCTCTTGTTTGTTTCATTTAGTTTGAATTTAAATTATAGAATTTTATAATTATAAATCATGGAACAATTTCAAAAATTGTACCCTGGTTAAAGTCGGCAACTTTCGTTGAACCATAAACCCCTAAATAAAGCTTTGTTTGATACATATTCGTTCCTAAACTAACATAATATGCTGACCCGGATCCAAAATTATAATCGGTTTCAATAACACTAAAATCATTTGGTTTGCCATCTGTTCTTACTCTAGTATAAGCTAAAACACCTCTTCCAGGAGGTGGAGATTCCTCGTCCTGGTCAAGATCGGTAAACACAACGCATCCTGTTAAATCGGGAATTCCATTGCCCAGATAGGTTTGCACTCCTGTAAGTGCAGTTCCCTCAAACTTATCGGGTCTTGGATCTTTATGAAAGTAACTAGTTAAAGGCTGAAGACGCTGCATTGAATTTTGTACTGCTTCATTATAATAAGCAACTGTCTTCTCATCCAAAGCCGGGTTAGCTGAACAAGCCCTAATAATAGAAGTAGGAAAAGCACCTTCCCACCCTCGCCAGCCAAAGTTAATAAAACCCTCTTGGTCAGTTTCGGATGTCATCAAAGAATTTTGGGTAATCTGAGTAACTGGTATTGCTTTATATTGAGCGAATGAAAATATCGACTCTACCAAATCCTGTCCGACATTTCCCACATGTTTAATATACTGGTTATAAAATCTTTGAAATGAAATGCCCGGTATATTTCGAACTCCTTTAGCCATTACCGAAAGCGTTTCCTGGATTAGCAACGGAAGCTCATTGAAACGTGTAACTACGGGCGGACTATATACAAATGTATAGTTAACTACATCAATTTCAATTATTTTACCCGCTATTTCCATATCGTTCTGACTTAAATTAAATGGATCATAGCCAGATCCGCCATCTCCAGTTGTTAATATAAGTTTTCCTGTTTCAGGTGAAAAGTTTAAGCTATTAACACCATTGTGGTTTAAAAAAGGTCTTCTTAAGTTAAGTAATGCCCGTCGTTTTTGAGGTTGACCATTGGGTTGTAAAATCCATTCTTCAACTGTATCAATATGGTCATATTGAGTTTCTCTGTTCAACCACTTTAGGTTTAAAGTTCTAGGATCACATGGGTTAGGCTCAAAGGGTTCAAGAAGTGCACCTGGACCTTGTGATCCGGCTACTGAATAATGAAGGTAAAACAGCCCGTTAAAATAAAAATCGGGATGAAACGCTAGACCTAACAATCCACGTTCATCATATCCACCACCACTTCCACCTAGTTTTAGAATACGTGAGCGAATATCTAAAAAAGTTCTTATAGCTCCATCTTTTATGTAAAATATCTCTCCTACCTGGGTTGCAACAAACAATCTTTCTATTGAGTCTCCTGGAAGTATAGCTGTTTTTAAAACAGTGGGCATATTTACCTTATTTAAAATAGGACGTAAACTAACCTTAACTTTTTTCAACTAACCTTGCACTCCTTCTTCCTGTTTTCCTTTCTAAGAATATGATTAGAACTGTTCTATTAGTACCTCATTAGCATCTAGAGAGGTTATGCTATATGAAATATCGATGCCTCTCATTAATTTGCTGAATTTTTATTGTTATAAATGAAAGAGTAAATGGCTGATTTTGAATCAAACTGTAATTAAAACTATTTCTAGAATATAATTTCCGCAAGAAATGGGATGGATACACTACATTTTCCGTTTATATTACAAAACAAGGAGTTATAAAACATGATAGTTACTAATTACAATAAGTTAGTTCAAATCAGACAGGCGCTCAATTCAAAGTTTTTGGAACGAGAGATGGAGGTTGAGGGAATTCTAGTTGCATTACTCTCAAGGCAACATATGCTCATGATCGGTCCTGCAGGAACTGCTAAATCGGCATTGTCTAGTGAATTATCTACAATTATAGAGGGAAGCACATATTTTCAATGGTTGCTGACAAAGTTCAGTACACCAGAGGAAGTATTTGGTCCATTATCGTTAAAAGGTTTGGAGCAAGGTGTTTACCAAAGGATTACTACAAATAAGATGCCAGAAGCAAATTTAGTTTTCTTAGATGAAATCTTTAAAGCAAATTCTGCTATTTTGAATAGCATGCTGACACTAATTAACGAAAGACAATTCTATAATAACGGGACACCAGTTCAAGTTCCCTTGATGTCTGTAATAGGTGCTTCGAATGAATACCCAGACGAAGAAGAAGGGCTTGATGCTTTATATGATCGTTTCCTTTTGCGATATGAGATTAACCCTATTGCAGATGAAACGAATTTTGTCTCGATGTTAAAATCTGCTGGACAAACTATGCAAATGCCTTTCATGACAATGGAAGAATTAGTGTACCTCCAGTTTTTGACCGATAATGTAGTCATTCCTGATGAGGTATATAAAGCCCTTTCGAAAATTCGTGTGGGGCTGAGGGATGAAGGAATTCGCCCATCGGACAGAAGGTTCAAGCAGTCATTGAGCGTCCTGCAAGCTAAAGCATTGATTAGTCAAAGGGAGGTCGTCCAGATGGATGATCTTATGATCCTTGAAAATGTTCTTTGGGAAAAGGTAGACCAAAAAGAAATCGTATCCTACATTGTCCGGAACCATGCACATGACGCTATTACGCAAACCCTATATTCCCTTAAAAATGAAGCAAATGAAATATTCTACTCCACTCTCCACGATCAGTCACCAGAGGCTGGAATGGAAGCAACTCAAAAAATGAAAACCTTAGTGGCTGAATTAAATAAGCTTAAAATTCACCATCAAAGTCGGCAGGCTGATATCGATGTTTTACTAAATAAAGTAACCTCGATGCAACAGGAAATTTTAGATAGAGTTTTAGAACCTTGTCATTTGGATAACTTAAATGAACAAAGATGGTCCTCGAGTATATTTTTTAAAATGTGAAAAGAGGTGTCCCTTGTGAAGTATCCTAAAAGTTACATCGACAATCTTTCCGTATTAAACACAGACTCATTCGATAAAAGACGTTTCAAAGAAGTTTTTGAGATGTCACTAGGTCTTCAAAAAATCAGAGCTGAAGGTGAGTTGCCGATGTTCGAACCATTACTAGCCGACATTTGGGCTGCCTTATATAAGATGAAACCTGAAATTACGGAAAGAGATGTTGATACCATTCTGATGGTCAATAAATCACTCATGGGAAGAATTATGAAGGATACATACTTCCTTGAATACCGGAACTTCACCCGATTGGATGATTTATCGTCTGCTATTGCTACTGTGAAATTTGGAGATAAGGTGAATCAGTGGTTGGATAACCAAAAAAAGCAAGATATAAATTTTCAGAAACAGATACAAGAACTTCACACGTTCAAAAGGAAATCTCAAATGCAAGTACGGGAAGTAAAGACGGAAAATCGAATTTTGGAGTCAGAGAAAATTTTTAAAGAAGCGATGGATAAGTTTAACGAGAAATTGCAATGGATGCTTCAAAACAACAGTGACAGCTTCTCCGAATTATTAACTCATGCCATGGAAGAAACAGAACAAGTAAAAGATAGTCTAAAGTCATTGCTCGGAGGCTACAGTGCAGGGACTGCGGATGCAGAACTGAAAAAGATTCCTTTACGTGATCAAATTTCATTAGCTGAAAAAATTGCAGCTAACAAGAAGATGAAAGAAATTGCGGATTGGGCTGGAAGATTGAAACAGATAGCTGGAAAAAAGCAAAAGCGCATGAAAAGTGATTCAATAGAAAGAAGTGGGGTTGCGTTAGGCAACGATGTAGAGAGATTACTCCCAATAGAATTAAGCCTATATACAAACCAAATTACAAAGAACGACTTTCTTCGGCGCCTTGTAGAAGGGCAGACGATGCAATATGAGCAAAAAGGTCGAAAGATATTAGGGAAGGGACCAATCATACTATGTCTGGATCAATCGGGAAGTATGCAAATACTAGAGACCCAATCCAAAGGTTTTTCGCTAGCTCTTATGTCCATTGCCAGAAAACAAGGAAGGGATTTTTGTTTAATTTTGTTTTCTTCCTCGACGCAAGTTTTAACATTTGAAAAAGGAAAAATAAAAAGTTCAGATATAATCCATCTAGCCCAAACTTTCTTAGGTGGAGGTACGAACTTTTCACTTCCTCTTGAAGGAGCAGTAAATGTAATTAGCGAAAGCCGTTTTAAACAAGCGGATATTGTGTTTGTAACAGACGGAGAAGATAGGCTATCCGGGTTATTTCTTGAAGGGTTTAATAGAAAGAAAAAGGAAAAGAGTTTTAAGGTGCTATCCCTTGTAATAGGAGGAAACAGCATAGATGCGGTTGAACAGTTTGCCGATAAAGTTATTAGTATTAAAGATTTTGATGATGAGGGTAGTTTTACTGCCTTTGAAATATAAATGAAAAAGTTAATAATTTTCATAAGTATTCTATAGCCATTGCTAGGCTTTTCTTTTCACTTACTTTAAGTAGATAGGAGAGCCTCAAAAATAAGTATGGTACTATTTCAAAAATTAAAGGAGGAACCCCTGAACAACATCCGGGATTCCTCCTTTCGTATTTTGCTGACGTGTTAAATAAGAATTCTTAACTACCAGGGGAAGGTTAAGCTCCTTACATTCTACACCGATTTCAAAATAGGATTCGACATCTTATTAAGCTAAATCCTTTAGAGATTATTTCGTTAACACAGAAACGATTTCAGCGATAACTAGCTCACTTTTAAGTACAGGTGAATCTTCTGAACTTCCGCTTTCATCACGTTTGTGAGAGTTTTTGAAGTCATCAGAGTTGCGCCAAGCTTCGAATTGTTCCTTAGTATCCCAGTACATCATAACTTGCATTTCATCATGCGTTTGGTCCTAACTCCACAGTGTTTAGAGTTATTTAGATCTCAGATGTGCCGAGAATAATGAGCGACATGCCAAACGGATTAAAAATAACTAAAAGTAATATTTTTTATTGTATGATGGTAAGTAGGAAGATTACCTCGATAAATATTTATAAAATAAAGATTAAGGAGAATTTCATGTCTTGGAGCAAATTGAAGCAAAATCTGGAGAGCTTTCTCTGTCCTGCACTAGATAAAAGAGTTGAATACCGTGCAACAAGTTACCGTTATTTGCCTGGTAAAGCTGGAACTTGTTATATTGCATTAGATAAGAAAAACATACTCAATATGAATGATAAAACTACTTTAATCAAATGGTATGAGACGGAGCAGGAAATTAAGAATGATTCAAGTATCCAAATTCCTATCACCGATGATGAAATGGAAGCGGTGAGAAAGGAAACCAAGGGGATAGTTCCGGAGGATCGTCTTCAAGTGATTGCAAGGGGTAGAAAACTTTCCGAATATGCCAAAGAGATTATGTCAGCACAGTCATCATTAAGTAAATCCAATTTTATCGTCGTAGCTAATAAATTTTTATCCAGTCCTATAGAAGAAAGCTTGGAAAGCAATGATATCTTATTGAATATTCTAGCTTTGGTGGACAGACGGGTTGGAAAGAAACGAATATTAAACATGAGCGAGAAGATGAAGTTAAAGCATCCAATTGTACAGTATTTTTATGAGCTAAGGCTTAATGCGGTCTGATAATAAATAACTCATGTTCTGGACACTGTAACCTTTAATATGTATATTGTATCGGGAAGTTATATCCTGCCAGTATATTACGGAAGAATTTGTGAAGAATATGAGAGGTATTACTCAGATATCTGTGAGCTTAATATTTGTTATATCAAAAATACGAAGTATAATTAAATTATAGATATCTCACATTTGAGATAAAAATGAAAATTGCAAGGGAGAGAATTTTATTATGAAACTTCAAAATAAAGTCGCTATAATTACTGGTGCTGCTCAAGGTATGGGTGCAATGCACGCACGTAAATTTGTACAAGAAGGCGCAAAAGTTACCATTTCTGATGTTAACCTTGAAGCAGCTCAAGCTTTAGCCGATGAAATTGGTGAGGGTGCAATTGCTTTAAAATTAGATGTAACAAAAGCTGATAATTGGGCTGAGGTTGTTGCTAAAACTGAAGAAGCTTTCGGGGCTCCTGTTAACGTATTAGTAAATAACGCCGGTGTTGGTATTTTCAAACCATTAGAAGAGTTAACAGAAGCAGATTTCCGTTTAACTTTTGAAGTAGATGAGTTGGGTGTATTCTTAGGGATGAAAACCGTTGTTCCTTCGATGAAAAAAGCTGGCGTTGGTTCAATCGTCAACATTTCTTCTGTAGATGGTTTAGTAAGTGCACCAACTGCAATTGCATATAGTGCTTCAAAACATGCTGTTACTGGTATGACGAAAGGTGCTGCAGCCGAGCTTGGTCAATTTAATATCCGAGTAAACTCTGTTCACCCAGGGATTATTAAAACGCCAATGGCTGCCCAACCGGACGTAGAAGAATACCTAAAACAACTGGAGCAAGATATTCCGCTTCGCCGTCGTGCAGAAGTAGAAGAGGTTTCAAACCTAGTAGTTTATTTAGCTTCTGAGGATTCAAGCTATTCAACAGGATCTCAATTCGTTGTAGATGGCGGTATGATTTCAGACCTATAAAACATAATAGACGACCTCTCTTCCAAGGATGAACTTGGAGAGAGGTCGTCTTTTTTGTTTGCTGATGGAATGATAAGCCTCATGGCCGGAGGTTTATTGTTTATTTAAACTGTTGCAGAAACTTCAGCGTGTACACTGTTTGAAATTTCTTCCATAATTGATTCAAATGAAGTATTCAAAGAGTATGCCAGTTCTCTATAGAGAATGTTTTGAACAGAGATTAATAGCTTCAAATCTTGGTCAAGTAATTTCTTATTATCAAGTTCTAATTCAACTTTTTTTCGTAATAATGTATTCACGACTTTCGAAAGCTCTTTTCGATTGCCGCTATTTATAATATCAGAGTAGACCTTTGTACGTTCTTTGTTATTTTCAATCCACTCAATACCTGGGGAATGGAAGGAATTTAATAGTATTTTCGCCTCATTTCGATCTAGAAGCTCAAGCATGTTTACTGCCTTATTATTTACGGGAGTACTTATCGACAATTTCAAGTTATCTAATGGATGTAAAACATAATATTTCTTTGTAATTCCGTTATACGTTTTTTCACAAATATCATCTATTTGGCAAATACCGTGTGCAGAATAAATAATCAGTTCTCCAACTTTAAACATACTACATACTCCTCTAAAGAATATTGTCAACTTAGTTAACTAAATTAATTGTAAGCTTAATTTTCAAATTAGTCAACTTAGTTGACGATGAGTGATAGTGCTTGTATATTTAGTAACAGAGAAAAAGTGGACGGGGGAAAATGCTTGAGTTACGAATACGATGTAAATAATTTAGACTTAATCGACTTAATTAGTGAAAGGCATATTATGATTAGAAAAATAACGGAAGAATTATGGAATAGCAGCAATGATATTTATTTATCCAATTCAGAATGGTTTATTATCGCGAGGATATATAAAAAGAATCCGACCATTTCCTATATTAATAGACAAGTAAATATTTCACGCCAGGCAACACATAAATTTATAAAAAGCTTAGAAGCAAAAGGATTAGTAGAAATTAGCGCAGTAAAGAACAATAAAAAAGAAAAATGCATCCAGTTAACTGCACTAGGCAACGAATGTTATGAAAAATATGAAACTCTCAAGGCTGGTCTAGAGAAGAAGATTGCCGACCAAATAGGTAGGGAAAAGCTCGAAACATTTAAAGAAATTTTAAAATTAGATTGGGGTATTTCGTCAGTCTAAATAACTACTCTCTTATATAGGTACATTCTAGTCATTATCTGAAAATTTACATATTATTTATGAAATGGGGTAAATATTAGTAGGTTTATAATTGATAATGTTTAGAAAGGAGAATATACATGCAAATCAAAGGAGAGGTATTACGGTCCGTACGAAAAGCGCAGAACATGTCCCAGGAGGAATTAGCCCTAGAGCTTAAGGTTACTGTCAGTACTATTTCGAATTGGGAACGCAAGGAATATATCCCGGATGAACGATACAATAAACCTATTGCAAGAGCCTTAAATGTTAGCGTTCATAAGCTTACTGGAGTTCCGCCTAATGTTTCATCGGTGGAAGTGAAGCAAATAGACACCTATGAGGAAGAAAATATCCTGCTTCAACGTTTGATGAAATCCTTTGAACAATTTGTACAAGAGAAAGAGAAAAATATGGGTAGTGACAGTCAAGAATCATGGGAAGAGGATTGGAGAAATAGTTAAATAGATTTTATAAGAAGCCTGTAGCATTCAAAGGATGCTTGAGGTTTCTTTTTTTATGGAAGGTTATGTTAATGGTTGATTTTTCGGTCTATCAATATTGTATGTGTTGTGTGAAAAAGATCTTTCTCAAGTATTTTTCTTAATACACTAATTAGTAACCTCACTCTGAACACCTCTATTTTTTCGTCTCCAAAAGCAGTTTCTCTTTTACTTCACATTATGATCGAACTGCGACATAACTAATTTATGTTAAAAAAAGGTTTTTCTTAAGATTTGTTGAATAAGTAAAAGAAAATTATTAAAGGTGGAATGTAAATGAATTCAATTGCTTCTCCAATCGCTTGTAAGGTAAATAATGTATTTATCCATGTTAGTAACTTAGAAAGATCAGCAGAATGGTACAGCAATCTACTTGGAATACCCTTTAATAAGGATAATGTTTCATCTCCTGTTTACAATATCCCTATTACAGCTGAGACTGGACTTACTTTAGACGACCACACTTTCGATCCGAACTTTACATTAAACCCTTCGAGCCATGCTTTATTTAATTTCTTCGTTAAAGATATTGATGAAGCATACAAATTTATTGAAAGCAAGGGAATAACGGTTGTTAGAGAAATAGAGCGGATTGGTGATTTTGCCTATTTTAACTTTCAAGATTTAGACGGAAACGTATTAATGATCTGCAATAATTGAATGTCTTGAGCAAAGGTTAGATTTATCTACCATTGCTCTTTTTTCTTATGACAAAGTTTGTGTGAAACGTGACATAACAACTACCATTTTCAGCCTAACTTAACCTGCTGTAAGTTCCTTCTTCTATAAGAAAAAGGCTTTACTCCATTTAACTCCTCCTCATAAACATATTTACCATTAAAACCAGAAACCTTATTCAACTAACCTGCTTCTTTAGTTAAATAAGAAAAAAGATTTGCCTAAGCAACCCTATGATATCTACTAAAGCCCCAATTAATTAAATGAGTTACTAGGTGGTTCCGTTCCAAACCAATACCAATTAAAATCATCTTCCTTATAGCAAACTGCATATTCTTTACTTTCAAGATATCCAAGTATAGTTCTTTTTTACGTTATTGTCTTTTAACAACAAATGTTCCAATGACTAATAAAAAAAATAGGATTAATAAATATATACTTAAAAAACCTAATTCAATTGTTTCTGTACCAAGTGCAAATAGTAAACATACAATTAACATACTTCCAAATAGAACTATATATAACGAGATAGCATAGAAATTTTTAATATTTATCCATGTTCTTTCATCAACATCAGGTACATTATGTTTCTTTCGGTTTTCACGGAATTTAATAGTTCCAAGAACAATTCCTACACCTACAACCGAACCAATAATTCCGGCAACCACAGTTCCAACAGGTAAATCTGGGACCATTAAATTACCTAAGTAAAAACCGATACTCATTGAAAAAACCAGCGTACAGGCTATAATGATATGCCAACTTTTCATGTTATTCCTCCTCTAAAGTAAATATTTCGTCTAATGCTACATCGAAATAACTTATCAACTTAAGTGCTAGCTCCAAGCTTGGATTATATTTGTGATTCTCTACCGCGTTAATCGTTTGTCTTGTAATTTGTAAATCTTCTGCCATTTGAATTTGACTAATCCCCTTTGTTAGACGTATCTCTTTAATTCTGTTTTTTACTTTCAAATCCACCTAACTTCCTCTCTCGAACAACGTAAAGATATCTTTACATTTAGTATAAAATAAATAAACAACGATGTAAAGATATCTTTACATTGCTGTTTTCAACTTTTTTTGCCTTATTGTACTTTCACGCCACATTAATTTAATTGAGGGAATCTACTCTCCACATTCATTATTGATAAATTAACCCTCTCTTTTATCAGAAGCTTTATTGAAACCAAATCCAAAAGTTAAAAAAGTATAGGTAATGATAAAAGAGTACAGATGATAGCGCTTCCAAGAATGTATTCTAAATTTATAATTAAGGAGTAATGAATTTTCTAAAAAGGGAGAGGGATAGCAGAATGAAGAAGTTCAAGGGGTTAACTTTTTTAGTTATTTTGATGGTTTTCACATTGGTTGCCGCCGGATGTAACAATAGCGGTGACAGTTCGGTAGATGTAGGTATCGTATTACCGACAAAGGATGAGCCACGTTGGGTTCAGGATGAACAACGTTTTAAAGATGCTTTAGCCGATTCGGATTATTCTACGGAAATTCTGTTCAGCCAAGGATCTTCAGCGAAGGAAAAAGAAAATGTAGAAGCATTATTAAATAAAGGCATAAAAGTTTTAATCATCACTCCTCATGATGGAGCGGCTGCTGCCTCAGCGGTGGAAGCAGCGAAAAAAGAAGGAGTAACTGTTATCGCATATGACCGCTTAATCACGGATACGGATGCAGTAGATTACTATGTAACTTTTGATAGCTTAGCAGTTGGTGCTGCACAAGCACAGTATTTAGTAGACAATGCTACTGGCTCGGATGTTCCACTTTACTTGTATGCAGGAGCAGCGTCTGATAACAATGCATTCCTTTTCTTTGAGGGTGCATGGCAAGTCCTTCAACCGAAAATAGCAGATGGAACATTTAAAATTGCTAACTCTAGTGAAGCAGAAGCGTTAAAGGATTCTGCGGATCTTTCACGTGATCAACTTGGCAAAATTATTGGTCAGATCACAACAAACTGGGATGCAAATGATGCAAAAAACAAAGCTCAAACTCATCTAACTGCTGCTAGTGACGACCTTAAAGGAGATGTTTCGATTCTAGCTCCAAATGATGGAACTGCTCGTTCAATCGCGGATGTATTTGCATCGGATAGCGCAATTACGAACTACTACGTAACTGGTCAGGATGCAGAAAAAGCTTCGATTCAATACATTATTGATGAACAACAATCGATGACTGTTTTCAAAGATGTTCGTACATTAGTCAAAGATGCTATGGGTATGGCAGTAGAAGTGTTAGATGGCAAAACACCAGAAACAACTGGGTCTTATGATAATGGAGCAGTTGAAGTAAAAGCGAAACAAACAGATGTTATCGTAGTAGACAAAGAGAATGTAAAAGCAGAGCTTATTGATTCTAAGTATTACGAAGCAAGCGAGTTCACAGGTTTAGAGTAAGGTTATTTAAAAAGGAAGATAGTGATAGAGTCATCTATCACTATTTCTCCATTTTATTTTTTAAAGTAGGGGGGAGGCAATCATATGAGTGAGTATATTTTAGAAATGAATAATATTTCTAAAGAATTCCCAGGAGTCAAGGCCCTTTCAAATGTGAATTTCAAAGTGAAAAAAGGAGAGATTCATTGTTTAGTTGGTGAAAATGGTGCGGGCAAATCGACTCTGATGAAAGTGTTAAGTGGGGTTTATCCATTTGGCACATACGATGGTGATATCGTATTTGAAGGGAAGGTTCAGCAGTTCAACGAAATTACGGAAAGTGTTAAAGTGGGCATCGGTATTATTTATCAAGAACTAGCTCTTTTTCCAGATTTGACGGTGTATGAAAATATATTTGCAGGAAACGAACTGAAAAAAGGTCCTTTCGTCGATTGGAATAATACGATTGTTCAAGCAACGGAATTATTGAAAAAAGTGAACTTAAAAGTGACTCCAGAAACATTAATCAAGGAATTAGGTGTAGGGAAACAACAGCTAGTCGAAATTGCCAAAGCTTTAAGTAAGGATGTAAATTTGCTTATATTAGACGAACCTACAGCAGCACTCAATGAAGATGATAGTGAGAATTTATTGGTACTTCTAAAAGAGTTGAAAAACCAAGGTATTAGCTGCATTATGATTTCGCATAAGCTGAAGGAGGTTATTTCAATTGCAGATAAAGTAACCGTCTTGCGAGATGGTCAGACAATTTGTACGTTAGATGCGAGTGAAGTAACCGAAAACGTCATTATTAAAAATATGGTAGGTCGTGACATTGAAGATATTTATCCAAAACGCCCCAATAAGAAAATTGGTGAAACAATTCTTGCATTATCTGATTGGACGGCTTATGATCCACAGCTTGGTCGAAACGTTGTGAAAAACGTTCAGCTTGAGGTGAAAAAAGGCGAGATTATTGGGATTGCAGGACTTATGGGATCGGGTCGTACGGAGCTTGCACTTAGTATATTTGGAAATCCTAAAAACTATAAGCTTCAGGGCAGCATGAAGATGTTTGGAGAAAAAAAGGTATTAAAGCATACAGGTGAAGCCATTAAAGCAGGTATTGCTTATGTGACGGAGGATCGGAAAGGAGATGGCTTATTCTTATTACAGGATATTAAGAGCAATGTATCAGCAGCTCATCTCAAAGGAATATCCACAAATGGAATTCTAAATTTAAACGAAGAAGTGAAAATAGGAACTGAATATAAAGAATCACTCTATATAAAAGCAAGCTCACTTGAACAAATAGTTGGCAAACTCAGCGGTGGAAACCAGCAAAAAGTATCACTTGGCAAATGGTTGTTTACTGGACCTAAGATTTTGATATTGGATGAACCAACAAGAGGAATTGACGTTGGAGCGAAGTTTGAGATTTATTCTATTATGAATGAACTAATCAATGAAGGAATGAGTATTATTATGATTTCCTCTGAACTAGGCGAAGTGCTAGGAATGAGCGATCGAGTTTATGTCATGGCAGAGGGCTCGGTTAAAGGAGAGCTAACCATGGAGGAAGCGACACAAGAAACGATAATGGAGCTTGCGACGCAATAAAAGGGGGATAATGATGAACTTTTTTGGAGAAGCAAAAGCACTCGTCAAAGCCAACATTCGAGACTATGGAATGTATATTGCGCTAATAGTGATTATGTTAACGTTTACGATTATGACGAACGGTCTATTTATGTCTTCACGAAACATTAGTAATTTATTGGATTCTGCAGGTTATATCGCTGTCTTGGCAGTAGGGATGACGCTTGTAATTGTCATTCGTCATATAGATTTATCTGTTGGGTTTTTAGCAGGATTTCTTGGTGCCATTGCCGCGATATTCTTAACACAAATGGGCATATCTGTATGGATTACTGTTCCAGTCATTTTAATTTTTGGAGCCTTAATAGGGTTAGTCAATGGTGTATTAATTGCTAAAATTGGGATACCAGCCTTTGTAGCAACTCTTGCAGGAATGCTCATTTTCCGTGGTGCATTACTTCAGGTTACAGAGAAGACAGGAACAATTATTATTAAGGATGACCAATTCAATGCGATTGGGAATGGATTTATCCCATCTATTATGCAAATAAATGGCTTGCATCTATTAACATTATTAGTAGGTTTAATAGGTATTCTTTTATTTATATACAATGAAATATCTACTCGGCGCAACAAAATGACTTACGGGTTCGAGGTTATGTCTAATGGGTTATTCACAGCGAAGCTAGTATTAATCTCCGCAATTATTGGATATATCACATGGATTTTAGCAGGCTATAACGGGTTATCTTGGACAGTAATTATTATGATTATAGTAGTAGTTATCTATCATTTCCTATCGACCAAAACGGTGCTTGGTCGCCACATTTATGCAGTCGGCAGTAATCCAGAAGCTGCTCATTTAAGTGGGATCAACGTACAAAAGATTACATATATCGTATTTGGATCGATGGGAATGCTCGCTGCATTATCTGGGATTCTATTTACTTCTAGGCTCCAATCCGCAACGACTACAGCAGGTACACTATTTGAGCTTGACGCAATTGCTGCTGCCTATGTGGGAGGGGTATCCTCTGCTGGTGGTGTTGGTAAAGTAACAGGTGCAATTATTGGTGCAATTGTTATGGCATCCTTATCGAGTGGGATGAATCTGCTCGGGGTTGGTATTTCCTACCAATATATGATTCGTGGAGGCGTTTTGGCTGGAGCAGTAATTTTCGATGTAATGACACGTAAGCAACGCGCTTAATCTTATAGCTTTGATATGTGGCACCCTGTTTATAGGGGTGCCATGTATTATATATGGAGATTATTTGGTTTACACTCGGAAGCCTGTCGTTTACTCTCACTTGCCGTCTACTAACTCGCAAACTAGTTAACAATACTCGCTTGCAATCTATTATTACTCGTTCTTGTAAATGAAATACTAAACGGACAATTTTAACAGTCATTTAACCGATAGAAATCACCGAAAGATAGCATTGTCAATTTTGATACGGGTGTTAATATGGAAGAAATGAGCTATGGAAAGGGGAAGGTAAATGCGGAAAAAAATTGTAGTACTACTAGCTGCGTTAATCATTGTTCTTAGTTATTTTACGATTGTTTCTGCAACAAAGGCATTTCGGTTTGCAAGTGAATTACCTGCTTCCCTTTCCGAGATGGAGGATTCTGTTCGAATCGTACTAATCACCCAAGAGTTGGACACTCCTTTTTGGAATAAAGTCGGAAAAGGTGCCATTCAGCAGGCTAAGAAAGAAAATGTAGAACTCGAAGTGTGGGGAAGCTATGGGAATAACGAGGATGATTTTCTAAAGAAGATGGAAATTGCGATTCATTCAAAAGTGAATGGAATTATTGTTCAAGGCCTAGATACCGATGAATTTAAAGAACTGACAAAAATTAAAGCAGCTTTTTATGGAATACCAGTCATTACAGTCGCTAACGATGTTCCAGTGGAAGAAAGCCTGCGTAAAACATATGTCGGCTCCGATCAGTTCTTTGCTGGACAAATGGTCGCCGATCAACTCATAAAAGAAATGGGTGCGGCGGGGGAAGTAATCATTTTGAGGGATGAAGTGCAGGCATATTATCAAAAAGAGCGTATAGCAGGAATACAAAATGTGCTCGATAATTATCCCGAGGTTAACATAATTATTAGAGGAACAGAGGGGACAAATGAGCAGGTAATTTCGACTACGCAACAGCTTATGAACGAAGCTCCAAGAGCCACTGCGTTTATCGCGGTCAATGCAAATTATGCTGGACCTATGATTCAGGAGATAGGCAGACGAACACAGGTAGAGCCCTATCATATTTATACGTTTGATGATGGAGTCGAATCGACTGTCCTCTTAGAACAAGGAAAGCTGGATGGTATATTAGAGCAGAAACCCGAAGAGATGGGGCGGGGAAGTGTGAAGTGGCTCGTGGAATGGATTTCTGGAAAGACGGTTCCACTTAATTCGGATGGGTATTTAACCGAAACGAATATGCTTACATCGGATGGTGAAACACAATGACGACCATTCAACGAAAGATTTGGCTGCTCGTTTCTGTAATGCTACTCATCATGGGAATTATTTGGATGATGCTGACCTATTACAATCAGCAAACCCAAGAACAAACGAATACCATTTTACAGCGCTATTTACGGATGAATGAAGTAACGATCGCTAGTCAGAAAATGATAACCGATTTAAATAATTTTTTGCTAGATCCGACGGAATTTCATAAAGTACAAATTGAGAAAAGTATTCAAACAATAGAAGAAGTTCAACAGGATGTAGCAAAGCTTCGCAATGAAGAAAATGCTTTTGCTGTTACGAACTATATACATTTAATCGATAGTTTAGTAGAGACGACACAGCGCTCCATACTATTTTCCGAAGAGCAGGAGTTAGAGGGTTCGACAAATGAGTTCAACGAAGCGAATCGTATATCGATGTACATATCTGAAATGACATTATCCATTTTAGAGCGAGAATTAAAAACGTATAATCGATTTTATCGAGAAATCATTCAACAGTCAGAGGAGCTAAAGAAGCTTGGTATTTGGATCTTACTATTAGTTACAGCTATATTGCTGTTGGCTACATATTGGTTTTCACTTAGTATTACAAGACCAGTTCATCAGCTTACGAAGGCTGCAAATGTATTAGCAAAGGGCCGTTTTGATGAAAAAATCAAAGTAGAATCAAACGATGAGATTGCATTTCTAGCCCAAACGTTTGATGAAATGCGGATCAATATCAATGATTTAATATTGGAGATTCAACAAAAAGCTCAGCTTGAACATGAGCTTCAGCAAAGTAAGCTGCTATTGAAGGATAGCCAGTTGAAGAGCTTACAGAGTCAGATTAATCCCCATTTTTTATTCAATACATTGAATACTTTGTCCAAAAAAGCCTATTTGGATGGAGCAGAGGAGACAAGTGATCTGTTAGTTAGTGTAGCTGGTTTACTAAGGTATAACTTAAAACGAATTGATCGTTCCGTCACTTTGTATGAGGAAGTACTTGTACTTTATCAATATATGGAAATACAAAAAGCACGATTTGCGGATCGATTACATTTTAAAGCAAACATAGATGAAACTTGTTTACATGTTAATATTCCTGGACTTACGCTACAGCCGATTATCGAAAATGCTGTCATTCATGCAATTGAACCAGAAGAAAATGGAGGTACTATCTCAGTTAGAATTTATAGAGATGGCAGCTGGATTATTGTAGAGATTGAGGATAGTGGAAAAGGGATAACACAGGAAAAAATAGAACTGTTACTAAACGGACAGATTGATTCAAATGAAGGGCACTCCACTGGCATTGGTTTTCAAAATGTAGTGAAAAGACTCCACTTATTTTACGGTATGGATAATTTAGTATCCATCAAGAGTGAAGTAGGTACTGGAACAAAGGTAATCATACAAATCCCAGAAACTAGGGAGGAGATAAGTGATGAGGCTATTGATCGTGGATGATGAACCAATAGAACGTGAAGGAATGGAAGCCATTTTGAAAAAAGCATTTCCTGATGTTTTAATTGCTCAAGCAAAGAATGGACGGATGGCAATCGACCTAGCTGATAGTTTTCAGCCACATTTAGTATTAATGGATATCATGATGCCTGGTATGACTGGTTTAGAGACCATTGAAAAAATTCAGGAAAACCATCCTAAAATCAAATTTGTTATGGTAACAGCCTTTGATATGTTCGATTATGCAAGGCAGGCCATCAAGCTTGGCGTGAAGGATTATGTATTGAAGCCAAGTAAAGCAAGTGAAATTGCTTTAACTGTTGGTAAAGTACTAGAGGAATGCCAGAAGGAGCAAAAAGTAGAAAGCACTAGCAGAATGCAAAGCGAGAAGTTGGAGCAGGCACTTTCCTTAGTAGAAACGGATATTGTCACTCAGTTATTATTTGATCATGTTCATGAGGTTCATATTGATATGCTCGTCGAAATGCTAAATATTCGCTCCACACTTGAAAAGTTTGTGATGGTACTAGTTTTGCCAGAAGGAGCACAAAATTATTATTTGCCTATTAAAGAGAGGGTTAGGGCATCTGGAGACGCTTGGGTAGGTGCTTTAAACGGGAGACAGCTACCACTTATTATTTTTCGAGATTCGAAGAAGAGCTTTCGTTCCCAAGCGATAGCTTTAGCTACAGCCATTTTATCTTTAAATAAGGAGCGGCAGGAAACTGAATGGTTTGTGGGGATCGGTCAGGTGTGTCAAACACTTGATGACATACGCCAGTCATATCAGGAGGCACTTATTGCGACGATGGATACATCTTTAGCAGTTAAATACCGATTTTATATGGATGTTCCGGCGCTTACTTTAGAAACGGATAATCTGATTGTTAAGCAACAACAGAAGGATTTCTTTGAACATATCCGGCTTGGAGAATGGGTGGCTATTCGTACACGTTTATTGGATATTATTCAGCAGTATGAAAACGTTGGAAATTCATTAATCTATACGCAGCAACGAATCCTTGAGTTACTTTGGGTAGCAAACCGTGTGATGGACGAAATGGGTATGGAAGTAGGTTCACTATTTTTCTCCTTCCAAGCAAATGATTATCGACAGCTACGAACAGAAACATTATTACTGCTTGAACAGATGAATTCTGTCTATAATGCCCATTACGATCAAATAGAAGCCGATAAAATACACCAAGTCCAGCAGTATATTCGAGAACATTCGCATGAAGATATATCTTTGGATACGTTGGCTCAACGAGTGAGTTTAAGTCCAATTTATATTAGTAAAATGTTTAAAGAAAAGCTTGGCGTAAACTATATAGATTATTTAACCGAATGTCGCATCGACAAAGCAAAGAAGCTATTAAATGACCCAGAGAAAAGTTTAAAAGAAATTACCTTTGAGATTGGTTACCACGAACCTAACTACTTTAGTAAGGTATTTAAGAAAATGTGTGGTGTGTCCCCGAAGGATTATAGAAAGACATTATGGAGTAAACAGGCAAAAGTGTAGAGGAGGAGTCAGATGAAAAGTATGCGCATGATCGTTTGGCTACTCGGAGTAATCCTTGTTCTTTTAGCTTGTACGGATACATCTACACCTGAATCTCTAAAGCCAGAGGACAAACCAGTTGTTGTCAAAGAGGAGGAGCCAGTACGGATTGGATTTTCGATGGATACATTGCAGGAGGAGCGTTGGTTAAAAGACCGTGAACTGTTTAAAAAAGCTGTAGAAGGCCTAGGAGCAGAAGTGGAAATTGTGGCTGCAAATGGGGATGATGCATTACAGATTTCACAAGCTGAGACACTGATTCAAAGCGGCATTGATCTACTAGTGATTGTCCCGCATAATGCTGCGGCTACAGCGGCAATTGTCCATAAAGCACATCTCGCAGGTATTCAAGTGATTGCTTATGATCGGCTCGTTAAAAATGCCGAGCTCGATATGTATATTTCTTTTGATAATGAGCAAGTTGGTAAAATGCAAGCTGAAGCTATAGCTGAACTTGTTCCGAAGGGAAATTATGTTTTTATAGGAGGAGCCATCACCGACAATAATGCCCATCTATTGAAGGAGGGGGTTTTTAAGGTGTTACAGCCCTATATTGAGCGAGGAGATATCCATGTTGTCTATGATCAGTGGACGAAGGATTGGACTCCAGCAAATGCACAGGCCAATATGGACGAGGCTATTCGTACGACAAATGGTCAGATTGATGCAGTAATTGCTGCCAATGATGCTACAGCTGGTGGTGCAATTCAAGCACTTCAAAATCATGGGTTAGCAAATCGAATACCTGTAGCAGGGCAGGATGCCGATCTGGCAGGTGTTCAAAGAATTGTGGCGGGGTCTCAAACAATGACGGTCTATAAACCAATACACATGCTTACCCAAAAGGTAGCGGAAATCGCAGTGGCTATGGCAAAAGGGGAAACTGTTACCTTCCACGAACAAGTCAATAACGGGAAGAAGGAAGTTCCATCTGTATTGCTACCCCCGATTGCAGTAAATAGAGATAATCTTGAAAGCACCGTTATCAATGATGGGTTTCATACAGCTGAAGAAGTATATGGAAAAGGTGGAGAATAAGATTGCGAGATGAGAGTAATAGGCATTAAGAAATTACAAGACACCAATTGACTCTCATTAGGAATGGTGCTATAGTGTAAATATTCTAATAAAAGGTGTGGTGAAGTATGTCTGAAGTAGGTATGAGCTAATTTACATTAGTTTAATAAGGTGTGTAAAAACCTGGTGATAAACCAGCTTGTTTCGTACGCCCTTGTTCTACATTTTTTTTCAATGTAGATACCTACCTAAAGACTGCTTCCTTTTCTATAGTTCGTTTAACATGATGTATGTTAGGACGAAGAGCGTGGTGGGATTTGTCCTGCTGCGCTCTTTTTCTTCGCCTCTATTTGTGAACGATTTGTATGCCTTGCCTAATACTTGGCAGATGCCCGCAGGAGCTTTCTATCCATTTTTTTAATGGAGTGGTAGGAACTTTTTTGCGGGCATTTTTTTATTATTCTTAGTGGAGGTAAGAAGATGAATACGATGACATATGAAAAATTACAATATAACGAACTAAAAGAGATGGTGAAATCCTTCTGTGTTAGCAGTTTAGGGAAGGAATTATTGGATAATCTATACCCAAGTACAAACAGTAAAGTAGTGGAAATTAGACTGAATGAGACAACTGAAGCAAGAAAGTTATTAGATGCAGAAAACCATCTTCCGTTAAAAGGTATCACTAATATTGGACATTTAATGGAAAAACTTGAAAAAGGGATGATTTTGGGTCCCTCTGAGTTAGTAGCAATATCGGATTTCTTAAGAGGATGTAGAATAATTAAGAAATTCATGTTAGGGAAAGAATTTTTTGCTCCTCTTCTTCATTCATATGCTTATTCCATGATGGAATTTACAACAATTGAAGAAACGATCAATGCTTCTATTAGAGGAAATATGGTAGATTCTGAAGCGAGCAGAGAGTTAAAACGTATACGAAACCAAATTGCAAAAACGGAAGAAAAGATAGAAGAGCGGTTGAATAAATTTCTTAAAAGTAGTGCCAATAAAGAATATATACAGGAATTCTTTATCAGTAAAAAAGATGATAGATTTACTATCCCGATTAAAGCGTCCTATAAAAACCAAGTACAGGGTACGATTATTGAATCATCCTCTAAAGGATCTACGGTATTTATCGAACCAGCAACAATCACAAAATTTAACGGAGAGCTTGCAATTCTTAAATCGGAAGAATCAATAGAAGAGTATCAAATTTTAGCTACTATTTCTGGTATGATCCAAGAGGAAATTAGACAAATTCATATTAATATTGAATTGATTGCTCAGTATGACATGATCTTTGCAAAAGCAAAATTTAGTAAAAGTATCGATGGTATTGAACCGAAGTTAAACAATTATGGGTATATCTATTTAAAAAATTTCAAGCACCCACTGTTGCCTGGCAATATCGTACCTCTAGACTTTGAAATCGGAAAGGATTATCGCAGTTTGATCATTACCGGACCAAATGCGGGAGGAAAAACAGTGGTGCTGAAGACGATTGGCATTTTAACTCTTGCTGTCATGTCCGGATTTCATATAGCCGCCGATGTTGGGACGGAAATAGCGGTGGTCGATAACCTATTTGTCGATATCGGAGACAATCAAAGCATCGAAAATTCGCTTAGTACTTTTTCGTCCCATATGAAAAATATTTCGGAAATAATGAGTGCATCGACGAATAATACATTGCTTCTTTTCGATGAAATAGGAAGTGGAACAGAACCAAATGAAGGAGCAGCCTTAGCTATTGCCATCCTGGAGGAGTTTTATCAGATGGGTTGTATAACCGTTGCAACAACTCACTATGGGGAGATAAAGCGCTACTCAGAAATCCATAGTGACTTTATGAATGCAGCGATGCAGTTTGATAGTGAAGCATTAGAGCCAATGTATAAGCTTCTAATTGGAAAGTCAGGGGAAAGCAATGCATTATGGATTGCTAATAAAATGAATATTCAAGAGAAAGTTCTGCAAAAAGCGCAAAATTATATGGAAAACAAAACATATGATTTAGAACGTGTGAGAGAAAATAAGATTAAAAAACCAACTGCTCATAGCGAATCACAAATAGAAACGTACAACTTCGAAAGAGGAGACAGAGTAAAATTACTTGAGTATGACGATTTTGGTATCGTGTATGAGAAAAAGGATCAACAGAATAATGTTTCTGTTTTCTTTAAGAATGAAGTAATAAAGCAGAATGTTAAAAGAATAGTGTTAGAGGGAAAAGCAACCGATTTATACCCTGAAGGATATGATCTATCTACATTGTTTGTAAGCTATGCGGAAAGAAAATTCACACATGACATGGAAAGAGGGTCCAAAAAAGCTTTAAGAAAAATAGCTAAGGAAATTAAAAAGAGAGCGGATGAATAGACAGAGGGTAAGTGATCTTGGATATACACTTACACAGTAGGCATAAAACCTTCTAGCTAGAGCAAATTAGACTCTAGGAGGTGAATATTCATGAGTAAAAATAACAAAAAAACTATCAATGTTCGAACGCACAATAGTTATGAGCTATACAAAAATCCTACGAATAATCCTGACGAGGAATTTTCAGAAGAGTTTGTGGAGATATCGAAAAATAAAGTAACGAATCATATTAATAAAAATCCCTCTAACAAGCGAAAAAATAATTAGTATAGGGAAGGTGAGATCAATTGGAGCTCACCTTTTTTCTTAAAGTGTACCTCGATTAACCTGTTCCTTTAATAGCTGTAGATTGCTTAATACATTCTTGGATACTTCTAGTGTTGCTTCGATAGCATTGGCTTTTTCATTCGATAACTGAAAGATAATATCATTAAATAGCAATTCCATTTCGTCTAAAATAGCTAAAGTTGAAATGTTATAGAGCCTAACGTCATCAAATTTCCCAGGCTCGAAAATGGCTGTATCTATATAAGGCTTAAAGTTCTGAAGCATTTCAGGAATATTGCCTGACATACTACCAGCTCCAATACGCACAGTTTCTGCAATTGTTTTAATCTCCTCTAAAGGAACTAATGCACTATTAACTGCTGCTTTTATTTCTTGCTCGTAATCTGTAAATAGACTAATTAATAGACCAACTGGATTACCATATAACCCTACATTTAAGGCAGCTTTAACTCTAATAATAATAGAAGATAATGCTGCTTCAACAAACAGAGCGACCTGGAAAATTCTATCAACGATTGGCTGTAATATTGTAGTTACTAACGAGGTGAATTGTTGATGAGCTAGATTAACTTGTAGTTCTTTTATTTTCATTCCTATTAATAAGTATGGGGAATCTTCAATATTCATGATCTCCGTCTTTTGTATAGCATCTACACCGTCTGCAAGAGAGGTCCCAGAATGAATAGAGCTTCCCAGGTTTTGATCCTTGTTAAACATGGAAGTAGCTATATCTTTAACCTGTTTTTCATAGTTGGTTAATTGGTTATAAACAGCCTCTTTGTTTTTGTGAACGATTGAGTAATGCGCATTTAGTTCACCAACTACTGCATCGACAAACATATCCTTGCCACCTTTAAAAAGCTCAGGTATGTATGTTTGGATAATGTTTTGTGCACCATTCACTAAGTTATCCACATCATTTTTTAACTGGTTTAAATAGTCTCTTGCAGGAGCAAAGAGGCTCTCTACATCAATATTTATGGAAGCGATAAATTCAATAATTTCTGCAGGCTTTGAGTTTAAGATAGAGTTTAGTATTCTGCATTTAGCTTCAGCGGCATCTAATAGAGCAATTAAGTGGTCGATACATCCTTTGATAAGCGTACCAGTGTTGGATATCCCGTTAAATAAAGGATCTCCCGCAGTTTCATCAAACATCATTTGAAAGGTTTGCTGTAAGGTCGTTACACGATTGCTAAACTGCATACTTTCATCTAAGACAATACTTACGGAGTTGTTTAGATAATTTTGGACATTCGTAATTCTACCTTTTACCTGATCTTGAATCCCGTTTGATAGCAGTAGCAAATTTTCTTTGTTTAAAACAATTTTTTCTGTTTGACCACCATATAAAGGGGAACCAGTCCAAAGGCTCGTGACGATATGATCATCTGCACCAATATAGATAAATCCATGCCCAGGTTGACCTTTTATCCCTACTTCAATTTTAAATTCACCATTCTCATCCGCCTTTACATAGCCGGTGTGATTAGAACCAAGCATCGAAAAGAGAGGAACGCCATTATTTATCCCAAATTTGTTTCCAGGAATCCTTGCACCTAAACCAAGCGATTCCTCCGTCCCTGTGAGGAAATCATACTGACTATAGTAATTTGTAATATTAGCATACTCTTTAGTAGGATCAACCATCCCATGAGGAAGAATAGCAGGATTAAGCGTCACTGCTTTTACTTGAGGATTCTCAATCGCAACTGCGTTTGTTAAAGCACCAGCAAGTGAATTTCCAGAGACAGAAGAAATTTCTCCATATTTATTATTCATTTGTTGGAAATAGATCTTGGCATCTAAAATTTGCTGTGGTGGAACTTTGCCTATTAGCTTTGTATTCGTTTCCAGCCAGTCTTTATCTAATTGTTGACTTCCTACGAAGACAACGGAAATTTCATTCGTTTCAAAATTTTGAACGGTTATTGCATCGAGTCCTGAGGAAGTATTGTAAAGTGTATTGATAACATAAAAATCTTTGTCATTAACTTGTAGTTTATCTTTAACATTGTATTTTTGGTAGGCATGATAGCCTGCTAGTTCAACTAAATCTTTGTCATTAGTATTCGGACTAGTTACGTTATTTATAGTAGTCATAGGTTATCTTCTCCTATTCCTTCATAATTTCATTAATAGTAGTTTCCTCAATACTGTTGTTTTTTGAACCACTTCCGTATTTACTATCAATTAAGTTATCGTGTAAAAGTAGAGTATAAGCACCTCTTGGCAAACCTTCCGTGCTTTCAATTTCAGAAACAATTTTTGAATACGTTTCTTTATCAGGTTCTACGTTCGATTCTTTCATGAAGAGGTTTATCGTAATCTTTACAGCTTCAGGCTCAAATTTATTTTCATCTAGAAAGCTTCTAAGCTGTTCCTTACTAATTTTTTGGTTTTCTAGATACTTAGAGTTAAGTTGATCGAAAACATCTGTAAAAAAGTTTAGATAATAATAAGGAGTAGAGTAACCAGAATCTGTCTTATCTACTGCTTCTTTGGTTTTCCCCACAACCGGATAATCTTTAGCTATTTTATTTACAAAACTATCTAAGGTAGTCATTTCTTTTTCATAAGCCATAGCGAATAAGCCACCTGAAAGTGCGTTTTCTACCTGTCCTTCTTGTGACCATACACTATCTGTTTTCACTGTTTTGCTTTTCACATCAATTGGTACAATTGCAAAGGCGTGGAAATGTGGTTCTCCTACTGATTCTACAAATACCGATACACCGTCTACAGCACCTACTAAATTATGAACAATTACTTCCGTTTTATATTTTTCGCTAAAGAATTTTTTTACGGCAACTTCTATTTCTTCGCGATTATCCTCAGCAATTTTATCCGTTTCTTCTCCGTCTCGTAATGCATAGCCTTCTCCGTTATAATCTTGTACACTAACTAGATTTTCGGTATTCATAGAAATTTCTTGTTCTTCACCTGCTTGTGCTACTGTTTCAGTTTCCGTTTCTGTATTTTTTACATTATCCGTCCCCATATTACATCCTCCTAACAAAACTGTTATGCCTAAACCAAATGCCAAGACTTTTTCGTTCTTATGCATATGAAGATCCTCCTTATGTGGATGTTAAAACCTTTTAATATAAATATCCTATATTTACTAATTGTATTAAAACGAGAAGAGATATGAAAATATAATCTAGAATTTTTGTTTGAATTTTTAAAAAACAGGAGAAAGGGTATGATTTAATAATACTAAATAAGGACTTTTGTTTTAGGTGAAAGGACTAAACTGCTAGACGTACTTTATAAATTGTGACTTACTTTAGCGTAAATAAGATAGCAAGAAAATCTATTCTTTCATGATCTCGTTCAGTGCATGTTTATTAATAGTGTTTCCTTTCGAGCCGCTTCCATATTTACTGTTGATTAAGTTATCATGCATTAGGAGAGAGTAGGAGCCTCTAGGAAATCCTTCAGATGTTTCAATCATATTGGAAATTTCATCGTAAACTTTTTCATCTGGCTCTGTATTGCCGTCTTTCATAAAAACGTTAAAAACGATGTTCACATCATCCGGATTGAACTTGCTATAATCCAAAATACTTCTTAGCTCTTTTCTATCTACATTTTGATTTTCTAGATACAAAGAGTTAATCTTATCGAAGGTTTCACCTATAGAACTAATGAAATAAAAAGGAGTTAAAAATCCGGTTCCGCCTACATTTTGAATAGCTTCTTTATTTTTTCCTATTAAGGAATAATCTTTTGATATTTGCTCTACAAAGTTATTTAAATTTTCTATTTCCTCTTCGTATGCCATTGCGTATAGTCCACTGGCTAGCGCATCTTCTACTTGACCGGCTTGGGTAAACATTTTGTCTGTTTCAATTGTGTTATTATTTACATCAATTGGTACAATTGCAACAGCATGAAAATGTGGTTCTCCCACTGATTCCACAAATACCGTAACACCATCCTTATTACCTACTAGATTGTGTACAAGTACATCTGTTTTATATTTGTCCATAAAGAATTTTTTCACAGCAACCTCAATATCTTCCCGGTTATCTTCTGCAATTTTATCTGTTTTTTCGCCATTTCTTAGGGCATAACCTTCCCCGTTATACTCTTGCACTCTTACTAAATTTTCTGTGTTTAACGTAATTCCATCTTTTTGATTTGTTCGGACTGACATTTCAATGTCAGTCCTTTTAGCAATATCTTTCTCGATATTACATCCGCCTAACAAAACTGTTATGAGTAAACCGAATGCCATAACTTTTTTGTTCTTAAGCATATGAAAATCCCCCTAACATGTATTTTGGAGTTGGTCAGAGACGTTAGATTCCTATTCCTTCATTATTTGATTTAAAGGGTTTTTATTTATTGTGTTATCGTTTGTATTAGTCCCATATTTACTGTTTATTGTGTTGTCATTTAATATCAAAGCATAGGAGCCTCTTGGTAACCCATCTGTAGTTTTAATCTTATTATATATCTCATCGTAAGCTTCCTCGTTTGGTTCAGTGTTTGCTTCCTTCATGAAAAAATTAAGGGTTACATTCACTCCATCTGGATTAAATTTACTTTCATCTAGAGTGTTTCTCAACTCTTCTTTACTAACATTTTGGTTCTTTAAATACAGGTTGTTAAGCTCGTCGAATACATCATCGAATATACTAATATAGTAGTGGGGGGTAGAGTGTCCTGAAGCAGTATTGTTGACAGCTTCTATATTTTTACCTATAACAGGATAATTCGTAATTACTTGATTTACAAAGTTATCTAAATTATTCATTTCTTCTTCATAAGCCATTGCATACAAGCCACCTGATAGGGCGTTTTCTACTTGACCTTCTTGTGACCATACACCATCAGTTTTCACTGTTTTGCTTTTCACATCAATTGGTACAATTGCAATAGCGTGAAAATGTGGTTCTCCTACTGATTCTACAAAGACCGAAACACCATTCACAGCACCAACTAGGTTATGAACAATTACGTCCGTTTTAAATTTTTCACTAAAGAATTTTTTCACGGCAACTTCAATTTCCTCCCGGTTATCTTCTGCTATTTTATCTGTTTTTTCACCATTTCTTAACGCGTAGCCTTCTCCGTTATAATCCTGAACTCTGACAAAGTTTTTGGTGTTGATGGAAATTTTTTGTTCTTCACCTGAAGATACTGCTGTTTCTGTTTCGGTACTTTTTGTATTATCATTTCCTAGGCTACATCCTCCGAATATTACTGATATTCCTAGACCGAATGCCAACATTCTCCTGTTTTTTTGCATTGAAAAAATCCTCCTTCTTTCGAAATTAACTAAAAACAAATTCCCTATTTTTACTAATTGTATTAAAAATCCAAGAGATAGGAAAATAAATCCTTTGAATTTTTCAAATACAGGTGAAAGGGTACGACCATTAATTTAAAAATCAGGACTATTGTTTTACAGAAAAGGACTAGTCTATACTTTGAGAAATATAACATGAGCGAAAAAAGGATTTATATTTTATGTATTTTCCGATTTAATAAAGGTATTTCTTCCTTATCATAGAAATTATTAAGGTAGGGGGATGATAGACGTGAAAAAAGATATTCCAATTAAGGTAGCTCAAAAATTTATAGAAAAATATTTTCCGAGTTGTAATGGTGCTTTGCTAGCAGGAAGTGTCATCAGGGGAGAGGCAACGGATACCTCTGACTTAGACATTGTGATTTTTGATGAGTCAGTTCCGTCTTCGTATCGTGAGTCATTTATAGAATTCGATTGGCCAATTGAAGTGTTTATACATAATGGAAGTTCCTATAAGGAGTTTTTTGAGAGTGACCGAGAACGTGCTAGACCATCTCTACCTAGAATGGTGTCGGAGGGAATTGTTCTAAAGGACGATGGAATAATTGAACCTATAAAAAAAGAAGCAGAGGATCTGTTGATGGAAGGTCCAGACATATGGTCAGAAGAAACTGTGCAAATTAAACGGTATTTCCTTACAGATGCACTAGATGATTTTATAGGTTGTTCCAATAGAGCCGAGGAAATATTCATCGCAAACAACTTAGCAGAACTTTTAAGTGAATTTGTTTTAAGGACTAACCGTCGTTGGATAGGAACTTCAAAATGGATTGTTCGCTCTTTAAAGGCATTTGATGAAGACTTCACCAATCAATTTGTCAAAGCATTTGATACCTATTACAAAACGGATGATAAAAGAAAGGTAATTAAGTTAGTAGAGTTAGTGATGGAACCTTTTGGAGGGCGATTGCTAGAAGGCTTTTCGTTAGGGAAATAAATGAAGGGGGTTAATAGTTGCCTAAAATTGTGCATAAACAAATCATAAATGCCCCGATAGAGATATGTTTTGATCTTGCCAGAAACGTAGAAGTACATACAAAAACAACCACTAAAACAAATGAAAAAGCAGTAGCTGGGGTGACGACAGGTTTACTAAAGGAAGGTGATACAGTCACTTGGGAAGCAACACATTTCAGTATTCGACAAAAACTTACTGCTAAAATAGTATGCATGGATAGACCAAATCAATTTAAAGATACGATGATAAAGGGCGCATTTCATTCGTTCATTCATACACATGATTTTATAGAAGTACCTGAGGGGACATTAATGATTGACACATTTGACTATAAGTCTCCTTTAGGAATTTTAGGAGTATTGGCAGATAAATTATTTTTAGAAAGATATATGAGGGAGTTTATTATATCCCGATCAATTGAACTTAAGAAAATAGCGGAACAAGAAAGATAAATTAATTTCTTAACTTTTTATTCTAGTGCTACTTCTAATAGCAATAGGCAGTCAGCTGTTTATAAAGTCGAATCACTGAAAGCCCTCCATTATGCTAGTACACAGGGGCAGCTAGGCAAAGTAATGCTGTTATAATAGTTGAAAATCAGCAGTGCTGATACCCAACTTTTTTTACTAAAAATGTAACGTTATTCTGTATTTATAGTCTAATCCTTACAAGGGGGTTATGTTATGAAACGTGTTTTTGCGATAACTTTACTAGGATTATCACTACTACTGCCAGCTTGTTCTTCGGAGTTAAGTAAGCAGGGAAGAGAAAATGAATTTCCTCCTACAATGACAGCAACTATAGAAGTAAATGGACAGTCATATGAAATGATGAAAGGGAATTATAGTTGGGAACGAAAACAAGGAATGGAAACACAGGTTATTCAAGCGGATACAGCTTCACCCTATCAAATTGCAGAAAATTATGATGCGATTGAAATTGATCAGAGCAAGACCATTCATATTAAAATAGAAGATGAACCAACATTAACTGCATATTTGTGGGATGCAAATAGCAGGCAACAAGAGGTACCCGTAAATGATAACCAAATAGAGGTGCCAAAAAGTGCTGGTAAGTATGTGTACGAGGTGCTTGCACAATGGGCAAATGGGGAAGTTTCTTATACATTTGTAATAGATAAGAAATAAGTGCAGTTAGTTTAGGGAATAACTATAGGCAGTAGTTGAAATTTTGACAGGGGTGTATTGACATGAAGACTGCCATATTCTTGGACCGTGATGGTGTTATAAATGAGGTGCTAACAGAAAGAGTTAAATTTGTGAACAAGCCAGAGGAACTTTACTTTTTACAAGGTGTCCCCGAAGCGATTAAGAAATTGAATGTATTTTTCGATCATATTTTTGTCGTTACTAATCAAGGAGGAGTTGGTTTGGGATTTATGAAGGAATCCCAACTGCAAAAAATCCATGACCATATGATTGCAACTTTAAAAAAGGAGGATGCCACTATTCATGAAGTGGTGTACTGTCCTCATAAGCCAAAATCTGGCTGTGCATGTCGTAAGCCAAACAGTAAATTAATTGTAGATCTTGGGAAAAAATATAATATCGATTTGTCTAAATCCTATATGGTAGGTGATACCGACACAGATATTATTGCGGGGAAGAGGGCAGGTACTAAGGGAGTTTTCTTAGGTAAAAGCGATCCATTAGCGGATGCTGTTTTTCCAGATTTATTAAGCGCAGCGGAATGGATAATAGAAGATGCCAAAACAAGTTTATATGATAATTAAGCTTTTCCAATTAAGGGGGAATTTATATGACATCAGAAAAAGAGAAGATGTTAAATGGGGAACTATATAATCCAGCTGATCCTGAATTATTTGAGGGAAGAATGAATGCAAGGCGTTTAACGAGATTGTATAATGAAACACTCGAAACAGAAGACGATAAACGTACAGATCTGATACATGAACTTTTTGGTTCCACAAATGGTGCTTTTTATGTGGAACCAACGTTTCGTTGTGATTATGGCTACAATATTCATGTAGGTGAAAATTTTTATGCTAACTTTGACTGCGTCTTTCTAGATGTATGTGAGATTAGAATTGGGGATAACTGCTTTATCGCCCCTGGTGTTCATTTATATACTGCGACGCACCCATTAAATGCACAAGAAAGAATAGCAGGTACAGAGTATGGTAAGCCTATACATATTGGGCATAATGTCTGGATAGGTGGTCGAGCAGTGATAAATCCTGGCGTGAAAATAGGGAACAATGTAGTGGTAGCTTCGGGAGCAATCGTTACAAAGGATATCCCAGATAATGTAATGGTTGGTGGAAATCCAGCCAGGGTAATAAAAGAAATATAATCGTTCATATTAAAGGTAGGATTTTGCTATAGGCTAACGAATATGAGATGATTTGAATAAGCAGGGAACTATGAATAATACTATTAAATAAAAGGAGGAATTTTGAATGGAAGAAAAAATGGGAAGCATTGAAGTGGGAGAAATTCTTACGGTATTAGATGAAGATGATCGTGAGCAAGAAATCGAAGTAATCGGGCTTTTAACGATTGAAGATAAAGAGTATGCAGCTGTTGCATTCGCAGATGATACGCAAGAGGAAACAGACGAAGACATGGACGTATTCTTTTTCCAAGTTATTGAGGGAGAAGACTTAGCGGAAATAGAAACAGATGAAGAATTTGAAAAAGTGTCAGCAGCATTTCTGGAAGCGGAAGAATCAGAAGATGATGCAGAATAGTTAGTTTGAGAATGAGAGGATGATTCCTCTTTTTTTCAATTTAAAGGTAGGAGGAAAAGGGAATGTTACAAAATGATGATAAACTGGAAGTTGGCGGGACGTTCAAGGTATTAGATGAAAATGACCAAGAACAGGAGATGAAAGTTTTAGGTTATCTTCGTGTTGAAAATACAGAATATGTAGCAGTTAGTTTTATAGAAGATATACAGCAAGACTCAGAAGAAGATATAGGTATTTTCTTTTTCAAAGTAGCCGAAGACAATAGCTTTGTCATGATGGAAAGTGAAGAAGAGTTTGAGAATGTGTCTGCAGCCTATATCAAGCTAGAGAAAAATAACTTTACTAAACAGAAAAAAAGATAATAACTTCTAAACTGGAGCATGGTACCTACACAAAAGGTACTGTGCTTTTTCAATAGCACACCACTGAGTATATTTAAAATATGAATGTTTACTTAATATCGATTTTTATAAGTTATATAAAAAGTGGATTTTGTTGATTGTAGCGCAGGACGGCGACTCCTGTGGGACAGCGCGAGGGAGAGACTACAGGCTCGAGCCGTGCCCACGGAAAGCGTCCGGCCGCAGCGGAAATCAACATTGGATTTCATTTCTATATACTTCAGTAAGGTTTACTAAAAAATAATTGGCATTTTCTTTCATCTGCAATCATAGAATTCAAAGACTGCAAATGAAGGAGAGATTTTATGGGTTTAAAACATGTTGGTATAATACTAGGAGCTTCTGCATTATCACTTGGACTATTTTCAACGAACGTGAATGCAACAACGACTTTAAACGAACAACCACCTGTGCAAATTCAAGCTGCATCCACTGAAAATGTGTTCACGAAGGATGACCTAATCAAGAAGTTCCGGGAATTTTTTCCGAAGCAATTCGATTTTTTAACAAAAGCTGATTTTCAAATGAATGGTGGATATTATTATCCTGGTGAGGAAACAATGCGTTATGATTTATACTTCACAAAAACAATCAATGGAAAACAATTATATGGGAATGTTTCATTTGTAGGGAAGGATTTACAAATAGAAAACTTCTATTATCAACCGGCAAATGTAAAGGATGCTCTATTTCCTGCTAAAGTTTCCAAAGTGGATGCACAGAAAATTGCAGGAGCTTTTATGAAAAAATATTTGGATGGCGGAGAGTACCAATTAGAAACAGACTCATATGGCTATTATCCAACTCAATTACTAACGGAGCCGATTCGATATTCATTTTCTTACAGTCGTTTGAAAAACAAGGTTCCCATTGCTGATCAACGCATAGAAGTCTCTGTTTTAGGGAACGGGGAGATTGTGGGTTTTTATAGAAATGCAGAAGCTAACAAGGCATTTACCTTTGACGATGTAAAAAAAGTAAAGGCAAAGGATGCTATCTTAAAAACAGTGAAAGAAAATATATTTGTTGAAAAGCAATATCAAGTAGAAATAGACTATCAAACTGGTGAACGTCAAGTTCGCCTGATATATCAGCCATCTCCAAGCTTACTTGGTGTTCATGCAACTACTGGAAAATATTTAACTTTAAATGGTTACTCTGCGAATTTTCCTAAGAAAACGAGCCTGTCTATGATTACTTCAAAACCTTTGCCGTCAAAGAATGTGGCTGGGACTACTGTAGAAGAGGTAAAGAAAAAGGTAGAGAAACTACTGAAGGTCGATATAAAGGACGTTAAATTGAACATCGAGTCCATTAGTGAAACAAAAAATTATAACGGGCAGCAAGTAATTAGTGTTCAATATATGTATAGCTTTCCAAATGGTGGTTTAGGAGCAAGCCTAGAAGTCAATAAAAAAACAGGCGAAATCATCCAGTACTATAATATGAAAAATCAGATTCTAGAACAGCTAGGAAAGAAACCGAGCGATGCAAAACCTATTTCAGAGAAAAAAGCGCTAGAAAAAGCGATTGAACATATGAAAAATTGGGCTCCATCTTATTTACATCATTATGCAAAGCCAACGGAGGCAGCATATGTAGACGACATGCAAAAAAGCTATATGTTTAATTTTCCGAGAGTTGTAAATGGCATTATTGTTGCGGGTGATTATATTAGCGTAGGAGTTGCGAAGGATGGTTCGTTAAATAATCTTTATGTGAATTATCAAGAGGTAGAAAATTGGCCATCACCAGCGAAAGCAATTGCTGAAAAAAAGGCGAAGGAAATTATCGGGAATTCATTAAGTTTAAAACTCAATTATATGAAGGCCAACTATAAACCAGATAATACTCACTATGAGCTTGTCTATTCTCCATTATATAATGATAGATCTTACAATACTTTAAACGCTCTAACTGGTGAGTGGATGGCTTTAGATGGAAACGGTAATCCGACTGTAGTATCTCATCCTTGGGCAGAGGAAGAGCTTAACTATTTTATAAATGCTAAAATTCTCGACGTAAAGGATCCAAAGAAATTTAACGGTGATGCTGCTATTGCGAAAGGGGAAGCCCTCCAAGTTCTAATGAAATCTCTGACATATATGTATGCAGATTACTATTATCCGGAACAAGAAAATAACAAACAATCATTCGATAATATCGGTCCAAAGCATCCGTTATACCAATCTGTAGAGCGGGCAGTTGAAATGGGTATTATAATACCTGATACGAAGAACTTTGCAATAGATGAACCTATTAGTAAAGAACAGCTATCAGTATGGTATATCCGTGCATTAGGACTTGACCAGGCAGCTAAGCAATCTACAATTTATAAGCTTCCATTTTCAGACGCTGATAAAGTACAACAAGAACTAATGGGGTATGTTGCTTTAGCTAACGCATTAGAACTATTAGAGGTGGATCATGGGGCATTCAATCCTAAAAAAGAAGTTTCTTATGCAGAGTTAGCAGTTTCAACTATTCGACTTGCCCACAAAATTTCAGAAAAAGGAAGGTCATTTCCTTACTAAGAACTTTGCATTGCAATTTTTAAGTTTTGATGATATTATCTGAATATAAGCACAAGCATATTGGTCACATGTTACTGAACTTTGCAGGCATGGTGGTAAACTGAGAGAGAATATTATTATTCTTTTCATTTGCCCCATGCCTTTTTATGTTCTTAACGATTAGATCCATTAATATATTTTATACAAAGGAGTTAAAACAATGTTTGCTAAATTTAAGAAAAAAAATATCGTACAAGTCTTCGCGCCACTAAATGGTCAGGTCGTTCCTTTGGAGCAAGTTCCAGATCCAGTATTCAGTCAAAAAATGATGGGTGAAGGAGTAGCTATAATGCCTACAGGAGGAAATGTAGTTGCGCCAATAGATGGAACGGTGGTGCTAATTTCCGAAACAAAGCATGCTATTGGTATTCGTACAAAGGATGAAACCGAGGTTCTTATTCACGTCGGGTTGGAAACTGTCGCACTAAAGGGTGAAGGGTTTTCTGTGTTTGTAAATGAAGGCGATAAGGTTTCTGTTGGACAAAAACTGATGGAAGTGGAATGGGAGCTTATTAAAGATAAAGTTCCGAGTATTATCACACCAATCATCATCACCAATAGTGCAGAGAGAACTGTAGAATATGTGGACGCTACAACTAGTACTGCGGGCGAATCGTTAGTAATGACAGTTTCTAAAAAATAAGTACTTGTGGGAAGTATGTGAAAGGAGCTGACTTTCCATTAAGATTACCAAAATACTTAATAATAATGCTGTGATTGTCCTACAAGATGGACGAGAAAAAATAGCAATTGGTTCGGGGATAGCTTTTCAAAAGAAACGAAATGATATAATCATCGGTTCCAAAATTGAAAAGATTTTTGTCATGCAAGAAAATGACAAGCTAGTGCAATTATTAAGTCGCATTCCTGAAGAGCATTTTACGATCTCAGAGGAAATAATCACTTACGCAGAGACGTATTTAAATACTAGATTAAATGAGCATATTCATATTGCTTTAACTGACCATATTTCTTTTGCTATTGAACGGGCTAAGGATGGCATTAATCTAAATAACAGACTACTCCATGAGATTCGCGTTCTATATAGAGCAGAATTTGAAATCGGTCTTTGGGCAATCCAGCATATAAATAATACGTGTCAGGTAGAAATGCCTGTTGATGAAGCGGCTTACATAGCGCTTCACATACATACGATGAAAATTCAGGGGGGGGATTTACATCAGACCATAAGACAAACGAATATTATCAAAGGTATGGTTTCATCGATTAAACAATACTTGAACATTGAGATTGATGAAAACGATATTTCCTATCACCGATTAATCACCCATTTACGTTTTGCATTAACAAGGTTAAATCAGTCTGAGCTTCACATGATGGATGAAGAAATGCTAGTGATGATTCAAAAGAAATTCCCAGTTGGCTATAGCTGCGCAACCCAACTGGCAAAAGAACTGAAGGATGCGCATGGAATTGAGTTTCCAGAAGAAGAGTTAGGCTACATTGCATTGCATATAGAACGTTTAAGAACACAAGTTTCGTAAATTGGCATTATTTTATACTATTATATTTTAATTATGACAGGAAAAAGGAGATGAATGAGTTATGATGAAATTTTTACAAAAGCTGGGACGTTCTTTAATGCTTCCAGTAGCTGTATTACCGGCAGCTGCAATACTTATGGGTATTGGATACTGGATTGACCCGACTGGTTGGGGATCTGGTAACGTACTTGCAGCCTTTCTGATAAAAGCTGGTGCCTCTATTATCGATAATATTCCTATTCTATTTGCAGTAGGGGTAGCGATAGGAATGTCCAAGGAAAAGGATGGAGCCTCTGCTTTAAGTGGGTTGGTAGCTTTCTTAGTTGTGACAACGATGCTTTCCAGTGGAACAGTTTCCTTGTTACAAGGAATTGATGTAGAGAATGTGGATCCGGCATTTGGAAAAATTAATAATGCTTTTATAGGTATTCTATCTGGTATTATTGCTGCATTAATGTATAACCGCTTTAGTCACGTAAAACTACCTGATTTCTTAGCATTCTTTAGTGGAAAACGTCTAGTACCTATTATGTCAGCAGTTGCTATGTTAGTTGCTTCTGCAGCATTATTTTATATTTGGCCAATCGTTTTTGGTGGTCTAGTTAACTTTGGTGAAGCAATTAGTAGTATGGGTGCTGCAGGTGCAGGTCTTTACGGATTCTTTAATAGACTTCTAATACCAACAGGCTTACATCATGCACTAAACGCAGTATTTTGGTTTGATACAATTGGTATTAATGATATCGGTAAATTCTGGGCAAGTGAAGGTGTTAAAGGTGTAACTGGTATGTATCAAGCTGGATTCTTCCCAATTATGATGTTCGGATTACCAGCAGCAGCTCTAGCAATGTATCATACAGCTAAAACAAAACGTAAAAAACAAGCAGCTTCTCTTATGCTTGCAGCTGGTTTTGCAGCATTCTTTACAGGTGTTACAGAGCCACTTGAATTTTCGTTCATGTTCTTAGCTCCAGCACTTTATGTTGTTCATGCAGCATTAACTGGTTTATCATTGTTCATTGCAGCTTCCTTTAACTGGACAGCAGGCTTTGGATTTAGCGCAGGGTTTGTCGATTACGTATTAAGTTTACGTATTCCTATTGCAAATATGCCGCTGATGCTATTACTTCAAGGATTAGTATTTGCAGTTATTTACTATTTCTTATTCCGTTTCTTAATCGTGAAGTTTAACTTAAAAACTCCAGGTAGAGAAGACGACACAGATGAGAATGAAGATACAGTTGTAGTTTCATCCGATTATAAGTTTTCAAATATGGCAACTAGAATCTATGATGGTCTAGGTGGAGATGCGAATGTGGCATCTGTAGATCACTGTACAACTCGTTTAAGAGTAGAAGTATTAGATATGGATAAAGTCGATCAAAAGAAAATTAAAGACACTGGCGTACCAGGTATTAATGTAGTAGGACCGAAAAGTATTCAAGTTATTGTTGGCACAAGTGTACAATTTGTTGCTGATGAAATTGAAAAAATTCGTAAATAGTTATTAATTGAAAAGCTGTTTAATCTGGGATTCCATATTAAACAGCTTTTCTTTATTATATGTATAGATAAGTAAACTACGGAGGTGCTGTAAATGAACAGAACTATACTTATATCGAATGTTACTATAGTGAATTATGATCAGGAGAGTAATGGGGATATATTTATCCGGGACGGTAAGATTGAACAAATGGGGCAAGCTTTAACAGTAGAGTCTGATATCTATTTAGATGGAGCTTCAAAGAATTGGATAGTTATGCCAGGGTTTATTGATATGCATATTCACGGTTCTGCTGGATTTGACATGATGGATGCCACGGAAGAAGCACTTAGAGGAATGGCGCGCTCATTAGTTAAAGAGGGTACTACTAGCTATTTGCCGACTACGATTACGCAACAGGTCGATGCAATTGAAGCAGCACTCAAAAATGTAGGCAAATTTGTTAATAAGGAAGATGAAGCAGAGATTTTGGGCATCCATGTAGAAGGTCCTTATATTTCAACTAAATGGGCTGGAGCACAGCCAGTAGAGCATATAACTGAGCCCTCTATTGAGCAATTTCAAAATTGGCAAAAGCTGAGTGGCAACCGTATTAAACAAGTGACAGTGGCTCCAGAAGTAGCTGGTGGCTTTGAATTTGTGCAAGCTATGAGTAAGGAAGGGATTGTCGTTTCAATCGGACATTCAGATGCCACTTCAGAAGAGGTAGAAAAGGCAGTTCAATTAGGAGCTAGACAGGCGACCCATTTATATAACCAAATGCGACCGTTTCACCATCGCGAACCAGGTATAGTCGGATCTGTCTTAATGGAAGACAGAATGCAAGTGGAAATTATCGTCGATTATATACATAGTCATACAAAGGCTGTAAATTTTGCATATCGTTTAAAAGGTGCAGAAGGAATTATATTGATAACAGATGCGATGCGTGCCAAGGGATTAGCGTATGGGGAGTATGATCTTGGTGGTCAAACGGTACATGTCACAGAAAAGGGTGCTCATCTATCTAGTGGAGCGTTAGCTGGTAGCATACTGACAATGGATCAGGCGGTGCGCAATATGAAACAGTCGACTGATTGTTCGTTGAAGGAACTCGTGATGATGTCTTCTACAAATGCTGCGAAGCAATTGAGATTATCGCATAAAGGCTATATTGGTGAAGGATTCGATGCAGATTTGGTTATATTAGATATGGGATTGAATGTCCAAAAAACAATCTGTCGGGGAAATATCGTATTTGAAAATTAAAAGAAAAGGGTGGTGATCAAATGCAGTCTTATTGGAAGGAAATAAATACTTTGCTGGAGCAGGTTGCAGAACACGAAAAAGAAAATATAGCAAATGCTTCTAAATTAATTGCTGACCGTATTAAAAAGGGTGGAATACTCCAATTGTTTGGATGTGGACATTCGCATCTTTTGGCTCAGGAAGCCTACTATCGTGCAGGTGGGCTCGTACCAGTTGCTCCTATTACCCTAGAGCCTTTAATGCTACATAAAGGTGCACTGACATCTTCACAAAATGAAAAAGATCCGACTTTTATCGACCGAAATAAGGACCAAATAAGCTTTGAGCCAAATGATATTCTAATTGTCATTTCTACTTCAGGTCGGAACCCAGCGCCAATAGATATGGCTTTCTTAGGAAAAGAAGCAGGAATCTTAGTCCTTTCGCTGCAATCGTTACTATACAAGGACCAGGAGGGACGTCATTCAAGTGGTAAACGACTTGAGCAAGTAGTGGATATTGCTTTAAACACACATGTTCCAGTTGGTGATGGCCTGTTAAGTAACAAGGGACTGCAATATGGACCGGCGTCCACGGTTGTTGGTGCCGCACTACTCAACGCTCTTTTATGCGAAGTAATTGAAGAGATAAGTAAGGAGACAGAGGAACTGCCTGTTTTCAAAAGCGCCAATTTATCCGATAGTCATCTCCATAACGAAGCGATGATGGAAAAATACAAAAAAAGAATAGATTTTGAATAGCGTCTCTGTACCCACAAGTTTGGTTATTGCATGAAATGTCCAAATTGAATATAATGATAATTTCACCAACTAATAATCTATTTAAGCAAAGAATAAAAAAGGTGGGTTAACGAATGACTATAAATTTAGAAGTATGGGAAGATAAAGCTGCGCTATACAATCGTGCAGTAGAAATAATTGCAAACCAATTAAAAAATGGTGCTACAACATTTGGATTAGCAACGGGTGGAACGATGGAACCATTATATGAAAAACTACGAAATAGTTCATTGGATTTTTCCCATTGTACAAGTGTAAATTTAGACGAGTATGTAGGACTGTCTAAAACACATCCAGAAAGCTATTACACTTTTATGCAACAGCATCTTTTTGATGCCAAACCCTTTAAAGCTACAAATGTCCCGAATGGAGAAGCGGAAGATGTACATGCTGAGGCAATACGCTATGAAAATCTCTTGAAATCACTAACGCTCGACATGCAATTATTAGGTGTTGGCGTGAACGGTCATATAGGATTCAATGAACCAGGTACGTCCTTTGAAAGTGAAACAGCTGTTGTAAAGTTAACAGATTCCACAAGATCCGCTAACGCAAGATTTTTTGACAGTATTGATGAAGTCCCTGAGGAAGCAATAACGATGGGTATTTCTTCAATAATGAGAGCAAAATTCATTCTTTTAATAGCAGTTGGAGAAACAAAAAGAGCTGCTATAGAAGCGTTGTTAAATGGAGATGTAACGGAGGAAATTCCAGTTACAAAACTTCGTGATCACCCAAATGTTATTGTATTAACCGATTTGAAGATGAATTAAAGATTATCGGAGTAATTGCCTTTATGGTGATTACTCTTTTTGTTTGGTCATGTTAAAGTTATTGTTTGATTTCGAAAAAATCATCCATTTTCTAAATGGCATGCCTATAAAGTGCTTTGATACGATTTAAAAAATACCTACTTCTACCTCAACTCACCTGACCCATTAGAAGAAATAAACTTCACTTCTTCTTGAAGTAAAATTACTTCTCTTATTAAACTAACCTGCTTCGTTAGTTTAATAGGAAAAAAATTTTACTACTTATTGAAGAAAGTATCCGTTAGTTGAATAAGCAACTTCACTTTTATTACACATTATGGTCGAGCTATGACGAATGTTTTAATCACAATCTCTCTCTTTTATTTGAAAGTTCATTCATGTATATTTAAATCATATCAATTAAAGGAGCATAAATTATGAACTCAATTGATTTAATTCTTTTAAATTTTAACGAGGTACGAAGAAGAAGTACTAAGGTTTGGAAATCTATTCCCCCAGAAAAACTAGATTGGAAACCTGATGACGAAGCAATGACTTGCATAGAGATGGTTAGGCATGTTCTAGAAAGTGAATATTATTACCATCTAGCTATCCAAAATCAAGGCAGTCTGGCAGTCTTTGATTCTCCTTTCGAAAAACAACCTTTTTCTTCTGTAAATGCAGAATTGAAATTTGCAGAACCATATAGAAATGACTTCATAAAAACTATTAATTCATATTCTGAAGAGGATTTAATAAGTATTAAAATTGATCGTTCTGATTCAGGTTACATAAGAAGCTTGGGAGACATGTTGCTAAGAATCGCCTATCATGAATCTGTCCATACCGGCCAATTGCTAGATTACTTAAGAATGGCAGGGGTTCCTAGAGTTCGTGTTTGGGATTAATTAATCTTTCAGGTGTAATCACTTAGGTGATTCGCCTTATGTGGAGTAGGTTTCAGCATCCAATTTTTCGATGTGTCTACCTTTCTGAAGCATAGCCTTTTGTCTTTACAGGAGTTATTCACTAGACCATACAACTAATTAATACAATCCTCACGTTACTCTGAATGTTTTTATTTGAAATTATTTAAAGTATATGTGTATAATCTCAAGTAACTGCATATCAAAAATGTTTTCTAGGGTTCCGCAACCATTGGTGTTGGTCTGGTCCGAGAGAAAACTCGCAGCTCTGCTGTGTCACGGAAGGATAAAAGCCTGGGAGAAACTGTTTAACAGTTTTCTTCCAGGCTTTTTTATATATATTCAAATAGGAGGTATTATTACGATGAAAATCGAGTGGTTGAAGGTATATGTAGCAGCATTTTTTGAAGTTTTTTGGGTAATTGGCTTAAAACATGCCGATGACGGTTGGGCTTGGGCAGCAACGATTCTTGCAATAATTATTAGTTTTTACCTCATGATTATGGCTGGACGGAAACTACCTGTAGGTACTGTTTATGCTGTCTTTGTGGGAATGGGTACAGGCGGGACGGTTTTATCCGAAATTATCTTTTTTGGGGAATCCTTTCAAGTAGCTAAGATCTTGATGATTTTAATTTTATTGGCAGGAGTAATAGGTTTGAAATTAGTGACAGATGATAAGCAGGAAATAGTAGGGGGATCTTGATGGCATGGATTTCTTTAATTATTGCAGGGGTGTTTGAAATGTTCGGAGTTGCAATGATAAACAGGTTGCATAAGAATCGGAACTGGCAATCTTTCGTTTTACTATTAATTGGTTTTGGAGCTAGCTTTTGCTTTCTCACCTATGCGATGAAGACGCTACCCATGGGGACTGCTTATGCAATTTGGACGGGAATCGGTGCTTCTGGAGGCGCTATCCTAGGAATGCTTTTTTACAATGAATCAAAAGACTGGAAGCGTATTATTTTTATAGCAATGGTGTTAGGGGCTGCAGTAGGATTAAAGGCGGTTTCATAGCATTTATTCAATGTTTGTTACAATGCTCTTTCTATCATTCATTGACACTCGTTCTCTTAAAACATATGATTTATGTAAATAGAAAGAAAATTTTGATTTTTAAGAGGCTGGTGAGTTTTAGATGCAGAGTATTATGTTGGAATATGCCAAAAAATTAGACGAGCAAGATGCTTTGGGAATGTATAGAGATGAATTTTATGTTCATCCAGATGTCATTTATATGGATGGGAACTCTCTCGGATTACTTTCAAAGCGAGCAGAAAAGTCAGTATTGTCGTTACTAGATTCATGGAAACAATATGGAATAGACGGATGGACAAAAGGGGAGCATCCATGGTTTTATTTTCCTGAAACATTGAGTGAGATGTGTGCTCCGTTAGTTGGAGCTAAAAAGAATGAAGTTATTATAACAGGCTCTACAACTGCAAACTTACATCAATTAGTTGCTAGTTTTTATCAACCAGTAGGAAAGCGAACGAAAATAGTAGCAGACGAACTAAACTTTCCATCCGATTTATACGCAATTAGTAGTCAGCTGTTCTTGCATGGTTTTGACTCGAAGGAACATATGATACTAGTGAAAAGTCGAGATGGCTATACGTTACACGAAGCAGATATTATAAATGCGATGACCGAGGAAGTTGCTTTAATCGTACTACCTAGTGTGCTATATCGAAGTGGTCAAATACTAGACATCCAGATGCTTACTGAAGCAGCACATAAGCGCAATATTATAATTGGTTTCGATTTATGTCATTCTATTGGGTCTGTCCCACACGAGCTAAATAAGTGGGGAGTGGATTTTGCTTTTTGGTGTAACTACAAGCATGTAAATGGCGGACCAGGAGCAACTGGTGGCATTTACGTGAATCGTAAGCATTTTGGGGGAAAACCTGGACTTGCAGGTTGGTTCGGATCCGATAAAGAGAAGCAATTCGATTTATCCAATCAGATGATTCCAGCTGCTGATGCTGGTGCCTATCAAATTGGTACGCCGCATATTTTAAGCAGTGCACCGTTATATGGATCGTTAGAAATGTTCGCAGAAGTTGGAATCGATGCTATTCGCGAGAAATCATTAAAGCTGACCAATTATATGATGATGCTAATGGAACAAGAGTTGGCGGATTATCATTTTGTCATTGCCAATCCTCGTGAATCGACGAAACGAGGTGGTCATATCTTTTTAGTTCATGAAGAGGCGGCCCGTATATGCAAAGCATTAAAAGTACAGCAAGTTATTCCTGATTTTCGCTCGCCTAATGGCATTCGTCTTGCACCAGTTGCGTTGTATAACTCCTTTGAGGATGTGTGGAGAACTGTACAAATTTTAAAAAAGATTATGAAGGAAGAGCTTTATAAAAAATATGAAAATAAACGTGATGTCATTGCCTAATTTAGGAGGGATTGCATGCCAGATGACAAGAAGGAAAGTGGAATTCATACTGATTTTAGCGAGGATATGACATATGGGGAATACTTGAAGTTGGATAATTTATTGACCAGTCAAAATAGATTATCAGGGCATCACGATGAAATGCTTTTCATCATTATCCACCAGGTTAGTGAGCTTTGGATGAAGCTGATCCTGCATGAACTAACTAGTGCCATTCAAGCGATTCAAGCAGATAAAATGCAATCAGCCTTTAAAATGCTAGCACGAGTGACTAAAATTCAAACGCAAATTATTCAGGCATGGGATGTTCTTTCGACACTAACACCTGCCGAGTATTTAGAGTTTCGGGATAAGCTTGGCAAGGCTTCTGGCTTTCAATCCTTTCAATATCGCAAAATCGAATTTGCCCTTGGCTATAAGACGAAACATATACTGAAGATTTATGAACAGGAAAAAGAGTTGTATGAGGATTTGAAGGGTGCTTTTCAGGCTCCAAGTATTTATGATGTGTCAATCCAAGCTTTGGCTCGAGCAGGTTTTGCGATAAATTCTTCGTTGTTGAATCGAGATTACTCGATTACATATTCGGGCGATGAATCGGTTGCAAAGGCATGGGAGGAAGTTTATCGGAACGTCGATCGATACTGGAATTTGTATCAGTTAGCAGAAAAGCTAGTAGACGTGGAAGATTGGCTTCAGCAGTGGCGCTTTCGCCATATGAAAACGGTGGAACGAATAATAGGTTTTAAAAAGGGCACTGGAGGTTCATCAGGTGTGAATTATTTACGACATGTATTGGACCATCGTTTCTTCCCAGAGCTTTGGAATTTACGTACAACTTTATAGGAGGTTATAGAAATGGGAAATGAATGGATTGATATTACACAAACAATCTCCACTCGAATCGCAACTTGGCCAGGAGATACTCCTTTTGAATATGAACTAACCGCTACAAAGAAAGAAGGGGGTGCTGCAAATGTCGGGACGATTAAAGCAAGTCTGCATACTGGAACTCATGCAGATGCACCATTCCATTATGCTAGTGAAGGCGAAACAGCAGATATGCTTGACGTAAATCTGTATATTGGTCGCGCAAAAGTGGTAAGTGTCGTTGGCGCTTCTGAAATTGGCAGAGAGGAATTAAAAGGCTTTGATTTGACGGGTGTTGAGCGCTTGCTGTTGAAAACGACGAACACGTCAACCCCTGAAAAATTTCCTGACAGGATTAATACATTACGAGAAAATATTGGCCCGTTTTTAAAGGAAAAAGGTATTTTTCTAATAGGTACGGACCAACCGTCTGTGGATAGTATAGAAAGTAAAGAGCTGTTGGCTCACCATTCACTGTTTAAACATAATATATATATTATAGAAAATCTCTTGCTGGATAATGTGGAGCCAGGTGATTATGATTTAATCGCGCTGCCCTTGAAAATAGAGGGAGCAGATGGAAGTCCGATTCGTGCGGTGTTGAGAAAAGTGGAGTAAGAGGAAGGGAGAGTATGAATGCAAAGATTTTTATTTATCTTCAGTTCCACAATTGTAATTGGATTTATCTGTTATGTTGGGATGAAATATCAAATGGAATTAAGAGAAAAATCGGCAATCATTTTTGATATGAAACCTTATATAACATTTGCCAGTATTTTTCCGATATTTATCGGATTACTGTTGCGATTGCCAAAATTAATTATAGAAATTAATGATAAAAAGAGATGGTCGTTTGACTGGATGAAGGTCATTGTAATTGGAATCCCATCTCTTTATATAGCAATCATTCCACTTCTAGCAATTGTTATCGGACCGAATTGGTTATTTACAAAAACGTTTCTGCTGTTAGGTGACATGTCATTTACAGCAATAGCTGGTGTAATATTTGGGTATGTTTTGTTGGATAGCTTGAAAAGTAACGATACTCCCGCAAGAAAGGTGCTTTAGAAAAAGCCCAGTATCCCAAAAGTTAATAATCTAATTGACGCAAGTACAATAGTAGTTCATTTTCATTAATTCTATTAATCTTATACTTGCGGATTTGGCTTTCAATTTTCTTTTGCTCAGCATCTTTATCGCTGAATAGGTTTGCTATTTGAAGTATTGCTTCTGTTAAAATGGTAACTATTCCCTCAGAACCTAATTGCAATCCTAAAGTTGCTGTTTCTGACAGTTGTGATTCAGCAAATTTATCTATTTCCTTTTTATATTCACCCTTGATGACAATATAATTTTCTTTGTTTTTAAAAGCTAATAGTAAATCTTCTATATTAAATGCTTCAAAATATGGATTTTCTTGTTCTAGCTGTAATAACTCTTCTAAAACAGTACCTTCACTCTTTTCTAGTGTTTTAGCGATCGCTTGTATCGTTTTAACGGAATAACTGCTTACATTTTTATTGTTCACACTCGCAAGCTGTTGCTGACTTGTTCCAGTTTCTTTGAATACATCGTACCGTTTCTTTCCGTTTTTTTGTAGATAAATATCTAAAAGACCCATTTAAGTATCCTCTCTTTACTAAAATATTTTTTACTAAACTATATTTTAGTATATGTAAAAGTTTGCAAAAAGTGCAAGTGAAATTAACTTAAGAGAATAAACATAAAGCTAAAAAGAGAACATACTAAAAAGGACCTTATAATTAGGTCCTTTTTAACTTTAAAAAAATGCCCAAATAGCTAACAACAAACAGAATGCCGAAAGGATAAAAAAGATAATAGAAGTTTGCCGATTTCCTCGTGTTTTAAATCCAAAGACACTAAAAAAGATTGCCGCAGCCAGTTTAGAAATGCTCTCGTAATAGTTATTTTCAGAAAAGTAGGAACTACTAAAAATGATTGAAGCTAGGAAAGTAATTGTGATAACCAATTTAAACCATGCTGGCTGATTTAAAAATAGTTTCCACATGAATTTTATCCTTTGCATGCTTATTATCTCCTCCTATTCATATTTACTACTAAACATTGCCTTTAGAACTAACTTCTCTATTTGTTCATAATTTACCTTCAGACAGTGAGGTAAATCATATCCGATATTTTGAAAAACACTTATACTAGTGGTATGAATTGAAATGAGGAGTGGTAACGGTGAAAAAAGTAGTTGTCATAGGTGGAGGAATAACAGGACTTTCTACGATGCATTATTTGCAAAAGCTTAAAAAGGAAAAGTCTTTAGATTTAGAACTAGTACTAGTTGAAGCAAATGAGTTTTTAGGTGGTAAGATACATACTAAGCATCAAGACAACTTCATCATGGAGGTTGGTGCGGATTCAATCGTTGCGAGGAACGAAGCAATCACACAATTAATAGAAGAGCTGCAGCTTGAGGATGAAAAAGTGTACAACTCAACTGGCATTTCCTATATTTACACAAACAATGAGCTACATGCAATTCCAGCAGACACTGTATTCGGTATCCCTACAAGTATCGAGTCGTTAAATAGCAGTACGCTAGTCTCGGATGCTGGGAAAAAAGAGGCTTTAAAGGATTTGGAATTACCAAATGAAACCTTCACAAAAGAAAGCTCTGTCGGCTCATTTTTAGAATATTTCTTAGGAAAAGAACTAGTGGAAAAACAAATCGTGCCTGTGCTATCAGGTGTTTACTCCGGCGATTTGAACAAGCTTACTATTGCTACAACTCTGCCTTACTTAATTGATTATAAAAATAAATACGGTAGTATTATTAAAGGTCTAGAAGAAAATAAAGCAAAATTTCAAGCTGCCGCAAATAAAAAATTTATTTCCTTTGAAAATGGACTTTCCACACTTATCGACCGGTTAGAGGAAGTGTTGAGCGAATCTACGATTATTAAAGGTGTGGCGACGAAAAAAGTGGAAAAGAAGGATGGTCGATATATAGTTTTATTGGCTAATGGAGAGACGATTGAAGCAGATAGTGTAGTGCTCGCTGCACCTCATCATGTAGCGCAAGAAATTCTTCAGGATGAACAGTTGGATACTGATTTCGATAGATTGAAAAATTCTTCCCTTATTAGCATATATCTTGGTTTTGATATTGCAGATACGCAACTTCCAGCAGAGGGCACAGGTTTTATCGTATCTGAAAATAGCGATGTGAAATGTAATGCGTGCACATGGACAAGCCGAAAATGGACACACACCTCTAAAGGCAACCAATTGTTAGTTCGCATGTTTTATAAGACGGCAAGCCCAGCCTTTGAGAGCATGAAGGATATGACAGAAGACGAGCTAGTAGAAGTCGCACTCCAGGATATTGAAATGAGCCTAAATCTAACGGGCAAGCCTAAAGTAATTGAAGTAACCAAATGGAACGATCAAATGCCAAACTATCATTTAGCACATGGTGACGCGATTCAATCATTAACAGCTAAAATGGCAAATTCAATGCCAAACGTAGTGCTGGCAGGCTGTTCTTATTATGGAGTTGGAATTGTCGCTTGTATTCAGAATGGTAAAGAAACAGCAGAAAATATTATTAATTCAATAATTGAGTAAGTTTTCGGGCCAAAATTCATTTTTGGCCTTTTTTATATAGCAAAAATGGAATAGTCGGTCATTTAGTAAAATTTACATTTCCTTTAGTTGTGATACGATGCTGGTGAGGTGATATGTTGATAGTAAAAACACGTTCGGAAGAGTATAACTATATTGGGTTACAGCTGCTGAATCGTCGATTACCAGAAATACATGAAATGAAGGAATTAATCCGTTCAAAAATGCATATGGCACTGGCCGGAATTAATGGAGAAGTTAGAGTGGACGGAGTATTTAATAAGTATTCATTTCCGTTTGAGTATGTGGTATTGTCTGATGTAAGTTTGGAATCGTTCGGGAAGTTTCAGATTGATACAGTGTTTTTGACACAGTATTTTGCTTTAATTTTAGAGAGTAAAAATATTGGTGGGGAGTTGAGTTTTAAGCTGAATCCCACTCTATTAGAAAGAGTAAATGAGGAAGGGAAAGTGGATGTATTTGAGAGCCCCGAGGTTCAGATAGAAAGGAATATCTATTTACTCGATGAATGGATGAAACAAAGTGGTGTATCGATTCCTATTTACGGAGTAATTGTTTTAACCAACTCAAGAGTTAGAGTTATAGAACCTCCTACAAAATATACTGCAATTCTTCATCAAACAATTCCCGTTTATCTCCGTAATATTCCTCGCGAAAAAAAGTATATAACTACAAAGGAAATACATTTATTGAGTGAAAAAATCATTACGAATCACGAACCTTATTTTCCATACCCTATGTGTAGTCGCTGGGGTATTCATCCAAATGATTTACATTCTGGAGTGTGCTGTGAAAAATGCGGAGTGTTTGGAATGGAGAAAAGAAAGAATGGCTGGAACTGTATATGTTGTGGATACGTAGATAGATTTGCTCATGAGAAGGCCGTTCGAGAGTGGTTTGTTTTAATTGGGGAGACTCTTAATAATCGCCAATGTAGGAAATTCCTTCACTTAGATTCTCCACAATCTGCATTACGAATATTAAACTCAATGAATTTAGTGAGAAGTGGAATTGGTAAAAACACAATATATACGTGGAAGTGGAGGTAAATCTAAGAATCGGTCGAATAAGTGGCAGAATCAGTTGAATGTGAGTGAAAATCGGTCGAATAGTTGCTCACATCGGTCGAATATATAATATAATCGGTCGAATAGCATTCACCATCGGTCGAATCGCTCCCCACCCCTCGAAAATCAATAGAAAATTCAAAACACTCTTGACGCTTTAGTTGAATAAAGGTACGATATGTCTAATTAGAAAATTGAATAGTGAAATTCTTATCAAGAGAAGCCGAGGGACTGGCCCTACGACGCTTCAGCAACCAGCCATTTTGGTCAGGTGCTAAATCCAGCAGACTTTGCAAAAGTTTGGTAGATGAGAAGGTAGTATCTTGCATACACGTAAAGCCTTCTTTTTAAAGAAGGCTTTTTTATATGGGAAAGGGTGGATATTGGATGGGTTTATTAGAAAAATTGGAGACGTCCATATTGACGGCGGATGGAGCGATGGGAACGCTGCTCTATTCGTACGGCATTGACTATTGCAATGAGGAATTGAATATTCAGAAGCCGGAAATTATTGAGAAGATTCATCAGGACTATATTGCGGCTGGAGCAGATATTATTCAAACGAATACATATGGAGCAAATGCCATTAAACTGGCGCGCTATGGATTAGAAAATCAAGTAAAAGAAATAAATGAAGCAGCCATTCAAATTGCGAAAAGAGCTGCAGCACCGGGCAATCAATTTGTCCTTGGTACAATCGGAGGTATTCGAGGGATACGAAAAAGTGATGCAACACTGCAGGAAATTATCCATTCACTTGACCAGCAGGCACTCAACTTATTAGCGGGTGATCCAGATGGACTATTACTCGAAACCTATTATGATTTGGAAGAATTAAAGACGACTGTGACTCATCTACGTAAACTAACGGATATCCCAATCATTGCTCAAGTATCTATGCATGATCCTGGTATTTTGCAAAATGGCTTATCGCTGAATGAAGCACTACATCAGCTAGAAGCAATTGGAGCGAACATTGTGGGAGTCAATTGTCGACTCGGTCCCCATCATACCATTCAAGCGTTTGAAGGAGTAAAGCTTCCGGAAAAAGCATTCCTATCTGCTTATCCGAATGCCAGTCTGCTTGATATAGATGAAGGAAAGATTGTCTATGAGTCTGACGCAGATTATTTTGGGAAGGCTGCATTATATTTGAGGGATGCAGGGGTCCGATTAATAGGGGGCTGCTGTGGGACGACACCAAAGCATATTGAAGCAGTGAAAAAACATATTGGTCATTTAACACCTATCACAAATAAAGTAGTAACGAAGAAAAAGCCAATCATTATTCAAGATGCTAAGCCGACTAACACAAAACCGTTACATGAAAAGGCGAAGACAGAACGAACGATTATCGTAGAATTAGATACTCCACGTCACCTTGATACAACTACATTTATGGAAGGTGCGGAAAAGCTTTATGCGGCTGGAATTGATGCCGTGACGATGGCAGATAATTCACTCGCTTCTCCACGAATTAGCAATATGGCAATGGGTTCGATGCTAAAGTATGAAAATAATATTCGTCCACTTGCCCATATTACATGTCGTGACCGTAATTTAATCGGTCTCCAATCTCATCTTATGGGGCTGGATGCACTTGGCATTCATGATATTCTTGCGGTAACTGGAGATCCAACCAAAATAGGTGATTTCCCAGGTGCCACGAGTGTATATGATGTATCTAGTTTAGAACTACTTCAGCTGATCAAACAATTAAACGAAGGAATTTCTTTCTCAGGAAAGTCACTTCGTAAAAAAGCGAACTTCTCTGTAGCCGCTGCATTTAATCCAAATGTTCGTGTGCTTGATCGTGCAGTTAAGCGATTAGAGAAGAAAATAGAATGTGGAGCAGATTATTTTATCACCCAGCCTGTTTATTCAAAAGAAAAAATGCATGAAATATATGAAGCCACAAAACATTTATCGACGCCAATTTTTATCGGAATTATGCCATTAACCAATAGTCGGAATTCTGAATTCCTCCATAATGAAGTGCCGGGCATCAAATTATCCGAGGAAGTGCTAGAGCGTATGCGTTTATGTGGTGAGGATAGAGAACGTGCTACTGCAGAAGGTATTCAAATTTCGAAGGAATTAATCGATACTGCAGCAGAATTATTTAATGGAATATATATTATTACGCCATTTTTCCGATACGACATGTCTCTTGAATTAATTCATTATATTAAAGAGATTGACCGAAAGAAAGAGAGAGGTTTCAGCTATGTCCAAACATCTAATTGAGCAGCAACTCCAAAAAAGAATATTAATAATTGATGGTGCAATGGGAACGATGATTCAAAATGCGGATCTTAGTCCCGAAGATTTCGGAGGGGAAGAATACGACGGCTGTAATGAGTACTTAAATATCGTCAAGCCGGATGTTATAGAACATGTCCACCGTGCATATTTAGAGGCTGGAGCAGATATCATTTGTACAAATACATTTGGCGGTACGCCGGTTGTGTTAAATGAATATGATTTAGGTGAACAGGCGCATGATATTAACTTTCGTGCTGCCAAACTTGCGAAGGCCTGTGCAGAGGAATATTCTACGTCTGACTGGCCACGATTTGTTGCAGGGGCGATTGGACCAACAACAAAAACGTTGTCAGTCACGGGTGGTATTACTTTTGATGAACTTACAAACGATTTTTACGTGCAAGCAAAGGCTTTAGTAGAAGGCGGAGTAGATGTTATCTTATTGGAAACTAGCCAGGATATGCTGAACGTAAAAGCTGCAACAATTGGTATAAAACAGGCTTTTGAGGAACTGGAAAAAGAGCTACCAATTATGATTTCTGGAACGATTGAGCCAATGGGTACGACACTTGCAGGGCAAAGTATTGAAGCATTTTATATTTCCATCGAGCATATTAAGCCACTTTCTGTCGGCTTGAATTGTGCCACGGGTCCTGAATTTATGACGGACCACATTCGTTCACTATCGGAGCTATCAGATGGCTACATAAGCTGTTACCCAAATGCCGGGCTACCTGACGAGGAAGGACATTATCATGAATCGCCGGAATCACTATCTAAAAAGCTCCGTGGTTTTGCAGAAAAAGGCTGGTTAAATGTCGTTGGTGGATGCTGTGGAACTACACCAGCTCATATACAAGCAGTACGTGAGGCAGTAAAGGACTTAGCACCCCGTAAGCCTACAGAGACAGCGCGCCAAGGACATGTCGTATCTGGCATCGAACCTCTTCAATATGACGAATCCATGCGTCCGTTGTTCATAGGAGAAAGAACAAATGTAATAGGCTCTCGCAAATTCAAACGTTTGATCGTGGATGAAAAGTTTGAAGAAGCCTCTGAAATTGCACGAGCACAGGTTAAAGGTGGAGCTCATGTTATCGATATTTGCCTAGCGAATCCTGACCGTGATGAGCTGGAGGATATGACTAACTTCATGAAAGAAGTAGTGAAAAAAGTGAAAGTTCCTCTTGTTATAGATTCGACGGATGAGAAAGTAATAGAAGCAGCACTTAAGTATTCGCAAGGAAAAACAATCATCAACTCTATTAACTTGGAGGATGGCGAAGAACGCTTTGAAGCCGTAATGCCTTTAGTGAAAAAATACGGTGCAGCAGTAGTAGTTGGTACCATCGATGAAACTGGAATGGCGGTAACACGAGAGCGGAAGTTAGAAATTGCAGAGCGTTCTTATGATCTATTAGTAAATAAATGGGGACTTGCACCAGAGGATATCATATTTGATCCACTTGTATTCCCGGTCGGAACAGGGGATCAGCAATACATTGGATCAGCAGTAGAAACGATTGAGGGCATCCGTCTAATAAAAGAAAAAATGCCACGAGCATTGACTGTTTTAGGAGTTAGTAATGTATCCTTTGGTCTTCCACCAGTTGGTCGCGAAGTATTGAATGCTGTCTACTTATACAACTGTACGCAAGCAGGATTAGACTATGCCATTGTAAATACGGAGAAGCTTGAAAGATATGCTTCTATTCCTAAACAGGAAATCGATATGGCCAATGAGCTATTATTTACAACAACCGATCAAACACTTGCTGATTTCACTGATTTTTACCGTGATAAAAAGAAAGAGAAAACCGAGGCTGATATTCCAAAAACAGTACCAGAACGTCTTGCCTATTATGTTATTGAAGGTACGAAAGAAGGGCTAATCCCAGACTTAGAGGCTGCACTTCAAATGTATGACGCTCCGCTAGATGTCATTAATGGTCCATTGATGAAGGGGATGGCCGAGGTAGGGCGTCTGTTTAATGACAATCAGCTAATAGTTGCAGAGGTGCTTCAAAGTGCTGGTGTGATGAAGGCATCTGTTGCCTATTTGGAGCAGTTTATGGAGAAAAAAGAGGATGATTCTGGTAAGGGTAAAATTGTTCTTGCGACTGTTAAAGGCGATGTGCATGACATCGGAAAAAACCTTGTTGATATTATACTGAGCAACAATGGATATAAAGTAATTGATGTAGGTATCAAAGTAACTCCAGCTACTTTGATAGAGGTTATACGGAAGGAAAAGCCTGATATGATTGGACTTTCTGGACTACTTGTCAAATCAGCACAGCAAATGGTCATCACTGCTCAGGATTTTAAAGAAGCAGGTATTGACGTACCTATACTTGTAGGGGGAGCGGCACTTTCCCGCCGTTTTACAGAAACGAAGATATCGGCTGAATACGATGGTCCAGTCCTATATGCGAAAGATGCCATGCAGGGACTAGACCTTGCCAATCGTTTGCAAAATGAAGAGGATAAAGTGACTTTGTTGGGAGAGCTAGAAGTTCAGCAAGAAAAACGAAAAATAGCAGAAGCCAATCGAGCGAACAAACAAGCGGTTGCCGTTTTAGAAAAACCAGTGAAAACTGTTCGAGAAGATGTTCAGGTATACGTACCTAAGGATGTTCGACGCCATCTCTTAAAAGATTATTCGGTTTCCCACTTACATCCATATGTGAATATGCGGACACTAATAGGTCATCATTTAGGGTTAAAAGGGTATAGCGATAAATTATTAATAGAAGGTGACGAGCGTGCAACTGGATTGCATGAATTAGTCACAGAGTACTTAAAATCCGACATTTTGAAACCACAGGGCATGTATCAATTTTTCCCTGCACAATCGGATGGCGACGATGTAATAATTTATGATCCAGTGGATGCGAAAACAGAAATTGAGCGATTCACATTCCCTCGCCAATCTGTCGAACCATTCCTATGCTTAGCCGATTATTTAAAATCGGTGGATAGTGGAGAAATGGACTACGTAGCATTCATGCTAGTAACTGCAGGACACGGAGTTCGTGCAGCGGCAGCAGAACTAAAAGAACAAGGGAAATTTTTAGAAAGCCATGCATTGCAAGCAACCGCGCTTGAATTAGCAGAAGGATTTGCTGAGCGCATACATCAAGAAATTCGAGACCAATGGGGATTCCCTGACGCAACGGATTTCACAATGCGCGACCGGTTTGCTGCTAAATACCAAGGTCAACGCTTCTCCTTCGGCTATCCAGCATGTCCAAATTTAGATGACCAAGCAAAACTATTTGGTCTGATCAAACCCGAAGATATTGGAGTACAGCTAACGGAGGAATTCATGATGGAACCAGAAGCATCTGTTTCTGCCATGGTATTTGCACATCCAGACGCACGATATTTTGTCGTAGATTAATAAGAGAGCACTGCCATCATCTTGGCAGTGCTTTTTCGCTTTGAAATGGTTGAATCGATTGATGGTTGGGGATAATCGCTCGATGCACCAATATAATCGATCAATCCCGACCAATAATCGATCGATGAAGCAAGAAAATCGATCAATCCCGACTAAAAATCGATCAACAAGTCAATCACTCGACCAAAGATGTACCATGCTTTACACGTTTTAATGAAGCAACGATAATCACACTAATAATCACAAGCAAAAACCACGAGCTAATTTTCCCAATATGGACAAGCGACCAAGCCTCCGCCTGATTCGGGTATTGCCATGCGCCTAAAAAAGTCACGATATTCTCCGCAATCCAGATAAAAAATCCAATCAATACAAAAGCAACAATCATTGGCATTTTAAATGTTTTTTCCCTCAACTCGAAAGTCACTACTGTTCGCCAAAAAATTATTAAAAGTAAGCATTTAAGAATCCAGCGAATATCGTAGGTGAAATGATGAGTGAAAAAATTGAAATAAATTAACACGCTAATTCCAACGGCCCAAATTGGTTTTGGCCAATTATACATATTCAATTTCATCCTTCGCCAGCTCTGACAAATATAGCTGGCAACACTCGCATACATAAACCCACTATATAAAGGCACTCCACCGATCTTGCTAATTGCCTCCTCTGGGTAAGCCCATGAGCCCATATGCACTTTATATAATTCTAACCCTAGACCAATAACGTGAAATAAACAAATAACCTTGAATTCATCCCATGTCTCTAATTTGGAAACGAGCATATAAACTTGCCCTAGTACACAAATAAGCAAAATAAAATCATACCTCGGTATATACGGAATACTGACAAATTTAGAAAGGGCTAGGGCAGTGAATATAATTACAGGGAATATACAACATAGCGCCTGTAAATACGCAAATAGTAGAAGGTTACGCATAGGAGTACTCCTTTAAATAGATATACAATTATGGACGAAAGTAAATGATATTGGTTCAATCTTCTAACATGAAATGTTATCTGAACATAAAAAAAGCTGGTCGTGACGGATGTCAGGACCAACCAAAATTATTTCTTGTCTACATTTACTTCAGATGCTTCGACTTTCTTATCATCTTTTTCATCATCATTTATAATATCTCGAGTCGAGGTTTTGAATTCTTTTAACGTTTGTCCAACTGCTTTGCCAAGCTGAGGTAACTTAGACGGACCAAAGATTATCAAAGCAATAATTAATACAAGAATTAAACCGGGTATTCCTATGTTTGGCATAGAATCTCCTCCTTCTATATGTAGAATCGTTCTTAATATACCACATTTCGAGAATAAAAGAGAGGTCTACGCCTTAGGTCTTAGTCATTTTCCACCTTAAGGACGTATGGATTAATCACTGAATAGAGGATGATTAACCTAATAGTCATGAGATGAAAATGTCTTTTGAGAACGGGGTGGAAAGATGGGAAAAAAGATTTATATTATTCTTAGTAATACAGGTACATTATTTTCAAAGGCAATTGGTATGTATACAAAAAAAGAGTTAAACCATGCCTCCATTGCATTTGATGAAGAATTAAAGGAAATGTATAGTTTCGGAAGGAAAAGTAGTCATAATCCATTCAATGGAGGATTCGTGAAAGAAAATCCAGTGGAGGGATTATTCCAAAGAGCTACCTGTGCTATTTATGAGTGCGAGGTTACTGATTCGGAATATGTACGGATGAAACGAAAAATTCATCAAATGGAACAGCAAAAACAACTATACAGATATAACTTAATAGGTTTATTATTCATTGCGATAAATATTGAAATGGAACGTGAAAATGCATTCTTTTGTTCGCAATTTGTTGCAACGATTATGAAAGAATGTCCATCTTCGCAGCTACAGATTGCACCTCCTTTGGCGCAGCCACATCACTTTGAACAGCAATCAGCATTGACTTTAAAATTTAAAGGAGATTTACAAACATATGTAAGCAGTAAAAGGAAAGTAGAGCAATCATTTCATGTGTCTAGCTGGAAGAAGTATGCATTTTCTAAGGTGAGTTTTATGTAATATTGGGTTATTAATTCTCCATTTTGGACAGTATAGAGAAGAATGTAAATTCTATCTTAAGGTCTAGGAGGATGAAGTGTGACAGAAGAACAACCAAATTACGAGACAAATGTGGAAGATGAGGATACGCTCACGAATAGACAGGGCCACCCTGTAACGAATAATCAGCATATTAGGACGGTTGGAAACAGAGGACCTGCCACTTTAGAAAACTATGATTTTATTGAAAAGATTAGTCACTTTGACAGAGAACGAATACCTGAGAGAGTCGTACATGCAAGAGGTGCCGGCGCACATGGATATTTCGAAGCGTATGGTGCTGTCGGGGACGAGAAAGTTTCTAAATATACGCGAGCTAAATTGTTTCAGGAAAAGGGAAAGAAAACTCCTGTATTTGTTCGGTTTTCTTCTGTTATTCATGGAGGACATTCTCCCGAAACATTACGTGATCCTCGTGGATTTGCTGTAAAGTTTTATACAGAGGATGGAAACTGGGACTTAGTAGGAAACAATCTAAAAATATTTTTTATTCGTGATGCGATAAAGTTTCCAGATATGATTCATGCGTTCAAACCGGATCCTGTAACTAATATTCAGGATTCCGAGCGCTTTTTTGATTTTTGTGCGAGTTCACCTGAATCATTCCATATGGTCACTTTCGTTTATTCGCCTTGGGGGATACCTGCAAATTATCGGATGATGCAGGGGTCAGGTGTGAATACGTACAAATGGGTAAACAATGAAGGAAAAGCGGTACTCGTAAAATATCACTGGGAGCCAAAGCAAGGAATTCGTAATTTAACTCAAAAGGAAGCAGAGGAAATCCAGGCGAAAAACTTTAATCATGCAACGCAGGATTTGTATGACGCAATTGAGAAAGGCGATTTTCCTGAATGGGAGTTACTAGTCCAAACAATGAGTGATGATGATCATCCTGAGCTAGACTTCGATCCGTTAGATGATACAAAGCTGTGGCCGGAAGATTTATTTCCTTGGAAGGCCGTTGGGAAAATGGTATTAGATCGAAACCCAGAGGATTATTTTACGGAAGTGGAGCAGGCAGCATTCGGTACGGGCGTGCTCGTAGATGGACTGGACTTTTCAGACGATAAAATGCTGCAAGGTCGCACATTTTCGTATTCCGATACACAACGTCATCGTGTCGGAGCGAACTATTTACAGCTTCCGATCAATGCACCGAAAAAACGTGTCGCAACCAACCAAAGCGGTGGTCAAATGGCCTACCGATTAGACCGAGGACCTTTTCAAAATCCGCATATCAACTACGAACCTTCTATTTTAGATGGCTTAAAGGAAGCGACTCAGGTAGGTAAAGAGTACACACCGATGATAAAAGGAAATTTAGTCCGTGAATCAATTGATCGCCAAAGTAACACAAAGCAAGCAGGAGAAACGTATCGACAATTTGAACAATGGGAAAAAACAGAGCTCATCGCTAATCTTGTAAATGATTTATCTGCTTGTGATCCACGAATTCAAGAAAAGATGATTGCCCTAGCGGAGGAAGCGGATGAAGACTATGGTAGACATTTAAGAGATGGACTTGCTCACGCCAAAAATAGTGGCTCCTCTCAAAAACCGTTAGGAAATAAAGCACCAGATCAAGAAGTCAATAAAGGTCATGAAGCTGAACCGTATTAATAGTAATCGCCCTGCTCTACTTGGAGCAGGGTTTTCTATTGGTGACTCCAACTTAACTGGTATATAATAATACAAATTAGATTAATAGGAATAGTAAGTTGAGGAGTGATTAGTATGTCTAAAATATATATAATCCATGAAAATGATGAGTGGACGGTACACTTAACAAAACGATTAGAGGAATTGAATCTTCCTTTTGAGTCATGGCATTTAGATCAAGGTATTGTAGATTTAACCGCTGTGCCTCCGGAAGGTGTTTTTTATAATAGAATGAGTGCTTCTTCACATACACGTGGTCATAGATACGCACCTGAACTAGCCGGAGGAGTATTGTCTTGGCTTGAGTTTCATGGAAGAACTGTGTTTAATGGAACAAAAGCGTTAAGTTTAGAGCTAAGTAAAATTAACCAATACACGGCATTAGAAGCAAGTGGAATAAAAACGCCAAAAACGATTGCGGCTGTAGGTAATGAACAAATCATATTAGCTGCTCAAAAACTAGGGAAAACACCATTTATCACAAAACATAATCGTGCAGGTAAAGGGCTAGGTGTACAATTATTTCAAACAGTAGAAGCATTAGAGGCTTATGTGAATGGACCGGCATTTGAAGAACCAGTAGATGGAATTACGCTTATACAAGAATATATTCAATCACCAGATTCTTATATTACGAGAGCAGAGTTTATCGGTGGAAAGTATTTATATGCCGTGAGAGTTGATACGTCTGAAGGGTTCGAATTATGTCCTGCTGACTCTTGTCAAATTGGGGATGCGTTCTGTCCTGTTGGAGAAGAACCCGCTATGAAATTTGAGGTTAAAGAAGATATTAGCGCAGCATGGATCGAGCGTTACGAAGCTTTCCTGAAAGCTAGTAAAATTGATGTGGCAGGCATTGAATTTATTCGTGATGCAAATGGTGAAGTATACACGTATGACGTGAACACAAATACGAACTACAATGCGGATGCGGAAGCTAAAGCAGAGAAATACGGCATGCTAGAGCTTGCTAAGTTTTTAGGAACGGCTTTAGAAAAAAATAAAGTAAACGTTTAGATAGTAAAGACTGTCTTTTTGGTTGATTGATAGACCAGGGAGGCAGTCCTTTTTATGGAACAGAGTTTATATAAAACGGAAGAAGGAAATAGTCTAGAGAGGAGGTATTTAACATGAAAAAATTTGATGCAGTTATAATTGGCTTTGGAAAGGGTGGTAAAACATTAGCTACCGAGTTCGCAAAAAACGGTAAGAAGGTTGCGGTGATTGAGAAATCCTCCAAAATGTATGGGGGAACTTGTATAAATATTGCATGCATACCAACCAAATCGCTAGTTCATTCAGCCGACAACAGAAAATATTCCAGTACATCTAAAGAGGAATTTTATACAAATGCGATTCATCGAAAAGATGAGCTGACTTCTGTATTGCGAGATAAAAACTTTCATATGTTAGCTGATCAAGAGCACATTACAGTGATTACTGGAGAAGCAACTTTCTTGAGTGATGATAAAATACAGGTGAAAACTGCAGAGGAACAATTTGAAGTTACAGCAGAACAGTTTTTCATTAACACTGGTGCCTCACCAGTTGTGCCGCCGATCGACGGCTTGGAAGAAGCTAATTTCATATACAATTCTACAACCTTACAAGCGTTGGAGCAGCTTCCTGAAAAACTAATTATTATTGGTGGTGGGTACATAGGATTAGAGTTTGCTTCCATGTATGCAAATTTCGGGTCAGAAGTGACTGTCATAGATAGCAATGAAGAGTTTCTACCGAATGAAGATAGGGATATTGCACAAGAAGCAAAAAAAGTTTTAGAAGCAAAAAATATTAAAATTGTACCAAATAGTAAAGTAGAATCCGTGAAAAATCAAGACGGAGGAGTAGTTGTCACTTATAAAAAAGGAGATACAGCTAGGGAAGTTTATGGGAATGCTGTACTTCTGGCAACTGGGAGAAAGCCAAACACGGAAAACCTAGGATTAGAAAATACTTCCGTAGAAGTGAATGATCGTGGAGCTATTGTAGTGGATGACTCATTAAAAACGAAAGCAAAAAATATTTGGGCGTTAGGTGACGTTAATGGAGGTCCACAGTTTACATATATCTCACTAGATGACTTCCGTATTGTAAAGGATCAGCTTTTTGGAGAGGGGTCCTATACTAAAAAAGAACGGACTAACATACCATACTCCGTTTTCATCGACCCTATATTGTCTCATGTGGGACTTAATGAAAGAATGGCAAAGGAAAAAGAAATTGAATATAAGGTATTATCAATGCCAGCAGCAGGAATTCCACGCGCTCGAATATTGGAGAAAACAGATGGACTGTTAAAGGCTTTGATTGACCCAAAAACGAATGAAATATTAGGATGCACACTTTTTTGTGCGGAATCCAGTGAAATGATTAATGTAGTAAAAGTGGCAATGGAGGCGAAATTACCATACACATTTTTACGTGACACGATCTTCACCCATCCAACGATGAGTGAATCCTTGAATGATCTATTTAAAGGATGAATGCGGAGCTCGTAAAGGTCGAGCGTTCAACAAACTATCTTCGTACTATTACGTTTTGCACTTTAAGCTGTGGCCTCCTTGTGTAACTCCTATAAAGAAATATAATAAAGGAATAGTAGCAACTAAGGGGGTATACATATGAGCTTACTTGCATTTGGAGCTATTTCACTAGTTATTTTGTTTGGATTATTTGCGTTAGCCATTGCCATATTCGTATTGTTGAAGATGACAAAAAAATAACACATGAAAAAGGACTATCAAACGCTGGGCTTTTGATAGTCCTTTTTTAGGTTATATTTTCACTTAAGAAATCCGTTCTATCCAAAATTCATACGTTGGTAGCGTCCGCGTATAATTTGGTAGACACCATATAAAATTAGTCCAATCGCTACTATAGCTAGTAAAAACTTTCCGAAGGGCTGGCTTGCTAACTCTGTTAAAGCGCCGCCAAGTCCTTTGGATTCATCTGGGTTATTTGTGTATGCTGTGCGGATAAAGAAAAATCCGATCATACCTAATACAATCCCTCTAGAAATCAGACCGATTTTCCCTGCTGTTCTTGCCACTTTTCGTTCCGTATCATTCATTTCATAGGTTTTGAATTCAGACATGAATTTCTCCTTAATACCACTATAAAGTTCGTAAGCACCATATCCCATAATTATTACTCCAATTAAACCAACTAACCATACTCCCAAAGGCTGTTCCATTAACTTAGCTGAGATTGTTTTCTCTGCATTGCCACCACCAGCACTTCCCGAATGGCTCGCTAGTTTTAAAGCGACATATGCTAAATTTATATAAATGACCCCGCTAATGAAATAACCTGTTCTTTTAATCAGTCCCTTCGCATCAGTTCCGACATTATCAGGATCCTTAATTGCTTTAATAAGATCCCATATGATATATCCGAATAAACCGATTCCTATAATCCATAAGGTAACTTCTCCAAATGGCATTTCGGCGATTGATTGAAGAACACCAGATGTTCCAGTCATTTCGCCACCGGTTCCGAATGCCGCTAATGCTGCAAGAACGCCAATCATTCCATACACAATACCTTTCGTCATATAACCAAAACGGGCAAATCGCCGAACCCATGGTTTCGCTTCGCTCATTTTGTTTTTTACATCGGATGTATTTGACGGTGAATGCATATATTCGACACTTCCTCTACTAGTCTCTTTTAATTGAACTTCCCCTTTCCCATCTAAAAGAAACCATTATGCCACAACCAATATTTGCTAGATTGACAGACAGTAGTTTGTCTAACTATTTGCACCTTCACCTGTGCACTTTTTTACTGCTCTATCCACAATTTTTCATTTAATCAAAGGATTTGATATGATTAACATAAAACAAGTTACATAGGTTTCTATTTTGGAGGAAATAAAATGAAGTTGGTTTCATGGAATGTGAATGGCATACGAGCCTGCGCGAAAAAAGGATTTATAGAATATTTTAAGGAAGTAAATGCGGATATTTTTTGTTTGCAGGAAACGAAGCTGCAAGCAGGTCAAATAGAGCTTGCTTTAGATGGATATGAACAATATTGGAATTATGCTTTGAAAAAAGGTTATTCTGGAACAGCGGTATTTACAAAGGTAAAGCCACTGACCGTAAAATATGGTGTTGGAGATCGGGATTCAGAGGACGAAGGAAGAATTATTACGCTTGAGTTTGATGAGTTTTATTTGGTAAACGTCTATACTCCAAATGCAAAACGAGATTTAACGAGACTTTCTTATCGACTTGAATGGGAAGATGAAATGCGTGCTTATTTGAAAGCACTTGATGCTATCAAGCCTGTCATTATGTGCGGAGATTTAAATGTTGCTCATGCGGAAATAGACTTGAAAAATGCTAAGTCTAATAGTGGAAACTCTGGATTTACAGATGTAGAACGCAGCAAAATGACGGATTTACTTGCAGAGGGATTTGTCGATACATTTCGTTATTTTTATCCGGATACAGAAGGTGCCTATAGTTGGTGGTCCTACATGAGTAAGGTAAGAGAACGCAATATTGGTTGGCGAATTGATTATTTTATTGCCTCTGAAAGACTTGTACCACTATTAAAGAATGCTTCGATTGATTCTCATGTACTTGGAAGTGATCATTGCCCTGTGATTTTAGAGTTAATGTAGGATTGTGGTTACGACTTAATTTAACGAAAGGGTATAATACTTTAGTCAAATGGAGTACAATATTTTTAAATCAAATATATTATGGAGGTACCAATAGATGAATGCTTTAGCAACGCAATTAAACGAGAAAATACAAAATGAAAATCCAGCAATTTACGATATGCTATCAGATTTAGGTAAAAACTTGTACTATCCAAAAGGAATTTTAAGTCAAAGTGCAGAAGCAGGGAAAAAAGCACATCGTTTTAATGCTACTATTGGAATAGCAACGGAGAATGGTGAGCCGATGCATTTCCGCCATATTCAAGAAAAATTAGATTATAAACCAAGTGATATATATCCATATGCAGCCCCTCAAGGTAAAGAAGCTTTACGTTCTATATGGAAAGAGAAGCTATTAGTTGATAACCCATCGATGAAAGGTAAATCGATTGGTACACCGATTGTAACTAGTGCCCTAACGCATGGTTTGAGCATCGCAGCTGATTTGTTTATGGACGCAGGTGATGTGTTAATAACACCAGTTCAATATTGGGGTAATTACAATACGGTATTCCAAGTAAGAAGAGGCGGACGTGTGGAAACATTCCCTCTATTCAATGAAGCTGGTAGTTTCCATGTGGAAGCTTTCCGTGAAACACTTGCGAAGCAATCAGAAAAAGCGATTGTTTTGTTAAACTTCCCTAATAACCCTACTGGCTATACTCCTTCAGTAGAAGAAGCAGAAGCAATCGTCCAGGTTTTGAAGGATACTGCTGAGAGTGGGATTAAATTAGTTGTTCTATTGGACGACGCATATTTCGGTTTATTCTATGAGGACTCTATTAAAGAATCATTATTTGGTTTATTAGCTGATAGCCATGACAATATTTTACCTGTAAAAATCGATGGTGCGACAAAAGAAAACTATGTGTGGGGATTGCGGGTTGGGTTCATAACATACGCAGCAGCTCCTGACACACTAGATGCTTTAGAACAGAAAACGAAGGGTATCATTCGTGGGACTGTTTCAAGTGGATCTCATATTTCGCAGACAATTCTTTTAGAATCCCTGCAATCGGAAGAGTATTTACAAGAAAAAGAAGAAAAGTTCCAAATTATGCAAGGCCGAGCTATTAAAACGAAGCAGGTTCTAGCGGATGAAAAATATGCACCTTACTGGACATACTATCCATTTAACTCTGGTTACTTCATGTGCTTGAAGTTAAATTCAGTGGATGCTGAAACATTACGACTACATTTACTCGATCAATACGGTGTAGGGGTAATCGCAAGCAATAAAACAGACATCCGTGTCGCTTTCTCCTGTGTAGAAGAAAACGATATTCAAGAGCTATTCGATTTAATCTATGAAGGATGCAAAGACTTAACAAAATAAAATTATAGTAAGGGAAACTGTCCAAGAGTAGAAACTCTTGGACAGTTTTTTATTTGTTTTGAATTTGAAAGTGACGGCATTTCTTTCAAATTCGAAACATAAACTATTGAATAAGTGCATTTCAATAGTTTGAAGGGGGAGTTAGATGCGAAGTAGAGGATTATCGGTATCCGCACTAATCTTTATAGGCTCATTAATCACTGTAGTTGCTTTATTTATGATCTATCTCGTAGTAAATTTTGAAAACTCGGATAAAGGAAACGAAGAAGTTCCTTATGCCAGCATAACAGTAAAAGAAGAGCCAGAGAAAGAAGAAGAGAAAGAAAAATCAGAGGAAGAAGGACCAGTGAAAGAAACAAAAGTTGCACCTAGTCCATCAAATCCAGATGAAAAAGTAGAATATGCACAAACAGAATGGACAACACATGGTGGAGATTACTACAACAGACGTTATTCTATGCTAAACCAAATTACTACAGAAAATATTGGAGATTTAAAACCTACTTGGGTTAGTAGTTTAGGAGGGTCCGGGGCTGAGGCAAAATACTCTGGTGAAGCAACTCCATTAGTAGTGAATGGTGTTATGTATATTGCAACTGGGGCAAATGATGTATTTGCAATAGACGCAAAAACGGGAGAACAGATCTGGGCATATAAACCAGATATTCCACAAGAGATGGATACAGTATGCTGCGGGTGGACAACTCGTGGAGTTGCAGTCGGTGATGGTAAAGTGTTTGTGGGATTACTCGATGCTCGTTTAATAGCACTTGATCAAAAAACTGGAGAAGTCTTATGGGAAACTAAAGTAGCGGAGTGGGAAGAGGGTTATACCATTACCAGTGCCCCACTTTATTATAATGGTAAAGTCTACACAGGGGTTTCTGGAGGAGAGTATGGAATTCGTGGCCGTGTGATGGCATATGATTCTGATTTAGGATTTGAGGTGTGGCGTTTTTATACAATACCAGGTCCAGGAGATATTGATGGGGATACGTGGCCCTCTGATAATGATGCTTGGTTAACTGGTGGTGGACCAGTATGGAATACACCCGCAGTAGATCCAGAGCTTGGTTATATTTATTTTGCCACCGGAAATACAGGACCCGACTTAGATGGTAGCAGCCGTGAAGGGGATAACTTATACGCCAACTCAGTAGTTGCAGTGAATGCGGAAAATGGGGATTATGTATGGCATTTCCAGGAAGTGCATCATGATATATGGGATATGGATCCTACTAACCCAGTTATTTTATTTGATGTAAAAATAGACGGAGATATGCGTAAAGGTCTTGGGCAAGCGGGTAAAACTGGTTGGGTTTATCTCTTAGATCGCAGAGATGGAACACCATTAGTTGGGATAGAGGAAAAACCAGTGCCACAAGATGACCGTCAAAAAACAGCCGCTACTCAACCGTTTCCGACCGGCGATGCATTTGTTCCGCAAGGTATAACGGAAGAAGATGTGAAAAGAGATTTAGAATCATCATTTACGGGTGAAATAGGGAGTATTTTTACACCGTTTTGGGATGTACCAATAACAATTAAACCGGGACCATTTGGAGGGGCAAACTGGCCACCTTCCGCATACAACCCTGATACGGAGTATTTTTATGTATTAGGTAATGATCACTATATGTCATTTGAAAGAAATGAATTAAGTGAATTTAAGGAAGGTGACGCTTATTTTGGGAGCGTTTTCGGACCGGTTCAAAATGCGCCAACAAGAGGAACGGTGACTGCAATTGATGTGAAAACGGATAAAATTGCTTGGCAGCAAAAATGGGATACGCTAGCTTATAGTGGTGTATTAACTACCGCTGGAAATCTAGTATTTGTTGGACATAATGATGGCCGCTTAATCGCATTCGATGCTAAAACTGGTGATCAAGTGTGGGAATATATGATGGATGCAGGTGCAAATGCTCCATCGGTCACTTATGAAATTGATGGTGAACAGTATATTTCTATTTATGCCGCAGGGAATGCACTTGCAGGTAGTAAACACGGAGATAAAATATATACGTTTAAATTAGGTGGAAATTTACCTGAAGGTCAAGTTATTGATGCTTCAGTTAAAGACAAAGCGCCTGAAGAAGAAAAAGGAGAAACAGTAAGTGCCGATGCTGGGCTTACTGAATATAAAAATAGCTGTATAGCTTGTCATGGAGATCAAGGTGCAAACGGTCATAACGGTCCAAATTTACAAAATAGCAAAGTAGCAGAAAATAAAGAAGAAGTAATTGACCGCATTACAAATGGTAAAGGTGCAATGCCATCATTCAAAGATACACTTTCAGCAGAAGAAATAGATGCAATAGCAGAATACGTAGCAACTGTCATATCCCCTTTGGGCGCTGAATAATAAAACCAAAGAGAGTGGGAAAAAAACTAACTTGAAAACTGAAAAGCCCCGGAAATTTTACGAACAGTAAAACTTCCGGGGCTTTGTTTTATTAGGTTTTATAAACTCATCGATTGAAGCTACTTCTGTCCAACCTCTTTTATTTTCCCTCAGAAATATAATCGTCAATATTTATTTTTTAAACTAGTATTATTTATCTTGATATTGAGAATTTAGTAGGAGTATAATAGTTATGTAAAATGTGTCTAAAGTGTGAAGTAGGGGGAAGAAAGTATGAAGAGAGAAAGTTCGGTCTGGAAACAAATTTTTATTGGTTCTATTATTACTCTTGTAATAATCTTCGGTTTATATTTTTTAGCTCATGAAGATGAAAAGGAAGTAGCGGATACTGGAGTATCAGATACGGGAGAAGTAACAAAAGTTGAACCATCAGGAGATACAACAAAACCTGAAGGCAAAGGTGTACCAAGTCCAGCTAATCCGGATGAAAAAGTAGAATATGCTTCCAAAGAATGGACTACTTATGGTGGAGATTACTATAACAGACGTTATTCTCAATTAAATCAAATAACGTCTGAAAACATTGGAGAGTTAAAACCGACTTGGGTCACTAGTCTTGGTTCCGGAGATCAAGGGAAACACTCTGGTGAAGCGACTCCACTCGTAGTAGATGGCGTAATGTATATCGCTACTGGAGCTAATGACGTATTTGCGATTGATGCTAAAACTGGTGAACAGGTTTGGGCTTACCATCCTGATATTCCACAAGATATGGATACCGTATGTTGTGGATGGACAACTCGTGGTGTTGCAATTGGAGACGGGAAAGTGTATGTGGGATTATTAGATGCTCGTTTAATTGCACTTGACCAAAAAACAGGTGAATTAGTTTGGGAATCAAAAGTAGCAGAATGGGAAGAAGGATTTACAATCACTAGTGCACCGCTGTATTACAACGGTAAAGTGTATACAGGTGTAGCTGGAGGAGAATACGGTATTAGAGGCAAAATGATGGCATATGATTCCGAATACGGAATTGAAGTATGGCAATTCAATACGATTCCAGGACCAGGAGATCTCCATGGTGATACTTGGCCAGCAGACAATAGTGCTTGGAAAACAGGTGGAGCTCCAGTGTGGAATACACCAGCGGTAGATCCGGAGCTTGGTTATATTTATTTTGCAACAGGTAATGCAGCACCAGACGTAGATGGTAGTAACCGTGAAGGGGATAATCTATACAATAACTCTGTATTAGCGTTAAATGCTGAAAACGGTGATTATGTATGGCATTTCCAAGAGGTACATCATGATATTTGGGATATGGATCCAGCTAACCCAGTTATTTTGTATGATGTAGAAATGGATGGGAAGATGCGTAAAGGACTTGGACAAGCTGGAAAAACTGGTTGGATTTACTTCTTAGACCGTACGGATGGAACGCCATTGGTAGGTATCGAAGAAAAACCAGTACCGCAAGACGATCGTCAAAAAACAGCTGCAACTCAGCCGTTTCCAATTGGAGATGCGTTTGTGCCACAAGGTGTAACGGAAGAAGATGTGAAAAAGGATTTAGGACCTGAATTTACAGGTGAGATTGGAGATATTTTTACACCGTTTTGGGATGTGCCAATCACACTTAAACCGGGTACGTTTGGTGGAGCAAACTGGCCACCTTCCGCTTATAATCCTGATACGGAGTATTATTATGTATTAGGTGCAGATAATTACTTCTCTTTTGAAAGAAGAGAGTTAACGGAATTCCAAGAGGGCGATATGTATTTAGGAAGTATATTTGGTCCAGTACTTGATGCACCAGCAAGAGGAACAGTTACTGCAATTGATGTAAAAACGAACAAAATTGCTTGGCAACATAATTGGGATTCTATCGCATACAGTGGTGTCTTAACAACTGCAGGAAATCTTGTTTTTGTAGGCCATAATGATGGTCGTCTTATTGCATACAATGCAAAAACGGGAGACCAAGTATGGGAATATATGATGGATGCAGGTGCGAATGCTCCTTCTGTAACTTATGAAATTGATGGAGAACAATATCTATCTATCTATGCAGCGGGTAATTCATTAGCAGGATCTAAACATGGCGATAAAATTTACACATTCAAAATCGGTGGAACTTTACCTGAAGGACAGGTAATTGATGCTTCTATGAAAGTTGAAGATAAACCGAAAGAAGAGGCGACAGCTGGTGAAACAGTTAGTGTAGCAGACGTTGGTTTAGAGGAATATAGAAATAGCTGTATCGCTTGTCATGGAGATCAAGGCGCTAACGGTCATAATGGCCCGAATCTACAAAACAGCAAAGTAGCGGAAAACAAACAAGAAACAATTGATCGTATTACAAATGGAGGAGCATCAATGCCGCCATTTAAAGATACACTTTCAGCGGAAGAAATTGATGCAATAGCAGAATACGTTGTTACTGTCATTTCTCCGTTAGGCGATTAATAGTAAAACAAAACCAGTCATCCTTTGATGACTGGTTTTATTTGTGATAACCCGCAACATCTGGTCGTGTATGCACAACATTGGAATGGTTACACACAACATTCAATCCCATATACGCAACATTATCAGAGTCGTTCACTGCATTTCCAAGTAAGTGTCTTCCAGATAGATTGACACACACTTCACGTAATGGATTACTTGCCAAGAAAAAGGGTAAATAGTGTATACTTAGTTCAATAGTTATGGAGAAGGGGATTTTTATGAAAAAAAATTATCCAGATGACGGTTTAGCCTTACATACAGACTTATATCAAATTAACATGGTGGAGGCCTATTGGGCAGATAATATGCATGAACGCAAAGCTGTGTTTGAATTGTTTTTCCGCAAGCTACCGTTTGGTAATGGATATGGAATTTTTGCAGGGCTAGAGAGATGTCTAAATTATTTACAGAATTTTCACTTTAGCGATAGTGATTTGGAATATTTGCAGGAAGAGCTTGGGTACAGAGAAGACTTTATTGCGTATTTGCGTACTGTTCGTTTTACTGGGAATGTATATTCCATGGTAGAAGGGGAGCTAGTATTTCCGAATGAACCAATTATTCGCATTGAATCTACACTTGCAGAAGCGCAACTAGTAGAAACTGCTCTGCTTAATATTGTCAATTATCAAACGCTAATCGCAACTAAAGGGTCTCGGATAAAACAAGTGATTAAAGATGAAATTGCGATGGAGTTTGGTTCTAGACGTGCACAAGAGATGGATGCAGCAATCTGGGGAACGCGGGCTGCATATATAGGTGGTATAGACGGAACAAGTAATGTGCGAGCAGGGAAAAAGTTCGGGATTCCTGTTTCCGGCACACATGCCCACTCATTAGTGCAAGCATATAAAGATGAGTATGAAGCTTTCCATTCCTATGCAAAGCGTCATAAGGATTGTGTATTTTTAGTGGATACATATAATACACTGAAAACGGGAGTGCCAACAGCTATAAAAGTAGCAAAAGAGCTGGGAGATACAATTAACTTTATCGGGATTCGTCTAGACTCAGGTGATATTTCATTCCTTTCAAAGGAAGCAAGAAAGATGTTGGATGAAGCTGGTTTCCCTGATGCAAAAATTGTTGTATCCAATGATTTAGATGAATATACGATTCTTAACTTAAAAGCACAGGGAGCCAAGGTGGATAGCTGGGGTATTGGAACAAAGCTAATCACAGCGTATGACCAACCGGCACTTGGAGCTGTTTATAAAATTGTTTCCATTGAAAATGAAGCTGGAGTAATGGAGGATACGATTAAGATTTCTTCCACTACTGAAAAAGTTACAACTCCTGGTCAGAAAAAACTTTATCGAATTATCGATAAAGAAAATGGTAAGGCAGAAGGAGACTATATTACAATGCATGATGAAGATCCAACACATGAGGAACGACTAAAGATGTTCCACCCTGTGCATACATTTGTCTCCAAATTTGTGACGAATTTTGAGGCAAAGGATTTACATCAAAAAGTGATTGAAAATGGTCAACTAATATATGAAATTCCGGAGCTATCGAAGGTTCGTGAATATGCGCATGAAAATCTTGATTTGTTATGGGATGAGTACAAACGCTCTCTAAACCCTGAGGAATATCCAGTAGATTTAAGCCAAAAATGCTGGGATAACAAAATGCGTAATATTCAAGAGGTTAAGGAGATGGAGCATAATTTTATTGAACAAAATGGAGGTAGATAATAATGTCAGCTAAACAACAAGAAATAATTGCAGCATTAAAGGTAAAACCGACCATTGATATTCAACAGGAAATACGTATTAGTATCGATTTTATGAAGGACTATTTAAAGAAGCACACATTTCTAAAAAGTATGGTATTAGGTATTTCAGGTGGGCAGGATTCTACACTAGTTGGTAAACTCGCACAGCTTGCGGTAGATGAGTTAAATAATGAGCTAGGCGAGGAGAAGTATTCCTTTATAGCTGTAAGTTTGCCGTACGGTATTCAATTTGATGAAAAGGATCGCCAGGATGCACTCGATTTTATTAAGCCGAGTAAACGTTTGACGATTAATATTAAAGGTGCGGTGGACGCAAGTAAAAAGGCTTTAGATGAAGCAGGAATCACTCTTTCTGATTTTGCTAAAGGCAATGAAAAGGCACGTGAGCGGATGAAAGCTCAATACTCTGTCGCTGCTATGTATAATGGGATTGTTCTTGGTACTGATCACGCAGCAGAGGCTGTCACTGGTTTTTATACAAAATACGGAGATGGTGGGGTAGATATTACCCCGATCTTTCGCTTAAATAAGCGTCAGGGCAAGCAGTTATTAAAGGAATTGGGCTGTCCTGAGCATCTGTACACGAAAATTCCTACAGCAGATTTAGAAGAAAATAGACCTGCTTTACCAGATGAAGTAGCGCTAGGAGTCACATATGAAGTTATTGATGATTATCTAGAGGGTAAAAAGGTCTCTACGGAAGCACAAGAGAAAATTGAAGGCTTTTATAATAGATCTATGCATAAGCGTCATTTACCAGTCACAGTTTTTGATGACTTTTGGAAATAACATCATATAAAGATAAGTCGAGCTGTCGATTAAAAGACAGCTCGATTTTTTGTTTTCTATTTGTACTGTAGGCAAATTTTGGGTATGCTTATATTGTATTGTATAAATTTTCACACAAATCTATTTATAGGGGACCTGAGGGGGAAAATGGATGAGAGAAAGAGAACAGATAGAAGCGATCATTGAAAACATAGAAAAGGTAATGATCGGTAAAAAGGATATAGCACAGCTTGCTGTTGTTGCTTTATTGGCCCAGGGGCATGTGTTATTAGAGGATGTACCAGGGGTAGGGAAAACGATGATGGTACGTGCGCTTGCTAAATCAATCGGAGCTGATTTCAAAAGAATCCAGTTCACACCGGATTTGTTGCCTTCTGATGTATTAGGTGTATCTATTTACAATCCAAAGGAAATGGAATTTGAGTTTAGACCTGGACCGATATTAGGGAATATTGTACTTGCGGACGAGATCAATCGTACATCCCCTAAAACGCAATCAGCGCTACTAGAAGGGATGGAAGAGGCATCCGTTACAATTGATGGAGTCACGATTCCAATTCCGAAGCCATTTTTTGTTATGGCAACGCAAAATCCGATTGAACATGAAGGAACCTATCCGCTACCAGAAGCACAGCTAGACCGCTTTTTATTGAAATTAAAGATGGGTTATCCACATCCGAGCGAGGAAATTGAAGTATTAAATAGATTAGAGCACGCATCACCGATTGATACATTATTGCCAGTCATCTCCCTCGAGGAATTAATCGAGCTACAAAAACAAGTGAAACAAGTAAAGGTAGATGGAACGATGAAGAGCTATATTGTAGATTTGGCCAATCGTACAAGACAAGATACTTATATTTATCTCGGGGTTAGCCCGCGTGCATCTATTGCATTGATGCGTGCATCGCAGGGACTTGCCATGCTTCACGGCAGAGATTATGTTACTCCAGATGATATACAGTATTTGATGCCCTATGTATTCGGACACCGGGTCATTTTACGTCCCGAAGCACGATACGATGGTATTTCATCAGAAGAGGTGCTAGCTCGAATTGTGAAACGTACACCGGTCCCGATTAAGAGGGCTGTAAGTCAATGAAGCTATTGTTTAATCGGTGGAGGAGGGTTCGAGGAGTAGTAGGCGTACTATTTCTGCTAGTAGTAGCATTTGTATACGCCATGTTTCAAGGCGGCTTTGTTAGCTGGTTTTTGTTTTATTTAGTCATTCCAATTTCTTTGTATTCAATACTGTTATATATGAATTCGTTATCGGATATTACTGTTGTGCGAATAATTGAAACGCGCAAAGTGCAAAGCGGAGGAAGATTCTCAGCAACTATTCATGTAAATAGAAAAAGTCGTTTTCCGCTAATGTATGTTCAGCTGGAGGAGAAGGTGAGTCCTTCTCTTGCCTCACAAACGTCATGGAAACAGCTTATTTTTTGGGGCATGAGAAAGGAGTTTTCATGGACCTATGAAATAGAACATATTCCACGAGGGGAGCATGTTTTAGTAGGGACGAGCATGCAAGTAAGTGATATGTTTGGATGGGTGAAAAAGGAAGTATTTATTACCAATCCTAAAACTATTCTAGTGTTTCCTAATTTGACCGAGATGGTCTATATTCCGATTGAAACGAGATATGACCAAGGGGCAGCTGCTTCTAGAATTCAAGCGATGAAAGATACATCGATGGCGACTGGCGTCAGATCCTACCAGCCGGGGGATAGAGTATCGTGGATTCACTGGAAATCATTTGCTAGAACACAGACATTAAAAACAAAGGAATTTGAAGATCGCCAATCACAGGATATGTTCGTAGTGATTGACCGAACTCCTTCTCCATTGTTTGAAGAAGTGGTCGATTTAACGGCATCAATTATGCAAGCGATTGTCAGACACCAAGCATCCTCTGCATTTCTGTCAGTCGGTTCTGAACGAATGTTTTTACCAGAGGTACAGACAGACCAGCATTTGCAACGAGTGCTGTACCACTTAACAAAAGTTCAAGATGACTTAACAAAACCACTGGATCAGGTCTTTTTGCATGACAAATCTCTGTCTAATGCAACAACACTTTTATATATTACTAGTAACCTAACGTATGAATGGATGGATAGTGTACAAAAAAATGCAACAAATCTCCGTGCATGTACTTGTTTTGTTATCAATTCCAAAACGGAAAAAACGACAAGAGAGCAGAATGCTATGTACAAGTATGCGGCAAGTAGAGGATTTCAGGTACAAACCATTACGAAGGATCGTTTTGCCCAAGCCTTTTTGGAGGTGAAACGCACATGAGTAAAAAAACAAAGGAATACTTCCTATCCGGATTTATTTATTTGTTCGTTTTTATCCTAATGTTGGAGTGGTTAAAGCCAGTCATTGTACTTACTGATACCGATTATTTAAATTTATTTGGTTGGTATTTGGTTATCTCCTTTGTGTTTTATCTTTTGAAATGGAAATGGCTATACGTATTTCCAATTAAGTTAGTATATATTTGTTGGGTAATCGTACATATCTATACAGATTATTCTTTCTTATCGTTAGAGAGTTTTAGATTACTAGTGGAGATGTTCATAGACAATATTACTTCTATGTTAGGGAGAGACTGGTCTGATGTAACGGATCCCTTCCGTACATTTTTGTTTTTTATTTTGTTATGGATGACTACTTATTTACTAAACTATTGGATCCGAGTTCGTAAAAACTTAATGCTATTCTTTCTTTTCACGGTTTTATTTATAACGATTTTGGATACGTTTAGTCCATATAGTGGAGAGAAAAGTATCATTATTGTACTAATGGCTGGATTTATCATATTAGGACTGTTATATGCTCAAAAAATGATGCATGAGCAAGAAGGCAGGCTTCATGGTGCATTTTTAGCAGTTAGTATTGGAAGCTTGTTAACTGTAGTCGTAATTAGTAGTGCGTTTGCCTATGTATTACCAAAAGCAGGTCCAAGTTGGCCAGATCCAGTGCCTTTTCTACTCTCAACTAGCCCAAATGCATCGAACGGTGATGCTGGAAAAGGCGTTGGTGGAGCTACTCAAAAAGTGGGTTATGGAGAAAACGATGAGCGGTTAGGGGGAGCATTTGCGAACGATAATACCCCTGTATTTTATGCGGCTACACCAACAAAGCAATATTGGAAGATTGAAACGAAGGATACGTACACTTCTAAAGGATGGGTGAATTCAGCAATAGAGTCTCCAATCTGGAAGAGTTTTGAGCTTGGAGAGCCGATTGAATCTGACATACTTCCTGCTATGGAAGGTGAATTTTTAGTAGCGAGCATTTACATGTCCCAAGCTTATCCTTTTATCATGCAACCCTATGGAATTAAACAAGTAAATTCAGGGGTGCCATTTAGTTTATCAATGGATGTAAGCACCCAAAAACTATATACCATCGATGGGGGCAATGAGACGCCTATATCCATGTATGATGTAACGTACAATGAGCCAGTTTATAGCTTAAAAGAACTCAGAGAGGTAGTGCCGAAAAACTTAGAGGGATTATCCAGTGACTTCGATCGCTATTTACAGCTTCCTGATACATTACCAACCAGAGTAAAAGAATTGGCAACTTCTATCACTTCAAAAAGTGAAAGTTTATATGACAAAGCAAAATCAATTGAACGGTATTTCCAGTTAAATGGTTTCAGTTATAACCAGGATTTGGCTGCGATTCCAGAAGGCAATACGGATTACGTGGATCAGTTTTTATTTGATACAAAGATAGGTTATTGTGATAACTTCTCAACCTCGATGGTTGTGCTATTACGGTCAGAAGGGATTCCTGCACGTTGGGTGAAGGGCTTTGCACCAGGTGAGGTTGTTGATCGCGAAAACGGACTTCCTGTTTACGAGGTGACAAATAATAACGCTCACTCATGGGTAGAAGCTTATTTTCCGAATGTCGGATGGGTGACGTTTGAACCAACTATTGGGTTTTCAAATGCAATCAATCTAAATTATGATGTAGATTCTGAAAAAGATGAATTGGAAACACCTGAAAATACTCCTGAGAAAACTCCTGAAAAACCTCAAGGTGACAAAGAAGAGAAGGAAGTTTCTAAAGGATTTACAGAAATCATGAGTAACATTGCTAAATGGTTATCTGATCATAAGGCACTTATTTTTTGGACGATAGTCGGTTTGGCATTACTCTCTATGCTTGCATATCATTATCGTAGAAAGTGGTTAGTAAAAGTATTAATACCGGTTAACCGCATGCGTAAAAACGATTGGGATACGTTTGAAAAAATGTATCTTCAGTTATTAAAACAGTTGGATGCATATGGAATAACAAGAGAACCAGGACAAACGTTATCTGCATATGCAAAATACGTAGATGCAAGTTTTGGAGAAACACATATGAGCAAGTTAACGGCAGCCTACGAAAAAGGTTTATATGGTAATAGTAAAGACGGTATAAATTATGTATCAATGAGAGAAAGTTGGGAAAATTTAATCAATCAGCTTAGCGGTTGATTTTGAGGGCAACTACCTGTAAACTAAAGTCAAATAAAATGACCAATGTTGCCCTCGTATATGTCCGATGATATGGTTCGGATGTTTCTACCAAGTTGCCATTAACAACTTGACTATGAAGGTGAATGCAGTCATGTCTTTTTCAGACATATGCATTCACCTTTTTGATGTAGAGAACATAAACGCGTAGAAAGAGGTATGCTTTCTGACGCGTTTTTTTATCATATAAGGTTATTGAGGATAAAAGTTGGATTACTTAAAAGAAGAGGTGGAGCTAATGTCTTTAACACCATTGTTAAAAGAACAAGAAAAGATTGTCGTTCTAGATTTCGGAAGTCAATACAACCAACTAATCACCCGTCGTATTCGTGAGTTTGGCGTATATAGCGAACTGCTTCCACATACAGTAACTGCTGAAGAATTGAAAAAAGTGAATGCAACTGGAATCATTTTCTCAGGTGGACCAAACTCAGTTTATGATGAAAATGCATTTCATATAGACTCTGCTATTTATGACTTAGGTGTGCCGATATTAGGAATATGCTATGGTATGCAGCTGATGTCTCAACATTTCGGTGGGAAAGTAGAAAAAGCTTCTCATAGAGAATATGGTAAAGCTGAGATTAATGTGAAAAATCCAACGCCTTTATTTGGACAACTTCCAGAAAACCAAGTGGTTTGGATGAGTCATGGAGATCATGTAACAGTGGCACCTGAAGGCTTTGAAGTAATTGCAACAAGTCCATCCTGTGAAGTAGCTGCAATGGCGAATGAAGCGAAAAACCTTTATGCAGTACAATTCCACCCTGAAGTTAGACATTCTATTTATGGAATTGAGTTAATACGTCAATTCGTATTTGATGTTTGTCATGCTAAAGGCGACTGGTCTATGGAAAGTTTTGTGGAAATGCAACTTCAAAATATTCGCCAAGAAGTTGGAGATAAAAAGGTTCTTTGTGCATTAAGTGGTGGAGTGGATTCCTCAGTTGTTGCGGTTTTAATCCATAAAGCAATCGGTGACCAACTAACTTGTATGTTTGTAGATCATAACTTAAACCGTAAAGGTGAAGTGGAACAAGTTATGAAGACTTTCACAGAAGGTTTTAATATGAACGTTATCAAAATCGATGCTCGTGAACGCTTCATGAATAAATTAGCTGGTGTTTCAGATCCAGAGAAAAAACGTAAAATTATCGGGAATGAATTTATTTATGTATTCGATGAAGAAGCTGCTAAGCTAGACGGAATGGACTTCTTGGCACAAGGTACTCTTTATACAGATATAATAGAGTCTGGAACTGCCACAGCCCAAACGATTAAATCTCACCATAACGTTGGTGGACTTCCTGAAGATATGCAGTTCAAACTAATTGAGCCGCTAAAAACTTTGTTCAAAGATGAAGTGCGCGCTTTAGGATTAGAACTTGGTCTTGACGAAAAAATCGTTTGGCGTCAACCTTTCCCAGGTCCTGGTCTAGGAATTCGTGTATTAGGTGAAATTACAGAAGAAAAATTAGAAATCGTTCGTGAATCTGATTTCATCCTTCGTGAAGAAATAGCAAAAGCTGGCCTTGACCGTGATATTTGGCAGTACTTCACAGTGCTTCCAGACATCCGTAGTGTAGGAGTAATGGGCGATGCACGCACATACGATTACGCAATCGGTATCCGTGCAGTAACTTCTATCGACGGAATGACTTCTGACTGGGCACGTATCCCATGGGATGTCCTAGAAAAAGTTAGTGTACGTTTGGTAAATGAAGTTCCACACATTAACCGCGTAGTGTATGACATTACGAGTAAACCACCAGCTACTATCGAGTGGGAATAGGACTGTTCAGTCAATGTCTACCGTAGTTTGTTAAGATCTAAATCATTGAATAACATACACCTATTTAAATTACAAAAATTAAACTCTCTTTTAGTTATTTATAACAAATAACTGAAAGAGTTTTTTTGTTTTAGTTAAATTTAGCGACTTGATTGATGACTCTAATGGTAACTAAAGATAAGTATAATGAATACCATTTGGCTATGAAATATTTTGCTAACTTTTTGGGGATATACGCAAGGTTAGGCAGTACACTAATAAAGTAAAAAGATTTACTTTAGTAAAATAAGGTATATTATATTTGCTGAACAGATTCTCTTTAAAGACAAGAAAAGTAGGTGAACAAACTGGGGAAATACCAATTGGATACCAAAGGTCAGGTTGCTGTGTCGAAGTATCATGAAAAACACAAGCCAGCCAAATTTGATAAAAAGCAGCAACTTGAAAAAATACGTGCAGAGTATTTGAAAAAAAAGCAAAAACAAACAGATGAACAATAGAAATTAAAAAAGCGTTCACTAGCAACAATTGTTTAACTGGGAATCCCGTTTTAAAAAATAACTAGAAACTCATTTGGATCAAGGTAGAGGAATGTGCTGTACAATATCACTTCTAAGCCACCAGCACCGAATGAGTGGGTATAGAAATAAAAGCGAACTATTATCAAATAAATTTATATAATGTTCGGATTTGGTATTGATTTTCTAAAATAATGATGTTATATTACATACATAATTTAATTATGTCGTCGTATAACGTTGGGAATAAGGCCCAAAAGTCTCTACCGAATCACCGTAAATGATTCGACTACGATTAAGAGGAAGAAGGATAATTCTTTTCTTCCCTTACTTGAGATATTAAAGCATACGACTGATTTACTAGTTGTATGCTTTTTTCTGTTATACAGACAATAACTGGAGGAAATTATGAAAAAGTATTTTCAGTTTGATGAACTAGGCACTAACTACCGTAGTGAAATAATTGGTGGTTTAACAACATTCCTTGCGATGGCTTATATCCTTGTAGTAAACCCGATGATTCTATCACTTGAGGGTGTAGAAGGATTACCTGATTTTATGCACATGGATAAAGGAGCGGTATTTACAGCAACTGCTTTAGCAGCAGGTCTTGGCTCCATACTAATGGGAGTATTAGCGAAATACCCAATCGCATTAGCACCAGGAATGGGATTAAATGCATTCTTTGCTTTTACAGTAGTACTAGACTTTGGGATTTCGTGGCAAATTGCTTTAACTGGTGTTTTTGTGGCAGGAGTTATTTTTATTCTTCTTTCTTTAACTGGAATTCGTGAAACAATCATAAATGCAATCCCGACTGAGTTGAAATATGCGGTTGGTGCTGGGATTGGTTTGTTCATAACTTTCGTTGGTCTGCAAAATTCTAAGATTATCGTAAGTAATCCTTCTGTAATCGTAGGACTTGGAGACTTAACGGACCCTAATATCCTATTAACAATTTTTGGTCTCGTTATTACAGTAATTATGATGGTAAAAGGCATTAAAGGTGGAATCTTCTACGGGATGTTGATTACTGCTATCGTTGGGATGATCTTCAGCCTGGTACCACTACCAACTGGAATAGTAAGTAGTATTCCTGATATAAGCCCAACTTTTGGAGCTGCACTTGATCCGATTTTTAATGATCCATCTTCTTTAATGACAACTCAATTTTTAGTTGTAGTGCTTACTTTCTTATTCGTAAACTTCTTTGATACTGCTGGGACATTGATTTCAGTAGCAAACCAAGCTGGATTAATGAAGGGCGAGAAATTACCACGTGCGGGTAAAGCTTTGTTGGCAGATGCGATCGCTACAACTGCTGGAGCAGTTGCGGGAACTTCAACTACAACTAGTTACGTAGAATCAACTGCAGGTGTTGCAGCGGGAGCACGTTCAGGATTTGCAGCAGTAGTAACAGGAGTACTAATGTTATTAGCATTATTCTTCTATCCAATCTTAAGTGTAGTTACTTCATATGTGACTGCGCCGGCGCTAATTATAGTCGGGGTATTAATGGTATCTTCTTTAGGAAGCATAGAATGGAGAAAATTCGAAGTTGCAGTGCCTGCTTTCTTCGTAATTATTGCAATGCCTTTAACTTATTCAATTGCAACTGGTATTGCGATCGGATTCCTATTCTATCCAATTACAATGATCGTTGCAGGTAGAATAAAAGAAATTCACCCAATCATGTATGGTTTATGGGTTATATTCCTTTGTTACTTTATCTTCCTATAAGATTTCTAAGAGGGGCATCTTGCCTCTCTTATTTTTATTTGTTCTATATAGAAGTATTAAGTAATTATGAAATTCATCGAATTAGAGTTTTAATTCGAAAATTGAGAGAGAATAATATAGTAGAAGTTATATAGTAGTTAAAGTTATATTCATAAAATCAAATGAAATTTAAGAAATTTAGATAGATTTGAGTTAAGAAATAAACTCATCACATTGGGATAAAGTCAGTGTTTTAGGGGGAATGAATCAATTCTCTTTAATTGTTGCATTTGTCAGAATAAAATGTTATCATATTTTACACACATTCTTTATGAAAAGGTGTTGACGAAGTCGTCAAAAGGATGTTAAGATACAAAGGTCGCTGAAACAAGACGACAACTTAAACAACATGAACATTGAAAACTGAACATGCAAAACGTTAAGAAATATAGCTTGAAAGATTAACTTGATTATTCTGATAGCAAAACAATTTTTGACATCATTTAATGATGATGCCAGCAAAACAAAATGAGCTTTTTAAGTTCTCTATTATGGAGAGTTTGATCCTGGCTCAGGACGAACGCTGGCGG
>NZ_FNHY01000006.1 GCF_900103605.1 Psychrobacillus sp. OK028 | reverse complement strand
ACGATGAATACGAATCCGTCTTGTTTAGAAATGATTTCAGACCATGCTGCTGCACCTGATGCGTCTCCGCCTGCTTCACCTAAAAGTGGTAATTTAAAATCTGCAATGTCGATAATTTCATATTCTGCATCTCCACGCTTGTCCGCTAGTTCTTTTACCCATGCTCCAACTTGTGGACTAACTCGTCCTTCACGTGTACTTCCTAATACAATACCAATTTTCATCATGTCATTTCCTCCTGTTTGTTCTTCATTTGTTTTTTGTCCGAATAATTTTTTCATAATGCTCATGCTTTTACCTCTAATCATTATCTATTTTTTTGTGACAGTTTTTCATCAAGTGATAAGTTAATCGGGTTAGCTAAGACAAAATAAACACCGATTGCTAAAAAGACTAATTCTAGCTCGTATCCAGCTGATACACCATCGCCTAATAACCCCAATGATAATTTCGCTGAGAAAATTGCTCCTAGCATTATAACCGCAAATAGACCACCAATTACACGTGTTCCAAATCCAATTATTAATAGTAAACCACCAACTAATTCAATAATTGCAATTGCGTATGCAAGAGATCCTGGTAAACCAAGCGAATCAAAATATCCAACTGTATTTGAAATACCACCTTGGAATTTTGCTATGCCATGTATTAAGAACATAAGTCCAAACACGACGCGTAAAATAAGTGTTGCAAGTTGTTGCTTCTTCATTAAAAAATCCTCCATTTAAGTTACTTAACGTAACCAACTATAATATAGTTATTAAATAAATACAATACATTTGCTTACAAAAAGTAATTTAAATAAAAAATGATTTTCTGTATTTAGAAAATCATGGAGTACTAAGGCTACCAGCAGTTAGGGATTATAAAAGAAAAAAACAAGCATTCTAATGAATGCTTGTTTTAGTAAACTATTTTTGCCAAGGTGGATTGTAAGATACATACGTTCCTGCTATAAAGTCATGAATTGCTCTTTTGTCTTCGCGAATCCCTACCATAAAGGCACTGACAATAACACCAATCCCTAAAGTGAGTGCGTATATAAGACCAGCTATTAAATGGCGCATAATCATAGTCCATAAGCTAACATCCGTATCATCTAATTTCACAACGCGAATTCCGAGAATTTTCTTTCCGACAGTGTATCCAACCCAAAATGTAGGGACTAAGATGAAATATAAATTTGAACCTAATGTAGTAAACCAAGTATCACTTTCGCCAAAAATAATGTAACTAATAATAGCTAGCGGTAAACCCATGATAATACCATCTAATAAACTGGCACCAAATCTAATCCAAAAGCCAGCTGGGTTCATCTTTTCCAACTCCTTTCAAGAACCTATAACGCAGAGTCATCCACACTATTTAAATATTCTTCAATCGAACCAATGACCGATTTAACACAGCCATCCTCAAAAGGGGAGATTAAGTTAGCTTCTGCTACTAATTTAGTGAAAGATTTTGATCCTCCAAGCTGACAAAGGTGTAAATAATCCTTCCAAGCAGCTTCATGATCCTCTCTTGAGCGTTTCCAAAATTGGAATGCACAAATTTGAGCAAGCGTGTAATCGATATAGTAGAACGGGCTAGCATAAATATGTGCTTGTCGTTGCCAGAACCCGCCAGCCTCATAATAGCTATTACCATCATAATCCCGATGTGGTAAATAAATTTCCTCGATTTTCTTCCAAGCTGCCTTACGCTCAGCAGGAGTCATCGCTGGATTTTCATAGACGGCATGCTGAAATTCATCTACTGCAACTCCGTAGGGAAGGAACAGAAGTCCGCTACTTAAATGAGCAAACTTATACTTGTCGGTTTGTTCCTTAAAGAATAACTCCATCCAAGGCCATGTAAAGAATTCCATACTCATCGAGTGTATTTCACAAGACTCAAAAGTTGGCCAAACATACTCAGGAATCCCAATGTTACGACTTGTATATACTTGGAAAGCATGACCGGCTTCGTGTGTTAGTACATCAATATCTCCAGATGTACCATTGAAATTTGAGAAAATATATGGAGATTCATAGTTATCTATAAACGTACAATAACCACCGGCTTCTTTCCCTTTTTTCGCAACTAAATCCATCAAATCACGGTCAATCATAAATTGGAAAAACTCTGCTGTTTCCGGAGAAAGCTCCTCATACATTTTCTTTCCATTTTCCACAATCCACTCTGGAGAACCTTGTGGAGTTGCATTTCCACTAAGGAAGTTGAATGGTTCATCATAATATTTTAGGCTTTCTACACCAATTCGTTTTGCCTGACGTTCATAAAGCTTCGTCGCAACAGGAACAATATAATCACGCACTTGATCACGGAAATTTTTAACCATCTCTGCATTGTAATCAATACGATTCATACGGATATAGCCGAGCTCTACAAAATTTTTGTACCCAAGCGTTGTTGCAATCTCATGGCGAACTTTTACTAGTTGATCATACAGGTCATCAAATTTAGCTTCATTTTCTTGGAAAAATCCGCCACTAATCTCTCTAGCTTTTTTACGTGTTTCACGATCTGTCGATTCCGTGTACGGCCCTAGCTGTGCAAGTGTTAATGTCTCTCCATTAAACTCCACCTGTGCAGATGCAACTAGCTTCGAGTAGTCGGAAGAAAGTTTATTTTCCTTTTGCATTAGAGATATAATTTCTGGCGAGAAAGCTTTGATTTGGAAATCTGCCAAGTCAAAAAGTTGACTGCCCCACTTAGCTTCCAATTCGTCTCGAAACGGTGATTCCACTAAAGCCTTGTAATATTCAGTAATCATTTCTTCAATTTCAGGATTGGTCTCATCAAAATAATCGCGCTCTTTTTGATAGAACTCATCATTCGTATCGATAGAGGCACGAATATAAACTAAGTTTGCCTGTGTAGAATAGTCATTGCGGAAGGCATTCAGGTGCTCAATTGCTTTACTTTGTTCTTCTACGGAAGAAGCTTCCTTAAATTTTGTTAATAACGTTTGAAATGTAGCTTTGTCCTGCTCTAAATTGGGACGTTTGTATTCATAATCCTTAAATGTAACCAATGGAATTCCCCTCTCTATCGTTTCGATTTCCGAAACGCCTTATTTCTATTGTTTATTATTTTCAGATAAATTGCAATCACATTTTTGCTTATTGAAAAAATCTAGACGTTATTGTAGGATGTTTGTAAATTAATAAACGAATGAAGGGATTGTTTGTGAATGGATGTGTCAGAACTATTGTGGAATGCATCTTCAGAACAGCTGAAGGACGGCTATATAGAAGAGGAAGAAATGTATGTGTGCCTATTGTGTGGAAGTAAAGTAGAAAAAGGATTTATTTATCCAAAGAATAATATGTTGTATGAAGCAGAAAAATTCATGAAGTTCCATATTGAAGCAGAGCATGATTCGGTTTTTCATTATCTAATAGGGTTAAACAAAAAGTTGACAGGGTTAACTGATCATCAAAACAGCCTTTTGCGTCTATTTTATGAGGGGAGAAGTGATGTAGAAATACAGAGCGAACTAGGAATTGGAAGCTCTTCAACAATTCGTAATCATCGATTCGTGTTAAAAGAAAAAGAGCGACAAGCAAAAGTATTTTTAGCGATGATGGAACTGCTAAAGGAAAAGGATGATCACGCTCCTACTTTCTTACCTCTTCATAAAACAGCTACGATGGTGGATGATCGCTATAACATCACGCAAGAGGAACAGGAAGATGTCGAAAAGAAATTCTTTCCGGATGGTCTTGATGGTCGTCTAATGAAATTTCCGAAGAAGGAAAAGCAGAAGCTGGCAACGCTGCGGGTCTTAATTCAAAGATTTGAAAAAGAAAAAACCTACACAGAGAAAGAAATAAATCAAATCCTAAAAAATGCTTATGATGACTTCGTAACATTAAGACGTTATCTAATAGAATACGGTTTTCTAGATAGAAAAGATGATGGTAGTGCATATTGGGTGAAAAAATAAACTAAAGGGTGTATTAAAAGTGAAAATTGAATGCACAAGATTTCGAGTGCAAGAAGGAAAAACAGATAAGGTAAATGAATGGTTAGCTTTTTTGAATGAACATATGGAGGAAGTATTAGTTACTCTTGAGGGAGAAAAAATGTATATAGAAACAATTTTTAGAGAGTTTATAAACGGACACGAATATCTTTATTGGTATTCTGTGCAGGGGGAAGATGGACAAGCTGTAGAGGAATCAAAGCATTGGGTTGATATAAAGCATCTCGACTACTGGGAAGAATGTATAGATACATCATATCGAGCAGTAGAACTACAAACAGAGGTAGTAATGATTCCTAACCGAGTTATTAATTCGATGAAATAGTTAAAAGATGGATGAAAGAAAATAGATACGAAACTTTCTTTCACCCTTCCTTTTAGAGTTTCTCAGCCAACTCTAAAATAATACCCTCTGGACCACGAACGTAGCATAACTTATAACTTTCTTCATATTGCTGTATCTCACTAAAGATTTCCGTGCCTCTCTTTTTCAGTTTTGCAACAACAGCTTCAATATTTTCAACAGCAAAGCAAATATGTCGGATACCCAGCGTATTTGCAAAAGGTTGTTGAATATCATTTTCATCTGTTGGCGTATAAAATTTTACTAGCTCTATCCATGTCTGACCACCTGGCATCCCCAATCCTACACAAGCAGTTTTAACACCATGAAGCCCAACTATTCTATCCAACTGTTCACCATCTAATTCCCATTCCGCTTTCACTTCAAGTCCTAAATCAAGAAAAAACGCTTTAGCATTTGAAAGATCATTTACGTTTATACTCACATGGTCTATTCTATTGATTTTCATATCTGATACCTCCTATGGTCCTGTTATTTTCAACTTGTATTCGTGTAAAGTTTGTTTGAAATTCTAATTCAATTAAAACAGGAAATGTCCATCTTCAGACATTAAAGCCCGTCCATCATATTCATTTAGGACAAATCAAATTCTTCCTTTAACAGAGCGTTAATTTAATACAATTACTTTCCAAAAATATATGCCTTTAACAACGCCACACGTTCTCGCATACGAACCTTTTGTTCCACAACTTTTGGAGTTTTGGCAGCTACAACATCTGACTCCCAGCCTAGTTTACTTGCTAATATTTTGGCTCGCTGCAAATGGTAATCACTAGTAATGATTGTTACGGAATGAATATTGTCTGGTATAAATTCCTTTGAGAATAGCAAATTTTCATATGTTGAAGTGGCTTTGTCCTCTATAATGAGCCTGTTTTCTTCTATTCCATTATTCAGTAGAAATTCTTTCATGACAATAGCCTCTTCTATATCTTCATCCGGACCTTGACCCCCTGAAAGCACCAATCTCACATGGGCAAATTCCTTGGCATAGGCAAGAGCTGCATCCAATCTATACTGTAAAGCCAGAGAAGGGACATTCCCTTTTTTCACTTTGGCACCTAGGACAATGGCATATTCATTTGTTCCGTCTGCTTTTGGATCCAGACCATCCTCAAGCCATTTGCCCGTGAGTAACCAAATCCCAATTCCACTAGTAGCCGCTACTATTAAAGGGATTAGCACAATCCACCTCATTTTAGTTTTCATGATATTACCCCGTTTCAGACAGAAGGTTTCTTCTTACTCAAAAAAGTAGAGATTTTCATTTCTTCCCTTCGCCATAAACGACGGAAGTTTTCAATATGCAAAATAACAGCCATCAAAAATAAAAATCCGGCAATAGCCATTGGTCCAATTCCTTCTGCATACCAAATAGATGCCGCGATAAAAACAAAGTAAAAAACAAACACACCGATTAATAAATAGTCCGTTAAAAATGTAGTTCCTATTAATAATAAAAGTCCGATTAAACCAAGGGGCCAGCTAAGAGCGAGTAGCACTCCGATAAGAGTGGCAGTACCTTTTCCACCTTTAAATTTAGTATAAAGAGGAAAGTTATGCCCAAGTATTACAGCCGCACTTGCGCTATATAGCAGAACGTCCTGTTCAACTGATGAGAAGTCTGCGTACTGTAAAACCCAAAAACGTGTCCCAATTACGATTAAAATTCCTTTAAAAATGTCAACAATTGCAACTAAAATACCATATTTTGCACCGAGAACAATAGCAGCATTTGAAGCGCCAGAATTTTTTAAACCTTCTTTTTTAATATTTACGCCACTAAAATATTGCGCTATTTTAGAACCGTGTATGGAACCTACTAAGTAACTAACAATGGTGATACAAATCACTGAAACAACCAATTTCCTACCTCCCGCTAACTTTACTATATTAAACGATTGAAAGAATAAGAAGTTTCAGATTTTTAGAATTGAGTAGTGCACACTAAAAGTTGAGAAAATAGTGGATCACTTATTAATTGCAAGAACAAGTTAAATAATTTATGATACAAACTATAACGTTACGGTTTGGAGTGATTTTGTTGGGAAAGAGAAATTTAAAATTGGTGAATTAGCAGAAAGAACTGGGATAACGAAACGTACGATTGATTATTATACAACGATTGGATTGTTAAAAGCTGAACGTTCTGCTTCGAATTATCGTTATTATTCTTTCGAAGCTATTGATAGACTACGAGTTATCGAAGAAAAGAAGTCGACTGGTATGTCTTTAGAAGAGATTAAACATGAGCTAGAAAAAAGTTCGGTAGAAGAAATAGATATACATGAAATTCGATTGCACATGAAATATTTAGAAAAAGAAGTTTCTCATCTATTAGAACAAATCAATAACAAGGAAGAAAATACAAAGCACTCGATTAAAGAGAAGATATCTACAGAAAGCGTTGCATTGATGCAATCATTACTATTACTTATCACTTAGGAGGTGAAGTCTTACTTTTATAGTAAGACACTTATTGACCATATTAAATCTAACAATTTTTATAATATTATTAGCGTTAACCGGATTCTTTGTAGCAACAGAATTTGCTATTGTAAAAGTACGACAATCTCGAATTGACCAAATTGTTGCGGAAGGTCGCAAAGGATCACTTGCTGCAAAACATGTAACGACACATTTGGATGAATATTTATCCACCTGTCAGCTAGGTATAACAGTTACAGCTCTTGGAATAGGTATGGTAGGAGAATCGACATTTGAATTCATTCTACATCCGTTATTTGAAAGCGTTGGCATCGGTACAGATTATATTCACTATTTCACTATTGGTGGAGCTTTTGCAATTGCGACATTTTTACACGTAGTAGTGGGAGAATTAGCACCTAAAACAGTTGCTATTCAAAAGGCTGAAGCAGTGACACTAGTCTTTGCTAAGCCAATTATGATTTTCTACAAAATTTTGTATCCATTTATTTGGTTCTTAAATGGATCTGCACGGGTATTAGTTGGTCTGTTCGGTATGAAACCAGCCTCTGAACATGAGTTGTCACATACAGAGGAAGAGCTCCGTCTGTTGCTTGCTGACAGCTATAAAAGCGGCGAGATTAATCAGAATGAACTAAAATATGTTAATAATGTCTTTGAATTTGATGATCGAATTGCTCGTGAAATTATGGTGCCGCGCACTAAAATCATAGGATTTGAAAAAAAAGCAACTTTCCATGATGTCTTAACGATTATTTCTGAAGAACGTTATACCCGATATCCTGTGTATGAGGAAGATCGCGACAATATAATCGGTTTTATCAATATCAAGGACTTTTTAACACAAGGTATTAATAACCGAATTACATCAGAGTCATTCGATATTGAAAAATTTATGAATCCTGTAATAAATACAATTGAATCCACTCCAATTAATAACTTGTTATTGAAAATGCAAAAAGAACGTACGCACATAGCTATTCTTCTGGATGAGTACGGAGGGACTTCCGGACTTGTTACGGTAGAGGATATTTTAGAAGAAATAGTGGGGGAAATTCGCGACGAATATGATGAGGATGAGATTGCAGATATTCGAAAAATAGAGGATGATCATTATATTATCCATTCCAATGTGTTGCTAGAGGATGTCGCAAAATTGCTGAGGATTGAATTAGTTAATCCTGACGTAGATACAATTGGCGGATGGTATTATTCACAGGACATTGAACTAGCAGAAGATAATCAGATTGAACAAGATGGTTATACATTTACGATTTATGAAAAAGAGGATAATCAATTAAGTTTTATTGAAGTGAAAAAAACTACTACTTTTTCATAGAGGAAAGAAAGTTTTCTAGATATTAATACAGAAACACAAATAAAAATGTTTTTCAATTTTTCAAAAAAGTGTTGACAAATAGATTGATAGAAATCTATACTGTGATACAAGATGGAAAACTAAATCTAATACTCTTATCAAGAGTGGCGGAGGGAATAGGCCCTACGATGCCCGGCAACCAACAAGTTCTTAACTTGGAAAGGTGCTAAATCCTACAAATTCTAAACGAATTTGGAAGATAAGAGGAGGAACATGCGAATTTGCACCCTCTTCTTAAGTGAAGAGGGTTTTTGTTTGTTCTAATCCTCCCTCGCCTCCAAAAGCGTCCATCTAAACTACATTTTAGGAGGAATTCAAATGACAAATCTTCAAAAAGAAACACTACTTTTACATGGTGGCCAACAGCCAGACCCAGTGACAGGTTCAAGAGCGGTACCGATTCACAAAACAACATCTTTTGTATTCAAAAATACTGAACATGCGCAAAACCTATTTGCTCTTGCGGAAACAGGTAATATCTATTCCCGTATTACGAATCCAACTGTGGATGTTTTTGAACAACGAATTGCATTATTAGAAGGAGGAACAGCAGCAGTTGCACTTTCTTCTGGGATGGCAGCTATTGCATTCTCAATTTTAAATATTGCAGGAGCAGGGGACGAAATTATTGCTGCTGAAAATTTATACGGTGGTACATTTAATTTATTTGCTCATACATTGCCGAGATACGGTATTAAAGTGAAGTTTGTAGATTCTACGGATCCAGAAAATTTCCGAGCAGCTGTTACAGATAAAACAAAAGCATTTTTTGGTGAAATCATCGGAAACCCTAGCTTAAATGTATTAGACGTGGAAAACGTAGCTGCCATCGCTAACGAAGTAGGAGTTCCATTATTGGTAGATAATACGTTTGCTACACCATATGGATCAAATCCGATTAAACATGGTGCTCATGTAGTGATACACTCGGCAACTAAATGGATTGGCGGTCATGGTACAACTATCGGTGGAGTAGTTGTAGATGGAGGAAACTTTAATTGGGATTCTGAGAAATTCCCTGGATTCACACAGCCAGATGTGACCTATCATGGGTTAAGATACGGAATTGATGTTCCAAATGTAGCATTCGCAGTGAAATTACGGGTTCAATTACTTCGTGATTTCGGTCCTACTTTAAGTCCTGAGGCGGCGTTCTCCTTTTTACAAGGATTAGAAACACTTCATCTACGTGTACCAAAGCACAATGAAAATGCACAGAAAATTGCTGAGTACTTAGAAAATAACGAAGAAGTGACTTGGGTTAACTACTTAGGTTTAGAAAGTCATCCTTCACATGAGCTTGCAAAAAAATACTTACAGAACGGTTTTGGTTCTATACTAACTTTCGGAGTAAAAGGTGGTAAAGAAGCAGGACGTAATATTATCGATAATATTGAAATTTGGTCGCATGTAGCTAACGTAGGGGATGCTAAATCACTAATAATCCATCCTGCTTCTACAACACATCAGCAGTTAACACCAGAGGACTTGGTAAAATCAGGAGTTTCAGAAGACTTAATCCGCTTATCGGTAGGGCTAGAAGCAGTAGAAGATTTACAGTCTGCACTTGATAAAGTACTCGTAGGAAAAACAAATGTCCTCTCTAGATAGAATTTTATTGATAATTGGGTAAAGATGGGCTACAATATGTAAAATAGTTCTTCGTAAATAATTGCGATTTAGAATTTTACTAAAAGAAGCAAATTGGAACTCAATTGTGCGGATTCAGTTGGAGGAGATAGCATGGCGACAATAAAAGCAGCAATCCTAGGTTTCGGAACAGTCGGGCAAGGGATTTACCACATTGTAAACGAAAAAAGAGAAGATCTTAAAAAGTCGTTAGGATTAGATTTGGAAATTAGTGCTATTCTCGTAAACAATGTTGGTAAAGAAAGAATAGCTACACCGGGTGTCTTAGTTACTGATGACTTCGAGGATATTATCAATATTCCTGGGCTCCAAGTAGTATTCGAGGCAATTGTGAATGAAGAACCAGCGTATAACTACCTATGTAGAGCAATTGATAAAGGGTGTCACGTAATAACAGCAAATAAAGTGATGTTTTCTAAATACAGTATTCCATTGCATGAGCGTGCCAAGTCTCGAGGAGTATTTATAGGATATGAGGCAACCACTGCAGGTGGAGTTCCTGTTATTAAAACTTTGAAAAATCTTTTACAAGTTAACTCTGTGAAAAGGATTCAAGGAATTTTAAATGGAACATCGAATTACATTTTGACACAAATGCGTCAGGATGAATGTCAGTTTGATGATTCATTAAAAGAGGCACAGGACCTTGGTTATGCAGAAGCAGATCCTTATAACGACGTGTCCGGTCAAGATGCATTCCGTAAACTGATGATTCTTAGTGCACTAGCGTTTAAAAAACAACCTAATTGGAACGATGTTCGTGTAGTTGGAATTGACGAAATCTCATTAGAGGACGTCCGAAGAGCGAAGGAAAAGGGACTACGTTACCGTCATGTGGCGGAAATAGAGCAAGACGAAAACGGAGAACTTTACGCTTCTGTTGGTCCACAATTAGTAGGAGCAGATCATCCATTATACTCCATCGAAGGAGTAAACAACGCAGTTGCTCTAGACACAAATTATATTGGGACACTAACATTAGTTGGTCCTGGAGCAGGTATGTACCCAACTGCAAGTGTGATGGTAGAGGATTATGCAGAAATAATTGGCAAAAGAGCAGGATTCTTTATTACGATCTAATTTCCAGGTAAAAACGAATAGTCTAAGTGTTTAAGGTCAGTTAGTATTTAAAGTGGTATTTGTTGATTGAATGCAAGTCGGCGACTTCAAGTGGGAATAGCAAATGTTTCTGTACCTATTGTGGAGCATCAGGTACACGAGAGAGACTACTGACTCGAGCCTTGCCCACGAAAAGCGTCCGCCTGGAGTGGAATCAGCAGTTTATTAAAACAAAAGGACATTCTCCTCATTCGGAGAACGTCCTTTTCCTTTGTATTAATCTTCATCTTTTACATCAATATCATCAGGGATTGGAGTATTTCGCCATTCATCGATTTGTCGCTTCAAGTCCTCAATTTGCTGTAAGTGTGTTTCAAACTGAGCGCTATTAACGTAATACTCTTCACCATCAAAAATAGCGCGAATTTTCTTTTCTGAAATATATCGTTTTACTTGATCAATAGGCATTGATAAATAATTCGCAGTTTCTTCTACTGTCATATACATGTAAAATGCCTCCTATCGTTATTAGTATAAGATACGATTGGCAGTAACTCAATATGTGCTATATTGGAAGTTAGAAAATGTGGGAAGGTAGGGGGAAAACTTGACCGTATTGCCATACATATTTGTACTATTCGGTGCTATTTTGTGGGGGACAACAGGAACCGCACAAACATTTTTGCCAGACAGTGCACACCCTTTTATTATTAGTGCTGGACGTTCTGCAACAGGAGGATTATTCCTTCTAATCATTATGATTCTATTAAAAAAAATTAAATTTCGTTCATGGCCCTGGAAACAAACACTATACGCCGCTATTTGTATTTCATTGTTTCAGCTCTTATTCTTTTCATCTGTGCGTTTAACCGGGGTAGCAATAGCGAGTGTGGTTGCAATAGGAAGTGCACCTGTATTTTCAGGTTTAATAGAGTGGATATTTTTAAAGATGCGTCCTACAAAGATTTGGGGAATTTCCACTGGCTTAGCTATTACCGGCTGTATGTTTTTATTTGTTACAAAAGGTGAAGTGAGCATTAATCCATTAGGGGTTCTATACTCATTGGTCGCAGGTCTTATTTTTGCATTGTATACGATGACGAGTAAATCTATGCTGCAAAAGGAAAATGCTATATCTGTAGTTGCAATGACCTTCTCGCTTAGTGCATTATTGTTAACCCCTTTCTATTTTATACTGGATGTAAGTTGGTTGAAGGATGCTGGAAATATAGGAATTATTTTTTATTTAGGAATAGCAACAACTAGTATTGCTTATGTATTATACGGATGGGGGCTACATAAAATCCCCGCTTCCTCGGCGTTAACTTTGTCCTTGGCAGAGCCGACTACAGCGGCTTTACTTGGGGTTGTTGTAGTGGGAGAAATACTTAGCGTAACTTCTTGGGTAGGGATTGGTTTATTACTTGGGAGTATAGCTATTTTAACGTTAGGGAGTAAATCCGCTAGCCGGTCACTTGAGAAAAAAGGTAAAGTGTCTGTTTAAATAGAACTAAATAAATACAAAAGGCTGTTTCGGGATATATCGGAACAGCCTTTCTTGTACATAAAAATTGTTTTTAACATTTGAAAACGTCATGTTGATGAGTATCGTCTATTAGTTAAAGGCATGGTTAGGGGAGTGTGGGATGAATCGTTTTTTGGCAGAGCAACAATTTCAAAAAGTTATGGAAGAATACACCGACTATTTGTTAAAGCTTGCCTACTTATATATAAAAGATTGGTCGGCTGCTGAGGATATCATACAGGATGTATTTTTAACCTATTATCAAAAATTTGAACAGTTTGAAGAACGTTCTTCATTGAAAACTTATTTAGCAAAAATAACGATTAATAAATGTAAGGATTATTTAAAAAGCTGGAGATATCGTAAACAGGTGTTAACGAATAACTTTATAAATCCTGCAAAAAAGGGCAGAAACCGAATAATAGAAGAGGATGAAAAGTTAGAACTTGCAGATGCAGTCCTCCAGCTACCAGTAAAGTATCGAGAAGTCATTATTTATTATTATTTTGAAGAATTATCCGTGTTAGAAATTGCTCTACTACTGTCCATCCCAGACAATACCGTCAAGACAAGGCTCAGAAAAGCGCGATCAATTTTAAAGATTCAATTGAAAGAGAATGATTGGGAGGTGCTAATCCATGAATGAAATAAAACAACAGCTGCTAACCAAAATGGGTGATACATCTGAACGAGTACATCGAATTCAACAGCAGGTGAACTTAAAAAAATCAAAAAAGACTAATGAAAATAAGGAACGCTGGGTGTACTACGGCATACTCGTTACATTTATAGGATTACTCGCATTTAGCGCAAATTTATGGTCTTCAAAATTAATAAATGAAAATGGTCAACTAACAGAACCAGGATTAGTCGTAGCACCAGAAGAAGAGGACACTGAAATCACTTTTGAAAAAGGGGATAATTACGAGGAACTAAAACAATATTTTCCTCCGCATGGTACGGAGGCTGTTTTTTTAGGTGGCTTCGAAAATGGTGGAAGTACTACTCAAACGTATTGGTTGGATGATCATTATGTCCAACAGGTTATGAGTAATGATGGCGGGAGTGTTGAGCGTATTTATCGCTTGAACGGGAATCAAATTGAAATTGTTTATGAAGAGATGGTGGATGATGTATCGGGTCGATTGCAATGGGCAAGTGAGGAATTAAACAAACTTCCCAAGGGAGAGCTTTTTTTGGAAGCTCCTTTAGAAATAGGAGATGAGTATGGAGATTGGACTGTGATGGACACATCAGGAAAGGTCACTACTACGTACGGAGATTTTACAAATGTATTGATTTTCGAAAGTATAAAAGATGACCATCGAATGAGAAGGTATTATGTCCCAGGTTTTGGTGAGGTGAAATGGGAAAGTGATTATCTGGACAAGGAAAGCGGTGAATATGAACCGATGACTTACACGGACTTGGCTAGTTTTAAGGTAGTTGAAGAAGAGGTAATAACTCCTGCTCATTTTGATGTGAAAATTGAAAATGATTTTAAACCTTCTAAACATACTCCATGGCAGCCTTCACCAAGTGGTAAGCAACAGGTAACAATTGAAGGGATTTTTGAACAGGCTGGGGAAGAAGGAGAAGATATATTAGTTATAGAAAACTTGGAAACGGACGAATCTACCATTTTTAAATTGCAAGATAATGTGAACGGGCAATTTACACCTAAGAAAGTAGAGTGGATTGATGAAGACAGAATCTTCGTTATCATAGGAAATGCATATGGAATGGTAACGATGGGAGGGAAGCTATATGAGCTAAATATAAAAGATAATATCGTCACTCCAGTTATTACAGACCTAACACCGAGAGAAGAGATTATGTCTGTTAAAGTCAATCAAGACGGTACATTTACTTACGAGAAACATGTGTATGATACAGATAGTATGGAGCAGAGTGAAAGCCATGTAGAGGAAGGGGTACTTCCTATTCCAGTTAAGGAAAAAAATAAGAAAGTCAGCTTTTGGGAAGATCTAGCTAATTTTGAAACAATAGATCTGACGGGATACGGATTAGAAAATCTACAAGGGGTAGAAGTTCTCGAAAATACTGAAAGTCTTTTTTTAGCTAACAACAATTTATCGGATATAACTTCCTTGAAGCATTTAGAGAAACTTAAGTTCCTAGAATTAAGTAACAACAAAATTACATCTATAGAAGCACTACAAGATCTAACAAATTTAAATAATCTCATATTAAACGGTAATCCTATTAATGATTTTACTACTATTAGTAAACTCGAACATTTAACATTTCTATCTTTACAAGAGACACAGATAGATACGCTTACAGACGTTCACGAACTGAAATACTTAAATCGAATAAATATTTCAGAGACAGAAGTGTCAGATTTGACACCTTTAGAAAACTTAAAGGAATTAACTTATCTAGATATTCGAGGAACCAATATAACAAGCATTAAACCATTAGTAAGGCTGGATAAGCTAAAATATCTTTTATTGGATAAAGACAAAGTGTTAGATTGGGAATTACTAGCTAAAAAAGAAGGTCTCCGAATATCCGAGGAAATTATTCTTGCAGAATAAAAAACATAACCTAAAACAAGAAAGGGGGGTGTGACGTGAGTCATGCCTCCCTAAAAAGCTTTCTTAATCAATCTTATTGTTGTTCTGTAATCCGTCTAGCTTTCTAGAAATCTCTCTTAAAAGCATATTGCGTTCATTGTTAGATTTAACAAGTGTTATAACTAAATCCCCGTTTTTAAAACCCCAACGCACCTCGGACATCTGCCATATAAGATTGACTGACAGGCAACTCAGTTCCATCCAGTAACTGAACTAGTAAATTTGAAGAAAAATCGCGTACAATTCGGTCGATAAATGAAATATTTACAATATAAGAGCGGTGAATCCGTAAAAAGCTATCGGGCAGTCGTAGTTGTAAGTCTTTCAGGGGAATACTTGTTTTATAAGGTTCCTTATTGGCATAGAACCATGTCTTTTTTTGGAGACTTTCTATATGAGACACTTTTTCAATTGGAATAGGCTTCCACTCGTCTTCTTGCTTCCCTGTCAAAAATTTATAAGGAGCAGTGATGGGGACTGCGTGATGAGGAGGCAGTATTACTACTAATGCAGCCTTTTCTCCGTTAATCTCAATTGGATAACCGATTCCGTAATAAGGTGCTTGAAATGATGTATCCACTAGTACAGCTTCTGTTCTACATCCTTTTCTCAGTACCAGATCTGCAATACTATTAGTCTGAATTTTTTGTCCTTCTTTTATATGAAGATCATATCCCCTTGCCAAATAGTAAATATACTGATCCCCTACAGCTATAGCTATAGAGGCCTCTTTCGGAACCCATTCCTCTATTATTAAACTGTATTGTTTTAATTGGTCCTGTCTAAATTCCACTAATACACCTCCGAAATCATAATATTCTGCATTCGTCATTCTGATTCTTCATTCATCCTTAAAAAATGGTCTTTCATCCAAAAATCAATACAAGAAATATCATTGTGTTATATATTAGATTACAAGAAAAGGAACTGTTATGATACAGTAAAAAAGTCGTATTTTTTAAATAAGGTTCCTCTAAAAAATATTAGGGAGTGTATGTAAATGTCAAAAAGACAACAACAGGTAGAAGAGCTTCAACAACAATGGAAAGAAGAAAGTCGCTGGAAAGGAATTGAACGTCCATACTCAGCAGAGGATGTAGTGAAACTACGAGGATCTGTCATCATTGAACAAACATTAGCTCGTAAAGGAGCAGACCGTTTATGGAAGTCGCTTCACCAAGAAGACTTCATCAATGCGCTTGGAGCTTTAACAGGTAACCAGGCAGTACAACAGGTAAAGGCTGGACTTCAAGCGATTTACTTAAGTGGTTGGCAAGTGGCAGCGGATGCAAACCTTTCGGGTCAAATGTATCCCGACCAAAGCTTATACCCAGCGAACAGTGTACCGGCTGTAGTTAAGCGTATTAATCAAGCGTTACAGCGTGCAGACCAGATTGACCAGGCAGAAGGTAGGGAAGATGAGTTTGACTGGTTCGCACCTATCATTGCAGATGCGGAAGCAGGGTTTGGTGGACCATTAAATGTTTTTGAACTAATGAAAGGTATGATTGAAGCTGGAGCAGCTGGCGTACATTTAGAAGATCAGCTTGCATCGGAAAAGAAATGTGGTCACCTTGGAGGAAAGGTTCTTCTGCCAACTCAAAATGCTATTCGTAATTTAGTATCAGCACGACTAGCTGCAGATGTAATGGGTGTACCAACTGTACTAATTGCACGTACAGATGCAGATGCTGCTGATATGGTTACAAGTGACATTGATCCACGTGACGCAGATTTCTTAACAGGCGAAAGAACTCCAGAGGGATTCTTCAGAACAAAACCAGGAATTGAACAAGCAATTGCACGTGGCTTAGCATACGCACCATATGCAGATCTTATCTGGTGTGAAACGTCACACCCTAGTTTAGAGGAAGCAAAACAATTCGCTGACGCTATTCATGCAGAATTCCCAGACAAATTGCTAGCTTACAATTGTTCGCCATCCTTCAACTGGGAAGCAAACTTGGATCAAGAAACAATTGCAAAGTACCAAGTAGAGCTTGGGAAAATGGGCTATAAATTCCAATTCGTCACACTTGCAGGTTTCCACGCTTTGAACCACAGCATGTTTGAACTAGCGCATGAATATAAAACAAATGGTATGGCTGCTTACTCTAAGCTTCAACAAGCAGAATTCGCAAACGAAGCAAAAGGGTACACCGCGACTAAACATCAGCGTGAAGTAGGAACTGGATACTTCGATGAAATCTCACAAATCGTTTCGGGAGGAACTTCTTCTACTACAGCGATGAAAGGCTCTACAGAGGTAGCACAATTTGCTTAAACCAAACATGGGGATGGGAGGTTAACGATAAATGGAACAACTAACGACGAAAAGAATAGAAATCGTAGGGAAAGAGGTTGAAGGGATTCACGAAATCTTAACGCCAGAAGCAATAGAGTTCGTGGCTTCCCTCCACCACCTTTTTGATAAAAGAAGAAAAGAATTGCTACAAGCGCGTCAAGTTCGTCAAGAACAGCTAGATAATGGTGGAACATTAGACTTTTTACCCGAAACAAAAGCGATTCGAGAAGGGGATTGGACAATTGCTCCCCTCCCCGAAGATTTACAGGACCGCCGAGTAGAAATAACCGGGCCAGTAAATCGCAAAATGGTTATTAATGCACTAAATTCAGGTGCAAAAACATTTATGGCTTGTTTTGAAGATGCTACTTCGCCAACTTGGGAGAATATGATTGAAGGTCAACTCAATATGCGTGATGCTGTTCGTAAAACAATCTCTTATACACAGCCTGACACCGGTAAAGTATATAGCCTGAAAGAAAAGCCAGCTGTCCTTATTGTAAGACCCAGAGGCCTCCATCTTTTAGAGAAAAATATACGAATTGATGGTGAGTCAATCTCAGGTAGCTTCTTCGATTTTGGGCTTTATTTCTTCCATAATGCAAAGGAAGCAATCTCTCAAGGAACTGGACCTTACTTTTACTTACCGAAGCTAGAAAGTCATTTAGAAGCGCGATTATGGAATGATATTTTCGTATATGCACAGCAACAATTAGGTATTCCTAACGGGACAATTAAGGCAACTGTCTTAATCGAAACAATTATGGCAGCATTCGAAATGGATGAAATTCTATATGAGCTTCGTGATCATTCAGCAGGTTTAAACTGTGGACGTTGGGATTACATTTTTAGCTATATTAAGCGACTTCGTAATCAATCACAGGTGATTTTACCAGACCGTGGTCAAGTAACAATGACATCACCGTTTATGCGCGCTTATTCTCAATTATGTATTCAAACCTGCCATAGAAGAAATGCATCTGCCATTGGTGGTATGGCTGCACAAATTCCGATAAAAGGAGATGAAACAGCCAATGCCGCAGCTTTCGCAAAAGTGAGCGAAGACAAGCGGAGGGAAGCAACGGACGGACATGATGGAACATGGGTGGCGCATCCAGGGTTAGTGCCAGTTGCTTGGGAGCAATTCCAAGAACATATGCCTACGCCAAACCAGATTCATCGAAAACGAGAGGATGTTAACGTAACCGCTCAAGATTTACTTGAAGTACCTAAAGGAACTATTACGGAAGATGGGCTACGCATGAACTGTAGCGTAGGGGTCCAATATATCGCATCTTGGCTACGTGGAAACGGAGCAGCGCCAATCAATAACTTGATGGAAGATGCCGCGACAGCAGAAATTTCTAGGACGCAAGTGTGGCAATGGATTAGACATTCAGAAGGAAAGCTGGAGGATGGTCGAAAAATTACCATACCTTTAGTAGAACAAGTGTTAACAGAGGAATTAGGAAAACTAAAAGCTTCGTTTGGTAATGAAGTTTATGGGAATGGTCGCTATACAGAAGCTGCGGAGCTATTTCTATCATTAGTAAGAGAAGATAAATTTATTGAATTTCTCACATTGCCAGGCTACGAAAAGATTAGCTAAACAAACAATCCATTCAAGGAGGTGATTTGCATGAAAACAACTACTCAAGAAGTAAATACAAAGCATTGTCGTGAATGTGGATGTGTTATTAATGAGCAAGTAGAATCATCCCTTTACGAGTGCGAACGTTGCATAGGCATGAATGAGGAATAACTAAATATACTAAAAAAACCAGTGAGGACGCACATAGTTCCACTGGTTTTTTGTGTATTACACTATTATTATTATTATTAATATAAAATTACCATTGAAAGGTGACATATAAAATGGCAACTTCTGAAAAAGAATTAAGGACTTGTAGCAATGGGCATAAATATTATAAAAGCAGTGACTGTCCGACCTGTCCAACTTGTGAGCAAGAAAACAAACCGGACAGCGGATTTCTTTCGCTGCTCTCAGCACCAGCGAGAAGGGCGTTAGTGCAAAATGGAGTAACCTCTTTGCAGAAACTCTCTGCTTTCAGTGAAAAAGAAATCTTGAAACTTCATGGTATAGGTCCAGCTTCATTACCGATACTTAGATCTAGCTTAGAAGAAGAAGGTTTAACCTTCAGAAATTAATATCACCATACAAAATGCATCGCAAATCGCGATGCATTTTGTATGGTGTTTTAGAACTCTATTCAGCAGGATACGTAGTTTGAATGAATTTTTGCCCATTTTCTTCTACATATTCAATGATTAGTTGTGTGCCTTCCTCGAGATTTTCAAACTGAGGCATTGCCACCTCAGATAGTTGCATTACTTCTATTCCGCCATCTAGATTTTTCACTTCAATGGAGTGTGGATCTACTAGTCCGGTAAAAGTGACCTCCTGTGTTTGAACGACTAGTTTTCCAGGCGACTTCAATAATTCATACGCGACCTCTTCCTTTTGCTCATTTAATCCTTCTGCAGTGGACCAAACGACCAATGTGTAGGACCCCGCAGGCACTCCGGCAAGCTCTTCTGCCAGGTTAAGTGGAATTTTCCATTCTTCCCTAGGTTGTAGTTTCTTTTCTTGCTTTTCTTGTATGAATAATTTATTTGCTGAATACGTGTATATGATTGCATTCGCTTTGTTTAATAGTTGGAATTCGATTTGTTGCCCACTCGACATCTCCAAAACAGCCTCTACTGGTGATTCATTTTTAATCGTAAAAGATCCTTCCCCATCCGCTGTTATATCAAGCTGAGTGGATAAATGTGCTTTTTCCGGTACACTTCCAGTAGTAGAGTCCGTTGTACTAGATCCGCAGCCAGTTAAGATAAAGAGAGGGATTGCTATTAGTAAAAACAGAGCAATTTTATATCCTTTTCTCATGTTGTACACCTCCTGTTTATGAATTAGACCATTTTTTGGATAAAAAGTTACAGCCGGAGAGAACAATAATTTTTGCACAAAAAAACTTCCCTGTGTAAAACACAGAGAAGTTTTTTTATGCTTTTACAGTGCTGAATTCATGTACCCAAACAGTCATATGAGGTAACCATGGCATACCTGGGTGATAAGACAAAATGGATTGCTTATAATCCTCTACCGATTCAAAGCCCTCTTGTTTTGCGTGTTCATCCGTCAAATCGCCTAGTGTTTGAATATATACACGGTCTACTACAAAAGAGTGTCCTTGAAGCTCCATAATTTCGCCTACATCTGCATAGCGACCATTACGGCGTGTAGCAGTTTTTTTCCCTTGTAACACTAGAGCAACATCTGATTCCATTGTTACTAATCTTTCAATGGAACATGTCTTTGGAGGTAAATTTGTTTCTTCGTGATTTGTCATGTATAGGCCACCTTGTTTATTAATTTTCTACTTCTTACAAGTGTACATGTTAAACGTATTGCAGACTATGGTTAAAAAAGCTCTTTTTTTAGAAGACCAGAAAGTATCTACTATATTAGTTATTATCTATCCAGCTCCAGACGTCCAGAGCGCTTCAGTGCGGCGGATGCAGCTTTTCTTAGTTAGGTCTAGTGAAGAGTTTATCCCGTGTGAATGGCTCCGTCACCACTATATGCGCTAGTTCCACAGGTGCTTTACCTTCTTTTTCAAAATATATTTCCTCTAATTTTGGAAAGTTTTCAAAGTAGGAATGAACAATTGTCCCAATAAATATATTTTCTCCAGCACTTCCTTGTACATTAACCAGTCCATTGTCCATATTCAAGATTAGTTTCGTGTTATTATTCTCCAATCGATAATCAATTAACCCAACATCGAGCACCATAATTTCTTCGAATATTTGACGCACTAAATCTCCTGTAGGATCAATAGTTACCTCGTATGGTTCCACATATTCCGCATTTTCGTCTCCTCTAAAGACAGTAATTGTTCCCTTGCTTTCTTCCGCAGATTCAGTTCCTAACCATTCATAAGCTACCTCTTGTTTTTGATCCCTTAACGTTTCTGCGGTCGACCAAGCTACGAGCGTATATGAACCAGCAGGTACTTCTGCGAGATCTGTTTTTAAGTCAAGAGGTATGACAATTTCTTCGTTTGGTTGCAGTACTTTTTCGGAAATCATTAGGATGAATACTTTATCGGCCGAATAAGTGAAGATAGTATTACCTTCCTTGTCTAAAAGCTGATACTCTATTTCCTGTCCGCTCGGATACGTTAAAGTTCTTTCTTCCCCTGTTTCATTTTTTATCGTAAATGTACCATTACCATCTTCTTTAACTTCTAGTTTAGTCGTGATACTTTCATCCTCCTGTTGTTGGGATTCACTACCGGTATTGCTATCTGAATTATTCGTTCCACAGCCTGCTAGGACCAAAATAATAAAAAACGAAAATACACTCCATATATGTCTTTTCAATATAATCACTCCTTTATACTATTAGACAGTTCAGCTCGTAGAAAGTTACAAATTAAATTGTTTGAAAAATAAGAAATCAGTATAATTGTGTCATAGGGGACCTGACGAAAAGTTTGGCTTTGATATAGACCACGAACATTACGCTACAATTGCAGATGGTTTTTATGTTAGGTACAACATATTCAATAAATATTCATACAAAAAAATTAAATAAAAGTAGTAAATGCGTTCATTAGTGGCTAATCCATTGAGAACGCATTTATTGTTTTTATATAATAATGGTTTTCTTAAGAATTTCTTCATATTTTCCCTACTGGAATGTTAAGGAATGAAGGGTACAATAAGTAACATAAGAACGCCTGCCAGGAGGTAAGTAAATGACACAGCTTACAGTATTAGTAACCGATGATGACAAGGATATTCGAGATGGCATCGAAATTTATTTGAAAAATGAAGGATACCGAGTTTTAAAGGCTGCTGACGGATTAGAGGCTTTGCAGTTAATAGAAGAAAACGAAGTTCATGTCATTGTGTTGGATATTATGATGCCGAAAATGGACGGTATTTCTGCAACTTTTAAAATTAGAGAGCAAAGAAATATCCCAATTATTATGTTGAGTGCGAAAGCCGAGGATTCAGATAAAATTCATGGACTGTCTGTTGGAGCAGATGATTATGTGACGAAGCCATTTCATCCAATGGAATTGGTGGCGCGAGTAAAGTCCCAGCTAAGAAGATATACGAAGTTAGGTAACTATCAAGGACAGCAGCAAGTGATTGAAATTGATGGATTAATATTAAACAAGGAAGCGAAGGATCTTTCGGTAGAAGGAGAGTCCATTAAACTAACACCGATTGAGTTCAAAATCACAGAGCTTTTGATGACAAATGCAGGACGCGTTTTTTCCATCCATGAAATATACGAACGTGTTTGGAACGAACCCGCCTATAACGCTGAAAATATAGTAGCGGTACATATCCGAAAAATTCGAGAAAAAATAGAAACAGATCCTAAAAATCCTAGATACTTAAAGGTGGTGTGGGGTGTTGGCTATAAAATCGACAAGTAAAATGAGTTTTCTTTTATCTATTGTGGCAATTGTCTGTGGGATACTTTGCTTGTTTTATTGTATAACCAACTTAGTGCCTTTAGTAGAAATAAGAGAGAGCTTTGTGAAAATAATCCAAAACATGAAAGGCGGCATAGCGGGGTGAAAAAACCGATAATGAAGAATATGATTCTATCTTTGCTAGCGGTAATGGCGGTTTTAGCCTTACTAACGTTAATTAGAGATAGCGGAAATTATATAGGGAAGAACTATTTTGATAGTGACGAGTTTAATGCAGAATTGAGAAGCTTTGAGTCTTCCATTGTGTCCCTAATTTTAGCAGTTCCGGATAGTGAAGAATTAAAGAAAAATATTACTGTAACAGCGGAGGAAATAGATGAGCACCGCTACCGATTTGGTAGTCTACAAGATCAACTAGACTCCATCAAATTTCAATATGAAGGAAGAACGGACGAAGCCTCCATTGCAGAACGCAATAAAAAAATGGAAGACATTACGAAAAACTTTGAAGATGATGGGCACGTAGCAGATAAGATACGACTTGAAAAAGAAAAGCAAGTGGATGGATATTTCCTAGCATTAGAGCGTCGGAAAAATGAATTCTTAAATTATGATAAAGGTTTTATTTATAAATTGAAAAATAAAGAGACTGGTGAAGAATTTACAAATGGAGAGATGAACACCAAGCTTGCTTATAAAAAAGAATACTCTAGTAAATCCAATTATTTAAGAGGAAATGTTATAAATGATAGTATAGATAATTCTTGGTACGTTCAAAATTTAGTAGGCTATACCCACCCGCAATTCGAAGGAACTATCGCAGTATCAGAAGCAAGTATTAAGAATGGTGATAGAGCTTATAGTTATCAGTATTTTAAAAAAGAAGAGAGATTCTTTTTGGGAATCCTTATATTAGGAGTTATGGCGGCTGTTGTATTTGTTTTATTATGGAGAAAAGAAAAGAAGCATTTTCAGCATGAAGAAGGAAAGCGTAAGTATCGTAGCTTACCAATAGATGTTCAATGGGTATTATTTTTTGTCAGTATCTTTATTGTATTCACTGCGACGGATGAATTGAGGAATGGCATTTTACATTATGGAGGATATGATATCCCAATCTTTACATTGATCATTGCAATTCTTGCAGCCACTTTTGTATTTTATCAGTGGGAATGGTTAAAAGATGGATTTGGAAGCTTTGATTGGAAGAATACGCTTTTGCATAGCTGGTATAACTCATTAGAGGGCTTTTTCTTAAAACGCACTATTGGGATTCAAACGTTAATCATGCTTATCGTCATATTCTTCTGGGGATTTGGCACTTTGTTAACACTTGTTCAAGGATTTGCTCTCATCATTTGGATTCCCGCAACGATTTTCATTGGTATGCCAGTACTTGTTTTCTTAATGTCTAGAATGGCCTATCTCAACCGAATCATGATGAAAACGGAAGAAATGGCAAGAGGCGTGATTGGCAACCAAATCGAAGTGAGAGGGAAGTCACCGATTGCTGAGCATGCCGCTAGCTTAAACGAACTTCGTGATCGAATCAAGTCATCCCATTCTGAGCAAGCAAAAAGTGAACGCTTGAAAACGGAGCTTATCACAAATGTTAGTCATGATTTGCGTACACCGTTAACGTCCATCATCACGTACACCGATTTGTTGAAAAATCCAAGTATTACAGATGAAGAAAGAGCATCCTATATTGCGATTTTAGATAAAAAGTCGATGAGACTGAAAACGCTCATCGAGGACCTGTTTGAAGTATCTAAAATGGCGACAGGGAATATCGAATTAGATAAAAGAAAAGTAGATTTAACTCAGCTACTGCAGCAAGCAATCGCTGAACACCAGGAAGACATTGATAAATCAGGATTAGAGTATCGAGTAGGGATTGGCACAAAACCAATCATGTCCTATGTGGATGGCCAAAAGTGGTGGAGAGTTCTTGATAACCTGATTATCAATACGCTGAAGTATGCCCTACCTAATACTCGCGTGTATATCAATTTGGATCAAATCGACGGAGAAGCTGTTTTCGTCATCAAAAATATAGCGAAGTATGAGCTTGGAAACGATGTAAATGAATTAACGGAGCGATTTAAACGAGCAGACACCTCCCGTCATACAGATGGCTCCGGACTAGGCCTTGCCATCGCACAATCTATCGTAGATTTACACGGAGGTAGCCTGCGAATGGAAGTAGACGGAGATTTGTTCAAAGTAACCGTGAAAATTGCCGTAATCGTATAAAAGAGAGAGAAATCCTGTTAAGGGTTTCTCTTTTTTTACTATAGAAGTACGTTAGTTGGAATTTTAGGGAGTTTAGTTGGAATAATGAAGGGCGTAGTTGGAATTTTGCACGATTTAGTTGGAATAATGAGCCTCTTAGTTGGAATAGTAAAAAAACCCATCAAAAAAGACCGCCAAATTTAGCGGTCGTCGAGTGATAAAACGTAATGCCTTGATTTATGATTGTTCACAGGCTGAAGAGGGAGCTTATTCAACAAGTAGTTTCCAGCATGCTTATCCTTCAGTCCAAGAAAATGGACACATTCACTATTAGTAATAGAACTTTTCATTAAATAGAACCAATCTTCTAATGCTTGCTGCTGCATAACAAGTTTTGGTGTTTTGCAGATGAGACACTTTGTCTGACCTTTTATTCTCTTCCAACAAGTGGGACAAATCAACCCAGTTATTACATCAGAAAGGTTCACAGGATATATTTCTGCTAGTGGAATGGGAGTAAACTCAAATGATCTGGATACGAGCCATCTACATAACTGATTAAATTTTGCGGTCGATATGACATCAGGTAATTGATTATAATCATCGATATAGATTGAGATGTCGCAACCCATTACAATTGTGGTATATTTTGGAGGAAGTACTACATGCGTGTTGCTATAAGCAAGAACAATGAGTTTTTTTATAGGGAGATTTATTTTTAATTCCTGTAGTAGAGATTGAAGTTTTTTAGTTTGACGAGTGATTTGCAGCTCGGGGCATTTAAAGGGGGTAATTTCGCCATCGAACTCTCTAATCAGTTGTTCGGGATTCTTTTGAAAGGCAATTTTACCTCGGATATTCTTTATTTCTAAGAGGGCTATATACTTTCTGGTGAGAATAAGTGTATCTATTTGAAGAAAGCTGCTGGGGTCAACCTGGATGTGAAGATCTTTGAGGATGGCATAGTTTTTAGGAAAGTGCACCTGTTTAAGAAAGTTGTCCACATAGCTTTCTCCGTGAAAACCGGCTTCTGTTGCTTTCATTCGTTTCTCTATTTCTAGATACGTAGGGTGATAGTTTGGTAAGCGTTGCAGTATCCGCTTATAGATTAGAATCGATTTTGGTGGTTTGCGTGGGATATCGATGATACATTCCTCCTTTTCATTGAAAGTATCATCTTTACAAACTTATAACAAGTACAAAGGGGACAGAAACATGGAAACGTTGAATCAGTTAAATTTTGCGCGAATATATACATTGGGAAGAATTAGGCAGGTAAATGAAGCTTCATGGGATATACAACCGACGGGATTCAATAATACAATTCGTTGGAACGTAGGTCATGTGTATGTGAATGGCGAGATATTTACACAAAAGGCAATACCAACCTACGAAATTGTCCATCCGGAATGGGTACCACTATTTGTCCCTGGAACAAAACCAAGTGAATGGGATATGGAGCCTCCAACAGAAGAAGAATTAGTAAGTGCTTTAAAGGAACAAACGGAACGAATAAAAGCAGCGCTGGAAAACAATCTATCAAATACTCTTATTGAGTCCATGTCTATAGGCAACCTACATGAAATGAAGACAGTCGAAGCACTGGTGCAATTCATGGTTTGGCACGAAGGAGTGCATGCAGGAATTATTTACGCATTGAATCGTGCTACAAGAGAGTAACGATGAAAATTTATATTGTAGGCTCGGTAGGGAGTGGGAAGACGACTATCGCTAGAAAAGTTGCAGCAAGTCTTCATATACCACATTTTGAAACAGATAATTTTGTGTGGGCGCGCAACCCAAAAGGTGATATTCGTAATGAAATAGATGTTAGAAACCAATTATTTAACGATGCAGTAAAACTAGAAGATTGGGTAATAGAAGGCGTGCACATTGACTGGACAGACGAGGCATTACGATTAGCCGACCACATTATTTTCCTAGATATCCCTGTAAAACAAAGAACATATCGCATAATTAGACGGTACATTCGTCAGCTTCTAAAAATAGAAAAGGTAAACTATAAACCGACCTTTACTATATTCCGGAAGATGTTTCAGTGGAATACTTACTTTGAAGAACAAATGAAACCATTGTTCCTAAAAAAATTTGAAGTCTTTAGTACGAAAGTGCGTTATTTAAATACAAATGAAGAAGTGGAGAATTGGTTGCGGCAGATTAGAGAATTAAACAAATGATGTAAAAAATAGATTGTAAAAATAAGAAGTATAAAGGAGAATTACTATGACAAAAAATTTTTGGATCAACTTACCAGTTAAAGATACAAATAAATCAAAAGAGTTTTATAGCAAACTTGGATTTTCGACTAATACACCACTTAGCAATAGCGATCAAGTGCAATTAATCATCGGAGATAATAATTCTAACGTAATGCTTTTTCCTGTTTCCACTTTCAAACATTTTACCAAACATGAAATTGTCGATACAAAACAAGCTACTGAAGTATTATTTTCCATTGATGCCGAGAGCAAAGAAGAAGTAGATGAAATAGCAAAGAGGGCAGTAAAGGCTGGAGGTACAGTTTTTGGTGAGCCTTCAGAGAACCAAGGTTGGATGTACGGCTGCGGTTTTACTGATTTAGATGGTCATCGCTGGAATGTGTTGTATATGGATATGAGCAAGATGCCAAAGAAGTAAGAAATAAAAAACAACCCCTTTATTAAAAAAGGAGTTGTTTCTACATTCATTTCTTATAAATAATCTCTTCTTAATTCTTCTGATGATCGTGGTGAAATATAACTAGGTGCGACATCAAATACTGTTTTCGCACCATACTGTTTTTCATTATTTAATCGATAAGCTGCTCTCGCGTAGGCTACTAATACGCTTGCTGTAAATTCAGGATTGCTGTCTAGTTTAAGTGAGAATTCGTAAATTTGCTTGTTGCCAGCTCCCGTATTCCCACCACGGATGACAAATCCGCCATGTGGTGATTGGGAGTGGTTGCGTTTTAATTCTTCTTCTGAGATAAAATTCACTTCTGTATCATAATCAGCGAAGTAGTTTGGCATTGTTTTGATTTCATTCTCGATTGCTGCTTTGTCTGCGCCTTCTTCAGCAACGATATAGCAAACACGGGCGTGCTTTTCTGCAGTTGTTAGTTCAGGATTGGCACCACTTCGAACTTTTTCGATTGCGTCTTCAGCTGGAATTGTATATTGTACACCACTTTTTACACCATTTACTCTTCTTACTGCATCTGAGTGTCCTTGGCTAAGTCCTTTACCCCAGAACGTATAGTTTTCACCATTTGGTAAAATTGCATCTGCCATCACACGGTTGATGGAGAATAAGCCTGGATCCCATCCTACTGAAATAATTGCGGTTGTATTGTTTTTTGTTGCAGCTTCATTAACAGATTGATAAAACTCAGGGATTTTTGCATGCGTATCAAAACTATCTACAGTATTGAACATGCTTGCAAAGTGAGGAGTTTGTTCAGGTAAATCTGTTGCAGATCCACCACAAAGTAACATCACATCTATTTCATTTTTGTAATCAATCGCATTTGAAATATTTACAGTTTTAATATTGGCGTCATCAAGATTTAAATCTTTAGGATCTCTTCTAGTGAAGATTGCTACTAACTCCATGTCCTGAGTTTGTTTAATCGCTTCAATTGCACCTTTCCCGAGATTACCATAACCAACGATGCCTATTTTAATCTTTTTACTCATGTACCTATCTCCTTTTTCTTTACTGAATTTTTTAATGAAGAAATGAATAATTATTTTTGGTGGTTTCCTTTATTATAAGTGGATTAAATATTTTTTGTAATAATATTTGGTTTAAATAGGTTAAATCTAAAAAAAAGTAGTTTAATCCTAGTCCATACGTGTTTCGGTACTATACCTGTGGTTATTTGGCATGTGCACAAAGGAAATATCTATTAGCTGGTTAGTTGAAGCATGGATATATATATATGAATTGTATTATACTTTAAAGATAAGTATGAAAAGGAGTAGATTTATAATGGAGAAGGTAGCATCATTCTTAATGTTTCAAGATGACAATGCAGAAGAAGCAATGAACTATTACACATCCCTCATTGAAGATTCTCAAATAACAAGTATTGTTCGATACGGACCTAATGAATCTGGAAAAGAAGGAACTGTAATGCAGGCTACTTTTACTTTAAAAGGGCAAGAGTTTATGTGTATTGACAGTAATGTGAAACATCAATTTTCTTTCACGCCTTCATTCTCGATCTTTGTTACTTGTGAGACTGAAGAGGAACTTGACAATCTCTATCATAAACTCAACGAAGGTGGACAAGCACTTATGCCTTTAGGTGCTTATGGTTTCAGTAAAAAGTTCGGTTGGCTAAATGATCGCTTCGGAGTTTCGTGGCAACTAAATCTTCCTAAATAATATGAAGAACTTAGTATTGTACTCCTTATAACAAAATAAAAATGTAATCTCTTCAACTAAACGACTGCTTTAGATAAACAAGATAGTCAAAATAGCCTTGTTAAAAGTAATTTAACAAGGCTATTTTTGTATCTCTGTAAATTGCTCAAATTTGAGGGGAAACATTCTCATTGATTCCCCTTATCAAAACTCAGTCTGCTTCTATTCGAATAGCTTGGATAAATTGGCAGTCTATGATAAGTGTTGAACCTGGTTCTGTTGTTGGATCATTAAAGAATGCACAGCAATTATTCTGGTCTAAGTTAATAAAAACAACATCTTCTAACACATTACCGCCTGATAAGAACACATCAACTTCAGTCTGTACTTGTAATCTTCTTAACTGATCACAAATACAACCTTTACAGCTATTGGAATCTTTCTCGTGATGTTTATTTGGCTTATCACATTTATTACAATCATTTTTCATTCTCAAGACCTCCTTTCAGTTTATTGTAAATTTAGCCTTACATTAATAACTTATGATTTCAAAGTGAAAAGAGATTGTACATATTGTCCAATATTAATAAACATGTCTAAATTTGAAGTTTAATAACTACAATCTTTCGATTAAAAAATATATAGCTCAAGGTGCTTTTTAAACTACTGGTTGCTTTATCAGAACAAGATTATCTTTTTCTCGCAGGTCTAATTATTTATCCAATACAATAAGTAGGTCATAGAAATCCCCTGTGAAATGTTACACTTAAACTGACACAACAGGATGTTTCAATAACATATTAAAGAAAGTAAAGGAGAAAATGATGAAGAGATTTTTATCTAAAAATATACATTGGCTATTACTTATCTTTGTAATTATCAATTTGATTATTGGTTTTAGTAACTTTACATATTCTAAGCAAGATCTTATAGCAATAATATTTGGAATAGTAGGGCTATTAGGGGTTACTTATCTTGTTATTCACATAGAATCTAAGAAAAGAAGGGGGAAAGAGAGAGAATGATTTTTTAACATAAACAGTTTTGAACATTAAATATAATGTAAAACAGTTAATTCTTCTTCCGCTAATGAGGTGCTTAGCGCAGGTGCTTTACTTCAAGAAGGAGTAAAGCATTTTTTCTTACACCAGTTTGGTAGAAAAAAAAGCCAAGTAAATTTAACAGAAAATAAGAGAAGTTTTATAGAAAGGATTAGGATTATGGAACAGTGGTTTAATGTTCAAACACTTATCTGGTTATTTCCGATTATGTTTATCCTTCATGATTTTGAAGAAATAATTATGGTTGAGAGGTGGATGAAGAGAAATTCAACTAGGATATACGACATATTGCCCGAAAAAATTGCGGATAGAGTCATTAAACAATTTTCTATGTCAACTGCTCAGTTTGCCGTTGCCGTATTAGTTATTTTTCTATTCGTAAGTAGTGCAACTGTTATGGCAAATCAATTTGTGATTCAAGGATTACAAGGTAATATTTATATATTTACCATTGTTACATTGGTTTTTTTTCTACACGGTTTTACTCATATTGGTCAATCTATTATTCTTCGTTCTGTTACGCCTGGTGCATTCACTTCATTGTTTGTTATCATTCCATACAGTTTAGTTTTATTTCAATCATTATTAATAAATGAAGTAATTACATGGAAAATTATTTTTCTATCCTTACCTTTTTGTCCCTTAATTATTCCAGTTGCTTTACTTGCTCATTGGATTGGAAAAAAAGTAGTATAGAAATCCAATATGCTAATTTTACGAACGGATGCATTAATAAAAAACACAAGTAAATAATCAACCATCCACTTTAAAAAAGACAAACAAAAAAGGAATCACCATCTTCTAAAATGGCCATCCTTTTTTTTCATCATATCTATTTCTTTTATTAAATAATCCAATTTACTCTGTATATCTGATAATTGCTGCTGATTTACTTGTTTTGTTTGTTCCACATTTTTTTCTTCCTGAGCTAGCTCGGAAAGGGCGATGCCTTCACCAATGGTTTCAATAATGTATCCGATTGTTACAACAACACTACCTAAAAACCCAACCTTATCGGCTAGGTTAGCCTGTTGCTCATTCTCCGGTTCCATAGGGTCTAGTGGGTTCATGCGCACTATCATCCTTTATGCAATCTTTTTATTAGCATATGATGACTAGAACGAATAAGTTATTTTTTCGTGGGAACCAATTTATGTTCAAAAGCATAAATAACCGCTTGTGTACGGTCACTAACCTCGAGCTTTGATAAAATATTGCTGACATGTGTTTTAGCTGTTTTCAATGCTATAAAGAGAGTGTCCGCTATATCTTGATTTGTTTTGCCTTCTGCCATGAGTAAAAGAACTTCATGCTCTCGGTCCGTTAAATCCTCATGGAGAGCATGATCTGAGCCTTGACGCATACGTTTCATCATTTTATTGGTTACTTCTGGTTCTAATACCGCGTCTCCATCTAACGTTTTACGTATAGAGTCTGCAATATGAGAGGCTTTTGACGTTTTTAACAAATAACTGATTGCCCCAGCTTCGAGTGCTGGATATACTTTGTCGTCATCGATAAAGCTTGTGACAATCATTACTTTTGCTTCTGGCCATTGCCCGACAATTTCACGTGTGGCTTCTGCGCCATTCATAATTGGCATGACCATATCCATTAAAATAATATCTGGTTTGTGTTCAAGGGCCAAATCCACCGCTTCTTTTCCATTAATGGCTTCCGCAACTACCTCCATATCAGGCTGCGCCTGCAAATACGCGGAAACACCGATACGTACCATTTCATGGTCATCCGCTAATAAGATTCGAATCATTCTCTCGCTCTCCTATCTCTAACTGGATTGTTTCAATGCTTTTTTTCTCGATCGGCAGTTTCACTTCTACAATAGTACCTTGAGACGGAACGGAAACAATCTTACATGTTGCGCCGATTTCAACTGCTCGTTCCTGTACACTTTGCAACCCATAAGAGCCATTTTTAGAATCAACCTGTTCAAATCCGACACCGTTATCTTGAACTCGGAAAATAGCAAGATTATCCCGTTCAACAAATAATATATCGACTTCAGTAGCGTTTGCATGTCGCAGTGTATTGGACAACGTTTCCTGTGCGATTCGGAATAAATGATCCTCGGCCCCTTTAGACAAAGGAACGTCTTCCAAGCGATAACGAATTGTAAAAAATACCTTTTCCTGTAATTCTATTAGCAACTCTTCTAAACCTTCTTTTAATGTTTTATCATGAAGAGCTGCTGGACGAAGATGTAGTAATAATGCTCGCATTTCTAATTGTGCCTGTTGTACAATTTTTTCGGTTTGTAACAATGTTTTTGGGGCTACTTCATTCTGTGATTCTTCTATTTCTACCATTGCTGACAATAGCATGGATGCAGCAAACAATTGCTGGGAGACGGAATCGTGTAGCTCTCTAGCTAGTCGTTGTCTTTCTTGTATGATTTGCTCCTGAATAAGCTTATCTTGAGCCTCCGCTTTTTCATTGGTAATGCGTTGTAAAGTCTTACGTTGAGTCATGATCAGTTGCTCTAACTGAGTTGTTGTTACATGTAATCGCTTTGAGTAAGTATACTTTTTCTTCGCTGGTACGAATGTTTCGGCTGCTAGCAAAGGGCGTAGACTAGTATCAATCTTTTTTTCCTGGTCACGAACCTTTTGTAGTGTATTTAATGAAAAACTAAAACTCATAATAGCAAGAATGATAATAATCCAAGCTCCAAAGGGAACCTTTGCGTATTTCAATTCTAGTAAGGACCACCAAGCATCTTCATTTGGCCAACCCCATAATACATAAAGTAAGAGTGCTGCTAGTGACAATAAAATAATGAAAATAGAGAGTCCTTGCCCCACAATAATTTTCATTTGCGAATCACCTCAATATCCCCAATCCATGTGGATACAGTAATGACTAATTCTGAAGCATACGTAATATCCTCTAAATATCCATCTTTCACAAGCACAGACTGGTTCCATAACCGCTGTACTCCGCGACCGAAGATGTTTGCCTCTCCAATAATAGTTGCATAATGTAGCCTTACCGGAATTTCGTATGGTACATAGATGGTCACTTTCCCAAGAGACTGACGAATGGAAACGAAGGAAGTGCCCTTTGGCAATACTGTTTGTGTTACATCAATAACTTGTTCTCCATAAAAGCTTTGCACATGAACATCCTGCCACTCATACGAATTAAATGGAGTCGTTTGAGAAGAAAATAACTTATTTTGAATAATACTATTCGGAGTTTCTTTATATACGGTGTCAAATGGACGTACCATTTTTTGAATAGGTTCATTTTTCCAAAGCTTATATAGGATATAACCCATAATAGCGAGTAATAGAAGCCGCAAGCTCCACATCGAAAAAACTGCAATGATTAAAAAAGTAAATCCAGTCCAAAATAAAAAGCGATTACGTTTTCGCATGCTAAAATACATCATCCCGATGCCAAGAAGAACTAATACAATACTGCCGTTTCCAAAAATTGTAGCCTCTATGAACATAAGGAAAACAAAACAAATGAGTATAAATGCTAATCTGTTTGTCTGGTTTTCTTTCATAACGAGTATTCCTCCTTCTTCGCATAAGGTGAAACTTCCATCAGAGTGGGGTGCTTTACCTCTTGCTGATAGAAAAATTGAACTTTGGTAAATAACACCGCGTCATGCGGCAATGACCAAACCATCAACTTGTTAAACCGGGATAAAGATTAGTAAGGAGAAGGCGAGTGCCTTCCCCTCTAAATGACCTTCTAATCTTTTTGATTTGTCTAGCTCCAGACGCCAGCTGCTCGATCACTTCAGGCTTACTTATATGGCAAAGGACGTCTTTACTTCAATCTTCCAGTGATTTTTGGCCAGTAGATGCGGGTCATGCAGTCATTGAGACACGATTCCGCAAACTTAGACTGCCTTCCTTTGCATAGGCGTCTTACGCCTTTCTTATAGTTTACACAATTTCTTCTTTTGTTTGTGCGTTTTTTTCTAACATTTCTAAACGTTGTTCCATAGAAGTGATTTCATGCTCTTTTTCAATCTTTTGTCCAAGCCTTTCGATGTATTGCTCCATGTCTTGGAAAGTGCCGAAATTCTTTTCTTTTTGCTCGGGTTGTAGAATGCGGTCCATCTGGTGATGTGCGCGAGTAACATTTTCTTTCCCCATCAATTGTAATTGACGAACTTTCATGTCTTTGATTTTGTGTTTCATCTCTTCATATTTACGCTCTAATCCGAAAAGCTCTTCTGTTGTTTGATGTATGCTGTTTTGCAGTACAATGGCACGTTCTTCATATGCGTTAACTTCTGCTAAAGCAAATGCAGCTAAGTCTTCCTCGCCACTTGCAGTTGCAAGTTCGACTTGCTTTCTACGTTTTTCCACCATTTGCTTCGTTTCAGTAAGTTCTTTTTCTAGTTCTTGTTTTAAATTCCCTTGGCGTTCTAACCATTTTCCAGTTTGCTCTGTTTGTTTTTCTGCTTCACGAATATATTGGTTTAGCATTGCAATTGGATTTTTCTCTTCTTTTCTATCAAAAAGCTTGTGTAAGTCTGCTTCTATTGAGTACTTTAATCTGTTTAATAGTGATGTCATTTTCGTTTCCTCCTTATTTTGAAAGCTCGTTCCATTGTTTTTCAAAGTTTACAAAAGGGTCATCTGTTTTAACGATTGGTGATGAAAAGCTAACTGCTTCGTTGTTCCATTTTTTCACTACATACCAAACTGCTAGAATTGCCAAGATAGCGAAGAATCCAGGTACGTTTACAACTGCACTGATCAAACCAACGATTCCTACGCTTGCCCAAAAGATTTTTAAAAAGGTTGAATCACTCTTCAAGTAAAAATGTACCCCTGCAAAAACGATTGCCGCGGAGACCCCAAGAGCTAAAAGCGAACCTAAGTTAGCTAGCGCTACAATCCCTGCTATAATTCCTAAAGTTAATAAACCAAATTTTTTCATATATTTGTTCCTCCTCTCGTTTGTATTACAAGCTTATCAATTCTAGAAACAAATCCAAACGGGCTTAGAAATGATTTTCCTATCGGTCTAGAGACTTAGTAGTACTAAGAACTTAGGGAAATGGAGAATTTGATTTAAAGTTACTACGTTAAATTTAACCCAAGAAGATATGGTTTTTTGTGTGATTTATTTACCAAAAGTGTAGAGGCTGATTTTCATAATTTATAGTCAAACCTTTGTGCAAGCAACGATTTTTGAAATATCCTAAGTCATGCTATACTTATGAAAAAGTGGAGAATTGTCCTTATAAAAATCAGTGTAGTTGCAAAAAGAAAATTTTTAAAATACATACATTGGAGAATGAAACATGAAAAAAATCTTTGGAGCAGCTGTAGCAATCCTCTTATATTCTGCAATTGTATTTTACTTTGGGTGGAGCGTTGCCACTTGGTTAGAGCTTTACTTTCCTATAAATAATTGGTTGTTCGGTATTGTTTGGGGACTAATTACTTTTGGGTATATCATTGGGAAAGTAAGTCATAAGCTACGGATCTTTAGTATCATAGGCTCTTATTGGATGGTCGTAATGGAGTATGGCATTCTCCTTTTTCCGCTTGCGGCAATATTCACATGGATTTTTCCAAAACATTTAAACCTTATAGGCTGGATAGTTACTGGTATTTTTCTCCTTATTTTTATAATAGGTACCTATTATGCATACACACCTGTTGTTCGAGAGCTTGCAATTGTAATGCCAAAAAAGGAATCTAAACTAAAATCTCTAAAGGTTGTAGTTGCATCTGATTTCCATCTTGGTCTATTGGCCAATAAGGCGCATTTAACTCGCTTTGTGAGAAAAGCAAATGCCGAAAAACCAGATTTAATATTGTTAGTAGGGGATTTGGTAGATGATGATCCAATTTGGTTTGTTCAAAAAGGCATGTCCGAAGTGATGAAACAGCTCCAGTCTACGTATGGTATATATGGGGTGCTTGGAAATCATGAATATTACGGAAAGCAAATTCCGCTTTTAGTAGAAGAGATGGAAGCATCGAATGTTCGCATGCTTTTAGATGAAACTATTTTAGTGGTAGATTCGTTCTATTTGACAGGTCGTGAAGACAAAACGAATAAAAACAGAAAGCAATTATTCGAGATAGCTCCAGAAAAAAAGGATTTACCTTGGTTTGTAATGGATCACACCCCTTCTAATTTACTGGTACCTGAGAAGGAAAAGGTTGATTTTCATGTGTCCGGTCATACACATCTCGGTCAAATGTGGCCAAATCATTTATTGACGAAAAGGATATTTGAATTAGATTATGGGTATAGAAAAAAAGGAAGTTTACATGCAATGGTATCTTCGGGATTTGGCTTTTGGGGACCACCTATAAGGATAGGCAGTCAATCGGAGCTATGGTCAGTAAACATTAAATTAGAGGATGGGGACGTATAATGGAAGCATGGATTACAGACTGGATGAATCAGTTTGGTTATCTAGGAGTATTTTTATTAATTTTAGCAGAAAATATTTTCCCGCCGATTCCTTCTGAAGTGATTTTAACACTGGGAGGATATATGACGACTACTACTAGCATGACGAAGATCGGTATTATCATTGCATCCACAGCAGGTTCTGTTATTGGAGCTGCAATTTTATACGGTATCGGTAAACTACTAGATGTAGAGCGTTTGGAGAAAATTATAAGAAAATACGGCAAGTTTCTACGATTAACGATTAAGGATATTCATAAAGCAGACGCTTGGTTCGATAAATACGGAGTCTGGGCAGTATTTTTTGGAAGATTAATACCACTTGTAAGAAGTCTAATTTCGATTCCTGCGGGGATGTCGAAAATGAATTTTGCACTATTTCTTCTATTTACGACACTTGGAACATTAATATGGAATACGGTATTAGTTTCGGTGGGGGCCGCAGTAGGAGATAACTGGGATGTAATTGTTGGATATATGGATATTTACTCCAACATTGTATACGCACTAATTGCTATTGGTGGTATTGCATTTCTTATTTGGTATTTTAAAAAACGAGATTAAGGAGATAATATGGAAATTTTAGAGTTATTAAAAGCACTTATACTTGGATTTGTAGAGGGAATGACAGAGTTCGCACCGGTTTCATCTACGGGACATATGATTATCGTGGATGATATGTGGTTGAAAACAGAGGAATTTTTAGGAATGTATTCTGCTAATACGTTTAAAATTGTTGTCCAACTAGGCTCGATTTTAGCGGTAGTCGTTGTGATGTGGAAACGCCTATTTAGTTTAGTTGGTTTGTATAAAATAGAGAGTGAACAGTCGAGTAAACAGTTCAACTTACTGCATGTAATCGTTGGAATGCTACCTGCTGTTGTTTTGGGATTTGCGTTTAAGGACTTTATTGATGATCATTTATTCGGTGTAGAAACAGTTATATATAGTCTAGTAGCAGGATCCATTTTAATGATTATTGCGGATAAATTGGGACCAAAAAATCCGAAAATAATTAGTTTAGATCAGATTACATATGCACAAGCATTTAAAGTTGGACTCGTACAATGTCTATCGTTATGGCCAGGATTCTCTCGTTCAGGTGCGACAATTTCTGGTGGTGTATTGTTCGGAATGAGCCATAAAACAGCAGCAGATTTTACATTTATAATGGCTGTACCAATTATGGCTGGAGCAAGCCTAGTATCTGTTCTGAAAAACTGGGAACATATTAATATGAATGATATGGGCTTCTATGTCGTTGGGTTTATTAGCGCGTTTGTATTCGCACTTATCTCTATCAAGTTTTTCTTGAAACTAATCTCACGTATTAAATTAATGCCATTTGCTATTTACCGGCTAGTTTTAGCAGCAGTTCTAGCGATTATCGTGTTTCTTTAAATAAGATTGCCAATTTTATAAAGTTATCCATAAAGTGATACAAAAACTATAGGAAAAAAAGCATTGCCAATCGGCAATGCTTTTTTCAAAGCTATTTTTAAGTTTGAAACTCAAGCAAATTCCGGTGATACATTATGAAATGTTCCACTTAAACTTGCGTAATAGGTTAGTCAAAATTATTGTTTTTTATTAAGAGATAGCAAATCCTTTGTTCGATTGAGTATACATGGTAAATTGGTATGATTAAAATGAATGAAATTTAAGAACTTTGTAAGTGTTTAAATGTTTAGTAATTTAATTTTTTCTTCCAGTTTAAAGAGAATAAACTAGAAGAAATAGTAATTATAAAGAGTACAATCACAATAATGAAAACGGTATAGTAAGAACCGCTCGAATCGTAAAGATAACTAAATAATGTTGTGCCGACTGCTACACCTAACGTAGAAGCTGACATAATCGTTGTATAAATTGATGCATAATCGCGTCCGCCGAATACTTCACGGATTACTACTGGAGGGAGTAAGGTAGAACCTGAGAACCCAATACCAAACAATAATGCACCAGCATAAAGCATACCAATTCCGAACGAATCAGAAATAAGCAATGCAACTACACCAATCAAGCCACCGCCAATACCAGCAAATAGAGCTACTTTTATGCCGAATTTATCATTAATTGCCCCAAGTAAGAATTTACCAGCTGTTTGACCAATCGTTACAAAAGTTACTCCAGTAGCAGCCATCGTAGCTGTAAATCCTACTGATTGCACAAAGTTTGGTACATGGAAACTAACCGTTGAAGCCAGACCAAACAATCCAGTAAATAACATAACTAAGTAAAATGCAGGAGATTTCATCGCAACCCCTTTTAAAACTCCTGTTTCAGGTGCTTTTTTTACCTTAGTAGCATTAACTTCAACTTCATCCGCACCATAAGCAGTCATATTTAGTTGTTCTGGCTTTGAACGAATGACAAAAATAGAGAATGGTAAGATTAATATTGCTACAATAATAGCTAATACTATATATGTTGAACGCCATCCAATGGACTCAATTAAGACACCTGTAACTTGAGCGAATATTGCACCACCAACTCCCATAAAAGCCATAGCGATACCTAATGAAGTTCCAACTTTTGCCTTAAACCAGTTGTTCATGATTAATGGAATAGATCCGTAAATTAAGAACGTACTACCAATACCTAATGCGATTCCCGAAATATAAAATGGAAAAACAGAATCATAAGTACCCATTAATCCAAATGCTAACGCGTTAAGAATACCGGCGATTGTTAAAATGTAACGTATATCAAATTTGTTTAATATTTTTCCTGCAAAAGGTAGTAAAATAGTAATCGTTAAATACATTAATGATGTATACAAACTAATATCAGAAACACCCACATTAAAGTCTTCAGCTACTGCACGATAAAGAATCGGTGCGCAGCTAACGATAATACCAACGCTTGCGGCATAAATAGCAGCACTCGCAACCATAATCCACCAAGCATAATGTATTTTGCCTTGCTTTTTCATATTTTCACCTCATTAAAATAGAGAAGCATTAACTATTGCTTCTCTATTTTTTATTTTTAAGTTAATAGAGTTATACAGAAATTATTGAATTGTAAATCCGCCATCAATTGGAACAATTGCACCATTCATGAATTTCGCTTCATCAGATGCTAAAAATACTGCTAAATCTGCTACTTGTTCTACTTGTCCAAATGTACGAGTTGGTACTAGATCTTTAGGAATATCTGCTAAAACATCTTTAGTTAAAGGTGTTTCAATTGTACCTGGGCAAAGGGCATTAATTTTAATGCCATAGCGAGCATATTCGGAAGATAAGTGTTTTGTATATCCAACTACAGCATGTTTCGTAGCGGTATAAGCAGCTCCACCCTTACCAGCAACAAGACCTGCAACTGAAGCAATATTTACGATTGAACCAGTACCACGTTCGATCATGCTTGGTAATACAGCATTTGAAAATTCGAAAACACTTGTTAAGTTAATATTTATCAAGAAATTCCATTGATCTAATGTTGTATTTAAAGATTTCGCGTACTTGTCGAATACACCTGCATTATTTACTAATATATCAACTGGACCAAATGTTTCTTCTGTTACTTTTACGCAATTTAAAATATCTTCGGTTTTCATAACGTTTACTGATATAGCGATAGCTTCGCCACCAAACGCTTTAATTTCTTCCGCAACGGCTTGTGCACCTTCTAAATTTAAGTCAGCTACAATTATTTTTGCGCCTTCTTTTGCAAAGCGGATAGCTTCTCCTTGCCCCATACCTGATGCTGCTCCTGTAATGATAGCTACTTTGTCTTTTAATCTCATATATGACTACTCCCTCTTAGTTTGTTCATATTTTATTCACACTTCTACAAGTTTCATGAAATGTTCACATGTCAGTGACAATTTACATCTTAAACTCGTATTGATATAATGTGAAATACTTATTAATTATCTATATATAACTTAAGGTTATAAGAGGTGAGGCTAATTATGGACTTAAATAAGTTAAAATACTTTTATATAACAGCAAAATTTGAAAATATGTCATTAGCTGCAAAAGACCTTTTGATTTCGCAGCCAGCGTTAAGCAAGGCAATTACAAACCTCGAGGCAGAGCTAGAAATGGACTTATTTTTCCGTAATGGTAAGAACATTTCATTAAATGAAAATGGCAGGTTTTTATATAAAGAAGTAGAGCGTGTTTTCACAGTAATACGTAATTTAGAGCGTGGGTTGGAAGAGAGGCGAGGTGAAGGAGATGGTAATTTATCAATTGTTACAACTCTTCCATATACATTTACAAATATCATTGATTTATTTTTTGATGATTATCCTCATGTGAAATATCAACAAGTTCCGTTATCGAAAGAAAACTTGCAACAGTTTATTGAAAATGGCAAATATGATTTGTGTATTACAACAGAGAAAATAGAACATTCGAATGTTGAGTGGGTGCCATTATTTGAAGAAGAAATTTTTTTAACTGTTCCAAAATCATACAAAGAAGCAAAAAAAGGCACAATTGACTTGACGGAAATGGGGAATATATCATTTATAGGATTAACAGACCAGTATAGTTTTCGTCAATTTACGGATCAATTTTGTAAATCAGTAGGCTATACACCTACGTATCAAGTAGAAGTAGAAGAAGCAACAACGATTTTGCAAATGGTGAAAAATGGACGTGGGGCAGCGTTTACACCTGAAACATCTGTAAATCTATATGAAGATAAAATAAAACACTTAAAAATTGAAAATGGGAAGTTTACACGTACGATTGGCTTATTAAAGCATCGGTATACATACCCGACAAAAATTTCAGAGGCATTCGTTTCGCATTGTCATAGCTATTTTCAGGATATAAAAAAAGATAATTAATATTATATTTATTCTTTCATTTTCTGTGGTGTAGTAATTCTTTTGTTTATCTTAGAGATAGGCCGTGCTAAACCCTATTGTTAAGTACGGCTTGCTTTATTGATTGCAGTGGGCATCGTACGCCTGAAAGGGAAATCAGCGATATCGTTTAAATAGAGCCTATTCTTTAAAAAAATAGAAGCACTGAGTTCTAAGGACACTTATACTTTCATAAAAAAACCCCATAAATGGGGTCTTTAAAAAAAAATTTATTTAGCTTTGTTAAAAAGTTGAACTGCTTCTTTTGATACAAAGAATTTACCATTACTTTGAACAGTTATACTTTTTAGTTCTATTTCTTTGTTGTTGACTTTAATTATATTTTTGTTTACAGGGAATTCTGCAACTTTTTTTCCTTTTGTTACAACAAGTACGGGATTTTGTTTATCAGTTTCATCAATCTTAATTGTTGCCTTATTTGATTTAAATGCTTCTGAAGCTTCCGTATACAATTCTTGGCTTAGCTTTTCCAAATCGAATCCCATAGTTGAAGCCATAATATGAGCAATTTCCGTATTATCTATTAAGCCGACAGGTTTATTTGGACCGTAAGCATATAAGAATACATCCTCACCTGTATGTCCACCAGTTGAAAATCCGATGTTTGCACGATTTGATAATAATTGCACGAAAGTTTTACCAAGGTTTTTTGACTCTAGAAGAGCTGTCTTTTCCGCTTCGGTAGGATTTTCAATACCGTAAAGTGCAGCTACTTCTAATAGATTTGATTTATCAGCATTTAACTTACTTAATGCACCTTCGAGTGTCATCGATGCTTTTTTCAAAGGATTAATATATTCGGAAACAGGAATATTAGAGTAAGTACCAGATGTGTTTACATTACCAATTGTAATTCCACTGTTCCCGTGGTCTGTAACTGCAATAACAAGCGTGTTTTTGTCCTTCTTAGCAAATTCCAATGCTTCCTTAACTGCATCATCAAATGCCAAAACATCACTAATAATACCTATTGGGTCATTTGCATGAGCTGCCCAGTCCACTTTACTTCCTTCTACCATTAAGAAGAAGCCATCTTTATCCTTTGATAACGTACTAATTGCTTTATCGGTCATTTCCGCAAGCGTTGGTTCTTCAGATCTTGTTAGTGGACGATCCATATCATATGCAAGAGCATTCGGAGCAAATGAACCCCATATTTTGTTAGATTTAGTGCTTAAAAATTCATTTCTATCTTCAACGATATCATAGCCTTTGTCATTTAATACATCTACTAGATTTTCTCCATCTTCACGGTTATTTCCTTTAGTGCCAGGCACAAGTGCTTCCAGTCCACCACCGAGTACTACATCAATTCCTTGATAGACCTGTTGTTCGGCGATATTGTCGTAATCACTACGTTGTGTTACATGTGCTGAAAATGCAGCTGGTGTAGCATGCTGAATCTCAGAAGTTGATATCAATCCAGTAGCTTTCCCACTAAGTTTAGCTCCTTCGAGTACATTCGCTACTGGTTTATATGGATTATTTGCTAATGATGGGTCAACCCCAAGTGTATTTACTATTTTAGGTAAGACGCCTACAAATTTATCATTGGTTTTATTTCCTGTTGCTAATGCAGTTCCAGCTGGTGCGGAATCAGTAATAGCAGATTCAGCAGAGTGTGTACTTACTCCGCCTGTCAGAATACTATCTATTGCAAGTGGTTCTCCCTTGTACCATTTTGCTAAGTTTGTAGCTCCAGCACTACTACCGTCCATTACTAGCATAATGACGTTTGTGCCTTTTTTGTTATCGTTTTTAGCTTCAACATGGTCACCTTGACCGTAATAACCTAGTGATCCCAAAGCCACAGCACTTGCGAGAGCGACTCCCATTACTTTTTTGTTTAATTTCATTGTGTATTCCTCCATCTCCATTTTGATAATAAAATTTGGTGAATATTTCACAATCACTTACATAAACGATTATATAGTTGTTAAGTAAATGGGATATTAAGAGAGTGTTAAACTACTAATTACTCTTAGGTTAGTAATATAAGTATGTAACACCTCTTGAAGAGTAACGTCTAATTGTAAAAAAGGGGAGTACATCATGAAAAAGGTCTTTTCACTTTATATTTTATTTATTGCACTCATATTTGGGGGGTGTCAAAACGAAGATAACTCAGCTAATACAGTCGGGGAACATAATAATGTTCCAGACTACACACCTTCATCTGAGGATGTTGAAGATATGCATGGTGAAATAAAAAATAAAGAGAGATTTGAAGAGTTTCTAAATAATGTTGAAAAAGGCAATAAGGATAGTATTAGAGTAGTTAGATATACAGAAGAAGGCGATCCGATGCTTCATGATCTTGAATATGATGGGGAAGTCATAAAATCCACAACAGACACACGAAGAGATAAATTTGGAGCAGGAAGCATTAGCAATGCAACTTGTACTTCAGCAGAGATCGTAGAAACCTCGGAAAGAACTGAATATGTTCTAGAGGGCTGCGATAATACAATAGATAATATTATTTTAGTCACTTGGAAATAGTGGGAGATGGGGTTTCCAAGAGGTTTATTTTTTTAGAATTACAATATCTATTGCTCACACAAACACAATATGTTAGATTATATAAATGAACTGAACACAATATATAGTATGTTAACGATGAAAAGGTACCTTTATGGTTTAAAAGGGAATTCGGTTAAATGCCGAAGCTGTCCCCGCAACTGTAAGTGTGGACGACTGTTGAAACAGCCACTGCGAGCAATCGTGGGAAGGCCAGCAGGAGAATGAAACACGAGCCAGTAGACCTGCCTCTTCATCGGTAAGCAACACTTTCTTCGGGGGTTGAGAGGTGGGAGCGAAGACCGCTATCTCGAACGATTGATATGTCTTGTTGTTTCCTACTTTTAAATCTTGAGCGATGGCTCAGCCGAAGACGGCTGTGACATCGCTTTTTTGTGTTATACACGTTTAAAAATAGGAGGAACTCAAATGACAATCATCTCAAACACAACGAAACAAGAAGTATTACATAATCTAATCAAAGAATTTGGGGAAGAGAAAATTGCTCCGCTTATCAAAACACATGAAAGATGGATACAAAAGCACCCCGAAGGTACAATAGCCGCTTGGTCCAAGTCAATGTCACTGGAAGCTTTAAGCTTTCTAGATGAGCAAGAAACGTACTGGACCTTTGTCGCTGCACGAATCCATTTAGCAGAAGTTTACGAACAAGTAGCTGAACGAAGAAAAACAACTGCCGATGCGGTATACACAAAATTTGCAAAAAATGTACAGGTCTTAAGTGAAAAAGGTATTTACGATAAACGACTTAAAGAAGCGTATGCCCTACCCGAACTTGAACAGCTATCAGAAATCCTCGTACAAGAAAGAGATTATTTATTTACTTATATCGGTGTAAAGACGTTGTTGGATCGCTATGTAGCAAAGGACTTTGATAAAACAATTGTCGAGTTGCCTCAGGAGCGCTGGCTAATAATTGCGATGACTCTTATGAAAGACGAACAAGAAAATCGTATACAGAAAATCAAAGAAGCCTATTGGGCAATGAGCAATCTGTACATGACGGTAGCAACACCAACACTATCTAATGCAGGAAAGCCTCATGGACAGCTTTCTAGCTGTTTTATCGACACGGTAGATGATAGTCTTCAAGGAATATACGATAGCAATACGGACGTAGCGACACTTTCTAAATTTGGTGGTGGTATCGGTGTTTATATGGGGAAAGTGCGTAGCCGTGGGTCTTCGATTAGGGGTTTTGTTGGGGCATCCAGTGGGGTACTGCCTTGGATTAAGCAGCTTAATAATACAGCGGTAAGTGTGGATCAGCTTGGTCAGCGCCAAGGAGCTGTAGCTGTTTACTTAGATGTGTGGCATAAAGATATCTTTACATTTTTAGATTTACGTTTAAATAACGGGGATGATCGCCTTCGTGCGCACGATATTTTTACAGGTGTGTGCTTGCCAGATTTATTTATGGAGAAGGTAAATGCTAGAGAAGAATGGTATTTATTTGACCCTCATGAGGTTCGTCAGCTAAAAGGCTATTCGCTAGAGGATTTTTATGATGAAAAACGGGGGGATGGATCATTCCGCCATAAATATGAAGAATGCGTAAGTGATCACCGTTTGTCTCGTGAAACAGTTCCTGCTATCGACTTGATGAAACGAATTATGCGCTCTCAGCTAGAGACAGGTGTACCGTACATGTTTTACCGCGATGAGGTCAACCGCAGCAATCCAAACAAACATGCTGGGATGATTTACAGTAGTAATCTTTGTACAGAAATCTTCCAAAATCAAAGCGCAACCACATTTGAATCGATTAAACTGGAGGACGATATCATTGTCACTCGACGTAAGCCAGGGGACTTTGTCGTATGTAATCTATCTTCTATAAATTTAGGGAAAGCAGTTCCAGCAGATGTATTGGAAAAGCTGATAAAAATACAGGTTCGAATGCTCGACAATGTGATAGACCTCAATCTGATTCCAGTTCCTCAAGCTCAGCGTACAAATTCTAGGTATAGAGGAATTGGTCTAGGAACATTTGGGTGGCATCATTTGCTTGCACTGAAGAATATTCGCTGGGAATCGGATGAAGCAGTGGAGCTTGCGGATACGTTATATGAAAAAATTGCTTACTTGACGATTAAAGCTTCGGCTGAGCTTGCAATGGAAAAAGGGGCATATCCTTTATTTGAAGGATCGGATTGGCAAACAGGAGTTTATTTTGACCAACGTCATTATGATAGTGAATCGTGGAATGAATTACGTGAGCAAGTAAGCGAAAGTGGAATACGAAATGGTTATTTAATGGCAGTGGCTCCTAATTCGTCGACGTCCATTTTAGCGGGGAGTACTGCAAGCATTGATCCGATTTTCCAAAAGTCTTACTCGGAAGAGAAGAAGGATTATAAAATTCCAGTTACAGTACCGGATTTAAATTCCGAAACTACATGGTATTACAAATCAGCGTATTTCATTGATCAGCATTGGACACTTAAACAAAACGCTGCACGTCAGCGTCACATCGACCAAGGCGTATCGTTAAATTTATATGTGCAAAATACGATTAAAGCGAAAGAATTATTAGATTTGCACTTAGATGCATGGAATAGTGGATTAAAAACAACTTATTACGTGCGTTCTACATCTGTGGAATTAGTGGAATGTGAATCATGTTCAAGCTAATGAAGACAATTATTTGTTATTTAAGCTATAGCGGAAACACAGAAGAAATAGCAGATCTACTAAAAGTGAAATTGGAAACCGATGATATCGACGTAGATATGTACTGCATTGGCTATGGAGTAGTGCCGAATTTATATGAATATGACCTTATTTTTCTCGGAACTTTTACTTGGGATAAAGGAAGTACGCCGGAGGAAATGAAGGATTTTGTAAAAGAGGTTGGAGGCAAGCCCAAAAATGTCTATATATTTGGCTCTGGTGACACACAGTTTGGCGGAGACAATCTGTTCTGTAATGCTGTAAACAAATTAGTTCGTTTTTATAACAGTGAATACCCGGGGTTAAAAATCGAGCAATCACCGAGAGGTAGCCAGGAACAGCTGGTAAGTAAATGGTTAGAAGGAGTTTTGGAGCATGCAAAAGGCAAAAACATTAGAACCTAGAAATCCAAATAAGTCGACGGGAATTTTCAACGGTCAGTCAAGTGGGATATTGAACTGGAACGATATTGCGTATCCTCACTGGCATAAGATGTACAAGCGTTTGCTAGGTAACTACTGGCAGGCAGATGAAATTAATATGTCCAATGATATTAAACAGTTCGCGAGCCTTAGTCATTCGGAGCAGGATGCTTATTTGAAAATAATTGGCTTGCTTGCAACTTTAGATGCACCACAAACACGTACCGCACTGTTATTATCGCTTTACGCAACCGACCCATCGGTTCAATCAATCATGGCAGTAATTGCCCAGCAGGAAGCGGTGCATAATGAAAGTTATTCGTATGTGCTATCTTCAGTAGTATCACTTGATCAACAAAATAAGGCATTCGAGTTTGGGAGAACAGACGAAATTTTACTCAAGCGCAATCAAAATATCGCTAAGTATTATAATAATTTCGTAGAAAAGCCTACGACAGAAAATATAGTAAAAACCTTAACGTATACAACTTTGCTAGAAGGATTATTCTTCTATTCAGGCTTTGCCTACTTCTATAATCTTGCTCGCTATAACAAGATGGTTGGGACTTCTACAATGATTAGCTATATTAACCGAGACGAGCTAGAGCATGGTAGATTTATATCTGAACTGTTTAGAGCTACTCTTTTTGAAAACCCGGAGCTGAATAACCAAGAGCTAATTGGATGGGTATACGAACAATTTAAAGAATCCGTAGAATTAGAAATAGAATGGTCGGAGTATGTACTAGCTGATATTGAAGGAATCGAACTAGATGAAATGCATGGGTATATTAAATACCGTGCCAACAAAATGCTTCGCCTTATTGGGCTGGATGAAATCTACCCAGAATATGTAGAAAATCCAATGAAATGGATACGTGCTTATGCTGATAATATCGATGGTACAAAAACAGATTTCTTTGAGCAAAAATCGCGCCAATACGTAAAAGTAAATGCAATTGATAATGGATTTGATGATCTATAAAAAGGAAAACGCATGGATGGTCGTAAACCATTCATGCGTTTTTGTTTTTGAAATATTTATGTAACATCTAACCATGAGCCTCATTTAATTTATACAGTTGCCTTGACCAAATGCGCTGTTTCTAAGCGACGTCGTATGACAACACCGAACCATGCAGCTAGTACCGCTTTAATAACCCCTACGATAATAAATGGAGCCACACCACCCATAAATGCTGCTGTCCATGTCAAGTCAGCTATGATTTTTAACCAAACTGTACCGAATACCAATGTGACAACCATACCAATTAAGTTTGCTACAATCGCATGTGTGATTGTAATGCCAAACTTTCTCATGTAGATTCCCATAATAATCGCAGATGGCAAGAATCCAACAATATAGCCACCTGTTGGTCCTACTACTATTCCTAGTCCGCCTGACATACCACTGAATACTGGCATCCCTACTGCCCCGATTAAAATATATACGATTACCGATAATACACCTAATCTCATACCTAATATGGTAACGACTAAACCGATTGCAAAAGTTTGTCCTGTGATTGGTACAAGTGGTAAAGGAATCGTCACCTGTGCGAGTATAGCAATAATTGCTGCACCAATTGCTGCTAATACGTATTGATAAGTATCACCCTTTTTCAAAATAAACAGCCCCTTCAAATGTGTTAACTCATTTCAATAAATAGGTTAACACAAAGGTGTGGAGTTGACTAGTGAATTTCCGGATTTTTTTAATGGAACAAAACACTTGATATACTTTTTACACTTGATATAATAAGTATATCAAGTGTAAAGAAAGGAGCAATTTATTTGGCAATTTGCCCCAACTTAGAATATGCATTTCAAATACTAGGGAAAAAGTGGAATGGTTTTATATTGCATTATTTATCAACAAATGAACAAATGGAGTACTCATTTAGTGAACTGAAAAAGGGTATAACAAATATTACTCCTCGCGCATTATCAAGCTGTTTACAAGAACTTATGGAGTATGGATTAGTGAGCAAAGAGGTAACGCTAAGCCCCTCTACTACTATTACCTATCGTTTAACAGATCAAGGAAGTGCATTAGTGCAAGCTTTACGACCGGTACAACAGTGGGCATACGACTATAAAAAAAGTGAAAAGGAGAATTCAAATGAAAAATAATCCAATGGCATGCGATTTAGAGACAGGTATTTGCGGAGTTACAGAAGATAATGAAACAGGTCTAATGGACTTTAGCCGTCCAAATAAAGAGGTGGAGGTATACTTTTTTAGTGATCCGATTTGTTCGCATTGTTGGGCTCTAGAACCCGAAATAGCTAAATTTACTGCAGCTTACGGCGATACGTTTAAAATGCATACAGTGATGGGTGGACTACTGCCTACTTGGGATGGTTTTGCCGATGTTAGCAATGGAATTGGTGGACCGAAGGATGTGGCAGGACACTGGCGAGAGGTAGGCGAACATTACCGTATGCCAATAGATGGTTCTTTGTGGTTGGATAATCCAGTGCACTCATCTTACCCTCCTTCACGTGTATGGAAGATCGTACAATCCGTGAAGGCGGAAGCTGCTGAAATCTTTTTACGTAAATTAAGAGAAGCGGTATTTGCCTTCAATGAGAATATTGCCGAAGAGGAAGTATTAGTACGCCTCGTTAACGAAATAGGATTAGATGGTAAAGAAATTGTAGAAAAGGCGAACAGTGAAGAGGGAGAACGCCTATTACAACAAGACTTTGAGATTGCTCAACGCTTTGGTGTTCGTGGTTTTCCAACGATTATTATAGTTAACAAAGAAAACAAGGGGGTAAAACTGGTTGGTCAACGTAGCTATGAAGATTACACTAATGGATTAATGCAAGCATTAGGACAAAAAGAATTGCTACAAGCAAATAAAGCTCCAGCATTACCAACTTTGCTATCAGATGGAAGACGATTATTCTCAAAAGAGATTGAAACCATTTATGGTATTGAACAAGTGGAAGTAGAGGGGTTTGTTCAACAATCTTTCCCGGAAAACGAAGTTAAATCAGGAACTGTCCTTGGCGAAACATATTATGTACTAGCATAGACAAATTCATAAATGAACAACAAAAAGACCGTATTACTGTGTAATGAAATACGGTCTTTTTGCATGCTAATTTAAGATTTCCACTCTAATACTTCGATGCGATTACCAAATGGGTCATGTACATATATTCGGTCTGCTCCTGGCAGGTCAGTATCTACTACAAAACTTACTTCACTTTTATACAAATGTGCCTTTAATGCATCTAAATTTTCTATTTGAAATGCGGGATGTGCTTTTTTTGCAGGTGCAAATGGTTCTTCAATACCTATATGGATTTGATAAGAGCCAAATGCAAACCAAACACCACCTCGTTTTTTAAGAAGTTCTGGCTTTTCTACTTCTGTAAAACCCAAAACTTCCCCATAAAAATTTCTTGCAGATGACTCTGAACCCTTTGGAGCAGCTAATTGAACGTGATCGATCGATTGAAATACAAATGACATCGTTAATCCCTCCCTATACTTACATTTTACTAAAAAGCTAGTGATAAGGATAATTTATAAAAGTCATCAATAAGTATAAGGAATCCTTATGAAAGCTTGCCTAATATTTTGTTAACCGTATTTTTATTGCGAGCTGTGGAGGGAATACCGAGCTTTCGCTCAAAAAATGCATTTGTAAATTTCGTTTGATGATAATTTTTAGACAGGTTAATAATCACATTTTGTTTTTTCCAAACAACAAACTCATCATCTATTAGGCTTGCAAGCATCTCTTGTTGTTCTTCAGAAATTTCCTGAACTAAAAACATCACATACACTTGCTCTTTCGAGAAGACTGGAAGTTGCACGATTTCCGCTAATTCTTCTTTAGAACGGACAGCGACGGGTATTTCAAATCCATACGATTCTCTGAGAGCTCCTTCTATAAAAGGAACATCAATATCAGGTTGTTCTACAAGTACGTTTCCTGTCTGAATATAGGTTTGTACATTTTTATAGCCCATCTCTATAAAAAGAGACTTCAATGATTTCATGTCTACTTTATTTTTAGCTCCAAGATTGATCCCACGAAGTAATATTACTGATGGCATCCTCATCACCCCTTTGCGAATCTTAATATGCAGCACATTACGTCGTCAATTTCATTCGATCAGTCAGTCACGTACCTGAGTACGCTCCTTACCTCTCACAATTATTTCTTAGTACTGCACTACATCTCAACATTCGTTTAAAATCATAAATCTCTACCTTTATATTAACCAAGCCAGAAGGTATTCGTACAGCTAAAAACTAGCACGAATAAAAACAGTACTATTAGCAAAGCATCCACTTTACCTACTGAAATCACGTGGAAGTAACTACTTCTTCGCTCTCCTGTAAAGCCTCTTGCTTCCATCGCAAATGCAGATCGCTCCGCTTTACGAACAGCACCAGCAAGCAAGGGAATGAGCACTAGACGGGTTGCGAATAGTCTTTGGATAGCGTTTTTCTTTTGGACAACTCCTCTCAACCTTTGTGCTTGTTGAATTTGAATAAACTCGTCCTTTATAACGGGCAAAAACTGAAACCCTACTAAAATGCCATAAGCTATTTTAGGGGATAATTTTAATTGCTGCATTAAACTTAATATGAAAGTAACGGGATTAGTCGTTAAGGCAAATAATAGAGACAAACTAGAAAAGGCTAAAACACGTAGGCTTAAAGATAGTGCATGATCTAACTGGATTTCTGTCACATGAACAAATCCGAATGACCAAATGATAGGACCAGTCGTTTCTTTAGCAAACACAAGTGTCGTCCAAAAATAACCGAAAGCCATGATAAAAAAAGGCAGCATGAACAAAAGCCACTTTTTCCAGTCAATTTGACTGAATAATATTTGAAGCAGAAGTACACTAACCCAAAACACAAGCGGTGTCCATGGGTCAAAGAAGAAAGCCATTGTGAACATGCAAAGAGTAATTACTACAAACTTCACCGAAGGATTCATCCTATGCAAAAGACTTCTCACGTAGCATCAGTCCTTTCGGAGGAAGTAGATGATGTTCAAGCAATAACCGATCGTTTTCCCAAACATCCTTCGCTGGAAACTTTCCGGTTAATCTACCATCATCCATCAATAAAACCGAATCTGCTAAACAATAGGCAAACTCCATATCATGTGTGACGATTAAAAAGGTAGTTCCTTCCTGAGCACGCCCATCGATCAATTGGAATAACTCAGACAAAGCCATAGCATCTTGACCTGAAGTAGGTTCATCCATCAAAATCACTTCTCTACCGTCACAAAGCATTGCGGCAATGGCAACTCTGCGCTTTTGACCGTGACTAATAGCAAAAGGATGAGAGGGGGCAATGTCCATTAGCTTTAGTCGATCCATCAGGTTATCCACATCATATCCACCGCCATATGCTACTTCGTCTTTCACATTTTTCGTTAAAAATAAAAATTCGGGAGATTGTGGAACATAGCCTAGAAACGACGGCTCTACTAAGCCACTAGCAGGTAACAATTTACATAAAGCTTTCAATAAAGTCGATTTCCCACTACCATTTGGACCAACAAGGATTGCAATCTCCCCACGCTGTAATGTAAAGGAGGTAGATTTTAAAAAATTCTTTGTTTCTATTTTAATTGCTTGAAACGAAGTCTCGGACTGCATAGAAGTCATTCTTTTTGAAAGCGCAGATACTTCCTCGCTTTCATTCAAAGGAATAATCCTATCAAAAAAATCTCCCCATAAGTATAAACGATGTTCAATCGCAACAATCGTCAGTTTACGCTTTTGTTGTAGCTGATCTAGCCATTCAATATAATGCTTAGCAGTATAAGGATCTAAATGAGCGATCGGCTCGTCTAACAGCAAAACCTCTGGCTCCATAATAAGTGCGCAGGCAGTAGCAATTTGTTGCTTTTGACCACCTGAGAGCTGTTGAATAATAGAATATCGAAATTCACTCAAATTAGTGAGTGCAAGCACTTCGGTTATTCGATTATCCATTTCTTCCCTCTTCACATGTAAATTTTCCAATGTAAAAGCGAGCTCCTCTTCCACTGTTTGCATGCAAAACTGGGCATCTGGATCCTGAAAAACAGTGGCAATTCGATGATTTATTTCCCCGGGAATGAACGAAGAACTATCCTTCCCCAAAAGCTTAATCTTACCCGTCAAAATACCATCACAATTCTCTGGATATAATCGATTACACAAATAAAGTAGGGTCGATTTACCACATCCACTTGGACCAGTTAACACAACTCTGGTTCCTTTTTGTACTGCAAAAGAAAAGTCATTTAGAATCCATTTTTCCTCATCTGGATACCGAAAGCTTACATGTTCGAAGGATATGACATTATGCACGAACATCACCTTTTTTCGGACGGGAAATAGCATATCCGCGAAGAGAACCAGTTGCCAGTAATCCATCGGCAACCGCTTTACCTCCAACACCCGCGATAAGTGCACCACTTAAAATACGTATGCCTAGCATTAATGCAACATAGCCCATACTAAAAACCGTAAACCCACCTAACAAATATCCATAGACGAAACTAAATATCGAAGATCCTATACCCGCTAGCATTAGAACCCATAGATCAAATCGTTTATACCTTGTAGCAGCAAACACTGCTTCTGCACCTAACCCTTGAATGACACCAGAAAGTATTAATCGTGGACCAACAGCATTTCCTAATAACACCTCGACAGCAGCAGCAATCGTTTCAGAAATGACAGCAGCACCAGGCTTTCGGATAATATACATACAAATTATAGACACGATAAACCAAATACCAAAAATCCACTCATACGCAATCGGTCCAATAAACCCAGCCCAAATATTACCGACATGCAGAAACAATAGATACACAATCCCAAAGACAACCGAAAACAAAGACATAAGAACAATCTCTTTTAGCTTCCATGATTTCAACATATTAGAGACCTCCATGGGAAGGGCTATTAATACTCATCGAAACGGTCATTACTAAATGCTTATATTCTTCAGAGCGAGCATTTGTAAAAGCTTCTTCATAAAAGGCAAATACTTCATGGATATCACCGTGAATACCACTTGCATAATGCATAGATTCATTAAACACACCCATTTCTTTAGCACGATCCACTTCACGATAAATGATGTCCATATAATCCGGGTTATTCATGGGATATAGAGCAAATTGCGAGGAAACATATTGCTTCGTATTATCTATGTTGGCAATTGTATCGTCCTTATCTAGATACACATCACCAGCAGAATCACCTGGGCAACCAGCAGAAAAAGTACCAGACAGAGCAATATGCTCTCCTGTTTTAGCAGCATGCAGTGTAATTGCTTTAGCCACATTGAATACATGAACTTGTTTCCCGCGAATAACCGTTGACACATCATCTGTGTGCATCCACACAGATGATATGTCCGTTTCCTTCAAGGCACCTTTAATCACCTTGATAAAATCATTTGTCATCGGATGTAGCGAAAAACGAAATCCGATAATTGGGCTCAATCCACATTCCATTTAAAAAACCTCCCTATACTTTTTCATAAAAAAAGACCACATCCGTGAAGATGCAGCCACTTATCCAATACAAAAATATTAGGGAAGTCACCGCACTTCCTCACGCAGGTATTATCCTGATCGAGTTGTAAGGGATCGTAGCAAAAAGCTCGCATCTCAGCCAAAGTGGGCACCCCTAGTGCGCAAAACGGTATGTAGTTTTTAATATGCTCAGAGTATAACGTAGCTAGTTGAAGTTGTAAATATGTTTGCAAAATTTCGTACTTTCGTCCATGCTTAATTTAACCCAACAATATGGGGAGAAACACCGGAAAGTTGGAGAGAATCACCTGAATCTAGCTGATAATTATCCGAATCTGCGAGAGAATCACCCGAATCCACCTAACAATCACCGGAACAAATAATTTAAGGAGGAAGAATTTTGGACAAAATATACATAACACGTAAATTACCGGAAGAAATCGTAGAACCGTTAAGAGAAAAATTTGAAGTACATATGTGGCATAGTGAAGAAAAAGGAATGACCTATGAGGAAATAAAAACAAATGCTAAGGACGTACAAGCTCTTTGGACAATGCTGTCTGACAATATAGACCGAGCACTTATAGAAAGTCTACCTAATCTAAAAGTAATTAGTAACTTCGGAGTAGGTTTTAACAATATTGATATAGAAGCTGCAAAAGAACATGGTATTGCCGTAACAAACACTCCGGGAGTACTAACCGAGACAACAGCAGACTTAACATTTGCTCTACTCTTAGCGACAGCTCGAAGAATCACTGAAGTAGAACAAGAAATTCGTTCAGGAAATTGGACTTCTTGGTCACCAATGCAATATACAGGTATGGATGTTTTCGGCGCAACGCTCGGTATTGTAGGTATGGGACGCATAGGAGAAGCTGTTGCAAGACGTGCGAAAGGGTTTGATATGAATGTGTTATATCATAATCGCACTAGAAAATTGGATGCGGAAGAAACATATGGTTTTACTTATGCGGAATTAGACGACTTACTAAAGAAATCTGATTTTGTCATTCTATTAACTCCGCTGACACCGGAAACAAAGGGATTAATAGGTGAGCGAGAACTGAATCTTATGAAGGAAACCTCGGCTATTATTAATGTTGCACGAGGTAGCATTGTAGACGAAAAAGCACTATACGATGCACTAGTAAACAAAAAGATTTGGGCTGCAGGGATGGATGTATTTGAACAAGAGCCTGTTCCGGTTAATCATCCACTGCTAACACTACCGAATGTAACGATGTCCCCTCATATCGGCAGTGCTAGTATACGAACTCGTCTTGCTATGATGCAAATGAACTCAAAAGATATAGAAGCAGTATTGGAAGGTAAACAACCTAAAAATCGAGTAGTCTAATACTTAAGTAGTGGTCCCTTATAGACAAGGACCACTCTTTCTTTTTTATTTAACAATTTAAAAAATCGAATTAATCTTATGGCTCAAATTTCCTCTTATAATTCTCCTTTAAACGATAAAATACGAAAAATTCAAGATTGTGCCATAGTACCTAATGAAGATATTTAAAAACACAATAAATACTATATAAATAGTACATGTAAACTATATATGTAGATATAAATATTCAGTTTTTTAAAATAATTCCCCATGTTTCTTCTTCATTCATTTGCTTCAATCCAAAAACTCTAGTAACATAAAAAACCATAAAATAGACATACCATAATTATGGAAATTTTGGTGGTGTAGGGTATTAAAAAAATGTAGGATTAAAATCTAGAAAAAAGGGTATGTAATTGGAGAGTAGGACTATATGTCTAATTTATTTTAATAGAGAAAAGGGGAAAAAAGATGAGAAAGTTATTGTTGTTTGTTTCAATGTGCACACTTTTAGTACTGGGCGCATGCAGTAGTGAATCGAGCAAAGACAGTATTGAAGTGATTAAATTTGCAGATGCAGGATGGGATAGCATTCGTGTCCACAATAGTATTGCCCAACTAATAGTTGAAGAGGGTTATGGATATAAAACCGAAGTTACAAGTGGAACTACAGCAGCGACGTTACAATCACTTGAACAGGGTGACATCAATGTTTATATGGAAATATGGACAGATAATACAAAGGAAGTTTATGAAAAAGCAATAGATAGTGGAAAAATTGTGAAGTTAGCAACTAATTTCAACGATAATTCGCAAGGACTTTATGTTCCAACTTATGTGATAGAAGGAGATGCAGAAAGAGGAATTGAAGCAGTTGCACCTGATTTAAAAACTGTACAAGACCTTGAGAAATATCCAGAGCTTTTCCAAGATCCTGAAGATAGCACCAAAGGAAGAATAATTGGTGCACCGTCTAGTTGGGTAGTAAGTGAACACTTGGAGACGAAACTTGAAACATATGGTCTTGATGCAAAATACAATTACTTAGCCCCAGGATCAGACTCTGCAATCGTAGCAGACTTAGCAGGAGCATATAAAAAGGGACAACCATGGGTAGGGTATTACTGGTCACCAACTTGGGTAACTGCAAGCTATGATTTAACATTGCTTGAGGATGAACCATATGATGAAGCAACTTGGGAAGAATCTAAAGGAACTGAATTCCCTCCAAATGATGTAGTTATAGCTGTACATAAAGATTTACCAACACAAGCAAAAAATGTTACGGATTTCTTAAGCAAATATGAAACTAGTAATGCATTAACAGAAGAAGCATTGGCTTATATGAACGAAAACGAAGTAGAACCAGATGAAGCCGCACTTTGGTGGATGAAAGAGCATGAAGACCTTTGGACAACATGGGTGTCTGAGGAAGCCGCAGAAAAAGTGAAAGCAGCTTTAAACTAATTCATGATTAAAGTAATCTATCCCAAAAAAGGTGAGGTGAAGGAGACTGTTCTTTTTGATACAGTCCAAAGTGTATGACAGAATTTCCTAATGTACGAATTCCGATTGGGGATGTAGTTGAAAATTTCATAGACTTTTTAGCTATGAATTTTGATGCGTTCTTTGATTTTATCTTTGTTATTTCTTCTTCCATGATTAAGGGGCTAGAAGCTGGTCTTCTAGCCATTCCTTGGTGGATTTTTATCATTATTATTTTTCTATTAGGCTGGTATTTTACTAATTTGTATGGAGGGCTTCTTTTTGGAGCTTTTATATTTCTTATAGGCACTTTCGATCTGTGGCCAGAAACAATGACCACTATTTCGATTGTATTAATTTCCGTAATACTTTCACTTGTTATCGGTATTCCACTAGGTGTTGGAACCGCATTTAGTAAAACGCTGTCCACGGTTATGCGACCAGTTTTAGATGCGATGCAAACAATGCCAAGCTTTGTCTATTTGATACCTGTAATTTTTTTCTTCCCATTAGGAAACGTTCCAGCAGTAATTGCTACTATCATATACGCACTTCCTCCGGTTATTAGATTGACCGAGCTAGGAATTCGTAATGTAGATAAAGAAGTAGTTGAATCCGCACAATCATTTGGTTCTTCCACATCTCAAATGCTCATGAAAGTACAACTACCTCAAGCATTACCGACTATTATGGCTGGTGTAAACCAAACGACGATGATGGCGCTATCTATGGCAGTTGTTGGATCGATGGTTGGTGCTCAAGGTCTTGGAGAACGTGTACTATATGCGATTAATCGAATCGATATTTCGCTTGGATTTGAAGCAGGAATAAGTATCGTATTTTTAGCGATTATTATTGATCGAATTACCGGTGGAATTGCAAACCGCCTTCAGAAACATAGGAGGGATGCAGCATGACAGTAAAACTCAAAGTGGAAAATGTCTCTAAAATCTTTGGACCAAGACCTAAAAAAGTCATTCCAATGGTTGAAAAGGGTGTTCCAAAGGATGAGATTCTAGCAAAGACGGGTCATACCGTGGGAGTTTATAATGCCTCTATGGAAATTATGGAAGGCGAAACATTCGTCATAATGGGACTTTCCGGGAGTGGGAAATCGACCTTAATCCGTTGCTTAAATTTACTAAACAAACCAACGTCTGGAGCTATTTATGTAGATGGAGAAAATGTAGTTGGATATAATAAAAACCAATTAAAATATTTCCGTCAGAAAAAAATTGCTATGGTATTTCAACATTTTGGCTTATTCAGCCATAGAACCGTATTAGAGAATATTGAATATGGTTTGGAAATAAGAGGAATGTCGAAAGCGGAGCGTCGTGAAATTGCCGGGAAACATTTAGAAACAGTAGGGCTCAAAGGATACGAAAATCAATACCCAGATGAATTATCTGGAGGGATGCGCCAGCGTGTAGGGATTGCTAGAGCTCTAGCAAATGATCCAGATATTTTACTAATGGATGAACCGTTTAGTGCGCTCGATCCTTTAATACGTCGTGAAATGCAATTAGAGCTGCTAGACATTCAAAATAAATTACAAAAAACAATTATTTTTATCACACATGATGTAAATGAAGCTTTTAAAATTGGTGATCGTGTAGCAGTGATGAAGGATGGAAAAGTAGAACAAGTCGGTACTCCAGAAGAAATTTTAGAGAAACCGGCAAGCAACTACATTTCAGAATTTATCCGTGATATTGATCGCTCCAAAATTTTGCAGGCTGAACATATTATGTCCAAGCCATACGGTTTAGTTTCCTTGAAGGATGGTCTTAATGTGGCTATCCAGGTTATGAGGGAAAATGGTATTTCCAGCGCATTTGTTACTGATCGCAAACGTCAAATTCAAGGGATTGTAACAGTAGACCAGGCAATTAATGGTCTGAAAGAAAAGAAGACATTACAAGAAGTCATGTCTACAGAAGTGAAAACTGTACGTCCTGACGAATATGTCCAAGACATTATCCCATTTGTCTTAGATTCCAAATATCCTATCGTAGTTACAGATGAAGATCGAACGATTAAGGGAATTATACTGCGGGTTCACGTATTAGCAAGTTTAATCAGCGAGAGTACCGACGAACAAAACGAGACACAGAAACTTTAACAAGTTTCTGTGTTTTTATGAGTGAAAAATCACTTAATTCCTAGCCTTCTTCAAGCCATGGTATAGTAATAAGGATAGAGAGGGGTGGAGAATATATTCAATTTTAATGACGAAAGTTCTATTAATAATGTAGAAATTCACGGAGAATACTCTCTGATTATAGTTATATTATCAATCATTATAGCGGTAGTGGCATCTTATACAGCCCTGTCCTTGAATAAACGTGCAAGTGAAAATAGTTTTTTTCATAAGAACTTTTGGTTATTTCTAGCCTCTCTTTGCTTGGGGTTTGGTATATGGTCCATGCATTTTGTTGGTATGAGTGCTTTTTCATTACCTGTAAGCATGAGTTACAATAATATCATGACAGTTCTTTCAATCATACCTGCGATGTTAGCGTCATTTATCGCGTTCTATTTGGCAAACCTGCCAAGACGAAACTTATGGACATATTTTTTTGCCGGAATAGCAATGGGGACTGGTATTTCTTCTATGCACTATTTAGGAATGTATGGGATGGAAATGGATGTGGTCTATACATATAACCCTATACTTTTTTTAGCATCTATTTGTATAGCGATTGTTGTCTCCGTTATTGCCGTTTACATTTTTTCAACAGTACAAAAATACGAAACGAATTATAAAGTGCAATTAATAATATCTTTAATCATAGGTTTAGCTATTTCTAGTATGCATTACACAGGAATGGCTGCTATGAATTTTTATATCCCAAAAGGATATGAAATGAATTTATCGCATTTCCATTCGACAGAAATGTATGGACTAGCGATTATTGTCACGTTAGGAATGACTATCCTATTAGGTATTTTATTGTTATCCAGTTTTATAGATCGTTTTATCGAGTATCGGGCAAATTATTATGATCCATTTACTCAATTACCGAATCGTCGTTTATTTGAAAAAAAATTGCATTCTCCTAAAGTTTTAGCTGTTTGGCATATACATGATTTGGAACATATTAATAGAGAGTTCAATTATGCTTTCGGGGATGAAGTGATTCGGAGGTTAGTATATATCTTCAAAACATTAACTCCCTCCAAAGTCGAGATTTATCGTATAGAAGGGCATCGAATTGCACTAATTGCTAGAGATGGGGATAGTGCCAAGCAGTTAAAAGGTTCATTGAAGGAAATAGCGACGGTACTTCGCAAGCCTATAATTGTGAAAGGTCATGAAGTTTACTTGTATGGAGTTTGTGCTGTCTCGGATGCAAACCAATATGAAAATACGCCAAATATATATACAAATGTCCTTGCGGTTCTAAATTACCCATCTATTACATATAATCATGATATTGTTTACTATGATTCGAGTATTCATACGTATACATTTGAACGTGAAATAGCAGATGACGTTAATCGAGCAATGAATGATGATGAGCTGTTTCTGGTGTATCAACCGAAAGTGTGTTTAAATCCGAATGAAACGGTAGGACTTGAGGCATTATTGAGATGGAATCATCCAAAGTATGGATTTCTATCACCTGCTGTGTTTGTTCCTATTTTAGAAGAATATGATCGTATGGTTAAAGTAACCGATTGGATAATAGGTCGAGTATGTCAGCAAATAGCCGATTGGAAACTAGAAAACATTTCTTTTAAACAGGTAGCCATTAATATTCCAGGTGAGTATGTTACCTCTCCGTTGCTTTTAAAGTTATTAACACAAAAATTAAATGAGTATGGTCTGGAGTCCTCACAAATAGAATTAGAAATAACGGAGAATAGCTTTGTAAAAAACATGGAAGAAGCTATGCGCGCGGTAGGAGAGTTTAGAAAAGAAGGTTTCTCGGTTGCATTAGATGACTTTGGTACTGGTGTATCTTCACTTTCTTATTTAAAGCAAATGCCCATATCGACCTTAAAAATAGATAAATCATTTATAGATGATGTACCTATCTCACCTAAAGACTCTGCTATTGTTCAGGCTATAGTTACATTAGGAGAATCATTAAATTTAAACGTAGTCATTGAAGGAGTAGAAACGAAGGAGCAAGTAAATTTCTTGAAGGGGGCTAGTAGAAAACCGATTTTTCAAGGATATTATTTTGCAAAGCCGATGCAGCCTCATGAACTTATTCAGTGGTACCGAGAAACCAGAGTGGAAGATTGAATTCTTTCTATTTCTGGTTTTTTATTGTTAAGATTTCCAATGGTTTTAGACACCGAGAGCTTGAAGTATTACTATAAAGATAGGAGGTGCTATTGAAATGTCTAGATATGAGATAGAACATAATCCTACTTCAAGTATCGATATAAAAGCTCTTATCCCGTTAATCAGTAAGGAATTTAGAAAATACTTTACAAAAAATATAAAAGCGTTATATCACTATACAAACTTAGAAGGCGCACAAGGAATTATTAGCAACAAAACCTTTTGGGCTTCCCATATAAAGTTTATGAATGACTCGAAAGAATATAGTCATGGACTAGAGATTTGTGAAAGTATCCTCCAAAAGCTTATTCAAGAATTACCAATAGGTAATCTTAGGAGAACATACTTAGAAGAAGTCTTTACAATTCTCGAGGAGCAGGATACAGATATTTTTGTTGTGTCCTTTTGTGAAAGCGGAGACCTTCTAAGCCAATGGAGAGGCTATAGTCGAAGTCAGCATGGCATTTCGATAGGTTTTGACTTTTCGGCTTTATTTGATGTTTCGTTTCATTTAAGTGAAGAGAACTTTTTCCCTCGAAAAGTAATATACGACCATAAGCTGCAGGAACGAATTATTCGTAGGATTATAAACGTGTCGCTTCTTAGCTTAGAGCTAAGCGGCCAGACGCCTAAATTTTCACCTAAGGAAGTGGCAAGAACAATTGGGTACTTTCTCCCGTTATTTAAGCACGCTACTTTTTCAGAGGAAAAAGAATGGCGAATTATTGTGACGAACTCTAAAAGCATGCCGTATCAGCATGAGCTGAAGTTCCGTGCAAGAGATAATATTATTCTGCCATTTATTGAATTAGAGACACATAACAAAGTTCTCCAAAATGACAACAGACTTCCGGTCAATCAAATCATTATAGGTCCTTCCGGAACCAACGAATTCACTGCCAGAAGTATTAACTACTATTTGAAAAATGTCGGTTATCCCACTGTGCCTATAAAACTTTCTCATATTCCTTATCGATAGAAAGAAAAGCGCAAGCTACTATGTAAGCCTCGAAAAGCGTTGGAAGAATGGCGGTAAAGGCGTCCTTAATAAATTGAAACCTTTCCGAGTGCAAAAGCGTAAAATGGATATCAAAAACAAAGGAGAAGTGTTATGTCATTTTTCAATAAAGTATTGGCGAGTATCGGAGTTGGCGGGGCTAAAGTAGACACAAAACTAGAAAAGTCAGAGTTTACTGCAGGTGAAAAGATGCAAGGTGTAGTGGAGGTCATCGGTGGAAACCTAGAGCAACAAATTGATGCAATTTATTTGACAGTAAATACAACCTATATTCGTGAATCGAATGACCGAAAACACACAGATGTAGCAGCTATCCAAAAATATAAAGTTATCGAACCTTTTACCATTGGGGCGAATGAAAAGAAAGTAATCCCCTTTTCCATGACCCTTCCTGAAGACACGCCAGTTACCTATGGAAGCACGCGTGTATGGGTTAGCACGGGACTAGATATCAAGAATAGTGTTGATCCTACAGACAAAGACTATATTACCGTCCGCCCAACAAGATTAGCTGGAGTTATTTTAGAGGCAGTAGAACAGCTTGGATTTAAATTACGAAAAGTGGAGTGCGAGAAAGCTTCATATAAGTTAGGTAGTCGCTATCCGTTTGTCCAAGAATTTGAATTTGTGCCGATAAGCGGTTTCTATAGAAAGAAACTTGATGAATTAGAAATACTATTTCTATCTCAATCCACTCACTCAGCTGAAATATTAATGCAGGTTGACCGCAGAGCAAGAGGCCTTGGGGGGCTTTTAGCAGAAGCATTGGAAATGGACGAGAAGTTCATTCGAATGAGCCTTAATTCACAAGACATACCAACTATTAAAGACAAACTAAAAAGAGCTATTGGCATTTAGCACATAATTCTTTCTAGGCGCATATAAAATAATAGCACCTCCAACTATTTTTCAATGGTTGGAGGTGTTTTGATGATAAGTGAGGAAACTGTTTATTATTTTCCACTTTTGTGAAGTGCTTCCTGGAGATGATGCACCTCCGCTTGTATTTTAGAAAATCCAATGATATTAGGCATCTCTTTTTTGGATAATATTCGCTCTTGCTCTGCTGATTTCGCTAGCGTTTCAAACACTAGAAGTATTTTAGATAAATCGCTATCCGCTAGTACAGGGCGATTTTTGTATTTAGCAGCTGAATTTAGTAAATATCCAAGGTGTTCGATGGAATGAATTGCAGGAAATAGCAAATCTAACTTTGTATTGTCTCGTGGGATTTCCCCTAATGCTGTAGAATATACAATTTGTAAATTAGATAAGTTTGTTTGCATTTTAATAAGTTCTTTTGAATAATCAGGTTTAACTAATGCTGGTTCCTGTGAGAACAGAGTAAATAGAAATTGCTGTTCACTGCGAATTGTTTTGGCCATCGTATGAGCAAGTAAACTAGCCGCACTCTTTCGATTCATTAAAAAAGCACCTATAAGTCCAATGGCACTCCCTATTAGGACATCTATTACGCGAGCAGAAGCAAAATAGGAAATATCATGAATTTTCGTAGTACTCTCAGCAAGCAGAAGAGCATTAGGTGTGATGAATAAAGCAGCAATTCCATAATTTAATACGATGGCAAGCTCTGTTAGAAAAGTGAGGAAGAAAATAGCAATTGCAATAATATAACCTTCGGGTTGAAAGTATAGAATCGATGTCGCGGTCAAAATCCCAATAATGGTCCCTAAAGATCGTTGAATTGCACGGTGGAAGGTTGCCATAATAGTTGCCCCTGATAGCACTGCTGCGCATGATAGCGTAACCCAATAGGAACGTTCAAAATCAAATGATTGTGAGATAATAGCTGCTATAAACAACACAAATCCATATCGAAAAGCATTTAAAAATACGATTGAATTTTTATCAAAAGCACCGCCTATCACAACACGTAGTGACGGTTTAGAAATAACTATTTTTCTTTGAATAACGGATATTGGCTCGCTTGCAATAATTGCAGTATCTTTAACTAAATCATGAAAAATAGTTAAATCATTAGCACTGTCACCGTCACCCTGTGGAATTTTTATTTTAGATTTAGAGTTATCAATTGACTGTGCAATGGACCTGATTGATTCACTTAGTTCTATAGGTAATAGCTGATCTCTCGATTCCATCTTTTCAATGATATGTAGAAAGATATTATTTGCCTGTTCATTTAGTAAATTAAGTCGTTTATAGGATTCTGTTACCCGCCACGGAATATAGCCAGACTGCATTATATTCCCTGCCAATTTTAATGAGGAAATAATTTTTTGTTTGGACTCATTTAATTCGTCTGTTCCAACTAGTTCTAGGAAGCTAGCTAGTTCAAGATATACTTTTTTCACGGCCATCTTTTCGGGACCATGAGGATTATTTAACCAACCAATCATCCCCATAATCCATGAAAATGCTCCACCTAAGAACACAAGTCCCGCTCGAATAGGGGCTAGTACAGGGTCAATTGGCATACCAGTACCCATTAGAAAGGTTAGTACAATGAAAATAGCAGCTGGTCCAGTTATTCTTAGTGCTCCAAACAAAAAAGTGACAAGGGCACCAATAATAGCTACTGCTATTGCAGATAAGAAGGCATAGGGTGCAAGTAACGTTCCTAGACCCATAGCAAATGATAGTCCTACTAATGCAAACAATAATTTTTTTGCTCTAAAAGCATAAGGGATATTAAAAACATATAGATAGGTCAAGCCGCCGATTCCTGCTATCAGACCGTATTCCAAGTTTCCCAATAAGAATCCGATGAGGACAGGTAGACCTGCACAAACTCCTGCAGTAAAAGCTTTTAGCCATGGAAGAGGGTTTTTATTGACGATAAACGCTTGTTTAATAGTTAAGAGTAGGGTAGCCATAACTGACTCAGTAGGTTTATTTTTCAAATGGATTCCGCCTTTTCACAGTTGCTGAAGGATTATGAAAACTAATTATACTGCTGATATGATGAAAGTTGAAATTATTGGCACTTGCTGGTTGTAGTAGATGAAATGTACAAAGTGAATAATTTATGTGTGCGTATTTTAATGAAGTAAACACTTTTTTGACATTAAACTAACCATTGGTTATAATATAACCAATGGTTAGTTTGGCGAAAGAGGGGTTTTACATTTGAAAAGTAAGATGGAGCAACGTTCAGAAGAAACGAAAAAGTTGATATTGGAATCTGCTGCAAAACTATTTGCTAAAAAAGGATATGATGCAGTTACGATAAGAGAAATTGCAAAGGATGCGGGCTGCTCACATACGACCATTTATCTATATTTTAAAGATAAGGAGACATTGCTGCACGAGCTGTCTGTGCCGTCATTGCAAGAATTGCATCACAAATTGAAGGTTATTTCAAAGGTGGATTCCTTATCAGCAGACATCAAGCTAAAAGAACTTAGTTTAGAGTATATTTCCTTTTGTTTAAAAAATCGAAGCATGTATGATGTTTTTTTCAATGCTAAGTCCTCGAGAGTGGATGAAAAGCCTGAGTTACATATCAACCAACTTCGAATTGAGATTTTTGAACTGTTGAAATCTGTTATCGAGGAAAACCTCTCCATTTCAGATGATGAACAGTTATTAGCGTTTTCTCGTATTTTTTATTACCAACTGAATGGGGTGTTAAGTACATATTCCTATCAGCATGAACCGCTAGAAGTATTAATGGAGAGATTGAAACCAACATTTAACCTAGCAATAGATATTTTACTTTTAGGCTTTCAAGAAAAATTAAAGTAAGGGGTAGTGGGGATGCAGGTAAAAAGGATTTCTGAACATATTTGGAGCTTGAAAACATGGATGATTGTTCCTATTAATGTGTGGGTTGTAGCGGATGAGGAAGGAATCACATTAGTAGATGCGGGAATGCCAATGATGACTAAAGGAATCATCAAATTTATAGAACAACATAATGGCTTATCGTTACAGAGAATTCTTTTAACGCATGGACATTCCGATCATGTAGGAGCGATAAAAGGAATTTTAAAAAAATATGAAGTCCCAGTATACGCTCATTCCATCGAAATCCCTTACATGGAAGGAGAAATTATATATCCAAAACGAAAAAAGTTGGAGAATAATCTTCCGAAAACTTTAACAAAGCCCTTATTAGAAGACGATTCTAATACATTAATGAAAATCGGGGGACTTACCCCTTATTTCACACCAGGGCATTCTCCAGGTCATGTCGTCTATTATCATGAGCAAGATCAAGTTTTATTAGCTGGAGATTTATTCACCTCTAAAAAAGGAAAACTCAAACCTCCTATGGCTGTGTTCACAGCAGATATGAAGCAAGCCTTAGCAAGTGCAAGTATTATAAAACACTTAAAACCAAAACAGCTAGAAGTATGTCACGGAAATACAGTGTACCACCCTTTTGATCAGCTAGAGGAATACGAACAAAGAAAGGAAAAAATTTTAGGGGGAAAATAGAATGCTAGTATTCCAATATATAGTGTTCGGTTTGTTTTTTATGCTGGAATTATGTGCGCTTGGTGCTTTTTCGTACTGGGGCTTCCATATGAACAAAGGAGGGTTCATCAATATCGTTATGGGAATAGGTACCCCACTACTAGTGGCAATATTTTGGGGCGCATTTATAGCTCCAAAAGCCAATTTCCCAGTGACTATTCCTATTAGAATAATCCTTCAACTGATTGTATTTGGACTTGCTACTACTGCGCTATTTGCGTCAAGTAAAGGTACCCTAGCTATTGTATTTGGTTCTATTGTTTTAATAGAAATGATTCTAATGTATTTCATAGAACTTGGATAGTGCATGATTATTTTTTGCTAGTACAAAAAGAAGGATTAATAGATATCTCATTTCGTAACCAATCGGTGTAAGAATTTCTTGATTCCATTATTGGCGTGATAACTTTTAGAAGGGGAAATTGGAAGTTATGGAGAATTAAAGGATATACAATAGACGAAAAGAGGGAATGATTATTTGGTGGAATGTTGAAATTGTTGAACAGATAATGATTTTTTTAGGATGGATTATAACTGGCATAATTGCTTTCCGTCTATATAAAACTCAATTGAAACAGCCTGTCGTATGGAAAGTAGTCTTAATTATCCTCATCGGTCTTTTTACTTTTTCTATTAATTTAGAGTATTTTGGTCGTGTAATACAAATTCCTATCCTTCCCCTTGGTGTATGGTTATTATATTTGTTCCTAAGAAAGAATAAGGAGAAATGGCAAAAGTACCGACCCTTCGCATGGTTAGGTTTTGGTGCTAATTTCATTTTATTAATATCCCTGTTAGTTGGAATACCAATAAATAATTTACTTTATCCCGGAAATGACCCAAGTATATATATTTCAAATGTGGAGGATGCATATATTATTAATACGCATCCAACGGCAAACGAAGTCTCGTTTGTTACGGAAAAATTAGTAGCCTCTCTACAAGGTGCTGAGAAAAAAGATTATTTTAGTGATAGTTGGTACAACGAGATATATTTGGAAACCCAAAAAACTGAACGTTTTCCTTATATACTGGCAAATACCTTTCCGAAATGGGGAAGCGGGATTCGTGCTACTATTTTTCTAGAGAACAATGGAAAAGGAATATTGATAACTTCACAGGAGAAGCAGCTCTATTTTCAAACGAAGCAATCTCTGTTTGAGGAGGGAAATAAGTGAAAAAAACTAAATTAATTATCTCTATGCTCATAGGAGTTATCTTACTTTCCGCATGTTTCTGGTATTACACTTCAGGTCCCACGTCCTTTCCAAATGATGAACAGTTATTTAAAGAGATGACTAATCATTTTTCATATGTTTCTAACGGCGAAATCCAAGATACCATTTTTTTAGATGACCGTCATGTATTTGTTCCTTTTATTGCAGGCGAAAAAATATATGGATTAAGTTTATGGGAGTGGAACAAGCGTAAATGGAATGCGGTTTTTGTTTCGACAAGTGGTGAAATAAAAGTTTGGAAGATCAATAGCAAGGACCCATCAACCTTCCATACTGTTTGGCATTATCCACCCCAAAACCAGGTGGATTATATGAAGCTCTACTTAATAAATGAAAGAGGATTTCAAATTAGTGGTGAGGAAGAACACTATGAACCAGGTGTGCAACTAGAGCAAAAGATAAATCTGGCTGAGAATCCATATGGAACTATGAAAATTTCGAAAGAGTGGATAACAGTCATCAATTCATTAACGGATTCTCTAACAGTACCACCGTATTATTTTGGTTGGAACACATATGATAGCTTAGATAATATTACGTATCCTGATGTAAATGATAACGGAAGTTCTTCCTGGGGCGGAGATACACATATCGAGTTTGCCGTTTACATAGAGAAATCAGAACTAGAGTAGGCGTGCAATTAATTATATTACTGTAAAAACAAATCGTGCAAGCGCTTGCATAATTGTTGCGGGAAGATTAAAATAACTCTATTAAGTTACATTTTAGGGCGGTGGAAAAATGGAGCGACAAATGGAACCTTGGTGGAAGAAAAGTGTTGTGTATCAGATATATCCTAGAAGCTTTATGGATTCGAATGGAGATGGTATTGGGGATATTCAAGGCATTATTTCTAAGTTAGATTATCTAGAAAAGTTAGGGATTGATGTTATATGGTTGAGTCCTGTCTATGATTCTCCTAATGATGACAACGGCTATGATATTCGAAACTACCGAACAATTATGGATGAATTCGGCACAATGGAAGATATGGAACAGCTAATTGAAGAAGCTAAAAATCGAGGCATTCGAATTGTCATGGATTTAGTCGTCAATCATAGTTCAGATGAGCATGAATGGTTTGTAGAATCTAGGTCTTCTAAAAATTCTAAGTACCGTGATTACTATATATGGAGAGATGGGAAAGACGGACAGCCTCCTAATAATTGGGGCTCCGTTTTCTCCGGATCTGCTTGGGAAAAAGACGAGTTGACTAATTCATATTATTTACATTTATTCTCCAAGAAGCAGCCAGATTTAAACTGGGAGCATGAGCCACTAAGAGGGGACGTGTACCAATTAATGACGTATTGGCTCGAAAAAGGGATTGGTGGCTTCCGTATGGATGTTATCAACTTTATATCGAAGGCTTTGGACCTGCCTGATGGTACAATTCATCCGAATAATTTGTATGGAGATGGAAGTCCTTACTTTATTAATGGACCGAAAATTCACCAATATCTTCGGGAGATGAACGAAAAAGTACTTAGTAAATATGATGTAGTCACAGTCGGTGAAATGCCTGGCGCGACTACTGACGATGCTCAAATATACACAAATCCGTATAACAAAGAAGTAAATATGGTATTTACATTTGAGCATATGGACTTGGATAGTGGTCCAGGTGGAAAATGGAATGTACAGCCGTTAAAGCTAGTCGACTTAAAAAGAAATTTTGAAAAGTGGCAGCTTGCACTTCATAAAGTAGGATGGAACAGCTTATATTGGAACAACCATGATCAACCGCGAGTAGTATCTCGTTTTGGTAATGATGGAGAATATCGAGAGCTTTCCGCGAAAATGTTAGCAATCTGTCTGCATATGCTTCAAGGTACCCCGTATATATACCAAGGAGAAGAGCTCGGCATGACGAATGTGGTATTCCCATTGCTTGAGGATTACCGAGACATTGAAACATTGAATATGTATAAGGAAAAAATGGAGCAGGGGATTTCTCACGAAGACATTATGTCTGGTATTTATGCAAAGGGTCGAGATAATGCCAGAACACCTATGCAATGGACATCAGAGGGTGGCTTTACGACAGGTACGCCGTGGATTCGAATGAATCCAAATACCGATGAGATAAATGTCGAACAATCAATAAATGATTCCACTTCTATTTTTTATACGTATCAAAAGCTAATACAGCTTAGAAAACAGCATGACATTATTACCCATGGAAGCTTTCAACTATTATTTGCTGATCATCCGAGCTTATTTGTTTATAAACGGCAGTCGGCTGATGAAGAATGGTTAGTAGTTACAAATTTCTCCGATCAAAGAGAGCAGCTAGAATGGAAAGACTGTGATGTGACTTCAAAATCACGAGAAATTATTATATCGAACTATGATACGCTAAATACAAATGAGAATACAGTAGAAATTCGTCCATATGAAGCCTTTGTGGTCGCATTTAAAAAGGGGATAGAGAATTGAAGAAGATACTAGGAGTAGACATTGGAGGAACTAAAATCCGATTGGGTGTCGTAAATGAACAGGGTGAAGTTCTAGTTGATAAGACTATACCAACTGTATTACCTTTATATCCATATTTAGAGGAGCAGGTTCTTGCTATGAAGAACGAAGTCCCAGACATTGCTGGAATAGGAATTGGAACTCGAGGGATGGTAGATGCGGCAACGGGTGTCATTACGTTTGAAACAGAAATGCCTGGGTGGCAAGGGACGCCAGTCAAAGCTTTGCTTGAAGCAGCAACCGGACTTCCTGTAGAGATAAACAACGATGCCAATTGTGCTGCGTTAGCAGAAGCTAGACTTGGTGCAGCAGCAGGTTCCAAACAAGTCGTTTGCTTAACAGTTGGAACAAAACTCGGTGGGGGCATAGTGCTTGATGGAAAAGTGATGAATGGAACAAATGGTGGCGGTGGCGAGGTTGGTCATTTAATCTTGTATCCAAACGGTATAGTATGTGGATGTGGCAGACCTGGCTGTAGTGAAGAGTACGTTTCTGGAACAGCTATTAAAAGACTAATTCAAGAGGGCAATGTCATCAATGCAGAAACTAATGAATTGGCGAAGCCCCATGATGTTTTCCGTTTAGCTGCAGAGGGAAACACTGGTGCAATAGCAGTTCGTGAGCGTTTCCTATCTGACTTTGCGATAGTTATCTCCAGTCTTCAAGCAGTGCTCGATATGGACTGTGTTGTTATTGGTGGAGGGGTTTCTGACTCTGCAGATTACTGGTGGGAAGAGCTTCTTGCTAAAGTAGAGCCTTTAAAGCTAAAGCCAGTTCAAGTGACCCGTGCAAAATTTGGCAATGAAGCAGGAATGCTAGGAGCAGCGATGCTTGTAATAGATTCAACCAAATAAGCTAAAAAAGTGTGCATAAATTATGCGCACTTTTTTAGAATAAATAAATAAATAATTCTACTGATTTTCGTTACAGGTGGACGCGTTTCGCGGGGTGAGCGATGAGCTATCACCGTCGCTACGCGCCGCTGTGATATCTCATCTGTCTCACTCATCCCGCTGAAGTCGCCACCTTGCACTACAATCAACGAAGCGAGTGGTACTCCCTAACTAAATTGGCCACAGCGTATTGCTTAGATGATAATATTAGGCAAAGTAAAGAAGAAATGAGGATGAAGAAGCAGCATTTCTTTTATACTAGTGGAAAAAATAGTAAGTGTTCTCTAAAAAAAGAAGCGAAATAGCGAACGAAATTGCATCTTCGTAAGCTTCCTTTTTAAATAGGAGAGTATTCTTTTCACTAATTATCAAAACCGCACTAACCTGTTTTTAAGAGTTTTAAGAGGGTGACGGACAGGCAGACGCCATAAGATTACCGGGAGAAGAGATGATAGTCGTGACGTTAGTCACGACTATCATCTCAAAAAATAATCGGTAAACATATGCAAAATGTCTATCCAAAATCCTTCGAAAACCTATAGAAACAGCATTGAAATTTTAAGACTTGGCGTCTTTTTCTCGGATTTTCTTATAATGCAGGTAGAACAGTTCACTCACCGACTTCCTTTCTTCCACATATTCTGTAACAAAGCGAATATGGATGAAGGTGGTTAGTGTGATGAAGACAATTGTATTTATCGGGAGTAATAAATATGGCACAAGTAGAGCAGCATTAACGGTTGCAAAGGAAATGGGATACGCCGTCATATTATTCACGGATAAACACAGCCATCTGGAATTTGCAGAAGTAGATCAGGCTATTCTCATAAAGGACTTGTTGAACGAGCAGCGCATAACATACGAAATATTATTGCTGCAGAAAACAGGTAAACAAATATGTGCATGTGTTAGTTTCATAGATCCGTATGTTGCATACGCAGCCCGTCTTTCCAAACTGCTAGGGTTAAAGGTCGTCTCCTTACAACCATTAAGCATAATGGAAAACAAAATAACATTAAGAGAAACAATAAAGCATCTCCCCATAACTCCTGTATATTGGATAACTCATCCAGAGGATTCCCTTCAAAATATAAATGGTAACTCCCCCCTCCCACTCCCTCTAGTGATCAAGGCACCTGTTTCAAACGGTTCCAAGGATGTGTTCATGGTTACAACGGCTGCCGAGCTGACGAAAGCCATCGGATATTTGAGAGATAAATATCCTAATAGTAGCTTACTAATAGAAGAATTTTTGGAAGGGTCCCAGTATCTCGTTGAATTGGTCGTCCACAACGGTGTACTGAAATTTATGGAGGTATTGGAGCAAGACGTTATCTACAATGGAAAGTTTATTGTCGGTGCTTATCAGTATCCTGCAATATTAGAAGAAACATTGCGTATAAACCTGATAACTCATATTTCGGACATCATGAGGGAACTAGGCTTTTCAAACGGCTCCTGTCATATGGAGCTGAAGCTAGTTCAAAATGAATGGAAGCTAATTGAGATAAATCCAAGAATGTCCGGAGGTGTCATGAACCAAATTATTGAAGAGGGTACTGGCATTAATTTGTTGAAAGAAATATTAAATACTTATTTAGGAGAAGAACCTGCATTCACCAAAACCAAGAGTAAATACGTGAACGCTACGTATTTAACTATTCAATCACGAGGCAAACTACTGAAAGTTAAAGGGAAAGAACAGGCATTAGCGCATCCAGGGGTCACATACGTTTATGTTAAACCATTGAAAGGGACAGTTCTTAAGAAACCTTATTCAATGGGTGACCGCTATGCTTGCATCATCGCAGTTTCTGAAACAGAAGCCCAAGCAAAGGAAATTGCTCAAGCTGCTGCTAAGGAAATAAAATTTTATATTGAGCCATTTTAACGAGAAAGTAGATGCCTTTTACCCGTATCTACCTTGGTATTCTTAATATGATAAGAATACCAAGGTAGGGAGGGAGTGATAAGGAATTGAACAGTGAACGAATAAGTAATCATTGTATTTGTGAAGCACTTTTCGAATTAAAAATACTCCAGGATTTATTACAAAACTCTCAAACAAAATTTTTTGGAAACCTACTCGCTAAAATAGTCGGAACTGATACTATTCCCTTCCTCCTGGTAACACAAAATGGAGAATTCTTGAGCTTACACAGTGTCATGGAGGGTATTGAAACAAAATTTTTCCGAATAGAATCGGTGGACTTAGACAATTGTTGTGCAACCATTTCATTGCTACGTCCTTTAGATATTGAAGGCAGTTTAACTAACTCTCCTTGTGATGTAGTTAAACTAGAGAAAACATCTATCTGTAAGGTTGTAGATGTCAGCTGTATCTGTGCGATACAACCGTTAGATACGGAAATGCTTAAAAGAAAAATTATCATTGAGCCAAAATGGTAATACCAAGCAAAAGGCTGTCTAATAAGTCTCGAAAATAAAACAGATGGAGAAAGATAGTCGTTTTTCTCCATCTGTTTTTGTTTTTTAGGAATTTTCTCGATAGTAGCGTACGAGGGGCTACTACTTCCAGATATTATTTTCCTCATAACACCAATTTACGAATTGTTCCAACAAACGCCCACATCTAATGAATTTTTCTGCACTAAAAAGAATAACTCCTTTTGGGAAATCTCCTTTAAGTTGAAATTTACATAAACTGAACGTTTGTCCATATACAAAGCTTTATCACTGAATTTAATAGATATATAGCTATGTAAAAAATTAAATATAAGGGAGAAAATCAATGACAACAATAGGAATGCTACATCACCGAAGGAATCCAACAACTGTTATAAAGTCTTATGCATATGCAGCAGTTGCTAAGGCGGAAGGAGTCAACTTTTTTTATTTTTCACCAGGCACCGTAAATTTTGTTAATCGAACAATACGAGGGCAAGTATATGAAAATGGAGGCTGGAAGGAAAGAATTATGCCTTTTCCGGACGTAATTTATAATGCAGGAAGTCCCGAAAAATTAGCTAAATCTAAGTTGATTATTAACAAACTAAAAAGTGAAATTCCTTTTACAACAAACTCCATAGGAAACAAGTGGAATATCAATGAACGGCTTAAGGGAGCAAAGGAATTTTCAAGCTACTTAATTCCCTCTGAAATAATAAAGAATGTAGAGGGTTTTCATAAATTCATCTCCTCCTTTCATAAGATTGTCTTTAAACCAATTGATGGAAGAAAGGGGAAGGGAATCTATTTCATCAGTAAAGTAGGAGATACCTATGTAGTGAGAAAGGACTCTCATGATGCAACATATACGAAGCAAGGGATAAATAGCTTTCTCGAAGGAAAACTGTCAGAAGGCACCTATATAGTCCAACCATATATAAATTCCACTACAAAATCTGGTCAGGTATTTGACTTTAGGCTTCATGTTCAGAAAAACGGAGATGGTAAATGGGTAGTCACGACTATTTATCCAAGGATTGCACCAAATGGTTCGATCATTGCCAATATTAATAATGGAGGGTTTACGAATTACTTAGACCCATTTCTTCAGCAGGAATTTAAGGAAGAGGCATTTAATATTAGGCGCCTGCTGGAGCACTTTTCTTTGTCATTAGCTGAACACCTAGATCAAATTCAAATGGAAAAGTACGGCGAGGTAATTGATGAAATAGGAATAGATATTGGATTAGATGAAAATCTAAAAATTTGGATCTACGAGGTGAACTGGCGCCCTGGATGTCCACCAGCCTTCTATTTAGAATTAGACGTCGTGATAAATTCGATAAAATATGCTAAATACGTTGCAGAAAATCAACTGCAAATTAGAAAGGAAATAGCAGCAGCTAAAAAAAGAAATAGTAAGGTCAAAAAGAAATTACCGATCATCGCAATAACAGGGAGTGCTGGAAAAACGACATCTAAAGCTTTTCTTGCATCTATTTTGGCTAAAAAATGGAATATTTTCGAGTCAAAGGATTATTGGAATACAACAGAGCATACAAAAAAACATGCTGAGGAAATTAATCAAACACATGAAGCAGTTGTCCTCGAATATGGGATGGCCTACCCAGGTGTTATTACAGAGCATTGTAGTATTATCCAACCTAATATTAGTGTTGTAACGAATATTGGTCTTGCACATGTTGGAAACTTTGATGGAGATATTAAAGGAGTTGCAAAGGCAAAGTCTGAGTTAATTCACGGCATGGATCAAACGGGTATTCTAGTTATCAATAAAGATGATGATAACTCAAAGCATTTGGAGACGAATCAATTTAAAGGGAAGATTATGACAGTTAGTACAAAATCACCAGCCAATTATAGAGCCTACGGTATTAAATATGTGGATAACGGCATGAGCTTTAAGATTAAGCTACAGCGACAAGAAATAGAGATGTTTATCCCTATTTTAGGGGAGCATCATGTTTATAACGCATTAAACGCTATTGCAGTTGCCGACTACTTAGGGTTTACACCAATGGAAATAAAGGCAGGTCTAATTTTTAGAAAACCACCTAGAAGGTTAACAGTTTATGATTGCAAAGATAACATAACCGTAATTGATGACACGGTTCACTCACATCCCCAAGGCGTAAAAGCTGCCATTGATGTATTAAAAAATATAGGGAAGAATCGTAACATAGCAATTATTGGTCAAATGAGAGAATTAGGAGATTTAAGAGAGCAGGAATATCGTAAGGTTGGAGATTATGTGTATGAGCAGGGGATCGATGTGTTAATCACTTACGGTTATCGGACAGAAGAAATTGGAGCACAAGCAATTGCAAGGGGCTTTCCAGCACAGCATACGTATCATTTTACAGATAAGGATAAAATGCATGAACTTTTAAAGGAAATCGTGAAGAAGAATGATACTATTTTAGTAAAAGGTGCTAGTAAAACAAATATGTTTGATACTGTTCAGTTTTTGGATAGATTCTTTAGAGAATAAATTATACCCAAGTAATAGTGCGCACATATTGCAGCACTGTTACTTGGGTTTATTACGCTTATCATAAAAGTTATTAGTATTATACAAAAAAAAGAGCACCTATAAGGTGTTCTAATTTTCGTATCCTTGTATATGGAATTCAATTTCTGATGCTGCGGTATTTGCATTCGTTTTGGCTTCTGCTAAACTACTTCCGGTTGCAATGATATATGCATATCGATGTCCCATGGATAATGGTGGCATTATAAGAGTCCCTTTTTTAGGCTTAACATAGACGGCTACTACTCCCGGAGATTTGCTTGCTCTCCCTTTTCCAGTCACTTTTTCCAGTATTCCTTTTTGGCTAGAAATAATGTACTTCGTAAATACATGTTTTTTATGTCTTGGTGTAAGGTTCGGCTGTTCTCCTACAAATAGCTTAATTGTTTCTTCGACTAAACTAAATCCATATGCTGCCTCAATCATCTTATTCATTGCTCCGCCCGATATCCTTGGGTTAATCTCGATTAGCTTCCAGCCACTTTCAGATAATCGTATCTCGAGATGCATTGCACCGTTTTCGATGTCAAAAGCAGTAACGATTGAATGAAGTACATCCTCCAATTCCTTTTTAAAATTGTCTGGCACTTCTTGTAGTACTCCGTAGCCAGTAATGATAAATCGTTTTCCTTTCGTAATTTCTTGCTCAATAATTCCAACAATATGTGCACGTTTCTTATAGATAATAGCTTCTACTAAGCATTGCTCTCCTTCAATAAACTCTTCAAGCATAATCGTTTCTTCGGGGTACTTACTGCGTAGCATTTGAATATACTTTTCTAGCTGAGCTTTACCGCGAGCTAAAAGCACATCCTTAGAACCCGTTGATTTTGGAGATTTTACGATGATGGGTAGGTTTATTTCCTGGATCAGTGACTTAGTGGAAATTATATCATCTGGAAGAATAGATATAAATTTTGGTGTGTAAGGTTTATCCGCTAAAAACTTTCGTGTCTCCTCTTTATCTTCCATAATTTTAATGGCATTGGATGAATTATAGTTTTGACAAAATTTATCGCAAAGAATAGAGGCGATATGAACAAATGGGTCGATAAAACTTACAATTGTTTTTATATCTATACCTTTGAGCAATAACTTAGAAATTTCCTCTCCCATCTCCTCTATGCTATTTGTGTTCACAGAAATCATTTTGTGAACTTCCATATATTCTTTTCTTTGCTCAAGTTGTTTCTCATTATTTGTAAAAAGAATTGTATAGTACCCCAATTTTTCAGCTGCTTTAATAGCCTCTCTACTGGAGCCTGACTTATTTGTACTTATAAAAATAATTGATTTCAAACAGTTCACTCCTTTTTTATACAGACTCTCTTTATATGTATGATTGGTCTAATTGTTGCGATGGTTGAATATCACGTAAATTATTTGAAAATTATCCAATCCACTTATAGATATCAACATATGATGAGAGTGAAGGGGGTGTTTAGAAGTATGAAAGCCCATACAGTAAGCAAAATTAGAGGAATTATTGCTGGTAAGTTAGTACAAGGAATGGATGACACGAAAATCTATTTTGGTGCCTACCGTATTAAACAAATTAAGCACAAAAATACAATTCTATTTACAAATAAAAGAATTGTTAACTGGAAAAGTCTGGAGGAGTTTTTTCCTTTAGTGCTAGCGACAGAATGGAACTATAAAGAAAATGAAATTCCTGATAATGTAACGGTCATCTATGTGGCAAATTCGGAACACGCCTATTGGACGTTTATCCATTATTATCGAAGCTTATTTGATATTCCAGTTGTCGCTATTACAGGAACCTCAGGTAAAACAACCACAAAGGAAATGATTAAGCATATTTTGTCCTTTGATCATAAAGTGACTGCTACAAATCTCACGAGTAATTCACGGACAGCCTATTTACAATATCTTTTAAAAATGGAAGAGGACACGGAAGCAGCGATATTCGAAACGGCTGTTGGTGCACCAGGAGACGTTCTAAAAGCTGGAGAATATTTCAAGCCAACCATAGGAATTATTACAAATATAGGTGCTCATCACCTTAATTATTGCAAAACGCTTGAAGGTTATATAGCTGCAAAGGGAGAAATGGTCGATATTATAGATCCTACAGGTGTACTAATTATTAACGGAGATGATATAAATACTCGGAAGATTAATGTAAAACGTTTCTCTGGAAAAATCGTCAAAGTTGGCAAGAAAAGAAATTGTCATTTTAAAGCAATGAATATTCATTACAGAAATGATGGTATGCAATTTAGTGTCCAACATAAAAACAAAAACTATCAAGTATTTGTACCAGGTTTTGGAGAGCATCAAGTATACAATGCGCTATATGCAATTGCTGCTGTTTATGAAATGGGGGTAAGTGTGACGGATGCAGCAAAACGTTTAAGGTCCTTTATAAAATATGAAAAGCAGCTTCAAGTTTTAGAAGGCATCAATGGGTCCCTCATTTTAGATGATACTTGGAGTTTGACGACGACATCTTTGCAAGCAGCGTTGAAGGTACTGAATGAGGTGGGTGCAGAGAAAAAAAAGATAGCGATAATTGGGACGATTACGGATTTAGGGTCCTGGGGTTACATTATCCATAAAGAGGCGGGAAGTATCGTTTACCAAAATGGAGTAGATTTATTAATAACAATAGGATTCCATGCCAAAATAATTGCTGACCATGCAGTGGAACTTGGGTTAAAATCACCTGTCTATAAATTTAATAATGGTACCCTCGCCTATAATTTGTTAAAAGAAATTGTGGATGATGAAACAATTATTCTTATTAAAGGTGATATGTACTCCCAAACCATTAAAGAATTAGCTTTTAAACTACGAAATAAGCCAACTTAGATTTGGAAGATTGAAGTCTAATAAATTTAAATATGCGCTGTATGGACAAACTGCCTTGCCAAAAGAAGTAGATTCTTAATATGTTACAGTATTCTACTTGAAAGGAGGGATAATAATGGGGAATATTTGTCCATGTGGAGTATCTGTAGATGCTTTTTCTGAGGATAATAATGTTAAGTTTGAAGGTCAGAACGGTACGATTGAAGGAAACTTAACGTACTTGGCAGAAGTATGTGTTACGACGCTAGCTGCTTCCACTCTGTCATTAGATTTTGAGGATACAGAAACACCAGATGAAAACAATTTCACTTTTACTGCAAACGAAATTACTTCAGTTGAATGTAAAAGAGAAGGTCAGAACTGTGTCGTAACTGTAACTGGTACAGGACTTGTGAATGGAATGGAATTTCCGTTTGAAGCTGTTTTTAGAGATCAAGTTGCGACAGCAAATGTTGATATTGTGCAAAGCTTCGAAATTACAGGATTCTTTGACCAAAATGGCGCAGCTCCAGTTGAACAAGGTTCAATTGTAGCTTTAGGCTGTCAAGAACTGTAATAGAAAAATGATTAATTAATATAGCGCTCACAAGGCAACATATTCATTCTTCATTACAAACCCAGTTTATAGCAAAGGTAAAGGAGGCCTTTTTAGCGAAATTCTTCCAACGCTTTTCTGGGTTTGGATGAAGTTTGAGTAAGTGAAAAGATGAATTTAAAGGGGGTATACAAATTGGTACTAGGTAGAGGCAGAGTCAGTCAATATAAACTATTGCAAGAAGAAAAAAAGTTGCGAAATCATCTGTTAGAAACTGTTTTATTTTCCAAACAAGCTTTATTTTCTCTTTTAAATCAGTACAATACAGTTGTCATAAAACCCACTTTTGGTCCAGGGAAAATTATCATATCAAAAGAAAATAATTGGTTTAAGATAAACTCCCTGCAGAAGGTGGTAAGAGTCAATAATAGAGAAGAAATGTACGAGTATCTAAAGCAATATGAGTTAACACAAAAATACTATGTCATTCAGCCTTTAAAATTTTCAACTCCTCTATCACAAATCCCTTGTCGTTATTTCGTTACCGTCCATCGACAAAATTCCTCTTCCAAGTGGCGTTCAGTATCTATTACGAATAGTAAAGATTCCTCTGTTTTTATTAAACTTTTCCAAAATCTATTTCTAAACAAATCTAAAAGTCTATCTGTTTTAGTAGCTAAAAAATTAGGGAATTCCTTTCCAAGCTGCAACACGATTGTAGTGGAAGTCATCTACGATTACAAAACAGGCATTTGGATTTATGATTCTATGCTCCATTTTGCCATTAGTAAATGGGATCAATATCAATACCTACGTAAATCGGTAGTTCCCAAGACAGATTTACTTACACGTTTCACGTTTAAAGACTATCTATATTTGTTTAGTGAAGTCATTATAAAGCCATGTGTAGGACAAAATGGAATTGGAGTTGTGCAAATCAAAAGAAAAGGACCACAAGTCTATGAAATCCATTCAGGTATAAGAACTATTGTAAAGAATAATTTAGATGAAACTTATAGATATCTGGAAGATACTTATCTAAACAAAAAAGATTATATAATCCAGCAAAGAGTACCACTAGCTACGATTGATAAATGTCCAATGGACGTTAGGGTCATAACGCAAAAGGATGAAGCTACCTGGAAGATAACAGGTAAAATAGTTAAATTAGCAGGGAAAAAATTCATCATAACAAACGCAGCTCAAAAGCTGCTCACTTTAGAGGAGGCAATTAAGGATTCCACTATCTTATCTAAAAGCAGTGAGCCATTAAACACTATAATAGACGGGCTTTGTCTGTCAGCATCCCAAATGCTTGATAAAAAAAATATAGATCTGAAAATTATTGGCTTTGATGTTGGTGTTACAAACCAAGGAGACATTTGGATTATTGAAGGGAATTATGTTCCTGATCTTAAAATGTTCAAGGAGTATGAAGAACAATACCAAAATATTAAAAAGCTCAGAAACAAAAATAGAAGAAAGTAAAGGAGGTATATTCTTTGAAACAACAACTTGGAAAGTGGAAACAGTACTTATTATTGAGGCAAAACCGCTTAACCGCTAATAGTATTCCAAGGACTGCTTTATACAATATGACTAACTTAAAGGATTTCGTTAATAGTTTTGATTATGCATATGTAAAACACGATACAACTGGACAGGGTAGAGCAATTTATAAAGTATATCAACTGCAGGATGGACGATATTGTTATGATGGCTATTCTATCCAAGGTGTAGCGATTAGTAAATGTGTAAAAGCATTAGAAAATTTCCATCAAATGCTACATCCATTTGAGCGTATGGGCCGAATGGGTAATTATATTGTTCAAGAGGGTGTCCTTAGTTTTACACCACAGGGACTGCCAGTGAGTCTACGAGTTCATATGCAGCTATTAAAAAAGAAATGGCTTGTTGGTGGCATCAATGCAAATATTGGAACAGAGCAAAATCTTGAAAACGGTATTCTCAACTCTCATCGAGGGAGTGCAATAATAACAGTAGATGAATTATTGTCGTCTCATTGGCAAATGGATGAAACAGAAAAGAAGCGATTAATTAAAGAAATAGGGAAAGTGGCTACTTCAGCGGCAAAAGTGATAGCTGAACACGTTCCATCGAGAGAATACGGCATAGATTTAGGACTGAACGCAGAACTTAAACCAATCATATTTGAAGTAAACAATACTCCTGGAATTGGTGGATTTGCAAAGCTTGAGGATAAATCTATATGGAGAAAAATCATTGAAAATAGGAAGCTACAAAATGGAGAATAATTTTCCAAACAGTTTGAAGGAAAGGAGGAATTAGTATGAAGCCTATACTTGTAAAGGACTTACGAAAGTTGCTGAACGGGGAACTAGTTAGTGGTTCTGACACATGGTTTGTCAGAAATGCTATTTATTATAAACGGCATGATCTGACAAAACGAAATACGCTTTTGTTTGTGAGCAGGGGTGATTCTATCAACTGGCAGGAAATAAATAATAAGGGACCAGCACTAGTAATCACAGATAAATCCCATGCAGAGCTTAAAGAAGCGATGTCCAACACAACTGTTCTAAAGGTTAGTAGTCTCGTGCAAGCATATTGGAGTTTCATGGATTACTATCGAAAACTGTTTTCAATACCTGTAGTTGCTATAACAGGTACATGTGGTAAAACAACTACAAAGGAAATGATGAAGCATATTTTAAGTATAGATAGGAATGTTCAAGCTTCCATCAGCAGTAAGAATGAGCCGCGACAATCATTACCCTACTTAACCGGCATCTCTGACCAAACAGATGCTGCAGTATTCGAGCTTGGCTTAGGAAATTCGGGTAATATCAAACATCAATGCCTAATATATCAGCCTACCATTGGAATCATTACAAATATTGGAGTACACCATTTAGACGGCTGTGGCAGTCTGGAAGGATATATTAAAGCTAAGTCAGAAATAGTTAGCGGAATAGAAAAAGACGGAACATTAATCCTAAATGCAGAAGATCTTAACACGAAAAAGGTTTCTTTACGAAAATTTAAAGGAAAGATAATTTATTTTGGGATAAGCAAGAAGGCTGATTTTAGAGCCTCCAATATAGAATTCGCAAATAATGGCATGAATTTCTCCATCCACTATTTAAACAAAAAATATAAAGCTTTCATACCGGGATATGGGGAGCACCAAGTGTATAACGCTCTTGCAGCAATTGCGGCTGTGCATGAAATGGGGCTAGATTTAGATGTTGTCATACCTCGACTAGCAACGTTCCAAAATATGTCTAGACATCTTGAGTTATCGAAGGGGATTGGAGGAAGTACAATTATAGATGATACATGGACAAATAATCCTACTTCCGTAAAAGCAGCATTAAATGTATTAGAATCCATTGGAGCAGGTAAAAATGTTATTTTAGTCTTAGGAGATATTAATCGACTAGGGAGTTTTGAAAAGAAATACCATGCGGAAATTGGAAGTCTTGTTGCCGAAAAAAATATTCATACGCTAATAACCATTGGAAGCAAGGCCGAAGAAATAGCTCGGAAAGCGTTAGCAGATGGAACGAACGCGGACGTGCATATATTCAAGGATACAGAAGGTGTAATGGAAGTCATAATACCAAAGCTGAACGAACAAGCAATATTGTTAATAAAGGGACCTATGTCCAGCCGTTCCATGATTGACTTTGCAAACAAATTAAAAAAGAATGATGAGTAAAAAAGCATTCATCGCAAGTTGCGATGAATGCTTTTATTTTAGCTTATTTTAGAACACGACGTGCAGAAACGTAATTTTGCTTCGCAAAAGTAGAATTTAAATTATCCTTAATGACGCTACCTTTAGTAGTCAGGCTTAAATACTCATTATTTCCAATGTAAATTCCTGTTTGGGTAATCTTTGTTCTACCATTATTAGTAGAGAAGAACAAAAGATCTCCCTTTTGAAGATTAGCTTTTGACACGGCTGTTCCTGCTTGTGCTTGTCTGCTAGCTAGTTTGTCCTTAACATCTATTCCTTGTTTTTTAAATACATAATACGTAAAGCCAGCACTTGTAAAAGTTAAGTTGCTTTCATTATAAGAATAGCCAAATTTTACTTTACTCATTAAACTAGTTGCGAAATTCACAACCTTATCAGCAGACTGAGTAGTAGATGTTGTTGGAGCTGAAACTGTCTCTTTAGGAGCTGGAGCAGCTACACTAGTAGTTGTACCTCCAGAGATCACACGTTTTGCAGTGATATAATGCTTAGCATAATAATCTACAAATAGAACTCGTGTTAAAACACCATTCGAATTAGGGACGATGATACGGTGATCTCCCGCATAAATCCCTACCATTGTTGGTGTACTAGATCCAATAACCCCATTAAAGAAAACTAAATCGCCTTTCTTTAAATTAGCTTTAGAAACAGTAGTACCTTTTTTCATTAATTCTCTTACGTTCGTTGTACCTAAAGTTACGCCATTTGCTTTATATACATAGTCAACAAATCCAGTCGCAGTAAAGCGTAGGGTAGATGCATTATTAGTAGTACCCATTGTTACTTTATCTTTTAAGCTATACGCTTTACTTACAATATTATCTCCTTTTGTTGCAGGGTTAGAAGGAAGTAGTGTAGGTAGAACTCGACGTGCAGTAATATAACTATCATCATAATACGGTTTGCTATCTAGATCTGTAATAACTATCTTTTGAGTAGGGTCTGCCATTTGAATTATTTTATTATCCCCTATGTACATCCCAACGTGATTTGGAACATTTCCGCCTCTGCTATCAAAGAACAGAAGATCGCCTTTTTGAAACTGATCTTTAGCAACGTACGTACCTTGCTTCATCATATAGTCTTCGTTATAAGTGGCAAGATCGACTCCATTTTTCTCGAATATGTACATCAGAAAAGTTGCACATGAGAATTTATACGGATAAGTTGGCTTATAATCTGTGTTACTGTAAGTAGCTTTACCTATTAAACTTTTTGCAGTTTGTATTAATTGGTCAGCCTTTGCTTCCACAGCGACCTGGTTGTTTTGTGGATTTAACGTAGCAGCCGAAGCTTGTATATTTTGCATATCAATAGGGGCAATGCCACCGAATGTGCTTAAACCGATAATCGCTGTTAATGTAGTTGCAACGAATTGTTTTTTCATCGTGTACCTCCTAGTTTTTTTGAGCAACTTGATTTTAGCATGCAAAAGTAAGGGAACTTTGTGGGAAAATATTCCGAAAACCTTCTACATAGCTATAATCCCTTATACTAAAGGAGTTTTGAGTGAAGTTTACAGTTTCGTTACAAATATTACGGTTATTTCTTGATGTGTCCCTTTGTCTGACACAGATTCAACACGATTCTGAATATTTTTCGAATTGTGTGACACTTTGTAGGGACCAAAAAGCCACAAAAAAAAGCTCTCACAAGGAGAGCTTCTATTTATTAATATCCTGGTTTTTTAAGAATCTTAAAGATATTATTCTTATAATCTTCCACACCTGGTTGATCAAATGGATTAATATCTAGTAAATATGCGCTGTATGCGCATGAAATCATATAGAAGTACAACAAATATCCGATATGCTCTTCGTCGATTTGCTCGATGGACAAGGAAACTTGTGGTACGCCGCCGTCTAAGTGAGCGCTAGCGGTTGCTTCATGGCAGGCGTGGTTGAATTCATGGAGTGTTAACCCACTCAAATAATTAAGCTCATCCCCATCGTTTTCTGCTTCAAACACAGTTAAATCCTGATTTGCTTTTTCTACAGTTAAAAATGTTTCGAATAACATGCGTTTTCCTTCTTGAATGTATTGACCTAATGAATGCAAATCGGTCGAATAGACAACAGATGCTGGAAAGATTCCTTTACCTTCTTTGCCTTCACTTTCTCCGAACAATTGTTTCCACCATTCTTGGATATAGCGTAGTTTTTCATCAAACGTAGCCATAATCTCAACCGGGTATCCAGCATCATACAAATGTTTGCGTATAATAGCATACTGAATAGCACCATTGGTTGTTGTATCTAATATGCTGTACTCCTGTTCTGCATTTTTAGCCCCAGCCATTAATTTTTCAATATCATATCCTGCTGCCGCGATAGGAAGTAGACCAACAGCAGTAAACACCGAATACCTTCCACCTATATCGTTTGGCACGATATAACGCTTGTATCCTTTTTCTATTGCAAGCGAAAGAAGTGCACCTTTTTCTTCATCCGTTGTTACGATAATACGAGATGTCGCCTGATCCCCATAGCGTTTTTCCATATATTGCTGCAAAAACCGAAATGCCAAAGCTGGCTCAGTTGTTTTACCAGACTTGGAAATAACATTTAATGACACATCTTTTCCATCTAAGTAAGACATTAGTTGCTTTAAATATTCACCGCTAACCATATGACCAGCAAAAATAACTTCCAAATCATCCTTTTTATCAAAAGGGGACGATAATGCTTCAATAATTGCTTTAGATCCTAAGTATGATCCACCTATTCCTATAACAACAAGCACATCCGAATGAGAGCGTACTTGCTCGGCTGTATTTTGAATATCCTGCAGAAATTCAGTGCTCATCTTACTTGGCCAATCCACCCAACCTAAAAACTCAGCACCTGTTGCTGATTTTGTATGTATTCCGTGATGAATTGACTTTAATTTACTCGTTAATTCTGGTGTTACCAGATTTGCAAAATTTCCTGAAAAATTCACTTTAATATTCATAAGCATCCCCTTTATAAACTATGTGATTAAGACTAATTTTACCATTATATATATAGAAAAACGAGGAGATGGAATAAGAAGATATAGAATAAATAAAATCCCTAAACAAAGTAGTTTTTGTTTAGGGATAGTTCCGATTTAAAAAAATTAGCGCTCACCACGATCGCTTAATGGGAATTGATTTAATCTGTTTTCCACGTCTTCAGCACGAATGGACTCACTTGTTTCACCGAAATCGGTTCCATCATAGGAGGAGTCCGATTGATTTTTCGCATATTCATCGTAAACTGTACCATAATTCTTATCTACATAAAGGAGAATTCCGCCGTTTTTGACTACGCTATAGTAGCGCTCAGATTCTTCATCCGTAAATCCCATTTGACTAAAAGCAGCACGAACAGGCTCATCACCTGTTAAAAAAGCCTTGAATTTATCTAACCAGTTACCTTCAACCGATTCCAACTCTACATCAGTTTGGCCACGAACAATCGAAAGCGATTCCTTATGATTAGTGACTACATAAATATCGTCCTCTACATAGCCTTCTAACTTTAATTCATTAATCTTATTGAGCACCTCTTGCTCTGTTTGGAAAGATCCTACAAATTTTTTATCAGCCATTCTATTTCCTCCTCGCAAATAAATTTACCCGTACTAATTATTACCCTTTCAACAGCAGATAAAACTTAGTAATATTGAGACTATTAATTGGCAAATGAATTAGCTTCATTGTTTGCTAAATTGATAAAGGTTTGTACTAAAAATGAGAAAAAACTGTTGAGCCGGATAAAATACCAAATCTCTTACTAAATCCTCGTTTTAGCCATAACATAAAAGAGAGAATAAAGAATAGAGGGGTAATCAAGTTTCTCCTTTTTGGAATATCCATAAAGCTACCTGTAGAATTAATGAATCCTTGAAATTTCTAACGTCATAACCGGTCTCATCTAAAATCTTATTCAAACGATAAATTAACGTGTTTCTGTGAAGGTATAAATCATCCGCGGTTTTTTGGATATTTAGGTTGTTAACAAAAAAAGCCTCTAGAGTAACTGCTTTATCTACATTGAAATTTTTTAATACTCTCTGAGAAAAACGTTTTGCGACAAAATCATCAACTTGGTAGATTAATGATTTTGCCTCAATTTGAGCAAATGAAACAATGTCACTCTCTAAATCACTAATTTTTAAAGTTAATTCACATTCTTTATATGACTGGTTGAATTTATCTAGTGTACTAAAAGGAAGACTATATGCCATTCTTGTAATTACATTTAATGATTTAAATAGTTGATTAATGGATTCTATTTTTAAATGGGTTTCTTTCTCGTCTATGCCAAATATGGTTATGAAAATCCTGTTAACATTCATAAAACTAACAATTCCATTTTTGCTACCAATTATTTCTTCTAAGTCTTGAATTAATGTTCGGTTTGGCACAGATCTTTCTTTTATCTGGATAATAACTGTCGTGAAAGGTGGCGTAAGATTCAAACCTAGTAAACTGAGACTTTGATCAATACTTCCATTAACTGAAGTGTGTCTGTTTAGCAGTTGTTCGATAATAATTTCTTTAGTACGTTGTTTCCATTCCAACTGTGAGTCCATAAATTCTTGTCTAATCATCAATTCAGTGGTCATTTTAACCATTTCACCAATACTACCCATTTCATTAGGATCCCCTGTAATACCTATGACACCTATGATTTGCTCCAGGAAGACAATTGGCAGATTAATACCAGGCTGGGCTCCCTCCCAATTTTCCTTTTCATTCATGTGAATAATAAGTGTTTTCTTGTTTTTTAGGACTTCCATTGCCCCTTTATGAATAGAACCTATTCTAGTTTTATCTTGCGTTGCAATAATTTTACCTTCCATATTCATAATATTAACGTTTCTATGTAACCTTTTAGATGTCTCTTTCACTATCTCGTTTGCCATTGTCTTTGTTAGCATATGCATAGATTTCCTCACCCTTTAGTCGAAGTAAACAAAAATTAGTAGGATTTCGTATATATTTTTATATGGTATAACTATAGACTAATTGAGTCAAGATTCATATAATTTTGAATACAATATGTAACCGTTTTCAGAAGGAGGGTATTATGAGAATTATTATTGCACCGGATTCATTTAAAGGGAGTTTAAGTGCAGTTGAAGCTGCAAGTTCTATCAATAGAGGTATAAAAAAAGTATTTAGTGATGCTGAAACTATTTTACTCCCTGTTGGTGATGGTGGCGAAGGAACAATGGAAACTTTAGTCGCGGCAACAGGGGGTGAAATAAGAGTGGTACCTGTCATTGGGCCTCTGGGCAATCGTATAGAAGCAGCATATGGAGTACTAGGAGACGGCGTAACCTGCGTTATTGAAATGGCATCTGCATCTGGACTACATCTAGTACCTGAAGGGCAGCTTTGCCCTCTTGAAGCAACTACGTTTGGTACAGGAGAATTGATCTTACAAGCTCTTAATGATGGATTTACCACTTTCATTATTGGGTTAGGTGGTTCTGCCACAAATGACGGAGGAAGTGGAATGTTACAGGCGCTGGGAATGCATCTTTTGGATAAACAAGGAAATGAGATTAGTAGGGGAGGAGGAGAGTTAAATAAGGTTAATCGTATTGACGTGCAATCTTTTGATAAAAGAATTAAGGAAAGTAGATTTATCATTGCTTCCGACGTTCAAAATCCATTAGTTGGTCTACAGGGAGCTTCTCATGTTTTTGGTCCTCAAAAAGGTGCCTCTGTAGAAGAGGTTGATTTCTTAGATAGTAATATGCTTGTTTGGGCGGATGTGATTGCTAAAACAACAGGAATCAAACTTCATAATCTACTAGGTGCTGGTGCAGCAGGTGGATTAGGGGGAGCGTTTCAAGCATTCTTTCCGGTTGAGATGAAACGTGGAGTAGATGTAGTACTTGAGTACACAAAACTAGAAGATGAACTGGAAAATGCTGATTTAGTTATTACAGGGGAAGGAAAAGTGGATTATCAAACAATTTTTGGAAAAACAGCATTAGGAGTCGCTCAACTGGCAAAAAGTAATAATGTTCCAACAATTATTATAGCTGGATCTATAGGAGAGAATATTGAGGCACTTTATGATCATGGGGTTGTAAGTATAAATAGCATTATAAATAGGCCAATGACGTTAAAAGAAGCAGTTGATAATGCTGGAGGATTATTAACTTCATGTGCCGAACAAGTTGTTCGATCTTATTTCTATAAAAGTATAAAAGATAAAGGGAGGTTATTAATTTGAATATTAAAGATGCTGTTGAAAAAGTACCAGGTGGAATGATGGTAGTTCCACTTTTATTGGGAGCTACACTTAATACAATTGATCAATTGCACATTCCAGTAGTTATGAATTTTCTAAAAATGTTAGGAACTGCTCCAACAGATGCTGGTCACTATGAATTTTTAAGAATTGGTGGATTTTCACAAGAACTATTTAAAGATAGTGCATTAGTTCTTATCGCATTATTCTTATTTTGTGTAGGAAGTCAAATGAATTTAAGAGTAGGCGGAAGAGCTTTGAAAAAAGGGGTACTGTTAACCAGTACAAAATATTTTACTGGTCTTGCAGTAGGTATGGCATTCGGCTTTATTTTTGATCCTTGGACAGGAATATTAGGACTTTCCACTTTAGCAATTATTGCGGCGATGACTAATAGTAACAGTGGAATGTACGCTGCTTTAACTGGACAGTATGGAAATAGATCAGATGTAGGTGGATTATCTATTTTAGCTATTAATGATGGACCATTTTTAACTTTAGTATCATTAGGCCTTTTAGGGACAGCATTACCAATAATCGCTTTTGTGGCAGTATTATTGCCAATTGGTATTGGTATGCTTTTAGGTAACCTTGATCCTAAAATACGTGAATTTTTAAAGCCTGGTGAATCATTAACAATTCCATTTTTTGCATTTGCATTAGGAGCAGGAATGAATTTAGCGAATTTCTTAAATCCTGAAGTTTTGGCTGGCGGTTTAGTAATAGCTATTTTAACATTTATACTTACTGGTGGAATGGGTATAATTGCGTTTAAACTAGCTGGAGAGAAAAGTTATATTGCACCAATCGCTGAAGCTTCTACAGCAGGGAATGCAGTAGCGACACCTGCTGCAGTTTTAGCAGCTGCGTCTGTAGCAGTAGGTACAGGGGCAATGAGCGCAGTGGATTTCGAAATGTTACAAACTGTTGTTCCGATAGCTACAGCTCAAATCTCTATATCCACAATAACTACCTCTCTGCTGTGTCCAATTGGAGTAATTTTGATGGATAGACATCAAAGAAAAAGAGGAATTATTGGCACTGCAGAAGATATTGAAATAGGAAACAAGAAAAAAAAGAAAAGTAGTAAAGAGGTATTAAGTAACTAATTCTTTGACTTATAAATTATTAAATTTCTTGTCTCACTAATTTATACTAGATAAGTGATATCTTTAAATAGAAACATAAATTATCAGAAAAGTGTGGTATTCAGAATGATTACAGAATTACTCTATGGAAAAGATGGTATTTCACTAGACGTACCAGAGAGCTCTTTTATCATCGAACCTAAAAACTTGCCTACATTAGAGAATGAAAAAGAGGCAGTTAGACAAGCATTAAGAAATCCAATTGGCGTATTGCCTTTAAAGGAATCGGTAAAATCTACAGATACTGTATCTATTGTAATCAGCGATATTACTAGACCTACTCCTAATCATATATTAGTACCATTATTGATAGAGGAATTGAGCCACGTTCCTTTAGAAAATTTTGTGATTATTAATGGAACTGGAACGCATCGAGATCAAACTAAGGAAGAGTTTATTGAGATGCTTGGTGAATGGGTTGTTGATAACATTAGAATTATTAATAATAACTGTCATGATAAAGAAACGCTCGTAAATCTAGGTCATAGCAAATTTGGTTGTGATGTATATCTAAATAAAGATTATGTAGAATCAGATTTTCGTATTGTCACAGGTTTCATTGAACCTCACTTTTTTGCTGGTTTTTCTGGGGGACCAAAAGGAATAATGCCGGGGATAGCTGGAATTGAAACCATCATGACTTTTCATAACGCTAGAATGATTGGTGACCCCCTTGCTACTTGGGGAAATATGGTCAATAATCCAGTTCAGGACATGACTCGTGAAATAAATGCATTATGTAAACCTAATTTCATGCTGAATGTTACCCTCAATCGTGAAAAAGGGATTACAGAAGTTTTTGCAGGAGAGTTATATGAAGCACATGACAAAGGCTGCGCGTTTGCAAAAGAACACACTATGTTCCGTTGTGAGGAGCGGTTTGATGTAGTTATTACTTCTAACTCCGGATATCCACTTGATCAAAATCTTTATCAAGCAGTAAAAGGAATGAGTGCAGCGCATAAAATTGTGAAAGAGGGAGGATCTATTATTATTGCATCTGAATGTTCAGATGGTCTTCCTGATCACGGAAATTACTCCAAGATTTTTGAAATGGCAGATTCACCACAAGCTTTACTAGATTTGATCAATAATCCTGACTTTAAATTGTTCGACCAATGGCAAGTACAAAAACAAGCGGTAATACAGGTTTGGGCCGAGGTGTATGTATATTCGAAGTTAAAAGACGAACAAGTTTTTGGAACAATGTTGAAACCAACTCATGATATAGAAAAAACACTAGAGGATTTAAAGAAAAAGTATGGTGAAAATATGACAATAGCCATACTCCCACTGGGACCTCTAACTATTCCATACGTTGAGGAAAAGATATTAGCACAATAATATCTAGATTATCTAATACAAAATGAGATGAGGTTAAAAAATGAAAAAATCAACAGAGAAAAATGAAAAGCTTGGTGAAATACTATCTAGTATGAATCGAGTTATTGTAGCTTTTTCTGGTGGAGTTGATAGTACATTAGTTTTAAAAAGAGCGCAACAAGTGTTAGGAACTTCCAATGTACTTGCAGTTGTAGTTGGATCTGAGCTATTTCGTAAAGAAGAGTTTGATGGCGCTGTGAAGCTAGCCAAAAAAATGGGAGCAGTTGTTCATGAGACGGAAATCAAAGAATTAGAAGTAGAAGAAATTGTAGCGAATACGCCTGAGAGCTGGTACTATAGCAAGAAATTATTGTATTCTCATTTAAACAAACTTGCTAAAGAAATGGATTATGACTATGTTCTAGACGGGATGATAATGGATGATTTATCCGATTTTCGTCCAGGATTAAGAGCAAGAACCGAAGCAGGAGCACGTAGTGTATTACAGGAGGCTGATTTCTATAAGCAAGAAGTCCGTGAACTTTCTAAAGAACTTGACCTTCCAGTATGGAATAAACCAGCCTCTTGTAGTCTTGCGTCTAGAATTCCTTATGGAACAAGATTAGATAAACAGAAAATTGAACAAGTTAATCAAGCAGAAAAATTCATTACTAAACTTGGATTTAACATGGTTCGAGTTCGTTACCATAAAAATGTTGCTCGTATTGAAGTAAAATCAGAGGATATCATTGAATTGTTAAAACACAGAGACAGAATCCAGTTGAAATTAACCTCACTCGGATTTAGTTATGTCTCGGTAGATTTACTTGGATACCGCACTGGAAGTATGAACGAAGTCTTACCAGCTGATTTGTTGAAGGCAGAAGGTAATTGATTAGACTCTATAATGTTGTCCAATAATAAGAAAAGTGAATCCTTTCTTTAAACAGATTAGATTCACTTCTCTTTATTTGGAGCCAAAGTATAAGCGTATTGCGCTAATGCAACTAAGTTTAAGAAGAAGGTGAAGGAATGGAGAGTTTTGAAGATTTAGGGTTTAGTAAAGTAGATTTCGACAGGGAGAAACGGCAGGGTTTTCCAGAGGTTATTTATGGCGAAGGAAAAACAACTGAGCAAATCAAAATTATCATGAGCAAGTTAATTGAGAAACATGGAAAAGTGATGGTTACACGAGTTGATGAAGAGAAAGGTCAATCCCTCATTGAAGTATTTCCTTTAGCTAAATACGACACGACCTCACGTATTTTACTTTATGGTACTCCAACACAACAGTTTGGAGGGGAGGTTATGGTGTTATGTGCAGGTACCTCAGACCTATTTGTTGCAGAAGAGGCAGCGATCACAGCGGCATGGATGGGGTGCAAGGTAAATAGATTATATGACGTTGGAGTTGCTGGTATTGATAGGTTATTAGCCTATCGTGAAGAAATCCAAAAGGCTAGTGTGCTAATCGTTGTAGCTGGAATGGAAGGGGCACTTCCAAGTGTAGTTGGAGGATTAGTTCAGAGACCGGTAATAGCGGTACCAACTTCCGTCGGATATGGTGCACATCTACAAGGTTTAACACCATTACTTGCTATGCTCTCTTCTTGTGCTTCAGGGATGAGTGTGGTGAACGTCGATAATGGATTTGGTGCAGGGTACCAAGCTACGCTAATTCTAAAACTTGCTTCAGAGGGGGTAAATAATGAAGTTACTATATCTTGATTGCCAATCGGGAATCTCAGGCGATATGACACTTTCTGCATTGATTGATTTGGGAGCGGATATCGACTATATTAAGGAGCATTTAGAAAATCTTCCAATTGATCCTTTTACAATTAGTGTAAAGCAAGTTGACAAGAGAGGGATTTCTTCAAAATTATTAAATCTACAATTTGATGAAATACCTTTTGAAGAACATACGCATAGTCAAGAACATAGCCACACACACGATCATACGCATAGTCAAGAGCATAGTCACACACATGAGCATACGCATAGCCATCAACATGAGCATACGCATAGCCATCAACATGACCATTCTCATAGTCACGTACATAGTCATACTCACGATGAACATCACCATCACTCCCATAGAAAAGCTTCCACAATCTTGGACATGATTAAAAATAGTAAACTACCTATTCGCGTGAAAGAAAGAAGTTTAGCTGTTTTTCAAGCAATAGCTGAAGCTGAAGGAAAAGTTCATGGTATGGATCCGAACGAGGTGCATTTTCATGAGGTTGGTGCAATGGATTCAATCATAGATATAATTGGTGTTTGTTTAGCTCTTGAAAGTTTGAACGTCTCCAAGGTTGTGGCATCGCCAGTACCGACAGGGCATGGGAAAATAATGATAGCGCATGGACTATATCCAATTCCTGCTCCAGCTACAGCCGAACTATTAAAGGGGGTTCCTTTAGCCGACTTTCATGTTCGTGGAGAGCTAACGACACCAACAGGAGCTGGGTTTTTGAAAGCTTTGGCAAGTGAATACGGTTATATGCCTTCACTTACAATCGAGAATATTGGATATGGAGCAGGCAAAAAAGATTTTGAACATCCAAATGTTTTAAGAGCAATTCTTTTTAATAATATAGAAAATCAGCAAAGAGAAAAGGTAGTAGTGTTAGAATGTCAGCTGGATGATTCGACTGGTGAGACACTCGGGTATGTGATGGAAAAGATATTGGAACAAGGCGCTTTAGATGTTTACTTTACTCCAGTTTCTATGAAAAAAAGTAGACCCGGTATATTAATTACAATCTTAACAAAAGAGGAAAAAGCATCTATATTAGAAGAACTTTTATTACGTGAGACAAGTACATTTGGGGTTCGACGATCTGAATGGTCTCGAAGAATATTAACACGGGAGTTTAAAACGATTGAAACTATTTATGGAAAAATAATTGTCAAAATTGGTATTCTCGAAGGTCAAATACTCAAGGTTTCCCCTGAGTATGAAGACGTAAAAAAAGCTGCTCTTCAAAGTAATGTGCCATTAGTAGATATTTATTTAGCTGTCCAGGAAGCAGCGAAAGAACAGATGTAATTATAAATAACACTGGGGTACCAGTGTTTTTTTATGTATCACAAAAAAATAGTGAATTACAAAGTAAGTTTCAATCTATACGATAAACATGTTTGAGGATTATTATTGATATATGAACTATTAAATCTAGGACTAAAATTAGAGTAATATTATTTAATGGTACGAAAAATTGGAAAAAGAAATTAACTGTATTTAATATTTAGATAGTGGTATCCTTGGTCATTTCTGGGTAACGGAATTCACCTAAAAATTGAAGTAAGAGATAAGTTAGGCTATTTTGAAGTAAATAAAGCTTTGATATTAACCAAACAAACAAAGGAAGCCATAATCAGTGAATTACTATAAGAAACATTAGATCAACTCCATTCATGTTAGGGTGGTCTTTTTTTGTGCTACATTCTGTATGTTAAAATAAACTAAAAGGTAAAGAACCTAGGTGACCCCAAAAAACTCTATATATAAAGGTTGGAAAGGATACGCAATGAACTTTTTAATGAATGAATCAAAAATAAAAAAATTATGTGGTAGTACAGCATTTAAAAAAGGCAAATCATATTATCAAGCTGGAAAAGTACAGGTGCAATCCTTTCAACCAGAAGAATCGCTTATCAAAGCTACAGTGCATGCAGTTGAAGATGTGGAAGTCATGGTGTTAGCAGATTTGAATGGAAAGGTAGGTGCCACTTGTACCTGTCCGCCCATAGGATTTGTCCAAACGTATTGTCAACATATTGCAGCTGTATTATTTGTAATAGAGGAAAAGGAAACAGAAGAACGTCTAGCTAAGAGAATGCTCGATCTATTTGGAAATAGTTCTGTGCAACCTACTGCAAAGCAATTGCATTTTGATAAAAGACAAACCCTTTTAGTGGAATTTATATGTCTTCCCGTATCCCTAGAGAAAGGCGAGTTTGGATTTGGAGTACAGATGAATGTGGGGGCAAATACATTACATCATATTTCTAACGTGAAGGATTTTCTATCTCATCTCGAGAAAAAAGAGCCGTTTGAATATGGTCCTGGACAGTATTATGTGCAGGAAATTTACAGCTTTTCTAAAGAAACGGATGAAGTTCTTCAGCTTTTGCTAAGAGGGCAGCATGAGCAAGCCGGACAAGCGGATACTCTAGTGATATCAGCATCTGATTGGGAGCAAATACTTCCTCTATTAACGAAAGAGTCGTTAGTAAAATTCATGTTCGAAGAAAAAATATATGAAGGTATACAATTTGGAAAAGACCTGCCTCTTCGTTTTACTTTTGACGAAGCGAATACAACAAATTTTCAGCTGAACGTGAAAGGACTCGATCGAATTATCGTGTTCAAAGGCTATGGATACGCATTTTCAGAAGGTATTTTGTATAAACTTCCTCAGGCTGAATGTATCAGGTTAGCCGAGTTAAAGGAAATGCTCGATCAATCCGGAAAGCATGAACTAATCATATCAGAGAGTCAAATCGATCATTTTATGGAGAAAACGATACCTGGACTTATGAAACTTGGTTATGTACATATATCAGATTCGATTTCAAAAAGAATGGGAGAAACACCGCTGCGCATTAAGCTGTTTATAGACCGTGTCAAGCACCGAATACTAGCAGGCCTTGAATTCCACTACGGACATCTTGTTCTCAATCCCAGTGAGGAGATGGAGCAGGAAGCTATGCATTATCCAGGTATTAGACGCCAGCTCGATAAGGAGCAACAGATACTCGATGTACTAATGGACAATGGATTTACTCAAACTCCAGGTGGTTTCTACTTATTCGATGAAGAGGCTGAGTATCATTTTTTATATCATGTACTACCTGACTTGGGGAAATCGGTGCAAATATATGCATCCACAGCTGTTAAAATGCGTATACAAAGAGGATATATCGGTCCGAGGATACGAGTGGAAGTCAAAGAGCGAACAGATTGGCTAGAGTTTAAGTTTGAATTAAAAGAAATTCCAGAAAAAGAAATACAAAGACTGATGGCTTCCATTGAGGAAAAGCGAAAGTTTTATCGTATTCCAGGAGGTAGCTTAGTTTCACTTGAGACTCCTGAATACCAAGCATTATCTAGCTTTATCATCGACATGGGAATTACGACTGAAACGCTCGAAGAGGAAATTCATGTTCCGTTGATAAAAGGAATGCAATTCATCGACTCTTTGGAGCAAAGCGACCTGATGGAACCGGGTGAAAAGTTTGCTAAGCTTATGAAAAACTTGCACAATCCAGAGATCTTAGAGTCAAATACTCCGATTCCTTTAGAAGGGGTACTAAGAGATTATCAAAAGGTAGGGCTTCGATGGTTCCAACTTCTAGCGAAATATAAATTTGGTGGTATTCTAGCTGATGATATGGGACTTGGTAAAACGCTTCAAAGTATTTCCTTCATAGAATCTGTACTTTCCGATGTTCGTGCACGCAATTTACCAGTGTTAATCATATGTCCTGCATCGCTTTTATATAATTGGAAAAATGAGCTCAAGAAATTCACGCCCCATATTCAAGTGCAGGTGATAGATGGAGATAAAACAAATAGAAGTAACTTATGGAAACAGTCTATCCATACTGATGTAATAGTTACTTCATATCCAACACTTCGAATGGATATAGATCTTTATGGAAACCGCCTTTTTCATACATTATTCTTAGACGAAGCACAGGCTTTTAAAAACCCAATGACCAAAACAGCAAAAGCGGTGAAGATGATACAGGCTGAATATCGATTTGCCTTAACAGGAACCCCAATCGAGAACGCTTTAGATGAACTCTGGTCCATATTCCATGTTGTCTTTCCAGAACTATTGCCTGGCAGAAGAGCATTTAGTGAATTAAGCCGTGAAAATATTGCTAAACGAGTACGTCCTTTTATATTGCGCCGGATGAAACAAGATGTCCTAAAGGAATTACCCGCAAAGACGGAAACGATGCTGTATTCCGAATTACAAATGGAACAAAAAACATTGTATGCTGCTTATTTAGCTGAGCTCAAACAGGATGCTTTGAAGCATTTGAAAAAGGGCAGTCTCCAAAGAAACCGGATTAGAATATTAGCAGGATTAACTAGACTTCGCCAGCTATGCTGTCATCCAGCACTTTTTGTAGAAGGATATAAGGGAAGCTCAGCTAAATTTGAACAGTTGATGGAGTTGTTAGAGGAATGCCGTATTTCAGGTAGACGGGTGCTTATTTTTTCTCAGTTTACACGGATGCTAGGTATCATTAGAGGGCAACTCATACGAATGGGAACTTCTTATTTTTACTTAGATGGCCAAACACCATCTGAGGAGCGAGTTGAATTATGCGATCGTTTTAATAACGGAGAAGGGAATCTATTTCTAATATCGTTAAAAGCAGGAGGGACTGGGTTAAATCTGACTGGAGCAGATACAGTTATTCTTTACGACCTATGGTGGAATCCAGCAGTGGAGCAGCAAGCTACAGACCGCGCTCATCGAATGGGTCAGCAAAACGAAGTACACGTCATTCGTTTAATAGCTAAGGGAACTATTGAAGAGAAAATTACTCAACTGCAGAACAAAAAGAAAAACCTTATCGATGAAGTCATTCATTCGGGGAAGGACACTTTGTCTACAATGACAGAGGAGGATATAAAAGAAATATTAATGATTGAATAGGTAGCTCATAGAAGAAAAATCCAAGTTAAGCGTTCACCGTTTAACTTGGATTTTTTATTTACTAGTTTCGATTTTAGTTAACTACTTTTTTAAAAGTAAACAGTTTTAAACTTAGCCCTGCTATTTTGACTGCGAAAAAGCCATTCTAAGTTAATCATTTTTAATTCTTAATACCAGAATGTCTTATTTAGTTTAAAAGCCTTGAAAGACTCTTTAAAGGCTTAAAATAAGAAATAGGTAATTAAAACAATATTACTATCAATTTTTAATAGGACTGTAGGAGCAAAAGCTATTAAGAAACTTATATATTTTTTTTGTTTTCACAATAAAATGAGGTGTATTCAAATTTGTATACAAGTATACAAAAAGAAAACAAAATGTGTGCAATTTAGTAAACAAGTATACAAAGAAGTGTACATATTGATTTATAGGGATGTGTACAAGAATGTACACAAGTGTACAAAAATAGGTTATATGTATGCAAAAGTAGTTTGCATGTGTACAATTTGAATACAACTTTTGGTGGATTGACCGAGCTTTGCCAGTAAGATAATCTTTAAGGGTAGAACATATAGTTGAAGGGATGATTTGATGAACACTTCAAGAATTTGCGCAATCGATGTAGGAAATGACTCAGTTAAAGCTTTATTTGGCAAATTAGATTATGAACTAAATATTCCAAATGTCATAGCAGTATCAACAGAGGATAGACCAGTAATAGGTATAGAGGAACTGAATGATAAGGATCCAATTGAAGGAATTCATATTAAAGTACACTCCCCTGCCTTAAACGAAAATAATGTTATTTACCGTGTTGGTAGCTTAGCAACAAAAAGTGATAATGCGACTGAATTAGACCCTGGTAGCAACAAATCAGAGGAAGATCAAACGTTAGTTATGTTATTTGCTACTCTAGCTTTGGATGCAGTTAGAGGAGAAAACGCAGAAGCTTTTAAAAAGAACAATAATGTAATTGATGCAAACTATACACTAGGAACGGGTCTGCCACTTCGTGAAGTAAAAGAAGGAAAAGATGTAGGCTATCGCTCGCAACTATTAGGGTCAGTTCACCAAGTAGAGTTTTTAGTAACGCCTAAATACCAAGGGTTAAAAGTAAATATCAAGTTTGATGAAGTTAAAATATATCCTGAAGGATTTGCGGCATATATTAACTTAGTAATGGATAATGATTTAAACATTATTAATAGAGATTTAGTAGACAAAAGTATCCTTATACAAGATATAGGTGGCTTATCAACTGATGTTGCGGTTATTAAGAATCGTAATGTAGATGACGATAAAGCACAGGGATTCAATTTAGGTGTTTCTGAAGCACTAGAGTCGATTAGAGAAGAAATTAGATTGAAGCATGGTGTGGAATTAGATAGCCGTAGAGATGTTGTAGATATCATTACCAGAAAAAATGACAGAAATCATATTATGGTGAATGGTAGCCGTACGAGCGTCCATGATATTACCGATCGAATTCTTTTAGACTTAGCGAAAAAAGAATATCGCCATTTGCGTAATGTTTGGCAAAAAAATTCGCAAACAGAAATCTGCTATTTTGTAGGTGGCGGTGCGATTGTATTAAAAGAATATATTAAAACACTAAACAATAACCTAAATGGCTATAATATCGAATTCTTTGAAGATGAGAAGGAAAGTATTTGGATGATGGCAAATGCTTACTACAAATTAATCTCTGATTTTGTTAGAAAGAATAAAAAGGATATAAAAAGCAATGAAGCACCGAAACAAAAAGTAGAAAAATAGGGTGATTTTATGGAAAAATCAAGGAACTCTGGTATCCAAAGGGGTCAAGCAATTACTTTTCGTCTCCCTTCTGACACTCCTGATCACATTTTAAAGCAAATGCAAAAGTTAAAAGAGACTGAGAGAAGAAACTTTTCTAGCAAAATAGCGGAGTTTGTTTTGGAGGGGGTAAGTACCTCCTTATCTAAGGATAGAGAAACTATCACTATTCCTATGCCTAAGCAGTTAAGCAAAGAACAGCGAAACTGGCTCAAACATGCACACTCCGAAGCTATGCTAGGAAATATTGTATACCATTTGTTGTCAGATCCAGTTCGTGCAATGTCTATTCTTGCCTCTCTTAACAGTAATGCCTTAGATATTGACCAAGCCCTATATTTACAACCTGAGCCGACGGAAAAAGTAGAAGATAAGTTTAATTCTAATATTAATTTTTCGACTGAACCAGAGCCAGAGGGGATCCAATCAGATTTTCCAACAGATGAACTTGAAGATGATTTGATGAACTTTGACTGGGAACAAGCAAAACAAGAGCATGTTGCAACGGATGAAGATTCCGTACAGCATGTCGAAACTGAAAGCTTAGATGATTTACTTGGAGACTTTCTTTCAAGAATGAATAAATAAAAGTTGTAAATGTGTAGCAATATTTCAAATCTATTAAAGAAATCAAAATCCCCCTGGAATCAGTGACAACTGCTTTCAGGGGGATTTTGTATTTTATATTTAATCATCATATTCACTGAAAGTGTTCATTACTCAACGTTTCTTTATTTTTTGCCGATAGCGTTTAATCATTTTTTCTTTTATATTGAATATTGTTAAACAACACAATGTTTATTAATTGGAGGGGAAATGATGAAAAACAAATTTTTAGTATTGCCATTTATTGCGGTCATTGTGTTAGGAATTATTTTTTTATCAACACAGATTCCAACAGTTAAAATCCTCTTAGCTACTCAATAGATAAATATTAACCGTTGAGTAATAAACACATTATTTAAACTTGCCGATAGTATATAACTTCATATATTATACCCAGATTGCACTTTATACAACAGTGTGTTCAGAAATGAATTGTATAAAAATGCTAGTTATAATGATATTATTGCAAAAAACAATTAAATTCCTTAAAGATAGAAGGAGTGAGAAGATGACAATCATTTCATTACAACATGTCACAAAGGATTATGGGCATGGACGGGGGATTTTTGATATTTCATTTAATGTTGAAAAAGCCACTGTATATGGCTTTCTGGGACCAAATGGAGCTGGTAAAACGACTGCTATACGTCACATTATGGGATTCTCAAAACCACAACAAGGAATCGTAACAGTAAATGGTCTAAATAGTTGGACAAATGCTAGTACTATACAAGAAAAACTCGGCTATTTACCTGGTGAAGTAGCATTACCTGAACATTTAACAGGTGAGCAATTCATACGAATGATGATGGATTTAAGAAAAGTAAACGATGATACACATTGTAAAAAACTAATAGATTTCTTTGAGCTCGATGCCTCTGGGAGGATAAAACGTATGTCACTTGGTATGAAAAGAAAATTAGCAATTGTGACTGCATTCATGCATGATCCGAATGTTCTCGTACTCGATGAGCCAACAAGTGGTTTAGACCCAATTATGCAGCAACGCTTTATAAATTTCGTGAGAGAAGAAAAAAAGCGTGGCAAAACAATTTTACTTTCAAGTCATATTTTTACCGAAGTCGATGCTACTTGTGATGAAATTTCGATTATTAAAGATGGACACGTAATCTCTTCATTCAACAAACTAGAACTATTAAAAATGACAGAAAAGGTCTTTCATGTGAAAGTCAAAAATGCGTTGGATTATAAGCAGCTTGGGCAGTTGATTGAATCGAATACAGATTTCCATCTGGTTAATAAAAATGAATCCGCATTTGAACTTCAAATTGGCTGTTATCCAAATAATTTATCACGGCTTATCAAACTTTTAGCTGCCATTCCTATTTTGAGCTTCAACGAAGTGCCTTTTAGCTTAGAGAAACATTTCATGGAATTTTACGATAGACGTGTAGGAGGGGAGTTGCCTTGACGATGATTGAATTACACGATGTAACGAAAGATTATGGAGACAGTCGAGGCATTTTCAATATAAACCTTTCCATAGAATCAGGTGAAGCATTAGGATTTGTCGGTACAAACGGAGCGGGTAAAACAACAACAATTCGCCACTTAATGGGATTTTTAAAACCCAATACAGGAACAGTGAAAATTAATACCCTTGATGCTTGGCAAGATGCTGCAGAGATCAAGCGGTGGGTTGGCTATGTGCCGGGTGAAATTGCATTTCCTGATGTATCAACTGGCTGGGATTTCATTCAACAGCAAGCAAATCTTCTACAACTAACAGATTTAAGCTACGCAAACGAATTGATCGACAGGCTCCAGCTTGATCCATCAGCAAATATTAAACGTATGTCTAAGGGAATGAAACAAAAAACTGCGATTGTTGTCGCACTGATGGCCAACTCGCCCATCCTAATTTTGGATGAGCCTACAACGGGACTTGATCCTTTAATGCGGGCGGAATTTATACAAATTATCAAAGAAGAAAAAGCTAAAGGTAAAACGATTTTTATGTCTAGCCATATGTTCGAAGAAATCGAAGAAATTTGTGATAAAGTGGCGATGATTAAGGAGGGTAAGATAGTTACAGTCACACTTGTTTCAACGATTACGTCAACTGAAAATCAACACTTCATCATCGAGTTTAGCAATGAGCAGGAATGTACTCGTTTTATTCAAGAGAAGTTAGATTCGATGGCTATAAGTAATTCAACTGTTTCTGTAAACATTGAAAATAATGCATTAAATGATTTTTTAGCTATTTTGTCAACGTATCAAATCGATAACATAACAGAACAAAAGCATACGCTTCAAGAGCACTTCTATCACCTATATGCAGGAGGGCAATCCTATAATTAATGGCACGATTTTTAAACAAACCTTACGCGCAAATGTAAAGCTTTGGCTAATTTTCACTATTGTTTTAACTTTATTACAAATAGTCATGGTCGCTGTATTTGATGATAGTACATTAGCAGATGTTAGTCATTTGGTAGAAGGTACTGCACTAGCAGGATTACTTGGACAAACGACTTTACTAAGTATGCTTGCTTCAACCTACTATTCGATTCATGGTGTCATTTTCCCAATTATTTATATCATTATGACAGCAAATAGTTTAATTGCCTCTCAAGTTGATCGTGGCTCTATGGCATACTTATTGTCAACACCAACGAAACGATCAACCATTATTGTTACACAGGCTTTTTACTTAATTGTTGCCTTAGTTGTGATGTTCTGTATTGAAACAACTGCTGGTTTTATTACAATACAAGTTATTCATTCTGACATGGATATTGTAGTAGCTGATTTTATTATGTTGAATGTTGGTTTATTTTTATTAATGTTTGCGATTAGCAGTATTTCATTCTTTTTCTCAAGTTATTGCAACTTATCGAAAAACTCCCTTGCTTTTGGTGCTGGTATTCCTATTGCCTTTTTCTTATTTCAGTTGCTAAGTTCTGTTGATGATAGCCTTAATGTATTTAGTTACTTCACAATTAACGCATTATTTGATACAACTGCTATTCTAGAAGGAGAAAACTATTGGTGGAAACTGATCGTTCTTTTAGGTCTTGGCATTGTCCTCTATATAGCGAGTTTAGAAGTATTTAAAAGAAAAGACCTTCCGCTTTAATCTTTATAAAACAGTTTATAAAACCCCAACCATCAATTAATGGTTGGGGTTCATAGTCTATTGGAATTTAGTTATTATATTCTCTCACGTTTATTTAAAGGATCATTGTCCAATCGGTTTTCTTCTAGTGGATCATTGTCTAGTGCCTTATCTACAGTATCATCCGTAATAATCTTCTCCTAAAAAACTAATTATTAATATCGTGCATGTTTAATAGATATCCAGTCGATTTTAATTAAACAAATCCAACTCCAATTAAGGCTAGCAAGAAGTAAATATAAAAGGCAGAAGAAAATTGTTATTACTTATAGAATGTGGGTTTAGAGAGCTAGGAATAGAATTTGTATAAAGAGTATATTCCAATAATGTCATTGATAGTAATCTCGTTATGGCACTAACTAATAACCGAATATTTCTTGAGCATCTCAACAATTCTTTTTTTATGTCTCACAAAGAGTCACAAAACCCCAAATAACAATTTGGGGTTTTATCATGAATTATATTAGTTTTTTGTATTTTCTTTAGAATCCTCTATCTTAGGGACCAAATCGAAAATCCTTTGGTCCTCGAATGCATCTATGACGCGTTCGAGCCAGTTGTAGTAATCTTTCATATACTTCAGCTTAGCGATATCTATTTGAACTACTTCACGTAATTCCTCACTTAAGTCCTGGTCTTTCAAAAGTTCCTCAAGTTCAGCTAATGATTTTTTAATTGCTACTGAATGCAGTGTGACTGATCTTTGCCATTTAATAGAGAACAAATCGATGAAGCTTTGGTGCCAATCATCTGTCACTTTATATAAATCTTTTCGAACACCTTTTTTCCATGCACGCTCAACCAATTTTAGTTCGGACAGTGCTCGGACAGAGGTGCTCATGCTTGTTTTACTCATGCCTAATTTTTCTGTCATATCATCTAATGTTAATGGTTCATTTTGAAAAAACATTGTACCGAATTGTCTACCTGCAGAAGGTACCAAACCGTATAAATGTATATTTTGGGCAATAGTTTCGATGATTCTTTCTCGTGCTTTATCTATTTTTTCATGGTCGTCCATATACGTTCCCTCCACTGAAATTAGCTTTGTTCACATAATCCAGCTAACTAAATTTAAATGTATTATATCTATACCCAAAAAGCAATTTTTTTAAATATTTTTTGAACAGTTTTTACCGTACAAACAATTAATATGGTTTAAACTGTTGAAATTTTATAGAGTTACCTCTATAATAAATTGGGTTCGGGTTTTTCGGACGGTAAGGAGTGAAGACATGAGTGAAGAATACATAAATAAAAAAATAATAGTAAAAGGTGCTACTAAGATTTTTGGTAAAAGTAGCGGCCGTGCTATACAGATGCTGAATGAAGGTAAAACAAAAGGTGAAATTTTAAAAGCAACTGGTGCAACGGTTGGTGTGAAACAAGTATCCTTTGATGTCAATGAAGGTGAAATTTTCGTCATAATGGGTTTATCAGGGAGTGGTAAATCTACATTAGTTAGACTGCTTAATAGATTGATAGATCCAACCATGGGACAAATTTTACTGGACGGTAAGGATATTGTTCAGATGAATAAAGAACAGCTTCGTGATGTAAGACGGAAGAAAATAGGGATGGTATTTCAAAATTTTGCCCTCTTCCCACATAAAACAATCGTGGAAAATACTGAGTATGGCTTAGAAATTCAAGGTGTTTCTAAGAAAGAACGTAACGAAAAAGCAATAGAATCATTAAGACTTGTTGGTCTTGCAGGATATGAGGATCAGTACCCGAAACAACTAAGTGGGGGTATGCAACAGCGTGTTGGACTCGCTAGGGCTCTAGCAAATAATCCTGATATATTGCTAATGGATGAAGCATTTAGTGCATTAGATCCTCTTATTCGAAAAGATATGCAAAATGAGTTACTTCAACTTCATCATGATATGAAGAAAACGATTATTTTCATCACACATGATTTAGACGAGGCACTTCGTATTGGTGACCGGATAGCACTGATGAAAGACGGAGAAATTGTGCAGATTGGATCACCTGAAGAGATTCTGATGAGTCCATCCAACGAATATGTCGAACGATTCGTGGAAGACGTTGACTTATCTAAAGTTCTAACAGCTGGTCATATCATGAAAAAAGCCGACACTGTAAAAGTTGATCGTGGCCCTCGAGTAGCACTAAGACTGATGCAACAATTAGGTATTTCTTCTATATATGTAGTAGATAATGCGAATCGATTATTAGGAGCTGTTACCGCGCAGGATACTGTAGAAGCTATTGAGTCAGAGAAGTCACTGAGTGATGTAATTATTTCTGATCTTCCGATGGTCTCACCAGATACGGTCCTCACAGAATTATTTGATGTAGTGTCAACAGCAAGCATTCCAGTTGCAGTTATTAATGAAGAACAAAAGCTACAAGGAATTATTATTCGTGGTGCCCTTATAGGTGCATTATCTGGTGATAATAAGTTTATAAACACAGATGGAACGATGGATTCCACAGAGCAACCTATTACGGAGGTGGTCTAAGATGGATGAACTATTACCACGCCTACCTTTTGCCGATTGGATTGACACTGGAGTGGATTGGTTAGTAGATACGTTTGGAACTGTCCTAGACGGATTTGCTGAGGTATTAGAAGGAATAGTAGAAGGTTCAGTGGACCTATTAAATTTAGTTCCTTCTATATTACTAGCTTTCATCTTTGCTTTAATAGCTGGGGTTATTTCTACTAGGAAGATTGCCTTCTTTTCATTGATTGGCCTCTTATTCATTGATTATTTAGGATATTGGTACCCAATGCTTCAAATGTTAACGCTTGTATTGACTTCCGTCATCTTCGCATTAGTGATAGGTATTCCTATAGGGATCCTTAGTTCACAAAAAGCAGGTGTTCGAAAGGTCGTAAATCCCATATTGGATTTAATGCAAACAATGCCAGCTTTCGTATATTTAATACCAGCGATATTCTTTTTCAACATTGGGGTTGTACCGGGAGTTGTAGCATCCGTGATTTTCGCAATGCCTCCAACAATTCGTTTAACGATGTTAGGCATTCAGCAAGTACCAAAGGATTTAATAGAAGCAACAGAAGCATTTGGTGCAACAACGTGGCAGCGTTTGTTTAAAACACAAATCCCACTAGCTAAACCTACGATTATGGCAGGAGTGAACCAAAGTATTATGTTATCACTATCGATGGTAGTAATTGCTTCGATGGTAGGTGCACCGGGACTTGGTGAAGAGGTTTACCGGTCCGTTACGCAATTGAAAACAGGAGTTGGCGTAGAAACTGGACTATCTATCGTAATCGTCGCGATTATTTTGGATAGAATTACGCAATACGCTGGAAATAGAAAGAAAAAATTAGGGGGAAATACATTATGACATTAGCAAAAAAAATAACAGGTCTTGGAGCAGTTGCATTACTTTCACTCGGATTAGCAGCATGTGGTGATACAGAAGAAAAAAATGATTCAACATCTACAGACTCAAATGCAAGTTCAGTAGGGGAGTCACTTGACTACAAAATTACCGGAATCGATCCTGGAGCTGGAATTATGGAAGCAACAGAAAGAGCTATTACAGATTACGAATTAGATGAGTGGGATCTTGTTAGTGGTTCAAGTGCAGCAATGACAGCATCACTAAAGAAAGCATATGATGCGGAAAAGCCAATCGTCATTACTGGATGGACCCCTCACTGGAAATTTACTGAATATGATTTGAAATATCTTGAAGATCCAAAAGGCTCATATGGTGGGGAAGAAGAAATTCATACAATTGGTCGTACTGGATTACAAGAAGATATGCCAGAAGCTCATCAAGTCCTTTCCAACTTTAACTGGTCAGAGGATGATATGGGTGAAGTGATGATCGCTATTAAAGACGGTGAAAAACCAGAAGTTGCTGCGCAAGCTTGGGTAGATGCAAATCCTGAGAAAGTTGCCGCATGGACAGATGGTATTGAAAAAGTCGATGGTGATAAAATCAAACTAGCATATGTTGCATGGGATAGTGAAATTGCCAGCACAAACGTTATGAGCATTGTATTAACAGACCTTGGCTATGACGTAACTATGCTTCAAGTGGAAGCTGGTCCAATGTGGACAGCCATTGCCGACGGTAGTGCCGATGCATCTCTTGCCGGTTGGTTACCATTAACACATGCTACGTATGCAGAAAAATTCGATGGTAAATATGAAGACCTTGGTACAAGCATGACAGGCGTGAAAATTGGTTTAGTTGTCCCGGCATATATGGACATTACATCTATTGAAGATTTGAAAGAATAACTAAATAATTAAAACCTAACTCCTTAGAGCGAGTAATCCTTGTTCTAAGGGATTTTTTTATTGTGTTCTGCAAAGAAACATTCTTGTAGAATCAAATAATCGTGAATTTTTGTTGTTTTCATATTATCTATATAATGAGGGAACGGTTCTAAATGAACTGACCATAAGTTAGTAGATTAAAGGTAAATACCAATGTAGTGAGAAATTGAAAGCAACTATTGTGACCAAATGTCATCTGAAGTGAAAGCGATTTCCGTTATAATTTATGTGAGGGGGAGCTAGTGATGTTGGAGAAACGAAGCCTAGATACTTTTTATCAATTGATGAAATTACAGCCGGCGCAACTAAGCTCTTTTATTGACAAGATAAACTTAACTGAACGTCAGTTCCAATATGATGTAGAAAAAGTTAATAGCTTCTTATTCGACGTCGGAGTACCGCCCATTAAAATTTCGGGTGACCGTATTTTGATAGAACAAGCAATTGTCGATTATTGGAAGAAAAATAGAGCAGATTTTGTAGCAAATCAATTTTCTTTTGAGCAGGTAGAGCGTGTAATCATATTCCTATTATATACCTTTATCCGTCAAGAACCTCTTTCCAATTTTCACTTTCAACATTTGTTTGGAGTTAGTAAAAATACCGTTAGTTCAGATGTGAAAAGAGTCAATAAGTTTTGCGTGGATTTCCGTGTGGAAGTACGTTATTCACGAGAACATGGATACCATTTAAAAGGGACAGAAGAAGATAAGCGAAACTTAATGCTCAAGGCGATTTCTATGTTAAAGATTAAATCATATGCTCATGAGAAATTTACTTTTATATTTGAGCAGCAGCAATTACAGAATCAGTACGATAACTATCAACAAGTTTTGAAAGACTTCGAACAGAAATATTCATTTACGTTCACGGAAGACAGATTGGATGAGTTTATCTACTTGCTTCAAATGATACATATTCGCCAACAACAACAAAAACGGGTGCAAGTTTATCCGGATACAGTAAAATTCTTAGAAAATCAACAGGCTTTCATGGTGTCTACATTGATACAGCAACGCTTGGGATATACAACTGATCGAGAAGAAGTTGCTTTTGTAACAATACAACTCCTTGGCATATGCCAAGGAGAGGTTAGCCTTGCTAGGACAGATGCACTGTTTGCTATTACGGAACAAATCATTGTTAACTTTGAACGTTATGCATGTGTTCAATTGTTAGATAGAACCAAGGCAATGGAAACACTCTATTTACATTTTAAACCTGCGTACTACCGGATGCTGTTTAAAATACCAATTACAAATGTATTGCTTGAGGAGATTAAGGAAGGGCATCGAGACTTATTTATTGTTGTAAAGGAAGTACTAAAGCCGATTGAGGAAATGTTAAATATTAAGGTACCCGAAGATGAAGTGGGCTTTCTTACTCTTCATTTTGGAGGGTTACTAAAACTGACTAGTGAAAGCTCAGTAAAGTTATTTAGAGCCATAATCGTTTGTCCAAATGGGATTAGTTCAAGTTTAATGTTGGAAAATCAATTAAAATCTCTTTTCCCGCAATATAAATGGACTTCATCGTTTTCATCCTATGATTTTCAAAATCTTAATGAGACGGAGTATGATCTGGTATTTTCGACTGTTGTACTTAAAACCAGAAAACCATTGTTTATAATTAGACCGATTATGAGTGAAATGGAAAAGAAGGAACTAGTACAAACAGTAGAGGGGCTTACGCTCCAACAGTCATACCATAATCCAACTTCAGATGAATTAATGAAAATTATTCGTCAGTACGCGGATATCAAACAGCCCGAGCTGCTAAAAACTGCATTGCAACAGGCCTTGTTTAAAAATGATGACTTGAATATAGGGAGGAAACAACCAGTGTTAAAGGATTTATTAATCGAAGAAAATATTCAGTTTATGCATGATATAACTGACTGGAAAGATGCAATTAAGAAAGCAGCGGAACCTTTGCTGTCAAATGGCTTTATTACTAATCAATATGTAGGAGTCATGATTGAAAATGTAGAAACAATGGGGCCGTATATCATAATTGGCGAACAAGTTGCAATTCCCCATGCACGCCCCGAATTCGGCGTGAAAAAATTAGGAATGAGCTTATTGAAATTATCAAAACCTACTTATTTGTTAGGTGAGGAGCAAAACAAAGTGGATATATTCATTTGTTTAGCTGCTATTGATAACGAAACACATTTAAAAGCTTTGGCTCAATTGACTACGTTGTTGAGTGATCCAATAAAATTAGAACTTTTAAAGAAGGCACAGACAAAACAAGATATTCTAGATTTAGTTGTAGAGTTCTCAGAGCAATAAGCTGGTGGAGCAAAAAATATAAATGAAATGAATTATAAATAGGAGGAAATAAAAATGAAAATTTTAGCAGTTTGTGGAAATGGATTGGGAACGAGTTTTATTTTATCAATAAATGTTAATAAGGCGCTAAAAGAATTGAATATTGACGGTGAATGCAAGAATATGGACTTAGCAAGTGCAAAGACGGAAGTGGCGGATTATTACATCGGTACTCCAGAAATTATGGAACAATTGCAAGATGGTAACAAAAAAACAATTAGTATTATCAATATGGTGAGTGCAGATGAGATCCAGAAAGCGTTAACTTCTCATATAGTGGAGGAAAAATAATATGTTTGATTTAATCATGAAGGATATTTTAGGGACTCCTGCCATTTTGGTAGGGTTGTTCGCTTTACTTGGTTTGCTTTTGCAGAAGAAGGCAATTACCGATGTTGTTTCCGGAACATTAAAGACGATAATGGGTTTCATTATTCTTGGTGCAGGTGCGACCGTACTAACAGGATCGCTAACTATCTTTGGAGATATGTTTGAAAAAGCATTTAATATTGAAGGAGTTATTCCAAACAATGAAGCAATAGTGGCATTATCACAAAATGCTTTTGGTACGGAAACAGCTATGATTATGTTAATAGGTATGTTAGTGAATATCGTTTTTGCTCGATACTCGAAGTTTAAATATATCTTTTTAACTGGACATCACACTATGTTCATGGCTTGTTTACTTGCTGCAGTCCTTTCCACATCAGGAATGGGGAGTATCCCTCTTGTAATTTTAGGCTCTTTAATTTTAGGTGCTTTAATGGTTTTACTACCTGCAATGTTACAACCTACGGTAAGAGAAATTACGGGTTCAGATGACATTGCTGTAGGTCACTTTGGTTCATTTGGTTATTTCGTTGCTGCTAAAGTTGGTAAATTGACAGGAGACAAAACAAAATCAACAGAAGAGGTCAAAGTACCAAAATCACTCGGCTTCTTACGTGATTCATCTGTAGCACTAGCGTTAACAATGACGATTATGTTCCTTGTGGTTTCTTTATTTGTTGGTCCTACTTACATAGAGGAAAATCTGAGTGATGGTACAAACTTCTTAGTATTCTCATTACTACAAGCTATTACTTTTGCTGCAGGAGTTTTCATCATCTTAGCTGGAGTTCGTATGTTAATCGCTGAAATTGTTCCTGCATTTAAAGGAATTGCAGACAAAATTGTACCGAATGCAAAACCGGCACTAGACGTACCAATTGTATTCCCATTTGCACCAAATGCGGTTATTATTGGTTTCTTATCAAGTTTCGTTGCGGGATTACTAAGTATGTTTTTACTTCCACTTGTAGGATTGGCAGTAATCGTACCAGGACTTGTTCCTCACTTTTTCTGTGGAGCAGCAGCTGGAGTATTTGGTAATGCAGTAGGTGGACGAAGAGGTGCTATAATTGGTGCTTTTGTACAAGGAATCTTAATCAGTTTCCTACCAGCAATGTTACTGCCTGTTCTAGGTTCGTTAGGATTTGAAGGTACAACGTTTGGCGATTCTGATTTCGGTGTAGTTGGTATTATCATTGGTTACATTATTAATCTTTTTAGTTAATAATAGTAAGTCTTCTTATCAAACTATAATTGAAAGTAAAACAGTCATGGACGATAATTGTCCAGGGCTGTTTTTTTGTGATGTGGAGTAATCATTAATATAAGGTTCTACTGCTCATTTTTAAAAAACAGGTTATATATTAGGCTCTATTGTACATTCATTCAACAAAACCCCGTAGGAACAAATAATACTTGTTTCTACGGGGTTTTATTTGTTTCTTGATGTACAAGTCCTACCTTGTTAATAACTTGAGATGTAAGTTTATTAGATTATCTGATAATAAAAGCCAGTCCTTTAGAATACATTGTTTGAAAGGGAGATAGTTTAACAAATTTATTTGGGAAACTTCTCAATGTTTTGAATGATAAAGGGGGACAAGCTTTGAAGAAGAATGTAGTTTTGAGCCTTATTACTTTAATTGTCATGAGTATTGTTGCAGGTTGTGGGTTTGGAGGAGGAAAAGTACTAGATCGTATGGAAAAATCGGAAGTGCTGAATGTTGCATTTGAGGGTACGTATCCACCATTTAACTACTTAGACGACAATGGTGAATTAACAGGTTTTGATGTAGATATTTCCAATGAAATTGCAAAAAGATTAGGCGTGAAAGCTAACTTTATAACATCAAAATGGGAAGGCTTGATAGGTGGTTTAAAGGCTGACAAATTCGACATTATTATTGGGCAGATGACTGTAACAGAGGAAAGGAAAAAGAGTGTAGACTTCACTGATCCATATGTTATTACAGGCTCGGTGTTAATCACTCGAGAAGAAACAAATGATATTAGTAAACTGGAAGATATTAAAGGTAAAAAAGTTGGTGTTGGTGGTGGAACTACCTTTGAAGAAATCGCTAACAGTGTGGAAGGTGCAGACGTTAAATTATATAAAGCATTTAGCGACTATCTAGAAGATCTTAAAAATGAAAGATTAGATGTCATTATTAATGACCAACTATTAGTAAGCTATAACATCAAAGAAAATAATCTGCCGATAAAAGTTGCAAGTGATATTCTCAAAGTTGATGAAATCGGAATGGCAGTTAATAAAGGTAACGAAGACTTTGTTGAAAAGGTAAATGAGGCTTTAAGTGAAATGAAAGAGGACGGAACTTATAAAGAAATTTACAAAAAGTGGTTTGGATCAGACCCAGTTGAAAAGTAGAGCAAATAGTATAGACATAGAGTAGGGAGGGAAAAACTTGCATGTAGTTGTTTTAGGTACCGGGATGATTGGAACCACGGTCGTAAGTGAACTTGCTAAATTTACTGAAATAGACTTAATCACAGCTGTGGATGTGAGACAAGAAAGTATTGATAAGTGTTTAGAAATCTCCAATAGTCCAAAAGTTATTGGGAAAGTTGCTTCATTAGAAACAAAAGAAGATATAGCTGATGTGTTGATTGGTGTCGATGTGGTGGTCGCTTGTCTTCCTCATTCTTTAAGTCTGGTTGCCATAAAAGCGGCGATAGAATCCAAATGTCATTTGGTAGATTTAGTAGGGTCTATGTTTAAAGAAAAAGTAGAATTACATGAGGCAGCCAGGGATGCAGGTGTAATTATCGTTCCAGGCTGTGGAGTAGCTCCTGGAATAACGAATTTTTTGGCAGCTCAAGGAATTGAGATGCTAGAAGAAGCAGAAGAAGTGGTTATGATTTGTGGGGGAATTCCGAGACATCCAGTACCCCCATTGTGGTATCAAGTCGTTTTTCGACTAGAAAGTGTGCTGGGTCTTTATACAAAACCAGCTATTGCAGTTGAAAATGGGGAGCTCGTAGAATTAGCTCCTTTATCAGGATTAGAAAAGATGACATTTCCTCAACCTGTAGGTAACTGTGAAGCTGTTATTACGGATGCGCATAGCACTGCATACATTCTAAAAGATAGAGTGAAAAACCTATACGAAAAAACAGTTAGGTACCCTGGACATTGGGGCAAGATGAATGTTTTAGGAGAACTGGGATTTCTCGATAATAATCCTGTTACAGTAGCAGGAGTTACAATAACGCCACGAGCATTTGCAGAACAAGTTTTGGGACCTAAAATGCTTGGTGCATCCCATGAAGATGTAACTGTGCTAAGAGTAGAAGCTAGTGGCTTAAAGGATGGTATATCAACCAAATTTACATGGGAAATGGTTGACTTATACGATCATGAACGAAAAATCACGTCTATGGCTAAAACTACGGCCATTCCTGCAGCAATCATGGCGAAATGGATTGCTTGTAAAAAAATTATAGAGACAGGTGTTGTACCGATAGAGAGCTTAATCGTTAAGGAAAGGTTCCAACCATTCATGGGGGAGTTAAACAATCTAGGAGTTCAAATTGATTTTAAAGAAGAAATTATACTATAAAGTGGAGTCTCAACCTTGTAATTCGTCGGAAAGGAGGTTGATGTATGGATGTTACGATAATTATTGATTCATTGCCATCCTTACTTAAGGCAACTCTAATGACTATATTATTGGCTGCGATATCTATAGTAATTGCACTCGTTATTGGGTTTTTCGCTGCGATTGTAAGAATAATAAAATTAAGAATATTAAACGAAATTGCGACAGCGTATGTTTCAATTATTCGTGGAACTCCTCTTCTTGTTCAGATTTTTGTTATTTACTACGGTTTACCGCAGATCGGCATTTCTTTAGACCCGATATCTTCAGGTGTAGTGGCGTTGAGCTTAAATGCTGGTGCTTACTTATCCGAATCATTTCGAGCATCTATACTTGCTGTGGACAATGGTCAAATGGAAGCATCACTATCAATGGGAATGACGTATTCACAAGCACTCAGGAGAATTATTCTCCCACAGAGTCTTCGAATAGCTATTCCCACCTTATCAAACACATTTATTGTACTTATCAAAGATACCTCCCTTGTTTCCGTTATAACCGTAACCGAACTATTACAAATGTCGAGTTTAATCATTGCAAAAACATTTGAACCACTCACAATCTATTTGCTAGCAGCCGCTATTTATTGGATTTTAATAACTTTCTTCACAACCATTTTAGATAAACTAGAAGTTCGTACATCAAAATACTTGGTTCGATAAAGTGTAATATTTTAATACGAATGATAGGAGATGTCCATGAGTATCATTCAAATTAACAATTTGAAAAAAAGCTTTGGAACGAATGTGGTATTACAAGGCATTGATTTAACAATTGCTAAAAGTGAAGTGGTTGTAGTTATGGGACCAAGCGGCTCTGGGAAATCAACCCTATTACGCTGTTTGAATTTCTTAGAAGAGCCAACGGAAGGTAATATTCGTATTGGTGACTTCCAAGTAGATTCAGGTGGCAAAGCCAATCGTAAACGAAAAAAAGAAATAAGAGAACTAAGGAAGAGAACCGGGTTCGTATTTCAATCGTTTAATTTATTTCCCCATAAAACTGCCATTGAAAATGTTATGGAAGGACCAATAATAATACATGGAACCAAAATAGAAGAAGCTAGAATATTAGCGAAGGCACTTCTTACAAAAGTTGGTCTTGGAGAAAGATGTGATTACTACCCCGCTCAGTTGTCAGGCGGACAGCAGCAAAGAGTAGCAATTGCACGGTCGTTAGCACTAAATCCAATGGTGATGCTCTATGATGAGCCTACTTCTGCATTAGATCCAGAGCTAGTGAAAGAAGTTTTACAGGTTATAAAAGATTTAGCGCGAGAAGGAATGACGATGATCATCGTGACACATGAAATGAGTTTTGCAAAAGATGTTGCGGATCGAGTCATTTTTATGGATAAAGGAGTAATAGTGGAACAAGGAACATCAGAAGAAATCTTCCTTAATCCAAAAGAAGAGAGAACCAGACAATTCTTGTCGATAGTAGAATAAAAAACATTGAAGCAGGTGTAGAAAACCGTAACTTTTCTACACCTGCTTCAATTTTAGGAAGTATTTAACTCATATATCTGCTATCTTTTTAAAATCGTTTCCGGTTGGATTCTGGAAAACTTGAATTCCAAACTCCGGTGCTACGGCAAATAGGTGATCAAAAATATCGGCTTGCACCGTTTCATACACAGCCCATTGTGTATCATTGGTAAATGCATATATTTCTAGTGGTAACCCGTTCTCGGTTGGAGCTAACTGTCTAACCATTAAGGTCATTTCCTGATTGATACCAGGATGATGACGAAGATAGTTGCTAATATACGCTCTAAATACACCGATGTTCGTAAGAGCCCTTCCATTCACTCGATTGCTGTGATTAATTTTATTTCTTAAATTGAATTCTGCAATTTCACTTTCTCTGTTGGTTATATATTCCGAAAGATAGTGGATACTTTTAAAGTTATTAATCATTTCTTCCGTACAAAATGAAATACTGTTCTTATCAATAAATAATGGACGCTTGATCCGTCGTCCTCCAGAGTTTTGCATCCCTCGCCAATTGATAAAAGAATCGGATATTAGGGCATAACTTGGAATCATCGTAATCGTTTTATCAAAATTTTGTACCTTTACTGTATTTAAGGAGATATCAATAATGTCTCCGTCTGCCCCGTACTTCGGCATTTCAATCCAGTCACCAACCTGAACCATATCATTGGTCGATAACTGAATACCCGCAACAAGGCCTAATAACGAATCTTTAAAAACCAACATGAAAACGGCAGAGAGAGCACCAATTCCACTAAGAAGAATAAGTGGGCTCTGTCCTATCATGTTCGCAATCAGCAGAATGACCCCAACCGTTATGATAACAATTTTAACAACCTGAATATATCCTTTAATAGGCTTGGTTCTAGATACTTGATAGGTTTGATAAATATCATTCATTGCATTTAATGCGCTACTTATAATTACTAACCCCATAATTATTAAATATGCTATTGCAATCTTTTGTATTAATTCTTCAAAAGATTCTGGAAAGACGGAAGCTAAATAGTAAATAATAATAGCTGGAACTATATGTGATAGCTTATGAAAAACCTTTCTTTCTAAAAGCATATCATCCCATCTGAATTTAGTTTTTTTCACAACATTAGAGATTAACCTAATTACTACCTTTTTAGTGATGAAATTGGCCACAATACAGATAAGTATTATGAAAAGAAATATAATAATATATGAAAGATACCCAGCTAAGGTAAAATCCATGTCTAATTTTAAAAGTAGGTTACGAATGTAATTACGAATGTAATCCATATATTTTTAATTCACCTCATTGGACGTATTATTGTTGGTATCAGTATGCCACTCATATTTGTAATAAGTGAAACGAGATAATTACCATTGTATCAGAAAAAATTAATCTTCACTTTCTTCGACACTTCTGGGGTTAAAAAGAGCGATCTGGAAGGGTCGCAAGGTTGAGTCAGTTCACTAATCCTGTAGACTGAGTTTATATCTTTAAATCGTTTTTTTTGTCGATTTCCCGGGAAATATTTCGAATCATGTCTCAACGCTTTCCTTCGACATATCAAAAGTATATGCCATTTCCTTCATTATTTTGTGAAAAGAAACTCTCCATTTACAGAATAACAAACTGTTTTTTTAAAAAAACTTTGATAATGAATTTGATGACTACTATAGTTAAAGTGAGAAGTAGGCCGAATAATTAACAACATGAAACACATCCTATTCCTGTATCTAGGAGGTGAATTTATGACTAATCAAGGAAATAATCAAAATCAAAGAAATAACAGTAGTGTCGCAAAGAGCATCAAAAACACAGCAGGCTCTGCATTTGAAACAGCGCATAATGCTTTAGAGGCTACAGAAAATATTGCAATGAACACTGTTGATGCAACTGAAAATGCTACTAAGAAATTAACAGGGAAAAATAAAAACAATCGTTAAAAAAGAAATGTGAAATTCTTTTATTTGAAGAATGTTGAGATAAAAACGCCCACTGGGCGTTTTTTTATTCAATGAGCTACTTTGCATTAGACCGCGAACTTATGAAAGAAGTTCTTTAAGAATAATTAAAATCCTCATGGATGCAGTATTAACTGGTTTTAGGGGGATTTCTTATATATGTCATATGGATTAATAGTATTGAAGTGTCATGATAAAGGTTCAGAAAATATGTAGGCTATGGTAGGTATTTATAATTTATTCAGCAAACTAAATTAATACATTAGTAGTAATTGGTTATGTGTATATATCCTCCTTAAGAATTATTTTCTGGAAATACTGAATTCTACCTTTACCTTCCATTTAAAAAATGGAATATTATAACTAATAGTGTTTAGGAGGAGTTTAATGATTCAAGAAAGGGAGATATCAAATAATAGAGTATACAGATGTTACTTCGGTTTTCATAGACAAGAAGAAACTAAGGTGTTCCTATGAAAATACTAGACGTTGATTTGTTTCAAGATGGATTAAAAGAAATATAGCAATGTTGGACAGGCTTGGAAATGAAGTAGAAGCAATCCATCGTGCAGTAGAAGGATTAGTAGGGATAGAAGACGAACTTAAAGGAGAAGGAGGAAGTGCCATTCGTGCTTTCTATGCGGAATGCCATCTGCCATTACTCCAACAATTCCTCGTTTCTACTGCTAGTTATAAGCTAGTGCTTCAACAAATGGAAAGCGCTCTATATTCCCTCGAACCAGATATGTCCGGTCATATTGTGGAACAATTTCTAGAAGGTGAGGTAGAGCAGGGACTTACCACAATTGCACAGCTGACCGAAAATCTAACGAATGAGTCAAACAGTGTTATGGACCAGGTCAGCGATATCGTGGCCCTTCCGCATCTGGATGATAGTGGAGTACAAGAAGGCGTTCTAGATGCAAAAAGAAAACGAGACGATACATTAAATCGGCTTCAAGAATTTGATGCAACACAGACAGCAGCCTTACTACCTTTCGAGCAAGACTTGCAGGCAATGGATACGTGGATCCATAACATGGAAGAGATGTTCACAAGTAATCTCACGGATATCCACTTTCAAACAGAACGTTGGGCGGAGCTGGTTGCATGTAGTCCCCCGTTAACCATTTCTACGCCAACAATTGAAGGAGAAATGTGCCTACGTGAAGAAGAGGAAGAAAAGTCAGTTGTAGATACTGGTTTAGAAATAGTAGATGGAATTTTAAGTGGTCTATTTGATGTAGGGAAAGATTTTGTTACCGGTATCGTAGATATAGTCCAGGACCCGAAAGCCACACTGGAAGCTACGGTAGAGGCAGTAACTAATCCTGAGGAGACATTTAACGCTATAAAATCGGCCATCACCACTTCCTATGAACGCCATATGGTCAACGGAGATGCCAATTCCCGTGCTCACTGGGTAACCTATGCATTAGGCACAGTTGTCATTTCAGTTGTTGGAACAAAGGGTGTCGGTGCACTGACCAAATCAGGGGTTACGGTCGCAAAGACAGCTGTTCCAAAAGTGGCTGGAGCTGCAAAAAATACATCGACATCATTAGCTAATATATTACCTTACGGACCCCGTCCGCAGTTTGCGTTCGCAGGTGAAGTTCCTTATAACACAGTGAATGCAACAGGCTTGAGGGATCAGATGATTTCTATAGCTAGGGTTGAAAGTGGAGTTAAGGGTAAGGTTAATACTGTAAATGATTATACTAATGATATTATTGTAAACGGGAAAGTAGATTCCGCTAAGATGAATAAGCTTAAAAATGCTATTCAGAATAATACTTTTAGTGTAGATGAGCTTTCTGAAATTAGTAAAAAAATGTTCGAATTAGGCATTACTAAAGTATATGATGAAGCATTAATTAAAATAGATTTTGGTAAGTATCTTCGAGGATTAATAGGTAATCCACCTACTGCTATGATAAATCCACATGCGCACCATATTCTCTTTAAAAAAGGTCTTGGTCAGAAGCAGCAAGAACTGGTTCGAGAAGGTCAGGAAATATTAAGAAGGTATGGAGTTGATCCAATAATTGGGAAAGAAAACCTTGTTTGGGCGCCAAATGCCGTAATAGGACAACATAGTCTTGATACTTTAGAGGAAGTAGTGAATCGGTTAAGGACTGTTGAAGCAATGGACGGTGACTTTGATGATATTGTTGAAGCTCTTGAAGATTTAGGAGACATAGCTAGTACAAGATAGTAGAAATACAGGAGGTAATGTTATGGATGAAAAAAATCTAAACAAAACTATAAGAAATGCTATTAAGCTTGGTGATATTAATGAAGTAAAGCGTTTAATAGACGATAATCCAGAATCTTTACATTCAATGACACCTTTTGGTACGTGGCTACATGTTGCAGCAAAAAAAGGACATTCTGGAATAGTAGAATATCTGATTGATAAAGGAATTGATGTTAATACAAAAGGTGATATATTTGATGCATCTCCTTTAAGATTAGCTGCAGGAGCCGGGCATTTGGATATAGTAAAGTATTTAATAGAGGCAGGCGCAGAGTTAGATGTGACCTTAGCAAAAAGAAACCCACTATTTGGTGCAATTTATGGAGGGCATAAAAAAGTTGTTGAGTTTTTAGTTGAAAAGGGTATAGATATTTCAATTAGATACACTGGAGAAAATATTAAGAATATGGATGCTTATGAATATGCTAGAGAATTTGGACAAACAGAAATTGCTGAATATCTAAAGCAAGAGATGGATAAAAAAGAATAAAAAGTATTACAAAGAATAATCCTAACTTTAAATAAATAGGCTCGTTAATTTAAAGTAGGATTAGCAGTAGATAGTGTTAATAAGATTAAGGTACCAGGTTTTAATACAAATCTAAATTGTATTAAAACCTGGTACCTTTCATTATATTGGAGTACTAGCAGGCGTTCTTGATGCAACACAGACGGCTGCTTTACTACCTTTCGAGCAAGACATGCAGGCAATGGAAACGTGGATCCATAACATGGAAAAGATGTTCACAAGTCATCTCACGGATATCCACTTTCAAACAGAACGTTGGGCGGAGCTGGTTGCATGTAGTCCCCCGTTAACCATTTCCACGCCAGCGATTGAAGGAGAAATGTGCCTACGTGAAGATGAGGAAGAAAAGTCGGTAGTGGATACCGGTTTAGAAATAGTAGTTGGAATTTTAAGCGGTCTATTTGATGTAGGGAAAGACTTTGTTACTGGTATCGTAGATATAGTCCAGGACCCGAAAGCCACGTTGGATGCTACGGTAGAGGCAGTTACTAATCCTAAAGAGACATATAACATGCATTAGGCACCGTTGCCACTTCAATAGTGGGAACAAAGGGTGTTTGTGCACTTACCAAATCAGGAGTTACGGCCGCAAAGGCAGCTGTTCCAAAAGTGGCTGAAGCCGCAAAAAATGCCTCGGACTCATTAGCTAATCTATTACCCTACGGACGTAGTTTTCTCTATACGTTTTACTGATGATATAATATGCTACCATTAGTAAAGAGTATCAGATATTCACGCATGGAGGATTTAAATGATTGAAGTAATAACGGTAGTAAATATGTTAGTGGAAGTAAAAAACACGAAAGAGTATGAAAAAAGGGTAGAAAAAATTTTGCGGTCAAAGACTCGGTCGATTCAACATATAGAGACGATTAGTATGTCTGAACCAAATGAAAAAATGATCGTAAGTGCTTTGGTGAAGTATAGAGTCCTCATAGAAGAGAGAATGGAAAACAAGTTTATAGATGATTATGTGGGTCTCGTTCTCCCGATGTTTTATAATCGTTTTAAAGCGATGCCAGTAAGCAATCAAATTTATAAAATTTCGAGGATCAAAAAAGAATATGGCGCTCGGCGTTAATATTTGTTTGGCACGTAGGGAATCTAAACAGACATTTTAACAATTAAAAATAGACTTGTAATCGAAAATGAGACAAGTCTATTTCATTTATAAGTTTTTGGGGCTTATTAGCTCATAACAAGTTCCTTCTCTGCTTCCTTTGTTTCTACCGCTTCTAACAAAGTAGATGATAAGGAAGGGAACTTAAATTCAAATGTCGTTCCTTTTCCAATGCTACTCTCTACATGAATTGTACCATTCATAGCACGTACGATACTGTACACTACCATGATGCCGAGACCTGTTCCTTTGTTTCCTTTTGTTGAATAATAGGGCTCACCTAAACGGGTCACTTGTTCAAGTGTCATACCTGAACCAGTATCTTTTACGAGAATGCTTACAGTTGTTTCTGTGCTCTCCGTTTCAACCGTTAATATTCCTCCTTTTGGCATTGCTTCTATAGCATTTTTCATGATATTTACAAAGCATTGATGAAATTTTTGTTTGTCTCCTATAATCTTCTCTCCCATTGAATAAATAGAAACTGTTTTGACCGAATTTTGCTTTGCCAAAGGTTGTAGCATTTGAACTACTTGTTCTAGTTCTTCCTGAAGAAGTAGGGGTTCCATCGATTTAATTTCAGGATTAGAAAAATTCAAATAATCTTGAATGACTCTTTCAGCTGATTTCAGCTCGTTTTTAATTATGGAGAGGTATTGAGTATGGTTTTCTTTTGAAATAGCATCATTTTGCAAAAGTTGAACAAAACCAATTGCTGTTGTCAATGGGTTACGAATTTCATGACTAATAGCTGCACCCATTCGCTCAACAGCCTCTAACCGTTTGGTTTTCATAGTACGTTGGCGCAATTGAATAGTCATAATAATTTCTTCAATAATATAAGAAATAATTCCTACTCCAATTGGTTGAATGACTAAAAAAACAAACCAAACTGTGGAACTACTCTGAGGTAAGTGCCATATTCCGAATGAAAAAGTTTGGGCAAAACTGAACAGAAATGTTACGCCTACCGAAAAAAGAATTCGCTGCTTAGGAGAGCACTTTAAAAACCAAGGAGAGATTCGCCAAAAAAGAATAGCAAGTCCTCCATAATAAAGAACGGTCATCCAAAATCCATAATCAATTCCCAAAAAACCTCTTACGAGCATAATGAATGCAGCCAAAAAAGGGCCTAAGCCCATATACAAACTGCCGATAACGAACGGAACTTTTCGTAAATCAAAAACGACATTAATGCCTTCTAGTTGGTATGTAAATAGAAAACAGAGGATTAAACTAATTATTAAATAGATGATGAAAATAGGTTGGTAAGACCAAAACCTTTTCGACTTTTCTGCTAATAAAACTCCTGAAAATAGTAATACGATTAACAAGGATAAGTTGAAAAAGAAATATACTGTTAATTCCAAGATATTATTCCTCCAATACTACTTTATGCAAAAAAGATCTATCTTTTCTTTACCTTAGTTTTATGTAGCTTAAAATGAAATCGGGAGATGGTACCTTTGCCAATCTCACTTTGAACTTCAATTGTTCCTCTCATAGCACGTAATATACTGTAAGCAACCATCATACTGAGACCAGTTCCCTTGGGACCCTTCGTAGAATAATATGGTTCTCCTATATGTTTAATTTGTTTTTTACTCAGTCCAATTCCTGTATCTTGTATAGAAATAATTATCTTGTTCTGAGTAGCAATCGTCTTAATTATTAAGTCACCGCCAAAGGGCATGGATTCGATCGAATTTCTTATAATATTAATAAAGCATTGATGGAATTTAGATTTGTCTCCTTGGATCGTTCCATAGGTAGAGAAATCAGTAGAAACCTTTACTGAATGATAATTAGCCAGAGGATGTAGTAATTTTAAAATATGCGTTAGTTCTTTCTGAATATCCAGTTCTTCTATTGATTCAATAATTGGTTTAGAAAAGGTTAAGTAATCTTGTATGACACTTTCTGCAGAATCTAATTCATTTTTGATAATGGAGAGATATTTTGTTCTTTTATTATTATCAAGTGAAACTTGATCGAGGAGCTCGATAAATCCAATTGCTGTAGTTAATGGATTTCTAATTTCATGAGATATTGCAGCCCCCATTTGTTCGACTGCAGCCAACTTTTCTTCGATTATTAACTGTTGTTGCAACTGCTGATTCTTTTCTCTTATTTCAATGAGGGAAGAAATCATGGCAACCCCAAGTGGTGGGACTATTACGTAGGCGATGAATATGTCTATAAATTGTTCAGGTGATACTTTGTTGAATGCTATAAATAAAATTCCGATACTTACCAGTAAAGTAATACCGGTGGAAAAAAGTATTCGTATATTAGAAGTGAGTTTTAAAAACCATGGAGAAATATACCATATAAAGAAACTAAACACGGTATAAAATGCAACTCCTATAAAGAATCCTACGTCTATTCCGTGGAATCCACGAAAGAAAATCACCAAAAATCCTAGTATAGGACTGAACCTCAAATAGAGACCGCCCAATATAAAAGGAATTATCCTCAAATCTAGAGAATAACTACTTTGTATGGGATAAGAAAATAGAGAACAGAGTATAAGCGAAAAAACAAAATAAAATAAGCTTGCTCGTTTGTGTATATGGATACTACCGATACTCTTATTTAATAGAAAAAAAATAAAAAATAAAATCATTAATAAGGAAAGATTAAATAGAAAATGCATTGTTATAGTTCCCAATATATACCTCTTCTAATAATTTTTATAAATTTATAGTAACGAAAAAATATGGAATATACAATACTTGTTTGGTGAATATTCAGAAGATTCTTCAGGAAATTTGTTTAAAAATGGCAGAAAATAATTGGTGGAAGGTACCAATTTCAAAAAAACAATTCTGATTTTATGAGGAACTGGTATCTATTCATTGTCCACAAGCGAAAAGGTGAGTAGGCAAGAGGGGTAACCAATGAAATTATATTTTTAGAGTCAGAAGTATCATCTGCGCCTAGCACCAGTAAAAGTTCTGTAATAACTCAAAAAAGTGACACCAGATGCAATTTCTGATGTCACTTTTACTATCAATATAAGCTTTTCAATAGAGTTTCTAGCATGACCGGCATTTCGACGAATGCACTGTCTACATGTAGTCTTTCTGTTCTTTGATGTGCATCTTTACCGAATGGACCTACATTTAAGACAGGACCTTTTAGCTGTGCCATGTCTTCAAATGGAATGCTATATTTGTCTCCCCAAACGGGCGTGTTGTTTTCGAATGCCGTCCAGCCATTGCCGTCATCTTCATAGTTCAAGTAGCTTAAATCACATATTCCATTAAAATAGTGAATTTGGTCAATTTTATTCTCAAACGATTGAGCTGATTTCTTCATCAACTTTACCGCTTCTATAATTAGCGGATCTTCGGATGTATTAACGGCTGGGTAGTATGGAGGTGCAAATAGAATCACTGTCGCAGGTGCCAGTTCTTGGCATTGAATCATTAAGTTATCAACAATTCTCAATGATTTCTCGCGATCATCCCAATCATCCTGTACAAGTGCTTCTTGTTTCAAGCGTTCTACTTCCTCAGCACCGAGCTTTGTATTTGCATATGAGAGCAGTTGTTCATAACGTAGTACTTTGACTGTCCCTACGCCTTTTACTTTCTCCCGTTGGCAAATTTCCTGGTAATCGGTATTTAGAGCATCCATCGCCTCGGTTGCAACTTGTTCAAAAAGATCCATTATTTCTGATGCAGTACGTTTAAATAAAAACACATTATACAACGACACAGCACGATAAGGGGTTTGGGTCGAATAAGACATCTTCAAATCCTTTTGCTGCAAAGAGACTGGAAGAGGAGTACTTTCCCCGTGATCCGTCTCACGAAATAAAGAATTCCACTCCATACGTTGCGTCAAATAGGATGCAATATAGTTCGCCGTCATTCCTTTCATCGGCTCCCCAACATGCGTCTCTTTCCCATAAAATAAAGCAGCAGGCATAATTTTACCGATAGTTCCCGAATAAATATACTCTGCAATATCTGTAGGGTTTTGAGAAAAGGATGGTTCACTATTCAAAAACAATTTATAAGTTAACCCAAATTCCTCACGAAGACGTACTAACTGGGTTACCGCTGCACGCATTCCAGCAGAATTCACTTCCTCGTCTGGAACAGTAGTCAATACTAGATTGATTGGCCATTCCTCGACACTCGCTTTTTCTAATAATTGCATATGAAGCGCTAGACCCATTTTCATGTCCATCGTGCCTCGACCAAATAAATATTTACCAGTTTCTAGATCGATACGAGCGGATTCTGGTAAATCACTTGGATTTTCCATTAACTTCTGTGTAAGCTCTTCAGGAAAATAAGCGAGTGGTTGCAAAGATCCATACTCCTCTGTTTGAACAGTATCAAAATGACTGATTAACACAACTGTTTCCACTGCATCCGAGTGTTTATACAATGCAGTAACTGCATGGCGTCCCAGTCCTGCATCGTGCAGCTGTAGATGGCTCGGGTGTTCCTGAAAATACTTCAATTCTCTCAACTTATCTAATACTCTGGGAGCAAAAGTAGTTTCGCCTTCTGTTAATGTAATACTATCCCAACTAACAAGTTCGCATAATAGCGCTCTTAGTGATTGTGGTGGACCCCATAATAATTTACTCATTTTAATTTCTCCTTTATTACTGACACAAACAAAAAACACGAAAGATTCAGATATATTTACTTTTAACTCTCTTGAATGACTTTACTACTCGCTACAGCTGCTTGTTTGTTTTTCTTCTCTAACCTAAATTTATAAAAAAGCATACAAGCGATGAAAAAGCCTACTCCATAATAGAGACCAACTCGCTGTGTTGGATCGAACGCTAAAAATACTAATATCAGTAAACAAAACGCAATACAAAATAGCGGAATAAACGGATAGAAGCGAACTTTATAACCCAAGTCTTCTAGTTGACCACCGTTATTCACATATTGACGACGGAACATTAATTGGGAAGCTGCAATCCCCATCCATGAAATCGTGACAGAAATTCCTGCAATCGACATTAACAGCACGAAAACTGTATCCGCCTCCATTACACTTGTCAATAAGGACAATAAAGAGAAAGCCATCGTGAATAGTAAAGCGTTAAGTGGAACTTTTCGTTTAGATAGACGACCAAACACTTTCGGAGCCATGCCTTCTTTAGCCATCGACCATAATAAGCGTGTGGATGCATACAAACATGAATTCCCTACGGACAAAATGGCAGTTAAAATAACAAAATTCATAATACTACCAGCGTACGGTATTCCAGCTAAATTCATTAAAGTAACAAACGGACTTTCAAGCAACCCGAGTTCAGATGCTGGGAAAATAGCTGATAATACAATAATAGAGGCAATATAAAACACAACGATTCTAATAATAATAGTTCGAATAGCTTTTGGAATGTTCTTTTCTGGGTTTTCTGTTTCTCCCGCTGCAATACCGACTAACTCTGAACCTTGGTAGGAGAAGATAACATTCATCATAGTCACGAAAACTATAACAATCCCAGCTGGGAACAATCCTGCAGGTGCCAAATTAGTCGCAAAAGGTGTCACTCTTTCTTCCAACGGTATAATTCCAAAAATTGCTGCAGCCCCAATAATTATAAACAGAACTACCGCAACTACCTTAATACCTGCAAACCAAAATTCCGCCTCGGCAAAAGCTCTTGTTGTAAGCGCATTCAAAGCAAATAATAAAACCATGAAAATTGCACACCATATCCAGATTGGAACGTCTGGAAACCAATGCTGCATCAGTATTCCAGCAGCTGTAAATTCCACACCAGCAGTAGCGGCAGAACCTACAAAATACATCCATCCAAGTGAAAACCCTGCAGATGGACTAATAAAACGGGTCGCATAAGTCTGAAAAGAACCGGTTACCGGCATATAAACAGCAAGTTCGCCCAGACATACCATTACCATATACAAGATTAAACCACCGAATAAGTAACCAAGCATAGCCCCTCCCGGACCAGCCTGATTAATCGTATAACCTGCATTTAAAAATAATCCGGTCCCAATTACTCCACCAAGTGACAGCATAAATAAATGACGACTTTTCATCGAGCGATTTAATAGATTTTGTTGTGTTGTATCCCCAATATTAGACAAAAATATTCCCTCCCCCATACAATCTATTTAACTAAACCAACGCTACCTCACTGTTAATCAATTATTATGAAATCATTATGGGTGCAGGGCATCCGTAATGATTTTGAAATACTAGTCTTTAATTTTTTTTTTAAGTTAAAATCTCAAGGATAAGCAACTTAGACCACCATCTTGTTTGCGAACCTCTGACATATCCAACTCAATAGTCTCGAAGCCAGCTTCGTTGATTTTGCGTTTCGTTTCGCTATAACCTGCTGGAATAATGACATAATCATTAACGCGAATACAGTTCGCTGAGTATTCATCCTCTGCAGATATAACAATTTTGTCATAAGAATCAAAGTCTGGGTGATCAACAAATTCACCGGCAACTACCATTTTATTGTTTCCTAAATAAGCGATACCTGTTTTTAAATGGAAGAATTTTTGTAACGGAATGATAGTTGCTTCAAATCCTTCGCTTTCAAGAATTTCTTTTAACTGACGCGCTCCTTCTTCGTTTGTACGCTCAGAAATACCGATATAAAATTTATTATCTGCTTGTAAAATATCCCCCCCATCAAGTGTTCCAGGTGATTTAATGTAATGAAATTTTTTATAAAAATCTTTTAAAACGCTTTCAATTTCAACAATTTCACCATTTCTAGATTCAGCGCCGGGATTTGTAATTACAGCAAATTCGGATGTTAGCACGGCAGCATCTTCCACAAACGTCGAATCCGGAAATTCTTCACTTGCTGGTAGTAGTGTTACTTCAACTCCACATTTTTTCAACGCTTCCACATATGCCTCATGCTGAACTAATAGTTTTTCATAATCTGGGTTTCCAAGATCTGACGTTGTTAATCCCTCTACATAGCTTTTACCAGGTGTTTTTGCGATTACTTTTGTAAATTTACTCATTTTATTTCCCCCTTAATTTCTAATAACTGGACTTGTTAGACATGTTGGACCACCAGTGCCTAATACACTGATTTCACGTCCTTTGTATTCATAAACTGTTGCGCCTGCATCGAGCAACTGTTGTTTAGTCAATTCATTTCCTTCCACTATTACACAAACACGCGGTGCAAGCGCTAGTACATTACATCCAAGATTATCGTACTCTGCTTTTAGTACCTCTACTAATTGAATACCACGACTTATTAGTAACTGACGGAAGAATACGGGCATCAGTGGTGAATGCACCACCGCCAAGTCTTTATCAACCATGCTTATGAAAGACATCAAATGTAAGCATTCTGCCTCTCCCTGATCATGCGGAAGCTGTACAACAATAAACTCATCTACATACGGTGCTGTTATTTCTTTGAGTTGGCGAATTGCTTCGTCGTTTGTACGGTATCCTCGGCCGACAACGATTGTTTTATCATCTAACCAGACGATATCTCCACCATCTGATACTGCTTCTCCAGTTAACTCTCCAATAATAGGAATCTCTTTTTCCTTGAGAAATTCTTTGTAAACGGCTGCTTCAGGCTGTCTTAATTTCTTCCCTGATTTTAAGATAATGGCACCAGCTGGCGTAAATTTTACCGGGTCATGCGCATAGATAGAATCTAAACCTACTTTGTCTGACGCTGGAAGATAGTCGATTTGAGGTACATGCTTTTCTAAAATTTCAATGAAAGTTTTATATTCACGCACCGCTTCTTCAAAATCTGGTTCCTCTAGATAATTGAACTTTTTCCACTGCTCCGATAAATGTTCTTGACTAATAAATGCATCGTTTGGATGCTTTACAATTACTCGCTCTAAATGTTTATACATGGATGAGTTATAAACCATTACCATTCCTCCTTTTCCGCATATCGGAAAACATTTCCGTATAACGGAAAGATTATATTTAAAATATATGTGTTTCATGATATGATGTCAATATATTTCGAATATTTAAATGCTATTATTTTTGAATAATAAAAAGGTGGTTACTTACATGCAATCTATTACCCGTGCTATGACTGTCGCTAAAGTTTTGGCAAACAATACCAATGAAAAAGGAATAAGTATATCCGAGCTTTCTAAACAATGTGAGCTCCCACTTAGCACGATGCATAGATTATTGCAAGCTATGATTAAACACAGCATGGTCGAGCAAGATGAGCAGTCTAAGTTGTACCGTCTTGGAGTAGTTTGGCTAGAGTATGGTTTAAAGGTGTACGATACAATTGACTATGTCAGCAAAATCAGACCAGAGCTGGAACGCTTATCAAGAGAGGTAGAAGAGAGTGTCTATTTAAGTAAGCCTATTAGTACAGAAGCAATGATTGTAGAGCGAATTGATAACGAAAACAATTCAATTCGAATCTATGATCAACTAGGATTACGTATTCCAATGCATATCGGTGCTGCCAATAAGTCTATGCTTGCAGCTATGCCTAGATCCCAATCTGAAAGTATTTTGTCACAGCTATTACCACCCGAAAAAATGCAAGAGTTTCTACAAACACTCGACCAAATTTCAAAACAAGGTTATGCAACTAGTCACTCTGAGAGAACGGAAGGCACATCTTCTATTGCAGTTTCTATTACAGATAGTTTGGGACAAGTCATTGGTGCTGTCAGCGTTGGCGTCGTCAGTTTTAATCTAACGGAAGAACGTCTCGCATTCCTAACAAGTAAGGTAATCGAGACAGGTAATAATATAGCTTTGAGGCTAAGGTCTAATAACTGAAACAGCTAATGAAAGAAATGTTGTTTGCCCTTGTTTATTTTGTATGGTAATAAAACCGACATTAAGACACAACTCCGAGAGAATTCTGAATAATTTATAAATGCTTTAATATATCGATATTAAACTCAAACACAATCCCTTAGTTCAAGTAACTAAGGGGTTGTGTTAATTTTTTTATTTGAACTACTACTCTCTATGATCTACCATTGTGATTTCTGAATCATAGTTATATTTTTAGTTCAGAACCTTTTAGATAATTTTAGTAAACCTTAAGTTTTATTTTTACGGTTCAGATACCCTAATCGACCCACAAACAGGAGACTACCTACATACTTTTGAAGGAAAGAGAAAAGTAGTTGGTGGGAATGGACCAGGAGCACCGGATGGGTTAGCTCCAGTTAGTATGTTTACCTTCGACTTCTTTACAGAGGATCTTGCCACTTTAATTAGTCATGAATCAATAGTAAATGAGAAATTAGCTGCAGATGTTTTTACCTTTGGTAAACCATTAAAGATTGTGGATAGTGGCCATGATTTGTTGAAAGCTGGGGAAAAAGCTAAGAATCTTGATAAGGGTACGGGTAAAGTTAGTCCTGATATAATACGTAAAGTAGACAACGATATTCTTGATAGAATGGAAACTGTTGGAGGACATACATTAGAAAGGCATGTTGGTAAGACCAACGATGAGCTGATTAAGAGGGCGATACAAGAGAACGTTGAAGCAGCTACATCATTTACTGATAAAAGTACAGCAATTAAAGGTATTCAAGAAAATTTGCGTAAGAATGCAGATGATATTGCAGAATGGTTAAATGAATCTGATACAGGGAGAAAGATGTTTGACGTTTCACATAAAAATCCAATAGGAAAAGGAGCTCTGGAAGATAAAAAGCAGGTTATTTACGACCTAACTAATTCTAGAGTAATCTTAATTAGAGATACAACCAATGAACTGGGGTTTAGAATTTTAACTGGTTTTCCAGTTATTAAATAAGTTTAACAGGTGGGGTTATTTTGAATAAAGAATTGAAATTTGAAACGTTTAAATATTTTCTTGAATGTTATTTTAACGTTAGTGCAAACTATGATGAATTAGGGGAAATTATTAGTGATTTTAATTCATTCGAAAATATTAAATATCGCAAAAAACTTCAGGCAGAGTTAGAGCTAATTTTGCAACTTGAGGATTGGGATATTGTTCAGAGGTTCGTTAAAAAATATGGTATGAGAAAGATGAATGAAGAGAAACTAAAATCTTTAATTCAGGCTATTTCGGAGAATTTAAATTCTGAATGAATATAGTGTAATAGATGACAAATATAGCACTTAATTGCCACTTAAGGCAATAGGTGTTTTTTTTTATGAGATAATTATGTTTTGGACAACATGATTATGCTTATCTGATATTCATAGCTCATGAAGATAGGGAGTGGTATAGATTCCGTGCCCCTGTGTTAGGAACATTCGCATTGTTTTTAAAGCAGCATAAATCTTTGATTATAAGAGAGTTGATCCTAAGTTTAGGGTATCAGGTTCTAAAGCAATTCTAAAATGTATTAGACCCTGATACCTTTTATTGATTATAAATATGAAAATGACCGAGTAACTCTTTTTTATTGGTTTTCTTAGGATGTATTCTGAAATGAGAAAGAACATGAGGAATGAAAGGGAACTAATAGAAGTAAAAAAAGTAAATTAACTCTAAGTGAATTAAAAAATAACTGAAAAAATACGATTAAAACACTAAACGCAATTAGCAGTAGATTTTATAAACTTAATGAGGATGTAAAAAAAATTAAGAACTTGTTCAAAGGGGAAGAGGTAATCATCGAATTGTTTGCAGTAGAAAAGGAACAGAAAAATGATGGTTTTTCCTTGAACGTGGTTTTGGAAAATGAGCCTCAGTGAAGTAAAAAACGCTATCTCGAAATTTAAAAACCTATCAGTTATTACCATGCTGGTCTAGGAAATAGAGGTATGAAAAAATCGAGCAGGGGTTCTGAAATTAACCCTTGCTCGATCTTTTTTGGCTTAATCCTAATCTCATCAAATAGGATTAATTATTAAGAAGGTCTACTAGATGTCAGTGGAATCTTTTCATAATCTTCCGGATTCAATTTTTCGACTGATTCGTCTGCAACTCCTTTGATAATTGCTTCGAGTCCAAGTTCAACTGATTTAACAAGTTGTCCTTTTTCCTTCTGTCCCATCATTTGTGTTTGTCCTCTCACCTCAAAAAGTACAGTTCCACTTCCATTCAGTGCATAACTTCCAAGTGCTGTACCTGGAAGATCAAGCCCTTGAGAATAGAGTGAAATATTCGTGAACTTTGAGTTTCCATAAGATTGAAGTTCGTTATAAGCTGCTACGTTCAATTGTCTTGAAAAATCATAGTTGTAGTTATCAGCGAATTGGGCATATTTTGCTCCTTTAGGAGTGTTCGGATCTGGTACGAACTGTGCAGATAGTGACAGGGTTACTTCATCCGAAGTGCCGTCCACATAGTACATCCCTTGATGATGTAAATCCACGAAAACATCTACATTTCCATATTCCGCTTTTAATGCTTTGTATACATCACGAGAAGTTTGCGATTCAGGTGTGATAAACCATCCAGGCATATTAGATGCTCCTGGGAAATCTTGTGCTGTTGGAACATAGTTGAGATTTGGATTAAAATCTCTATTAACATCGAAACCTGGGTTCTCCCCGTAGTTATAGCTTTGACTAATTCCCCGGTCTAAATAGTTCCAAGAAGGTTTAGCGCTTGCCAGTTGCGGGAAATCTTTCACCACTTCATCCCATGTCATGCTATTGCGTCGTTTATCGCCTTCGGATGCATCTGGATTCATCATTGGCATTAAGACAAGGGTAACTTCTTCACGTATTTTCTTCGCTTCTTTTGAATTTGTAGAAAGGTTTTTTAATAGATTTAAAAGGGCGACCGTCCCAGTTTTTTCGTTTCCATGAATTTCACTTTGAATAAGAATAACCTTGTCTCCTGTTCCAACTATTGCCGTGTAAATATCCAAACCTTTATTTGATTGCCCAACGACCTCTAACTGCACAATACCATTACTTGATTTTTCAATCTGTTTAAGGCTTTTTTGGAGCTCACTGTGACTGATAAAACCAGAGATAGAGTACTCATGGTGATGCGTTTCTTGATTTACAGTACTCACTGCATAAGCGGGAAGAGCCAAGCTTGTACATAATCCTAAAATACCAATGGTACTAACTATTTTTTTCTTCAATACGTATCCTCTCCTTCTTATTCTTAGAATCGTTAATAGAATAACAAAGTAATTTTTAATAGTAAATATATTATGAATATTTGAATAATTAGTAATGCAATACCTTCGCTCCGCAAGAAATATATGTATCTTTAGTGACACGAAGGAATAATTATTTCGCCTACCAAAACAATTAATTTTATAGGTCAAAAATACTATCCGGAAATTACTAAAAAGTATAGGGATAATAAAGACTCGCATGCTTTCTGGGTTAGGTATCTTCAAAATTAGTGAAAGAGTTTCCTTGAGAACATTCACCTGGATCATAGGGAGTGGGGTGCAGCAATTTTCGGTTTGACCTAATTGGATTCTAAAGTTAGTGTACTGCGGGTAAACCGACGAAATAAATAGGGCTAAAATTTCATCGCCATATGTTACGCTCGAATCTACTTCTTCTTTTTTATGATAGGTTACAAAAACTAGACAAGTGCCATGCTTTACACGATAACCATACATGGAGGAGGAATCGTCCTTTGCACAATTTAACAAACGACAAGTATCTCTTCATGAATTTTTTTGTAGAGTCAATGACCATCTTCGATTATATTGTTTATTTTTGATTTGAACACAGGGAACTAGTTAAAGTACCAGATTCTGAAACGATTTTGAATTATATTAGAACCTGTTACTATACTAAATTTGACAAAGACTTATTTGTTTTATGTTCCTCTGAATCCTCGGAACAAGGTGCTGTCACTTGGTTTGGGGACTTTTATGAGTGTTTTTATCGATGATTGACTATAATAGAGGAAATATTGACTTTAATAGAATAATGTTTAATTAAAATTAGTGAGTGCTCGACTTATTATGAATAATAACTAGTGTAATTCTGGGAGAAAGTCATGATTTAGAACGCATTTAGATAAGATTTTTACTAATGAATACTTTGCTAAATATAGAAAGCTCGATGAATGTCCTTTTATATTCTACCTACAAAACAAAAAAAGGAATGTTTACTGCTTTTTCTTTTCATCTACAAAATATTCAATTGTTTTTACTACCCTATCTAAATCGTTTTTAACCTCGTGTTCCCAGAAACGCAGAAGTGTCCAACCTTCTTCAGAGTAGTGACTTGAAATATCATAGTCCCTTTCGATATTTCGATTAATTTTTTGATGCCAAAAAGAAGTGTTTGTTTTCGGCATTTTAAAATGAGTAGGACAACCATGCCAATAACAAGAATCCAGAAATACTACAATCTTTAAATTTGGAAAAGATATATCTGGTGTCCCCAATAACCTTCTATTGTTTTTTCTATACCGATATCCATCTTTCCATAATGCATGGCGGACCATTAATTCTAACTTTGTGTCTTTTCCTCTATTACCACTCATTGTTTTAAAAACAGCCTGACTCGAAGCTTTAGGTACATTTTTCGACATAATAGCACCTCCTCTAATAATAATTCCTTCTATTAAGTTATTTAAAACTAATTTCTAAAAACGAGTAAAAGATCTTGATCTTTTCTTCAAAATGTTGTATAATAGATTGAAACTACGAAAGGGTGTTCGTATATGCAAAATTCTAAAATTAAAGTAATTGAATTGTTTGCGGGTGTGGGCGGATTTCGCTTAGGGCTACAAAAAGCGAACCCCGAATTATTCGAAGTAGTTTGGGGTAACCAGTGGGAGCCTGCTCGAAAAGCACAAGATGCTTTTGAGTGTTATGTGCATAACTTTGATTCAGGAATACATTCAAACGAAGATATAACAACAGTTTCAGACGAGACTTTTGTAGATTTAGAGCCAAATTTAATAGTTGGTGGTTTTCCATGCCAAGATTATTCTGTTGCACGTACTCTTTCTGGAGAAAAAGGTCTACAAGGTAAAAAAGGTGTTTTATTTTGGGAAATCAAGAGAGTAATTGAAAATACACAGCCAAAATATGTTCTATTGGAAAACGTGGATCGTTTATTAAAATCACCATCTTCTCAACGTGGACGAGACTTTGCTGTAATGTTGGCTACGTTTAGAGATTTAGATTATACCGTTGAGTGGCGCGTAATAAACGCAGCAGAGTACGGGTTTGCTCAAAGAAGAAGAAGAGTTTTTATTTTTGCATATAAAAATGGAATTGCTTTTGATAAACAACAAAGTAACCATTCAGAAGACCAAATTGTTTTTAATGAAGGGTTCTTTGCAAAACCTTTTCCAGTAGAAAATGAACCATACCAGGATAGAATAACTTCAGTTACTCTTCCTACTGATATAGTTTCATTGTCGGATAGCTTTTCTTTTGGTTTCCACACTGCTGGATATATGAAAGACGGGGAAGTTTTTACTACTCATGTGATTCCAGTGGAACGTAAACCAATTACTTTAAGAGATATTTTAATTGAGGAAACGGAAGTAGAAGAAAAATTTTATTTGTCTGAATCGCAAATAGAAAAGTTCGCTTACCTACGTGGACCAAAGAAAATTGAAAGAATAAGTGCTGAAGGGCATGTATATCAGTTCTCTGAAGGAGGGATGTCTCCTACAGATGATTTGGACAAGCCTGGAAGAACCATGCTGACAAGTGAAGGTTCAACCAATAGAAGCACTCATATAGTGGAGGTGAATGGACGGAAACGTTTTTTAACACCTTTAGAATGTGAGCGACTCAATGGGTTTGACGATAATTGGACAAACACTATGTCTGATCGTATGAGATATTTTTGTATGGGTAATGCGTTAGTTGTTGGGTTAATAGAGCTTATGGGAAAAAGGATTGAAGAAATAGAGAAAGCTAATATTCAAACCGAAGTTCAATTGGAGTTGTCATTACAGGGCTGATACTAAATGTATCAGCTCTTTTCTTATTTATATGGTAAAATTATGTTAATAATCTGTGAAAGAAGAAGGGGTGTTTTTATGATTTATGAAACTGAAGAAGCACTTTTATATAAAGCGAAGGAAGCGGAAGGGAGAACTTTTGGTGAGATTGATCAAAGTGGTAGAATCTCTAATCCTAAATCGAAGGGACAACTTGGTCAAATAATTGAAGAAAGTTTCTTTGGTTATGAAGTAAATTCTAAGGCAGAAGCAGATTTTGCAAATTTAGGAATTGAATTAAAAGTAACTCCACTTAAATTAAATAAAAATAAAACAATTTCAGCAAAAGAAAGATTAGTCTTAAACATCATAAACTATCAAAAGGAAGTTATGACTACTTTTGAAACCTCAAGCTTTTGGAAGAAAAATCAAAGAATCTTACTGATGTTTTATCAATGGCATCCAGAAATCCAAAGATCAGAGTATCAAGTCATTAGAAGTCATCTTTTGACTTATAGTGAAGAGGACTTACTTATTATTAAGAAAGACTGGGAGTTTATAGTTAACAAAATAAAAATAGGGAAAGCTCATGAACTTTCTGAAGCAGACACTGTCTATTTAGGAGCATGTACGAAAGGTAAAAATAAAGAATCATTGAGAGCACAACCCTTCAGTCCTATTTTAGCGATGCAGAGGGCATATAGTTTGAAAGCTAGTTACATAACTGGAGTAGCAAGAAAAATAATTAAGAACGATGATTTAGTCTCAATTTCAACTAAAGAAGAACTAAAAAGTAAAACCCTTGAAGAAATTCTGCAAGACAGATTCCAACCTTACATTGGGAAGTCTCTTCTTAATATTGCATATGAAAAAGAAATTAAGATTAATAAGTCCAAGAGCTTTGTTGCAGAATTTGTTAGTGCCTTGCTAGGTATTAAAGGAACTAAATTAAATGATATTGAAGAGTTTTCCAAAGCCAATATTCAGTTTAAAACTATAAGATTGGAACCAAATAGTTTACCAAAAGAACACATGTCATTTAAAAATATAGATTTTATAGAGTGGTCAAATGAAGATTGGGATGAAAGTTGGTTAAAAAACCATTTTGAACAGACTAAATTTTTGTTTGTTATTTTTGAATTTAAAGAAACTGAAAGAGAAAATAAGAATAGGGAATTGTATTTTAAGGGGATAAAGCTTTGGAATATGCCTATAAATGAAATTGATGGTAGATTAAAAGATTTTCATCTGAATCTTCAGCAACAATTGCTATCAGGTGTACATATAGAGTTGGTGCCAAGAGGGAAAATAATCGTGGCTAAGAATGACTTGCCATCGTCGGGTTCAAACGGGTTATGTCATATTCGACCAAAAGGTAGGGATGGACAAGATAAGACCCTCCTACCTGATGGACAAATGATTGCCAAACAAGCATTTTGGTTAGATAAGGAATATGTTACATCAGTGATAAATAGAAAGGAATAAATTTGATGGCAGGCTATATTTTTACGCTCAATAGTATAGATTCATTAAACGAAATAATATCCAATGGGGTATATAGTACAAATTTAAATATTCCATTAAAGAACATTTGGGGAATCTCTCACGAAGGTACACTCACTGATTATTTATCAATGACCGAAGGAGACAATGTATACTTTTTTATTAAAAGAAAGATTTATGGGATTGGAGAACTTATAAATATTAATGGTGACTGTAAGCATTTGAATTTCCCGGGTGCAGATATACCGATTGCTGAAAGCTATTCCAAACTAAAAAATAAAATGGTATTAAATAAGTCGTCATTTAATCTGGGGAATCGTTTTATTTGTACTTTTAAAAGTTCCCCTAATTTTTTTAAAAACGGAATTGATATGGATGATGTTCTCTCTTCGAATCCAAGTGCTTTCAAAATGATAAGAGTGCTTTGGAAATTATCATTCATCAAAATTGATGATATTGAAAATAAAGCCTTATTTGATATTATCCTTAAAACGAATGAGGAAGATTTAGATAATCCACATAATATCTTTGCATCATCAAAAAAATTACATAAACGGTCAGAAAGGTTGATAAATGAAGACTATAAGATGAATTCCTTTAATATTTTAAATTTGGCTTCTGTAGGAACCAAAATTAAACATGAAATGGCTATTGAGGCAGGAATAGTGGATTATATTAAAAACACACCAACTGGAATTTTTGGTAGATGGGATTATATATCTCATCAAGTAGTGGCCTCTCCTTTTAAACCAGTTGAGTACATGGACAAAATGGATGTCTTTGGTTACAGATTTATTTCTCCTTATTCAACGGTTTCAAAGTATTTAGCAATTGAGATAAAAAAAGATGTAGCAGATTTAGAAGTGATTAATCAAATTATGAAATATGTTGATTGGGTCAATCAAGAATACAGTTTTGGTGATTATTCCATGATAGAGGCATATGTAGTTGCACAAGATTTTCCGGAAAGTGTCTTAAAGTTAAAGGAGGATGTTGGTAAACGGAACTTTGTTATAGGTAGGCGTCCTGCTGTTACTAAATATTGGGCTAATTTGAAGCTCATTAAATATGTTTTTAATGAGAGTAAAAAGGAACTTGAATTTAGTGAAATTGTAAAATCAAGCGATAAAGCTATAATGTAGACCAAAAGAAAAATGAATCAAATATTTCGCTGTTGCTTAAGAAATAACAAAAAGTAGATATCTCTACATAAGTAGAGGTATCTACTTTTCTATGTTTCTGAATCTCTTTAATAATCTAAATCTCTCCTAGGCTAAGATAGTTTGTAGTATTAGCTTCAATAACTCTTCTGTTGTTTCTGGTAATTGTTCAGGTAAGCTTAATGGATTTTTCATTGCTGTTCCTCCTTTAATCTCGTATTCTATTAACAATATAGTCAATCTAGTTCAAATTTATGCATGATATTATAAAAAAGTTTTGGAATCTCATAATAGGAGATTTGGAAGTTCGTTTGACTAGAATGCCTATTTGACGTTTTGGCCAATATTCTATATTATGGTTGAGTACCCGTACTTGACCGGGAGAGGTTCATAGCTTATACCCTCTATAAAAAACTATGGATACATGACTATTCGCCATGTCCATATTATTTGGACGTGGCTTTTTTGTTCTTATCCTTTTGTTTGCATAGATTAGTTTGTGAAGCCTCTTTTGAAAGTGTTGGGAAACATTTTTTATAGGAGGTTTTTTATTATGTCTGGAAGAAGTCATGATGAAGGTTTGAAGGATTTAACGTTATTAGGTAATCAAGGCACAAAATATTCATTTGATTATGCACCTGAGGTGTTGGAGTCTGTGGATAACTTACATTCTACTCGAGACTATTTTGTTAAATTTAACTGTCCAGAATTCACAAGCTTATGCCCAATTACAAATCAACCGGATTTTGCGACGATGTATATTTCGTATATTCCGGATAAGAAGATTGTAGAAAGTAAATCGTTAAAATTGTATTTGTTCAGCTTCAGAAATCATGGTGATTTCCATGAGGACTGTGTAAACATTATTATGAATGACCTAATTGAATTGCTAGACCCAAGATATATTGAGGTTTGGGGGAAATTTACTCCACGTGGGGGAATTTCGATCGATCCCTGGTGTAACTATGGTAGACCAGGTACGAAGTATGTAGAGATGGCGGATTTCCGTTTGATGAACCATGATCTATACCCAGAAAAAATTGATAATCGCTAAAATTTAATAAGAGGTTAATTAGCTACCCTCTTAAGAAATGCGGAAGAGCCTATGCAAGCCCCGACTAGCGCTGGAAGGATTTCACGTAAAGATGTCTTCATGCCTTTACTGAAAGCCTGAAGCGACTCGAGGGGCTAGGCGCTGGAGCTAGACAATCTTAAAAAAACTAAGAAGACAACAGCACTCCTTCTTAGGGTGCTGTTTTGTCGTTATAAGGGAGTTTTAACGGATGAAGCAGGAAAAAGCAATTATTGTGTTTAGTGGTGGACAGGATAGCACAACCTGTCTGTTTTGGGCGAAGGAACGTTTTAAAGAGATTGAAGCAGTGACATTTGATTATGGTCAAAGACATAGTATTGAAATCGAATGTGCACAGGAAATAACTAAGGAGCTCGGTGTAAAGCATCACATACTGGATATGTCGCTTTTAAATCAACTAGCACCGAATGCATTGACACGAGATGACATAAAAGTAGAGGAAGGTGAAGATGGTCGATTGCCGTCAACTTTTGTACCTGGTCGAAATCTGCTGTTTCTATCTTTTGCCGGTGTTTTAGCAAGCCAGGTAGGAGCGAAGCATATCGTGACTGGCGTGTGTGAAACTGATTTTAGTGGCTATCCGGATTGCCGAGATATTTTCGTGAAGTCCTTAAACGTAACATTAAATCTTTCAATGGATACTACCTTTGTGCTTGATACACCGCTCATGTGGTTGAACAAAGCGCAAACTTGGGAGCTTGCCGATCAGCTTGGGGTTCTGGAGTTTGTTCGTAAGAAAACATTGACCTGTTATAACGGAGTAATAGCGGATGGCTGTGGGGAGTGTCCAGCGTGTAAGCTGAGAAATAAAGGACTGGATGAGTATTTGAGTTCTAAATCTACTGGAGGAGTAACATCGTGAGAATTCTATTTTATTTAATATCTATTGTGACCGCCAATGTCGTGACAGCGGCCTTTGCGCCATTACAGTTTGGCATGTTTATCGTACCTATGGGAACGCTGTTAATAGGAGCGACTTTCATCTTCCGAGATCTTGTACAAAACAAATATGGAAGGAAAAAGACTTACTTATTCATTTTTATAGCATTAGGACTTTCCGCATTAGCTTCTTTTATGTTGGGGGATACTCTATTAATTGTGCTTGCTTCAGCAATTTCGTTTGTTGTCGCAGAAACAGCGGATACAGAGATTTACACAAGATTGAAACTACCAATGGCTTGGCGTGTATTCTATAGTGGGATTGTTGGTGGATTCCTAGATTCAGTCATTTTTGTTGTGATTGGGCTAAGTCCGCTTGGAGCGAATTTTCTTCCATGGGAGGCAGTACCAGCTGCTATTGTAGGACAAATAATTGTGAAAACCGTTATTCAAATGATCGGTGCACTTATTTTGAACCAAGTTTATATAGTGAAGGAAAAGCGTCTTCTATCTGAATGATTATAAAAAAAGTGAATTAACATAATTTAGCCTTCCGTACATTTGGAAGGCTATTTGCTGTTTTAACTTTTAAGTATACGACTCACTTAGTGCCAATCGAATGTATATATTCATTAATAGAATTAATACAAATACGGGGTCAATCAGGCATTGGATGTTATATGTAAATACCGTATAATAAAAATAGATTAATAAAAATACTTAAAATACCAATAGTTAAAGTACATAGGTACACTAGTCAAGAAGGTCCATTGATATAGTATTTTATAAATGTATAAGGATATAGGTGGAGGTAAGGTAATGTATTGTTCCAAATGCGGAGTAAAAAACAATGACAAAGCAAACTTTTGCGCTGGCTGTGGCGAAAGTGTAAATCCCACTAAAAATGGGGTTAAAAGTATACTGATTGCTGGAATCATCTTTTTTTTGATAGCGCTTGGTGGGGTTGGCTATGGGTTTAAGGAACTTGTCTTTACAGAAAAGGAAGTGGTGGGAGAAGTTGAAGGAGAAAGTCCTCCAATTGAAACCACAACAGCATCGCCAGTTACAGCTAAGGCTAAGGCTAAAGTAAAGGAAAAAGAAACAGAAACAGAAAAAGTAAAAGAAAAAGAAAAAGATAAGACACAAGTAATACAGGAAACAATGCCAAAAGTGTTTACGATTCTCACGGAGGAAGGTCAGGGTTCTGGATTTCTATATGGCAATGGAGGACACATTGTCACTAATGCACATGTTGTAGCAGGATACACCAATGTAATCATACGGAATTCTGCTGGGAAAGAAGCCGAAGCACAGGTTATTGGTATCTCGGATCGGTCGGATGTAGCACTCCTTTTATCGAAAGAGTATGCACAAGTAAAACCACTTATTACGGAAGCTGAAGACTCAATTATTGGCACAGAAGTCATTGCTCTTGGAAGTCCTCAAGGGTTTGAGAATTCAGCTTCCATCGGCTATTTAACGGGAATTAATCGAGACATGGAACTAGGTTTTGTTTACGAACATTTATATCAAATTGATGCACAAATCGACAAAGGGAGTAGTGGAGGTCCACTAATAGATGCGAAGACTGGAAAGGTAATAGGCATTAACTCACTAATCTATAAAGAAAACAATTTGTTTGGGTTTTCTATTCCTATGAACAGCGTGGCAGGTCTAGTGGATAGTTGGATCTCTAATCCTATGAGTGGTCAACAGGTCGCTTCTTTGTTTGGTGTTTATGAAGAATATACATATAGTGAAGAAAATGTTTCAGATGAAACGTATGAAGATGATTACACTGAAGATGAATGGAATTATTTCACTTTTGAAACGGATTCTTTGGCCAATTTCATTATTTCGTTTAGAGAATATTACGAGATGGCTCTCGATGCCGAAGATTTTTATTGGATTAGTGATATGTTACAACCAGATAGTATTGCCTATAATGATTTAGAAATATATATACAAGATATTGCAGGACAGGGAATGACCTTTGACTTCACTAGTAATACTATTACTGGCGTAGAGATGTACGATGATTATGCACTAGTTTCCACTAATGAGGAATTCGATTTTATAAATGCTGCTGGAGAATATATGTATTATAATCGGAATAAAGTGTACACGGTAATAATCGATAGCTCCGGTTATTATCAAATCAAGAACATAGAAATTTACGATTGAAAAATAACTCTTTCATTTTAACCATAAAAAATAACCCTTCCTTGAGTTAGCGCTCGATGGGATATACTGTAAACCATTAGCCGATCCCCGGGAGGGAACGTCTATTAGCTTTGACCGCTTAGTGATAGAACATTAAGCGGTCATTTTCATTGTACTCAGTGCGACTGTATTATTTGTATTTCAATAAATCTTTATTGCCTGATGCAGCCATCCAGCTTATGGTGAAAGATTGTTGACAGCAAACTCCAAGAAGACATAAGCCGTTCTATTCTCCTTAACTGAAAATATAGATATTCTTATTCTCACTTATTTCAAGTATAATTTAACTAATCTGTTTTTAAAAAATAAGGTGGGATTCCGTTGTTGGACTTGCTTGTAATAATGCTTGAGAGAGTTGGTATGATTGTTACAGTAGCTTTCATTTTGACTCGTTTTCAGTTTTTTAAAAACTTAATATATCGTGATAAATTGAATCGCAAGCAGGAGATTACGGCGATTTTGTTTTTTGGATTCTTTGGTATTGTAGGAACTTATTTTGGAATTGCACTCGATACGAATACACTGCATTTTAATAGTGTATCCCAAGTATTAACATCTGAGGAGGCAATCGCAAATTCGCGTGTCATCGGCGTAGTCGTTGCGGGTCTATTGGGTGGCTATCGTGTGGGGATTGGTGCAGGTCTGATTGCAGGTATACATCGAATGACATTGGGTGGATTTACAGCTATCTCCTGTGGTGTTTCAACAATCATTGCAGGATTGATTGCGGGTGTTTTTTACCGGAAAGGGAGAGCGCTTAAGCCACTCACTGTATTTGCTATCGGGGCATTAACAGAAGCGATGCAAATGTCTATGATTTTGTTGGTATCTAAACCATTTGAGCAAGCACTTACACTAGTTAAGGTCATTGGTATCCCGATGATTTTAGCGAATGGTGTGGGTGCTGCGTTATTTATATTAATCGTACAGAATGTGATCAGCCAACAAGAGAAAGTAGTAGCATTGCAGGCGCAGAAAATGTTACGCATTGCCAATCAGACGCTAAGCTACTTACGTACAGGTATGAACACGGACACGGCACAAGCCGTTTGTAATATTCTGTTTCGTGAATTACAACCAAGTGCTGTTGGCATGACCAACCAAACGGATATTCTTGCTCATATTGGACTAGAGAGTGATCATCATAAAGTCGGTAGCTCGATACGAACCGACGAGACGAAAGATGTCATTCACCATGGACAGGTGGTAGTTGTTAAAGATGGCACTATTCACTGTGATTATCCTGGTTGTAAACTAGGAGCAGCAGTCATTGTCCCACTCGTTCGACGGGGGGAAACGATTGGTACACTTAAGTTGTACTATCCATCTGAAAAAGTTATCACAAATGATAATATCGAATTAATCGTTGGATTGAGCTCGCTATTAAGCAACCAACTGGAAATGGCCGAAACTGATTATGCTTATCAGTTGGCAAAAGAGGCTGAGATAAAAGCGTTACAGGCACAAATTAACCCCCATTTCTTGTTTAATTCGATGAATATTATTGTGTCATTAATACGTACAGATCCTGATCAAGCTCGTAAACTACTGACGTCCTTATCCTACTTTTTGCGTCAAAATGTTACGGGGACAACTGCTTCTCAAATAACACTAGAGCAAGAGTTGTTGCATGTTAAAGCTTATTTAGAAATTATAGAAGCTAGATTTATAGATAGACTAACCATTTTATACGATGTGGATGATCTTTTATTGTGTGAAAAGATTCCTCCGTTTACATTGCAGCCAATTGTGGAAAATGCTATCAACCATGGTATTAAAGACATGGAGAATAATAGTGTTGTTCAAATGACGGTGCGAGACATTGATGGAAAAATTGAAATTAAGGTGGAGGATAATGGGAAAGGGATTTTACCTGAGCGACTCGCCGTTTTAGGCAATATGGAGCTTGAGTCTGAATCGGGAACTGGTGTTGGACTATTTAATATAAATCGTCGCTTGCTCATGACGTTTGGCGACTCAGCAGCTTTAACGATTTCAAGCAAAGAGAATGTAGGGACAGCTATTTCCTTTAGAATTCCTAAATTGGGGGTAGACGTTTAATGGGAACGATTAATGCGTTAATTGTAGATGATGAACGATATGCACGGGAGGAATTAAAGTATTTACTATCTAAGTTTCCGAACGTACAGGTGTTTGCGGAGGCTGAGAGTGGGGAGGCTGCTGTTTTAAAGGCACTACAGCTTCAACCGGATGTTGTGTTTCTGGATGTCGAGATGCCTAAAATGAACGGAATAGAAGTAGCTAAAACTTTAGTGAAATTAAAAAAAGTACCACTCATCATTTTTGCGACAGCTTATCCCCAATTTGCAGCGGAGGCTTTTCGAATTAATGCAGTCGACTATTTATTGAAACCGTATGATGAAAGACAGCTTAATCAAACGATTGAACGAATTGAAAAGATGCTATCTCCTGCACAAACGGTTGACAATCTAGAGAAGCTTGGTAAATTGGCAATAGAAACAGGTGGCGATATTCATTATATTCTGCCGCGAGAGATTTTGTATATATATCGAGATGACAAAGTAACGAAAATCGTTACGCAAACTGAAAATTATGATGTTCGGACAACGTTGAAAGAGTTAGAAAGTCGTTTATCACCATTTTCGTTTTTTCGGATTCATAAAGGATATCTCGTAAATCTGAAGTACGTCAGCCGATTAACTCCATGGTTTAACGGTGCATATCAACTTGAATTAGAAGGGTTAGATCAGAAGCTTTCGGTTAGTAGAAATTACGTGAAGGATTTACGGAAGCGTTTGGAATTGTAAGAACCTGTTATCCACCGCTATTTGCATGTTAAACTCTTAAAATTGCATGTTAGCCCGAAAAAGTCCTATTTTCGAATATTTAATCTAAACTAATTACATAGGGGAGAAAAAAGAGATTAAAAGAGGGGGATTCACATGATTACATTTTTTGGTGCAATTATATTATTAATTATTGCCTACTTTACGTATGGGAAATTCATTGAAAAGATATTTGATCCTACAGATGCTCGAAAAACACCTGCATATGCAAATGCAGATGGAGTCGACTACGTTCCGATGCATAAACAAAAAAATGCGCTCATTCAGCTTTTAAATATAGCTGGAACAGGTCCAATATTTGGACCAATTATGGGTGCTTTATTCGGACCAGTAGCTTTCTTATGGATTGTGTTCGGAGCAATTTTTGCAGGAGCTGTGCATGACTATTTAACGGGTATGATTTCTATTAGAAACAAGGGTGCCCATATTCCAGAGCTTGCTGGAAAGTTCTTAGGTAATGTTTCGAAACATATTGTAAACGTTTTCGCTTTATTGCTTCTTTTATTGGTCGGAACTGTATTTGTGACGACGCCAGCTTCATTACTAGCCATTTTAATGGACGGTAAAGTTGCACTATGGATATTGATTACAGTTATTTTTATTTATTATTTCTTATCTACGATTCTTCCGATTGATAAAATTATCGGTAGACTTTACCCATACTTTGGCGCAATACTATTGATTGGTACTGTTGGAGTTGGTGTTGCTTTACTGTTCTCTGATTATAAAATTCCAGAATTGTCGTTAACGAATATGCATCCTGATAATGTGCCGATTTTCCCGATTCTATTCTTTACTATTACTTGTGGTGCACTATCTGGTTTCCATGCGACGCAATCACCAATTATTTCTCGAACAGTCGAAAAAGAATCCCAAGGTCGTTATGTATTTTATGGCATGATGATTACGGAAGCTGTCATTGCGATGATTTGGGCTGCTGCGGCAATGAGTTTGTTGGACGGACAAACTTTAAGTGAGTTTATCAAAACAGGGACACCTTCTGCAGTTGTCAATGAAGTGTCTATGACCTTATTAGGAGCTATTGGTGGAACAATCGCAGTACTAGGTGCAGTCGTACTGCCGATTACTTCAGGTGATACAGCTTTCCGTGCTGCACGTTCGATCATTGCAGATTACTTAAAAATAGATCAGAAAAAAATTGCAAAACGTTTGATGATTGCAGTTCCATTGTTTGTTATATCGGCTGCTCTAACGCAAATTGACTTCAACATTTTGTGGAGATACTTCTCTTGGGCAAACCAAGCGACAGCGGCAATCGCCTTATGGATTGCGACGATGTATTTGTTCATTAAAGGGAAGAACTATTTTGTGTCTCTAGTCCCAGCACTCTTTATCACTTATATGGTTTTTGTCTATATCTTAAATGCTAAGATTGGATTTAGCTTAGACTTGAAGCTCTCATTCTACGGGGGAATCGTATTAACGGTTATTTTGACAATCATGTTCTTTATTAAGGCAAAAAATAATAAAGCGAATAAGATTGAAACGGATGTTGTTGTGGATAATGTAGACGTGAATAACAGTAAAATGGCTTAAGAGCAATTTTCATTGGAAACTTCTTTCTTACCTACAATCAACTATGACAGCAAAAAAAGAGTGGTCCCATGGGATCACTCTTTTTGCATATATGTCAGATTACTTCAGTTAGAAACTGTCACTTTAAAGTCGTTAAAATTTTCATCTCTTTCCTAGCCCTATTGTTACGTTTTATTTTTCGTTTGAAGTGATATGGAAACGCCTATTACAATCACAAAAGCGCCAATAAGTTGTAGAAGTTGGATGCTCATACCTAATAGGAGTAGACCGAACACCATTGCAACGAATGGTTCAAGGTTTAGCAAAAGTGCAGCTTTTGTAGCACCAACTTTATGAATAGAGTTATTCCATAAATACGTACATAAACCATGCATGATGATTGCAGTAATTATTAGTAACAACCAATAGGAGAATGGTACCGAGAATATAATATTGGTTTTATGCCAAGGTACAAAAGGTAGTATACCTATTAAACCGAAGACATTGCTATACCAAGTGATGCTTGAAGGATGTATTGTTTTCGATAAATGTTGTACAAATACTAAAAACACTGAAAAAGAAAGCATCGTTAAAGTGATTAATAACTCTCCTTTACCAAAGTTTGGTACTAGAAAAGATCCTTTTGTAATGACTAACCACACACCTATTAAAGCAACAAATGAGCCAATCCAAAATTGAAGTTTCTTTCTCTCATTAAAATAATAAGAGGAGAGTAGAGCGGTTACTATTGGTGATAAAGCGAGGATTAATGCTGCGGTAACTGGCTCCGTATATTGAAGGCTTGCGTAGAAACTCCACTGGTTTAATGATATTCCTACAAAACCAGCTACAGCTAACCATATATAGTCATGGAAATTAAGTTTTTGGTTTTTTATATTTCTAAATGTCATAAAAAATAGGAATATAAGAATAAATATTAATCGAATAAATGCAATGATGCTTGGATCAAATACATCGACTAAAATAGAGCCGAATACGAAATTGCTTCCCCATGCAATAACGCAGAGTATGAGAATGAAATAAATAAACCACTGTTTGTTCATATATATTAATGTATCTTCCTTTCTTTTGGATAAAACTCGGAAAGAGAATTACATTCTTTCTGGTCTATTCTATCACAGAAATAGCCATCCTTTAGACTCTGCTAACATTTGCTATTACTTAATGTAGAGAGACAGATTATATAAATTCTCGGGTAACGGGTGCTAAAGGAATTGAAACATCCTTTCTTCGCTTCCTTTCAGCTATGGTAGCACAAAAAAGAGTGATCCGTTGGACCACTCTTTTTTAAACTATCTATTTAAATCTCTTCCAAAATTCCTTTAACTAATCCAACAAATTTAACTCTAACTTTCCCAGCAACGTCAATTACTTCCTCGTGATTTAGTGGTTGATCTAATATTCCGCTTGCCATATTCGTTATGCAGGAAATACCAAGTACTTTCATACCACCGTGGGTTGCTACAATTGCTTCTGGTACTGTTGACATACCTGCTGCGTCCGCTCCTAATGTGCGGAACATACGGATTTCTGCCGGAGTTTCGTAAGTAGGTCCACTCCACCAAGCATATACTCCTTCTTGCAATTGCATGTTTTGTGCATTCGCTACCTTAGTTGCTATACTACGTAGCTCTTTGTTATATACCTCTGATAAATCAGGGAAACGAGTTCCTAATTCGTCATTATTTGGACCAATTAATGGATTGCTCCCTACTAAATTAATGTGGTCCGTAATTAACATTAAGTCACCTGGCTTAAAACTTGTATTCACGGCACCACAGGCATTTGTAATAATTACATTTTCTATACCAAGTGCTTTCATGACACGTACTGGGAAGGTTACTTCATCCAAAGTAAAACCTTCATAATAATGAAAACGGCCTTTCATAGCAGCAACTATTTTTCCATTTAATTCACCAATAACAAGTTCATTGGCATGACCTATAGCTTCGGACTTTGCAAAGTGAGGAATTTCACTATAAGGAATCTTGACCGGGTTCTTAATCTCATCAGCAAGTGTCCCTAAGCCTGAGCCTAGAATCATTCCGATCACAGGACGGTGGTCTGTCTTACTCATTATGAAATCTCTAGTTTCTAAAATATGTTCAATGTTGTGCATCCATAATTCCTCCTTGAAATGGTACCTAAAAAATACACTAATTACGTTGTATTTAAAAGTTTAATGGAGGAGAGGAACATTGTAAAGAAACTACAAAGTAATTGAATAAGACGGCCTGGTACATATAAATACTTAAATCAATTTAAAGTCGGAAACAACATCTTGAAGTTTCTCGGACATTTCTGCTAAAGATCGGGAAGCTGCCGTAATTTCAACCATGGATGCATATTGTTCTTCAGCAGCAGCTACTACATTTTGAGTGTAGTCGGTTGAATTTTCTGTAACATCTTTTGTGTTGTCTACTTCATTTACAAGAATACTTGTATTATGATTTATTTCTTGAATTTCTGCTGAAATTATCGATAATTTATTATTTATTACACTTACATCAGTTGCTATTTTTTCAAAGGTACTTCCAGCGTTGGAAATGAAACTCATACCAGTCTCTATTGCTGTTTTTCCTTCGTTCACTGTTTGAACAGTATGTTTGGTATCGACTTGGATTTCACCTATTAAAGTAGATATATTTTTAGCTGCCTTTCCAGATTCCTCGGCTAGTTTGCGTACTTCGTCGGCGACAACTGCAAATCCTTTACCATGTTCACCAGCTCTTGCTGCTTCAATTGCTGCGTTTAATGCAAGTAAATTTGTTTGTTCCGCAATACTAGTAATCACATTAATAATTTCACCAATTTCTTGTGATTTACGTTCAAGCATTACCATTGCTTCTGTTGTAACTGTACTCTGACTGTTGATGTGTTTCATTTGTTCTACTGTTTGCGTAATAACATCATTGCCTGAAAGGGATACTTTAGAGGTTTCAATAGAAAGATCATTTACTTCCTGTATATTCGATGTTATTTCAGTAATGCTAGTTGAAATTTGACTAACAGAGTTTTTAGCTTCCTCCATACCAAATAACTGTTTTTCTTGACCGGAAGAAATTTGCTGAATGGAAACTGTAATTTCCTCTGAAGCTCTACTAGTTTGTTCACTACTAGCAGTAAGTTCTTCAGATGTTGCTGCTACTTGCTGTGCTGAGCTAGAAACGGAATCAATAACTTCTTTTAAATTTGACGTCATTGCGTTTATTCCGGTAGCCAAATCTCCAAGCTCATCTTTATTTTTAATCTGAATATTTTTGCTGGATAAGTCTTGTTGAGCGATTTTTTTTACGTTTTCAACGATTAACTGTATCGGAATTGCTAAATGTCTTGAAAATAGCACAATAACAATAGTACCTAACAAAATACTCACAGCTAGCGTAATAATTAGCGTTTTAAGTATTGAGTTTGTACCCTCGTTAAAGGCTTCCATATAGGTACCGGCACTAATCACCCAGCCCCAGTTCGGGTCTAAAGCATTATAAGTAACCTTTGTTGCTGCAGTATCTGGCTGATTTGGTAGGTCCCATTTATAATATGTAAATCCACCACCATTTTGAGCTACTTCTATGATATCTTGTACGATGTATTTTCCATCAACGTCTTGGGTTTCCCAGGCATTGGTTCCTTCTATAGTAGGATGCGCTATTTCTAGTCCATCTTCACCATAGGCTACAAAGTATCCATTCGCACCTAAATCTACGTTAGACGATATCGTACGTTTACCATCACTTTGTAAATCCCCGATTAAATATTGTTTTACTTTTTCCTGTGCGTCATCAAGGGAGATATCCCCGTTCTCAACTGCATAATTCATAGAATCAATTAACTGGAGTGCCATTTCCACTCCGTTTTTAAGTGTTGTTTCCCCTAACTCATCCAAGTTGTTTTTAGCCGAAAAATAACTGCTTACACCAATTGTGATACTTGGAATAAGTAATAAACAAATGGAAATAATGAATAGCTTTGTCCGTATTTTCACTGTTAAATCCTCCCACTTTGTAAACCTCAAGTAATATTTCAATTGCTTATTAATGTCAAATATTCACCTAAAAAATGTATTATTGACTCTATTCTGATTATCGACTAGAACTTTATAATCTTTAGTATTTAATTTATTGGTAAAAAAGTACTGTTAATTAAGCTTTTTGGCATTTACTATTGTATAATTACATTATTTACAAGATAATTGTCGAATAATCTACTTTTAAAATAGAAATAAGCTAAGGAAGTACGTATGTATATGAAAAGTCATAAAGTAAAAATAATCTTTGTCTTATTAATTGTTTTATTACTCTTTTTTTCCACTATAAATGTGTATATCTCATACACAAGAATGAAAAATACAGTCGAAGAATCAATCGCAAATCAAAGTTTAAAAGCAGCTCAGTCAATTGCTTCCTCTATAGATATCGAAACGTACCAGAAATTTTTAAGTGAACCAGGGAAAAATGAATACTATCAAGCAATTCAAAACTATTTGATTGATGCACGTGAAAAGCTAGATGCGTTATATGTTTACACACTAGAAATTGATAATCCTAAAGTATCTAAAACAATGATATTGGGTTACTCCGGCAAAATAGATAGTTTGATGGATTATCCGATTGGCGAACCATGCACAGTCCCGGCAGAACAAGTCAAACTAGCCTATGAAGGAAAGACATATGTAACTGAAGTGCTGAAGGATCCCGATTACGGTGACTATTTATCTGTCGGTGCACCTATAAAAAACGAAGAAGGCAAGGTACTTGGTTATTTAGGTATCGATATTAGTGCAGATTCGATCAATCAGATTAAAGAGACCGTATTGAAAAGAAATATTTTAAATTTTGTATTTAATGGTGTTTTTATTTTCATCGTGATAGGTTCTTTTGTATTTATGCAGAGATGGTACCGAAGAGAGGTCGCAAAGGAAGTAGGATACACGGAGATTACCTATCAAACAGAAATAAAAACATTAATAACCTCTGTTTCTTCGTTACGACATGATTTTTCCAATCATATTCTAGTTTTACATGGACTCTTAAAAATAGGGGAATCGGATAAGGCACTACAATATGCATCCTCCCTTTTTAAAGAAGTAGAAACGATTGAATCCATACAACCTGATATTGAGCATCCGGGGCTTTCGATTTTGTTACAAACAAAGAAGGTCGCGGCACTAAATCATCGGATTGATATGGAAATAACGATTTCGCCCGTTACATTCGATCGTATAAAAACGACAGATTTAATCATTGTTTTATCAAATTTAATCGATAATGCAATGGATGCAACGATGGAATTGCCAGAGGCAGGGCGGAAAATAACGATTGATTGTTCGTCAAATAATACTCATTATTTGTTTAAAGTCACGAATACTGGACCTGAAATTCTCGATAAAGAATTAATTTTTAAACGAGGGCACTCAACAAAAAAAGAAGAGCTAGGAAAAGATAGGGGTCAAGGCTTATTTATCGTGAAGGAAGTCGTAAAAAAATACAACGGGAAAATTTCAATTGAATCATCGGAGGATTTAGTTACAACGGCTGTGGTGGAAATACCTCTAAAGTGAATTAGTTCACTATCACAATGAAATAATCCCCAACGAGTAGAAAAGCCAGCGTTTCCATATGGAAATGTGGCTTTTCATTTATCTGTTAAAGACTTTATATTCCATTTCTAATGGAACACTTGAATAAGCATTCTTTGTAAAAGCATAACCTTCCATTATTTTACGTGCTGTTCGGATAACTGTGATACTTTCAATCTTACCGAAACTTACGACAATTTTTGTCTGCATTACTCCAGCGGGATGACCTAAGCGTATTATTTCTTTTCTCAGACCTATTATGTCTTTAAGAATAGTTTGCTGTGAATAAATAGCAGCTGAAGTACAAATAGCACCTGTAATAGCTAAAGCACCATGAGGTTTTTGCATGGACATCATTCGGATAAGTAAATCATGTTGATCAGCCTTTTGTAAGCGACCAGACATATCCTTATAATTAGTAGGAGCAGCAACAACAGTCATTTTCGGAACTGCAGGGGATTTTAAAGTTGCTTCTTCTTTAGAGCAAAACCCACATAGTTCTGCTGCAATACTACGGATTTCTTCCAGCATAGCTAGCTGCTCATCGGTGTATTCATTCGGAAGTTCGATACCAGTTAAGCCGACATCTTGGGCATGTAAAAAAACTAGTGGATTGGCAAAATCAACAATAGATATCGATAGCTGCTTTCCGCGCCAAGTAATCGTATCAATTGGCGAACCAGTTGGATAAAGCTTAGAGGTAACGGCACCTTCTGCATTTTTAAAAGATAAATAAATGGGGGATCCTGTTCCGGGAACACCAGGTATTTCAGTAGAACCCTCTGTTATTACATGTCCGTTTTGTACCTCGACTTTAGAAATAATACATTTATTCGTATTTGTATTTAAAATAGTGACACGGGTTAGAGGAGAATAAGCAGGGACTAAACCTTGTTCAATAGCAAATGGTGCAACAGCAGATGATATATTTCCACAGTTTCCTTTAAAATCAACGGTCTGTTGAGTAATGCTGACTTGTGCAAATGTATATTCAACATCAATTCCCGGAATAGTGGATTTCTTAATAATGGCCACTTTGCTAGTTAGCGAATTTGCTCCTCCTAGACCATCGATCTGCTTTTGGTCAGGGCTCCCCATTAAGTCCATTAAAAAGTCTTGCCATTGATCGCGACTTGTTGGCATATGCTCTTCTAGAATAAAAATTCCTTTGCTAGTTCCTCCACGCATAATTGTAACTGGAATCTTCATCATTTTTCATTCCTCCGATGTCTTTGTCTATTTCCATCCTATGGGAGGATATGTTATAAGTAAAATAGATATATTTTTAATTTTTTCGAAAAAATATTTTATAAAGGAATGATATTTGGTGGATGAGAAAGATTGGATTTCGTTAATTGTTATTAGTGAGGAAAAAAATTTAAGTAATGCCGCTAAGAAATTATACTTATCACAGCCAGCGCTTACTTATCGTATGAATAACATTGAAGAACGTTTTGGAGTAAAGATTTTTTACAAGATTAGGGGAGGAATAGAGTTTACAACAGAGGGAATCTATTTGATTAAATATGCGGAGGAAATGATGGCGCGTCTTAAGCAAGTGCAAGACGAAGTGCTAAATGTTAATGGTGAATTACGGGGTGTTTTGAATATTGGTGCGTCAAGTAATTTTGCTCAATATAAGTTACCTCGTATACTGAAGAGATTTTCGGAATATTATCCGAGCATACAGTTTAAAGTACATACTGGATGGAGTAAACATATAATGGATTTGTTAAATTCATCTAGTGTTCATGTTGGGATAATGCGTGGAAACTACGCATGGCATGGTACTAAAACATTACTACATAAAGAAAGATTATGCTTAATTTCAAAACAGGAAGTTGATTTTGAGGAAATTCCTACTTTACCTTTTATTCAATATAAAACGGATTCGTCTTTAAAAGAATTAATAGAGGTTTGGTGGCATGATCATTTTCAAAATCCCCCTAATGTCACGATGGAAACAGATCGCCAGGAAACATGCAAAGAAATGGTGAAAAATGACTTAGGAATATCAATTTTACCTGAAATTTGTTTAAGAAAATCGGATGAGTTATACCGATATGAATTAAATTATCGAGATAAGGAACCAGTTATTCGAGATACATGGGTCCTGCATAAAGAAGAGGTTATGAACTTGAAAATTGTTAAAGTATTTATCGAGTTTCTTCAAACATACGAAGAAGAGGAAAGTAGATTATAAGTTTTTTTGTAGATAAATCTAAAAAAATATATATTTTACTTATAAAAAGAAATATATTAACCTTGTAAATAGTTTCTGTTGGAAAATTCTTATTTTTCATAATGTAAGCGATTTCTAAAAAGGGGTGGATATATATGTTAACATTTTTAGGTTTATCGATGGTTATTGTATTTACAATATTAATCATGACAAAAAAGTTATCACCAATAACTGCACTTGTGCTTGTGCCTATTGTTTTTGCTCTAATGGGAGGATTTTATAAAAATTTAGGTACGATGATGCTAGATGGGTTAAAGGTTGTTGCACCTTCTGCGGCATTATTACTATTCGCCATTTTGTTTTTCGGGGTATTAATAGATGCTGGATTATTTGATCCTTTAATTCAAAAAATGCTTAAAGTGGTAGAAGGGGATCCATTAAAAATTGTTGTGGGTACTGCCTTAATTTCTATGTTAGTTGCATTAGATGGAGATGGAACTACTACACATATGATTACTATTTCAGCAATGTTGCCACTGTTTTTACGCATTGGTATAAACCCGCTCATTTTAGGTACAATCTCTATGCTTTCCGTAAGTGTAATGAGCGGAATGACTCCTTGGGGAGGACCTGCTACTAGAGCTATTGCTTCTTTGGGATTAGATGCCAACGAGTTCTTTATACCAATTTTACCAACGTTATTTGGTGGTATGCTATGTATTTTAGGTATCGCTTTTATACTCGGAAGAAAAGAAAGAAAAAGATTAGGTGTTCTTGTACTAAAAGAGAAAGAAATAAAGAGCTGGGGTATGCCCGAATTGGCATTATCAGTGGAAAGTGCGGACCATTTGAAAAGACCACAATTCATTTGGTTAAATTTAATCTTAACTATTTCAGTAATGGTTGTATTAGTTTTAGCTCTGTTGCCAGCTCCAATCCTATTTATGATAGGATTTATGATCGCTTTATTGATTAACTATCCAAATTTAGATTTACAAAAGGATCGTTTAGATGCACATGCAAGTAATGCCTTGACTGTTGTTACACTGGTATTTGCTGCTGGAATTTTCACAGGGATATTTTCGGGTACTAAGATGGTAGATGCGATTGCCATGTCGTTAGTGAATATTATTCCTGAGTCTGTAGGTTCATTTTTCCCATTAGTAGTTGCTATTACAAGTTTACCGTTTACATTTGTATTATCGAATGACGCTTATTATTTTGGAGTTCTGCCTATTCTAGCGGAAGCCGCATCGGCTTACGGTGTAAGCCCACTTGAGATTGCAAGAGCTTCAGTCTTAGGGCAACCTGTTCACTTTTTAAGTCCATTAGTTGCATCGACATTATTGTTAGTAGGTATGCTAAAAGTAGATTTAGGGGATTTTCAGCGCTATGTTTTTAAGTGGGCATTTGTATGTTCAGGTGTTTTAATTATAGTAGCACTACTAACAGGAGGAATTACAATATTTTAAAAACAGTCCTCTTAGATATTTTGTCTAAGAGGACTATTCAACTGAGACCAAGTTATTAACAAATGTGCAGTTGCTCGTGACATGTTCATTACATGAAATAAGCGCGTATCATTTAGAAAATGTGCGGGATAGGTTGGGACGGAAGTATTTACAAACCCTTTTATGTGCATATTACCAACTAGTGGTAGCTCATTTCCTATTGCTGATCCAGGATGAATGGGTCCATCGTATAGTTGTATATATCCTATCTTAGCCGGTTCACCTAAACTAGCATCAATTCCTATAATAAATGGATTCTCATAGTGATTAATAATCTTATTAAAAGTATCCTCTAAATTAAATGCGTTTACAGGATTTTGTAGTGTACCATACACTTTATATGGAAAATTGTTTTCTATTAAAAAAGTACCAACCATTGGACCGAAAACATCTGAAATGTTTTTATCAGATCCAATACATAAAATGATAATTGGCCGCTCTGATGTAACTTCGAAAGTAGCATTTTTAAAAGTGTATGCAGCTTCATAGATAGCGTTTTTTTCTATGAAATCAAGTGCCTTAAATTTAAATAACGTCATTTGTGGTTTTTTCATTAAATTTAATTCCTTCCTTTTAATAAGTATGCTTATTAATTGTTTTAAATAAAGTTTCAGGAAGTGATACTTATGAAATTACGGGGCATTTTATTGCTTATTTTTTTGTTTCAGACAATCATAAATGCAACAAGACCGGTCATAACATTATCCGCAGATGAGTTTGGAGCATCTATTGTCATTATAGGTATCTTAACATCATCATTTGCATTATTACCAATGATATTTTCCATTCATGCAGGAAAAGTAATTGATAAATTCGGCGATCGATTTCCAGTAATTTTTGGTTTTATGGCAGCAATTGCTGGGATGGTAGTTCCGGCAATATTTACTGCGATATGGGCGTTATTTGCAAGTCAATTATTATTAGGACTCGCGAATATTTGTATTCCTATTGCTTTACAAAACTTGTTGGGACATCAATCTAACGCTAAAAATAGAGATTATTTTTTTAGTATGTTTAGTCTTTGTGTAGCTTTAGGGGCTGTCATCGGCCCATTGGTCGGTGGTTACCTATCAGAGCATGTATCTTTTCAGATGGTTTATATTTTTTGTATAGTGATAGGTATTATTTCTGTTATATTTTCATTCCAAATTTCAAAAGTTACCCAGAAACCTACCGGATCACCTTCAAAATTAATAGATTCATTAAAGCTATTTGAGAATAAATTCATCCGAAAAGCATTGTTTTCAAGTGCTCTTGTATTATATTCCAAAGATATTTTTGTAGCATATTTCCCCTTGTTGGGCAAAGAGTTGAATTTAACTACTTCTACAATTGGATGGATTATAGCTTTACAAGGATTAGCAACGATGTTTGTTCGCTTTGTATTGCCGAAACTATTAGAAACTTATAAGAGGGATACCATTTTGTTTTTGTCTATTTTAATCGCGGGAATTACTTTTCTACTTTTACCCGTAAGTCAGTCGGTGTATTTAATCGCTTTGTTGGCCATTCTAATGGGCTTAGGCTTGGGCTGTGGTCAACCAATTTCAATGACGACTACCTATAACGCTTCACCGCCTGGTAGGACTGGGGAATTATTAGGACTTCGTATAGCGACAAATCGTTTTTTCCAGTTAGTGGCCCCCACTTTTTTCGGTGTCATTGGTGGCTCTGTAGGGATAATAGGAATCTTCTTATTTAGTGGTGTGTTCTTAATAGGTGGATCGTTATTTTTTAAAAAACAAGAGGAGTAATGGAATAGTATAAAGAAAATGAAAGAGGCTCTCCCATACTTGGGACAGCCTCTTAAAGCGATTTAAATTAGTGATCCGCCTTTTTCCATATACTTCAGAATACCTTCAGCCGCACGGTAAGATAATGCACCTACTGTACCAGTTGGGTTGTATCCAGCATTTTGTGGGAACGATGATGCACCTACAACAAATAGATTTTCGACATCCCACATTTGTGAGTAATTGTTGACTGCAGATGTTTCAGGATCTGCACCCATTATTACACCACCAGTATTATGAGTGGATTGATATTCAGCAACATTGTAAGGCCCAAGATCTCCACTAACATCAACATGATTCGCACCCATTTCTTTAAGGATTTCTCCACACTTCTCAGCCATAAACTTCGTCAACTGACGGTCTTGTTCTTCGAAGTCAAAAGTAATACGAACTAATGGATCACCAAAAGCGTCTTTGTAAACAGGATCTAGGTCAAGGAAATGTTGTTTATAGGCCATGGAAGCACCTTCACCACTTACAGTTAAAGAAGCATTTGTATATTTTAGGGAAGCATCTTTAAACTCTTTACCCCAAGATTTTGTGCCTGATGGAACTTGGTTGTTGGCAATAGGTCTTTGTCCAGTTTGACCAAGGATAATCATCCCACCGTGGATAAAGTCTAAATCAGAGTGATCGAAGTTATCTCCGTTGAAATCATCGATAATCATACCTAAACCACCGGCTCCTGCAAAGTTGTTGAACTTGTGGTCATCAAAGAATCCAGTTGCTCTACCTTTACGAATTTGGTAAGCATAGTTTTTCCCGATTACTCCAGTTCCAGTAGTTGGATCGTATGGTCTTCCGATTCCTGAAAGTAATAGAAGACGAACGTTTGTAAATACATAACCTGATAATACGACAACATCTGCTGGTTGTTCGAATTCTTCCCCAGTAGTTAAATCTGTGTAAAGAACTCCAGTAGCTTTTCCGTTAGTGTATAAAATACGACGTACTTCAGAATGTGGACGTACTTCAAAGTTACCTGTAGCTTGTGCAACTGGCAGTACAGTTACGCCAGGTTCTGCTTTTGCTCCATATTCACAGCCGAAACGCTCACAGAATCCGCAATATTGGCAAGCTGCTCGAGAGATTCCATCTGGATTTGTATAATTTTCCGATAGATTGGCAGATGGTTGTACATACGGATGGTAACCCATTCGTTTTGTTGTGTCATCAAATAACCGCATAGCTTCTGTTTTTTTCATCGCTGGAGTAGGGAAGGGGTTAGAGCGTTTTCCACCTAGGGGATTGTCTTCACCAGAAATCCCTGCCATTTTCTCGTATTGATCATAATAAGGCTCGATCTCATCGTATGTAATACCCCAGTCTTGGATAGTCATATCCGCAGGTATTTTATCTAAACCATATTTTTCAATTGTTTTACTACGTAGTTCAAAATCATATGGAAGGAAACGGAAGTTTTGGCCATTCCAGTGGGCACCAGAACCACCAACACCAACACCAAGTAAGAATGAACCATAAGATCTCATTGGAAGAGAGCGCATTTTGTCATTATTACGGAAAGTAATTGTTTCTTTAGAAAGATCTTGCATCATTTCATGGCGTACTGCATATCTAAGTTCGTCATGGGCCATGTAATAATCTTCAGTTTTTCTCTCTTTACCACGTTCTAATCCAACAACTTTTTTGCCTTTTTTTGTTAGCTCAGCTGCGATGATACCAGCGGACCAGCCTACACCTATTGTGACAACATCTACTTTAGGTAATTTTGTTACCATTATTATTCCTCCTCTAACGTCAAATACTATATATCTGCGATACTATTAATGTTTGTGCTGAGAATTTAATGCCATTGGCTCAACTACAGTAAATTCTTTTTCAATAATATTTACGAAGCTCATCTGATGACCTGGGAAGTTTTTCATTTTCCAACCTTCCATATTTGCATTACCACCGTATAGTGGATCAGCATATGCACCCTCAATTGTTGCTGTTCTTAGAACTCCGAAGAAATGTGCAGAAGATGTTCCTCTCAGTTCGACGTTTCCATCAGCAAACTCGGATAATATTGCATCTTGTTCTTCCTCTGAAAGTTCGATGAAAGACTTTTCATATGTTTTTAAGCTTTGGTCTTGAATTCCTTTTAAACCAATTTGAAAAATTTGTTGTCTATTTTGACGTCCTTGGTAACCTTGGGTATCTGCTCCTTCGAAGAAAGGGCCTGATGTATATTCTTTTGACCCCATGCCCCAAGCACCTGCTAATTGATGGTCAATATAGTAAGCAACAAGTAATTCTTTCGCACCAGGACCGTTTTCATCTGCAGGGAAAATTCTTTCTGCGGCAGCTTCGGTAATGCGATATTGATCGGGTGTGAAATACATTAAAGCAACGTTTGGGTTAGAATTAGTACCCCCAGAGTGCTCGTTTGTATTAGTTGGTGTATTTTGTTTATCATTCACTAAAAGACTACCTAGTGCTCCTCCTAATACAACTCCTCCAACTGTTAATCCTGAATTTTTGATAAAAGTACGTCTAGAAGATTTTTTATCTAAAATGGCATTACTTTTTTTCTGTTCTGACATAATATTACCTCCACAATAAAATAATTTGAGAATATTAACTAGGTAAATATTTGATGAAATTAATGGACAATGGAATGCCAGTTATACACTACTGAGTACAGAGCAGTAAAAACTAACAATGATGCAATAAAGAACAGATATTTTTTTCCTGTCCAACAAAAAACAATAATTGCTAAACCAATACCTGCACCTGCTAAAGCAAACCACGGAAAAGTATTATTATAGAAGAAAAGAGCTAGTGCAAAATCCGCTACAATAAACAAAGCAAATAATAATTGATTTAACATTTTAAGTTCTTCCAAGTTATATTGTGTCACGTTTGTTCTCCTTTTACTTATAGTAATAAACTACTTTATACTAATTATTAAAATATAATTATACAAAACAACCGTTCTAAGTTTACTCTATTTATATCTTGATTTCTAGACAATATACAAAGTAAAATAATATAAAATATTCAGAAAACTTATTACATTTGGGCTTATTTACAAATTACATAGAAGGGTGTATTGTGTAAAAAGTGTAAAATAAATAATTTGATGTATATTAAATTTGCCAATGGACTATAAATAATCTAGCAACCAAATGGAGGAATTATCATGCCAAATATCGGTGTACCAGGACTAATCATTATTTTAGTGATTGCCTTGATCGTATTCGGACCATCTAAATTACCGCAATTAGGTAGAGCGGTGGGACAAACATTAAAAGAATTTAAAAATTCAACAAAAGATATTGTCGACGAAGTAGCGGAAGAGTTTAAAGTGGATGATCTAAATACGGAAGCTAAGAACAAAAACTAATAGGACGAATTTACGGTACCAATTTCATTTAGAAGTTGGTATTTTTTTATTTTAAAAATTTGCACCTAATAGCAGGATTTCTCGTTACTGTTATTGAATGGATAATATAATATACTTTAGGAGGAATTAGGATGGGAATTTTAGATGGATTAATGGGGAATGCATCAGAGATTGAGAATGACAAAGTAGAAAGTGAATTAAAGGAATTACTTGCTCCTGCTGAAAAGGTAGAGCATGCATATAAGCTTATACGGGATTTGATCGTTTTTACGGATAAACGTTTACTGCTTATCGATAAACAAGGAATGACCGGGAAAAAAGTAGAGTATCACTCGATTCCTTATAAAAGTGTTGTGCATTTTTCAATCGAAACAGCTGGCACTTTTGACATGGATGCGGAGTTAAAAATTTGGTTATCTGGAAGTGCTGTACCTATACAGAAAAAATTCAATAAATCATTGAATATATACAAGGTTCAAAGTGTATTAGCAGAATATGTGATGAAGTAAAGTGGAGGTGTTCAAGTGGAGTTACTGATCGTTAGACATGGGCAGTCAGAAGCAGATTTGTTAGGCGTGCATGAAGGAAGAGCTGATTTCCCTTTAACTAAATTAGGGGAGCAGCAAGCAATTGTTATGTCTACATATGTAGCGGAACACTTTCCACCTGACCTCATCCTTGCTAGTCCATTATTGAGAGCAAAAAGCACTGCCGAAACACTACAAAAATTTGTGGGCTGCGACTTGCTCTTAGAAAAAGACTTAATGGAATTTAACAATGGTGTGCTAGCAGGTCTTTCAAGAGAGGAAGCTAGGGTAAAATATCCTCTTCCGCCCTCAGGAAGACCCATACATATTCCGATCGAACTGGGTGAATCAGCATTAGAGTTTCGCTTCCGAGCAGAAAAAATTTTTCACCAAATTCTACTAGATTACCAGAGCTATAACCGCGTGGCAATCGTATCTCACGGAGGGCTCATATCTCATTTCATAAATGCTTTCCTAAAGCAACCAAATACAAGTGAATATGAATTTGCAACAGGAGATACCGGAATACATCTTTTAGATATAAAAGAGAATAAAAGAATTATTAAATTTTTAAATAGACAGGAACATCTAAAAAGGTGTTAGGTTGATAACCTAGCACCTTTATTAATTGCCTCCAACAAACTCTAGTCGACGTTTTTTGAAACAAATACGGATCAGGTACGTATAGGAACTAATGGCAATAGAAGGAGGGCTAATATAGATGTATAGAAAAATAATTCCAGTTGCTTTACTCGCTTTGCTTTTCTCAGGCTGTAGCGAGAGTGAGGAAGCAGAAGTTACAAAGCAGGACGAGGAAACAATGGTAGAAGAAAAACAAACGAATGAGAAAACTGACTCAAAAGAAGCAGATCTTAGTGTAATCGACCAAATAGTAATTCCTACAACGATAGAAGAATGGAAGAATACAGAGCCCGGGTTGTTCGCACTTGACTACACAATAGATCATGAAACTTCTAGCTGGCCCCAAGAAGCTAGGGATTTAAATGCAGAGGAAAAGAAAGAGCTAAAAAGTGTGATAGAGGTAGCAGATGACACAGATACGATGTACAAGGCGTTACGTTACTACTTTGGAAGCCATGTATATAAGGATTTACTAGAAAAGCAGATTAACTACGCTGCAGTTATGAACGAGCCGTATTTGCCAAAACCGACAAAGGAGTTTGGGGAAGAGGGAAATAATCAGGAGGCAGCCCCGACAAAAGCTTTTCTGTTATTGGATGCTAGCTCAAGCATGCTCCTTCCAGTAGATGGTAAGGAGAAAATGGGGATTGCTAAAATTGCAGTTAAGCGATTTGCGAAAACTTTAGGAACAGACAATGAAGTCTCGCTTTATGTGTATGGACATGCTGGAACACAGGAAAACAAGGATAAGGAACTTTCATGTACGAAAATAGACGAAGTATATCCATTACAAAATTATAAGGAAGAAGAATTTAATACTACGGTTGATGAGGTGGCTGCAAAAGGATGGACACCACTAGCAGCTGCTATTCAGACAGTCAACGAAGCAAGCAAAAATGTGGAAGGTCCTTTAACAGTTTATATTGTTAGTGACGGGGCGGAAACCTGTGATGGGGATCCGGTAAGTGCAGCACAAGAATTTGCACAGGATAACGAAAATCGCAAAGTGAATATTATTGGATTTAATGTGGATCAAAAAGGAGACGACCAATTAAAAGCAGTAGCTGAAGCCGGTAATGGGGAGTATATTTCTGCTGATAATGGCGAAGAACTAAATAATAGTATTGAAGATAAATGGGTTATCCCAAGCATGACAGATGTAGTTTGGATTAAGCATTCTGGTCCTAATGGTTTTACTGTAGGTAATGCAAAGTATGCAATAGGTCAAATGTCTATGAAACTTAGTAATGCAGTCAATATAGAAAGTAGCCGCTTTAAGAAAATGATCCAGTTATTAGTTGCAGAGGAATCGATTACCTCGGAACAGGGAGAAGAACTTAACGAAAAGGTCAATCAGCATTCAGATCAACTAAAGGCAATAAATACACAACTAAGAGATGATAAAAACAAAGAAGTCGATGACGAATACAATCGTATTCATCAAAAGATTGACGCTTGGGTTAAGGAAATAGAAAAAATAAGATCGGAACAATAAATAATCCCTATGTAGCATACTATTGTGGAATAGTGTGCTACATAGGTTTTTTTATATGGCAGATTGTTGGCAGATTATTTCTAACTTCTGTAGTATTAATAGTGATAATATATTGTCCTTCTTAGGAATGGCTAGTAAAGGAGTTAAGAACATGAAACAAAAATATGATAAGATTTTTAAAGAATTTACTTTTCCATCAGGGGTAGAAGTAAAAAATCGAATAATGGTTGCTCCAATGACTCACTATTCCTCTGAAGATAATGGAGAAGTTTCTGAAAGAGAGCTAGCGTATTATAAAGAGCGAACTGGGGGAGTTGGGACATTCATAACTGCCTGTGCATATGTGACTAAGGAAGGGAAGGGTTTTCCGGGACAATTCAGTATTGATGATGATAAATTCATTCCAGGATTAAAAAAGTTAGCGCAAACTATTCAAGCAAATGGAACAAAAGCGGTTATACAGATTTATCATGGAGGCAGACAGTCTCCGCCACAATTATTACCAGATCAACAGCCACTTTCAGCTAGTGCTGTTGCTGCAGAACGCGAAGGAGCAGCAACACCAAGAGAAATGACAGTGGATGAAATAAATAAAACAATCCAAGCTTTTGGAGATGCTACTAGACGAGCAATTGAAGCTGGCTTTGATGGGGTAGAAATTCATGGTGCGAACACTTATTTATTACAACAATTCTTCTCGCCTCATTCAAATAGAAGAGAAGACCAATGGGGCGGTTCCCTTCAGAATCGGATGAATTTTCCTTTAGCTATCGTAGATTCTGTCAAGAAAGCAGTGAAGGAGCATGCAAAAAAACCGTTTATCGTAGGTTACCGAATATCTCCTGAAGAGGGTAGTAATCCAGGAATTCAATTGGACGATACCCTTCAATTTGTCGATAAGCTTGCAGATCAGGGATTAGACTACTTACATGTTTCTGTTAATCATTTCTGGAATGGCTCCTTCCGTGAAAAGGATAAAACAGAGTCAAGAATTGTTAAGATACATGAAAAAATAGGAGATCGTACTCCGATAGTTGGAGTAGGTTCATTGCATACAGCAGATGAAGTAGTAGAAGCACTTGAAACAGGTATCCCCTTCATAGCGCTAGGTCGCGAATTACTGATGGAACCGAAGTGGATTGAGAAAGTCCAAGCAGGTGAGGAAGATCAATTACGTAAAACTCTTTCTAGAAATGCACAAGAAGAATTAGTGATTCCAGATCCATTATGGGACAGACTGATGAATGTGAAAGGCTGGTTACCAGTCGAAGATTAAAAAAGAGCCGGGAAAAGTTATCATCACTTTTCTCGGCTCTTTTAAAACAAAATAGTAGTTAAATTAACATGAAGTGAAACGGATGGCTAGAAAATGGTTGTGTGGAATCACCAATGGAGATGTCTAGGCAAATTCTACTGTTAATGGTGACTGGAACTTCGACATTTATTAATAAAAATATGTCTGACAAATAATGCAAAAGGTATTTTGACATTAATAGTGAAGTTGACTAATTGGAGTTTTCCATTTTATAGGGCTATGATTAAAAGATAAATCCAAAGGAGTTGCTAAAATGGGACAATCACTAAAAGGTAAAGTAGCATTTGTAACGGGAGCAGGTAGAGGTATTGGAGAAGCTATCGCTGTAGCTCTAGCAAAAGAAGGAGTAAACGTTGGCTTACTTGCAAGAACAGAGGAAGCGTTAAAGGAAGTAGCCCAGGAAATAGATGACTTAGGTGTTAAAGTGGCTTATGCACCAGCAGATGTTTCTTCACTAGAACAAGTGCAGCAAGCGATAGAGAAATTAACTGATGAGTTAGGAACTGCTGATATATTAATAAATAATGCAGGCATTGGTGGCTTTGAGAAGCTAGTAGATACGGATCCAGTAGAGTGGAAAAAGATTATCGATGTTAACTTAATGGGTACTTATTATGTGACACATACAGTACTTCCCCAATTGATCGAAAAAAATGGAGGAGATATTATTAATATTTCTTCTACGAACGGATTAAATGGAGCGCCAGGTTCCAGTGCTTATAGTGCATCTAAATTTGGTGTTATTGGACTAACCGAATCATTGGCTCAGGAAGTTCGTCGGAATAATATACGCGTGACAGCATTGACGCCAAGTACAGTAGTCACTGAACTAGCTACTAAATCAGACTTAGTTGATAAAGAAAAAGTGGAACAATTTATGCAACCAGAAGATATTGCTGATTTCATCGTTTCACAATTAAAATTGAATCCTAGAATTTATGTAAAAACAGCCAGTTTATTAGCGACAAATCCTTTCTAATTAAGTAAGACCAGACCCATTACCGTTTTTTAGTAATGGGTCTTTTTTAATTACTGGAATAACCTTCAATACTTACATTAAGTAAATATAGTTGAATAGCCTGAAGAAGGTACTCTCAATCTTGCTCACTATTTTTCGATATTAAAAAAATAATATAGACAAATGCCTTGCAATTTAAAAAATTCAAGCGTAATATATAATTAACAAATAACAAACTGTTAATTAAATGAGGAGGGTGGTTAAAATAATGGGGAAATACAAGTCGGAAGAAGAAATGCTAGAAAACTACAATCCAAACAAATATAAAACGCCAGACGGATACACTAGCGATATTGCCGTATTTACCATCATTTCTACCGAAGTAGAAAAGCACAAACCGCCAGTGAAAGACTTGAAGTTGATGTTGATACAACGAGCAGAGAAGGATGCAGAAGGAGAACCAAACGTTGAAGGTGGGAAATGGGCATTACCTGGTGGGTTTGTCCAACCAGATGAAACTGCTTTTGAAGCAGCCTCTCGGGAATTGGAAGAGGAGACAGGAGTAAACAATCTCAAGATTAAACACTTCGGTACCTACGATAAACCTGGACGTGACAAGCGTGCTTGGATTATCTCGAATGCCCATTATGCTATCGTACCTGAAAACCAATTAGTCAAACGTAAAGCAGCTGATGATGCATCGGATGTACAATTATTCACCTTAGAAGAAATCGGTCAGTTAGAACTAGCTTTCGATCACAAACAAATAATTGAGGATGCTATTTGGATTATAAAAAAAGATATGGCACTCACTACATTAGCAAAGAACTTCTTACCAAAAGAATTCGTGTTGTCAGAATTACAAGGTGTTCTACTAACTGTATTGGATGACTCTTGGATTAAACTGGATTCTCAGTTTTTTAGAAAAGCACCATCTTTACCATTCATTGAAAAAGTAATGGTTAAAGGCGAGCTGAAAAAATCTAATAGATGGTCAAAAAACAAAGCCCAGCTATATAAATTCACAGACTTCGAGCCTTTTGTTTCCATCTATAATGCAAACTATTAATTTTGTCCAATTTATTGATTAACAGTTAAAAAATTATAATTAACTTAAATATAAAGGAGCGTATAAATGATGAAAAAGGCATTATTGAACATTGATTACACAGTGGATTTTGTAGCAGATAACGGCGCGTTAACTTGTGGTAAACCAGGACAGGACATTGAAGGAACTATCGTACAACTAACGGAGAATTTTATAGCGAATGGGGACTTTGTAGTGTTCGCTATTGACACACACCAGAAGGATGACAACTACCATCCTGAATCTAAGCTTTTTCCGCCTCACAACATTGAGGGAACTGAAGGTCGAGATTTGTTCGGAAGACTCAAAGATGTATATGAAAACAACAAACACAATGCACAAGTATATTGGATGAACAAAACTAGGTATTCCGCGTTCGCAGGTACTGACCTAGAGTTAAAATTACGAGAAAGACAGATCACAGAAGTTCACCTTGTTGGCGTATGTACCGATATTTGCGTACTTCATACAGCTGTGGATGCTTTTAACAAAGGCTTTAAAGTAGTCGTGCATAAAGAGGCTGTTGCAAGCTTCAACCAACTAGGCCACGAATGGGCTTTAGGTCATTTTCAAAATAGCATAGGTGCAGAGATAAGATAGATCCAAATTGCTGTTACAACTAGTCACAAGAAATGGAGGGTTTAAAATGACGGAAATTTATAAAGATGATGGCTTTGCGTTACACACCGACCTTTATCAGATTAATATGGCAGAAACATACTGGGAAGATAATATACACAATCGAAAAGCGGTTTTTGAAGTGTACTTTAGAAAGCTGCCATTCGGAAATGGGTACGCGGTATATGCAGGACTAGAAAGAATTGTCGAATACATTTCTAACTTCCAGTTTACAAAGAGTGATATAGAGTACCTTCAAAACGAACTAGGGTATGGAGAAGACTTTTTAGCATACCTTCAAACGTTGAGATTTACTGGCACGATTCGTTCGATGAAAGAAGGAGAATTGGTCTTCCATAACGAACCTATGTTACGTATTGAAGCTCCTTTAGCTGAAGGGCAATTAATTGAAACAGCTATACTGAACATCGTCAATTATCAAACATTAATCGCAACAAAGGCTTCTCGGATGAAACAAGTGATTGGTGATCAGGCTGCTATGGAATTCGGGACCAGACGTGCTCAAGAGATGGAGGCAGCTATATGGGGAACAAGAGCCGCCTTTATAGGAGGGTTTGAGGCAACAAGCAACGTGAGAGCTGGAAAATTATTTGGAATTCCTGTATCCGGTACACATGCCCATTCCATGGTTCAAGCGTATCGCGATGAATATACCGCATTTCACAAGTATGCAAAAAGACATAAAGATTGCACTTTCTTAGTTGATACCTATGATACTTTAAAATCTGGAGTTCCTACTGCTATTAAAGTAGCAAAAGAGCTAGGCGATAAAATCAACTTCAAAGCGATTCGACTCGACAGCGGTGATTTGGCCTATTTATCTAAAGAAGCTAGAAAAATGTTAGACAAAGCCGGTTTTAAAAACACGAAAATTGTAGCATCCAATGATTTGGATGAATATACTATTGCTCAATTAAAACAACAAGGAGCTAAGATTGATGCCTGGGGAATCGGTACCAAACTAATTACAGCATATGATCAACCGGCACTCGGAGCAGTTTATAAATTAGTGTCCATTGAAGATGAGAGTGGAAATATGGTAGATTCCATAAAGATTTCAGGGAACCCAGAGAAAGTTACTACACCTGGACTCAAAAAAGTCTATCGCATTATAAATCAGTCGAGTAATAAGTCAGAAGGTGATTATATCGCCATGGATGATGAACAACCAGGGCAAGAAGAAAAACTGAAAATGTTCCATCCGATTCATACCTATATTAGTAAGTTCGTGACAAATTACGAAGCAAAAGAACTTCATCATGACATATTTGTGGATGGGAAACAGGTGTATGAGTTGCCCCGAATTCTAGAAATCCAACAGGATGTAAAAGACAATTTGTCGCTCCTTTGGGATGAATATAAGCGACTTATGAACCCAGAAGAATACCCAGTTGACTTAAGTCAGAAATGTTGGAATAACAAAATGGCTAATATTCAGCAGGTAAAAGAAAAAGTAGAGCACCTGAAAACACGAAGTTAAATGTGTTCCCTGTTTTAAATGGCTTAGTATTATGCCACAGTTGGAAGAAACTTTTAGTTTATTGAAAAAGTGTTAAACAGTGCGACTAATTTTATGATACCTGGAGGAAACCTCATGGCTAAGATAGGGATTTACGGGTCATCCTTTGACCCCATTACCAATGTACATCTTTTTACAGCGAGCACAATTGCAAATCGTTGCAAGTTAGACAAGGTCATCTTTTTACCTTGCTCTAACAAAAGAAAAGATAAAACAATGAAAACCGAGGACGAACATCGTTGGAATATGATAAAAATGGCGATTGAATCTGACGGAAAGTTTACCCTAGATGATTTTGAGATGAAGCAAGATGCATGGAAAATCTCTACCTACGAGACAATGGTACACTTAAAGAAAGTATATCCCGAGGATGATTTATATTTCATAATGGGAGCGGATTTGTTAGTAGATATTGGGGAAGGTAAGTGGGGTAACGCAGATAAATTAGTTAGCGAAAACAAATTTATTGTCATGGCTAGAGATGGAATTGATATGTTGAAGGCGATAAGTAGTTCTCCTTTGCTGCGTAATAACGATGATGGAAGCACTTTTCATCTAATCGATAAGGGTATTGCCATGGAGATCAGCTCTACTTATATTCGTGATGAATTTGCTATTGGGGGAGAAGCAAAGTACCTCTTACCTACAAATTGCTATAACTACATTAAAGAGAACGAACTATACGGATGGAAAAATTCATTCGAGAAAAATCAGACAAAGAACCTACTATAGGATTGGGCTATGTTTTAAGTTAATGTTTAAGTTTGTATAGAAAAGTGATCTTGGAGTTATATTTCCAGGCTCACTTTTCCCTTTAAATATTGTTTTTAATCTACTATATCCCAAAATTGAGTGGTTACTTTTGATGTAGGTGCATCTTTTAATTTTAAGATAACAGGCTCCACGCTATGGCTAAACTGATTTAATTCGAATAGTGTTAGATTTTCTAAGAAGGTAGATGCGTAATCCATACTTGGAATGATAGATACTCCCAAACCTTTACTGACAAGTGAAGCTACCATGGATATATCCTTACACTCAATAATAATATTTGGTTCTATTTGATGTTCTTCAAACGCTCTGTGTATATCTCCATGAAAAGAATGTCCTTCCATTGCCCCCAACATGATAAAAGGTAGTTTGGCAATTTGTTTAAATGTTACGTGTTGGTGTGAAAATGATGTTGCCCAGCTAGTTGGGGCAATTACGACATACGGTTGTTTTTTTAACATTTTCATCTCATAGTGCTCGCTATTACTTAAGCGTAAAAGTAATGCCAAATCTATTTCTCTTTGCTCGAGTCTTTTTAATAATTCTTCTGAATTACCATTAATGATACTGATTTTGACGTTTGGAAAATGTGTTCTATACATGCTTATATAATCGATTAACATATTCGAGCATGCGGAAGAAACACCGATACGTACTGTTCCAGCTACACCTAGTTCTACTTCTTGAATTCTTTGCTTCACATCCTGCATTTGCATAATCATTTGATCCGCATATTGATATAATATCTCCCCTGTTTCAGTCAGTTCCCATTTTTTACGATACCGATGGATTAAAGTTGTGCCAAGCTCTGTTTCCAGTTTTTTTAAGAGTTGACTGAGTGGTGGCTGTGCGATATGAAGTGCTTCTGCAGCTTTAGAAATACTGGACTGTTTTACAATTTCTCTAAAGTAATGTAATTGTCGAATATCCATTTATACACCTCTGTCATATGTATTTAAGTATGAATAGTTTACCATTTATATATTTTTCATATCTTAAATAAGCTGTTAAGATTGATAGGAGATTAAAAAAGGAAGCGAAGTTACTTATGAATCATAAGAATGTTACTATGAAGCGCCTTGGTTTATACGTAGGTGGCTTATTTTTTTTGACACTTGGTGTTAGTTTGTCTATTCAGGCAGGACTTGGTGTATCGCCTGTTTCATCTTTAGCTTATGCACTTGTGTTAACGTCAGGATTATCAATTGGTATTACCACGGTTCTTGCGAATGTATTATTTATCATTGTTCAAATTATGTTAAACAAACGTATTGATTTAAAAGATTTTATACTTCAGCTAATTATTTCGTTTGTATTTGGATTCTTTATGGACGCTACATTATTCCTCGTACAATTACTACCACCACCTGAATCTATCGTCATACGCTGTGTATATTTAATAATTAGTTTATTTATCGTTTCGGCTGGATTAATCGGTTATTTCACTGCAAAACTTCCACTAATGCCCTATGATGCACTTACGTATGTTATTAGCGAACGGTTCAAAATAAAGTTTAGTAAAGCAAAAATTACTGGTGATTTACTGAATGTTCTTGTCGCAGCTGCACTTTGTTTAGTTTTTATACAGACCTTTGGATCAATAGGCATAGGAACATTAGTTGCGGCGTATTTTATCGGAAAAATTTTGGGGTGGATGATATCACACTTTCAAAAACCACTACAACAATGGGTGTATCATAATGAAAAATTAAACGTTTAAGTGGAAAATAAAGGAAAAAAGTAACGATACAAAAAACGGACACAACGCATTGTTGTGTCCATTTTTGACATCTTAGATTTAGTAAGATCTATCCCTCTCACTCATATCACGTCGATTTGGAGACATTGAGCCTTGCTTCGGCATTAAAAACCCTAACTCGGCTAACTCTAGAGAAATCTCTTCTTTCTTACTAGTTGGTCGTTTCGCCATAGAACCTCTTTTATTAGCTCCTAGATGAGTACCATTTTTCATAAGAAAACCCCTCTCGACGTTTTTTTGATGCCTCCTTAATATGGTTTAAAACGATAGGAACTATAACATATATTGCAAAATATTCAATTGTAAGCGATATAATAGAAAAGATCTCACATATAGAAACAAAAATTAACTGAGGGGCTGACTTATTTGGATCAAAGACAAAAGGACTTCCATCTTCGTGTACAAAAAATTGGTTATGTAGCTCCCTCATTAAATCGCGGAATCGAATTTATATTAGTAATCGACGGGGAACTTAGGATTGAAACAAGAAACCGCATTTATCAACTGAAGGATAAGGATTTACTTCTCATTAATCGAAATGAACTTTTTGAAATGCAAGGAAATAAACAAAATAGTGTACTACGTTTTACCATCTCGGACACATATATGGATCAGTTTTACGGAGAGTATCGCAATCGCCGTTTTGAATGCTTTTCTGGAGATATTGATATGGGAAGAGAAGTTTTACTCGACCAGCTTCGAACATTCTTTGGTGAAATGGTAATAGCCTATTTTAGAAATGACGAAATTTATGCCATAGAAATGCAACGACTTGTCAGTGAAGTTCTCCTAATTCTTATACGCCGCTTTAAGGAAGAAGGTAGTGTTTTTGAAAAGATAGATACGGAAGATCAACGAATAATACAAATCGTGGATTATTTGGAGAAGCATTTTCAAGAGCCACTAACTTTAGAGGAGATGGCTGATAAAACATTTGTGTCTCCTGGTTATTTATCTCGATATTTTAAGAAAGTTATGGGTATGGGCTTTAGCCGATTTCTTATGAATATTCGATTGAAACACAGTGTGAAGGATTTACTTTATACAACGGATTCAATCTCTTACATTGCCATGAAAAATGGTTTTCCAAATGCGAAATCATTTGCAAAGTTTTTCAAAGAAATTTACGGAGAAACCCCTAAAGTATACCGCGATCAACATGTGGAAGAAAAAGTGAATACTATTGAGCTTATTCAAAAGGAAGATGTAGAAACACTGACGAATTCTAACGAAATATTTTTAAAAATAGGTTCGTTACTAACGGAGAAAGATAATACGTATAGCAATACCGAAACCCGTTATGAAGAATTATTTATAGACACGTCTATTTCAATACAGGAAAGAATTTATAGACCAGATCATGTTTTGATCATACGAGAGCTAAAAGAGATTTTAAGAGAAGATGTAAGAGAGCAGGTACTAGCGGTAAAAGATGAACTTCGCCTAAATTACATAGGGGTTAGAAACTTAGTAGGTAATTCTACATTTCTTCCGACGGTAGAAACAGATGAGCTTATTTCGACTTCGTCTCCTTATTTTACAGCAGATCTCGCTATTAACTTTTTAAAGAAGCATGACCTATCTATATTTAGCCGTATTGATTATCAAGATATATCTATGGATGAAGAGGCGTATTTCACTAAACTAAAAGCATTTTTACGCCATTGTTTATTAGCGTATGGCGAGTCTTATTTGAGTAAATGGCATATTCTTTACTATGAATCCTATTATTCTGCGGTCGATGGGAAAGAGCTGCAACGTATTTATGAAAAGCTTCATCAGACAATTAAAAAAATAGTTCCGAAGATAAACGTTGGAGTATATATACCGTTTTCAATAGAAAAAGAAAGGTCGAGCGAGCAACACGCTTGGCTACTACAGAAAGCGGGAAATATTGATTTTATCGGCTATCATGCAAATCAAAACAATGCAATCAATTTTGAAGAAAGTAGAAATGATCGATTTTTAATTGCTAAAGATTATATTAAAGAAAAAACAACTAAATTGAGAAATTATTTAAAACAGCTTCACATGGAAAAGCCACTCCACTTAATAACCTGGAATACGTTATCAGGAAATACACGATACACAAATGGAACATTTTTTCGAGGCGCATTAGTACTGAAAAATGCATTAGAAATTTCAAAAGATGTCGAGTCGCTAGGATTTTGGATTAATACCGAATTACATGAGGTTGGTAATCAACACCATCGTATTCAATTAGAAGGAATGGAATTATTCCATTTTTTTAAAGGGAAACGTCCCGCCTATCACGCGATGGCTTTTGCCGAGAAATTATCTGGTAATATTATTGCGCAAGGAGAAGATTATATCTTGACGGAATATGAAGGTGGTTATCAGTTAGTACTGATGAATTGTACTAATATAAACCCTTACTTTTCAATTGAAGATGCTTTCCTCAGGCAGTTAAATAAAGACATACGAGTAAACATTTCGAATTTAAAGCCAGGGGAGTATCAAATACGAAAGTATATATTCGATAAAGACAACGGTGCTCTATATAAAAACTGGGGAAACTTAGGTAGTATACACGGTGTGGATTTAGAAGTGACAAAATATATTAATCGTTTAAGTCATCCTTCTATGCAAATCTTTGATGAGACCATTTTGGGTGATTGGTCATTCTATTCATACTTATCAATTAATGCCATTCATTTTTTTGATATCCGTAAAACGTATAGCAAATAATCAATAAATCAGCAGGAGTCATTGGTAATCTCATTTACCGATGGCTTTTTTCTATTCTTTCTTTTTTAGATAGAAAATTAACCGTCTATTTTGTACCTGCCTTTAAGCAATGTCAGAATGTTATCCAACTAAAGATATGAACTGAGCAAAAATGGCAAGGCTTGGTAGGCAATTTCTAGATTAAAATATACACAAGGAAAGCTTTTCAAATGTAATTAGAACTACTCGAGAGTATTTAAGTATAGTGTTATCAGTTCTACACAAGATAAAACATAAGAAAACAAGGAGTGAAAATTATGGAGACAACCTACAAAGGTACAAATAAAATGATTTTAGGGATTGTATTCGGGGTATTAACGTTTTGGTTATTTGCTCAAGCAATGGTAAACGTAGTTCCTGCAGTTCAAGGGGATTTAGGAGTTTCATCAGGTATATTAAACATTGCAATTAGTTTATCTGCACTGTTTTCGGGTATTTTTATAGTTGCAGCTGGTGGACTTGCTGATAAAATCGGACGGAAGAAAATGACGAATATCGGACTTATCTTAAGTATTGTTGGCTCACTTTGTTTAGTTTTAGCAACTGGTTCGACATTACTCATTATTGGACGGGTAATTCAAGGGTTTTCGGCTGCTTGTATTATGCCGGCAACGATTGGCTTGATGAAAGCCTATTTTGAAGGGGCTGAACGCCAAAGAGCACTTAGCTACTGGTCAATTGGTTCTTGGGGTGGATCAGGTGTTTGTTCATTATTCGGTGGAGCAATTGCAACATATATGGGTTGGAGATGGATTTTCATCTTCTCAATTATCATCGCAATTCTTGCTTTGTGGTTATTAAAAGACACGCCTGAAAGCAAAGCAAAACAAACTGGCGATTCTAAATTTGATGTGAGTGGTCTAATTATCTTCATTATAACAATGTTAGCGTTGAATGTTTTCATCACACAAGGTGCTGAAATAGGTTGGTCAAACTGGATTACGATTGCACTGTTAGTTGTCACATTAATAGGTGCGATTATCTTTATAAAAGTTGAAAATGGTAAATCGAATGCGCTAATCGATTTTGGATTATTCAAAAACGCGCCTTACACTGGTGCAACAGTTTCAAACTTCTTGCTTAATGCTATCGCCGGAACGCTTGTTGTTGCAAATACGTATGTACAAGAAGGAAGAGGTTTTACATCTTTTCAATCTGGTATGCTTTCAATCGGTTATCTAATTGCTGTGCTTGCGATGATTCGTGTTGGTGAAAAGATTCTCCAAAAAATTGGTGCGAAAAAACCTATGCTTTGGGGTACTGTCTTGACGCTTATCGGTGTTGGCGTGATGGGCTTAACATTCTTACCAGATGTTGCTTATACAGTTGTTGTATTTATAGGATTCGCGTTGTTTGGGTTAGGGTTAGGGATCTATGCAACACCATCTACAGACACAGCGGTTTCGAATGCACCTGACGATAAAATTGGTGCAGCATCGGGTATATATAAAATGGCAAGTTCCCTCGGTTCTGCTTTCGGTGTTGCGATTTCAGCTACTGTATATTCGATGATTGCAGCCCAAAGTGGGGTAGATGCAGCGGCAACTGGTGGTATTATTGCCAATGTAATCTTTGGAGTCATCGCATTGTTATCAATTATTTTCATGGTCCCAAGTAGTGCTGGTAAAAGTGATGCTAAATAAGGAGCGTGTTCGTTATGAAAGATAAACTAATGAAAATGTTGGATGAACGTAAAGATGAAATGATTCAAATTCGCCGTTTTTTACATGAACATCCTGAATTATCATTTAAGGAAGAAAAAACGGCCGAGTATATTGCTGACTTTTACAAAGGAAAAGACGTCGATGTACAAACAAACGTCGGAAATGGTTACGGAATTATTGTAACAATAAAAGGTGGAAAACCTGGAAAGACAATTGGTTTGCGTGCAGACTTTGATGCACTTCCAATAGTAGAAGAAACACCTGTACCGTTTAAGTCAAAAAACGAGGGTGTCATGCATGCTTGCGGACATGATGGGCACACAGCGTACTTATTAGTGTTAGCAGATTGCTTAATTCAGTTGAAATCAGAGTTATCTGGAACGATTAAGATAATCCATCAACATGCAGAAGAGGTTCCACCAGGTGGAGCAAAAAGTATAGTAGATTCTGGTCAATTGGATGATTTAGATGAAGTGTATGGCATTCACTTATTACCAATTGCTCCTGCTGGCATGGTTGGTTACAACAAAGGCTATGCTTTTAATGGACGAGCTTATATGAAATTGAAAATACAAGGAAGAGGTGGCCATGGTTCGTCACCTCACCTAGCAAATGATGCAATTGTGGCGGGTGCTCATTTTGTGACTGCTGTTCAAACCGTCATCAGTCGCCGTTTAAGTCCCTTTGAAATAGGAGTAATTACAATTGGCTCGTTTGATGGTGCTGGTACATTTAATGTGATAAAAGATAGTGTAGAGCTTGAAGGTGATATCCGCTATATGACTACTCAAACAAAAGAAACAATTGAAAGAGAAATAAAACGATTAGTAAAAGGACTAGAGGAAGAATTTGATGTAACTTGTGATCTTACTTATACACCAGACTATCCACCTTTATACAATAATCCTGAACTTACAGAAAAAGTGGCAGAAGCGTTAAAAAATGCAAATGTGAAAGAAATTACAGAGGTAAAAGAAGTTCCACCAATGGCACCATCGGAAGATTTTGCTTATTATGCAGAAAAATTCCCAGCTTGTTTCTTCTATATCGGTTGTACACCTAAAGGCGTTGAAAAACCATTTTTCAACCACCATCCAAAATTTGATATTGACGAGGATGCACTATTAGTAGCAGCAAAAGCAGTGGGACAAGTTGTTTGTAGTATGCAAGAATAAAACAGTAGAGTCGTTCAAAATTTACTTTTGAACGATTTTTTTGCAATTCAAACGGTCCAATGAGAAAAGGGGGAATCGCTTTGACATGGGATATTCTTAACATCATTGGAACCATCGCTTTTGCGATAAGTGGTGTGCTTATCGCAGTAGAAGAGGATTATGATATATTCGGTATTTACTTTTTAGGGTTTACTACAGCATTCGGAGGCGGACTTATTCGTAATCTTTTAATTGGGATACCAATTGAAAACTTTTGGTTACAAGATTATTTATTCGAGATAGCTTTTTTGGCTATTACCATAGTTTATATATTGCCGAAAAAATGGATTTATAATTGGAACAATTGTGTTGTCTTTTTTGATGCCATTGGTTTAGCGTCATTCGCAATTCAAGGTGCAAATTATGCTGTTTCTATTGATGCTCCACTAATTGCGGTTATTCTTGCAGCTTCCATGACAGGTGCAGGTGGTGGGATGATAAGAGATGTGTTCGCAGGCCGAAAACCGATGATTTTCCGTTCGGGAATTTATGCATTATGGGCAGTATTAGCGGGTCTTGCTATAGGACTAGATGTCATACGGGGTCCATATGCCACGTTTTCCCTATTAATCGTAATAGTTATATTAAGGATATTATCCGTTTATTTTAATTGGAATCTACCACGAAATATTAATGAAGCAGGGAATAAATGAAAGACAATTTTTTCATTTTCATCCGTGGTAGAATAATAAATGAAAAAACGCCGAGAGAAGTGTATAGACACTTCTTCCGACATTTTCTATTAGAATTAAATTTTATCTGGGTCAGTACCGATACGCACATTTGTAGCTAGTGCTGTAATTGCGTTCATATCCTCAGAGGATAACTCAAAGTCAAAAACATCTAGATTTTCTTGAATTCGGCTAGGTGTAACTGATTTTGGTAAAGCAATCCGTCCTAACTGTAAATGCCACCGAAGAACAATTTGTGATGGAGATTTACTATATTTCTCAGCCAATTTATGGAATAAGTCAATCTCCATGAATTTCCCTTGCATCAACGGGCTCCAAGCCTCTATCTGGATACCTTTATTACTTAAATAATCGACAAACTCTTGCTGTGGCAGTTGTGGATGTAACTCAATTTGATTGACCATAGGGGTCATCAATCCAGCTTCCTGCAATTTATCAAGATGATGTTCTTTGAAGTTAGATACACCGATTGCTTTTATTTTTCCTTCTTCATAAAGCTCTATCAGTGCGCGCCAAGCTTCTACAATTCCTTCAACTGGCCAGTGAAGCAAGCATAAATCTAAGTAATCTGTTTGTAAACGGTTAAGTGATTCATGGAAGGCTTCTTTTGTACGACCGGAACGAATATCATCATTCCAAATTTTTGAAGTAAGGAAGATATCCTCACGCGGAACTCCTGAAGCAATAATTCCTTTTGCTACGCCTTCTTCATTTTTATACACCGCAGCTGTATCAATATGACGATACCCCACGCGAAGAGCCTCTGCAACTGCAGCAGGTGCCTCAGTTTCGTTATCCACTTTCCACACCCCAAAGCCGATTTGAGGGATTTTCAAGCCATTGCTAAGTGTTAAAAATTCCATATATATCTCTCCTCTCCGAAATCTAATATTACCATTTGCATTGCTTAGTTTCTATACGTAGTGTTTTAAACTCCAAACCTTTGTCTATATCCACATTTTCTACACATTTCTTCTACTGCTTCTCTTCTTGTAAATCCGTCATACAAGTTATTCGCTCGTTCACTCTCAATAATGTCTGAGAACGAATCGTTATGAATATTACCTAAGTCAATGACGCCTTCTCCATCTAAACAGCATGGTACAACGGTTCCATCCACTAGAATAGCCGCTTGGTTTCGGAGAGCGTGGCAAAATCCTTTCCCATCATCCTCTGGTGCAAACAAACTCGGCCATTGAAACTCATGATCCTGGTTCAAGTATATATTATGAGCTATTTTGATGCCTTTACCTGGTTGTACTTTTTCTTCGATTTTAAAGTCTAGATTATATTCTTTTTCAATTATTTCCAGCGTCTCCCGGTTTCTACGTTGTGCAACTTCTGAAACCTGGTCTTTCTGTAAATTCCATAATCTATAGGAAATGATAATATTATGTTCTTTAGCTTCTCGTACAAAATCCAAAATATCTCCTAAATATTTCTCGCGATTTTCGGAACCTTCGTGACCATCGAAACTATGTAAAGAGAAGTTAATCTGACGTAGTGCTGGTTTACCTAACAATTTATGTCTATTTTTATTGATAAGCGTACCGTTTGTCGTGATATTTACTTTAAAACCCTTCTCATGACTAGCATCCAATAATTGGTCAACCCTCGGATGTAGGAGTGGTTCACCCTTAACATGAAGATAAATATATTTTGTGTGTGGTCGAATCTGATCTAACGTTTTATTAAATGCATCCAGTTTGAGAATATTCTTTGCTCTACTTGTCGGTGGGCAAAAGCTGCAAGCAAGATTACAAACACTAGTAATTTCTATGTACATTTTTTTAAAGGTTTTCAAGGTATGTTCTCCATTCCAATTCTTATTACTCTTATTTTATCAGATTATCTCTCTTAGTTGATTAGTTTTGAACATAATAAAACACCTCCAACCGGCAAATTGCCTAACTGGAGATGTATTTTAGTTTTAAATGTCTAGCGTTTCATCGTATCCAACCAATCTATCCATATGGCTAGCAATCATTGCGATAATAGTACTGGCTTCATCTTTTTTGAACGTAAAGGTAGTTTCATCCTCGATTTCCTCGTCATCCGTCCAAATACGATTCACTCTACGGAGCACACCATCGCCATTTGAAATGTCCACACCAAACTGATACGTTACTTCAATTTCATCGTCTTTTAAAAATGCTGTGACTTCAGGAGTTTCCCACTCTACATCAATTTCTTCCACGGTCATTTCGTCATCAGCGTCATCTTCCACATAAACCAATTCACGGTCGCTGTTATCCATCAAAAACTCATGAAAGCTTTCATGAACTGCTTCTACAATATCAGTAATATCATCTAAAATTATTCTCGTAGGCTGGTGTAGTTCGACATCGAAGCTTTCTACATAGAATTCTTCGTTATATGGATCAAATAGTATTGTACAAAAATAGTCTCTTTCATCCTCTTCTGTACTTACAAAAAACTCGATCCTCGGATGTTTAGAAGCGCGATTAATATTCATATGACCGACTTGGTCATACTCTTCACAAATAGAGTTCAAATGATCTTGTAGCTCCTCTGTTACTCTGTCAAACCATTCCGTAGTAATAGTCATTACCGCCCTTCATCATATTCTCCTAATATCTTGTCCTATTTGGTAAATATTATTCCAAAGAATAAAAGAAATATAAAACCTTCGAATAATTTAGACGAGATAGGGGACGATAAAAATTGTGTGATAAAAATTAAGGAGGAATTTAAATGTCTCAAAACAATAGACCAAATCCAGATGACCGCTCAGATAATGTGAAAAAATTAAAGAAAATGGTGAGTAATACGAAGGAGAATATGGAGGCTGCCGAAGAAGCAATGGAGCACACGAGCGGAAATAATCGAGAAGCTATCCGAGAAAAGAATAAGCATCGAAAAGAGAGTATTGAAGGATTCCGAAGAGAAATTTTAGATGAAGCAGAAGCTCGCAAAAAATAAACAAAAAAAGACCTATTGATACTTACATCAATAGGTCTTCTTATATTCGGAAGCGGGTGAAGAGAATCGAACTCTCATCATCAGCTTGGAAGGCTGAGGTTTTACCACTAAACTACACCCGCATAATATGGTGGCTCAGGACGGAATCGAACCGCCGACACAAGGATTTTCAGTCCTTTGCTCTACCGACTGAGCTACTGAGCCAACATCGATTTATGCTAAGCGGCGAATTTCTTTGTCAGCTGCATTCGTTCAGTCAGTCACGTACTTTAGTACGCTCCTTTCCTCACTCAATTGCTTCCTCGAACTTCTTGCTTATCACAAATCTCAAACGAGAGTTATGCTAAGCGACGCATCGCAAATCTCAATAAATCAAAAAATGGCGGTCCCGACCGGGATCGAACCGGCGATCTCCTGCGTGACAGGCAGGCATGTTAACCGCTACACCACGGGACCATTTGGTTGCGGGGACAGGATTTGAACCTGCGACCTTCGGGTTATGAGCCCGACGAGCTACCACTGCTCCACCCCGCGACGTTATTATACTTACAAACACGATGATACTACGCTCGAAAAAATTGGACACCTGCTTCGGCTAACGCCTGCATCGGTGTTAATCGTCATCTTCGTTTGACGATTTGCTCCACCCGCGACAATAAGAAATTACTACTATCATCATTAAAATTAAAATGGAGGAGGAAGAGGGATTCGAACCCCCGCGCGGTATGACCCGCCTGTCGGTTTTCAAGACCGATCCCTTCAGCCGAACTTGGGTATTCCTCCGAAGTAAAATATTATTTGGATGAATTAATTCCAAATCATTTGCGACTTTTATATTATATAGCATAATCTACAAGAAAGGCAATGTTTTTTTTAGAAAGTATTAAAATTCTTTTTCATTATTTCCTCCTGTCAATCATACACTTCTTTTTTTGGGACAACCTAAGGAAAAGTAATATGAGGTGATGGAAATGATTATAGAAAGATCTTCGGAATGGGCTGAAGGTTTCGCTAAACGATTAGAAAACGTTGAACCGTGGGATAACTGGACACTTTATAATATGAGTTATGATATTGCCAAAAATAATTTAATCACGGAATTTACTGGTTTACAATCTCCTAAGTATTTGACCAGTTTAAAACCGCTTGAACATCAACTACAAGTTGCAGAAACCGTTATTGAACGAATGAATGGGAAAGCAATTTTGGCAGATGAGGTGGGACTTGGAAAGACAATTGAGGCAGGTTTGATATTAAAGGAATATCTTGTTCGAGGATTAGTAAAGAAAGCTCTAATATTAGCTCCCGCTTCACTGATCAATCAATGGTTGGAGGAGCTCCATTATAAGTTTTATATACCGGCTGTACCCTATAAGAAAAATACTCCATTAGAACTTTGTGATGTGGTCGTTCTAAGTATGGATACTGCTAAAAAAAGTCCTCATCGAGAGCTTATCTTTGAACAGGATTATGACATGATTATTATTGATGAGGCACATAAGTTAAAAAACCACAAAACCAAAATCTATGAGTTTGTGCAAAGTTTAAAGAAGAAATTTTGCTTGTTGTTAACAGCAACACCTGTACAAAATGATGTGTTTGAACTATTTAACTTAATTTCTTTGCTAAAGCCCGGTCATCTCGGGAATTTTGAAGCATTCCAGTCTGCGTTTTCTGCTAGCAAACATGATTTAGAGCATGATGACTATTTGAAGGAACTAGTAAACCAAGTAATGGTGCGGAATCGTAGACAGGACACCGGAATTGAGTGGACGAATCGCCAAGTGAATATTCTCCCAATACAGTTCACTAACGAGGAAAAAGAAGTGTATGAAATGATTATGAACCTAAAGAATATCTCTCCTGTATTTTCAGGTGCCTTTTCGATGATTACACTCCAGAAGGAAATGTGTAGTAGTAAGGAAGCTACATTTCTTACATTAAACAAAATGAGGCAAAACTGCACTAATCCAGAGGAAAACGCTTCTGTAGAAAATGTTATGCAGAAATTAATGGCTTTAGAAATAAATTCCAAAGCAGAAAAAACATACGAAATAATTTCACGGGCAAAAGATAAAGTGATCATTTTTACAGAATATAAAGCAAGTCAAGCATATCTGCAGTGGTATTTGCACACAAAAGGTATTACAAGCGTACTTTTTAATGGGAAATTTAATAAAAACAAGCGAGACTGGATGAAGCATTTATTCAAGGAGCATGCTCAAGTATTAATAGCTACGGAATCTGGTGGGGAAGGGATTAATCTTCAATTCTGTCATCATGTCATCAATTATGATTTGCCTTGGAACCCGATGAAGCTGGAGCAACGAATAGGACGTGTGCACCGGTTAGGTCAAGAACATGACGTTCATATTTATAATTTGGCCATTGAAAATACGATTGAAATAGATATTTTACAGCTGCTATACAAAAAAATTGATGTTTTTGAAAAAGTTGTAGGTGATTTAGATGATATATTGTCCGCATTCAAACAAACAATTTAGTTGGTATATGCAAAGGAGGATTTAAATGTATCCGCAGCAGGTTCAACAATATTTACGTACTTTTTTCTCTGAAAATAATTGTGAGATTGTAGTTGATACGGATCATTATCTTACTGTTCAGCTCACGATTGACATGGATAAACGAATTATGAATAGACCTTATTATTGGCAGTACGTAGAAACAACAGGAGGGGTACCCAATCCAACGCAGCTAACTTTAATAACTGACCAAACAAAGCTGAACGATAACGTTAGGGGAGAATTGGTCTATTTCGGATCACCGCGGCTCGGACAACTGTTTCAAGCTACCCATGAAATGGGCGCATTTATAGAAATGTTTGAGCAGGTGGATGAAAAAATTAACCGTCCTATTTTAACTCCATGGCTAGGTGTGAATTATAAAATTTCCTATTACAGCAATCAGACGAAGGAAATGCTCCATTCTTTAGGTGTTAATCTGATGAATGGCCATATCACTAAGGATTTTCATGCTACCTTAGGCGATATGAATATTACTCCCGCAAAGCCCCAAAATGCATTCTTATTACCTTATATTATCAAACCGATTCGAGGTTTAGAGCGATTAGATGGAGTAGTAGAAAATCTCATCCAACAGGACGATCATTCCTGGGCCGATCAGGCGAAAAAAAGGTGGCAGCGAGATATACGCGTACTGGAATTCTTCTATGAGGGAGTAGATGAAAAGCCAGAGTGTTACGAGATGGAGAAAAAAGCACTTCAACAACAATACGAACCAAGAATAAAAATAGAGATTATAAATGGTGGTCTCTTTTATTTAAAATAGAGCTTCTGAGTTAAACCCATCTTATGCGTTTGTTTAAGATGGGTTTTGTTTGTGAGATAATAAAATATACAAAATACATAAAAGTAACAGGGTATGAGGCTGTCAGTGAAGTGGTGACTTCATATCGTAAAGGAGAAAAAATAAATCGTACATGGAAACAGGCAATCGAGACAGATTTTGAGGGGCGCAGTGCAAGAACCTAAATGATTAGAAAATAACTCAATTTATTTCTTAAAGAGAGCCTTCCTACATAATGGAATGTAGGAAGGCTCGAAAGTTTTAAAAAAACACAAAGTTTATGCTTTTTAATCAGTATTGTCTAGACTCTGGCAGCTAGCCAATCTAGTCGCCATAGAATTTGGGTAAAGGATACCAGAGGCTAATAAGCGCTTACGCTTTTCTTATTTCTTTTGAACAGTGATCGTCCAAGCGGCATCACCAACCTGTTCATAGTTAGTAACGTTATGCCCTTCTTCCGCAGCCCAGCGTGGAATTGTTTCCGTAGCTTGTGTGCAATCAAATTCAATCACTAGTTCATCTCCTGAGCTTAGCCCTGAGATTGCTTCTTTTGCTTCTACTAACGGGAAGGGACAAACCATTCCCATGACTCCTAATACTTTTTTCATGTATTGACACTCCTTCTTTATGCTGTTGTTACACTTGTTTGTACAGTAGAATTGCTATTTTTTTCTTTTCTCCCACGAATGAAGACGAAGTAAACAGCTGTCCATGTACCAAGAATCATGAAGATCAATGCGATCCAACCCTGCCAAGTCATTAGAGCCGTCATCACCAACCCGTTCCCGATGGAGCAACCACCTGCCAAGCTTGCTCCGAATCCCATTAAGTTACCCCCAGTAAAACTGGTTAATCCAGTTTTTACATCAGGCATTCTAAAACGGAACTCACTGCTTGCTTTAGCGGCAACAAATGATCCTACCAAAATACCAAGTACTAAAAATACGCCCCAGTTAATAAACGCCATATCTCCTGTAGTTAAAAACTGTAGTATATTTGCAGAAGGAGTAGTAATACCTAATCCTGCAATTCGACCAGTTGAAGAGCTTAATGGCCAAGCAAGAATTGCGATAAGTCCAACTAATACCGCAGTGACAAATGGATGCCAACGCTTTTCGAATAAAATATGTGCCAACCCCTGTTTTTTGGGCTTAAGTGTTGGAATAACTACTTTTGGTTTTGTAACTTCTTTATAAATAATCCATCCTACCACAGCTAGTAAAAGTGCAATTAAAAACCATACGTTTATACCGAGAGTATCTGCCATAGAATTCGATGGTAATTGAGACTGTTGAATGTTTTGGTTTAAGGGACTGAGTGGACCAGTTTTCATAATTGCGCTCATTAACATATATCCAGCTAATGCGATCCAACTTCCAATTAACCCTTCTCCAGCCCGGTACCAAGTTCCGGTAGCGCAACCACCGGCTAACACAATTCCAATACCAAATATAAATGACCCTAAAATAATTGCAAATAATGGTAAAGTACCTGTATTAGGTTGAATGACTTCAAGTGCCACGAGTGTATAAACACCTACGCTTTGAACTGCAATGGCAATAAGTAATGCATAGAACATACGATTGTCTTTCGTTAGATACATATCACGAAAGCCGCCAGTTAAACAAAATCTTCCACGTTGCATGACAAAGCCAAGCAAAGCGCCGCACAACAATCCAGTAATAATCATTTGTACCAAATAAACAACCTCCCTTTAATTCCAACTAAACTAATAGGGATATAATATATTATAATTATATTAATTTCAATAGTAATTTTGAAGGAAAAAAGTAACTCGCTTCATTAAACATTGGGGGGTGATGATGCGAATGAATAACCTTGATATGTTTAACAAATGAGGTGAATTAGTTTGATGGGCTAAAAGTTTGGCTATTGACATATATGATTATTTTAGTTTTAGCGTGAGTATTTACAACGAATACGAGAGCGATTTTCTTGAAACTAACGTAAAAAACTCCCGAAGTTGAGACTTCGGGAGTTTTGCGTTCTTACACTTATTAATTATTCATATAAAGTATCCTGTAACGAGCCGTCTTCCTCGTAAATGTTGAGTATTCCATTTTGTTCATTCACATATGGTTTTGCTTTTACTAATAGATCTTCTTTTGTATCCTCTACTAAAATGGCGCGTCTTCCATCTGTCTTTCTTAGCACCCAGTCGGTTTCACGAGAAATCACTTCGTATGTGACACGCTTCTCTTCGTCACCATGTATTGCTTTGCGGGCCTGAGATGTAGCAATGGATATGGCTCGACCCTCCTCATAATTATCCTTTATTAATGCATTGGCAATTTCAATGGCTTTGTCTCGTACATCTGCGTCCAAGTTTTTCATAGAATCGGGATAATCATTATTATTCCATGGCATTTTCAACGCCTCCTTAGCATTCGTTTTCCCGTTTCTTAAGGTCTGAAACGTTTTACGAATCATCAGAAGTAATTTTGGGAAATTTAACTGAGTAGTTCGCTGGAATTTCAACAAAATTCAAAAATACATATGAGTCTATTTGCTATCGTTAGAATAGATTGCAGAGGAAGTAATATTACAAATGTTGCATTGTGTCGAATGCTGTCATTTAAATGATATTTTCTTCTAATAGAATTGCAATGGTTCTGTCATGTCTAGGTGGTATGATGAAACTCGTTAGTGAAAAGGAGGAAATTCATTTTATGAAAAAACACATTATTGCACTAACCGCAATCGTAACACTATCAGTAGGAGCAGCAGGACAAGCATCTGCATCAAGCGTTCATACGGTAGAAAAAGGTGATACACTATGGTCTATATCTCAAGCAGAGAATGTTAGTGTTCAAGATTTACAACAATGGAACGACCTCGATTCAACGATTATATATCCATCTCAACAATTAAAAGTCGAGGAAGCAGTGGAAACGTATGTAGTTGTTTCAGGAGATACATTATTTAATATTGCAGAAAAACATAATATTACAGTAGCACAATTAATGGCGAACAATCAGCTAACTAGTGATTTGATCATACCTGGAGATAAATTAGTGATTGAAGGCTCAAAGGTTATACAACCTAAGGTAAGTGCAGCTGCTACTACTTCAGTTACTTCTGCAGCACCAGTTTCAAAAGTAGAATCTAATAAACAGGCTAATGTTGCGAAAGAGCTGACGATGACTGCTACTGCATATACAGCTTCATGTGCAGGCTGTTCTGGAATTACAGCTACCGGTATTAACTTAAAAGCAAATCCAAACCAGAAAGTTATTTCTGTTGATCCAAACGTAATTCCTTTAGGATCAAAAGTATGGGTTGAGGGCTATGGAGAAGCAATTGCTGGTGATACTGGCGGTGCTATAAAAGGAAATAAAATAGATATTTTTATACCAACCAAACAGGAAGCACTCAATTGGGGACGTAAAACAGTAACGGTAAAAGTTCTAAACTAAAATGCGACACTAAATATAGAGACCTGGTGAATTATATTCACTGGGTCTCTTTTTTTAAAAATGTACTGAACTTATTTTGAGATTTTTGTACTTTATAATGCTGTTGTTGATTGCTATATAGTTTGGTAAAAGAGTTAGGGCATAAGTTATTTTATACTAAAATTGCTTAATCCCTGTGGACAGCGTGTGCTACAATAATTTTTCTATGCTTTCTTTTACTTCTAATAAGGCTTCCATCTGTTGTGTCTTCGCTTCTTTTATATTTTCTAGGCTAATCTTAACTTTTTCAAGTTGCCGATTTTGGTTATCTGATAATTGAAGCAAAAAACCTTGCTGTCTATTAAGGCTATCTTGTAAGTAATTGTAAATATCATCCTGCTGTGTCATTTGAAGTTGGATTTCTTCCAATATTAATTCATCCATTTCATCAGAAAGCTCCAGTTTCTCACTCAATCGACTATTAAATGCTTTTTGCTCTTTGAACTGATTTAAGATTAAATCATGCAAAAGGTTCTGTTCTTCCAAGTTTTTCGATATTATAGTAAAAAACCGCTTTTGTTCCTCTAGTACATCTTCTATTGTTTTCGTTTGGGCATCAGATTGTAGTTCGCGTTGGTCAAATTGACCTTTGATATTTTCGAAAAAATTGTTTTGTGTAATGGCTAAATTATTAAGGAAATTTCGTTGTCTATTCACACTTCCTTGCAAATTTTTTAATGCTTTCTCTAAATTTTCCGTTCGGGCATCTGTTACCTCGTTAAATTCAGACTGGTTATCCCAATGCACATTTATTGCTTGAAGTGTTTGGCTAACTTTTTGTAAATGTGACTTGGTTTCTTTTGATGTATGTGCAAAATTGAGGAGTATTTTTTTGATGTTCCCATAATCGTATCTGTGGTTTGTATTTAACTTATCGAGAATTACGCGTTGATCATGTAATTCACGTAAAATGGTTTTACTCGATTGGTCCAATTGGGAAACAGAGTTCAATAGCAGTTGATTTACGGATGATTGTTCTTCTAGAAATTCTATATGGTGATTGGTATAAAAATGCTTTTGGCTGTTATTCTTTTTCAGGGCTGCAGAAACTAAATGGACCTTCGATTCTTTCACTTTTCCATACTCCTTTACGCAAAAAAGTCATTATGTCTTATTTTATGAAGGTTATTGTTATATGTGATGAATACGGATTGAGTAGAAATAACATATAAAAGGTGGTAATTAGATGTTGTATTCAAGTATTCCATCACTTTCAGTTCCTATGGTGAGAGTAATCACCGTAACTGGTAGTGGGGTGATAGAGGTCTCTCCAAACTATGTTCAAATCCAAGTAGAAGTAAGGAAGGAAGGAAAAGAGCTACAACAAACTCAGGCAGAAAATGCACAAATTATGAATCGTGTTATTCAATCCTTGTTGGAGTTAAATATTCCGAGGGAAAATATACAAACAGCTGCCTATAATATCTTTCCTCAATATGATTTTATAGACGGAAAACAAGTTTTTAGAGGTTACGAGGTTACGAATGCTATTACTGTTAAAATGAATGATATTGAAAAAGCTGGTATTGTAATCGACAGTGCGGTGGCCAGTGGTGCTAATAGTGTATCGTCTATTAAGTTTGGGGTAGATAATCCAGAGCTTGTTTATCAACAGGCACTGCAGCGGGCTCTTCAAGATGCCCAAATAAAAGCCCAAACCATTGCACAGACGATGAAGCTTGCATTATATCCACAACCAGTTTCCATCGTTGAAGAGCAGCATAATGAGCCAATACATTATAAAATGTTATCGATGGCTAGTTCGCAGGGAGGAACGCCAATTGAGCAGGGGAAAATTTCTATAACTGCAACCGTTACTGTAAAATATCAGTACTAAATTGGTTGAATGGCATAATTAAAAAATCCCTGTGTATGTAATTTATACACAGGGATTATTACGTTAAATATTAAATTTAGATACTCGTACTTGTAAATCCTCTGCAAGGTTAGCTAAAGAAATGGCAGCTGCAGTTACTTCCTCCATGGATGCTAGCTGTTCCTCTGAAGCCGCAGCCACAGAAGATGAACTATCAAATGTGTCGCTTGCTACCGTAGACATATTATTAGCATGGCTTGAAACGTCTTTTACAATTTTATGGATGTTATTTGTTATAGATGAAATATCTCCGACTTGTTCCTTCACTTGTTCTACAGATGTTAGAATTTCCTGGAAAGTAACTTCGGTATTATGTGCAATCGTAAGTCCTGAGTCAACTTTTTCCTTTACCCCAGTGATGGATGTAACTGTTTTCTTCGTTTCTATTTCAATTTCTGTAGCGATATCGGAAATGTCAGAGACTGATTTTCTAGTTTGTTCTGAGAGTTTTCTTACCTCATCTGCGACCACTGCAAAGCCTTTACCAGCTTCGCCAGCACGAGCCGCTTCAATGGCTGCATTTAAGGCCAAGAGGTTCGTTTGGTCGGCAATATCGGTGATTAGCTTAAGGATATTAACAATTTCTTTGGAGCGTTCATTGAGCGTAACAAGTGCCATGTCCGTTTCTAATACAGCTTCATTTATCAATCTCATCTGGGCTACTGTATCTTGAACAAAAGCAGATCCTTGCATAGTTTTCTCGTTCGTTGCGAACGTTATCTCCATTGTTTCTTTCGCTTTTTCTGCGATTAGAGTAACTGCAGTAGAGCTTTCTTCAGCAGAACGAGCCGATTCCTGCGCCATATTTGTTTGATGTTCTGCTCCTTCGGAAACCTGTTGAATGGAAGTGGATATCAATTCTGTTCCTTTCATTGTTTCATCTGCACTTGCCATTAATTCCTCGGCTGAAGCAGCTACTTGGTTTGAACTATCAGAGACATGCGTAATGACTTCTCTTAAATTCAATGTCATTTGTTCAAAGGATTTTTGTAGTGTAGCGACTTCATCACGGGTTTTAACCTGTACTATCTCGACTGCCAGGTTACCATTTGCGATTTCTTCTGCATTTTTAGTAATGGCACGGATTGGTCGAACGATTCTATTTGTAAATAAAATAACCAATGCAATACTACCAACTAGTAAAAGAATTACTAAAATAATTGAAACGGAAATAATGCCATCAATCTTATTTTGTAAATTACTTTGCATCATGGAATATTCAGCAGTTATGTTTCGTTTTAATTGAATAACATCATTAATAAGACCTTTTGTACGTGTAGATTGTCTTTTTATCTCCGCAAGGTTTTCTTCCTTCATTGCTTGATTGGAATAGCTTAATATTTCGTCGTATTTCTTAGAAATACTCGCATTGAGCTGATTCTGCTCCTTAGTTGTTAAGGAAGAAGCTAGCTGATCATTTATGGATTTGGTTGATGCTATATCGACCTCTATGTCGTTTTTATTGCTTTCAGAGATGTTGAGGGAGTATGCACTCAATGATTTCTGTAAGCTTTTTGCTGAACTATTTAATTCTTCTACTTTAACTAAAGCTTCCACAATTTCTTCCGTAGAGGATTTTATCGAAGATAGCTGAATTATGTTATAGCCGATTATACAAGCGGATAGTAGCAAAGGGATGATAGATATCATTAATATCTTTTGTTTAAGCTTCATTTTCTAGTCACCTAATTTCTTATTTTAATATTGTAATGGAGCCACCTGCAATATCTTCTTGTAGCTTCTCTAAGCGATTTGTTTCGGCAGGAGAGAGCTTGAGTACACGAATAGGTGCTATACTTACACCATTTTCTTTTATACCTAATACTTGATTTTTTTCAGATATTTCACCGGTTTCAACCAATTGTTGAATAGTATTAAAAATAGCGACGTCCACTTGTTTAAGCATAGAAGAGACGACAGCTTTTTCTGCCAAATAAAATTGGTCGCTATCCACTCCAAATGAATAAATACCGGAGCGCTGCGTTTCATTGATAACCCCAACTCCTGTAAACCCTGCAGCAGGATATATAAAGTCCGCTTTGGAAGCAATCATTTCTTTAGCGATATTTTCACCTAATTTGTCATTACCAAAGTCACCTGCATAAGTTGACAACACAGTAGCCTCTGGATTTTCCGATTTAACACCAGCCGCAAAACCTTTTTCAAACTTTTGAATAAGAGGGACATCATCACCCCCGACAAATCCAACAACGTTACTGGTAGTTTTCATACCGGCAATAGCACCTAATAAGAACGAGGCCTCTTCTTCTTTGAATGTAACGGTGTATACATTTGGTAAATCAGATTGTGCATCTACTAGTAAAAATGACTTTTTGGGATATTTTTTAGCAATTGTTTCTAAATCTTTTTGAATAGAAAAACCAAGACCAATTATTAGGTCGTTATCCGTTTTAACTAGCTCCTCAATACCTTTTGCATACGTCTTGGTATCTGCAATTTCTCGATAATCAAATGAAATATTAAGCTCGTCACGGGCTTTTTCTAGGCCTTGGAACCCTAAATCGGAAAATGATTGATCTCCAAGTCCTGCATCGGAAAGCATGATTCCGACTTTTATGTGATCGGTTTCGGTAGTGGTTTCCTTCTCAGTACACCCCGTAATAATTAATAAAGATATGAATAATATAAACATAATACTTTTCTTCATAAAGACACTCCTAATGATAAATAATTAATGCACTTTAATACTATCGTCTCAAACTCAAGATACTTAATATAGTTACATGTACTTTAATAATTCAGAAATTTAGGGGAGAACATGAAAAAAAGGGGCCATAGTATGGCTCCTTTTTTTCTGGTAAGTATGGTGTTGGGTTTGTCAGTTTAATATTATTGTTATCTATTTTGAATATATATTTATTGCTGGTTCCACACAACAAGCTTTGTTTCGGTCATTTCATGAATAGTATATTTTAAACCTTCTTTGCCAGTACCACTATCTTTCACACCACCATATGGCATTTGGTCTACGCGGTAGGTAGGAATATCATTAATCATGACTCCACCAACTTCTAACTCTTTAGAAGCTTTAAAAGCTGTTAGTATATCATTGGTGAAAATCCCTGCCTGTAAGCCGAAATCGGAATCATTGATGGCTGCAATACCTTCATCGATTGAAGAGATGCGATTCACTAAAACGATTGGTGCGAAGACTTCCTGACAGGAAACTTTAGAAGTTGCAGACACATTCGTTAAAATAGTAGGTAAGAATATACCCTTTTCAATTGTACCTCCAGAAACAATATTAGAGCCTTGCTCGACTGCTTCTTTTACCCAGCTTAGTGCACGTTCTTGTTCGTCAGGATGAATCATAGCAGAAATCTCTGTAGATTCATCATCCGGGTGCCCAATTACAAGCTTATTTGTTAAAGTAGAGAATTGCTCTAGAAATTCTTCGTATACTTCATCCATTACATATGTGCGCTGTAAAGAGATACATATCTGACCTTGGTTAGAAAATGCACCCATTACGCATTTGGGGACAATTTGAGCTAAATCTACATTTTTATCGATTATCAAGCCTGAGTTGGAACCAAGCTCGAGGGCTAATTTTTTCAAGCCTGCACTATCTCGAATACCCTTTCCAACGGCAGGACTACCGGTAAATGTAATCATTTTTACTTTATCGCTTTTTACTAATGCATCCCCAACAGTTTTTCCGCTACCTGTCACCACATTGAATACACCTTTTGGCAATTCCGTTTGATCGATTAACTCCGCTAAAAATAGCGCAGAAAGGGGAGTCTGTGATGCAGGTTTTAATACAATTGTATTACCCGCAGCTATTGCTGGACCAACTTTATGTGCTACTAAATTTTGAGGGAAGTTAAAAGGTGTAATGGCTCCAATAACACCTATTGGTTGTTCAATAGTATAACCAAAACGGTTTGCTCCATTTTTTGCTGCGTCCATCGGAATCATTTCACCCGTTATTCGTTTAGCTTCCTCTGCAGCGAATTTGTATGTTTCAATTGTGCGATCAATTTCTGCTAATGCATATTTAATTGGCTTTGCAGCTTCTAATGAAATAATTTCTGCAGCTTTCTTACGATTTTCGATAAACAATTGGGTGATATGCTCTAAAATGTTAGCCCGTTCATATGCAGTTAAAGCGGCCATTTGTTTTCTTGTTTCATGTGCAATGTCAATAGCAGCTTCTACTTCTTCATGAGTTGCTTGTGGAATCTGTGCGATGACTTCCTTTGTATGTGGAGAAAGTAAATCTGCATACTCAGTAGTAGATTTCCACTCACCATTCACGTAATATTGCTTTTTCATCGAATCATCCTTTCGAAAATAATGCCAATATTATAGAATACCTTTCTTAACTCTACCATACCCATTTCTAACACATCTAAAAAGTCGCTTGATGTGTACATCAAGCGACTAGCAATTTATATATTAATCGTCATCATTATCGTCGTCATTATCAAGTTCATTCTCAAGAATTTTTCCTGTGCTTGCATCGATTGTGAACTCTGCATCACCTTTAGCTGTGCGAAGCTCTATTTCATATTCGTATCGACCATCATCGGAATCTAATTCGATTTCTAATACGGTGCCCTTGATTTGTTTTTGAGCAATTTCAATTGCTTTAGCTTCTGTGATGAGTTTAGTATTCGCAGCTACTTTTTCATTTTCGTCGTGATCATCTTGATCATCGTTATCTTCTCTTACGTTCAATACTTTTGCATTATAAGCATCTACACGCACTTCGTATTCTTTTGACTTTTCTCCGTCTATATCTACTTCATAAAATGTTTTGCCATTATCTTTTTCCAACTCTACACTTTCAAGTGTCCCTTTAACTTCTTTTAATGCTATTTCTTTCGCTTTTTCAATACCAATTAATTTTGCACTTTGAGTTTTACTTAAGTTTACATTATCGTTATCTGCCAAAGCACTAATCCCAATTCCTCCGCTAATCACTAGTGCTGCTGTTAATGAACCAATTAATATTTTTTTCATTTTTTCTCCTCCTAAGTTTTGTTTTGCTTACATGTACTACTATATACAGCTAAAAAGAAAGGATGGGGAGGGGAAGGTTAAAATTTGGATAGAATTAAAACAAACTATAGAGAGAGTGGAGGAAATCTTCTGTTCGCGAGTAATAGCAACTTAAAAGAGAGTAAATAAAGCTAAAGCGCGAGTAAAATAGAATGAACGATAGTAAACGATAGCTGTCCGAGAGTAAATAACACTTGAGCGAGAGTAAGGTCCAATATAAAAGGTTGATCGTGATAGTAGCCACGACCAACCTGATTGCGGACCGCTTCTTAGTCCTCCCAATTTACTGATTTCACCGTACCGGTATATGCATCCACTTCGACCACTGCTTCACGATCATTTTCACCATTTTCAATCTCCACTTCCACTAAATAATAGGGAGTTTGACCAGATGGCTGATGAAGCTCTGCATCGTCATCAGCTACACCTTTTAAATGATTTGCTGCGATTTTTAGCGCCTCTTGCTCAGAAAGGAGCGTATTTTCCTGCGTTACAGGGGATTCAATTGTAGACTGAGTTGTATCAATTATGGCACCGTTATACGGGTCCACCTTTAAAGTGGACATTATATTTCCTTTATGAACAACCGCTTCATAGTAAGAGATATCTGCATCATTTATTAACTTAATGGATTGAAGTTCGCCTTGTGCTGCAATTTCTTTTTTTATTTGATCTTCCGTAAGTTTATCCACAGAAGGGGAGACTTCCTTTGTTTTCATTTGTTCTAAAGATAGGATATTTCCGGTTTTGGTATCCATCTTAATAGCGTAAATTCCATTTTCCATTTGCAGTTCGATTTCATACTCGTTTCCAGATTTCGCTGCATAGATGATTTCCCCTGGATATTTGATAAGCGCAGTTGCTTTTAATTCCTCGTCTGTGAGAACCTTTGTAGTAGGAAATAGCATTAACATACCAAATGTGAGCAAAACTATTAGTATAATTCCTCCGATTATTTTACCGGACTTATTTATTTTCCTCATATGTCACCTCATGGTTCAGTCTGTTGCTATAGTATACATTGTGAAAGTAAGAATTCGGGGAGAAAGACTATTTTTCTTTTTGCAAGTAAAGCGTCACAATTGTTCCCTCGTTTTCCTTACTACTTAGTTCGATGCGTGCACCGAGGGCATCTGCAATATCTTTTGCCATTGTTAAGCCAAGACCTGATCCACCTTTCTTTCGACTTCTCGCCTGATCTACTCGGTAAAATCGGTCAAACACTTTCGGAAGATCCTCTTTAGAGATGCCAATTCCACTATCCTCAATTTGGATAGCAGTTTCTTTTTCTGTCTGCCCAACATGTATAGTAATCGGACCATCGCTATACTTAAGTGCATTGTCTAAAAAGATGAATAGTAATTGCTTTAGCTTTTGAATGTCCGTATAGCCCATTATTTGCTTGTTCCCCTGGATATTCATATCTCGTTGATAAGTAGTTTGGAAAGTATTTGCTGTTTCCTCGACAAGCTGGGTAATATTTATTTGCTCCATTTGGATATTCCATTGATCCTGTCGCGCTATAGACAATAGCTGCTCTGTCATTTCTCGCATTCGTATAGCTTCTGAGTGGATGGCATCAATAGATTCTTCAAACAAATCCGGTCGCTCCAAACCTCGTCGCTTCAACAGATCAGCATAGTTTTCAATTATAGTCAAAGGAGTTCGAAGCTCATGCGATGCATTGGAGACAAATTGCTCCTGCTTTTCATAGTTTGTTTGAAGCAATGACATCATATGATTGAAAGTTTCGCCCATCTCAACTAGCTCTCCCTCAGTAGTATCCTCAAGCTTTAACTGTTTAAATTGGCCGCTTTTTTGAATATCCTTCATCGTATTAATCATCGTGCGAATTGGCTGGATAATTAGGTTGCTCAGAATACGACTAGAAATAAGAGTAGGAACCATGATAATAACGGTAATAACAATTAAAACGATTGCTAAAATATTTATCATCTCGTCAGTGGACTCAATACTATTGGTCACTTGTAAATTTACAACTGATCCGTCTCTCCACACAATCGGAACGGAGATGAAAACATATGGTGTTCCTTTATATGTTAGCAATTCTCGAACTTCTCCTTGGTAAAAGCTGCTTGTTCGTGCACCAAGTTTAACTTCAGAAGGGGAGGTGATTTTCCCATCACTCGTTAAATCCTTTTTTAGTAATTGAATCATGCCGTCCACTGGTACGTTAGCTCTTAATAGATCGCTTGGTGCTATCCGGTCAGCTGCTCTACCGATTATGATGGAAACTTTTTCGACTTCTGCTTGTGCCCGCTCTAATTCATTTTCTTTCATGAGATGACTGAATACAAAATAGATAGAAGCGTTCATGATAATAAGCAATGCGATAAATAATACCGACGTATATAACCTTATTTTACTGCGAAGCTTCATGTCGCATCCTTCAAGACGTAGCCTACGCCTCTAACTGTATGAATGAGTGCATCCTCATAATCTGCATCGATTTTTTTACGAAGATATCGAATATATACGTCGACAATTTTGGTATCCCCATAGTAGTCATAGCCCCAAACTGCTTCCAAAATTTGACCTCTATCCAAAACCTGTCTTTTATTTTTCAATAAATATAAAAGTAAATCATACTCCTTTGGAGTCAAACTAACCTCGTGATTATGTCTAACAACTTCTCTGGTTTTTTCATTCACTCGTAGATCATTAAACTTAAGCCACTCTTCGTCTACTTCGGCTGCTGGAAGCGTAGCTTGGCTCATCCTTAAAACAGCACGAATTCTCGCAAGCAATTCTTCCATTCTAAAAGGCTTAGTTATGTAGTCATTGGCACCGAGGTCAAGACCAGAAACTTTGTCTTCGATAGAATCTTTAGCGGTCAATAAAATAATGGGAACCGTGGAATTTTTCCCTCGAATTCGTCGTAGTAATTCAATACCACTCATACCTGGAAGCATCACATCCAGTAAGATCAAATCCCATTTCTGTGACAGGAACATTTCAAAAGCATCAATTCCATCCAAGGCCTTACTCGTTTTATAGCCTTCATATTCTAATTCAATTTCTAGTAGCCTTACTATTTTTTCTTCATCTTCTACGATTAAAATAGATTCTTTAGACAAATTAATCCCACCTTTCGAACCTTAATGTGGCTCCATTATATCAATAATTAATAATCTAGGAGTAAGTGAAGAATTGGACTAAATAGGTTATAAAATAATTTTATTTAAATGAAATAGTCTAAACCAAAAGTAGTAAATTATACTGGAAAATTTCTAATACCAGACCTCGCTAGTTAGGATTCCGTGATGGCGCAAGGAATACTAGCTTCACTTGTGCATCTATTGCCGGAGTTTTCAGGCAAGAATAACATTCCAAATTTCTATAAACTCGTTTAATCGCTAATTTTCAGGGAATATTAAGTTATATAAGTTTATGGAAAGTGAGGGAATAATTTTGCAAATGTCTTATGAAGAGTGTCTAAAGGCATGTCAAGACTGTTTAGAGGCTTGTAATAACTGTTTTCAAGCGTGTCTAAAGGAAGAACACGTAAAAATGATGGCTGGTTGTATTAGCCTAGATCGAGAATGTGCAGATATTTGTAGTTATGCTATACAGGCAATGACTCGGAAAAGTCCATTTGTTAAAGAAATTTGTGATTTTTGTGCAAGAATTTGCGACGATTGTGCAGAGGAATGTGCAAAACACGACCATGAACACTGTAAACACTGTGCAGAGGCTTGCCGTAAATGTGCAGAAGTATGCCGTCAGATGATCGCTTAACTATAAAAATTAGTAAATCCCATCCATTGTGGATGGGATTTTTGTGTGTTGATAAGTTTTAATCAGTATCTGAAGGGAAAAGATGAGGAGGAAAGTTCTAAGAGGAAGGGTGTATAGACATGATGAATCAATTTCCACGTGAGGAAGGGCTGGACCACAGTCTGAATTTATTAAGAGAAGGATATATGTATATTCCAAATAGAAAGAAAAGCTTTGCCTCTAATGTATTTGAAACTCGTTTATTGGGACAAAATGCAATCTGTATGAGTGGTGAAAAAGCAGCGGAAATATTTTACGATGAAGAGAAATTTATGCGAAATGGTGTAGCACCGAAACGGTTGCAAAAGACTTTGTTTGGAGAGGAAGGAGTCCAAACTTTAGATGATGCAGCACATCGTCATCGTAAGTCTATGTTTATGGCATTGATGACGAAAAGTCGTCTAGAAGCATTGCAAGATATTACTGAAAAACAATGGCGGCTAGCTACAAGGAAATGGGAACAGATGGAACAAATTGTTTTGTATGATGAGGCAAAAGAAATTATGTGTAGAATAGCTTGCGTATGGGCAGGTGTGCCTGTTGAGGAAGGGGAGATAAAAGAACTAGCGGAGCAGTTAGCTGCTATGTTTGAATCGCCAACTGCTCTAGGGCCTCAACATTGGAAAGGGAGGCGTGCCCGTAAACAAGTAGAAAAGTGGGTAGAAGGTTTAGTAGACCAAGTTAGGGAAGGGCATCTAAATCCTGCTGAAGGTACAGCCTTGCATGAAATTTCCTTGCACAAAGATTTGGAAGGGGAGTATTTAGAGGGAAGAGTAGCTGCCGTCGAAGTCATCAATATTTTAAGACCTATTGTGGCAATTGCTATTTATATTAACTTTACTGCACTCGCAATTCATCATTATCCTGAGCAGAAAGAAAAGCTCGAAACTGCCGATGCTAAATACTTTCAAATGTTCGTACAAGAAGTTCGTCGATTTTATCCATTTTTTCCAATGGCTGCAGCTAAAGTAAGAAAAGACTTTAGTTGGGAGGGCTATTTGTTCAAGGAAGGGACGTTAACGTTACTTGATTTGTATGGAACAAATCATGATACGGAATTGTGGGATAACCCTGATATATTTAATCCATATAGGTTTTCTGGATGGGATAAAAGTCCATTCGATTTCATCCCACAGGGTGGAGGAGATTATATGATGGGCCACCGCTGTGCTGGAGAATTTGTCACTATAGAAATAATGGAGGTATCGCTTAATTTTTTAGTTAATAACATAATGTATCAGCTCCCAGAACAGGATTTGAGCTATAGTTTAGTGACGATGCCGAGTATTCCGAAGAGTGGAGTTATCATGAGAGATATACGGGTTAAATAAGAACTAATAATAAAAAATCCCGAGTGTTTTTGAACACTCGGGATTTTTTAGGATAGGTGGTTAGCTCAATCCAAATTCAGTAATAAGAGAAGCTAAACCGCCTTGGAATCCGCTTCCTATTGCATTGAATTTCCACTCATTATTGTGACGGTATATTTCTCCTACTACAAGTGCCGTTTCGATTGAGAAGTCCTCACCAAGGTCATAGCGGACAATTTCTTCATTTGTATCTTCATTAACAATACGTATGAAAGCATTTGATACTTGACCGAAATTTTGTTTTCGTTGATCCGCATCGTGAATGGTAACAGTGAAAACAACTTTTTGCACATTGTTCGGAACAATTGGTAACTTAACGAGCAGTTGCTCATCATCACCGTCACCATCTCCCGTACGGTTATCCCCAGTGTGGATAACTGAACCTTCTTCACTTTGGAGATTATTATAAAAGATAAAGCTTTTTTCGTTGAAGGCTTTTCCGTTTGCGTCTACGATAAAAGCGGAAGCATCTAAATCAAAGTCTTCTCCACCACTATATCTATTCGTATCCCAACCTAATCCAACTAAGACATTTTTTAATCCTGGATTCGTTTTCGTTAAATCAATTTTTTGCCCTTTTGATAGGTTAATAACTGACATTATGTTTCCCCCTCATCCATTTTAAATTACTTTCTTTGACCATCTTCATATTTCTTTTGTAATTCTTCTAAACGAAGGCGACCTTGTTCTCTCATTTTACGATTTTCTTCTTCAATCGCTTTAGTTTCAGTCATCCCACGCATAATCGTATCCCACGTTTGCTCAATTGTTTCAATTTTAATACTTGGCTGTCCGGACATTCTTGCAATGTCAACGCTTTGCTTGGAGATGTCATTGGCATTGCGAAGTAGCATCTCGTTTGTTCTGCGATCTAGCTCGCTCATCGACTGTGCAACAAGATTTTGTCTTTTTGCGGAAATTGCATTGATCAGTCCAGTTTTAAAAATAGGAATAGTCGTTACAAATGCTGAATTTATCTTACCAATTAGCTTTGTATTACCTCGTTGTAGCATTCTAATTTGTGGAGCTGACTGGTAGGCTACCTGTTTTGCCATTTCTAAATCATAAATACGTTGATCTAATAGCTCAATCGCATTTTGGAGAGAGTTCAGTTCCATCAGTACTAATTGGTCTCCATTTTCAGCTTTTTGCTGTAGGTTAGGCACAAGTTGTCTTAACTGATTGACCTTTAGTTCGCCAGCTACAATATACTTTTCTAATTCCATAAAGTAATTAAAATTTTGGTCGTACAAATTTTCTAATGTAGTAGTAGACTTTTTCATCTCTGTTTCATATTTTGTTATTTCTACAAATACTTTATCGATTTCGCCACCCATTGTTTGGTACTTATTGAACAGCTTTTCAATTAATTTTTCGCCTTGTTTGAAGATTTTACCGAAGAGAGATGGCTTTTGAACAAAGTCTTTTTTATCGAATTTATCCATAATCTTGCCTAGCTGCTTTAATAGTTCACTCGACTCTTCCATACTGCTAGACTTGATTGTATTTAAAATCTGACCAGTAAACTTGGAGATTTCATCTGCTGGCTCACGACCAAATTCTAATAATCCAACCTGGTTTTTTGGGTCAATTTTTGCGACCAGCTGTAATACTTGTGGATCACGTTTTAGCTTTGCTTTTAAATCATTGCTTTCTTCCATCAACTGCTCTTGTTGTTCAATTTCTAATTTTTGTAACTCCACTATTTTTCCCCCTATTTCTATAGAAATTTTTTGAAAATCTTCTGAACTACACTTGGTTCTTTAAAAGGTTCATTAAAGCTTCGATCGTCCATAAAGTGAATATCGAAGGTGCCTTCTTGTACCCATTTCTCTATATCAAGATGTCCTTTCGGATTGACGATAATAATATCTAATCCTAGATGATGCATCATACAAAGTGCGTTCGCATCAGCTCTTGATAGTTCAGGACCTTTTTCCTCGTTGTAAATAAATATCGTAGGAACAAATTGAGGGTAATCGAATGTTTGTAAAAGACGAATAACAAAATTAGGTAAAACCATCGATTGTGCGAATACATATAACTGCAAGTCTTCTATTGTTTCATTGGACTGTCGGATGAGTATAGGCTCATTAACATGCTTAGCGATTGTCTCACCAATTACAGTTTGCGTCCCAAGTGGAAGCATATCGTACGTCCACCAATTGGCTGTTCTCATCTTTTCAGGATCTAGTTTACCATCAGCTTTTAATGCATCTCGGTAATGGAATAGTGGATTCGTTTTTTGTTCTTTTGTGAAAGGAAATTGGCGAATTACATGGGTGTCATCTCGTTCTGTTAACGAATGAACATTATTCCAAAAACGCTTTCTATTTCGGTCAATACCTAATAGTTTCGCGAAAACCACTGGAATTGTCACTTGCTTGTTGCTGACCTGGAAATGTGGACGAATCATCGCTCTTTCTTTAGAGATTAAGAAAGCCTCATCCTCCGTGGTTTTCAAGCGTATAGAGTTGATAGAATATGATTTAAATTGGAAAGGCTTGTAAAGACCTGAATCATCATGATGTAAAATCTCATTTATTTCCTGGGTTGCCTTAAATGCAACAGTTCCCGCAATTTTAGGCATCTCATCTGGTAATAGTTTAACATCCGGGGAAACCTTTGGAAAACGATAGCTAAGATCGTCCTCAATTGAAAGGAAGGTTTTTGGCCAAGGTTCATCGGTTGGATTGAAAATTACCACATGGAATCCAAAGTCAGCTAAATATGTAAGAAACCACTTTTCGCTAGGAGTTGCAGTACCGTACCAAAGGAAAGCTGGAAGACCCTGGACGAAATCTATTTCTTTGAGTGCAGGCTCGACATGGTTAAAGATCCATTTCACGAGATCGGTCGTTACTCGTCGATATTCATGGTGGAGAGTACCCTCCGTATAACTTTGTTGTAGCTTTTTCAAAAGATCAATCAAAACTGTTCTGATTCGTCTATTTAAACCAGGATCTTTTGATGTTGGTAATAACGAATAGCCATCTAAAAAGGCAACCATCCGACTAGGGGAGAGCCCCTTTTCTTTTCTATGCAAATCAAATAATTGATGGATGGATCTTAGTTTTTCGGCAGAAATTTCTTTATTAAGTGCACCAGTCAGGATACTTAGCTTTCCGGCGGAATCATTGACTTGTGTATGCAGAATCGAGAAATATTCATCATCATCTAAGGTCATGCCAATGTACTGGCAAACTAATTGAGGATACGTTAAGTTCTCTCCGTCTACATTTACGTGCGAAGGGTCTCCTAAAGAATCTTTCAACCATATACCTGTATTAGATGAATCCCACGACATTATCCTAATGGGATTTAAATTAACCATGGGCTTTCCCTCCTGTTCATACATATTATAACAAATAATCGCTAACCTTTTTTAATATTTCTTCACCTGCTAAGACCCCAGCTCGTTTTGTGATAGAAATGTTAGGGGGGAGGTGTCCGCCTTTATGGATTGCTTCTCCATGAGAAGGGATAAAGCCATGGTCAGCATTTAAAACCATATCAAAATCGAGCATGGAATCCCCAGCTGCATAAACTGTAGTTGCCGCAATTCGCTCTGCTACAAATTGAAGAGCAGTCGATTTGTTTATGCAAGTAGGCATAATATATACCTTTCTGCCTTGGTGGGAGAGAGTGAAGCCCTGCTGATAAAATATTTGGGAAAGTTTTTCAAAATCCTCGATGGAAAATGCTTGTTCATCAATGATTAAGTAGACAAACCATGATTCGGCTTGCAGTACTTTGAGCACAAATTTATTTTTTATATAGGTATCCAATTGTGGAAGTACATGCTCTATCGAAGTGCTATTCTGTTGCATCTGAGCGATTACTTTATCGGACCATTCTGCAAGTGGCTTTCCGTCCTCTAAAATGACAGCGCCGTTCGATACAATCGCATACTTAGGTTTTTTTACATTATGATATAGACCTATAACTCGATTGTATTGTTCTGCAGTTCTGGTTGTAACAGGCACAAAGGAAATAGAAGAAGCAATTTGTTGAAACAGCTGAAGACCTTTATGAGTCATGAATGCAGTCGGTTTTTCATCGATCCATTCTACAGCTGCAAAATCCTCTTCACTCACTTCTTGACCTCGTGAGTTTTTACTATAGATAAGTGTTCGATCTAAATCACTTGCAAATAGGATGGTCATAATCGATCCTCCGATTCTATCAGTCCAATGGCAAGGTAAAAGAGCCCAGGCACAACTTCGATAGGGATATTTTTTTCATTGCATAGCAGCAGTATATGACGTAGGGATGGGTGCTTATCATCACTAAGTAATATTTTATAAGGCTTTCTTCTTAAAAGTACTCTAGTTGTTTCTCCAACACTTGGCTTAACTTTACTAATATCAGCGGTTTTATAGAATTTTCGTGCAATGGATTCTACTTCTTGCATGCCTCTCCAAGTTCGTTCGTTTGTTACGGGAAATTCTTTAAAAAGCTTATTTATAACAGGCTCCTGCTCATGAAATCGACTGGATATATTTTCGATAAATTCATTGGATACATCTACTTCTTCTAGCTCCGCATAATACTTAGCTCCGTGGAAATCATCTGCATCTTGAAATGCATTGTTCAGAACAGTGCGGCTTACTAAACCGGATACTGTCGAGTTCAAGCAAGCGTTTGGAATGAGGAAATCTTCTCTTGTCGCAAATAATGTTGCACATTCGCCGGGATCAGTTAAAACGGCTAAGTCATCATTTAAGCTCAATTCGTAAGCTGCATTTAACTTTTGTATGGATTTCGTAAGCTCGTTTTGAATAGCACCTTTTCCTGTCCACCCATCAACGAACTGAATATGGCTTTTCGGATATAGCTCTCTAATGGTACGAACAGCCTTTTCATCGATTCCTTTTCCTCTTAGTATAGATATACTAAAGTGGGGCCAATTAAGTTTCAAATATTTTTCTGCGTACCGTTTCATTAATATCCCAATTGGACTTCCTGCACGTGCAAGGGAAACAATCACGACGTCATCCGTACCTGCATATCGTCTAACTCTTCTACATAATATCCCAACTAATCGCGCTATATGATCTGACGAATCAAGTAAAGCTTGGTTATATAACTCCGTATATTCAGAGGTCGGTCTTTTTTCAATAGGTAAGGTTTCGGAGTAATGACTACCTGTTTGAAATAGCTGTTCTCTAGATTCTACAGAAGACTCAATCTGAACGTCTGATAAATCCTTCAACAAAAAGGTGATATCATCTGCAGGGTAGCTAGTTTTAACCAACCCTTTTGTATTAATCTTCATTTTTATCACCTCTCTCTGGTAGAGTAAGTGACACCCAAGAGACAGGTGCTAACTTCTCTAAGTAAGAAAGAAGGGGGGACCAACTAGCATAATCTTGAACAGATTCTGAGATCACGATAATTTGTTCGGCCTCTACTTCAGCTAGATTGTATAAATATTGGTCAATCCCATTGGAATCGGGCAGCTTAAATTTACATTTATGCTGTATAGGGTAAGATTCTTCTGCTTTTGCTAATATTGGACTTCTAGTTGTAGTTTGTACTTTTGTGTTTGGTCCAAAGGATAGTGCGAATCTAAGCGGGAAATAGATGTTTTCACCGATACCAATTATTAGAGTTGGCTTATCTCTTTGTAGCTGAGGGAGTTTGTTAATAAATCTTTCTATCCAATCAGCCATTTTTTCGTGAAGCTCACTTGTTAAACCGAATCTACCTGTGAAGTTGCAATAGCTTGCATGTTCACTTCTGTGCTTTGAAGTTATTTCTTGAGATAATTGTTCATCCGTATATACAGAGAATGTTTGCGAACTGTTAAGAAAGGGAGTTTCTTTTTCTTCGATTATTGCTTGATTTTGTAGTGTAAATTGACCACTAATAATAGTGATAATTTCAGCAGAAATATTATGTGAATTCATCAAATCTATAAAATCTTGTTGGTGTGCTTCTGTTCTCCAGTCCAATATGGATAAAATTTTATATCTTTTGCCAGGAAAAGCATCATTTAATGCAACGATTAAATTGGAAAGAGTAAGACCAGTCGTTATTTCATCGTCTATTAATACAATCGTGTCAGCATCTGTTAATGTTTGTTCAGGCGCATAGACTCTGTGAGAGGTTGCGTGTGAATGCTCTTCTTCAAAATAAAAGGAAGGTTCCATATGTAGGATCTCTTCTCTTGTTGTATGAATATAATGAGCGTTTTGGAAATGTTGAAATACTGCATGACCAAGACCTGTTGCTGTTTCAGCAAATCCTATGAAGACTGTGTTATTTGGTAAAGTGGACTTGAATTTTAAGGATTCCATACTCAGTTCTCGGTCGGGTTTTTCTGAATTGATCATCTGAACGAGTTCATTCACTAATGGATGACCTTCCAAACCTTCATCCTCCATAAGCATAGAAGCTAAAATAGTGCCTGTCCCAAGGGAGATGGCCGGATCTACCGCTAAATGCTTACCAAGAAGTCGACTTACGAATAAAAATTGACGTTTTTTATTTATTCTTACGGCCATTTGGAAAAGTGCATCTGGTGATAAATTATACGGATTCTTTCTAATATCGATAACAAGCTTTAAATCTTCATGTAAGCTATAGGTTTTTGATGTATTGAAGGAAGTCGAGTGATGTAACATTTTCTTTTAGCACCCCATATATTTCTGCTTGGGCAATAATCTTCGTCGCCCAGCTGTAGTGAGGTTTAACCTCATTCATTTTGTTTCTAGCAGCACTTCGCAAAACACCGTTAGTTTCTGCTCCATTTTCTACGATTAAACATGCGTCTTCAAATAACTCCTTAGGCACAATATATCCACTATTCACAATGTCAATTTGAGATGGGTGAATACAGGTTTTCCCGTAAAAGCCATTTAAAACGTCGAGTTGAACTTCATTCCATAAAACGAATTCTATACTATTTGCATCGGTGAATAACCGAAAAGAATCTTGGGATTCAAAATACTCATAAACAGGTCCAGAAACGACAAAGTTATCCTCTTTACGATTAAATTTGTTCAATATATCGGTCAAACAATTGGTAACTAGCAGTAGATCATAGATTGTTCTATTTCCAGGACGTCTTTGACTAAACAGGCTAGTGAAATCTGTCGCTCCAACTCGTATAGTGAGTACAAGATCCTCAAACTGCTTAAAAATCGTATATAGTTTAGAAAGTTCTTGCTCTCTAAATTCTGTATAAATAATTTCTTTCGTTTCCAAAATGGGTAAGGCATATAATTGAATAGCATGTTGAAGGTTTAATTTTTGTAGACATAAAAAAAAGCTTTCTGCATTCTGAGAAGTGCATTTTGGAAAAACGAAGCCTGTAATAAATCGAATCGTACTTCCTAATAAAGTAGCCATTTTTTCTAAATGTTGAACGTTTCTAATTCGGACAAATAGGAGAGGGATGTCATTCGTAAGTGAGCTATTTTGCTCCAGCTTTTTTATTTCTTGTACTACATTTTGTTCTGCTTCTAAAAGGTCTGAATCAGAAACGGCATCCTCCAAACAAATGATAGTGCTAGTTAAGTTCTGCAAATGCTTGTTTAGTAGTTTATCGATGAAATTGGGCATTGAACCTGGTAAGTATAAAGCTGCTCCCATAGCCATCCCTAATTTTTTTCTTTCCAAGTTTTTGGAAAAGTCGCTAGGTGGTATATGAAAGAATCGATAAATCTCTTTCTCACTAACCCCTTTAAATTGTCTCATATTTTCCACTCCTAAGAAGGAAGAAGGAGTTATTAGGTATACCCAAATACCACTTACTTTCTTCAGATACTAAAACAAAAAGCAAGGAAGCATGCCCTTGCTTTTTGTGAGAAGTTATTAATTCAAGCCGAAATCTGTAACTAATGAAGCAAGACCGCCTTGGTATCCGCTTCCGATTGCATTAAATTTCCATTCGTTATTATGGCGGTATAGTTCACCAACAACGACTGCAGTTTCAATGGAGAAGTCTTCACCTAAATCATAGCGAATCAACTCTTCTTGTGTGTCCGCATTTAGAATACGTACATATGAGTTGTTTACTTGACCAAAGTTTTGACCTCTCGCTTCTGCATCATGGATCGTAATACTAAATGCAATTTTATCTACAGATGCTGGTACAGTCGATAAATTCACGTTAACTTGCTCGTCATCTCCGTCTCCATCACCTGTGCGGTTATCTCCTGTATGAACAACAGATCCATTACCACCTGTAGTGTTGTTATAGAATACAAAGTCACCTTCTGAAGAACATTTGCCGTTACTGCCTAATAGAAATACAGATGAGTCTAAGTCGAAGTCTTTACCACCATCGTATTTATTTGTATCCCAGCCTAGACCAACTGTAACGTTTACTAAACCAGGATTCGTTTTTGTTAAATCTACCTTTTGTCCTTTTGATAAGTTAATGCCCATTTATAACCACTCCTTATAAGTATTTGTTTGCGATTGAACCGATATCAAGATCTAATGTACCTTCTCCAACTGCAGAGAACTTCCAATCAGAGCCATTTCGATATAGCTCTCCTGGAATTAGAGAGGTTTTACCAGCATAGCTTTCACTTAAATTATAATGTACTAACTCTTCTTTTGTGCCATTATCCACTAGACGGATAAATGCATTTTGAATTAGACCAAAGTCTTGTTTTCTTTGTTTTGCTTGATAAATGTTTACTACAAACACCAATCTATGTACAGATGGCGAAATAGCACTTAGATTCACGTTAATCACTTCGTCATCACCGTCACCGTCTCCAGTTAAATTATCACCAGAGTGGACAACGCTACCATCTTGACTTGTTTTGTTTCCAAAATATATAACATGTTGCTTAGATACTAATTTACCTTTTTCATCTAAAAGAAGTACAGATGCGTCGCAATCAATGGCTGCTCCGCCGCCTCCACCACCTAAAAGTCCGCCTAAAAATCCACCACTTTTTTTCTTTTCAACAGGGTCCCATCCTAGTCCTACCATAACGCTTGATAGGGAAGACCTGCCCTTTGTTAAATCAATTTTTTGACCCTTAACTAAATTAATGCCCATTCTATTACCTCCAATTTTAGTCCTACCATATATACGAGGAAACGATCTAATAAGTTTCAAAAAAAACCAACGCATTGTTATGCAAAGGATAGTGTAATTTTATCAGAATTTTTCAGTATTTGCTATTAAGTTGAATAGGGTAAATTACGAGCTAGAAGAATAATTTTCAGTGTGAAATCCAAACAACGCTCATTTCCGCTGCGATTAACAGGATTAACTTATTAAAACGAATAAAAAAATACGAAATACAGTAAATATTTGTGTGATTGAAAATTAAATAGGTAATATCGAATTGACTCTGATGAAAAATAAAAAACAAGGCTGAAAAATATATGTGCGCTTAACATAATTTTTAGCCTTGTTCAGTAATTATTTGTTTTTTAAAAATGCAACTAAGTCTCGATGGTTCTCTGGAGTCACCCCGTGCCCTTCGTTATACGTTTTAAAAGTCACTTTCGCTCCCGTAGCTTCAAAAAACTCTTTACTGTCGAGTCCCCATTGTGATGGGATGACATAGTCATAATCACCATGTGAGATGAAGATGGATAAGTGATCAATATTACGCTTGCTATATTCCGTTTTAACAAACGCAGGAATATATCCGCTTAAAGCAACCACTCTACTAATTTCATCTCCCATTGTTAGTGCCACTGTTTGGGAAAGGATTGCTCCTTGACTAAATCCTAGTAATGTAATGTCATTCGGATCTAAGTTGTATTCGACAATAGCTTCACGAATAAATGCTTGAATATGCGTTACAACCTGATCGAAAACGTCCCTCACAGGCTTTCCGATTTCTTCAATCAGGAAAAATGCATAACCGGGTTTATGAACGATTGGACCACGTAAGCTAAAAATATGATGTGTGCCTTCGAATTCCTTCACTAGCTGTGGTAGGTCTGCTTCATTACTACCCATACCATGTAATAGAAATAACGCTGGTTGTTTTTGGTCAGTGTTTTTAGGAGCTGTATGGTTAAAAGTAAAAGGTGATTTCATCTATCTTCATTCCCTTCCGTTAAAGTATGTCCATCTTATCATAGGTAGAGATAGGAGCTTGTTGTGGAAGCTTTAGCTGATTTTTCTTACCGAATATATTGACAATGATGACACTCAAAATAGCTATGAATCCTCCGACAATCGAAAGGGACGAAGGAAGCTCCTGCAACCATATCCATGTCACAATAATCGCAACGACCGGCTCGAGGTACAAAGAATTCGAAACAGAGCTAGCTTCGCTATATGACAAAGCCATAGCCCAAGTTAAATATGCAATAGCAGTAGGAAATATTCCTATATAAATGGCAGATAAATTAGCCTCTAATGTCGCTTGTTGAATTCCTTCGATAAGTCCAGGTGAAAAGAACAAAAATGGAATAGTTCCTACCCAAGTAAAATAAGCAGTCAATTCAATAGCGCTATATTTTTTAAATAAAGGCTTTTGATAAACAAAAAAGATTGCAGTTGAAAAGGCAGCAATAAGAACTAAAAACACACCTGGTGAAATACTTAAAGAGCTTCCGCCTGTGCCTAATGCAATTAGAATGATACCGATAAAACCAAATGCTAAACCCAACCAACCAATTGTGCCTAAACGCTCTTTTAAAACAATGATCGCAATAATTGTTGTGAAGATAGGAGCAGAACCAATCAGCATACCAGCGGTCCCAGCAGAAATCGATAGTTGTCCGAATGTAACACAAAGATGGTATATATTAATCCCAATAAAACCGAGAAGACTTATTTTAAGTATATCTTCCTTTTGTGGTAGTTGAAACTTAACTCCAGGCCAAAGTGCGATAACTAGAAATATAATAGAAGCAATTAGAAATCGTACTAATATTAAATGACCTGCAGAATAGCCACCCTGTAAACTGGCGCTAATTGCCGCAAAAGAAGACCCCCAAATAGCTACAGTGAAAAGTGCAAGTGATAATGCTTTTGTATTCATTTATTCCACCAAACTTTCTATTTCTATGTACAAAGCAAACAATTAATAGTACAACGGATTTTCAAAACAAACAAGAGGAGTGAAAGGTCGATTGGTAAAAAAATCCTGAGTGAGAGTATTTGATACCAAAGTGAGAGTAGTCAACAAATGAGAACGAGTAAAAACAGAGGGAAAGCGAGTAAAGCAATGCGGTCCTAGAGTAAAATACATACGAACGCAAGTAACGGAAATAAGAAAAACCGGGCAAAAGACGCCCAGTTCTTTAAGAACAAAACCCAGATATGCCATTGTAGCTCTGGTCGGACGCTTTCCGTGGGCACTGCTCGAGCCTGTAGTCTCTCCCTCGTGCTTGTGAGACAGATGAGTTATCACAACGATGCGCTAGCGAAGGTGTTAGCTCATCACTCACCTCACGAAGGCGTTACCACACGAGGTGGCGCTCTTAGTCATCGTTCCTTTGTCTCCACCGGAAACGGAAATCATAGCATTATTTATTCTTACTAGTCTCCTTACCCAGTGTTAACGAGACATTTTTATATACTATCTTATCTTTTTAAAAAATGAGCACCGCAATATTAATCGCGATGCTCTACTCGTTTTGTACTGCACTATCGAAACTCGTTAGTGGACTTTAGTAATTGTGTGTTTTTCTTTTTTTCTATTCGTTCAAAGGCTCTAAAGCTTAGAAAAGTAGAAATATAAGCAAAAACACTACCAGAGAATAAGGGGATAGCTCCTGGGAAGAGTGTCAGTAAAAAATAGATTACGATCGCTGAAGCACTGATTGCCATTAATTCAACCGGCGATGTGATGGCTATGAAGAAAGATTGTTTTATGTAATGGAAAAAACGTAAATTAAAATGTGTATACACTGGAAATAAAAATATTAATGTGACTATAAAAGCTATTAAAATAAATAAGAAAATTGGTAATAGAAATTGGAAATCATTCTTTTGTATTACAAACATAAAGTCTAAATATAAAATGTAAACGGTGATGACTATAATGACGCCAAAACCATTTGCTTTTAGAAAGTCTTTTCTGAAATAACCCCAAAACACAGAAAAGATTTTAAAATTAGTTTCCCCAATGATTAATTTTCGAGTGATAGCATACATTGCTGTAGTTGCCGGAAATAGACCAAAAATACCTAAGCCCACGATGCTAAAAAGAATCCATAGTAAATTTATGTATGCCAAAGTCATTATTTTATAAGCTAGTGTACTAAAATTTTCCCAATTCATTAGACCAGTCCCTTCTTGAAAATACTATATGTAAGAATGGATCAAAAGGCAATAACAAATAATCAGAACAATATTTTCTCGTCCTCAATTAAAGACACTTAATAGACTTGTCTCTTTATAAAAAATAATATATGCTTTTAAAAAGTTAACGAATTATTTAGTAATTTCTGTTAATTTTAAATCGGATGAATTGAGATAAGTGTTATGAATTGTTATAAGACTCTTATTTCATTTGAATAAATGTTTTTCTAATTGGAGGGAGGCCTAAATAATATAGTGATAGGTTATCAGACACTGGGGATGTCGTATTAACTAATTTGAGAGGGGTCAAAGAGATGAAGAAATTTAGTTTAGTTCTATTACTATTGTTATTTGGTGCTTTAATAGCTGCTTGTAGCGATGAAGGAGCAGAGGGAGATAAACCAAAAGAGGGTACTAGCGAAGAAGGTCTTTCAGGAGAAATTACAGTATGGGCTCATCCATTTACAGGTGATCAGGAAACAGAAGGTGTCATGTGGAATGAAATAATTGCTGCATATGAAGAGGAAACAGGTGTAAAGGTAAACTTTGAACAAATTCCTTGGGCAAATAGAGATCAAAAGGTTCTTACTGCTCTTGCTGCTAATAATGGACCAGATGTATTTTATGTTATTCCAGACCAAATGCCACAATATGCAGATGCTGGGATGCTATTAGAATTAGATCCGTATCTAGAAGATAACGATATGGATGATTTTGTGGATTCAGCACTAGTTTCAACGACTTGGAAAGATAAAGTATATGGGCTTCCGATTCTTCAAGAAGCATATACTTACTTATACAATGTGGACATTGTGAAAGCAATTGGTGAGGATCCAGCGAAACTACCTACAACTTGGGATGAGTTTGAAGCATGGGCTGTAAAAGCAAAAGAAAAAGGTTACTATGCAACGAGCTTCCAAGGTGGTGGATCTATGAATGGAACACTATATCCGTTCTTATGGCAAGCTGGCGGGGATGTTTTGACTGCAGATAATGAAGTGTTGATTAACAACGAAGCTGGAGTAGAAGCATTTGAATTTATCAACAAAATGTACCAGGAAGAATGGACTCCAAAAGATTCAATTACAGCGATGGAACATAATGCATTATGGGATGGCGGTAAAATGCTTTCCGTACAAGGTTCTGGTATTTCTGTTAGCCGTATGTTAGGTCAAGATACGTTTGAATTTGTCATTGCTCCACCTTTGAAAAACAAAAAGCAAGTTACTTATGGAACTACTGGGATGTTTGTAGCTCCTATTAATACAGATAATCCAGATGCTGCAGCCGAATTTATTAAAGTGATGACGAATGCCGAAAACCAAAGGAAATTTAATACCGTTACGCAATATATTCCAACAAGAGAATCTGCAAAAGATATTTTTGGAGATCAAAAGTATATGGCACAGCTTGCAACGTATACAGAATATGCATTACCAGGAGTTATTCATCCAGAGGGTCGTACAATTATGCCTTTAATCCAAGCAGAGTTGCAAACAATGATGGAAGGCAAGAAAACTCCTAAAGAAGCTGCGGATGCTGCAGCAGAGGCTATTAAAGCCAAAGTAAATTAATAACAGTTAATAGAGAGTTTGGTCCAAGAGAGATCAAACTCTCTATTAACTTACATAGGAAAGGGTGATTACACTGAGTAATACACTGACTTCTAAAGAAAGAAAGAAGCCACTTCTCATAAGATTGAAAAAAGAGTGGAAGAAGAATGCGATTGTTTATATTGTATTGATCCCTATTTTAATTCACTTTGCAATTTTTCAGGTCTACCCATTTTTGCTAAGTTTTTATCTTACATTTATGGATTGGAGAGTAATTGGTGATCCTGAATTTGTAGGGTTAAAGCATTGGAAGTATTTGTTGAATGATTCACTCGCATGGAAGGCTATTTGGAATACAGTCAAATTTTCTATCTATTATATTCTTCCTACAATGGCACTGGGTTTGATATTAGCCCTTATCATTAACTCGGGAGTAAGGGGAGCAAAATTATTTAAAGGGGTATTTTTCCTTCCGGTTGTCACTTCTTTTGTAATCATTGCTGGTATATGGGGTTGGTTATTTCGTGGGACAGAAGAAGGGATGATTAACTATATTATTGGTTTCGTTGGAATCGAACCACAACTTTTTCTTTCGAATTCAAGTCAAGCTCTCGCAGTTTTGGCAGGCTTAAGTGTTTTTAAAGTAGCTGGTAGTACAATGATTTACTATTTTGCTGGCTTACAATCTATTGATAGACAACTATATGAAGCTGCAAGAATTGATGGTGCATCTCCTTTTAAAATATTTTGGAATGTAACTTTTCCATTATTAAAACCAATTCATTTTTATGTAGCAATTACTACAACGATTGGTTCGTTTCAAATATTCGACTCTGCGTATTTGTTAACTGGCGGAGGACCGAATTATGCAACAACAACCATTGTATATTATTTATACTCTCAAGGATTTACAAGTCTTAATTTAAGCTATGCAGCTGTGCTGTCATACGTATTATTCTTTATCATTTTAATAATTTCTCTGATACAAAGAAGGTATCTTGGCAAGGAATCCAACCATTATTAATTTTCGGAAAGGAGGATGAAAAATGAAAAAAGTAGTTTCATATATAGCTTTATTTGTATTAGGTTTTTGTTTTTTAATGCCTTTTATCATTATGGTTTTAGGTTCTTTAAAAGATGTGGAATATGCCCAATTAGATCCGCTGTTTTGGATTCCTGATGACCCTACATTAAAAAACTATAAATACATTTTGAGCGATGGGTTGTTTTTACGATGGATATGGAACTCTGTTGTCATTACGGTAATCCCTGTATTTAGTCAAATGTTATTCTGCGCAATACTAGGTTATATCTTTGCTAAAAAGCAGTTTATTGGTAGAGAGTTTATATTTTGGGTATTCATGGGAGTTATCATGATTCCACAACAACTACTAATCATCCCTAAGTACATTATGTTTTCCGATTTTGGATGGATAAATACATATTGGGCACTGATTGTACCAGAAATTTGGGGTATTATGGGGGTATTTCTAGTAAGGCAATTTTTGCAAGGGATACCAAATGATTTAGAGGAAGCGGCCTATATAGATGGTGCAAATGATCTGCAAGTATTCTTTAAGATTATTTTGCCCTTATCCGTCCCTGTTGTTGCAACAGTTGGTACTTTTTCGTTTATATCTAACTGGAATGATCTTTTTCAACCATTGATATATTTGACTCAAGAAAAGATGTTTCCAGTAACGCTAGGTTTGGCATCCATTTTAGGGAAAGAAGGGAACTTTGGAATAGAGATGGCAGGTTCAGCTGTCTCCTTTATACCGACATTTCTCATATTCCTATTCTTCCAAAGATTTTTCACAGAGGGAATTCAAATGTCTGGCTTGAAGTAAATTCTAGCTAATTAAGGAGAGGGGTAACGATCAAACAACTATCTATTGGCATTGTTGGCTTAGATACTTCCCACGTCATTGCTTTCACAAAGCTATTAAATGATTCCGATAATCCTCATTACATTAAGGGCGGGAAAGTTGTTATTGCTTTCCCCGGAGGATCACCGGATTTTGAACTAAGCAATTCTAGAGTGGAGAAGTTCACGAAAGAATTAAGGGACAATTACTCTATAGAAATTGTTCAATCAATTGAAGACGTGGTAAGAAATAGTGATGCGATTCTACTAGAGTCGGTAGATGGAGCGGTTCACTATAAACAGTTAAAAGAAATAATAGCATGGAAAAAGCCAGTTTTCGTTGACAAACCATTTAGTTTAAATACTAAAGAGGCAAAAAAGATGGTTGAATTGGCTAATCGGTTTGGTACACCATTAATGAGTTCATCAGCACTTCGATATTCAGAAAGCTTAACTCGTATACTGCAAACTTCAGAAAAAGGAGAAATAATTGGGGCTGATTGTTTTGGACCAATGGATTTAAACCAGGCAGGCTACTTTTGGTACGGTATTCATGCAGTAGAAATGCTATTTACAATTTTAGGGCAAGGAGCGAAATCCGTAAAAACAGTGAAGACAGTTGATCATGACGTACTTACAGCTGTGTGGAAAGACGGGCGAATAGGAACAGTAAGAGGGAATCGAAAGGGAAATAATCAGTTTGGTGCAGTAATTCATTTTGAAAAAGGTAGTGAATATGTGAATGCAGACTTGGATATTAAACCTTACTATGCAAGTTTGTTGGAGCAAATAATGATTTTTTTCACTGATGAAAATACTAGAGTTCCCTTAGAGGAAACGACAGAAATTATTCGCTTTTTAGAAGCAGCTACTGAAAGTAGTTTCAGTGGGGAAGAGATTATTATTTAACTTTAAAAAGAAGGGGCGTGAAACACCCCGACTTTGGAAGAAAAGCATTATCGTTGTTCTTCATCAATAAAGCTTAACCGATAAATGCGGCGTGGTCTTCCTTTGTGAGTTACTTTTTCTTCTCCAACAATATCGACTAATTCAGCATCAGTCCATTTCAACAGAATACGGTTTGCGCTTCGGATTGTGACATTAAGTGTGGACGCTAACTCTTGAGCGGTATATTCAATTTTCTTATGCCTAGAGACACGAGCCATTAGTTTTGTCATATAGGATGCGGACATTCCAGCTTTTTCTGCTTTGTCTAGTAACTGTGGATCGGTAATCGCCAAATTATATTGTTCATATTGTTTGTAGGTTGTTATGTCTACTGGGCCCAAAACACTTTGGTCTTCTCGTACTATGTAACAGACGTTTCCACCCAAATCGAGCGATTGTCGAAGTGCTAATCTTGCATGATTTCCAGATTCAGCAGCTGTTCGCCCGAAGCCTACACCGAGACTTATTGTCACACCAAGATCATTTTTTACGTCTTGTAACAGAGGAATAAATTTGTAACCTCTTGTTTCACGCTCGAAAATACCTCGAGTAGTGATAAAAGAATATTCATTACCGCCTAGGTTGATGAGATGTCCATCTAGCATTTTAATATATTCTAGTAGCATTTGTTGCAATTTCAATTTTAACAATTGTACATCATGCTCAGAGGAATATTTTGCTGTGACATTTTTAAAGTTATCGATATTGATTAATCCAAATACAATTTGAGATTCTTTGTTTCTTCTAGTGTCTGTTGCTAGTAAAGCTCTTTCGAAAGAGACAATCATATCTTGCTGTGTAGGTGTTACCCATTGATATGGAATTTGAAGAATGTCTAGTTGTTTAGCAACATCCGTAATTCCAGTAAGAGCTATTGAGTTATTACTTCTGTAGTTATGAATGTGGAAGTTAACAATTTCATTGATTCCTGGACTAGGTTTATTGCTCTTGTAGACTAGTAAATTATAGTTATCCTCTTCAAGTTCTAACAAAATCTGTTCGACGTAATCTTTATCAAAAGTATCAATAGATAAACTTGTTAAATGATATGCAATTTTTATAAGAAATAATGATCTGTAAAGCCCGGTGCCCATTAGGGGCATGTGATGTACAGGGATTTTAAAATCGATTAGTTGTTTCGCAATACTATAAGCATGAAATTCTGTGAACATTAAAACTTCTACATCTTTTATTAATTCTTTCGTAATGTCATGAATTTGACTGTCCTGTTCAATAATGCGAAAAACAGGTTTGAAATTAGGGAAAGCCATTAAAGTTTCTCTTGATTCATTCACTAGATCTTTTGGTCCAATAATCCCGATTTTTATATCGGAGGTGTCATTTAGTGCATTTTTACTTGCCACATGCTATTCCTCCTAAATGGTATTGTCTTTAAATGTAATGTTAAATCTATCTTAAGTTTTGTATATGAAAATGTCAAAATGTAACGTAAATACTAATGTTGAAGAACAACTAGAATTTTAATTATTTAAAGACAGTTTAAAGACATAACCTTTAATAATCAATTAAACAAATAAGAAGGAGTGATTAAATGAAGACGTTAACAGAATTAGAGGATTTTATGACAAAGCCATCTACCAACCTAATTGAAGATATTAAATTAGTAGATGGAGATATATTGATATTAGGAGTGGGTGGAAAAATGGGACCTACTTTAGCAAAAATGACAAAACGTGCAATTATGGAAGCTGGTATACAAAAAAGGGTAATTGGCGCATCTCGGTTTTCGTCAGGGGAATTAAGAGAAGAACTTGAAGAGTGTGGAATCGAGACTATAGCTGTAGATTTACTCAATGATGAAGAGCTTCAAGCGCTTCCCGATGTGAAAAACGTCATTTTTATGGCTGGAAATAAATTTGGTACAACAGGCAATGAGCATTTTACTTGGGCAATGAACGCTTATTTACCGGGAAGAGTAGCTGAAAAGTTTAAAAACTCACGAATCGTTGCATTCTCATCTGGTAATATCTACCCATTAACAAATGTAATTAATGGAAACTGTTCAGAGGAAGTATCACCAAACCCAATTGGTGAGTACGCTCAATCTTGCTTAGGTCGTGAACGTGTATTATCTAGTTTTTCTTATAAAAACAAAACTCCAATGCTTATGTTTCGCTTAAATTATGCAATTGACTTAAGATATGGAGTTTTATTGGAAATTGCTAAAAGTGTTTTAGAAGGTAAAGCAGTGGACCTTACAATGGGAAGTGTCAATGTTATTTGGCAAGGGGATGCCAATGAATATGCAGTTCGTTCTTTATTGCACTGTGATACTCCACCAAGATTGTTAAACGTTACAGGTCCCGAAACTCTATCAGTTCGCTGGTTAGCAGAGGAATTTGGCAAACGGTTTAATGTCTCTCCTGTATTTGAAAATGAGGAACAGACTACTGCATTGTTGAATAATGCATCTAAAGCACACCAATTATTTGGCTATCCAAAAGTCTCGCTTCAGCAAATGCTTGATCTGACAGCTGATTGGTTAACTAACAAAGGCGAAACTTATAATAAGCCAACTCACTTCCAAGAGAGAAAAGGGGCGTTTTAATGTTGAAGCAAGAGGTAAAGAAAAGCTTATTAGAAGGTGCGATGATTCCTGCTCATCCACTAGCTCTAACTGAGGATAGACAACTGGATGAAGCTGGTCAGAGAGCGTTAACCCGATATTATATAGATGCAGGTGTTGGCGGAGTTGCGGTTGGAGTACATACAACTCAGTTTGAAATAAGGGACCCTCAATTTAATTTGTATAAAAGAGTATTAACTCTTGCGATAGAAGAAATGAACAAAGCAAAGGTATCTGATTCTTTCATTAAAATTGGAGGTATTAGTGGACCAATAGAACAGGCGATGGAAGAAGCAACGTTTTTAAAGGAGATCGGCTATGACCTTGGTTTACTAAGTATGGGTGGACTCCAAGATGCTTCAGAGGAAGAGTTAATTGCTCGAACTCAAATAGTAGCGGAAATTATTCCTGTAATCGGATTTTATCTGCAGCCGGCCGTTGGGGGTAAGGTTCTTTCTTATGATTTTTGGAAGCAACTAGCCAATATTCCTAATGTCCATGCGATTAAAATTGCTCCTTTTAACAGATATCAAACAATAGACGTTATACGGGCGGTATGTAACTCGGAGCGAAATGAAGAAATAGCTATCTATACTGGCAATGATGACAATATAGTAAACGATCTATTAACAACATATAAAATTAGTGTTGGAGATAAAAAACTAACGAAACAAATTGTTGGTGGACTACTTGGTCATTGGTCAGTTTGGACGAAAACAGCCGTAGAGATTTTTGATAAGATTTCTACCTATAAATCAGCGGAACAAATTCCAAGTGAATTGTTAACTTTAGGTCAAGAAATAACAGATGCAAATGCTGCTTTTTTTGATCCAAACAACCAATTCAAAGGAAGTATTGCTGGTATAAATGAAGTGTTAACTAGACAGGGTCTACTTCGAGGGAATTGGTGTTTAATGGATAAAGAGAAACTAAGTCCAAACCAACATGAAGAGATTGATCGGGTGTATGCAGAGTATCCACACTTAAATGACGATGCTTTTGTGAAAGAAAATCTAACAAAATGGTTCTCCAACTAAGGAGTGTGTCAAATGAAATCAATCGTTGCAAGTAATGGTGCGGTTCATATATTAGAAAGAGAAAGCCCTAGAGTTAAACCTTCTTTTTTATTGATAAAAACTCTTTTCTCAGCAGTATCTCCAGGAACTGAGATTGAACTTATCGGAGTTAGTGAGGGAAAGGAAATCTCTTTAGGATATAGTGCAGTGGGAGTCGTGGAAGAATGTGGTGAAGGTGTCTCAGACTATCAGATTGGAGATGTAGTAGCATGCTATGGGGCTCCATACGTAGGGCATGCCGAGTACCTTCTAGTGCCTACAACATTATGCGCTAAAGTACCTGAGAATATGGAACCTAAACAAGCTGCATTAGCGGGAATAGGAGCAATTGCTATTCACGCTTTAAGAGTGGCTAAACTTGAATTTGGAGAAACGGTGGTCGTGGTCGGTTTAGGATTACTAGGACAAATGATAGCTAAAATAGCTAATGCAGCTGCCTTAAATGTTATAGCACTTGATATCTCAGAGGAGCGAGTAAGTATGCTCCAACAGGATGGGATAAACTCTTTTTCTTCGATCAGAGATATGGAAAATGAACTGATGAACGCTACCCATAACAAAGGAGCTGATGCAGTTTTATTATGTGCAGGAGGAAAGCGTTCCCCTTTAACTCATGAAAGCTTAAAGTGGATTAGAAACCAAGGAAAAGTAGTAATTGTAGGAGATATAGAACCAGATTTTCCTCGTGACCTTATGTTTGCTAAAGAAGCACAAATCCTTATTTCTCGTGCTGGTGGACCAGGCAGATATGACAAACAATATGAGCTACAAGCAATGGACTATCCATATGGTTATGTCCGCTGGACGGAAGGCAGAAACGTGGCTGAATATCTTCGTTTAGTAGATAAAAAGCGGATAGACGTACAACCATTTTTAACAGAAACAGTTGATTTTAATAATGCTCCAGGTGCTTATAAAGATTTATTAGATAAAAAATCACAAGTGTTAACTTCTATTATTGCTTATAACAATTAGAAAGAGGAGTGAGGTCAATATTATGTTAAAGGTTGGAGTAGTCGGTGGAGGATCCATTTCGGAGTTTCATATAAATCCTTATATCTCAAACGAGAAGGTACAGTTGTTTGCATTGTGTGATAGCAATGACCAACGTCTAGCTGATGCAGGTGAAAAATATGGAGTTACAAATCTTTATAACAATTATATAGAACTACTACAAAATAGTGAGATAGATGCCATAAGTATTTGTACATGGAATAATACGCATGCAGAAATAGCGGTTGCAGCCTTAGAATCAGGAAAGCATGTGCTTGTAGAAAAACCACTTAGTTTAACAGTTGAAGAGGCATTGGCTGTAGAAGCTGCTGTAAAAAAATCCGGTAAGATATTACAAGTTGGTTTTGTTAGAAGGCATGGAAGTAATACAAAAATTCTTAAGCAATTTATCGATCAGGGTGAGCTCGGAGAAATATATTATGCCAAAGCTTCTTGTATAAGGAGACTGGGCAATCCTGGAGGTTGGTTCAGTGACAGTTCAAAATCTGGAGGGGGGCCGCTTTTAGACTTAGGTGTGCACATGGTTGATATCTGTTGGTACTTGATGGGGAAACCACGTCCGGTTTCGGTAAGTGGGAATGTATATTCTAAGTTAGGAAACAGAAGCAATATAGAAAATCTGTCATTTTACAAGGCTGCAGACTATGATTCTAGCTTAAATGATGTAGAGGATTTAGCAAACGCGCTTATTCGATTTGAAAATGGTGCATCTTTATACGTCGATGTTAGTTTTACGCTGCATGCAAAGGAAGATGAACTCTATGTGAAGTTGTTTGGAGAAAAAGGTGGAGCAGAAATAGAACCAGAGATAGCAATGGTAACGGAGAAAAATAATACTATTTTAAACATCACTCCTCAAATTGATAACCTAAGTTTTGACTTTGTTGGTGCATTTACAAACGAAATAAATCATTTTGTTGATTGCTGTATAGCAGGAAAAGAGACGTTAGCTCCAGTTGAAGATGGCGTTCAAGTGATGAGAATGTTAAATGCGGTATATGAATCTGCTGAAACTGGGAAAGAAATATATTTATAAATGAATACAAATAAAATAGATTTGGTAATCGTCGGTGGCGGGCTAGGCGGATGTGCTGCAGCTTTATCCGCATGTGCAAAAGGATTAAAGGTAATTTTAATAGAGGAGACGGATTGGATCGGAGGACAGTCTACTTCACAGGGAGTGCCTCCTGATGAACATCCATGGATTGAAGAGTTCGGTTCAACTAAAAGATATAGAACATATCGAGAAAAAGTAAGAGACTTTTATACAAACATGATGGACCCTCTAGAGAAAAACGATAAATTTAATCCCGGAAATGGTCTTGTCAGTAATATTTGTCATGATCCACGAGTCAGTTTACATGTTTTAAATGAAATGCTTTTACCATACGTATTAAGAAACTTACTAACAATTGAGTTAAATACGGTGGTGAAGTCAGTAAATAGAGAGGGGAGAAAATTAGTTGATGTTTCTGTTGTAAATATAGAAACTGGGAAGGCAGCCGAATATACAGCCTTATATTTTGTGGATGCAACAGAATCAGGTGATTTACTTCCTCTAGCGAAGCTACCATACGTTACGGGAGCTGAAGGAAAGAGTGAATGGAATGAACCTAATGCTTTAGAAGAAGCGGATCCTATTGATATTCAAGCTTTTACTTACGTACTAGCGATGGAAAATCGAGAAGGAGAAAATCATGTTATCGAAAAGCCGAAAATGTATACATTTTGGAAAGAGTTCCACCCGAATATTTGGCCTGACAAATATTTGAGCTTCTTTGCTCCTCATCCAATAACAAAGGAAAAAAGAAGATACTCGCTGTTCCGAGAAGAAAGTGGATTTCCGCTATGGGAGTATCGCCGTATTTATGATGAAAATCAGTTTCGTTCTTTTAATGATTCAAAAGACGTTAGTTTAATGAATTGGCCCCAAAGTGATTACTTCTTAGGCAATATTTATGATGTATCAATAGAAGAAAAAGAAAAAAATATATATCAAGCAAAACAATTAAGTCTATCGCTTTTATATTGGTTGCAAACGGAAGCTCCAAGACCGGACGGAGGAAAGGGATATCCCGGATTAAAGTTACATAAGGAAATATTCGGGACGGAAGATGGCTTGGCGAAAGCTCCTTATATTAGAGAATCTAGACGGATACAAGCTGAATATACGATTGTCGAACAGGATGTTTCTCCACTATTTAATAGCGGAAAGACAGGGAAGCTATATGAGGATCGAATTGGTATAGGTTCATATAGTATTGATCTACATCCTAGTATTTCTGGGCGCACATATCTCGATATTCAGGCTCTGCCTTATCATATTCCACTAGGAGCAATCATTCCGAAAGATGCAGATAATATATTGGCAGGTTGTAAAAATATTGGAACTACACACATAACGAATGGCTGTTATCGATTGCATCCAACTGAATGGAACATAGGAGAAGCATGTGGAGCATTAGTAGCATTTTGTTTAGAAAATGATGTAACTCCAAAAGAGGTTCGGAAAGATAAAGATCTGTTAGTAGATTTTCAAAAGCGACTAAGAATGGACGGCTTTGAATTGGAGTGGCCGCAATCGTTTTATGAAAAAATAAATAAATGATCGTGTGGGATAATTATGGGTAGACAGGTTGGAGATTTACCGATTGAGGAACTAAGAGAGTATAAGCCAAGCCTTACTAATAAACCTACTGATTTTAAATTATTTTGGGAGAAACAAAAAAATGACCTCATATCGATTCTTCCATTTGTAGATGTAGGGTGGAGAAACTATCCGGTACCAACAGTTGAGGTGGCAGATATTACCTTTAAAAGCTGGGATAGTACACCATTAACAGGCTTTTTGATAAAGCCTAAGTCTGTTGATAATTGCCCAGTTATTATAAACTTTCATGGCTATACCGGAAGTTGTGGATTGCCGATTGACTACTTGAAATGGACTTCCCTAGGTGTAGCTGTATACTCTTTTGACGTTCGTGGTCAAGGCAACTCTCCAGATTTTGCAAAATATTTAAATGGCAGTAGAACTCCTGGATGGATGCTAAAAGGGATTCAGGATCCAACAAACTATTATTATACAAATGTCTATAGGGATCTACTCATGATAGAACGATGGATAAGATCTGAGGACGCTCCAGTAGCAGTGACTAAGTTAGGATTAACAGGTTCCTCACAAGGTGGTGGGTTAGCCCTTAGCTTAGCGGCACTCATTGGAAAGGTTGACCTTGTTATTGCGGATTACCCATTTATTGCCCATTTTGAACGTGCATTAGAAGTAGCGAATCTAGGACCGTACATGGAGATTGTAAATTATTTTAAGCTAACTGATCCTCAATATAAAACTTACGATAAAGTAATGCGCACTTTAGGCTATATAGATTCCGTTCATTTCTGTGATGAAATTACTTGTCCAGCACTAATGACGATAGGGCTTGAGGATGCAGTAACCCCACCGTCTACGGTTTTTGCTGCATATAATCATTTGTCATCAACTGAAAAAAGAATAGAGGTATATCCTCAATTCACACATGAGAATAATCCGTTTCACGAAGAAAATAAATTGTCATTTATCATGAAACATTTGGTGAATGCTATCTAAAGGCGGGATTATGATGAAGGTAAGTGTAAGTATGTACAGTTTAGCTTCTACTATAAAGAAGGAAAATTGGTCTGTGCTTGATTTTATTGATTATGCAAAGAGTATTTCTTTAGATGGTGTAGAGTTACTAGATTTTTACTGGAAAACTCCTAACGATAAAGAAGAAGAGATTAAATCAATAAAAGAGGCTTTGAAGAAAAATAATTTAGAAGTATCTGCTTATGATGTATCGAATAATTTTGTGAAGGACTCTAAAGAAGAACATGATAAAGAAGTGCTTAAAGTTTTAGATGGAATTCGAGTTGCCAAAAAGTTAGGTACTAATATAGTTCGTGTATTTTGCGGAGATATCGATGAGAATTTGACCTTTGAAAACGGAGCTGACTTAATCGTGAACGGCTTAAAAGAATGTGCTGAGTTGGCTGAAAAAGAAAGAGTGTACCTTGCTATAGAAAACCATGGATTATTAGCAGGCAAAAGTGATCAAGTAAATAATATAATTCAAAAAGTTAATAGTCCGTATGTAAAATCGACATTTGATACGGGGAATTTTTTGCTTGTTCATGAGTCTCCAGAGGAAGCATTTGAGCAGTTGAAAAATGAGGTAGTTCATGTTCACTTCAAAGATTTTCGTGAAAAAGTAGAAAATGAGCAGTTGAATGGTTTTCGATCGACAGAAGGCATCGAATTGATCGGAGTGATACCAGGGGATGGAAAAGTAAATCTTGAATATATTGTAAATGGATTAAAGAAAGTCCAATACAATGGATGGCTATCGATAGAGTATGAAGGTGTAGATGATGCAAAACTGGCAAATGAAGAGGCTGTTAATCGTTTAAGAAAATTGTTAAATGAGGAGGGCGGAAATCATCGGTAATATTATTCTCAGTGATTTAGAAAAAATAAATACTCACTCCACTCTAGCTAATCTAACCATTTTAAAGTCGCTAGATGAGATTTCAGGGAGTAGTAATGAAAATACTAATTACGTAGTAGCTACGACGGAATATGCAAAAGCTATAGCTAGTAAAAAAGAAAATATATATTTGCCATACAGCTTGTTAATGGAGAAGCATAGGAACGATCAAGTCTTTGTTTACTTTGAATTGGAAGCCTTTCCATTTTTCCATAGTTTCTCCCAAATCATAAAGAATGAACCTCAACCCAAAGGAGTTTTTAGATTTAGACGCACTAGTAGTAAAGAAAGTCTTCAATCATTGATGGCTGGAGAATTATATATGTTTTCTTCTTTGTTTGGTGAACTAAAAGATATTCATATAAATAAAACAGATTCATCCAAAGTCCCAAGACACATGATTATCATGCTACATTTTGAGAATGGAACGATGGCACATATCGAATATACAGTCGGTAATCAAGAGAAGATAGAGCTTGAATGGAGTGGTATAAAAAGTATTGTTGAATTTGACAGTGATCAAATGAAACCGATAACTCCAAACGATAAGACGAAATCTCCATTAACTTATTCGGTAGATGCTATTCTAAGCTCCGCAAGAGTTCTAGATGAAAAAGTTTTTTTACAATTAGACGACTTCCAAAAACTTTTAGATGGAGGTGCTCAAAAATGAAGATTGGCATAATGAGCTTTGCCCATATGCATGCTTATAGCTATGCAGATAGCTTAGAGAAAATCCCTCATGTAGAGATAGCAGCTATTTTTGATGAGGATATTAACAGAGGTAAAGAGGTGTCTGCAAAATATAATGTCCCCCATTATTCTAATCAGACTGATTTTTTAAACCATAGTATGGATGCAGTAATTATCTGTAGTGAGAATAGTCGTCACAAAGAAATGGTAGTAAACGCTGCAAAAGCCAAGAAGCATATTTTATGTGAAAAGCCAATCGCAACGAATGTTGAAGATGCTAATGAGATGATTGAAGTTTGTGAAGAGCATAATGTTACGTTGCAAATTGCTTATCCTGTTCGCTTTAGCTCTCCAATTCAAGAGCTTAAAAAAATGATTGATCAAGGTGAGTTAGGAGAGATACTAGCCTTTCGAACAACGAATCGCGGCCAAAATCCTGATGGTTGGTTTATAGACAAAGCTCAATCAGGTGGGGGGGCGGTATTAGATCATACAGTGCATATGGTAGATATAATGCGCTGGTTTTTAAACGAGGAAGTTGTAGAGGTAAAATCTTACGTCGATTCATACTTCCATAATATAGATATAGATGACGTTGGCTTACTAACCTTAGAATTTGCGAACGGTGTCATAGCTTCTCATGATGCAAGCTGGTCCCGATTTACTGAATATCCAACATGGGGAGATGTCACAATTGAAGTAATCGGTACAAAAGAAACGGTAAAGGTAGATGCTTTCAAAGAGCATTTTAGAATTTTTTCTAACGGAAAGAAATCGCTTGAACACCATTTCTTTGGGAATGATATGGACTTCGGTCTGATCTTAGATTTCGTAAATTGCATAAGAGAAGGTAAACAGCCATCGATAACTGGATTTGATGGATTAAAGTCATTGGAAGTTGCTTTAGCTGCTTACGAGTCGAATGAGTTAAAAGAGGTAGTGATATTAAAGGACTAATAAAAAGCAACTAGTTGTTTCGGTAAAAGAAAGCATCTTTTACTCTTAATTGACTAGCTCCAGGCTAGTCATGGCTTGCATAGGCGCTTGAGCTTTTAAAAAATATAAATAAAGTATCCTTTGAATACTGGAATCATGGACCTTGAAAGCATGAATAATAGTGGCGAATGGCCAACCAATATCACTAAAAATTCATTCGATAATAATATAGCAAGGTGTCTGTCCATAGCCCTTTGAAAACGGTAGAAACAGGTTTTGACATAAAGGGCAGGACATTTCTTTTACCCATTTTTCCTTAGAAAGGTGTTAAAAATTGTGCTGAAAATAATTTATTGTCAAAGTCACGAGACTATTCTATTTGCGATTGAAGAGTTAAAAAGGTTAGTAGAAAAAGCTGGTTATGAGAGCTCCATACATGATAAAACCTATCTACCAGAAGCAAATGAAGCTGATAAAAGAATTATCTTAATTACTACTATTCAATACCGGGAAATGATTTCGGCAGAAAATGTTCCCAATATTAATGCTGATGGCTTTGCGTTCGTTTCAGCGGGCAACGACTTGTGGATTATTGGAAATGAGCCTAGAGCCCTTTTATATGGAGTATATGAGTATTGTAAAAAATTCTTGGGCTACCAGTGGATTCACTTGGATAAAGAGGAAATGGTAGAACTACAAGATAGTGACGACAAGGAAGTATTTACCCACGAACCGATGTTTGTTAGGCGAGGAAATATTTTGGAAACGATAAATGACCCTGGGTACATAAATTCCCTCATTGATTGGGGTGTGAAGAACGGTCAAAATGAATTTTTCTTTACTTTCTTTTTATGGGATGAAATAAAATCCTACGTTAGACCCGGGTTAAAAAAACGTGATGTGCAAGTAACATTGGGAGGACATAGCCTAAAATATTTACTTGGCAAAATCCAAAAAGATCAAGAAAATAATCAGATAAATAATTACGAGAACCTAGAGTTTTTTGCGGAAAATGTAGCGCTTCAAGATGAAGTGATTAATAAGATAATATCAATTTGTAGTGAGGATGAAGTAATAACCAGAATCTCGTTATGGCCAGAGGACGTAGGGATAGAAGAAAAAAATGCAGATGGATTTTTATCAAATTATATTCGTTTTACGGAGAGACTAAATTCATCGTTAAAGGCTGCTAACTTAGAAGTCGAGGTTGAGTATATAGTTTATAATGCTGGACTATCATGGGACATGCTCGAAAGAAGGCAAACGGAAGTATCCGCTGAAGTAGATGTCTTATACGCATATTGGGGAAGAGACTACTCCAATTCACTACATTCCAGTGAACCTAACCAAGTTAAGGCAAAACGCACTTTAGACGATTGGAACACCCAGGCGATTAGTCAGGGACGCTCTTTAACAGTCTTAGAATATTATAGTGATCACTTTATGTTAAGTGAGCTTTTTCCGCCGCTTCTTACTAGAATAGCAAGTGATTTACAGGATTATAAACAATTGCAAGTACAAGGTGCATTAAATTTAATTGTTCCAATGCATCGAAAACCAACAAATCAGGTAGTAAGTGCTAATTATCCTTGGAAGTGGATTCATCATTTAAATAATTATATATACTCGCGTGTCGCATGGGGGGAAGAGCTTGAGATTGTATTGGAAGAGTACTTCTCTGTTTTCCAGGAAGAGAAAGATACTTTTAGAAAGATGCTTTTAGATTTAGAAAAATTGATTTCTCCATTTACTAGATGGAATGTCCCGCTATTTCCCGAGAGAGTTGTTGACCCGGAAAAAGTTATGCAATCTGCGAATTCAAAACAAATTTCCACTGAACTCAAGGGCGTAGATAAGTATTTATCCACTATTGAGTTATCAGGAATAGAATCATTATTAGTGCTTCAAAGGAAGGATAACTATAATTCTTTTTCACAAAAAGAAATGACTCTATTTTATATTTACTATCTTCGACTGATAAACAAAGTTTATGCAAATGAGTGGGAAAACATGATGAGTAAAAAGAAGTAGTAAACGGAGGTCTTATTAATGGATTTTAACAATCTACATTATTATGTGCCAACTGAAAAAAAGAAAAACCCGTCTGTTGTTGAAAAGGATTTGGTTATCTATGGAGGGACTCCTGCCGGTCTAACTGCAGCTATTCAAGCGAAAAGAATGGGTCTAACTGTAGTAATTGCCGAATTCAGTGGCAATATTGGTGGGATGACGACAAGTGGATTAGGAGCGACGGATCTAGGTGCGGAGGATGCAGTGGGAGGGCTCTCCAGAGAATTTTACGATGCAATAGCACAGTATTATGGAAAACAAAAGCAATGGAAGTTCGAGCCAAAAGTTGCTCGTCACGTGTTTGATCAATGGATGGAAAAGTATGATATTCCTATCTATTATAGACAGCATTTAAAAGAAGTGAAGAAAAATCAAACTAATATTTCTGAAATAGTGATGGAGGATGGTACTTCATACAAGGGGAAAATATTTCTAGACTGTACATACGAAGGTGACTTACTAGCTCTGGCTGGAGTTTCCTATTTTGTAGGTCGAGAATCAAATGCCACGTATAAAGAAATTTACAATGGTGTGCAATTTGGCGCACCGCATCATAAGTTTGAAAAGTGGATAGACCCGTATGTAGTGGAAGGTTTACCGGAATCTGGGCTATTGCCAGGAATTACGGAATACAGGCAGGAATCACTTGGTTTTCAGGGGCAGGGAGATCATAGAATTCAAGCTTATAATTTTCGTATTTGTTTAACGAAAGATGAAACTAATCGTATCCCTTTTCCGAAACCACCTGTCTATGATCCAAATCGATATCAATTACTACTTCGATACATCAAAGCGGGTGTTTGGGATGCGATGAAACTGCATACCGCTCTACCGAATGGTAAATCTGATTTAAATAATCATGGAGCTGTTTCAACAGACAATATTGGAATGAATTACGATTGGCCGGAAGGTAGCTATGAAAAACGGGAGCGAATGTATCAAGATCATTTGAATTACGATCTTGGATTATTATACTTCTTGTCAAATGAACCTGAAGTTCCACAATCAATACGCGATGAAGTCTCGGAATGGGGACTACCTAGGGATGAATTTGAGCAAACAGGACATTGGCCACATCAGTTATATATCCGAGAGGCTAGAAGAATGATTTCTGATTATGTTATGACTGATCGAAATTGTTTAAAACAAGAATTTATTAATGATTCTATCGGTCTAGCTTCTTTTCATATGGACTCCCATAACTGTCGTCGAGTTGTTATAGAAGGTAGATGTGTGAACGAGGGAGACGTGCAAGTACCAATTTCACCGTATGAAATTTCCTATCGATCAATTCGTCCAAAAGCGGATGAATGTACCAATTTATTAGTCCCGGTTTGTTTGTCCAGTTCGCATATCGCTTATGGCTCTATTCGAATGGAACCGGTGTTTATGATTTTAGGGCAGTCTGCAGCAGTTGCAGCAGCACTTGCTATTAAGAATGAAACTTCCGTCCAAGACGTTGAGTATGAAATATTGGAGAAGGAATTATCAAATTGCGAACAGGTAATATATTGGAGCTCGGGGATGGAAGACGATCCAATTAAACGAATGGAAGAAACTTTTGGGTAAAAGTAATAGAGTACCTTTAGAAAAGGAGACTGTTATGAAACTGATACCATGGAATAGAGAGCGAGTAGATGAATTAGTATCACTTTGGAACAAAGAGTTGAGTATTGATTTTCCAATGCGTAAGGAGCTATTTATTCAAAATAGCTTTGCAGACGTCAATGTCTTAGAACAAGGGTCATTTATAGCGGAAGACAGCAATGGGAAAGTTATTGGATTTGTAGTCTCTAAAATGTGGCAAGAAAATACACCGGTCGTAATGGATTCGAAAAGAGGGTGGATTCAAGTCCTATTAGTAGATAGTGAGCATAGGGGAATTGGAATAGGTACTTCTTTGTTGAAACATGCTGAAGCAGCCTTGATAGAGAATGGTGCAGAAGTATTACAGTTAGCTGGAGAACCTTTTCATTATTTTTCAGGAATTCCTGACGAATATTCGGAAGTTCAACGATGGTTTGAGAAATTTGGTTATTACAATAAAATAAATACATTCGACCTGATTAATCATATGTCTAAAAAATATCCCTTTCCTGAAAATAGTTCAGCATCCTTTGCGGTACTTTCAATTAAAGAGAAGGAAGATTTTTTATCATTCTTAAAAAGATGTTTTCCCGGAAGATGGGAATATGAGGCAATTAAATATTTTGAGATGGGAGGGACAGGAAGAGAGTTTGTAGTGGCTAAGAAAAATGGAAACATTATTGGGTTTTGTAGGATGAATGATGCGTTATCCCCATCTATTGCACAAAATGTATATTGGAGTCCTTTGTTTGAACAGGAGATTGGTGGAATTGGACCATTAGGTATCGACCCGAAGGAGCAAAAACAGGGGTATGGTCTAGAAGTTGTAGAAGCAGCTATGGCTTATTTACAAGGAAGAGATATAAATACAATTATTATTGATTGGACAATTCTAGTTGAATTCTATGAAAAGCTAGATTTTAAACCTTGGAAAAAGTATGGGATCTATTTGAAAGAATTGTAACGGAGCAAAGATGGATTATTTATGCGATTAATTATCTAAATATTCTGTTTTGTAATTATGAAGGACTGGAAAGTAAGTAACTCATTACCTTTTAGCTTAAGTGTTTGCTATGATTCACTTCAGGATTCTCAGCAACGGCAAATTATAGCACTTATGCTTTTAATATTTGCAATACCAAAAACATTTTAGGGGTGAATCGTTTTGAAAAATAATTATCGATTAATTGGACATACGATTATTTGCACAATGGTAGTAATAGGTTTATTACCTTCTGTACCTGCCACCACATTTGCTGAGGAAGATTCAAGTGAAAAAATAGTGTCACAGCAAGCTGAAGAGATATCAAAAGGAATCGTAAATGCAGGTTTTGAAATGCCGCTTGAAGATGAGAAAACTATTACTGGTTGGACACCAGATAGTGGGACGCCTGGAGTTTCGTTAAGCACTGAAAAATCTAATACCGGCACTCAAAGCTTAAAATTCGAGGATGGATCCGATAAAGCAGGACTAAGAGTATTGAGTGAAAAAGTTGCAGTAATTCCTGGGGAGTCCTATTTAGCTAAAGTTATGACAAATGTAGAATCGCAGACTCATAATATTGTATACGAAGTTCACTATTATGATGGCAAGAACAACGAGATTAAAGACAAAGTAAAAATAGAACTATTTGGTAACCTTCCAAAAAATCAATGGACGGAACTAAAAGTGTTTACTGACGTACCTGAAAATGCTGCTTATGCCCGGTTAGCTTTTTATTCTGGAGCAATAAGTTTAACAAAGGCATTTTTTGATGACGTTACTTGGGAACTAGCAGCAGGAGATGTTCCTTTGGATCGAAACTATGAAACTCCTGTTAATCATGGAGAAATGGTACAAGTTCAATTAGGACAAGCTTCCGTCATTCAAGAAAATTCCCTAGGTGAAAATGAAGTATATTATCATTCTAATGGACTTCCGGGAACATTCTCTGTATTAGATGCGGAAACGGGTGAACTGAAGTTTTCACAAGTGATTGCTGACACGGAAGCTCTTTGGGCAATGACAGTAGGAAGTGATAAAAATGTCTATTTTGCTGGAACTGCAGATGGTAAGCTATATCGCTATTTACCTGAAGAGAAAAAAGTGGAGGAATTAGGAGCGAACCCTTCTGATGTATGGGTATGGGATATAGAAGCTTCAACAGATGGAAAGATCTACGGATCCACGTATCCGCATGCTAGTGTTTTTGAATATGATATCGCTACAGGTAAATTCAGAGATTATGGAAATGTAAAAGAAGGCCAGCAGTATGCAAGAGGTATTGCTGTAACGGATAAGTATATTTATGTAGGTATTGGAACTACAAAGCATCTATTCAAAATAGATAGAGCTACTGGTGAGAAAGAAGAGGTAGATATTGAAGGACATTCCGGCCAAGCTGGAATGATTGAAAATATGTTTATCGTAAATGGGAAGTTATTAGTTTCAGTTGGATCCATAACTATGCTTGTCCTAGATTTAGAGACGAATGAAATACTTAATACATTTAGTTATAGTAATATGATTTCGGAGCCATCACCTCTAAATGAAAATATTATTTACTATAAATTTAAAAATGAATTATTTCAATATGATTTTGAGCTTAATAAATCAACATTAATTGAAGGTATTCCATTGTTACCTGACACGGTGCGTGTAAAAGACATGGAGTGGATTAACTTAAGCAGTGGAGAAACAGTCTTGGCAATGGTGACTCAGTATGGAGAATATATTCAATATAATCCAACTAACAATACAGTTGAATTTATTGAGCTTGATATATCTTCCCAAGCAGTAGCAATCCAAGCACTTCATAGTGGAGAAGATGGAAAATTATATATGGGTGGCTACCAGCGTGGCTTGAGTATATATAATCCTTTTACGGATGAAATTGAAGTAAATATACCATCTTTCGCACAACCTGAAGGCATAGGATTCTTAAACGGGAAAGTTTACTATGGTACCTATGTTGGGGCAATAATGTATAGTTACGATCCACTAAAGCCAGTAGATTTAAATAGTAATCCTAATTTTGAATATGATATTACAGATCATCAAGATCGACCATTCACGATTACATCTGGGGATGACAAATTATTTGTTGGAACTGTACCCGACTATGGTGTTTTAGGTGGTGTCTTAGCAATTTATGATGAAAAGACAGATACTTGGTCTCAATATCGTAATGTTGTACAAGATCAAAGTATTATTGGCTTGGCGTATAAAGATGGAAAGCTATATGGAAGTACTTCTGTATGGGGCGGTCTAGGTATTGATCCAAAAGCTACAGAAGCTAAAATATTTGTATGGGATGTTAAAACAGGACAAAAAATAGAAGAATTTACTCCAGAAATCCCTGGTATAGACGAAACACCGAGAATGATTGGAGAGCTATCATTTGGACCTGATGGAAACCTATGGGGAGCAATAGATGGAACAATTTTTGCGATGAATCCGGATACGAAAGAAATTGTTAAAAGTAAAGTAATTCGTCCGAGTCTATATAATAGTAGTAAATGGTTACCGTACCGACTACAATGGGCTCCGGATGGAATGCTATATACAACATTATCACGTAAACTTATAGCAATTGATCCGGAAACTTTGGCGCATAAAGTACTCGTAGAAGACTTTATGAATAATATGACGGTGGGAGCAAACGGTAGTATTTACTATGCTCTTGGAAGTGAACTGCACGAAATTGCAATTCCTGAAACAGATGCCACATTATCGACTATTAAGGTTGATGGAGAAATATTAACTAATTTCACTCCAGGACTACAGAAATATACCGTTTCTGCAAAAGATAAAACTAGCTTAGTGGCAGAAGCTAGTCAGCCGGGAGCGCAAGTTAATATTATTGATGGTGATGAAATATCGATTATTCAAGTTTCAGCAACAGATGGGAAGTCGGTAAAGGAATATCGAGTTCATTGGGTAAATAAACCCGAGTATGCTGTAGATATAACAGCAACATTTGTTGGTAAAAAGAACAACATAATCGAAAAATTATTACCTAATGAAAAGATTACTGCAAACGTTGAAGTGTTTAACAAACAGAATAAAAACCAAGATATCCTCATGCTGCTGGAACTGTTAAATGAAGAAGGCAATGTAGTAGGTTCTTCGCAATCTTCTAGAACAATTCCTAAAAACAAAACGATGAAAATGTCTTCAAAACTAAACATGCCTGCAGATGTGAAAGGCTACGCTTTGAGGCTTACAGTTTGGGAAGGGAAGAAAATTAAAGAAAACATGGTTCCGGTTTCAGATGAGTTTATAATTAAAAATTAAATGATCAAAAACCGCATTAGAGTTATCCTCCTAATGCGGTTTTTAAATGAGTTATATTTTATTTAGTTTGAAAGTTAATAGCAGCCATTCCTAATGCTTTCGCTGCAACTAGCATTGCACGTTCATCGAAATCGAACATCGGGCTATGGTGTGGGAATACATCTCCTTCTGGCATTGCTCCTGTAAAGAAGAATGTGCCAGGGATTTCTTCTAAATAGTAGCCAAAGTCCTCCCCGATCATCAATAACTCAGATTCGTTCACTTCATTGACTCCAGGAACAGTTCTTGCAATCTCAGCTAAATACTCTGTTTCTTCTCTGTGATTAACCACTGGGGGATAACCTCTTTCATATAGGAAAGAATAAGAACAATCCGCTGTATAACATGTTCCTTCTATTACACGTTTTAATTCATTTTCCATTAAGTCTCTAACATCGGGTTTAAATGTGCGAACTGTTCCAGTCATTTTCACAGTGTCCGCAATAATATTAAATGCATTGTCTGCTATGAATGAGCCGACAGAAAGTACTGCTGATTCAGTAGGGTTCACACGACGAGCTACCAATTGCTGCAAGTTACCAACTAATTGTGAGGCTACTACGATAGAATCCTTTGTTTCATGTGGATTTGCTCCGTGACCACCTTTACCTTGGACCGTGATAGAAAAACGGTCTGCCGCTGCCATAATTGGACCGCTCTTATATTCAATGGTTCCTAAAGGAGTTTGAGACCATAAGTGGGTACCAAAAATTACATCCACTCCATCTAAACAACCAGCCTCGATCATTGGTTTAGCTCCACCTGGAGCATATTCTTCTGCATGCTGATGGATAAAGACGTATTCACCTGACAGTTGGTCTTTAAATTCATTTAATGTGCGAGCGAGAATAAGCAGCGTAGCAGTATGTCCATCGTGACCGCAGGCGTGCATTACACCTGGTACAGTCGACTTATAAGGAACATTTTTTTCATCTTGTATAGGGAGAGCATCAAAATCAGCTCGTAACGCAACCGTTTTCCCTGGTAATGCACCTTTTACTCGAGCAACTACTCCATTACCACCAACATCTGCTTGGAACGATATTTCTAAATCTGTATAGAATTTTTGTATATATTTTGCTGTTTCCGTTTCCTGAAAAGACACTTCGGGATTCATATGTAAATAACGTCGAATACTGACCATTTCTTCGTATGATGCCTCAAGCTGCTTTATAATATCCACACTCATTTTTGATAATCCCCCTTACTTTTTTGAATTATATAAATTATAGCAGAAATTACTGATTATTTTATGAACATACGCATATTTCACTTTAATTAGTCCAAGCTATTCGTATAGAAAATTAGAAGGAGGAAAATGAAGTGAATAAATTTCTGAAAATAGTATTTATGATGCTACTGATTGGTTTTTTGACGGCTTGTGGAATGAATAATAAGGACAATGTGGCAAATGACAATGGCACGAACAAAACAACAGAAAACACGAATACGGTAGATGAAGGCAATGATGGAAATATCTCTGATAATCATGACGTAAATGATAATGGGGATGTAAACAATGCGAATGGAACAGATCGTCAAATAAAAGTATCGGACGAAGTAGCAAATAAAATCACAGAGTTAGAAGGAGTAAATTCAGCAAGTGTGCTCGTAACAGACCATAATGCATACGTGGCAGTCGAACTTAAAGAAGGTACAAATGAAACGGAAGAACTAAAAACTAAAATTTCAGATGCAGCAAAGGCTCAGGATGCTAGCTTAAACAATGTGTATGTATCCGCAAATCCGGATTTTACAAAGCAATTTAAGGAGTACGGAGAAAGAGTTCGGGCAAATGAACCAGTAGAAGGATTCTTCGACGAGTTCACTGATACAGTAAAAAGAGTATTTCCAGACGCAAAATGAGTAAAAACCGATTCCCACAAGGAATCGGTTTTTTACATAAAGATCAATATATTACTTCAACCCAATATTTGCTTTTACATCAACTTCGGCATATTTTCGTTGATCTGCACGGGCTCCGACCAATGTTCCGATCCAACCACCTAAAAATCCTAGAGGAACGGAGACTAAAGCAGGATTAGTCAGTGGGAAGAGAGCTTCCCCAGTAAAGGCCATTGAGCCGTCAGCAGCCCAAAGGTTAGGGCTAAGGGCAACGAGTACAAGTGCAGTAACAAGACCAGTGATGATAGCCGTCAAGGCTCCAGTTGTATTAAAGTTCTTCCAGTAAATTGTGTAAATGATTACTGGAAGGTTAGCGCTTGCTGCTATGCAAAATGCAAGGGAAACTAAGAATGCTACGTTCATTGATTGTGCACCGAGTGCTAACAAAATGGAAAATACAGAAACGCCAACAGAAGCAAGGCGAGCAGCATTCATTTGTTCTTTTTCTGTTACTTTTCCTTTTTTAATAATTTGTCCATATAAGTCATGTGCAAATGCGGATGCCCCCGATAAAACAAGACCTGCCACAACTGCCAGAATGGTAGCGAATGCAACAGCAGAGACAAACGACATTAGAATGTCTCCACCTAAAGCCTGTGCTAATAATGGAGCAGCCATATTTCCAGCAGGATTTGCAGCTTTGATTGCATCAGAACCTACAAATGCAGCAGCACCAAATCCTAAGAAAATAGTTAACACATAGAAAATTCCTACAATCCAAGTAGCGTAAACAACAGAGCTACGAGCAGTTTTTGCATCTTTTACAGTAAAGAAACGCATTAATATATGTGGTAAACCTGCAGTTCCAAGTACTAATGCAATCATCATAGATATCGTATCTAAGCCATTTGTATATTTTACACCAGGATGTAAGTATGCTTCACCATTAGCAGTTACAGATTTCATTTCTGTGAACATTCCTAGAATATTAAAGTTGAATTTCCATAATACCAAAATGGAAATAAGTACGGTTCCGACCATTAACAAGACGGCTTTAATGATTTGTACCCAGCTAGTGGCAGCCATGCCGCCCCAAAGTACATAAATAGTCATCATAACGCCTACTAAAAGAACAGCAATCCAGTAATCGATTCCTAATAATAATTGAATAAGTGCTCCTGCCCCTACAAGCTGTGCAATCATATAAAACAAAACAATCGTTAATGTACTTATTGCAGCAGCTGCACGAATTTTCTTCTGATCAAATCGTGCAGTTATCATGTCAGCTAGTGTATATTTCCCGAGATTTCGAAGTGGCTCGGCTACAATATACAACACAACCAAGTAAGCTACTAAATATCCAATACTATAAAAGAATCCATCGAAACCGAAAAGTGCGATAGCCCCTGCAATACCTAAGAAGGAGGCAGCAGATAAGTAATCCCCAGCAATCGCAATTCCGTTTTGCCAACCAGATAATCCTCCACCTGCAGTATAAAATTCACTTGCTGAGTTTGTCCGCTTAGAGGCGATATATGTAACGAATAAAGTCAATCCTACTATTCCTACGAAAAAAGATAATCCTATAGCGTTCATTCATAATCACCAGCCTCTTCTTTGTCAAAAATCTTCTGAGCTTCTTTATCAAAATCATTGGCTCTTCGTACATAAATCATACATAATACCCAGGTCATCACAAAAAGTGCAAGAGCATAAACCCAAACCCACGCGATATCACCGAATGCATTATTATTTAAAATAGTCGTATAAGAAGTCAAAATGGGAAGCAAAATATAACTCAGTAAGAAAAATATTGTGATAGGTAATATAAATTTGTTCTTCTTCTTTTTTAAAACCTTGAATTCCATACTTTCTGCAATGGCAGAATAGTTAGGGGAACCTGTTGCCTTATTATAAGTTGAATTAACGCCATTTTTTGATAGTTTTTTCGATTTTTCTAGGGGTTTCGCCGTGTTGAAAGCACTTTCAATATTATTCGCCATACACTTTCCTCCTAAAATATATTCAATCTTTAGAATTTTCTACCTAAAAACTGTAAGTCTATCATAATAAACATTAGTAGAGTTAGCAATAAATAATTCACAAAATATTCATATTTGTGCCGTAATTCCTATTGAAGTTATATAGAAATAGTTTTTAAAAAAGATAGATAAGTTGAATTATGCAATTTCTAGCGTAGAAATGATAACATAGATAAGTTGAACAAAATACGTAAAAGCTACAATAGAGAAGGAGGTTTGTTCATGAGCCAATCAGCAACCTTAGTTAAAACGATGCGCTGCAATTTAATGATTACAAATAAGGCGCGCAAAGGAATTCAGGAATGGTCAACTGATGAACATGCCTTTTTTAACATACAGAGTTCTTTTGAAGTACATATTGAAAAGCGACCGTTAAATAATCATGGAAATACGTCACTTTCCGTTTATTTTGATAATGTTACAAACGATAAGTTAGCTGAAAAAGTAAATTGTCGAGTAGTAGTGATGGAGTGTATCTTACAAAAGGATGGCTTACTTGCAACGGGTCTTTATGTTAGAAGTCCTAAAGTACCTGTACGCAATAATCGCCGTCTTCCAGTTACTTTGACTTTTGTTACCGCTAAAAATAATGGAGCAGGAATGCCACTTGCTTTGCACACCAAAATTCAAGATCTTCCTGTTGCAGAAGAACGTTCAGAGTATGTGAAAAAAAGAATATCTAGCTGGGAAGGTTATTTAAAAATTCAAGAACGTAATGCAGATATTGCAGATATCACGAGTCCTTATTCTAAACTTTTTTTCAATGCGGATTTTAGTCGTATGACATTGCATGGCTGTACGATGAACGCCGACGAATGGAAAAATCTAAGAGGACTCAGTGTAACGTTAAAAGGATTTCAAAATGACGTAGGCGATATCTTGAAAGCAGATCGAGTAAAACAAACAATAGAAATAGAGATCAAGCCCAAATTTCGTGAGCTAGCAAGAAAAAACGAGTGGAATCCTAAATCGAAAGAAGCAGTATTTAGCAATTTCGCATCCCTCAGCCAAATAAGACGTCTCCGTAAAGGATTTGAAGATTTACAAAATGGCTTCGCTGCCAATCCAAACCTTGAGAAGATCTTATTTGAGGATCGCCCGACCATTCGCATGAACGCAAAACGTAAGGAATTGGAATTTCATAATCAGTTAAACGAATTCCAACAAGAAGCGGTTATAGGTGCGATGTCTGCAGAAGATTTGTTTGTTATTCAAGGTCCACCCGGAACTGGGAAAACGACTGTAATTTCTGAAATATGTCAGCAAAATGCCAAGGCTGGCTTACGCACACTTGTAGCGTCCCAGTCTAATTTGGCAGTAGACAATGCTCTTAGTAGATTACTTTCAAACAAAGAAATTCGTATTTTACGATTTGGTAGGACAGAAAGTATTGAAGAAGAAGGCAAGAAGTTTATAGAAGAAAACGTAGGATATTACTGGAAAGAACAAACTTTAGCAGCTTTACAAAAAGAACTGGACGAGCATACCTTAAAAGGTGGCCAGCTTCTTAAACAAATTGCAGAATGTGAGCTTCAAATTGAAGTGCTTAGTAAGGAACAAATATTACTAAATAAAGCTATTGAACAAAAAGCGGATGCAAAAGTAGAACTTGAAGTAAGAATAGAAGAGATTAAACAGTTAAAAAAGACATTGGTTTTATTGAAAAAAGACCGTGAAAATATCGAAGCCAATCTTCTGAAAGAACGAAAAAAGTTAGAAACTTTAACAGATGAAATAAATGCTATGGAAGAGTTCATTAAATCGAATCCTTCAAGAGAAAAGTTGCTGGAAAAGATACAACAGTTGCAGATTGAAACAAAAGTAATACAAAACCACCTTTCATATCGAGAGGCAATAGATTCCTTAAATATACTAGAGTCAACTATGGAAGAAGCAAGAGAACAATACGAAAGTACACAATCAAAACTAAATCATCTAGAAATGTTCCAAAAAGAAATTGATTCCATTCGGAAAATAGACCAGCTAAAAAGTCAAATGGCGGAATATGGTTTGGAGCTTTCAATGTCCCTGCAACAGCAAATTGGGGAGTTAGATGAACTAATTGAACATATTAAAACCTTTTCTGATTGGCAGGATTTAAACGCTCGCCTCTTAGCTGCAATTGAGTACGTGGAAAATTTACTTCGAAAATACAAATTTCCCGTGGAAAATGTTCGCAATAATATTGGGAGAAGTGGTATCCTGTTTGATTCCTCGTATACGATAAAGGAAATTCATCAATTTATGAATCGTTTAAAGAATATGATGACTTCTGGCGATGACGATCTTACTACAGAGAAATTAGCAATTTTACTGGAAGGACTCTATGTGAGAGAGAAATTTGTTATAAAGCAGAAATCGGCCGTTCAGTTGGCAAAAAATAGTTCTATAAAAAAGTTTCAAACGATTAAAACACAAGTGATTAGCGAAACTAGCAGGGAGCAATTAGCGCTTCAACAACTCAAAAGTGAATTAGTTAATAAAGCAACTAGCCAAAAAAATCAGCTAGAGCTTCTGCAAAGAACAGTGAATCAGCTAGAAACTGAAATTGATACAACTGATTTACTATCGACCTCATCAGAATTAAAGAGCAAAAAATTCGACCTGGAAGACTCTATGTTGGCATTGAAGAAAACGGAAGAAACCGTTACAAGCTATCTGGAACAATTAGAAACGAAAAAGTCTCATTTACAAAAATTGGCTCAGGAACTAGTGGAGATTGAAGCGATTCTTCAAGAAAATGAACTGAAAACTAAACAAGTAAATGCAGATGGTTTAGAGCAAGAGCGCATACTAAAAGCTTTAGATGAAATTCTGCTTCAAAACCCTGAACATGCACTTGAAAAAAACGAGGAAACGATAAAAGAAACTAACAAAAAAATCGGTAAACTTCAACTTGAAAAAGATCATCTTCCGATCACCCAAGCGGTTCAAAAAGAATGGTATTCATTATTAAAAGAAGCAAATGACCACGACCTAGATGAAATTCGTAAACTCTATGTGAGACATGCCAATGTGATTGGAACGACATGCGTTGCATCCGCTCGTAAAGAATTTATGGAAAACTACCCGGTTTTCGATGTAGTTATTATAGATGAGGTTTCTAAAGCAACACCACCTGAATTGCTTTTACCAATGTTAAAAGGGAAGAAAATAATATTGGTAGGTGACCACCATCAGCTACCCCCACTTGTTGGAGAGGACACGCTAGATGAAACACTACAGGCAATTCTAGAAGAAAGTGAAAATCTAGAAGAAAAAGATGAGTTAAAAAAGCTTTTGAAGGAATCTTTATTCGAACGTTTATTTAAAAATTTACCTAAGATGAGTAAAACGATGCTGGCAATTCAATATAGAATGCATGAAAGTATCATGGAGACAATCACACCATTTTATGAGGAAGAAAATTATCGATTGCAGTGTGGGTTAGTGGATTCAGATGCTGCACGTGATCACCTTTTGGAATCACGCTATGTAGATAGAAAAGACCATCTGCTATGGCTGGATATGCCAAACGAAAAATCCTATTTTGAAGAACGAATGAAGGATGGGAAAAGTAGGTTCAACCAAGCAGAGTTAGACGTTATCCGTGATGTACTAATAGATTTGAATGAAGCTACAGCAATTGCTAAAAAAGAAGGAAGAATGAACCCAGATGAACGTAAAAGTATTGGGGTCATTAGTTTTTATGGAGAACAGGTCAAACGAATTGACCGTCTTATAGGGCAACAGGTGAACTTATCTCATTTGACCTTCCGAACAGGAACTGTAGATAAGTTTCAGGGGATGGAAATGGATGTCATTTTATTAAGTATGGTCAGGAACAATCAAGAAAAGAGTGGAGATATTGGATTTGCCAATGACTACCGTCGCTTAAATGTGGCATTATCTCGAGCGAGAGAGTTGCTTGTTTTAGTTGGGAGTTCCGAGATGTTTACTAAACGGGCAAAACAAAGAACTTCTAGAGAAATGTATGGTCGCTTGCTTCAAATTGTAAAAGACAAAAACGGTCTAACCGACCCTCAAGGGAATAGGAAAAAATAGCAATTTGGTTATAGGAGTATAATAAAATGATTGAACTAGAGAAACGTCTTAAAAAGGAATTACAGCAAAATATTCAAGCTAAGATAGTTTCATCCAATGCGTGGACGATTCCACTTCATACAATTGAAGTGGAATACAAACCTGTAAAACGTATAAAAATGGATGTTCTAATGAAAATGATGTTGATAACCTGCCAAAAAGCAAAAATGACAAGTGCTAAGCAAATCAGTGAGATACTACTTGTGGAGCAGCTATTTATAGAAGACTTGATTAATATTATGAAGAGAACTCGTTTAATCGAAATAAAAGAAACCGTTTTTACACTAACAGAAAAAGGGAATCAACAACTTGAGGATGGAATTTTTGAAGAAGAACTAGATGCCCTCAGTCAAAATCTAATTTATAGCCCAAGTCATCACATTTTTTTGCAGGGAGAAATAAAACCTGCACTGGATGGGGAGGAAGCATTGAACCTCTATCGTTATGCCTCTGAGAAAAAGGCTAGAATAAAGTGGGACGATGCGGTACTTATAGATGCACTTGAAGCAAATCGAATGGAGATAGGGGATAGTGAGCTTCAAACGGTAGTTTCTGAAATTGTTTCCAACTCAGAATTATATGTGGATGATGTTCCTTGCTTTGAATTTGTTTTGTACAATAAATCAGAGGATCTCCTATACGCTCGAGTCTGGAACACATTCCTTGACCAATGGGATGAAACATTGGAAAACGAGCTAAACGAAAAAGAACGATTTGTTTGGCGAGAGAAATATTTAAAACTGAATAAATGAGTGCTGTGAGAGAGTGAACAGGTTCCAACCGAGAGAAAAACCGCAGCTAAGCGAGAGTAAAACAAGCTCGTCCGAGAGTATATCGGTCTTGAGCGAGAGTAAAACAAATGTATCCGAGAGTAAACAGGTTCTATCCGAGAGAACCACAGCCAAGCGAGAGTAAAGACAAGCTCGTCCGAGAGTAAATCAATCTTGAGTGAGAGTAAAACAAGCGCAAACGAGAATAATTCCAACACAACCGAAAGAACCAAAAGAGAACCCGCTTAGTAACAAATGCTAAGCGGGTTTTCTGCAATTATTTTTGGGTTTTATAATATTCCTCAATCGGTACAAATAGTCCAACTTTTCCGTGCTCTTCATGATCTAGAGTGGCAAATACAACACCAATTACTTGCCCATCTTTATCCAAAACTGGACTACCACTATTTCCTCGATAAACTGGGGCTTCCATCATCATCACGGGTACATCCCAATCACTTAATTGATGAGTAGCAATTAAAGTGCCTTCATTAGCAATACCAGTAAATTTGAGTGGATTTCCGATAAAAGTGATAGGCTCACCATATTCATAAGAAGGGTTTTCCGAAAGCTCTAGATAAGGCAATTCCTCTTCATGCACTTGCAACACTGCAAGGTCTATAGATGGATAGGTTTGTATAACGTCAGCCTTAAATCGTCCAGCTTCAGGAAAACCGACTATTACGCTGTCATTATCCTCGACAACATGATAATTAGTGAGAACCCTACCTTCACTTGAAATGGAAAATCCGGTTCCTTTGCTATCATCCGTTAAAACAACAACGACAGCCTCTTTATATTGAGCAATATTTTCCTGTGCCGATAACCTAGCGGAGGTTTTGATAAATTCAATGGCTGGAATGGAGTAAATCTGAAAAATCATCGCAAATGTATTGACGAACAAGACGAAAGCCATTGTCCAAAATATCCATCTTGGAAAAGGACGTTTTGGGTTTGGTCTAGTTTTTTCTAATGCCTCTTTTTCAAGTGCCTCTCGTTGTGCTTCTAAAACTAGCAATTGTAATTCTTCATCACTAATTTCTTCAATCTCTCCATCTATTTGCTTCTTATTCATATCCACTCCATCACATCCTCATTCCAGCATTTCTATTTTCTATTATACCTGAATAAAGGTTGAAATCATTTCCATTGAAAAACTATAGAGAAAGGTATATTATATAAACATAAGCTGCATTGTACGTATGGATATTAAGTTTTAACCTTTAAGCTGTAACAGGGAGTTTTATATAGAGCTGGAATGACAAGCCTTATTCTCTTCGGACAATGAGGACATGCAGGATAGTTTCTGCGAACACCCACTTTGAGGAGTGGTGGTTTAAAACTTTCTAATGAATGTACGGCAAACGCGGCTTACATAAAAAGATGATTATAGCAACGTTTATAGAGCACTCTTGCCAGGAATGGTACGGGTGTTTTTTTGTTGCTTATTTTTATATGGGTTAAATTGGGGTTAAAATTTGAAATAAAGTATTATAAAATATTTAAAATTACATCAAATAAACAAAAAATAAGCCTTAATCACAAACGATAAAAATGCAAGTAAAAATGACCACCAATTTGTATAACATTTTGTGGTCACTTTTTTATTGTATAAAGGGAATACTGCCAGAAATACTTGAAAACTGAACAGCAAATTGTAGGGAGATTGGTAAGGGTACAATTACTGGTGTACAATTGCATTTTTACTTACAATTTACATTCAAATTTTCTTACATAACGACAGGAATACACTGTTAAATAATACAATTTCAATAATTTTAAAAGGTATTTTCAATAGTTATGGTGAAATAAAAAGAAGATTGTGAAATTTTACACTTAAACTAACGCGGCAGGTTAGTTCAATAAGGACTGGGAAGAACTTAGCAGTAGAGGAGATTATAATGAGAAAAATAGACCGTAGTATTGTTATTGGAATATCAGGTGGTTCAGGTAGTGGAAAAACCACTTATTGCAGTAATTTGGCGAAGAATTTAGATGCATTAAAAGTTAAAACCTTATCTACTGATGATTACTTTAAAGAAGTAAAACCGAAAGTAAATGCTCCATACAATGGAAAACAATATGATGATTACGACCATCCTACTTCTGTGGATATTGATAAGCTAAATAGAGATATAAATCATTTAATATCATCTAAAACGTTTGATGTCGTTATTGTTGAAGGCTTAATGGTCTTGTATTTTGAAGAAATTCGAGAGAAACTTGATTTGAAGATATTTGTTGATTGTCCTTCAGATGAGAGATTAGTCAGGAGATTAAAACGAGATATTAACGAAGAAAGCTTTGATGAAATTTCTTCGGAATATCTTGATGTAGTAAGACATCGTTATAATGAGTTTGTTGAACCTACAAAATGGTATGCGGATATAATCATAAACGGTTCCAATACTAGTAAAAACTCAATAGATATTGTTCGGAAATGGTTAGTAAATTAACATTTTCTTATTGAGCTAACGGGTGCTTTACTTCAAGAAGGAGTAAAGTATTTTTCTTATTGAACTAATGTAAGGGGTTTAGTTAAATATGTAACATTGCTATAAATACATCGTCTAATTCATAAAAAACTGGAGAGTGTTCTATGAAAGCACGGCTGAAGATAATGTTATTTTTTTGTCTCCTTATTACTTTAAGTGGATGTAGTACAACTATGGATAACAAAGAAAGTGATAAAAATACAGAAAAATTAATTGACGAAGAACCTGAAAGTTTAGTCTCTGAAGAAAGCAGCAAAGATAGTGCTATTAACAATGAAATTACGCTCAGCACTGAACGGAATGTATTACAGGATTTCCCCGAATATGTAGCTAAAAATGAAGTGGGAGTATCTATTCAGGATTCTGAAACGGCTTATGAAATGTGTGTGAGAGTGCTGACTGACTATTATAAAGCGGTCTGGAACGGCTCGCATATTGAATTGGGTGCATTTATCGATAACGAAAACCTTAAACAGTATACGCAAAATAAGATTCAATACCAATTTGACTTGTATTTAACGCACAATCTTACTGATAATTATGTGAAGAGTGTTGATATTGGCACTTGGGAAGTGGAGTATACTGATGACGTAGATGGGGGTTTTCTCTATTTAAATTTACCTGCAGAAATTAAACAGACTGTAGGTAGTTATGGTGAACCCACTGAATTTCTCGTACGCAATGTAAATGGCAATTTAGTCATTGTTGATTGGTATACGGGTGCAAAAGATAGTTATGATTTCATGGTACGTGGAGAAAATCTAACAATTGACAACCCTAATATTTGGGATGATAGCGAATTTGTGAAGAAGTTAAATAGTAAACAAGGTGAATTTTTAGGTTCAATTCGATAGTTAGTTATTTACAGCTAACTCGGCAATCAAAGTTTGTTAATGAAAGCCCAATATGAGACTCGCTTCCAAAATTAATTTCTCTTATTCAACTAACGGGTGCTTTAGTTTAATAAGTAAAGGACTTGCGTGTATGAATGATTTTTATATATGCGAGTCCTTTTAATCTCTGAGTGCTGCTCTTGATTCATAAAAAGAAAAAGCACATCACGTTATTGTGATGTACTCTCCTTTACTCACCTTCAAAAAATGTGAAATCAACTTCTTTAATTAATACCTTACGCTTAATAGTAACACCAACATTGTAATCTAACATGTATCTTGCTAATTTGTTACCATCAATCAAGATAACTTTCTTATAAGGAAGAACTTTAACATAGTCATTCGCACCTTGAGAAAAACTAGATGTTGTAATAAAGACACCCTTACTAGCACTTCTCCCTTCTAAAGCACCTACAAATGCCATAATATCGGGTCTGCCAACGGTGTTTATCCAACGTTTAGCTTGAACATAAATATTATCCAAACCAAGTTTATCTTCTTTTATTATTCCATCAAGACCCTCATCATTTGTACTCTGAGTTACTTCTCCATCACCGTATCCCATTGCAGTTAAAAGTTCCACAACTATGCTTTCAAACCTTTTCCAATGAACTTTCTGAAGTTCTGTAAGGATCTTATCTATCAAATACTTATCAAGTTCTACTAATTGCTCGTTAATTATTTTTATCGGATCTACCACTTGTTCTAATTCTTCTAGTTCTTCTTGCATCTCAATTTCACTTTCATTAAGCAAATCTAAACCATCTTTAGTAATTCGGTAAGTATGTTTGCCTACTTCTTCTATATATCCTTTCTTCTGTAATGAAAATCTCGTTGCCCTCATACGACTTACAAATACTGTTTCTTTACTCTCGGGATACGAAAAGTTAACTTGTTCTTCTTTCAATTTAAAATGATTTGCAACTCCCTCATTCAGCTTAGTCGCAATATATAAATCCTCATCTGACATTACCAATAATATTGGAATGACTAAATCTTTAGAAGAAGGCATTGTCGTTAAAACTTTACTCTCGATTAATGTTAATCTATTCTTTTCAGAAATTATTCTTTTTATTTCATTATCAGAACTTGGAACTCCTTGTTCTTCAAAAATATGTTCAATTTCATTTAAACTTAAATGTGCGTCATTTAATTTCTTGACCTTCTTTAAAAACTCATATGCTTCTTCATTGTAGTATTTATAAATACCTGTTTCTTCAAAAGGTAAATATCTTTGGAATTTTTTAATCCATTGTCTCCCTTTTGATTCAGTCCAACCAAATCTTTTAGAAAGTTCTGTTTGACTGATGGTTTTATTCGTCATAGATACACCCCACATTAGCTTTTATTTAATTCTATTGTAAATTATGGATATACGCCACTCAATTGTGATGGTGCAATAGGAATGATAAATCACATGACTGTTATGCAAATACCAATCTCCTATAACGAAATAACACGACACGCCTTTTTTAAACATGTTACACTATACCAAAAACTGTTTATTCAGTTGTTCAATTAACGCGGCAGGTTAGTTAAATTTTTCGCGCGTCTATTCGGTCGATAAGGATGGGATGAATTTTGGATAGTGCTAGTGTAGGAGAGAAAATAAAGAAATTAAGAAAATCCCAAAAAATAACACAAGCAGAGATGGGAAAAGCACTAAATTTAGCTAATACCACTATTGCATCTTGGGAAAGTGGTAGTAAAAGCTTAACAGCAGAAAAGCTTTATGAAGTAGCGACAATTTTCAATGTACCAGTCAGTTATTTTTTTGATGATGAAAGTACATATCAGAGTGAACAAATGCATCCTACATTTAGTTATTTAACCGTTGAGCAATCAGTGTTTTTTACGGATTTAATGACAAAAACACTTGAAATGGATATAGAAAAACGTGAAAAGTTTATTGATAGCATCAAGTTTGCAATAGAATTTTTCAATCGTAATAACGACTAATAAAGAATATTGATTTTTTAAAAGTTATTGTTTAATGCTTATTCAACTAAAGGTTGCTTTACTTCAAGAAGGGGTAAAGCATTTTTTCTTATTGAACTAACGGGCAGGTTAGTTGAAGAAAGTAAGCTAAAATGACTTCACTATTACACGGGACAATCTCCGAGTAACTCGCTTAGCTGATGAACAGAAACTAAAATAAAAAGACCACATAAGAAGAACATCACTTAAATGATTTTACTATATTTAAAGTACAAATAATTGTGTGCTAATTCAAGCGACAACAACCCACTTACCACATGGAAAGAGGGTTTTGTAAGATTATGCAACAACTTAATCTAATGAATCTAATTTCCCTCTTATATATTTCGACCGTGCTTCAATAAAATCCAATATATATTCTGGTTCCTTATCAAATAAATGGATATCGTCTTTTTTATATGGATCTTTTTGAATATAAGGCCTTATTAAATCATGCATACCTTGAATTTTCGGTTTCAAATAGTCTACATTAAATTGGTTGTTTAAAATAACTTCTAGCAAGTTTTTGTATTGACGTCGAAATGTTTTTACGTCGAGAATTCTTGCGGTAAGCGTATTAAATCCTTCGATTCGTAAATAGTCTTCTTCCATCACTTTCCCGTTTACATCCCTTCCCCATGTTGCATCGTAATCCCACGGGATGATTTCGAATAGTCTAGTTTCGCTATTTTGATATAATGCGTAATTATGAACAAAACCATCAAAATTTTGGGTGAAAACAATGCCAGCCAACCAGCGGAGATACTGATCAACATGGATGTATTTCACAATTTCATTTTCAAATTCAGCTTTTGAAAGGGTATTAATCTCAATAATCATTTTTTGTAAATGAAATTCATCTTGTTCTGTCCCATACTTTAGTTCATAGCCAACCTTAAGAGATTTCTTTACTTGTTTATCAAGGTCACTCATCAACGAAAAGTTTGCATCGCCATCAACCGCATAGAATATTGGTCCTTGCGGTAGTTGTCGATTCTTAAGGAAATGCTCATCCACTGATTCTAATTCCAAATATAGCCCCTCATTTCTCCCATTCAATTTCATATTTACAAATTGGGAATTTGGCGATAAGCACCCTATTTCATTGAAAAAATCGAGCGATAGTTTATTTCTTAATAGAGAAGGATCTTTATATTCTGCATTGATATGAATTTCTTTGGTATTTCTATACGTACTTGGCTTACTAAACGAAATGTGATACGACTTCTTTCGAAAATCCCGGATATGGGAGCCACGATAGGCGATATCAATATCATACTTTCTTTTGTTGATCGTTAGTTTGGCAGAGATAGGATCGTCACACCATATATCTTTCCGAAGTTCACTTAAATCTAAAGGATGAATAAAAAGCTGATATTCAGGTATTATTATGCCGTTATCCACGCGAATTCTTTCCTTTCATTATTAAATTATTCATATAAAACAAAATTGTAAGATTCCATAAAAAAAATAGAGTTAATATTTTACTTTCAAAAACTATGCAATTGTCTCTAACATCTTTAGTACAACCTCATATACTACGATAGGGAAAGAATAGTGCTGAGGCATGGGTTTGAGTCTTTAAAGGAATTTACCTTCTTTCTCTAATAAAGATGAAAGGAGGTTTGAATATGTCACTTATACAGAATGCAGTAGAAATGGCTAACAACTCAGGGTTAGGTCACTTCATGCATCAAGATCCTATTAGTAACGAACGATGCACGAGCAAGAGACGTCGTACTTCGAGAAAACAACAATGCACGAGCAGGGTACGTCGAACTTCACGAAACGAACGCCGCACGAGCAACCAACGCCGAACTTCACGAAACCAACGCCGCACGAGCAACCAACGCCGAACTTCACGAAACCAACGCCGCACGAGCAACCAACGTAGGACTTCGCGAAACCAACGCCGCTCGAATAGGAACTCCTTTTGGAATGACTTGTTATTTTAAAAAACTTCGAGACGATTTCCGCTATTTGAAGAGTCTGTCACTTTAATTTCTTCAATGGACTATTGAGTGGAACCGTAAAGTTAACTAGTTCTTACTAGTTAACTTTTTTTTGTGTTATTCCTATCGAAGTCCAAGGTTGAAAGAAAAGTGAAAGGTCAGCTGGGGGGGTCCGTCTGATCTTTCCTTTTATGTATATTCTTCTGGATGAATTGTTATCGTTGTGTATTACATAGCATCTATCAGAATTGTTTAAATCAATGTAGCCTATTCACTTATCTCGTTCAAACCAGAATTATAAAAAAGGTTCCTTGAACGGCGTGAACCGTCACCGGATCCTGCTATTCTTTTTTATCTAGAAAAATCGGGAAACATTTGATGTCCAACTTTAAAATGCATTGGATTTACCTCCCTTTAGGGTATAGTAAAGGATATGTTTAATTAATAAAGAGGCTTAGACTAAGACCCATATTTGAGATCTTTGCATAGAACGATTTTAGATTGTTTTGCAAATCGCCACCTATACAAACAACTACTCTCCAATTGGTATCTAGAAACAATTATCATTACATTTCTGTTGTTATGTAAACTAAAAATGTATGCGAGTTCGATAGTAGTTGAAAATTCTTCCTGAACTAAGGGGTAGCATTCCTGTAATAAATAAAACCAAAGAAGATATGCATATAGAAGAAATAAATCTTAAGATTGTGAATTATTACACTTAAACTAACGGGTGCTTTAGAAGAACAGAACTGTCCAAGTATTCCATGTTTATAACTATATAAAGAGAGGTCACAATATGAGAAAAATAGTAATTGGTATTCTGATAGTCTGTTTATACTGTTTTCCTTTTGTTTATTTTTCAATGCACCAGGATTTTGTTAACCGTTCAATGCTTGGCTATTTATTCTTTGAAGTTAGCTAATGTATACAAAAAGGGGAACAAGTAAATTAGTCAACTGATTAACGGGTGCTTTACTTTAAGAAGGAGTAAAGCCTTTTTTCTTGTTGAACTAAAGCCGCAGTTTAGTGTAATTAACAAATAAATCAGATAGGAGTAAAATATGGTTATTTTAATAAGCGCTGTAAGTGGTACTGGAAAAACATTGATGGCTCAAAAGTTACTAGAAAAATATCATATTTCTTATCTCTCTATAGACCATTTAAAAATGGGCTTGTACAGAGGAGATAAGAATTGTGGATTTACACCACTAGATAGTACCGAATTCATTGGAGATAAGCTCTGGCCAATATTAAAAGGGATTATTATGACAAATATCGAGAATGAACAACATATCATTATTGAAGGATGCTAGATATTTCCTCACTATATGAAGGGCTTTGACATCAATTACTCAGAAAAAATCATTCCAGTATTCTTAGGTTTTTCGACGAATTATATTCAAGAAAACTTCGAAACAAAAATAGTGAAACATAGGAATGCTGTTGAACTCCGTAATTGGCCCGAAGAAAGAACGATAAAAGAACTAATCAAGGAACATAAAGAATTTAAAACAAAATGTTTACAAGTAGGTGTTAGGTATTTTGAAATTGAAAACGACTATGACAAAGAAATATTGAATGTTTATGATTATATAGAGGCTGAAAAACGGAGAATTGAATCTTTATAAATTGGGATTCTCAATTATAGTTATTGAAGTAACGGGGTGCTTTACTTTAAGAAGGAGTAAAGCTTTTTTCTTATTGAACTAAAGGGGTATGTTAGTTGAAGAATAAAATGGTGAACAAGGAGGTTGACTATGTTAATTCCTAAAAATGTACGAACTTCTGGTGCTTATGTTTTATATAAAGGATTATTTGTATTTCAAGTTGGTCCAACAAAAGAAGGAGACAAACTTGGAGTGGTTAGATTGGGAGGGCATAGAGAGGGTAATGAAACAGCGTTGGATACAGCTAAACGTGAAGTTTTTGAAGAAGCTCAAGTAGAAATTACTACCTTTAATCCAAACACAACATTTTACCTCAGTGAGTGGAACGAAGAACCTACTAAAGTTTATATAAATGAACCTGTTGTACCTATTCTAATTAAGGGCAATGAGGAATCTTCTTATACAATAATGTATCTATCTAATACATTAACTCTGCCAGTTCCATCTTCCGAATCAAAAGGTTTATTATTGCTTTCTCCAGAGAATGTACAACTTATCTGCCAAAAGAAAATATCTTTAAGTGATTATCAAAAGCTGGATGGAGTTTCTATACTAAAAACAGAAATAGATATGAATTTAATCTTACAGCCATTTCCTCAATTATTATTTCTTTCACGATTACTAAATGAAGAAACCAAGCTAATGGAACGCTTTGTTAATACATCCTTATTCAACTAACGGGTGCTTTAGCAAAAACTCATGGGGCTGCCGTAGGTAACTCTTTTTCTTAGTGAACTAACGAAGCAGTTTAGTTCAATAAGAAAAAGGTTATTTACCACTCCTGTCGAATTAGTCAATAGTGGAAAGAACCTCTGTTGACTATAAAACTGGGTAAAGGGTGTAATTAATGAATGTAGAATGTACAAAGCAGGCACATATGGAGGATATTTTAAATAAAGCTAGGATCGTAGCGAGTAAGGTAGTAGTTGATGCTGGGAATATTGCAAAAGAACGTTTCGATAACTTTACTAGTTTGGATGAGAAAGATGATTATGGGGATTTAATTACTGAAGTTGATCATTTAGCAGAAGATTTAATATTGGACGTATTAACTAGTGCATTTCCAAATCATAAGATACATAGTGAAGAAGCAGGGGATAATGGATTACAGAGTGAATGGTTATGGCAAGTGGATCCCTTAGATGGTACTAATAATTTTGCAATTGGATTTCCGGTTTTTTCCTCGTCTATAACACTTTTATATAAACACGAGCCAATTCTAGGAGTTATATATGAACCTATGGTAGATAGGTTATTTATATCTAGTTTAAACGGTGGTTCATTCTGTAATGATGTAGAATTGAGAATTAAAAAGAGAGATAATCCTAAAAAATTTACTATTGCTTGGATACAGGGTCATAGAGTTCAGAATGAAGAAAAGGCTGTAAAATTACGACAGTATATCGATGTGAATTGTAAAAGGATGATGAGGCTCTGGGCTCCGACCCTGCAATGGTGTATGCTTGCAAAAGGTGATATAGACGGAATTATCCTTTATAACTCTGAAGGCGATGACTTGTATTCTGGAATACTTATGGTAAAGGAAGCTGGAGGAATTGTAATTGACTTTCAAGGAAATGACTTTACAGGTATGAACAATGAACCTTACCTAATTGCTTGCCATCCAGATAATAAAGATTATTTCGTAAATATGGTAAGTGAAGGATTAAGTCAGGCTAGAGCATTAATTCATACTGTCTAAAAAATGGATAATAAATTCAAGAGTAAAAGAGCTAAGTTTAATTTAATTATAGGCAAAAAGCTGGTTTAATTAAGATTGTGAAACGATGTACTTAAACTAACAGGTGCTTTACTTCAAGAAGGAGTAAAGCCTTTTTTTCTTATTGAACTAACTGGGCAGATTTAACAATAATGGTTGGGTGGGATGGATTATGAGTTTATATAGTAAAGCATACGCATATGTTTTAAAGAAAAATTTTATGCTGTTGATTATTGCAATAACCTTATTAATCTTGACATTTGGATATTGGATTGGGATACCTTATTTCGTGGCAGGAAATATGCTTTTTGAGTTAAATGCACCTGTTTTAATTCAAAGTTTTTGTATATCAATATCTGCTGGTTTATTCTTTTCCTTATTTTTCATTCCAATCAATCTTAAAGTTGAAAAAATGGTTGGAGAAAAGAAACAGCAAAGTACATCACAATCATTCACTCGTTTACAAGTAGCTTTTGTTCTTATAAGTGCAATCATTTTTTATATAATCTTTAGCCTTATTTTTTGGACACAAGGGGTCTCTCTTTAAGCATTTGGAAGTCTTCTTTTTTTAGGTAAATAGCCTTTTGCTCAAGGTAATGGAATAAAGAGATCATACCTCCGATAATTAAATATGCGAGAGAAAAAGACCGTTGCTTATATAGTTAAACGGTTTTTTACTGAAAAATACAGAAATATTAACATTTTAGGAAGGGGTTAATTGGGGTTAAATTGGGGCTAAAATCAAAATAAAACGTTAATAAACGATATAAAAACACCTTATAAAACACCGTTAAAACAGTGAGTATTACAGGGTTTAAGGCATTTTCCACCACATTTGAGGAGTGGTGGTTTAAAACTTTCTAATGAATGTACGGCAAACGCGGCTTACTTAAAAAGATTATTATAGCAACGTTTATAGAGCACTCTTGCCAGGAATGGCAAGGGTGTTTTTTTGTGCTTAGTTTTAATTACTAAATTAATTTTATAATATCCAGAAACTTTGTTTGACCAGAAGAAATGAATACCATAACTAATATTAAACACCAATTGTTAAGGTAGGTATAAAGGCTTAATTTGATTAAAGACTTATTTATCTAATAATTAAAGTGTCTTGTACACCAACGTTTTGATAGTGCTATAACATTTTAGTTATAGAAATAATAACCTTTCTACTATTTTTCACAAAAGATATATTGTGCAATAATGTGTCTTGTGTTTAGACATCAAATATCCACATTATTGATGAATTATTGTCACAAAGCAGGTAAAGGAGAAATTAAAAATGGGTACTATCGGTATAGTAATTGCGATTGCGTTAATCGTCATTCTAGCAATGAAGGGTTATAGCATCGTTTTCATAGCACCACTTGCAGCAATTGTTGTAATTGTGACAAATGGTATGGATTTCTTTCCTTCATTAATAGGAAATGAAAGTTCATTTATGACAGGTTTAGCAGGTTTTATTATTAATTATTTTGCAGTGTTTTTATTAGGGGCAATTTTAGCTCAATATATTGAAAAAAGTGGGGCAGCTCAATCTATTGCCCAAAAAGTATTATCGATCACAGGAACGCAAAAACCATTTTCTGTATTGGTTGCAGTTTTAGTAATTAGTGCAATTTTAACATACGGCGGAATTAGTTTGTTTGTCGTATTGTTTGTTGTTATTCCATTGGCGAAACCGTTATTTAAAGAGCTTAATATCGCATGGAACTTAATCGTTATCCCAGTATTTATAGGGATTGGTACATTTACAATGACTATGATGCCAGGAACACCATCTATCCAAAACGTTGTTCCAACGAAATATTTAGGAACCACACTAACCGCCGCACCATTAATGGGGTTTGTTGCAACACTAGTAGCAATTATCGTTGGTCTTGTATATATGCGATATGCTTTAAAAAAGAGTATTGCGGAAGGAAATACTTTTGCTCCTTATGCAGAGGAAAAAGAAGAGTCACTTGCTTTGAAAGAACAAATTCCTTCATTCTTTTTAAGTATCTTACCAATTCTACTATTAATCGTCATCATATTTATAGGAAGTGCGATGAAAGTAGATAATATCGTATTAATCGGCTTAGGTGCAGCAATTTTGGCAGCGGCAGTATTGTTTCATCGTTACATTCCTTCGCACAAAACAGCACTTAGTTTAGGTGCGAATGGGTCAATCACACCTATTTTCTTTACGTCAGCAGCTGTAGCTTTTGGTGTTGTAATTACAATGGCACCAGGGTTTAAGGTAATTTCAGATTTTATCTTAGGTATTCCTGGAAATCCATTAATTAGTTTAACGATTGCTTCGGCTGTACTTGGAGCAATTACGGGTTCAGCTTCAGGTGGTCTAGGAATTGCGATGGAAGCATTTGCACAGACATATTTGGATATGGGTGTGAATCCTGATGCGATGCACCGTATTTCTGCGATTGCATCCTCTGTATTGACTGGGTTACCACATTCTGGTGCGGTCTTGTCATTGTTCGCTTTGGCAGGATTAACTCATAAAAATTCATTTAAGTATGCATTTATAAGTATGACATTGCCAATCTTTATTGCTCTAATCGTAGCATTAATAATAGGAATTACATTCTATTAATAAAAATCATTGGGGGGAAAGTATAGAGTCTCTCCCCAGTGAACAAAAATAAATAAAGCAATCAAAATAAAAAAGTTGGAGGGTTTTTAATTATGAAAACAAATCGTACAGTATTAATAACTGGTGCTGCGCAAGGTATTGGTTATGCAATCGCACAAGAATTTATTGCAAATGGTGACTTCGTAGCAATCTTTGACTTAAATGAAGAGGCTGCTATCGCTTCTGCTGAAAAATTAGGAAACGCTAAAGGTTACAAAGTAAATGTAGCTGACGAAACTTCAGTTAAAACTGCTATCGACGCTGTAATCGCTGAGCGCGGTTCTGTAGATGTAGTTGTTAACAACGCTGGTTTACAATTTATCTGTAAAACAGAAGATTTCCCAGTAGAAAAATGGGATCTATTAAACGATGTTATCTTAAAAGGTACATTCTTAATGACAAAACACTCTTTAAAATCAATGCAAGCTCAAAACTACGGTCGTATCATCAACATCGTTTCTGCTCACGGTCGTATTCCAGATGCTTACAAATCAGCTTACTGTGCTGCTAAAGCAGGACAAACTGGTTTCTCTAAAGTGGTAGCTTTAGAAAATGCTACTAACGGTATTACTGTTAACTGTATCGAACCAGGTCCAGTACGCACTGAGTTAATCGAAAAACAAATTCCGATTTTAGCAGAAAAAGACGGTACTACTGAAGAAGAAGCAGTAGCTCATCACATCTTAGGTAAACAATGGATCAAACGTTTACTAGAACCATCTGAAATCGGTAAAACTGCGGTATTCTTAGCTTCTGAAGGTGCTGCTGCTATTACAGGTGAATCAATTCCTGTAACTGGTGGTATGTAATCTAATATGCATTTTTAGAATTGTCTCCTTTCGTAGGAGGCAATTTTTTTATCCAGTAACAGGTGGAGAATTATTGTTGAGTCCTTATCCTGTTATATTTCAAAAGAAATTGATTATAATGAAAGTGTTAAGAGTTATAGGTAAAGGAGCGACCTGATTTGAGTCAAATGAAAGACATGTCGGCCTTATATTTAGATACTATTCTGGAGTATGGGAATATTTCACATGCTGCGAAAGCGCTTTATATTTCACAACCTTATTTAAGTAAATATATTAAAAATATTGAGTCAGAACTTGGTGTTGAGCTTGTTAATCGTCATGTGACACCACTAACACTTACTTATGCTGGCGAACGATATCTTTCATATATGAAGGAAATAGAAGAGAAATATGTGAAAATGAAGCATGAGTTTGAAGCAATCTCAGATTTAAAAAAAGGAAGACTTACTATAGGGATTAATCCTACATTAGCATCGTATACATTGTATAAATTTCTACCAAAATTTATAAAAGCTTACCCAGGATTAGAAATAGAACTAGTTGAAGAAACCGCTTCAATTATGGAGTCCTTACTATTACAAAACAAAATTGATATTTGTTTAAATATGCTACCTATTACCAATCCTGAATTAGATTATGTAAAGCTATATGAAGAGAACCTGTATCTTTTGGTACCGAAAGGGCATCGACTACACGAGTTAAAGTATAAAGGACCTACGCATATCCCTTTTAGTCCGAAGTTTTTGCAGCATGAACGTTTTGTCTTACTAAAACCTGGACTTGGTTTACGTAGACTAGTAGATCGAGTTTTAGACCATTATAATATAGAGCCAGAAATAATTCTCGAAACAGAGAACGTTGAAAATGCATTTAGATTATCGAATAACGGTTTGGGTCTAACAATTATTCCAGGTTGTGTGGTAGAACGAGATAACATTATAACAGAGGCAAATTTATTTACTTTAGGGAATCCTACATTTAAAAATATAGTGGTTATTAGCTATATGAAAAATGCCACATTATCACCTGCAGCCATTGCTTTTTTACAGATGACGGTAGAAGAATATGCCAGATATTAAATCGGAAAATGATTAAGACAACTTACTTTAAAAGTCTTATATATTTTATCCCGCAGAAATTAGCACTACATAGGGTAATATCGGTCCTAGTGCATCTTGCATGCATTAAGACTTCCATTCAAGTTTGCCCAAGCAACAAGCGTAAGTAGGAGAGGAAGAAATCCCCTAATTGAAGTTTCACTTTATATAACACTCTTGCCAGGAATGGCGAGGGTGTTTTTTTAGATTTCTGACCTGAGTAAATAAACAGGGAAAGAATCAATTCAATTCATAAAAGCACCAATGGTAATTCTGTATGTGAATCTGTCTAGAATCCACTAGTAACGATTCAAAAAAGCTTTTTCGCTTTAATGGTGCTATACCTTTTCGTATTTGAACAAATCAAACAGGGGTGCATATCTTAAAGAGATAGTTAAGATAGAGGAGAGTGTACTACTACTTTGGTGAAATATAAAAATAATTGGATTCCAACGAAAACGCTTGAAGAGATGTCAGGGACAAATTACGATGTACTTATTGTAGGAAGTGGTCCAGGTGGAGGAGCAACCTTGCAAAGGCTCTGCGAACTGTGGAAAGGTCAAGGAGCAAAAAAAATAGGAATACTTGAAATGGGTGATAAATTGTTTCATTCCCATTCTTTAAACATTCCAACGCAGAATGTTAATACTGCAAGAGATCAGCTTCTTCCAGATAATTCAACAGTAGTAGGTGAACGTTTACCGCAATTCTCAGGTGCCAGAATGGTATATGCACTTGGTGGCAGATCATTGTTTTGGAATGCGGCGACTCCCAGACCAATTCGAGAAGAACTTAATAAATGGCCTATTCACCGTCAGGAATTAAATGTATATTATCGGATGGCTGAGAAATTATTGCATGTGACAACCGATTATGCGGAAGGATCATCTATGCAAAAGATTCTTTTAAGGAAGCTTCATGCAGGGGGCATTCTCGAAGCGAATGATATGCCAGTTGCTTTTGATATGACACCTTCTCGTCAAGGAGAAGTCCACTCAAATCCCTGGTTTAGTTCAATCAATGCCCTTGCAGCCGCCCTTTTTGATCATCCATATGATCTTGCGATAAACGCCAATGTGTCACGAGTATTTTTGGAAAATGGGAAAACAGCTGGCGTAGAAGTATTTTCTCCAGATAAAAAAGCGCATTTTATTCGAGCTAAAAATGTAGTGTTATCAGCGAGTACTCTAGAGACACCACGTATATTGCTTAATTCAGGAATTCAAGGTCCTGCAATTGGACGCTACTTAACTGGGCATGTGTCCATCATTGCAATTGGAACAATAGGCAGAAATCAGTTTTCCGATAAAAATGGAAATTTATCAATCTTGAAATTCGAAACAAAGGAATCTCCATATCAAATTCAAATCTTAGGTCCAGACCAGTATTTTTCTTACCAGCAATTTGAGGACAAAGAGCTAAAGGATACTTTGATAATCGCATTCGCTGCATTTGGAAGGGTTGAGCCTAGGGCTGAGAACAGAGTGTACATTGATCCAGCTGAAAAGGATGAGTTCGGTGTACCTTTACAACAAGTTCAATATTCATTAAGTGACAGAGACCTTCAAGTGGCTGAACAAGTTAAGCAAGGAATTATCGAATCGGCTGCCGCTATGGGAGTTACTTTAGATACTTCTACTCTAACTCTTCGTCCACCGGGAAGTGATATGCACGAGGCTTCCACTTGTAGAATGGGTGACGATCCAAATACTTCAGCTACAGATCGCCACGGTCAAATACATGGTGTGCAAGGTTTGTATGTAGCAGATAATAGTGTTCTTCCAACGTTAACAGCAGCCGGACCAGTTCTTTCTAATGTTGCTTTAGCTATAAGATTAGCAGATCATATTGTTCGCCAATCGAGTTAAATAAACTTATTTTAGCCCCGTTCTACTATTGGAATGGGGCTATATTTGTTTAAAATAACCGAGACCAACAGGTGGTCGTTCTATGTATGATTTTCTACATTTTGGGTCAAATTAAAGATACACAGCAAGCTGTCGTTATAATTTTGAAACGAGGTATCTAGATTATGTCTCAGAATGTTTTTGATTTATCACAACTAAAGTTGAAATTAACGGAAAGCTTAGAAAATATATCATTTGATATAAATAAAGGAATAAAAACTTTAAACAATGATAGTTATTGTGTTTTGGGGGAGCTTAAAGACCTCAAAGATAAGTTTGAAGAAGTAGAAACGATGGCTGCTACCTTTTATCTTAATAATTATTTGGCGCCTTATACCGATAAATACTTGGAAATATCTACTTGCATTCAGCATTTGTCTCACCAAAGACATGGAGCATTAATAGTTATTGAACGTAAGGATCAAGTGGACTTATTAATTCGAGCTGGTACGTCTATTGGTGCAACATTAACCCAATCGTTATTAGAGTCGATTTTCTATCCAGGAAATCCATTGCATGATGGAGCAGTATTAATAAGAGGGGATAAAATATATTCTGCAGCAAACGTACTCCCTTTATCTGGCATAGGGTCAGGGGGGAAAAAACTCGGTACTCGACACCGTGCGGCGATAGGACTCTCTGAAAGATGTGACGCGTTAGTACTTGTAGTTTCAGAAGAGACAGGGGTAATTTCTTTTGCAATAGAAGGAAGTCTCTTTCCCATGAGTGTGACAAGTTCGATGATTTGATGGGATAAATTTATTGATTATTGATATTTACAAAACTGTTGACAGCTATAATGCTTTCATGTTATATTTAGTTCGAATTAAAGATACTTTAATTAAAGATAAATTAATTATAAGTATTAAGAGGAGGGATATGATTGGATTTTGCCACAGAAAAATTGAATGCTGTTACCGATATCCTTCGTGCCTCCCAATCGATTCAAGAAATTATTAGAAAAGATGCAGCTAGATATGAATTGAATCCTACAGAGTTTGCTGTATTAGAATTACTCTTTCAAGTAGGAGATCAGCCGATTCAAGTAATTGGGAAAAAGGTACTTATTTCAAGTAGTAGTATCACTTATGTGGTAGATAAGCTTGAGCAAAAGAAGTATGTTATTCGTAAAGCATGTCCAGAAGATCGTCGAGTGACTTATGCTAGTCTGACGAGTCTTGGGAAGACACTTATGGAGCGGATTTATCCTCAACATGTGAAAATGATGGATGGAATATTTTGTCGGTTTACAGAAGCCGATTTGAACAAAATGGTTCAACTAATAAAAAAAATTGAATAGCAATATTTTTTTAAATGATTATCTCGAAATGAAGAATAATTAAATTAACATAAAATTAGGAGGAAACACAATGAATCACTTAAAAGGTATACATCACGTAACAGCAATTACAAGTAGCGCAGAAAAAAACTATGAGTTTTTCACATTTGTATTAGGGACGAGACTAGTTAAGAAAACTGTCAATCAGGATGATATTCAAACGTATCACTTATTCTTCGCAGATGATAAAGGATCGGCTGGTACAGATATGACGTTCTTCGATTTCCCAGGCATTCCTAAAGGAACACATGGAACGAATGAGATTTATAAAACAGCTTTCCGTGTACCGACAGATGCGGCATTAGATTACTGGGTGAAACGCTTCGAAAAGTATGAAGTAAAAAACACTGGTATTAAAGAAGTGTTTGGTAAGAAGACTATTTCATTTGTAGACTTTGATGATCAACAATATATGTTAGTTTCTGATGAGTTAAACGAGGGTATTGAATCGGGAACTCCTTGGCAAAATGGTCCAGTTCCATTGGAATTTGCGATTACAGGTTTAGGACCAATTCATATTCGAATCGCACAATTTGATTATTTTAAGGAAGTATTGGAAAAAGTAATGTTAATGCGTGAAATCGGACATGAAGGTTCCTTGCATCTATTTGAAGTTGGAAAAGGTGGAAATGGTGCACAAGTAATTGTAGAACATAACACGATTCTCCCAGCTGGCCGCCAAGGCTTCGGAACAGTACACCATGCAGCATTCCGAGTTGAAGACACGAAAGTATTGTATGAATGGATTGACCATATGCAAGCGTCTGGTTTCGGTACTTCTGGCTATGTAGACCGATTCTTCTTTGAATCTTTATACGCTCGTGTAGCACCTGGAATTCTATTTGAGTGGGCAACTGATGGCCCAGGATTTATGGGAGACGAGCCTTATGAAACAGTAGGAGAAATCTTATCGTTACCACCATTCCTTGAAGGAAAACGTGAACAAATTGAGGCATCCGTGCGACCAATCAACACAGTACGAAGCACGCTCAACATAGAAAAAGAGTACTTATAAGGAGGTGAAATTAAAAAAATGGGCTTTTTAAATAAATTATTTGGATCACAAGAACAACAACAAGAGGAGGAAAAAACAATGACAAAATCAAATATAGGTATTATTTTAGGTTCAACACGTGAGGGACGTGTAAGTCCACAAGTAGGGGCATGGGTAAAAGAATTAGCAGACAAACGTGGAGATGCAAACTATACAATTATCGATATCGCAGATTACAAATTACCACTTTTAGGTGAAGCAGGCGGAGACGCATCAGGTGCAGCAGCATGGTCTGAAATCATTTCTAAACAAGACGGATTCGTATTCATCGT
>NZ_FNHY01000020.1 GCF_900103605.1 Psychrobacillus sp. OK028 | reverse complement strand
GATAGTGTATAAAAGTTTGTGTAAGGCTTTTTTTGGACAAAAATAAAAAGGCAAAGTACCCTCAAGTTATCGACTAAAACAACTTTAAAAGGAGAACTTTGCCCATGTCACATTCTAACATATTTTCATCAGATATTTCTAATCAAATCCAAGAAATGATTCAATTATTTTTGAAAGAAAAGTTGGAGTTTCTACTGAAACAAGAGATAGAATCTGCACTTGAAAATGAACCAGTCGGAGAAAGTAATTCGAAGAATGGTTATTACAAACGCACTTTAGATACGATATATGGAAAGGTAGAAGATCTTGCGATCCCACGTGATCGCAAGGGCCAATATCAAACCGCTCTATTTGATCCATATCAACGTCGCATGGTTGTGGTGGACGATTTAATCGTGCAATTGTATCAACACGGAGTTACCCCACGTAAAGTAGGATCTATTATTCACGGCTTATTAGGGGAAGCTTACTCTACTGGTACTGTTTCAAACATCACCAATAAAATAGTCGAGGATATTGAACTGTGGAAGAAACGTCCTCTTCGTACTCGTTATCTTGCGGTATACCTTGATGCCACTTTTCTTAATATTCGCCGAGATACTTATGAAAACGAAGCAGTCTATATTGCTATCGGATTGACAGAAGACGGTTATCGGGAAGTATTGGGATTCTTTGTTGGAGGAAATGAGAGTGCACACGGATGGAAGGAAGTTCTGTTTGATATAAAGTCCCGTGGTGTGGAACAAGTTGCTCTTGGTATATTTGATGGTCTGTCTGGTCTAGATACTGCTTTTCAATCCGTCTATCCCGACGCAGATGTACAACGCTGCGTCGTTCATAAGGTCCGATATACGGCACATCGTATTCGTCCGAAGGATCGTCCTGATTTTCTTCTAGATTTGAAAAAAGTCTATACAGTAGATCATTTTGATGAGGCTGTTCAAGAACTTAGTCAACTACAATCCAAATGGGGCAACCTTTATAAAAGAGAAATTGCCTCATGGGAGAAGGAACTGCCTGCCTTAATGACCTTTTTAAAATACCCTAAGGATATCCGAAAGTACTTGTACACGACTAATTTGATTGAACGCTTCAATAGAGAAATTAAAGCAAGAACGAAGGTATCTAGTAACTTCAGCACAGTAGAAGCCGCTGAAAAGATAGTTTATTTGGTGACGACCAATTATAACCAAAGGTTTGATTCGAAAACTTTAAGTGGTTTTAATCTTTCGAGTAAGGGGATTGCAGAGATCATGAGAGAAAAATTTGGGGATTAACCTGCCCGGTAATTGTCTGAACTACCACTTGACATGGAGCCTCTGCGGGCGTGAGTTATAAGCCCAAAGCCAGCTGAAACAGAGCTGGCTTATCAAGATTATCCTATCACGCCCACCTCTCCATATAAAGTGGACAGAGAACAAGTTCTCTTTAGTTCGCAGTAATTAAATTCCACTCAATAA